>NZ_RJMV01000003.1 GCF_003943735.1 Streptococcus sanguinis | reverse complement strand
AATCTTCCCTGTTCAGATGATAGTCAACTAAATCAACTATTGGAGCAATTAGATAATAAATTAACTATCAACCTTCAAAAAAAGCAGAGGTCAAAACAGCAAAGACAATTAGCGCAATTTCAATCCTATTTTACTTTTAATGACATTTTAAATGATTATTGGTCTCAAACATTATCTAAGAAAGAACGTCTATTTTATTATCCATTGTATCTCTGGTGGCAGATTACAGCAATTTTACCTTTAAGGCCAAGAGAATTTCTTTTAATACAAAGAAACTGTTTAACCGAGAAAGATGGAAAATATTTTCTTACATTAAGGAGAAATATAATCAAAGGAAGGGATCGACTTGTTGCACATAAAATTTCTGAAGATTATACTTTGAATACTTATGAAATTACTAATTCATTAGCTTCTGAAATAAAGACTTACCTCAAACTTACGGAAAATAATAATTCTACTAAATTAGATACATTATTTGTGACTGATCCTCATTATAACCGTTGGGGTCGTCGAACAGGTGTTAATAACCGATTTTTAACTTACACTAATCTCAATACTATTTTGAGGTATTTTTTTAATGAGATTATTTCTCAAAAATACGGTTATCAAGTTAATTATTTTAGTTTTCCAGCTAGATTAGATGAAAACGAGATTAATTTGATTCATATTGGGGATACGAGACACATTGCAATGATCAATTTAATTGCAGAAGGGGCTAGTCCTGTTACAGCTATGCTTTTAGCTGGTCATGAAGATGTGACAACTTCATCTCACTATTTTTCAAATTTAAGCCAATTTATTGAATGTCGTAGTTATCAAATGTATCGTAAACTAACGAGTAAGAATACGAATTACACCATAAGTAAGAGACAGCCATTTTATACAGCACAAGGACAATACATCACTTTAGAAAATAAAGGACGGTGTTACTCACCCCGCTTTGCGAAAGGTGATTATTCAGATTGTCTGAAAGTTATTAGTGAGCATGCAGAACTAGGTGCTTGTACGAGCTGCCCTTTTTACCGTAAAGCAGGTAAAGATTATTTTTCAATGGATAAAACATTTAAAAAGTCAGTTGATGAAAAAGCTATGGTTGTAGATGAAGCGATTAGAAAAGTTAGGCAAGGGAAAGGTCATATTGAAGATATTGGAGAAGCTTTGTTGAAATTAAAAACAGTTAGCAATACCTATCAAGATTACTTAAATGCTAAACAACTATCTTTAGAGGAGAATAAGTCTAATGGCTAGAAAGAAATCAATTTCTGATGATGAATTGATTCATTTGTTTGAACAGTATTTAATTTCCCAGTGTTCCTGTGATTTAAGCTTGGTAAAAATTCCTCGGTTCGGTGACTATGTGAGGAATCATGGCTATCAAAATGTTGCGGATACAACCATTAGACGTAATAAAAGATTCAGGGATTTTTTAAAAGAAAGTGAAATTAAATATCAAGATGAAAATTATGAGACTGTGATTACTTACAAGACCATAGATCCTGACAATTTTATAGCAAAAAATCGTACTCCAGGTTCTATGAAAAGAGCATTGGTGGAAATTAGCCAATACTATAAGAAAATAGCAAATATTGCGGCTAGCTATAAACAAGAAGCAGATAAATTACGTGCTTTAAATTCTGAACTACAGTCAACTAATGAAGATTTAAAACAGAAGCTACAAAGAGAAAATGAGTTAAGTGATGAGAATCAAAAACTATTACAAATAATCAAAACAAGTGTCTATCCAGAAATTGCGAATGAGCTTTTAAAAGAAGAGGGATTGCTAAAATATTCTCAAAAGGTTATCAGTGAGGATTTCCTAGTAGACAATATCATTACTGCTGAATCAGAAATAGATTTTCATTCTGGTGGTTTTATTGAACAAGAAAATCCTCAAAAATCAACTAAAGTGGTTTCTATTAAAAACTTACTGGACAGCAAAACTAATTATAAATGAGGAAAGAAATGAACAAGAAAGTTAAAGATAATCCAGCTATTTACATGTACTGGGATCAAAAACGAAATGTTCTTGACCCCAAAAAATTGTCGTCAAATAGTTTAAAATATGCCTATTGGTCTTGCCCTTATTGTCAACACCATTGGGAAGCGAAAATCATTGATGTGCAGCTTGACAGTTATGAATATCTTAGGTGTTGCCCCCATTGTGGATTAGGTGAACGTTCCATTGATGAAAATGAGAGTGTTCTTCAGGTTTATCCCGATTTCAGAAATTATATAAACTACAGCATTGAGCAAGATGAAGAATTAGATGAGAAACTTCTTACTTTGTCGTTCAATAGTAAAAGAAAGTTCAATTTTAAATGTCCGACTTGTCAATTAAGTTGGAAAGATTCTGCGACAAATAAAAGGTTATTCCAACTAACAAGTGGGGATTTATTTCATTTTGGTTGCAATGAAACTACCTATCATTGCGATTACAAATCTGTCTATCCAAATTTAGCTAAAATCTATAGTGATCATTTAAACAAATTTAAATTTAACGAACTGAAGCTGAGTTACAATATAACAGTACCTATTCATTGGGAATGTGATAAGTGTCATTGCAAATTTGAATTATCTATTGATAGATTATTGAACCGAATTAAAAGAAGCGGTCATTACTGTTCGGAGTGTCATTCTTCATTTGAAGAGTTATTGGATAAAGATTTTGATGTTTCTCCTCTATCTTTTTTAAATTCTTCCATGCTCAAGGAGTGGTCTAAAAGGAACAATATTACACCTAATCAAGTTGATGTATTATCTAATGTTCATGTGTTATGGGAATGTACGAATTGTCACGGAGAGTATTCATGTTCTCTATTTGAAAAAACAGATAGGTCTTGTCCATTTTGTTCAAATAGAGAAAAACTTCAGGATTTTAATACACTAAACGAAACACATCCCTATTTGAGGGAATTTTGGGACCTCAGTAATGAAAGGGATTTTTCCGAATATTGGTTTAAGTCAAATAATGTAGTTAGTTGGGTTTGTCCTTGTTGTAAAATCAACTTTCAATGTAGCCCAGCCGAAATGATCAGTCGAACTGATTTAGAAAATCAAAACTTTCAAACATGTCCTAATCAATGTGACTGGAGGACTGAGGTATTTAAAAATAATATTTTCCTTAAAGAGCCAAAGCTGATTAAAGAATGGAGTGATAAAAATAATATTCCTATTCATTTAGCTCAGACAACAATTGAGACCAAAAAATATTGGTGGGATTGTTCAAAGTGTCATGGGACATATTTATGTTCTATCCCAATTCGAAGAGAAGTTTCTCAGTGTTGTCCTTACTGCAACAATGATAAGCCCCTGAAGGGGTTTAATACATTTGATTACTTATACCCTGAACTAGCAAAATTGTGGGCACCAAATAATAAAGTCCCTATAGATAGTTTTGTTCCATTATTAACTGAAAAAAGGTTCTATTTATGGCTCTGCAAAGAATGTAACTTTGAATTTCATGAGCGCTTCAGCATTATATTAAATAAGTATTTAAGTTCCGAGACAAAAGATCTTAAAGAAATGTGTCCATTTTGTGCAGAATTAAAAGAAAGACAAGATAATATCTCTTTTGAAGATTTAATGAATGAGTGGGACTACCTTAATAATCTTATTCTAGGAGATCCAGAAAGAATCACAAATAGTACGAAATTAAGATTTTGGTGGATTTGTAAGAACAATCCAGAGCATCGTTATAGAATGGCTATCGTAGATAAGATTGCAAATATAAAACGATCTATCGAGCCATGCATGTTTTGTAAAGGGCGTAGACGAAAAAGAGAACATTTTGTCCCTTATAGGAAAATTTAAAAACAAGTTCAAATTTGAACTTGTTTTTTTATCATAGATTTTTATAAAGTACATTATTTTAAAAGATTGTATTTTTAGTTTTCAAGTAGATAATGTACAGAATTTAAGTATGCGAAAGATTTAGTTTTCGCGGGAATAAAGTACATTTTTTGCTCAAAAAAAAATTTTTGTTAAACTATAACTTACCTCTATCATCTTTCCGAAAAACTATAATTTTCTTGAAAAATATATCTAGATATGCTATACTACTCTTATAGAAAAAACGGAGAAATGTGATGAGACGTGAACTGTTATTAGAAAGAATTGATAAACTCAAGGCTACTATGCCCTGGTACATTTTAGAATATTACCAGTCTAAGCTGGCGGTGCCTTATAGTTTTACAACCTTATACGAATATCTCAAAGAATATGATCGCTTTTTTAACTGGGTGCTAGAATCTGGTATCACAGATGCTTCGCATATTGCTGAGATCCCTCTCTCGGTCTTGGAAAATATGACCAAGAAAGACATGGAGGCCTTTATTCTTTATCTGCGTGAGCGTCCGCTTCTAAACGCTAATACGAGCCAAAACGGTGTTTCCCAGACAACCATCAACCGGACTCTTTCAGCTTTGTCCAGCTTATACAAATATTTAACGGAGGAAGTGGAAAACGAGCAGGGTGAGCCCTACTTCTATCGAAATGTGATGAAAAAGGTTGCTACTAAGAAGAAAAAGGAAACTCTGGCTGCTCGTGCAGAGAATATTAAGCAGAAGCTCTTTTTAGGGGATGAGACGGAAGAATTTCTCCAGTATATTGATACGGAGTACCCCAAGAAACTCTCTAATCGAGCTCTGTCCTCCTTCAACAAGAACAAGGAACGTGATCTAGCCATTATTGCCTTGCTGCTAGCCTCTGGTGTTCGTCTGTCTGAAGCTATTAATCTGGATCTAAAAGACATGAATCTCAAGATGATGGTCATCGAAGTGACTAGAAAAGGTGGAAAAAGGGACTCTGTCAACGTCGCTGCTTTTGCCAAACCCTATTTAGAAGAGTATTTGAGCATTCGGAGTAAGCGATACAAGGTCGAAAAGACAGATACAGCCTTCTTTTTGACTGAATACCGTGGCACTCCTAATCGAATCGACGCTTCTAGTGTCGAAAAAATGGTGGCCAAGTACTCTGAAGACTTCAAGGTGCGAGTGACGCCTCACAAACTCCGCCATACGCTTGCTACACGTTTATACGATGCAACCAAATCTCAAGTTCTTGTCAGTCATCAGCTAGGGCATGCTAGCACTCAGGTAACGGACCTCTACACCCACATTGTCAATGATGAACAAAAGAACGCTTTGGACAAACTATAAATTACATAATTTAAAATATGTAATTTATAGGTCGACAATAACAACAAAAGAGCGAAGCATCTAAACTAGATTTTCGCTCTTTCTTTTATATTCTTATAAAAACTCAATCCAATAATTCCGGTGCGGCTCGACAATCAGCGGTTTCCCCCAGAAGTGCTTGAGATGTTCTAGGTTTGCTGCTGTGACAGGTCGATTCTTGGAGTTGTACTTTTCAGCGCTTTCTCTAGTTAGGAAACATTTGACCGCTTCGTAGGAGCCTTCTGCTGTCTCTCTATTCAACCCTTCGAAGCTAACTTCATCGCCTGGTTGAGGATTATCCGTGAAGAGTTTTCCGATAAAATAGACCGTCTTACTCTTCATCAGATCGTAAGCCTTGATATTTTCTATTCGATTATTAGCTGCTGCAAACATGATGCAAAAGCTGTCAACAAGATCCTTTAAGGGCAGCAGATCTTCCTTGGGAACGAAGACATCTACCATGTAGAGCCCACCAATGACTAGGTTTTGGAAAGAAGGTTGCTGAATAACATTATCTAACGCCATGCCAAGCGGCAATTCCACGGCTTGATAGCCTGATTTTTCAAATTCTTCTTTCTTTTTCTCATAATCTTCTGCAGATATGCTAACATAAAAGTTGTCTGGATTAGGAGATGGTTTTTTCTTCAAAAAAGCTATAACTGTGCGGTCCAACTGCTCAAACAGACCAAGGCTTTCTACTGGGACTTTCTGCATCAAGACACCTCTTTCTCTGATTCCCTATCATTTTATCATATCTAGTAGATAAAGCCTAGAGAAAACTAGCTGGTTAAGGAAACGTAAGAATGTTGTTGATTTGAAATATATTGTTTACATGAAAAACCAAACTCTTCGAGAGCTTGGTTTTCTTTATGTCATATTTTAACCGACGATAGCTTCGGCAATCTCTTCTCTGCTGATTCCAGCAAAGTAGCGGCTAATATCAATCGTTTCAAGAGCTTTCAGGACATCTTCGCGTTCGTATTTAACACCGCGAAGCACATCTTCTACTGCTGCTACATCTTCAATACCAAAGAAGTCACCATAGATTTTGATATCCTGAATCTTAGATTCAACAACATTGGCAAAGATTTCTACCTTACCGCTGGTAAACTTAGTGCCACGACGCACGTTGTATTCAGGCGATTTACCGTAGTTCCAGTCCCAAGTTCCAAACTTACTATCTCTGATTTGCTTGATTTCTTCCAGTTCTTTCTCGGAGAAGACATATTCTGTCATTTCTGGATATTCTTTCTTCATGTAGTCCAGAAGCAGGTCACGGAATTCTTCGACTGTAATCTTTTCTGGCAATTCATTGACAATATTTGTCACGCGTGCACGGACAGATTTAACCCCTTTTGATTCGAACTTGTCTTTAGAAACCTTAAGCGCATTGGCCAAGACAGACAGATCAACATCAAAGAGCAGGCAACCATGGTGCATGATACGGCCATTGATATAGGCCTGCGCATTGCCACAGAACTTCTTGCCATCAATCTCTAAGTCATTACGGCCAGTGAATTCAGCCTTTACCCCAAGCTCTGCCAAGGTGTTGATAACCGGCGTAGAAAAACTCTTGAAGTCAAAGGCACGATCTTCACTTTCCTTGGAGATAATGGTGTAGTTGAGGTTGTTCAGATCATGATAAACAGCTCCGCCGCCGCTGATACGGCGCACAACTTCAATGCCATGCTCACGAACATAATCACGGTTGATTTCTTCGATGGTATTTTGGTGACGCCCCACGATGATAGAAGGTTTGTTAATCCAGAGCAGGAAAATTTCATCCTCGTCTAAGAGGTGTTTGAAAGCATATTCTTCCAGTGCAATATTAAAAGCTGTATCATTTGAGTAGTTAACAATGTATTTCATAAGCTACCTCTTTATACGATAGAGACTGGAACGATGATTTATGCCCAGTCTAATCTATCTTTTAAATTATTTTTTCTTAGGTGAGTGAACTGCCAACCCCAGTACGTCTGCAAATGCTTCGTACATGACTTCTGAGAAGGTTGGATGACCATGGATGGTCTTAAGCATTTCTTCTACGGTGATTTCCATTTCGATGATGGTTGATGCTTCATTGATTAATTCTGCCGCTGCAGGACCAATGATATGGACACCGAGCACTTCACCGTACTTCTTGTCGGCAATGACTTTAACGAAACCTTGAGCTGCATCTGAAGCAATGGCGCGGCCGTTAGCAGCGAAGTTGAACTTACCGATTGCTACATCGTATTTCTCACGAGCTTGCTCTTCTGTCAAACCAACTGCTGCTACTTCTGGCAGGGTGTAAATAGCTGCAGGCGTCAGATTGAGTTTAGCAACATGGTGATTACCTTTCAGCGCATTTTCAGCAGCAACTTCACCCATACGGAAGGCTGCATGAGCCAGCATCTTAGTACCATTGATATCACCTGGTGCGTAAATACCTGGAACAGAAGTTTCCATGTACTCATTGACCTTGATACGGCCACGATCCAGTTCGAACTCAACCTCGCCAATACCTTCTAGGTCTGGCACACGTCCGATAGATAGCAGAGCCTTATCTGCAACAATATCTTCTTTTCCTTCTACCTTGATACGAAGTTTTCCATTTTCTTCGATGATTTCTTCTAACTTAGTTTCAGTCAGGATTGTCATGCCCTTGCGCTCCAAGATGAGGCGAAGGTTTTTAGAAACTTCCGCATCCATAGCGGGTACGATGCGGTCCATCATTTCGATAACGGTAACTTTTGAGCCAAATGTCATGAAGGCTTGTCCAAGCTCAATACCGACAACACCACCGCCGATAATAACCAGATTTTCTGGCACTTCGTTCATTTCCAAAATATCATCACTGGTCATAACAAGAGATGATTCCATACCAGGAACATTGATCTTGCTGACTTTTGAACCACCAGCCAAGATAATCTTCTTTGTTTCTAGCAGCTCGCTGCCGTTTACAAGAACATTCTTGTCTTTAGTAATGGTACCAATTCCCTTATGAACATCTACGCCATAGCTGCGAAGAAGGCCAGCAACACCGCCAACGAGTGTATTGACAACCTTGTTTTTGGTTTCCAGGACCTTGTCCATGTCTACTGTGAAGCTTGGGTTTTCGATGATGATACCACGGTTAGCAGCGTGACCAAGGCTTTCAATGATTTCAGCATTGTGCAGGTAAGTCTTTGTAGGGATACAACCACGATTCAAGCAGGTTCCGCCGAGCTCAGACTTCTCAACCAAGGCAATCTTGCCACCCAGCTGGGCTGCTTTGATAGCCGCTACATAACCTGCAGGTCCGCCACCGATAACAACGATATCGTAAGCATCATCATTCTTATCATCATCTGTACTTACTGCCGCTGTTGTAGGAGCTGGTGCTTCCGCAGGAGCAGAGCCGCCAGCGGTTGGGATGTTTTCTCCTTCTTCTCCCAAGTAACCGATGACTTCCGTTACTGGAACAGTTTCTCCGTCACCTTTGAGAATAGCAATCAGATAGCCATCTTCTTCGGCTTCCAATTCCATGCTGACCTTGTCAGTCATGATTTCCAGAAGGATTTCCCCTTCTTTGACAAATTCGCCGACTTTCTTATTCCATTGGACAATCTGCCCTTCGGTCATATCCACGCCGGCTTTTGGCATAATTACTTCTAAAGCCATTTTTCTTTCCTTTTCTAATTTAATTTTTCACTTGATGAGCGTTTCTTTGCTTTTTAAACTAGCAAAGAAAATCTTATACCAACATTGAAATCGGATCTTCAATCAAAGCCTTCAAGTCCTTCATAAACTTAGCTCCAGCCATTCCGTCAACTACACGGTGGTCAATGGTCAAGCCCAGACTCATAATTGGACGAATAACAATTTCGCCATTAACAACGACAGGTTTTTCCACTGTTGAGCTCACACCTAAGATAGCAGAGTTTGGTTGATTGATAATTGGACCAAAGGACTGAACGCCAAACATACCTAAGTTACTGATTGTGAAAGTTGAGTTTTGCAGCTCGCTCGGAGATAACTTGCCTTCCAAGGTACGTCCGATTACATCTTTAAAGGCTACTACAAGCTCTGATAGGCTCATTTTTTCTGCATTATAGACAACTGGTGTCATCAGGCCATTATCCATACCGACTGCCATTGAAAGGTTGACATAGTTGTGTGTGATAATGGTCTTGCCATCCTCTGTCAAGGTCGAATTGAGGTAAGGATGCTTCATCAGTGTCTTCACAACAGCCAGCGAAAGCAGGTCTGTGACAGTTACTTTTTTGCCAGTTGCTTCCATGATTGGTTCCAGCACTTTTTTACGCAAGGCCAGCATTTCTGTCATATCAACATCATAGTTAAGGGTGAATGTTGGCGCCGTCAGGTAAGATTCTACCATCCGCTGAGCAATGACCTTTCGCATCGGCGTCATTGGGATACGCTCAATCTCACCATAAGGAGTGACATTATCAGGCACTTCTTCCGCTTTTTCAATTTGAGCAGGAGATTTGATTGTATCGCTCTCAACATTCTCAGGCAAGAAAGCAAGAACATCTTTCTTCATAATCTTGCCACGATGGCCAGTTCCTTGAATCTCTTGCCAAGCAATATTGTGTTCTTGGGCAATTCGTTTTGCCAGTGGTGAAATGCGCACCACGTTTGTATCTTTATAAGTTTCCACGTCTTCTTTGTGGACACGACCGTTTGCGCCTGAGCCAGAAACATCATAGAGGTTGATCCCCAAATCATCCGCTAACTTTCTAGCTGCAGGAGTCGCTCTTAGCTTATCATCAGCCATGACCTCTCCAATTCTAATTATGATACTAAGGGCATTAAAAGCGACTGAAAAATAGGAAATCGACGCAGGCTTCGATGAAGCCAAGGAGATTTATCTTTTTTTCGAGCTTTTAGCCCATGTTCAACTCTACAAGTAACTTGGATACGAAACGTATCTCAAGTTACTACGGTTGCCGCTATCAAGCGGACACCCTAGTAGACTTACTAAGTCGTTCGTCGAATATCATCGATTCGACTCTCTCCTGTTGCAACTTTACAAGTAACTTGTATACAAACGTATCTCAAGTTACTACGGTTGCCGCTATCTGCGACCAACCTAGTAGACTTACTAAGTCGTTCGTCGGATAAAATCACTCCGAATAACGATTGTCTGCAATTAGTAAAATTTTAGCTACTTTGACCCTCTACACAAGATTAGATTACATAAAATAATTTATGTAATCTAATTCATAAGAAAGCCTTTTCTTTATTATACCTTATTCTTTATGATATGTCTTCCGAATAGCGTCTTTAATGCTTTCAACGGTCGGAATCATCGCGTTTTCCAAGTTTTGCGCATAAGGCATTGGCACGTCTTCACCTGCACAACGGCGGATTGGGGCATCTAGATAGTCAAATGCTTCAGACTCAGAAATAATTGCTGAAATTTCACCAATGAAACCGCTGGTTTTGTGGGCATCATTAACCAAAACGACCTTTCCAGTCTTCTTAACAGAATTGATGATAATATCCTTATCAAGTGGCACCAATGTACGTGGGTCAACCACTTCTACAGAGATACCCTCTTCTGCTAATTCTTCAGCAGCCTGCATGACACGACGAAGCATTTTTCCGTAGGTAACAACTGTTACATCGGTACCTTCTTTTTTGATTTCACCAACACCAAGTGGGATTACATACTCAGGATCCAGTGGCACTTCACCTTTTTGGTTAAATTCAGACTTGTATTCCAGGATAATGACTGGGTTGTTGTCTCGGATAGAAGCCTTAAGGAGCCCCTTCATATCAGCAGGAGTTCCTGGAGCGACTACCTTAAGTCCTGGAATGTGGGTAAACCAAGATTCCAAAGACTGCGAGTGCTGAGCTGCAGAACCAACTCCATTACCTGCCGCACAACGGACAGTCATTGGCACCTGCCCTTTTCCGCCAAACATATAGCGCGTTTTAGCGGCTTGGTTGACAATAGCATCCATGGCGATTACAGAGAAGTCCATAAAGGTCATGTCTACGATTGGACGCAGCCCTGTCATAGCTGCTCCAGCTGCTGCTCCAGAAATAGCTGCTTCTGAAATCGGACAGTCACGTACACGCTCTGGCCCGAACTCTTCCAGCATACCAACAGATGTTCCGAAATCTCCACCAAAGACTCCGACATCTTCTCCCATCAAGAGTACATTTTCATCGCGACGCATTTCCTCAGACATAGCGAGGATGATGGTATCACGAAAAGACATAGTTTTAGTTTCCATTTTCTTTTTCTCCTCTCTTTAGTCTGCGTAAATATCTTCAAAGGCAGATTCAAGCGGTGGGAATGGGCTTTCTTCTGCAAACTTCACAGATGCTTCTACTGCTTCTTTGACTCCAGCTTGGATAGCTTCCAGCTCTTCCTCGCTTGCAATCTTGTTTTCCAGCAAGTATTTACGAAGATTTTCGATTGGATCTTTTTTCTTCCATTCTTCTACTTCTTCACGAGTACGGTATTTACCTGGGTCGGAAGAAGAGTGTCCCAACCAACGATAAGTGACGCTCTCAATCAAGACAGGTCCTTTACCGCTGCGAACATGCTCTACAGCTTTTTGGAAGCCTTCATAAACATCCAGAACATTATTTCCATCTTCGATGAACATACCAGGAATGCCATAAGCTGCGCTGCGCTCGTGGATGTGCTCTACATTGGTCATTTTCTTGATATCAGCAGAAATACCATAGCCATTATTGATACAATAGAAAATAACGGGCAGATTCCAGATGGAAGCCATGTTGACTGCTTCGTGGAAGACGCCTTCGTTAGTAGCACCATCACCAAAAAAGCAGACAACAATCTTACCTGTCTTCTGCATTTGCTGGGTCAGAGCTGCCCCTACAGCAATTCCCATACCACCACCAACGATACCATTGGCACCTAAGTTACCAGCATCTAGGTCAGCAATGTGCATAGAGCCACCTTTTCCTTTACAGGTCCCGGTGTATTTTCCTAGGATTTCCGCCATCATTTCGTTGAGGTTGATTCCTTTGGCGATAGCTTGACCGTGCCCCCGGTGGTTTGAAGTCAGCAAATCATCCTCATTCAAGGCCAGCATAGCACCGACATTGGCAGCTTCCTCACCTACTGAGAAGTGAGTCATTCCAGGAACCTTTCCTTTTTTTACAAGTTGAGCAATTTTTAAGTCCATGCGACGGATTTCTTCCATCTTACGGAACATCTCTAACAAAAGATCTTTATCTAAAGTTGCCATTTTTTTGCCTTTCTAAGCATAATTCTTCTATTTAATTCTATCTAAAGCTGTAAGCACTGTCAAAACTTTTGCTCACTTGCATTTCACAAAGAAAAACCAGTCAATCCATTGGATAAACTGGTTTTCGATGCCAAAATAGAAATTTCACAAACTTTTTGTGCTAGAGTAGTTTTTACTACTTTGAAACTGTTATACGAAAATAATAGCAGAGCATGCTTTTGATTAGTCCGCCTGTTTAGCAAAATCTGCAATCATCTGCTCCATCTGCTCACGGCTTGGTGTTGTTAGCATATAGAGGTAGTCACCTTGCAGCTCTGCAAAAGCGGCTGGCATGTCTTTTTTAACCTTGAAATTATCTCTGTATTTCTCCAGCAAGTCAGCCTCAGGGTAAGCATAGTTTGTCGATGCACGGCGCGAGGTTGCCAAACAATACAGTGGCTCCATGTGAGCAGCTGGGAAAGGCTCTCCTGCTACAATCGCTGCATAGCCTCTGTAAAGATCGATTGAGTGGGCGAAATTATAGACATCAATGGTAAAGCCGCCAGCTGGACGGTTATTGTACTCAATGGCTACATAATCATCACCTTCGCGGAAGAACTCAATATGGAAAAAGCGTTCTTTCATGCCGAAGGTTTTGACAATCGCTTCTCCATAAGCACGCAGTTTTGGATCCATATCCTTAAGAACGTAGTAGGAATTGTCCATCTTATAGATCATCAAATCCAGCGGTGTATGAGCATAGTCAAAGGTGGTCGAAAAGACGATCTGACCGTCCTTATCTACCAAACCGTCAAAAGTACAGATTTCGCCAGACTGGACAAACTTTTCAAAGAAATAAGCTGTCTGATGATCCCATTCTTGCTTGAAACGTTCAACATCTTCTGCTGTTTCCAATTTAAAGGTCGCAGCTGCCCCCACTCCATTATCAGGCTTGGCAATCAAAGGCAGACCAAGTTTCTTGACAGCCAAATCAGCGCCTGCTTCTGTATTGACAATCTGACCAGGTACGACTGGAACGCCTGCTTTTTTAAAGAGTTTCTTCATTTCTGATTTGAACTTGGTCTTTTTCAAGTCTTTTGGCTTCGCTCCAAATACATTGAATTGCTCACGCAACTCAGCGTCCAGTTCTAGCCAGTATTCATTATGTGACTCAATCCGATCGATAGGTCCATGCTTGTAGAAGAGAAAGGCCACCGCTCTTTTTACTTCGTCAAGATTTTCAAGATTTTCTACTCTAAAGTATTCAGTCAATGAATCCTTCAAAGGCTGGTCTAGCTGGTCATAAGGCTCCTGACCGATTCCCAGAACAGTGATTCCTTTGTTAGCCAGCTCCACTGTAAACTGCTGAAAATTTTGTGGATAATAGGGAGAAATAACGATATAATTCATAGGAAACCTCCTTTAAAGATTGAGTTCATTGAGGAAATAAGGCATTTGCTTACGCCACCAAATCCAGTCATGGGAAACATCATGACCCCATTCGGCAAACCAAGCTGGAATATTCTTATGCTCAAAAGCTTCTTTCAGCGTGTAGAAGGAAGGCAGGCCATCCTGCTCCCAGTCACCCAAGCCAGTACAAACGATAATATCGGCCTGTCGATAGCGGTCAATAAACCAGCCATCATTTTGGTTCCAGATATAGTCAGCTGGTGAGTTTTGATAAATGACTTCGTCATTCAAATTGTCACCAACAAAGAAACGTGCATCATAGACACCACTGAGGGCAATCACTTTATTGAAAACATCTGGATGCTGCAGGAAGAAATTAAGGGCATGATAAGCTCCCATAGAGCAGCCTGTCGTCATCATAGGGTCAAACCAGCCCGTCTTATGCTTGACGAAAGGAATAGCTTCCTCGATGACATATCGCTCATAGGCACGATGCATTTCCGCTCGGTCGTGAGGATGCTTCCAGTCAGCCAGCCAACTCTCGCTATCAACGCTGCTGAGAGTGAAAAATTGGATCTTGCCGGCCTCGATAAAGCCAGCGCATGCCTCGATCATACCGAAGTCAGCATACTCATTGTGGCTGCCACCTGATGATGCGAAGACTATAATCGGGAGTCCAGCATGGCCATAGCGATTGATATACATTTCACGGCCTAGGTTGCCGCTCCAATGACTTAAAAATTCTACATGCATAGTTTCTACCTCTTTCTCACTGTTTGACTAGATTACCATTTCTCGCTGATAAAACGGAAACAGTCTGGCAAGTGCTCTGCCCAAGCGATTTCATTGTGAATAGCTCCAGACTGGATCTTAATCTGAATATTGGATAAATCTACCCCAGATACAAGTAACTGTCGGAAATAGCTGAGCGATGAATCAATATAGGCCTGCTTGATGTTGCCAGCCATCAATGTCTTATCTGTATCATCAGCCTCTTCCGTCCCAACATAAATGAAAACTCGCTGGTCAGCCTGAAGTTTTTTTCTCTCAATATAACGGTCAAAGGCTTCCTGATGCAGCCAATTTGCTGATGAAAAGATGCCCAGACAGCCAATCTGATCTTGATATTCAACACCGATAAACTGGCTGATATTTCCCCCAAGAGAGGAGCCAATCATAGCTGTATGCAGCCGATCTGACTTAGTCCGATAATGCTGTTCAATAAAAGGCTTAACGACTTCCATAACAAACTCCGCATACTCCGTTCCCTTGCCGCCAAACTGAATGCCGGGAATATTAGACTCTTGGAACTTCCAAGCTGCGTATTCATTCATCCGGCGTTGACCATCGTTATCAATAGCTACGACAATCATTTTCTCAATATCAGGATTGCGTTTGATTGTCGGAATGACTTTCCACGAATGGCCGCTGAAAGACTCTTTGCTATAGAGAACATTTTGGCCGTCATGAAAATAAACGACCGGATACGTCTTATTTGTGTCCTGGCTATAGTTCTTTGGAAGCAAGACGCGGACACGACGTTTTTGCTTGGTATAAGGAACGACCAACTCATGTGTTTTCATTTCAAGGTAAAAATAGGATTTATTCATTTTCAGAAAACTTTCTATTTTCAAAATTTTTATTTATTATATCACAAAATAAGCAAAAAAGTTAGGGATGTCCTAACTTTTTGATGATTTTTATTAGATAATGATAGAAAATAGATTATTTATCCAAATAAGGCTGTAAATCCTGCAAGGCGCGCTCAGCGATTTTCTCATAGCGTTCCTTCTTATCACGAATCCGAGGGCCGTCTAGCTCTTTGATAATGCCAAAATTGACATTCATGGGTTGGAAATGCTTGCTGTCAGCATGGGTAACATAATGTGGTAGGCTGCCGATAGCTGTTGTTTCTGGAAAAACAAGTGCTTCTTCTCCTTTGAAGAGTCGAGCGGCATTGATACCAGCAACTAGGCCAGAAGCTGCTGACTCGACATAGCCTTCAACTCCAGTCATTTGACCTGCAAAGAAAAGATTTGGCTGTTTCTTAGAGCGGAAAGTCTGTTCCATCAGATTTGGAGAGTCCATATAAGAGTTACGGTGCATGACTCCATAGCGGACAAATTCTGCATTCTCAAGGCCAGGAATCATTTGAAAGACCCGCTTTTGCTCCCCCCACTTGAGATGAGTTTGGAAGCCAACGATATTGTAAAGACTACCTGCCGCATTGTCTTGACGAAGCTGCACCACAGCGTATGGCGTCTTAAAATCTCCATCGCGAGGCCCTTGGTAGTCATCTGGATATTCTAAACCTACAGGCTTCATCGGACCATAAAGCATGGTTTTAATGCCTCGCTTGGCCATTACTTCAATAGGCATACAGCCTTCAAAGTATTTTTCTTTTTCAAAGGAATTGAGCGGTGCTTCTTCGGCATTGACCAAAGCATCATGGAAATCCATAAATTCTTGCTTGGTCATCGGCGCATTAAGGTAGGCTGCTTCCCCCTTATCATAACGGGATTTGAGATAGACCTTGGTTATATCAATGGTATTGACATCAATAATTGGCGCTGCTGCGTCGTAGAAATAAAAACCGTCGCCTCCATTGAGCGCGTGGATTTTTTCTGCTAAAGCATCACTGGTCAAGGGTCCCGTAGCAATGACTGTGATGGCATCCTCTGGAATTTCTGTGATTTCTTCGCGAATGACCTCAATCAATGGATGGTTAGTCACTAGCTCCGTCACTAGCTGCGAAAAGCCTTCTCTATCAACAGCTAGAGCACCACCAGCGGGCACTCGAGTCGCTTCTGCTGACTTTAAAATAACCGAGTCCAACCGTCGCATTTCTTCCTTGAGCAGACCGACTGCATTGGTCAGCGCATTTCCTCGCAAAGAGTTAGAGCAAACCAGTTCTGCAAAGTCCGCAGTTTTGTGTTGAGGAGTTGACTTAACACCCCGCATTTCATAGAGTTTGACTGGGATGCCACGCTTGGCAATCTGGTAAGCTGCTTCACTGCCAGCCAGACCAGCACCGATAACATTGATATAGGATGATGACATGATACTCTCCCTTGGATATTTCTAGATTTTCACTCTGACCATTATAACAAAAAGATAGTAAAAAAGACAGACAGGAGGATTCCTGAATGTCTTTCGAAAATCATTGTTTATTGAAGCTGAATGACTTATAAGCATACAGATGCTTATTGTCTTCGTAACTTATGCCAAAGCCCACTTCTGTATTCCTAGGTAGTTTATCGATTTGAAGTATTTGAGCAAGTAAGTATTCAAAATCAGAGTCTGTCCAATTGTCAATATCTTCAGTAGCTAGTTGTAGGTTTTGTTTTCGTACTTGTTCTATATCAACGCTTATATGAATACTAAAAGTCGAATGATTGTCAGCAACTCTTTTTAAGAGTATATCGCGATTACGAACAATCACATCTTCAACTAGATTTTTTTCCCTACTTAGGTCTAAGTCCTTGATTAACGGAGTTAGTTCTTTGACATCCCTCTTCAAAATTGCTTCCCTTTTCTCTTGCTCTTCAAGATGAGTTTCTGGGTTGCCACTATATTCTTCTTTTGGCACCAAAGAATATCCCGAGTCAAAGGAGTGCAATTCAATTGAGTTTTTTAAATAAAGCTGTCTAATCATATCTTCGCTCAAAAATGTAGAAGCCAAGCTATCACTTTGAAGCAACTTATTGTAAGCTTCTTCAAGTCTATCATAATTGTCATCGCCAGAAACATACTCCATTTCTAAACGATAGACTTTTTTCTTGGCCAAACCAAAGAAAATTTTCTTCTCAACTTCTTTAAGTCTCGGGTTGTATCTGAGGACTGGAGTTTTCTGAACATAATCTTTTTCAAAATCCACATAGACATCAACAAATTTTTTGTTTCCTTCAATGTAAAACGGAAATCCCTGATAGCCAAAAGTATCAGCAGTCGAGTATCCTTCTGCTTCTAGTCCTGCAGCTTCTATTACGGAACTAATATTTGATATAGCCGTACTACTTAAATCATGATCTACACTGTTGTTGCATGCTGAAAAAATAAATAATGCGAGAATAGAAAACAGCACACTAATTATTTTCTTAATCACTTTGCTTTTAACATCTCCTCCAAGTAAACAATCTTAGCAAAATCCTTATGATTGTTATTTTCATTTCGGTAAGAATCTTGGGAAGAAGCACGGTAGATAGCTAAAAATTGCTCTACAGTTGGCAGTAGAAATTCAACTCCTTCAACTTCTTTTCGAGACAGCTCCGCTATTGGCACACCTGAAAATGGCTCCAAGGTTTCCATGACTCCAAATTCAATAGATAAGTCTTCTTTTTGAAATTCATGCTCGTGCAGATCGACTAAGCGATAGCCCAAGCGCTCCATCATGGGCTCAATCTTATCCATATCATAAATGCGCTCTTCATCTGGTGCTTCCCAGCCACGTTCATCACCATGAACATGAATATCAATATCCCGCGCCTGCCAGTCCTGACCAGTAACCTGCTCCAGCCCCAAGGAGCCCATCAGCAGTGGAACAATTCCCATCTTGTTCAGTTGAGACGCGATTTTTAGAAATTCTGCAAATTTATCTGTCATAAAACTGCACCTCTTCTTCAGAAAATATTTTACGTAATATAAATTATGTAAAAAACAGTTATTTCACTTTTTCTTCTTCGTAATCGCCATTGCTGCAGACCACTTGCTTGCCACCGCCGCGAACTTTCTTTTCGATCAGATAATGGTCACATTTTGGACAGTTCCGACCAACTGGCTTGTCCCAAGATGTGAAATCACAGTCTGGATAACGATCACAGCCATAGAAAATGCGATTTCGTTTAGTCTTACGCTCAATAACTTGACCTTTCTGGCACTGTGGACAGGTCACGCCGATCTCCTTGACAATAGCCTGAGTGTGACGACAGTCTGGGAAATTGCTGCAGGCGTAGAACTTGCCAAATCTCCCCAACTTGATGACCATGGGACTGCCACAGACCTCACAATCAAAACCAGCCGGTTCATCCTTGATTTGGATTTTCTCCATTTCAGTCTCGGCTTTAGCGACTTCCTTTTCAAAAGGTCGATAAAACTCGTCAATAACCTTCTGCCACTGCTCTTTTCCAACTTCTACATCATCCAGTTTTGCTTCCATTTCAGCTGTAAATTTCACATTTACGATGCCTGGGAAGAATTCGACAATCAATGAATTGACAATCTCCCCTAGTTCCGTGGGCTCAAAGCGCTTGGAAACCAGCTTAACGTAATAACGTTTCTGAATAGTCTCAATGGTCGGAGCATAGGTAGATGGCCGACCAACACCATTTTCTTCCAAAGTTTTGATGAGAGTCGCTTCAGAATAACGAGCAGGTGGCTGGGTAAAGTGCTGTTCTGGATTGGTATTGACACGTTTGACTGTATCCCCCTTTTCCATATCTGGCAGCATTTTATTCTTGTCAGAGTCGTTATAAATAGCTAGATAGCCATCAAAATTGACCTGACTGCCGTTGGCAGCAAATTGGACACCATTTTGCCCCAGCTTAACATTCATTGTATCAAAGACTGCTGCTGTCATTTGACTAGCTACAAAGCGGTTCCAGATTAGCGTATAGAGCTTAAGTTGATCCTTATCCAGATACTTTGCGATGCTTTCTGGTGTGTTGAAAACGCTGGAAGGACGAATGGCCTCGTGGGCATCTTGAGCGCCAGAAGCGTTCTTAGCCTTGCTGCCATGTTTGGAATATTTAGCGCCAAATTTATCCGTGATAAAGCTTGCCGCTTCATTTTGCGCCACAGGGCTGATACGAGTTGAGTCGGTACGCATATACGTAATCAGACCTTGTACGCCAGAACCGATATTAATCCCCTCATAGAGCTGCTGAGCAACCATCATGGTCTTACGTGTCCGGAAATTAATCTTATTAGCGGCATCTTGCTGCATAGAGGAAGTCGTGTAGGGCAGTGGAGCATTGCGTCGACGCTCTTTCTTTTCGACACTGTCGACAGTAAAGTCATCACCCTTGAGGTGAGACAGGACTTCTTTAACCTCGTCGTTGTTGGTCAGCTTCATCTTTTTACCGTTCATACCGTAAAAGCTGGCCTGAAACTGACGGGTTCCTTTCTTGAAGGTTCCGTCAATAGTCCAGTATTCTTCTGGTTTGAAAGCATTGATTTCATTTTCCCGGTCGATAATCAGCTTGAGAGCGACAGACTGCACCCGACCAGCTGACAAGCCTTTTTTGACTTTTTTCCAGAGAATAGGAGAAATGGAATAACCAACCAAGCGATCCAGAACTCGGCGAGCCTGCTGCGCATCGACTAGATCCATATCAATCTGGCGGGGCTCTTTAAATGCATTCTTGACCGCATCTTTGGTGATTTCATTAAAGACGACGCGGTTTTTTTCTTTCTCATCCAGATTCAGAATGTGAGCCAGATGCCAAGAAATAGCTTCTCCTTCGCGATCCGGGTCACTTGCCAGAAAGACTTGCTTAGCTTTCTTCGCTTCTTTTTTCAAGTCATTAATCAACGGACCTTTACCACGAATATTGATGTATTGCGGCTCATAGTTGTTCTCAAAATCAATGGACATAGTAGACTTTTTCAGGTCACGAATATGCCCGACACTGGCTAGAACCTTATAATTTCGTCCCAGATATTTTTCTATTGTTTTTGCCTTAGCAGGCGACTCTACGATGACAAGATTTTTCTTGGTCGTAGACTTTTTCTTTGTTTTTGTTACCAATTTAGACACCTTCTATAAGAAATAAATCTCATAGAGTTTAAACTATTTTTTGATAGATGTCAACTGCTAACTTTTCTTATAGGAAAACTTGTTTTAAAAATCAAACTCAGAAAGGACGTCAGAGCCTGATGTGATGCACTTTGCACCCTCTTGAATCAAATGATGGCAACCGTCAGATTTTCCATCTAAAATTGACCCCGGAATAGCAAAGACATCTCGCCCTTCTTCCATGGCTCGCTCACAGGTAATCAGACTGCCTGAACGCATCTTAGCTTCTGCCACGATGACGCCTCGACAGAGACCAGCGATGATACGATTTCGCTCTGGAAAATGAAATTTCAAAGGCTGTTCACCTGGACCATACTCTGTCAGCAATAAATGATTTTTGCCAATGTAAGCTTGTAATTTTTTGTTAGCCTTGGGATAGAAGACATCTAATCCCGTCCCAATGACAGCAATGGTCTGACCTCCGTTTTGTAGAGCAGCCATGTGAGCTGCTGTATCAATCCCTCGAGCCAGCCCGCTGACGATAACCAATTCATTATTTAGCTCTTTGATAATCTTTTGTACTGAGGCATTTCCTTGCTTGCTGCTGTCTCTACTGCCAACGACCGCAGCTTTGGGCAATTCTAGTAGATTTAGATTTCCCTGATAAAATAACAAAGTCGGGGCATCGTAAATTTCACATAAATCCCAAGGATAAATATCATCCAAGATAGAAAAGGACGGAAAAAGTTCAAATTCTTCCTTCAAAGCTGGTAAATCAAGCCTCTTGTATTTCTCTATAAAGAGTGCAGGATTGCGGCACTCAGATACGACAGCCTTATCTCGCAGAGAAAGCTTGCCATCTCTACTCTCAGCATATCTCAAAACATTTAAAACCTGATGATTAGTCAAACCAGCTTTTTTCATTTTATAAATCTCAAAATTATTCATTTTTTCACCTCACTTTCTTATTCGTAAAAAGTTCAAAAAAAGAACTGCAGTACAGTTCCTTCTTTACGATTTTATTTAATATGATGTTGTCAATAGCCGGTTCCCTTGCCCATTGCCTTTAACACTCTTTATGAACAGGAATTTCCTTAATAATTCGCGCTGGATTACCAGCCAAGACTACATTGTCACCAAAAGACTTGGTCACAACCGCTCCTGCTCCAACTACCACATTATCTCCTAGCGTCACGCCTGGCAGAATCGTCACACCTCCGCCAGCCCAGAAGTTATCACCAATAGTGATTGGTGCTCCGTACTCAATACCGGAATTTCTTTCCACTGGATCAAGTGGATGAAGAGGTGTCAGAAACTGGCAATTTGGACCAAGCATAGCATTGTCTCCGATGCGAATCGGGCAAACGTCCAGCATAGTCAGATTCCAGTTAGAACAAAAATTCTCTCCTAGATGAATATTGATTCCATAATCACAGACCAAATCAGGCTTCATAGCAAGATTCTCTCCTGTGCAGCCAAACCATTCTTTGATAATAGCACTTCTCTTGTCGCTGTCTTGCTCTTGGTTAAAACGATATTGAAATTCTTTGGATCGAGCTCTAATTTTTCTTAAATCTTCGTCTTGTGGTCGGTAAATCTCTCCAGCAATCATTTTTTCGTATTCGCTTTGCATGTCATCCTCCTTTTCATGCGTGACAAATGGATGGTCAGGTAAAGTTGTTCATCCTCTGATATTTGGTAATTTCTGGTTTGCTTTAAAAATTCAGCAATCTTCCTAGTGGTTTCATAAGCCAAGGGATACTTACATTTAAGTAAGTCAAACATCTCATTGTCCTCCAAGTCACGGTGGCCATTATCAGTCAGGACTCGCTCACAGAAAAATTTCAGATGGGTCATGAAGCGCTCTAGGTAGATGTCTTCCTCGTCTAAAGAAATTTCCAAACTGTACTTGACAATGGTCATGATTTCCTCCATCATCATAGTCAAATCACGCGCAGTTCCGTCGCCATTTTCCAGCTCTGCATTGACCAAGGTCAGCGCCATAAAAGCTGCTTCATCATCTGGAAGTTCCTTGCTGACATAAGCACTCAAAAGCTGTTTGGCATACTGACCAACCTCAAACTCGATAGGAAAAAAGCGTTTAATATCCCACATGAGGAAATTCTTGAGATAAATATCATCTTCCAAGCGCAGCAAGACTCCGTGGATATGATCTGCCATCGCCAGAAAAGCACTGTCTTTGAGCTTCTTCTGCAGTTTCACCTTTGCGAAAGAAATAATCTTATCTGACATTTCCATGACCTCTGCTGGCAACTCCATCAGAAGCTGTCGTCTATTTTCTGACAAGACATACTTTTTCTCAATCAGCTCATCTGGAATCTCCTGGCCAACTTTTCGACCAAAGGCCAGTCCTCGTCCCATGAGAATAACTTCTTCTTGGTTTTCTTCAGAAATCACTACATTATTGTTTAAGATTTTACTGATAAGCATGCCTCACCTCTTCATGCCTATTCACACATGGATTTTACAGGTTCAAATGTCTTGCGATGAATAGGAGTTACACCATTTCGTTCCAAGCCTTGCAAATGACTTTTGGTCCCATAACCAGCATTTTGCGAAAAATCATAGCCAGGAAATTCCTTGTCATAGTCTGCCATCAGCTTATCTCGAGTAACCTTAGCCACAATACTGGCTGCTGCGATAGATAGCGAATTAGCATCGCCTTTGATGATGGACTCTTGCGGAATCTCGACATCTAACTTCATAGCATCAATCAGCAGATAATCTGGCTTGAGAGAAAGCTTAGACAAAGCCTCTTTCATAGCAAGCTTGGTCGCTTCATAGATATTGACTTGGTCAATAATCTCGCTGTCCATCAGGCCAATACCGACTGCCAAGGCTTTATCCATGACTGCTTGATAGATATCTTTATGTTTTTTCTTGGGAATTTTTTTACTATCGTTGAGCCCCTTAATTTTACATTCTGGTGGTAAGATGACAGCTGCAGCGACAACTGGTCCAGCTAGAGGGCCGCGGCCGACTTCATCAATTCCAGCTATTGCTTGGTAGCCGGCTTTATAAAGCTCTTTTTCATACCGTAACATCTGCTCCAGACGCAGTTCCTCGTCTAACTCTGCTTGAATAGCTCTTTTACGCTTTTCAATCGCCTTTTGAACTCCACTGCGCGAATCATTAGCTGCTTCTGCCAGAAAAGAATCAGCCAAATCAGTCACTAACTCTAAACGTTGCTGGATTTCTTTAATCGTTGCCATCTAGTTCACCAACCGTGTCCAAGCAATAACGACCTAATTTACCATCGCGGACATCTTTGACAAAAAGACTGTAAAAACGGTCATAGTCATCGCGGAAGCCGAGTTTTTTGGTCATATCCATAATCATGTCTGGTGCTTCCTGGCTTAGATCCAGCTGCTTGAAGCGTGCTATCAGCTCCTCAGGATAATGTTCCTTAAAGTAATTGAGGCCAAAAATCGTGACCTCATCCATAGGCAGCAAATTATCCTTAATAGCACCAGTCAGGGCAAGCTTGAGAGCAACCGTCTCATCTTCAAACTTAGGCCAGAGTATTCCTGGTGTATCTAAGATTTCCAAATCTTTATTTGACTTGAGCCATTGCTGACCTTTTGTCACACCCGGCTTATTCCCTACAACAGCGATTTTCTTACCTGCCAAGCGATTCATGAGGGTTGATTTGCCGGCATTGGGAATACCGACTATCATGGTACGCAGGGTTTCGATGCGAATTCCTCTTTCTTTCTGTCGCGTCAGTTTATCAGACATAAGTTTCTTAGCTGCATCCGTTACTTTTTTAACAGCAGATTGCTCTTTGGAATTAATAGATAAGGTCGGAATCCCTTGGCTTTCAAAATAGCTCTGCCATTCTTTAATACGAACAGGGTCAGCCAAATCAGCCTTGTTTAAAATCAAAAGCTTGGGTTTGTCACCCACAATCTTAGTCAGCATAGGATTTTGACTGGATAAAGGAAGTCTGGCATCAACCAGTATCGTCACAAAATCAACAAACTTAATATTTTCCTGTACCTGTCTCCGTGCCTTGGACATATGCCCCGGAAACCATTGAATCGTTGCCATAATTTATCCTTTCAACGAATATCATTGTTAAAATTTTATATCTTTAACTATTTTAACATATTTCTAGGATTTAAGCGGGTGAATTCTAAAGTGATACTCTCCACCTCAAGAGCAAAAAAAGCCCCAGCGGGCTTTCTAACTTTATCTTACTTGCTCAAAATGCAGATGCACAGCGATATGATCTCCATAGCCATTGCGCTCTAAATCGCGCTGCAAACGATAAGAAATATAATGCTCTGCAATAGTAATATAACCTGCACCTAAGAGGCGGCTTTCAACCATAGACTGAATCATGCTAATCGTCGCACGCTCAACCTTAGCTTCTTCCAAATCCAGAACGACTTTCTTCGTAACCTGCGCTAAATTATGACGCAAATCATCTGTCAACACATAGACAGTCTGTGCTGCCTTTAAAACTGCTTGATAGATTTTATCTGGGTCAAATTCTACAACCTCACCGCTCCGTTTAATAACTTGCATAAAAAACTCCTTTTATATTATATATTTCTAATCTAATGTAAAATTCTAACATGACTGCTGCCAGTCCAGTCGTCTATAGTCTGCTCAAAAAGAATTCTCAAAGCAAGACCATACCTTAACATTATATAATTTTTTCCAATATTTTTCAAAGGAAGCTTCCTTTTTTCTTTAGCCTTAAAAGATCATATAAAAGGACTGCCCTGGACAATCCTTTCTAGAAATATTTTTTTCAATCTTATCAATCAATAATCCGGTCTCAGGACGCCTTTAACCGTCTCTTTGGTTGCTTGATAGTCGCCATCAACCACGACCTTAATAATGCGTTTAGCATCTTCTTCAGGCGCAGGCACAAGTGGTAAGCGGGTTGGGCCTGCTGCAAATCCTAAGTAATTAAGGACTGCCTTGACTGGAGCCGGACTTGGGTAAGAGAAAAGCGCATTGACTTTAGGGATGAACTTCCGCTGAATAGCTGCTGCTTTTTTGATGTCATTGTGTTCAATAGCATCCAGCATTTCAAACATTTCATCACCGTTTGTGTGAGAAGCAACTGAGATAACTCCATCAGCCCCCAGATTCATAGCATGAAAGGCATCGCCATCCTCACCAGTGTAAATCAGAAACTCCTCTGGACGATGTTCGATCAGATAGGCCATATTCGCCAGACTAGTACATTCTTTAACGCCGATAATGTTTGGATGTTCTGCCAACCTCAGCATAGTCTCAGGTGTCATCTCAACCACTACCCGGCCAGGTATATTGTAGATAATGATCGGCAGGTTTGAAGCATCCGCAATGGCTTTAAAATGCTGATACATCCCTTCCTGAGAAGGTTTGTTGTAATAGGGAACAATGGCTAAACCAGCCGCAAACCCACCAAATTCATCTACTTCTTTTACGAATTCGATAGAGTCGCGCGTTTCATTGGTACCGACACCAGCTATCAAAGGAACGCGCCCCTTGACAACCTTTTGAACTGCCGCAAATAATTCCAGCTCTTCATCGTGAGTCAGAGTTGGACTTTCTGCAGTTGTTCCAGCCAGCAAAATCCCATCCGTATGATGAGCCAAAAGATGCTCAATCAAGTCTGGAATAGCTTCAAAATTGATGGAGCCATCTTCATGAAAAGGTGTAATAAAAGCTGTGATGATTTTACAGTTTTTCAAATCCGCATACGCCATAAACTTACCTCTCTTTATTATACGAAAAGAGGGTTGAAAGAACGATTATTCAACCCTGTGCTGTCAAGTTTCCTTGGTCACTTTATTTTAATTCAAAAACAACTTCTGCTGTTGGACGAACTAAACCACGCTCATGCAGTGTCTCTGCGATTTGAACAGAATTCCAAGCCGCCCCCTTAAGAAGATTGTCTGAAACCACCCACATGTGGATTCCTTTTTCCGCATCAAGATCCTTACGAATCCGGCCAACAAAGGTTTCTTTCTTACCAACCGCATTGATTGCTTGCGGATAAACCTGATGAGCTACATCATCCTCCAGAACAGCACCAGGAAAGGCTGCGATTGCTGCTTTTACCTGTTCAATAGGAGCAACTTCCTTAGTCTCGATGTAAACAGATTCTGAGTGAGCAGATAAGATTGGAAGACGGACACATGTCGCAGAAACAGCAATAGAATCATCTTCCATGATTTTCTTAGTTTCCTTGGTCATCTTCATCTCTTCGTAAGTATAGTCGTTATCTGTAAAGACATCAATCTGAGGTAAGGCATTAAAGGCAATAGGATAATGCTTCTTATCACCACTACATGGCAGGATATTGGCTTCTGCGTCCTTAGGATTTACACCATCATTGAGAACAGAGCGCAATTGAGCTTGGGTTTCAAGAATGGCTCCCATACCTGCACCAGAAACAGCTTGATAGGTAGACACGATGATACGCTCCAACCCCCATTGCTGACGAATAGGCTCTAAAGCCACCATCATCTGAATTGTCGAGCAGTTAGGGCAAGCGATAATTCCCTTGTGCTGATCTAAGGCATGGGCGTTGACTTCTGGAACAACCAGAGGAACATCAGGATTTTGACGGAAATAAGAGGTGTTATCGACCACCACCGCTCCCGCTTTAACTGCGTAAGGAGCGAATTTTGCTGAGGTAGAACCTCCAGCTGAGAAGAGAGCAATATCTACACCTTCAAAAGCCGTCTCAGTCGTCTCTTCGATAGTAATATCTTGTCCCTTGAACTGGAGAACTTTTCCAGCTGAACGAGCAGACGCCAGATAGCGTATTTTATCAATTGGAAGGCTAGATTCTTCCAGCATTTTAATCATTTGAGATCCAACGGCACCAGTGGCACCTACTACAGCAACTGTATATCCCATGCGATAACCTCTCTGAATTTTCAAAAAATTTTTATTGTTAGTATTATACTATTTTTAGGGAAAAATGCAAATATTTCTGAAGAATATAAGTGCGATATTTTGATAAAACACACTAACACTCATGCCTCTCTATGAGAACTTTCAAGGTTTACAGTTTTTGTTCTCACGAACAAAACTGTATCCACTGCTCTATGACTCAATTTCCTCCTGCGGACTCGTTTCGTCAAGAGCAATAGCACTCACTACGTCGACCGTCTCAGTATCAATGTCTCTAAGCCCGGCTGCGACTAATGGTCTTGCCACTCTAAGAGACATAGAAAAATCCCCAATCCGTAGATTGGGGATAAGGGCACTTTCATGTGATCAGCAGGTTCACACAACTGATCAAGGTCCGCTCCTGCGTTTATGACCTCCCATGCTTCAATTTGCAGAAAATCTGCATATCGACTCATCGCACTTATCTATCATAAGCTATCACATAGAAAATGTCAAGACAGACAGATTATTAGAATTTTTATAAATACTTACTTCCCTCTCGAATACTAAGGGCAGCCATTGCTGCTCGATTCCGTTCTATAAAATCTCTGACCCAGTCTGGATTGGTTTTGGAATAATCTCTCAGCGCCCAGCCGATGGCCTTGTTAATAAAGAATTCTGTTTGGCCCAGATTATTTACTAAAATCTTCTCCAAGAGCTCTGTGTCTGTTTTCTCTTTTCGTAGCAGCTGATGATCAATAGTCAAGCGCCGTAACCAAATATCCTCATCACAACTCCAAGCTACAATAATCTCTTTGGTTTCCGGAAATCGAGCAATGATTGATCCAACCAAGCGGTCCAAAAAGTCTATGGTATCCCACCAAGATTTTGTTTGGGCCAGCTTTTTCAAACGTGGCAAGTCAGATGGTGTCAATAGTTTCTTGCGAATCTCCAGATAATCTAGCGCAGTGTACTGCAGTTCTCGATAGGGATTTTTCCAAGCTTCATTTATAAAATTCCAGTCAATGACGGAGTCAGTATGTTGTTTGAAAAAAGCCTTTGTGAGCTTCCGTCTGGCTAGAGTCTTGACTCCTAGAAACTCAAATTTATTTTTCATATAGGCTTTCATAGCCACCGCATCATCTGGGTTAGCTAAAGCTTTTAACTCTTTTACCAATTCCTCTACATTCATATCTTACTCCAGCAATTCACGGTCATAAATAGTGTAGTCGCAGCGGTAAATCACGAGACGTTTGCCGTCAATCAGCAACTCAGAGGTTTTAGGAGCATCGGATTTATCTAGAGAAACACGGTCTCCAGCATAGGCAGCCAACGGAGTGCCGTTTTGAGAGCGAATCAAAATGACCTTTTTCTTTCCGGTAAAGTCGTTTTTAAAGGCTGAAATCATGCGATTTAAAACAGGAACAGAATGGCTATTCTCCTCAACATCTGCAGTCTTTTGATACTGGGCAAAGACATCTTTCAAGCCTTTTTCTTCTGCAATCAAGGAAGAGCCCACATGGTCAATCTCATACTTACCCAAGGTTATTTTGAGCACAGAAGAATCTTCCTTGGAATTTCCTTCCGCATCAACTGAATCAAACTCCTCGTTACGCGAGATGGACAGGGACTTCCCCGACATCTGGTCTATGAGTTGGGAATTCTCATCATAGGTTCGAACTGTCATCTCTAAACCAATCCATTCCTCCTTGGCATTTTTAAACCAATTTTCAACGGCCTGACAGCCGCTCAAAGTCAAAAGGGTAACGCTTAGAAGAGTTATTAATAAATGTTTCTTTTTCATCATTTTTAATCCATTTCTTTTAAAAATTTGATGGGTCCAGCTTGCTTGTCTAAGGACTTTTGCAGCCAAACAATGTCATGCCAACGCTCGAATTTATAGCCAATTTTAGGGAAATGCGCCACCTGCTGGTAGCCTCTTTTTCGATGCAAAGCCAAGCTGGCTTCATTTGGCAAAGAAATACAGGCTAGAAAATGCATATATCCCATCTGATCTAACAGGTCTTCAAGTTCATCATAAAGATTACTGCCGACTCCCTTTCCTCGAGCATCTTGACTGACATAGACGGACAATTCCGCCGCCCAATCATAGGCTGCACGCGCATAATAAGTCGAAGCATAGGCATAACCTAAAATTAAACCGTCTTCTTCCGCTACCAGATAAGGATATCTTTCCAACGTTTTCTCAATCCTAGTTGCAAAATCCTCAATGGTCGGGACTTCATATTCAAAAGTAATGGCTGTATTTTCTACATAAGGCGCATAAATAGCAAGCAAGGTCGCAGCGTCTGATGGTCTTGCTAATCTAATGTTCATGTTGTCTCCATATTCTATTCTCATTATTTTCACTATTATACCAAAAAAGGCTCGTAAAGAGCCTTTTAAACCAAGATCAAAATAGTCCAATCGCTGTGCCGTCTGCTGCCACATCCATATTAAGTGCTGCAGGACGTTTTGGCAATCCTGGCATGGTCATGACATCTCCTGTCAAAGCCACGATAAAGCCTGCCCCAAGTTTTGGTACCAATTCACGAATGGTAATTTCAAAGTTTTCTGGCGCGCCCAGAGCAGCAGGATTGTCTGAGAAGCTATACTGTGTTTTGGCCATGCAGATTGGTAGCTTGTCCCAACCGTTTTTGACAATTTCCCGAATCTGAGTCTGCGCTTTTTTCTCAAAGTTCACCTTTGAACCACGATAGATTTCTCTGACAATTTTCTCTATTTTTTCTTCAATAGAAAGATCATTATCATAGAGGCGAGTGTAATGAGCAGGTTCTTCATTAATGGTTTTGACTAAAGTCTCAGCCAAAGCCACACCACCTTCAGCGCCATCAGCCCAAACACTAGCAAGCTCAACTGGTACCTTAATTGCTGCACAGAGTTCCTTAAGCGTAGCAATTTCAGACTCCGTATCTGAGACAAATTCATTGATGGCTACTACTGCTGGAATACCGAACTTACGCATATTTTCAACGTGCCGCTTGAGATTAGCAAAACCAGCTCGGATCGCCTCAACATTCTCTTCTGTAAGTGCATCCTTAGCTACTCCACCATTCATCTTAAGAGCGCGCAAGGTTGCAACGATTACGACTGCATCTGGAGAAGTCGGTAAGTTTGGAGTTTTAATATCTAAGAATTTTTCAGCACCAAGATCTGCACCAAATCCTGCTTCAGTCACTGTATAATCAGCCAACCGCAGCGCTGTGCTAGTCGCCAAAACAGAGTTACAGCCGTGGGCAATATTAGCAAATGGTCCGCCATGAACAAAGGCTGGTGTCCCATAAATAGTCTGAACTAGATTTGGCTTAATCGCATCTTTCAAGACTAAAGCCAAGGCTCCTTCTACCTCAAGGTCACGAACATAGACTGGTGAGCGGTCATAGCGATAACCGATGACAATGTTAGCCAAGCGCTTTTTCAAATCTTCAATATCCGTGGCTAAGCAAAGAATCGCCATGATTTCAGATGCAACCGTAATGTCAAAACCATCTTCGCGCGGAATACCATTGACAGGACTTCCTAAGCCAACGGTCACATGGCGAAGAGCCCGGTCATTTAGGTCAACCACCCGCTTCCAGATAATGCGGCGTTGATCGATTCCCAGAGCATTTCCTTGATGCAAATGATTATCAATGAGAGCTGACAGGGCGTTGTTAGCAGTCGTAATGGCGTGCATATCACCAGTAAAATGCAAGTTAATATCTTCCATCGGTAGAACCTGCGCGTGACCGCCGCCAGCTGCGCCTCCTTTGATTCCCATAACAGGCCCCAAAGACGGTTCGCGAATGGCAATCATAGTTTTCTTGCCAATTTTATTGAGCGCATCAGCTAGTCCAATGGTAATGGTAGACTTACCTTCCCCAGCAGGTGTCGGATTAATCGCCGTTACCAAAATCAGTTTGCCAACAGGATTTTTTTCAACCTCACGAATCTTATCAAAGCTGAGCTTAGCCTTATACTTACCATATAATTCCAAGTCGTCATAGTTGATGCCAACTTTTTTCACTACATCAACAATAGGCTGCAATTCAACACTTTGAGCAATTTCAATATCTGTTTTCATCAAGAACTCCTCTGTCAATTAATATAAAGATTATAACAAAAAAGAGCAAAATCTACATGATTAAGCTCTAAAAAGATTTTAATGTTCGGTAAAAAGAAAAGTTAAGAAAATTATATTCTCTAAAATATAAGATTTCAGAGAATTATTTTCCGCTGTGACACTCTGCAATTAGAATTATTTTACTAAATTTCTTTTTTCTTGTAAAATAGTGTTATGAACATATTGATTACTTCTGGCGGGACCAGCGAGAAAATCGACCGTGTCCGCTCTATTACCAATCATTCGACGGGACAGCTAGGGAAAATCATAGCCGAAACTTTCCTAGCCAAGGGAGATCGGGTGACTTTGGTAACAACACCCAAGGCTGTTCGCCCTGCAGCTCATCCCAATCTTACCATTGTCCAGATTGAAAACGTTGCAGAACTGCTTGAAAGCTTGAAGCCGCTCGTTCACACACATGATGTATTGATTCATGCAATGGCTGTTTCTGACTATACTCCCGTCTACATGACTGGTTTGGAAGCTGTAGCGGCTAGCCCTGACATGACTGAATTTCTGAATAAAACTAACTCAGAAAGCAAGATTTCTTCTCAGGATGATGTTCAAGTTCTTTTTCTCAAAAAGACACCAAAAATCATCAGTTTGGTAAAAAAATGGAATCCAGCCATTCGCTTGATTGGCTTCAAACTCTTGGTCGATGTTTCTAAGGAAGAGTTACTCGAGACCGCACGAGCCAGTCTCATAAAAAATCAAGCAGAAATCATCGTCGTCAATGATTTGACAGAGATTTCTAATCAGGAGCACAGAGCCTATCTTGTCGGAAAAGAGACTGTAACTCAAGCTCAATCCAAAGAAGAAATTGCTCAGCTCCTCTACCTGCATATCCATAGTCCATAAGGAGGTAAATGATGAAACGGATTACCTTAGCCGTCAGCGGCAGCATATCAGCCTACAAGGCTGCTGACATCATCAGCCGTCTAAAGAAAGAGAACTTTGAAGTTGCTGTCCTCATGACAGAGGCAGCGACAGAATTTATCACACCGCTGACCCTGCAAGTCTTGTCGCAAAAGCCAGTTGCAATTGATATTATGCAAGAACCTGACCCGAGCAAGGTCAATCACATTGATATCGCTAAAAAGTCTGACCTCTTTTTGCTAGCTCCCGCTACAGCAAATACCATCGCTAAACTAGCCAACGGCTTAGCTGACAATATGGTGACAGCTACTGCTCTAGCTCTGCCGCCTCATACGAAGAAAGTTTTGGCTCCAGCTATGAACACTAAGATGTTTGAAAATCCACTAACCCAGCACAATTTGGAACGTCTGCAGCGTTTTGGATGGAAGGTTATCCAACCACGCGAAGCTGTTCTGGCCTGTGGCGATCAGGGGACAGGTGCTCTAGCTGAGATTGATACAATTATTGATACAGTAAAGGAACTTATTTATGAAAAAACAGTCTAAAATTGCTCAAATTGCTATTTTCTTTGCCATTATGTTGGTACTGCACCTGCTCAGCTCAGTCATTTTCAACCTCCTGCCAGTACCGATTAAACCTACGATTATTCACATCCCTGTTATCATTGCCAGTATCCTCTATGGTCCTAAAGTCGGAGCTGTTCTAGGTGGGCTCATGGGATGTATCAGCGTTATTACCAATACCTTGGTGTTGCTACCAACCAGCTATCTCTTTAGCCCCTTTGTGCCAAATGGAAGCCTTTCTTCGCTTCTTGTTGCCATGGTGCCTCGCATTCTCATCGGTATCACTCCTTATTTCGTATATAAAGCAATGAAAAATAAGGCTGGCTTGATTGTAGCTGGTTCCGTTGGTTCTGCCACCAATACCATCTTCGTCTTGGGAGGTATCTTCTTTCTCTTTTCAAATGTATACCAAGGTGATATCAAAGCACTTTTGGCTGTGATTCTATCTGCAAATTCCATTGCCGAGTTAATCATTTCTGCGATTTTGACAGCAACTATCATTCCTGCACTTGAAAAAGCCAAAAAATAATGATGATAAATTAATTTTCCTGACCAAGCCTTGCTTTGGTCTTTTTTAATCTCGCAATTCTGCAATAACCAGCTTGAAATCCTTGAAACAATGCCTTGAAAAGTATTTCATCGTTTTCTAGGTAACCTCTTTCAAAATTAATGAAAATATGCTACAATGTAAGCGATTAAGAAAATTTAAGAGCAGGATTTTTTACTAAAATTTCCAACTCTTCATTTCAAAAATAAAGGAGACTCCACCTATGACTTATCAAGATAACTTCAAAAAATGGCTTGATTATGCTGAACTTCCTGACTATCTTCGCCAAGACTTGAACAGTATGGACGAAAAAACTAAGGAAGATGCTTTTTACACCAATCTTGAGTTTGGTACCGCTGGTATGCGTGGTTTAATTGGCGCTGGTACCAACCGTATTAATATTTATGTTGTCCGTCAGGCAACTGAAGGTTTGGCTCGCTTGATTGAAGAAAAAGGTGATGAGTTCAAAAAACGCGGTGTTGCGATTGCTTACGACTCCCGTCATTTCTCACCAGAATTTGCCTTTGAATCTGCTGCTGTTTTAGCTAAGCACGGTATCAAGTCCTATGTTTTTGAAAGCCTGCGCCCAACTCCGGAACTTTCATTTGCAGTACGTCATCTGGGAACTTTTGCTGGTATCATGATTACAGCCAGCCACAACCCTGCTCCATTTAATGGCTACAAGGTATATGGTGAAGACGGTGGACAAATGCCTCCGCATGATGCAGATGCATTGACTGACTACATCCGTGCTATTGAAAATCCTTTTGCTATTGAGGTCGCTGATGTTGAAGCTGAAAAAGCTTCTGGCTTGATTGAAGTGATTGGCGATGCTATTGATGCTGAATACCTCAAGGAAGTTAAAGATGTCAATATCAACCAAAAACTGATTGATGAATACGGTAAGGACATGAAGATTGTCTATACTCCTCTGCATGGTACTGGTGAAATGTTGGCTCGTCGCGCTTTGGCTCAAGCAGGATTTGATTCTGTTGAAGTTGTCGAAGCTCAGGCTGTAGCTGATCCAGACTTCTCTACTGTTAAGTCTCCAAACCCTGAAAGCCAAGCAGCCTTTGCCTTGGCTGAGGAATTAGGCCGTAAAGTTGGTGCAGATGTCTTGGTTGCAACTGACCCAGATGCTGACCGTGTCGGTGTTGAAGTTCTGCAAAAAGACGGCAGCTACCTCAACCTTTCTGGTAACCAAATCGGAGCCATCATGGCTAAATACATCTTGGAAGCTCATAAGAGTGCTGGAACTCTGCCAGCAAACGCAGCTCTCTGCAAGTCTATCGTTTCTACTGACTTGGTGACTAAGATTGCTGAAAGTTATGGCGCAACCATGTTCAATGTCTTGACTGGTTTCAAATTTATCGCTGAAAAGATTCAAGAATTCGAAGAAAAACACAACCACACCTACATGATGGGATTTGAAGAAAGCTTCGGCTATTTGATTAAACCATTTGTACGTGATAAAGACGCTATCCAAGCTGTTTTGGTCGTGGCTGAGCTTGCTGCCTACTATCGCTCACGTGGCTTGACTCTGGCTGACGGTATTGAAGAAATCTACAAAGAGTATGGTTACTTTGCTGAAAAGACTATCTCTGTAACCCTGTCTGGTGTTGATGGAGCTGAGCAAATCAAGGCTATCATGGCTAAGTTCCGTGACAATGCTCCGAAAGAATTCAACGCTACTGCTATTTCTGCTACTGAAGACTTTAAGGCGCAGACTTCTACCGCCGCAGACGGTACTGTTACAGCTCTGACGACTCCTCCAAGCGATGTGCTGAAATACACTTTGGCTGACGGTTCATGGATTGCTGTCCGGCCATCCGGAACAGAACCAAAAATCAAGTTCTACATTGCCGTTGTCGGTGACAGCAATGAAGATGCCCAAGCAAAAATTGCTGCTATTGAAGCAGAAATTAATGCCTTTATCAAGTAAAATAACACTATCAACCGATCAACCAGAGGATGAATTTCACATTCTCTGGTTTTTCGTTTCCAAATCAAGCATTTTTCTGATTTTTATGGCATACTAGTTTTATCAAAAGAAATGAGGATAATTTATGGAACAATTTGCTCAAAATATTAAAGACCTTGAAGTCACAACTGTTGACCGTGCTCGTCAAGCGATTGCTGACAAAGAAACTGCAACTTTCTTCGTTGGTCGTAAAACTTGCCCTTACTGCCGTAAATTTGCTGTAACATTAGCTGGTGTCGTAGCTGAAACTAAAGCACACATCTACTTCATTAACAGTGAAGAAGCTAGCGAATTAGAGAAATTGCAAGCCTTCCGCTCTGAATACAGCATTCCGACGGTTCCTGGTTTTGTTCATATTCAAGACGGCCAAGTATCTGTTCGTTGTGATTCTTCTATGATTGCAGAAGAAATTAAAGCTTTTGCAAACTTGTAAAATTGATTCAATTCAAAAATCTGAGACAAACTGAGTCTCAGATTTTTTATTTATTTCTAGCTTCCTGAAAAGCCTCCCACATCTTCTGCTGGGGTTTGGCAAAGGGGTAGTTTCCAAAGTCATCTGGATGAAGCCACAAGACCTCTCCATCAGCTGCGTGCTGGCTATCATTAACTCGACCATAAGCTAGCTGGATATGCCACTTGCGATGGCTGAAGACATGTTGCACCTTTGAAAAGGTCTGCTGCTGCCAATCAACCTTCAAATCATAATCCTGCTCAAAACTTTCTTGAGGAGACAGATCCAGACTTGACTGATTTTCTGCCACCTCAAACAAGGACATCTGATTTTCAGTTTGAAATTCCTCGATTTCAATCAAGGGAAAATGCCAAAAACCTGATAACAAGCCAGCAGCCTCATTCTTTTCAAGTAAGAATTGTCCCTGCTCGTTTTCTATAATCAAGCCTTGCAGATAGACTGGAACTGGCTTCTTTTTAGGTGCTTTGATTGGATATTTATCCATTGTTCCATTCAAATAAGCTGCGCTGAACTCCTTTACAGGACTGTCTTCTGGATGAGGATTAACAGGAGCTTCAATATCTGACCCCAGATCCATCAGCGATTGATTAAAATCTCCTGGTCTATCTGGATCAATCAGAATCTCCATCATAGCCTGAAATACCTTCCGATTGCTAGGTTGGCCAATATCTAAATCAACTTCAAACAAGCGACTCAGCACTCGCATGACATTACCGTCTACCGCAGGCTCAGCTAGGCCAAAGGCAATGCTAGCAATGGCACCAGCTGTATAAGGTCCAATCCCTTTGAGGCTAGCAAGTCCTTCATAGCTATCAGGAAATTTTCCAGCAAAATCCGTCGTTATCTGCTGGGCTGCTTTTTGCATATTTCTCACCCGCGAATAATAGCCCAACCCTTCCCAAGCCTTGAGCAGTCTATCCTCTGGCGCCTGAGCTAAATCAGCTACAGTCGGAAACCAGTCAAGGAAACGTTCATAGTAAGGAATCACCGTATCAACTCTGGTCTGCTGCAGCATAATCTCAGAAACCCAGATATGATAAGGATTGTTTGTCCTACGCCATGGCAGGTCACGTTTGTTTTCATCATACCAAGTTAATAATTTCTCTCGAAAAGAGGCGATTTTATCTGCCCCCCACATATCAATTCCATATTCTTTCAAATCTAACATAAATCTAGTATAGCATAAGGCAAGAAAAATAGGAGAGCTTATGCCCTCCAATTGTTTCTTATCGTTTAATAATGACCAACAGCCTGACTGGCTGTAATCAAAGTCAGCTTGTATACGTCATCCGCATTACATCCTCTGGAAAGGTCATTAACTGGATGGTTAAGACCCTGCAAGATAGGACCTACTGCTGAAAAGCCACCTAAACGCTCTGCCATTTTGTAGCTGATATTACCAGCCTCGATACTTGGGAAGACAAAGACAGTCGCTTGACCAGCCACAGAGCTGCCAGGTGCTTTCAGTTCAGCCGTTGCAGGGACAAAAGCTGCATCAAACTGTAATTCACCATCGATAGCCAAGTCTGGACGCATTTCCTGAGCCAACTTAGTCGCCTCCACTACCTTATCAACCTTTTCACCGAAACCAGAGCCCTTGGTCGAATAGCTGAGCATGGCAACTTTAGGATCAATACCAAAAATCTGCGCTGTTAGGGCTGAGTTAACAGCAATCTCCGCCAAAACATTGGCATCTGGATCGATATTGATGGCACAGTCACTGAAAATGTAGCGTTCGTCATCACGCACCATGAGGAAGGCTCCTGAAGTGCGAGAAACCCAAGGAAGAGTCTTGATGATTTGAAGAGCCGGCCGAACAGTCGCTGCTGTAGAATGAATCGCGCCAGACACCATCCCTTGGACTTTACCAAGGTAAACCAACATAACTCCAAAGTAGTTGACATCTTCCTTGAGCAACTGACGTGCTTCATCTGCAGTGATTTTCCCTTTTCGACGCTCAACGAATGCTTCTACCAATTCCTCAAAGCAGGAACAGTTTGAAGGATCAATAACCTGATATCCTTCTTTTACTCCCTCAATTTCCAGATAAATACGGATTTTATCAGGATTCCCCAAAAGAACTGGAGTAATATCGGTTTCTTTCACCAAACGTTTAGTAGCTTGCAAAATCCGTGGCTCTTCACCCTCCGGCAAGACAATCTTTACTTCCTTATCCTTCAAGGCTTCACGAATTGAATCAAAAATTTTCATGTTTCTTAAAACTCCTTTATCTCTTATTCTTTTAATTTCTCAATAACTTGTTTAAAATCTTCTGGCAAAGGACTGGCACGCTCAACTTCCTGTCCGCTAAAAGGGTTATAAAATTTCAAAGAATGACAATGTAAAGCCTGACGCTCTATTCCGTGTTCCAAACTCCCACCATAAAGGTCGTCACCCAAAAGCGGAAAGCCAATATGTGAAAAGTGAACGCGGATTTGATGAGTCCGCCCAGTATGCAGATGAATATCCACTAGATAGACATCTCCAAATCGCTCTATGACCTTGTAACTGGTATGAGCGTACTTGCCATCCTCTGTCACGCGCCTCGTAATGATACTCTCAGGATTGCGTCCAATCGGAGCAATAATCTCACCTTGCTCTTCTAAGTCACCAGTCCCCCGAACTAGAGCGTAATAGCGCTTTTCTATCAGCTTCTTCTGCAACTGTTTGTCCAATCTGGCATGAGCATAGCCATGCTTGGCAAAGAGCATGAGCCCACTTGTATCCTTATCCAGACGCGTCACGATATGCACCTGCTGGTTTTCATAGGCATGACGAATATAGTAAGCCTTAACAAAGTTTGCCATAGTATTGGAATGATTAACACTGGGAATACTGGCCACCCCTGCCGGCTTATCCAAAACCAAGAAATGCTCATCCTCGTAGACGACAGACAAGTCCTTATCAACAGCTTTCAGACTCTCAAATCCTTTTTCAGAAGGAATGTCAATCGTCACTTTATCGCCAATATCCAAGAGATAAATAGCATTCTGAGGTTGATGGTTGACAAGAATGTTTCCGCCGGAAAATTTTATCTTTGCCAAGAGGCTTTTGGAAACTTCGTGTCGCTTCAAAAAGGTCTTTACCTTGACATGCTCATCAGCAATAAACTCAAACCTCATTCCTTGCACTCTCCAATAAAGGAGTCTCTGACACGATTCCAAAAGCTGGTATGGCTTGGTGAAGCCACAAAATGTATCTTGTGATTGTCAATCTGATACTCAATACGGACAATGTTTTTAAAAGAGAAAGTCTGATTATCGACCGCAATAGTGTGATAGTCACTGCGGGTCGGCACTAACTCAATCTTATCTTTTTTAGGAACAATGACCGACGAGCCCAACGTTCGATAAACCCGATTGTTGAGACTGGCAATTTCTGTCACCTGTAAGGCTTCGATTGTCGGATGCAATACCGCTCCACCTAGAGATTTGTTATAGGCTGTACTGCCTGTCGGAGTAGAAACGGAAATCCCATCACCTCGGAAGCGCTCGAAATGAACCCGATTGATAATGACATCAGCTACCATGGTCCGATCCGAACGCTTGATTGTTGCTTCGTTCAAAGCACGAATGATGCGTGTATCACCATTTTCAAAAGTAATTTTCACATTTAAAATTGGATAAGAAACTTGAGCACCAGTGTCTAATTTGAGATTTTCGACAAGCTTATCTAGTTCAAAATCACGGTAGTCTGTATAAAAGCCGAGATGCCCTGTATGCACACCGACAAAGCGGACCCGATCCAGCTGTTCTTCATACATATGAAAAGCCGATAGCAGCATGCCATCACCACCCACCGAAATCACGATGTCGGGATTCTTAGGAGTTAAAATAAAGCCGTTCTGTTTCAGCTTCTGCTTCAAATCTTGATAAACTTGTTCACTCTGTCTTTTCCGATTGCGGATAATCGCTATTTTTTTATCTGTATTCTTCATCTGTATCATCACTATTTCCCACACCGTCATTTAACTTGCGGTGAAGAGGATCAAAGAGAGCCTGTGCCTCCTGGATAGCATCACGGATTTCTCCCATCTCCTCATCCAGCTGATAAGCAAGATTAGCTGTCGTTTCCAAGCGGCATTTGATTTCCTCGGGAAATTCTCCTTTATACTTGTAATTCAAAGAATGCTCAATCGTAGCCCAAAAATTCATCGAAAGGGTGCGAATCTGAATCTCAGCCAGAATAAGCCTATGACCATTAATCGTATCAACTGGATACTCTATAATCACATGGTAGCTCCGATAGCCACTGGCTTTTTTGTTTTTAATATAATCCCGCTCCTGAACAATGCGCATATCAGTCCGGTTTCGCAGGACTTCTAAAACTTCATCTACATCATCGACAAACTGAACCATGACTCGTAAGCCAGCGATATCCTGCATCTCCTGCTCGATATTTTCCTCGCGAATGCCTCGCAGAATCATCTTTTCTTTAATGCTCTCAATCGGCTTGACTCGTCCGGTCACAAACTCAATCGGGGAATGACGCTGCTGCTTGCGGTATTGCTTTCGCACTCCACGCAACTTAATTTTCAGCTCTCCAACCGCTTGAATATAGGGGTCTAGAAAATCTTCCCATTCTATTGTCATACACTTACCTTGTCATATCATTATTTTTTGTATAAAATAAACACAACTGTTATTATAACATAAATCGCTTTCAAAAAAAAGAAAAGGATATGAAAATGAATCACTTAGAAATTGAATTCAAAACCATGCTGACCAAAGAAGAGCACGACCGTTTGCTCCAGTTGTTTGCTGATATTTCGCCTATTAGCCAGACCAACTACTACATCGAGTCAGACCAGCAAAGTATCCGACACGCCCACATGGCTTTTCGAGTACGGACTTTTAACCATCGCGAAGCTGAGCTGACGCTCAAGATTCCTCAAGAAATCGGATCCTTAGAACTCAATCAGAACTTGACACCAGAAGAGACCGAAAATATTTTGCAGAACAATAAATTTCCTACGGGAGAGATTTTAGAGACGCTGCTTCAGAAAGAAATACCCATCCAAGACTTGAAGATTCTTGGCTCTCTAGAGACTATCCGCTATGAAAAAGAAGACGAAATTGGCCTCCTTGCTCTGGATGAGAGTCACTACTTGGGCAAAACAGACTTCGAACTCGAAGTCGAAGTTGAAGATTTCGAAAAAGGAAAGGAAAATTTCCTTGACTTCCTAAAGCAGCACAAAATCGACTACAAACCTGGCAAGAGCAAAATAGCAAGATTTTCTGAAAACTTGTAAATCCAAGACCACAAAATAGCTGAAATAATCTATTTTTTTTGGTAAAATAAAAGGTAGCAATTTAAAGCCTATTGAAAAATAAAATTCATAGAGCATTAAATATAAAAAGAGACAAAAAGAGGACGGTCCAACTCATGTCAGATAAAAAAAATATGAAGCTTTTTTCCCTCAACTCCAATCATTCCATAGCTGAAAAAATCGCTGAGGCTGCTGGGGTTCCTTTGGGAAAACTTTCCTCCCGTCAATTCTCGGACGGCGAGATTCAGATTAATATCGAAGAAAGTGTCCGCGGCTATGATATTTACATCATTCAGTCCACTAGCTTCCCTGTCAATAATCACTTGATGGAGCTCTTGATTATGGTGGATGCCTGCAAGCGTGCCAGTGCTAATACTATTAATGTTGTGATGCCTTATTTTGGTTATGCCCGTCAGGATCGGACTGCTGCTCCTCGCGAGCCAATCACAGCTAAATTGGTTGCCAACATGCTCGTCGGAGCTGGAGTAGATCGTGTGATTTCTCTGGATCTTCATGCCGTGCAGGTCCAAGGTTTCTTTGATATCCCAGTTGATAACCTCTTCACTATCCCACTCTTTGCCAAACACTACTGCAACATGGGCCTTACTGGCGATGATGTCGTTGTCGTCAGCCCTAAAAACTCTGGTGTAAAACGCGCCCGCAATCTGGCTGAATATCTGGATGCCCCTATCGCTATCATTGATTATGGCGAAGATGAGGCAGGTCGCTCTGAGGGCTATATCATCGGAGATGTCGAAGGTAAGAAAGCTATTCTAATCGACGATATTTTAAATACTGGTAGGACGTTCTCTGAAGCAGCTAAAATTGTCTGTCGCGAAGGTGCAGTCGAAATCTATGCTGTATCCAGTCATGGTCTCTTTGCGGATAAAGCTGCGGAATTGCTGGATAATTCTCCTATCAGGGAAATTCTTGTGACCGATTCTGTTGATACTAAAGAAAAAACACCTAAGAATCTCCACTATATTACAGCAAGTGAACTGATTGGTGATGCCATTGTCCGTATCCAAGAAAGAAGACCAGTCAGCCCGCTCTTTGCCTATCAAAAGAAATAAGGTAACCGGAGTGATTTATTTAGATAATGCCGCTACAACTGCTTTGTCGCCCGCTGCAATCCAAGCCATGACTAAGGCCATGACTGTCTTTGGAAATCCATCCAGTACGCATAGCCACGGTCGAGAAGCTAGTAAATTGCTCAGACAGGCGCGTGAAGATATTGCACAAGCCCTGCATACTCAAAGCAATAAGATTCTTTTTACTTCTGGCGGCACTGAAAGCAATAATACCGCTATCAAAGGCTATGCCCTTCGTCACCAGAACCGAGGGAAGCATATTGTCACCACTGCTATTGAACACCATGCCGTCTTAGAAGTGGTAGAGTACTTAGTAGATAAATTCGGCTTCGAAGCTACTTTTGTTCAGCCGGTTGAGGGACAGATTCGAGCGGAGGATATTAAGAAAGCACTTAGACCTGACACTATTCTTGTGTCCGTCATGGCGGTCAATAACGAGACGGGTGCTGTCCTTCCTATTAAGGAAATTGGTGAATTACTGCAAGAACATCCCGCTGCATTTCACGTTGATGCCGTCCAAGCAATTGGTAAACTTCCCATCTACCCAGACGAGCTAGGGATTGACTTTCTATCTGCTTCAGCGCATAAGTTTCATGGTCCCAAAGGTGTTGGCTTCCTTTATGCCAAGAAGATGGATTTTGACAATTTCATGCATGGTGGTGACCAGGAAGAAAAACACCGAGCCGGAACTGAAAATCTAATCTCTATCATAGGCATGGCGGCGGCTTTGTCAGAGAGTATAAAACTTCTAGAGGAAAATCTAGAGCATGCACAAGACTTAAAAAACAGCTTACTTACTGACTTATCGGACATTGACTATTACTTAAATGAAAGTCAGCCAAGCTTGCCTTATGTCATCAATTTGGGATTTCCCAATCAAAAAAATGACCTGCTTCTGCTTCAAATGGATTTAAATGGCTTTTCCATTTCAACAGGCTCAGCCTGCACTGCCGGAGCTATACAACCCAGTCATGTCCTGCAGGCTATGTATGGCAAGGATTCCAACCGCTTGCAGGAGTCTATTCGAATCAGTACTTCGGATCAAACGACTCTGCAAGAGATTCAATCATTTACAAAGAAATTAAAAGAATTTTTAGGAGGATAAGATGGCCTTTCAAACATCTGTTAGCTTAGCAAACTGTGAATATACCTATTCACTTCACCCAAATGTCAAGAAATTTACCTTGCGCGACAATACATTCGCTGAAAGCAAGGTTGGCAACTATGAACTCTCTCGTCTGCTGGAATCTGTTCCCAACAGCGGAAATGGTTTTCTGCTGAAAATAATCGTCAATAAAGATTTGAATGGTTTCAAAATCAACATCACTGACAAATCAGGCCTGCGCTTGGTCAATATTTTCAAATCAGAAGACCATCACATTATCCAGCAAAAATTTTATTTCTTGATGGATAGCCTGGTTGAAAGAAATATTTTTGAAAAGACACCACAATAAGCAAGATTCTCGCAATTTTGCTTTTTTGGTTTTGAATCTTCAAAATTTAAACGAGCTTGACTTCTACTTAGAACACTTGAAGAAAAGACCAACCGAACCCAAAGAAAGGATTAACAATGGTTGAACTGACCTATTTGGACTCATATAAGGTGAAACGGACACTTACCTATGAAGACTTCGACGAATTTCTTCTCGCCTTCTCTGGCTGCGTCACAGTTCCTGACTCTCTCAAAGTACTTTCCATCACTTATAATGGACACCGGCTGCCTTTTGCAGGGCTAATTGGGGACTTGTACCGCCAGATGTACCAGTTAGACCTGAGCCCCTACCAGGACTAATCTCTTCGCAGTTACAACATAACTTAAACTTTCACTCTTTTCCTTTTTAGTGAATCAAACACTCTTAATTAGTTGATTTTTTCACAAACTTCCTATAAAATAGAATTAGAAAGGTTGTGATTTTGTGAAAACTGAAAAAAATACTACAATTCCCCGAGCTACTGCTAAAAGGCTATCGCTCTACTATCGTATTTTTAAACGTTTTAATGCTGAGAAGATTGAAAAAGCAAACTCAAAACAAATTGCAGAAGCCATTGGTATTGACTCTGCTACTGTCAGACGAGATTTTTCTTATTTCGGTGAACTTGGCCGCAGAGGATTTGGTTATGATGTCAAGAAATTGATGAACTTTTTTGCTGATCTCTTGAACGACAATGCTATTACCAATGTCATGATTGTTGGCGTTGGTAATATGGGGCGGGCTCTGCTGCACTATCGTTTTCATGAGCGCAATAAAATGAAGGTTGTAATGGCTTTTGACACAGATGACCATCCAGAAGTTGGCAGCACAACCAGCGATGGGATTCCTATCTATGGAATTTCCCAAATCAAAGAAAAAATACAGTCAGGAAATGTGCAAACTGCTATCCTAACTGTACCTAGCGTAAAAGCTCAAGAAGTTGCATCTATCTTAGTTCAGGCTGGTGTCAAGGGCATTCTCTGTTTCTCACCTGTAAACCTATCCCTGCCTAAGGATGTGGTTGTGCAGTATGTTGACCTGACTAGTGAACTGCAGACTTTGCTCTACTTCATGAGAAAAAATGATTATTAATTTGAAAGAGGTATTAAACACTCTATGAGTAAACCTATTATTGGAATAACCGGAAATGAAAGAGAAATCCCAGACGATCACTTCATCCATATGAGCTATACAGCGACAGGATTCGTTGAGGGTGTCAAAGAAGTTGGCGGAATTCCAATGATTTTGCCAATCGGTGATGAAGAAATGGCTAAACAGTATGTTTCCATTGTCGACAAATTAATCATCACAGGTGGTCAGAATGTATGCCCTCAATTCTATGGTGAAGAAAAAGCCATTGACAGCGATGATTATCTACTCAAACGAGATATTTTTGAATTAGCTTTAATCAAGGAAGCTCGCCGTCAAAATAAACCAATCTTCACTGTCTGCCGCGGAACTCAACTTTATAATGTCGCACTGGGTGGTACTCTTCATCAAGATATTGAAGATCATTGGCAAGATAGCTCTGCTGAGTACACAACTCAAAGCATGGTGACCAAGAATGGCTCTATTCTGCATGAAATCTATGGCCCTGCATCTGAAATCAACTCCTTCCACCACCAAAGTATCAAGGATTTGGCTACTGGCCTAGAAGTCATCGCCTATGATCCTCGCGATAAGATTATTGAAGCCATCACTTCTATTGACGGCAGTCCTTTCCTTGGTGTCCAATGGCACCCTGAGTTCTTATTTGGCTCCAGAGAAGGAGACCTAGCTCTGTTTGATTATGTTGTCAATATTCTTTAAAAGCCTCTATTCCTAGATAAACTTCTGTTCTACTCGAATAGAAGTTTTTTATATTCAAGTAAATCAAATTATATCATATCTGTCTCCTCTCGGTAGCTATAGTAGTTTGACTTAGACACAATCAAATGATCCAAAAGAACCAAGCCCATCATCTCACATGCTTCTTTCATATGCTGGGTTACTTCATCGTCGTTTCTGCTGGGAACGACTGAGCCTGATGGATGATTGTGTACCAGTATGATAGATGTCGCCAGATGCTTGAGAGCGTAGTGGAGAATTTCTCTCGGCTCAGCAATGCTTCTGCTGACAGTCCCCATAAAAATAGTCTGCTGGTGCAGAATTTGATTTTGACTATTAAGATAAATAGCAACCAAGCACTCCTGCCTCATATCTCCCAATTCCTGCTGCATCTTCTGGGCTAATTTTTGACTGCCCATAATCTGCTCTTTCTGCAGAACCTCTGCTCGGTTAATCCGACGTCCTAATTCGATAATGGCCTGCAGCTCCACAGCCTTAATCGGACCGATTCCAGAAATAGTCTGCAATTCCTGCAAAGTTAAATACTTAAGATCGTTCAAACTGGAAATCGATGATAAAATTCTTTGAGAAACTTGAAAAACAGTTTCTTTTTTGTTGCCTGTCCTGAGGAAAATTGATAGAAGCTCTTGGTTACTGAGTTTTTCAGCTCCTTCTCTCATCAAACGCTCCCGCGGCATCATGCTAATATCATCTTGAAATGAAATGCTATACATAGAAACCTCCTTACCTTATTATTCGGAAAAAGAGTCAAAATCAGCAAGAATTGATATAAAAAAACTCCAAAAGTTAGAGTTCTTTCTAACCTTTGGAGTGAAATTTTTTTAGTCTCTTGCCTTTAAATCTGCATTTGATTATAGGACTTACTGAAAGATTCAAGAACATCCTTAGGAGCCTTGTCATACTCGACAGAGCCTTCTAACGTTCCCTTGACAATCGTTCGATTGGTTGCTGCAGCATCCTCACAAGTAACCAAAGTAATCTCTGTAACGCCTTCGGTATCCTCAATCAAATCCGTTCGATCTGGAGTTACCGTTTCAACACTAGTGATTACATAAGTATAGACATGCTCTTTATCAGTGATATAGATCTTCATGCCAGCCTTAGCACGATCCAGTGGGGAAAAGAGCATGTTGCTAGCCCCTGTGATGCCAAAGACATGGTGGCTAGCCAAGGCATAATTCCCCTGCCCCATCTGCTGAGTCTCTTTCATCGTACCAGCACCATAATACAATCCAGCATTATCCAGCCCTTTGAAGATTGGCAAATTCATGGATACTTCTGGAATAGAGATACCTCCGATAACAGGCAGTTGCTGCGCTTTCCACTGCGCATTGATGACCGCCTCTGTAGAAAGCGACTCAACTTTGTTAAAATCAAAACTGGTCTCAACATTTTTATTTTTATTAATAGAGTCTTTGGAAACCTTGCTGACCTGATATTGGTTGGTATGCCAAACCATAATCATGTTTCGAATTTGCGCATTAAAGATTAAGCCAAGGGCCACAATAATTAATAATGTCGCAACAATATTGATAAAAATATTTCTTTTGCTTTTTTGTTTACTTTTTCGACTTCTTTTTCCTTGTACCATATAGAGGTCCTCTTTTACGATTCGTTTTCTTCCTCTGCTACATCTTCTTTATCATCTGCTTCGACGCTTGTAAAGGTGACAATCTGTGCATTTTGGTCCAGACGCATGACCTTAACTCCCATGGTTGAGCGGCCAGTCTGAGAAATATTCGCCACACTTGTCCGAATGATGACACCAGTATTAGTGATAATCATCAAATCTTCCTCGCCAGTTACTGTCATCAGACCGGCAAGAGGTCCATTCTTATCAGTGATATTGGCTGTTTTAATCCCTTTACCACCACGGCCCTTGGTTGGATACTCACTAGCAAGAGTTCGCTTACCATAGCCTTTTTCTGTGATGACAAGCACTTCGTCTCCCTCAGCAATCACACCAGCTCCAACGACCTGGTCCCCCTCTCGAAGATTGACTCCGCGAACACCAGTCGCTATACGGCTCATGCTCCGGACAACTGTCTCATTGAAGCGGACAGAATAACCAAACTTAGTACCAATGATAACGTCTGCAGCACCGTCCGTCAGAAAGACATTGATTAACTCGTCTTCATCCTTCAAATTCAAAGCTTTGAGACCATTCTGACGAATATTAGCAAATTCTGTTACACTGGTCCGTTTGACCACCCCATGACGGGTAGTAAAGAAGAGATAGGAATCATCACTTCGGTCTTGCTGAACATTTATGATAGTCTGAATAGTCTCTCCTTCATCAAGTTTCAAGAGATTGACTACTGGCAAGCCCTTGGCTGTCCGACCGTACTCAGGAATTTCATATCCTTTGAGACGATAAACTCGACCTTTATTTGTAAAGAAGAGCAGTCTATCGTGGGTGCTTGTTGAAACCAGCTCTTTGACGAAGTCATCGTCTTTGACACCAGTTCCTTGAACACCGCGGCCTCCGCGTTTCTGAGCGGTAAATTCAGCCTGATTCAGACGCTTGATATAGCCTTTATTGGACAGGGTAATCAAAACATCCGCTTCCTCAATCAAATCTTCATCTTCAAGAGAAAGAACTTCTCCCACCATCAGCTCAGTTCGGCGATCATCCGCAAATTTACGTTTGACCTCGTCTAACTCTTCCTTGATAATAGCGATAACGCGCTCTGGCTTAGCCAAAATATCAGCCAAGTCTGCAATCAAGGCAATCAGCTCGTCATACTCTGACTGAATCTTATCACGTTCCAAGCCAGTCAGACGACGCAGGCGCATATCAAGGATAGCCTGGCTCTGGCGCTCAGACAGTTCAAACTTAGCCATCAATTCAGCCTGTGCTTCTGCGTCCGTTTCGCTATTACGGATAATGCGAATCACTTCATCAATGTGATCAAGCGCAATCAGCAAACCAGCCAAGATGTGAGCTCGAGCTTCCGCCTTTTCTTTGTCAAAAGCCGTTCGTCGAGTCACCACTTCTTTTTGGTGTTCAATGTAAGCTAACAAAATCTCACGCAGAGACAGAATCTTTGGCACACCATTTTGAATAGCCAACATATTAAAGCTGAAATTGGTCTGCATCTGAGTCAGCTTGAAAAGGTTATTTAGAATGACATGAGCAGAGGCATCACGGCGAACCTCAATGACAAAACGGACCCCTTCACGGTTGGACTCATCACGAACAGCTGTGATACCGTCAATGCGTTTTTCCTGCACAAGACGAACGATGTGCTCATGAACCTTAGTCTTATTAACCATGTAAGGAAACTCAGTTACGACAATTCGCTCACGGCCATTTTTCATCTCTTCGATTTCAGTGCGAGAGCGAAGAACAATCGAACCCTTCCCTGTTTCATAAGCCCGGTGAATACCAGACTTACCCATAACAAGTGCACCTGTAGGAAAATCTGGTCCAGGAAGGACTTCCATGATATCGCGAGTTGTTGCATCCGGATTGTCCATGACAAGCTTAACTGCATCAATAGACTCACCAAGATTATGCGGTGGAATATTTGTCGCCATCCCAACTGCAATCCCTGTCGCACCGTTTACAAGCAAGTTAGGGAAGCGAGCAGGAAGAACTACAGGCTCTCTCTCGCTGGCATCATAGTTGTCAATATAATCAACAGTGTTTTTATTAATATCACGAAGCATCTCCAGAGCAATCTTGCTCATTCGTGCTTCTGTATAACGCTGAGCAGCAGCCCCGTCTCCGTCCATAGAACCGAAGTTTCCATGGCCATCTACAAGCATATAGCGATAGCTCCACCATTGAGCCATCCGTACCATCGCTTCATAAATAGAGGAGTCTCCGTGCGGGTGATACTTACCCATGACATCCCCAGTAATACGAGCTGATTTCTTGTGAGGCTTTTCAGGCGTCACGCCCAGCTCATTCATACCATAGAGAATCCGACGGTGAACTGGCTTTAGTCCATCACGAACATCTGGAAGTGCCCGAGCCACGATAACGCTCATCGCGTAATCGATGAAACTAGTCTTCATTTCACTAGTCAGATTAACATTTACTAAGTTTCTGTCCTGCATTAAAAAATGCCTTTCTTTCATATTAAACTACCCTTTATTATACCACATTTTCTTTAATTTTTCAGTATTTTGAACCGTTTGTAAAAACGTTTACATCGCTAGATACACAAGTTGACCGTGACAAAATATGGCAAAAGTGGTAGAATGAATGTGTACGGGAAATATTCCCTAAAAAAATAAGGAGATGTTTAGAAATGACTGCTACTAAACAACATAAAAAAGTCATCCTTGTCGGTGACGGTGCTGTAGGTTCATCTTACGCATTTGCTCTTGTAAACCAAGGTATTGCTCAAGAACTTGGTATCATTGAAATCCCTCAATTATTTGAAAAGGCTGTCGGTGATGCTGAAGACCTTAGCCACGCCCTTGCTTTCACTTCACCTAAAAAAATCTATGCAGCTACTTATGCAGACTGTGCGGATGCTGACCTCGTTGTTATCACTGCAGGTGCACCTCAAAAACCAGGTGAAACTCGTCTTGACCTTGTTGGTAAAAACTTGGCTATCAACAAATCTATCGTTACTCAAGTCGTAGAATCAGGCTTCAACGGTATCTTCCTCGTTGCTGCTAACCCAGTTGACGTTTTGACTTACTCAACTTGGAAATTCTCTGGTTTCCCTAAAGAGCGTGTTATCGGTTCAGGTACTTCACTTGACTCAGCTCGCTTCCGTCAAGCACTTGCTGAAAAGATTGGTATCGATGCTCGTTCTGTCCATGCCTACATCATGGGTGAGCACGGTGACTCTGAGTTTGCCGTTTGGTCACACGCTAACGTTGCAGGTGTGAAATTGGAGCAATGGTTGCAAGCTAACCGTGACTTGAACGAACAAGACTTGGTTGATCTTTTCATCTCCGTTCGTGACGCAGCATACTCTATCATCAACAAAAAAGGTGCTACTTACTACGGTATCGCGGTTGCTTTGGCTCGTATCACAAAAGCTATCCTTGACGATGAAAATGCTGTATTGCCTTTGTCAGTCTTCCAAGAAGGCCAATATGGCGTTGAAAATGTCTTCATTGGTCAACCTGCTATCGTTGGTGCACACGGTATTGTACGCCCAGTAAACATCCCACTGAACGATGCTGAAACACAAAAAATGCAAGCTTCTGCTAAAGAATTGCAAGCAATTATTGATGAAGCATGGAAGAATCCTGAATTCCAAGAAGCATCTAAAAACTAATTATAAAAAAACATCTCCTAATACAAGGGGATGTTTTTTTGTTGCTTTATACAGATTTGTCAGCAAAAATATCAGTCAAATAAGGTACGATGAGATTTCCCTCTAGGTCTTTCAAAGAAGTAACCCAGACAAAGTCTGAATGCTCTTCTGGATCTAATATAATATCACGCTGCTCCGTAATCCTACCCGCATAAACTAAGCGTGTAAAAACAGTATCTTTGCTAGAATCAAACTGGCTATCTTCATGGATAATTCTATCAATCTGAATCTTTTGATTAACCTCCTCCATAGCCTCGCGTAGAGCCGCCTCTCTGGGAAGTTCATTCTCTTCTACACTTCCACCTGGAATATCCCAATAAGATGGATAGACATTAGGAAGGCTGCGCTTTATTTTAGAGCGTTTGATAAGCAAATACTTTCCGTTTTTCTCTATTAAGGTATGGGCGATTAGTTTTACTATCAATGCATTCTCCTCCAAGAAAGAAAAAAAGACTCCGAAGAGTCCAATTTTAAGTCATCCACCCTGAGAGAATCGAACTCCCATCTCAAGAACCGGAATCTTACGTGATATCCATTACACTAAGGGTGGCAACTAATTCATTATAACTGATTTTCTCTGAAAATACAAGTGAAAATCAGAAAAAGAAGTTGAGATTTCTCAACTTCTTTTACCTAATTACAATTCAATATCGCCAAACAAATCAGCCATTGAGAATCCAGTTTGAGTTTCTGGAAGTTCAAAGTCACGTTTTTCTTGACGTTTTGGACGACGAGGACGTGATTGACGTTTCTCATCTTTTTGTCCTTCTTCTTGAGCTGGACGTTCTTCAAGAGCCTTGATAGAAAGTGATACACGCTCATCAGCAGCATTCACTTCAAGAACCTTAACAGTCACTTCTTGACCAACCTTAAGGGCATCCTTAGGGCTTTCAACACGTTTGTGTGAAATTTGTGAAATGTGAACCAATCCATCGATACCTGGCAATACTTCAACGAAAGCACCGAAATCAGTTAAACGTTTTACAGTTCCTTCAATCACATCGCCTGCAGCAAGTTTTTGCTCAACGCCATCCCATGGTCCAGGTGTTGTTGCTTTAAGAGAGAGAGACACACGTCCTTCTTCTTCGTTCAAGTCAAGAACTTTTACTTCGATTTCATCACCAACTGATACAACAGACTTAGGTGATACATTGCGTTCATGCGACAATTCAGTCAAGTGAACTAATCCATCAACTCCGCCAAGGTCAATGAAAGCACCGAAGCTAGTGATGCGAGCAACTTTACCAGTTACAATATCACCAACGTTCAACTTACCAAAGACTTCAGCACGTGCTGCTGCAGCTTCAGCTTCTACAACCTCACGACGTGAAAGGATGAAGCGGTTTTCTTTTGGATCTACTTCTTTAATCTTAGCATCAAACTCTTGACCTACAAAACGCTCAGTGTTACGAACGAAACGAGTATCAAGCATTGAAGCAGGAATAAATCCACGGAGTCCTTCAAACTCAACTGAAAGTCCACCTTTAACAGCACGAGTGCCCTTAACAGTGACAACTTCTTCTTCACGACCAACCAATTTGTCCCAAGCTTTGCGAGCTTCCAAACGTTTTTTAGATACCAGGTAAGTTACTGTGTCTGTATCTTTACCCACTACTTGACGAAGAACAAGCAATTCAAGTGTTTCACCTGGTTTTACAAGGTCGTTGATATCAGCGTCGCGGTCATTTGTCAACTCACGAAGAGTCAAAACACCTTCAACACCAGTTCCAGCGATTGCAACATTAGCTTGGTTAGCGTCAACAGTCAATACTTCAGCAGTAACGACGTCACCTGGCTCAACTTGGCTAACACTGTTTAGCAAATCTTCAAATTCATTCATCTAAAAAAATCCTCCAACAATCAAGCTTACGCTTGACATACTACTTATTTATTTTCCTAAGCACCCGCAAATGACATTGATCTATCGTTAACGATTTCCATCCTATAAAGAAATAAAACACCTAAAGACATTTTATTATTTTATCAGATCTATTACCTAAGAACTGGGGTAGCTGGATTCGAACCAACGCATGAGGGAGTCAAAGTCCCTTGCCTTACCGCTTGGCTATACCCCAAAAAGAGCGCTGACAAAAGTCACTTTATCATCGTCACAATGAACGCTAATGGAGAGAGAGGGATTCGAACCCCCGAACCCGAAGGAGCGGATTTACAGTCCGCCGCGTTTAGCCTCTTCGCTATCTCTCCGACAATCAACGCTATCTATTATAACATTGATACAATGAAAATGCAAGCCCTATTTGCTTAAATTATAGGTTTCAATCAAAGTTTCCACGGCTCTTTCAAGTTTTTTATAAAAACTTTCAGCATTTCCATTTTTGATGATTGCAAACTGGCCATCTAGTTCGGCAATCTCTCCGATAACCTTCTTGCCAATAGCAAGACTATAACCGTCAAATTGGTCTGCTCCGACTTTCACTTTGCTATCTGTGATTTGAATTTCAATTTTTTTATCTTTTTTACTCATAACTTACCTCTTTCAAATTTCTATTGTACACGAAAAAGGTTGACTTCGCAAGCTATCTTAGGCTAGAATTGCAGAAAAAAACTGCCCAATCAAGGACAGTTTTTAGATTATACTTTAACAATCCAACCTTCTGGCGCTTCAACATCGCCGAATTGAATACCAGTTAATTCGTCATATAGCTTGCGAGTGACTGGCCCGACTTCTGTCTCGCTATAAAAGACATGGAAATCGTCACCGTGCTGTATACCACCGATAGGAGAGATAACTGCAGCTGTTCCGCAAGCTCCCGCTTCAGTGAATTTACCCAAGTCTGTCAGAGGAACGTCTCCTTCAATCGGCTTAAGCCCTAGTCTATGCTCTGCCAGATAAAGCAAAGAATACTTGGTGATAGATGGCAAGATTGAAGGACTGAGCGGTGTTACAAACTCATTATCCTTAGTGATACCAAAGAAATTGGCAGAACCCACTTCTTCAATCTTGGTATGGGTTGCCGGATCCAGATAAATCACATCTGAAAAATGCTTATCCTTAGCAATCTTTCCTGGTAATAAGCTAGCAGCGTAATTACCACCCACTTTTGCCGCACCAGTTCCGTGCGGTGCCGCGCGATCATAGTCATCTGACACAATGAAGTTAGTCGGAGTCAGGCCTCCTTTGAAGTAATTACCAACAGGCATTACAAAGATCGTAAAAATATATTCTTCAGCTGGTTTTACGCCGATAATATCGCCGACTCCAATCAAGAGAGGTCGAATATAAAGGGTTCCGCCTGTTCCATAAGGTGGAACATATTCTTCATTAGCTCGGACAACCTGCTTAACTGCTTCTACAAACATTTCTGTAGGAACTTGCGGCATGAGCAAGCGATCAGCTGTCTGCTGTAAACGTTCCGCATTTTTATCTGGACGGAAAAGCTGAATACTGTCATCCTTAGTTCGATAAGCCTTAAGCCCCTCAAAAGCCTGCTGGCCGTAGTGAAGGCTAGGAGACGACTCAGAGATATGGAGCGTAGCGTCCTCTGTTAACGTTCCTTCTTCCCACTGGCCGTTGCGATAGTATGCTATGTAGCGATAAGGCAGTTTCATATATGAGAATCCTAGATTTTCCCAGTCAAGATTTACAGTCATTGTCTTTCTCCTCTTCTTCCAAACTTCATTTTTAGATACTCCCTATTTTACACCTTTTTAAGATATTTTCAAGTATTATTTTCAATTTTCAGAAAATTTTGTTATCTGATCTTTTGTTCCGCTATCAAACTCATAGAAATTGAAAAAACCAGCTCCCGCGAACTGGTTTGATGATTACTTGATATAAGCTGAGAAGACTTCTTCGTCTGAAATGGTATCAGAAATGAAGCTACCGTTGCTAGTTCTCTCAGACAAGCTGAGGTCGGCCAGATTGATTTCATAGGCCGTTCCTTTATTAGAAAGCACCTGCAAAATCTGCTCCTCACTGGCTTCTGCTTCTGTTGTGAAGAGATCAAAGTCCACTGTTTCGCCAAAGACAGGTCCAGCTGCAAAGACACGATGTGGCTTGGCCTTAAGCTCTCTTAGAACCTGAAGGCCGCGATTTGCCCGACTGGTAACAGGAATATCTGCTACTGCCATACGCTTGAGCGAACCGCGCTGAGTTAGGAGGTAGAGCGAGTCTGTGTTGGCGATAAAGGCTGCCGCTAGAACATCGTCTTTCTTGAGATTGATGGCTTTAACCCCAGCTGCCTTAGCTCCGATGACAGGAACTTCCTCAATATTGAAGCGAAGGGCATAGCCATTCCTAGTCACGAGCATAACATCATCCAGCTTAATCGGCGCCAGAGCAATAACCTGGTCGTTTTCATTTTTCAGCTTGGCAAACTTAAGCGACTTGGACTTATAGGTCCGCCAAGGACTGAACTCCTTGCGCTCTACACGCTTGATTTGCCCCAGCTTGGTCGCTGCAAAGTAAGTGCCTTCCTCAAAGCTGTCCAGCAATTCCGTATAGATAATCTCTTCCTTAGTATCAAAGTTACTGATGGTCTGGCTGAGGTGTTCTCCGATTTCTTTCCAGCGGATGTCTGACAGCTCATGAACAGGCCGATAAATAACATTTCCTAGACTTGTGAAAATCAGCAAATGCTGGGTCGTCTTGGCTGGGCTAACGAAAATTAGTCGGTCATCGTCACGCTTGCCAATCTCCTCTATGGTCGAAGCCGAGAAAGAACGCGGACTGGTCCGCTTGATATAACCAGACCGAGTCACGCTGACATAGGTCTCTTCCTCAACAATGAGACTAGCTGTATCAATCTCAATAGCGTTTGCCGTATCCTGCAGTTCACTGAGACGCGGATTGCCAAACTTCTTCTTAACATCGCGGAGCTCCCGCTTCATGAGGTTATACATAGTCCGCTCATCACCGATAATGGCTGCCAGCATGGCAATCTTCTCGCGCAGCTCTGCTTCTTCCTCTTCCAGAACCACTACGTCTGTATTGGTCAAACGGTAGAGTTGGAGAGTGACGATAGCCTCAGCCTGCTCCTCGGTGAAATCATAGCTGACTTTAAGATTTTCCTTGGCATCTGCTTTGTTTTCTGAAGCACGAATCAGGGCAATCACCTCGTCCAAGATGGAAAGCACCCGAATCAATCCTTCCACAATATGGAGTCGTTTCTCAGCCTTGACCTTGTCAAAGCGGCTGCGAGCCAGAATAATCTCCTTACGGTGAGCAATGTAGCTGGTCAAAATTGGTACAATCCCCACCAAACGAGGCGTGAAGTTGTCGATTGCCACCATGTTGAAATTGTAATTGACTTGCAAATCAGTGTACTTGAAGAGGTAGTTGAGAATCAGCTCAGTATTTGCATCTTTCTTGAGCTCGATAGCAATACGCAAACCATCTCGGTCGGATTCGTCCCGCACCTCGGCAATGCCGGCCACCTTATTGTTGACCCGTACATCGTCAATCTTTTTAACCAAGACCGCCTTATTAATCTCGTAAGGAATCTCGGTGATGACGATTTGCTCTTTACCGCCCTTCAGCTTTTCAATCTCAGTTCTGGAACGCACCACGACGCGACCTTTTCCAGTCTCGTAGGCTTTCTTAATCTCATCGCGACCTTGGACAATCGCTCCTGTCGGAAAGTCTGGACCAGGCAGAAACTCCATTAGTTTGTCCACCTTGGCCGACGGATGGTCAATCATATAGATGACCGCGTCAATCACTTCTGCTAGATTATGAGGTGGAATATCAGTCGCATAACCAGCGGAAATCCCAGTTGCTCCATTGGCCAAGAGGTTAGGAAAGGCTGCTGGCAGAACAGTCGGCTCCTTCTCGGTATCGTCAAAGTTCCAAGCAAAAGGAACGCTATCTTTTTCAATATCCTGCAAAAGATAGCCAGCCATCTCAGATAAGCGTGCCTCTGTATAACGCATAGCTGCCGGTGGATCACCGTCCATGGAGCCATTATTTCCGTGCATCTCAACGAGAATCTCACGGTTTTTCCAATCCTGAGACATGCGAACCATGGCATCGTAGATGGAGCTGTCGCCGTGGGGGTGGAAATTCCCCATGATGTTCCCGACTGACTTGGCTGACTTGCGGTAGCCCTTGTCAAAGGTGTTGCCGTCCTTGTTCATGGAATAAAGAATACGGCGCTGAACAGGCTTCAAGCCATCGCGAATGTCCGGCAAGGCCCGCTCCTGAATGATGTATTTGGAGTAGCGGCCAAAGCGCTCTCCCATGATGTCCTCAAGGGACATGTTTTGAATGTTGGACATAATAATTCTCTTTTTATTTTTCTTTTTAATAATAACTAGAAGCTAAGCCTCTCTTTAACATACTCAATCATCTTCTCTGCGGTTGCTTTGTCATAGCAGAAGCCGGTTTTGAGAGAGAAAGCTTGTGCTTCTTTGTGGAAAAAGTTCATGGTAGCCAAGAGAGACTTGGTGAGGCTTTTCTGGTCAGAAAAGTCAAGCAAGGCTGTAAATTCTTTCTCTTTCTCAGCAGGCAAATACTGAAAGAGGTACTTGTAGTTCTTGCCAACATCAATTGTCCCCTTATCTGCTGCCACTTGCCAAGCTAAAAGCTTGAGCAATTCTTGTTGGCAGATGCCATAGAGATGATCCGTCGCATAGACCAGGTGATTTCGATGAATGCCCTTGACTACATAGGCTGACACCCACCAGAACTCATTGCAGGATTTGTCAAAGTCAGTCGCACTGGCTGGTGCCGTCCAATAGCGCTTGGGTGTCGGTGCATAAGGAGCAAACAGTCCCTGCGGGTCATCCAGCACCGTGAAATCCGCTTCGCTATCCACCCATTCTCTGATGTGTTCCTTAGGACAAAGGGTCAAATCTATCCGATTGCCATCTTCAAAGAGCATGAGATAGAGGCGGCGATGGTCTAGTAGGACATGCTGCTCAATCATGCGCTTGCCAAACCTTTCCAACCAAACAAGGTCAGCCATCAGACCATCCAAATCCTCCACAATGTAAACTACATCATAGTCTTGGAACTCGTCCTTGGGAGCCTTTGGATTTGTCCGCGAGCCGGACATAGCGACAGCTTCTACTTGTAGCACTTTTGCGGTTTGCAAAATCACATCAAACATCTCGGTTTCAGTTCTCATGGGAATACCTGCCTTTTTAGTGGAAACTCTCGATTCTGTAGAGGACATGTCTATAAAACGGACTGTCTGCTGGAACTTTTTCATTATCAAATTCTTTGACAAATTCCATGCCTAGCTTTTGCATGACTTTTTGAGAAGGGAAATTGAGCAAGGATGTAAAAGAGTAAACTTCTGACAAACCAGCTTGCTGAAAAGCAAAGTCTAGACAGGCTTGGGCAGCCTCCGTCGCATAACCACGATTCCAAAACTCTTTTCGCAGACGCCAGCCGATTTCTACAGTTTCTTTTCCAGCAAAAATCCGTAAATCCGAATGGTGCAGACCTACCAAGCCGACAAACTCCTGACTGTCCTTTTCTTCAACAGCCCAAAGACTGTAGCCATAAGCCGTAACTTCATCTTGAATGCCCTGATAAAGGCGCAAGGACTCCGCTTGACTATATGGCTTCGGGAAATACTGCATGACCTCCGAATCTTGATTCATAGCAATCAAAGCCGGCAAATCAGATTCCTGCAAGTCCCGTAAAATGAGACGGTCTGTTTCAAGCATTGTCATCTAATCACTCCTCTGCAAACTTTCTTATCTCACAACTCCTCAGCTTTATATAGGCTATAGCCTTCATAGTAGTAACTATGGTCTACGCCCTTCATGTAGAGGTTTCGGTTATGAATGTCCTTTGTGAGGGCTTGCTTGAGAACGTGCTTGATTTCTGTATCTCGAATGGGGCTGCGCTCCATAGCTAGGAGGTAATCTTCCTTGTCTACTTGAGACCAGTCCACGACTTGCCCCAGCTCAGCCTTGAGTAGGTGGTCCAGCCAAAGCCTCATGCTCCTGCCATTTCCCTCACGGAAAGGATGGGCAATATTTAGCTCCACATACTTTTCGACAATCTGATCAAAGGTATGCTGAGGCATGCGATCAACATTTTCCAAGGAAGCTGACAGATACATGACAGGAGCAAAGCGAAAATTCCCTTTGGAGAGATTGACTGTCCGAATCTGGCCAGCGAAGTCATAGATTTCTTCAAACAAGAACCCGTGAATAAAGGCCAGAGTGGCATAGTTGCCAGCTGCTTTATCGTCCAGAAGCTGCTCTTCAAAAAGCTCTTTAGCTCGGGTTTTGCTGATTTTTTCTTCCATCTTGGCTAGTTCAAGCGAATCCGTCAGACCCAGTTTATTGTCAAGCGTCATAAATACAGCTCCTTTCATTTAGATAGATTTTCTAAGCCCTGTTCCCACAGGTTTAAAACCTACTGTCTGATAAAATCCATCCGCTTCTGATATTAATTCAATGCGAGTCAAAGGATGTTTTTGATGAATTTCAGCGATTAATCGCCGTCCCAATCCTTTTCCACGATAGGCTTTATCAATGATAATCTCAGCTAAAAAGGTCGTCATGACTTCATCTGTCAAGTAGCGGGCAAAACCAAGGATTTTCTGGTTCTCTTCAACTACCAAGTAATGGGACAGATTTGTTGAAAATAATGATGTCACTTTTTCCTCTGTAAAAGAAATCCATTTTTCATTTTGATAAAGGGCATAAATAGCTTGACAATCTTTTGTGCTTGCAGGTCTGATTATCATTTTCTACTCCTTTCAAATCCGATGCGACCACTAACAATTTTTCAACTCAAATTTAGTTATATTCTAGTTGCTCTCCGTCGCTTCTTCCCTCGCCTTCTTAGCTGGTTTGCGTTTTTTGTAGCGGCTGCGGATGGTGTTGAGGTGGTCGCGAAGATTGACCACGTGCGTTCTTTCAGGATAAGCGTAGGCAATGATTGCAGTGAAATCGACTAGAAAATCATAGATTTCTTGCAGCTTGAGGCGGACGTTCTTATTCTGGCTCGGTGTCTTTCCCTTGAGCTCAGTCAGTCTCTCCTTGTAGACCTTTTCAAAGGCCTTCTGAGCAGCTGCCAGACTGTCGACATGGGCTTCCAGATGAAGCTTAGCCAGTGCTGTCTGGCAGGCCGGCTTTTTCAGCTCTTGGAGCAGGTGGTTGATGCCCTCGGTCTCCTTTTCCAAGCTAGTTGCAGCTAGGCCGGTGTAGTTTTTCAGGAGCTGAGACAGGGTCTCGTAAGCTTCCTTGGTCGCTGCATCCTTGACCCTTGCAAAGGCCCGAACCAAAGACTGGAGTGTACCCAAGGCATCATCGCGCTCGCGGTCAGCCTGATCCAAACTAGCCACCAGCTTGCTGGACTTGGTCTGATGAAGCCCGCTCTGCAGCTGTTCCAGAAGTTTGTCCATCTCATCTAGCTTGGTCGTGTAAATGCCATCCACCTTATTTTCCTTGATAAATGCCGCAACCTCGCTCCGACTCTCGGACATGAGTTGGAAAAATTCGTTGTTTTCTAAAGTCTGAACATCTACACTAGTAATTCCATAAAATTTTTTCATTTTTATAATCTCCTAAATTTTTTATTTATTTAAACTTTAATTCCCTTTTTACCTTTTCTGATTTTCAGAAAAAGTTTTTTGCTTTAAAACTGCTCACCAGAAAAACAAACGTTCGTCTTTTGCTCAAAAAATACTCGCCAGATTTTCTGCCAAACAGAATTTGCTCCAAAACACCCCATCAGAAAATCTGACGACCTCACTTTAACTCTGGCGAGCTTGTCAGAACATCAGATAAGTTGAGATTTCAATTTATCTGACTTACTTTCACTAAATAGATTAATTAATAACCTGGGTATAAAGGATCTTCTGCGCTAATAACTTTATCCGAAAGATAATGTCCTAATGCATGGAAGTTATTATCATCTGATAAAGCACTTTTAAAATTAAATTCTTTCCCTTTTGTAAGCTCATCAACATTCCATTTAACTCCAGATAGTACATATAATCTCTGTTTATCTTCCTCCGATAATTTATTATCATTTATCGGGAGAAGTCTCTCCAATTCTTTATCTAAATATGCAAAGGCATTATCATATATATTCTCGTCTCCAGATACTTTCATCTCATTCTCAGAAAAATGAGACATGTTTTTTGTATAGTTTTTTAAATCTTCATACCGATCATCTGGGAGACTTTCTCTACCAAAGGGAGTTGTTAAAAATTTTTCAGTAATTACCTTAGATGGATTATCTTTATAAGAATATTCAATATCAGTAAATATCGCTAAGAAAGGATAAACTCTCAATTCAAATGCAATATCATCCGAACCAGGTTTGCCGTATATTTTTTGTCTCAAATCTCTAGTGCCTAATTTACCAAAAAAATTGTTCGGCAAAACTGACGTTTCAATTTCATCAATTGTTTTACCTGTACTTGTTTGACTTATAACATTTTCATAAGAGGTCGGTAAAAGAATAAGGCTTGATACTCTGCTTCCATCTTTAAAAATATAATATAACTTTGCTGGAACATACATGAAATAAGATGGTTGAGGGGGNATAGTTAGAGGTTTTTGTGATTCATTATATAAAGTATAACTTGGATTACTTTGCCACAAATTTTGGACGATATTAAAATTTGTAGTATCCAAATAGCTATTTCTTTCTAAATTTTTTTTATTATTTTCCTGAGTTTGACGATTATTCTCTTGATTTTTTAAATTGTTATCAATAGTTTGATAACTCATAAAGGTTGTTATTACTAATGAGGTTATGGAGAAAATAATTGATGCATTTTTATACCAAGGTTTGCTTTGCTTTTCTTGCCTAACTAAAAATGGTTGTGGTAACTGGGGTAACTCAATTTTTGTGCTTCCTGGATTAATACTATCGTTTTTTAAACCTTCTTTTCTTGAAACATCAGATTTTTGGCTCTTTTCGTTTTTTTTATTTGACATCATTTTCTCCTCTTCTTGTCTTGAAACATCAACTTTTTATCTCTTTTTACTTTTTATTAAACATCATTTTTTCCTACTCCTAAAACACCATCTCCCCACTCTCCTCAAGCGTAAACTTGACATTATCCTCAATCCACTTGCGGCGTGGTTCGACCTTGTCGCCCATGAGGACATTGACACGGCGTTCGGCACGGGCCAGGTCTTCGATGGTGACACGGATAAGGGTGCGGGTTTCGGGATTCATAGTCGTCTCCCAGAGTTGGTCGGCGTTCATTTCACCGAGCCCCTTGTAGCGCTGAAGCATGGCTCCCTTGCCAAACTTGCGGCGCAGGTCGTCTAGCTCGCCATCAGTCCAAGCATACTCGACAACTTCGCTCTTGCCCTTGCCCTTGGACATCTTGTAGAGAGGCGGCAGGGCAATATAGACGCGGCCAGCCTCGACTAGCGGGCGCATATAGCGATAGAAAAAGGTCAGCAGCAAGGTCTGGATATGGGCACCGTCAGTGTCCGCATCAGTCATGATGATGATCTTGTCATAGTTGGCATCCTCAAGGGTAAAGTCTGTCCCAACACCTGCTCCAATCGTATAAATCATGGTGTTGATTTCTTCGTTCTTGAGAATATCGGCCATCTTAGCCTTAGCAGTATTGATTACCTTACCGCGCAAAGGCAGGATGGCTTGAAACTTACGGTCACGGCCTTGCTTAGCAGAGCCACCGGCAGAATCACCCTCGACCAGATAGAGTTCGTTCTTGGCTGGGTTTTTGGACTGAGCCGGAGTCAGCTTACCAGACAGCAAGCCCTTGTCTTTCTTATTCTTCTTGTCATTCCGGCTTTCGTCACGCGCCTTGCGGGCCGCTTCCCTAGCATCTCTGGCCTTGATAGCCTTGCGGATGAGGTTAGATGCCAGCTCACCATTTTCCAGTAGGAAGAAAGTAAGCTTGTCAGAGACGATGGAGTCCACGGCCGGACGAGCCAAAGGGCTGCCCAGCTTGTCCTTGGTCTGACCTTCAAACTGCAGGTGCGCCTCAGGGACCAGGATGGATAGGACAGCAGCCAGACCTTCGCGGTAGTCCGAGCCTTCCAGATTCTTGTCCTTTTCCTTGAGCAGCCCCGTCTTTCTGGCATAGTCGTTCATGGCCTTGGTAATAGCGGTCTTGAGTCCTGTCTCGTGGGTACCGCCGTCCTTGGTACGGACGTTATTGACAAAGGACAGGATATTATCGGCGTAGCCGTCGTTGTACTGGAGAGCCACCTGAACTTGGAAGCCGCTCTCCTCGCCCTCGAAATAGAGGACAGGAGTCAGGGTTTCCTTGTCTTCGTTGAGATAGCTGACAAAATCTTCAACCCCGTTCTCATAGTGAAACTCTACTTCTTCGCCAGTCCGCGCATCGGTCAGCGACAGGCGAACATTCTTGAGCAGGAAGGCTGATTCCTTAAGCCGCTCCACAATAGTGTTGTACTTGAAGTCCGTCGTTGAAAAAATCGTATCGTCCGGCATGAAGGTCACTTTGGTCCCAGACTTGGACTTAGGTGCCGTGCCGATTTTCTTGAGCGTAGTGACTGGTTTTCCGCCATTTTCAAAGCGCTGCTTGTAAACAGTCCCATCCCGCGTGATTTCCACTTCCAGCCAGCTAGACAGGGCATTGACAACGGAGGACCCTACACCGTGGAGACCGCCTGAGGTCTTATAGCCACCTTGGCCGAACTTACCGCCGGCGTGGAGAACTGTGAAGATGACTTCGACCGTAGGAATGCCCATAGCGTGCTTGCCGACTGGCATCCCGCGTCCGTGGTCTGCGACAGTCAGACTGCCGTCTTTGTTGATAGTCACATCGATCCGATCACCGAAGCCTGATAGTGCTTCATCGACAGCATTGTCCACAATTTCCCAGACCAGATGGTGGAGTCCCGCTCCGTCGGTCGATCCGATATACATCCCCGGACGTTTGCGGACCGCATCCAACCCTTCTAATACCTGAATGGCATCGTCATTATAATTGTTAATATTGATTTCCTTTTTTGCCACAAGAACCTCCTAATGATTCATCTTTTCTATCTTACAAGTTTTTGGCAAATATTGCAAAGATTTTTTTGAAAAAACTGCTGATAAGAACTGATTTTACACGAAGAAGAATCCAATATCCGAGTAGACATTTCCTGCTATAAATTCTATCCTTTTCTATTGTAAGAAAGCGAAATAATGGTATAATAAAATCATGATGAACACGATAATTGGATTAATACTAGCATACTTACTTGGCTCTATTCCGACTGGACTTTGGATTGGGCAAATTTTCTTTAAAAAGAACCTGAGAGAATACGGCAGCGGCAATACCGGAACGACCAATACTTTCCGTATTTTGGGAAAGACGGCTGGGACGGCTACTTTTGCTATTGACTTTCTCAAAGGAACTGCAGCGACCCTGCTGCCTTTCTTTTTGCATATTGAGGGAGTTTCGCCGCTTGTCTTTGGCCTATTGGCTGTGATTGGCCATACTTTTCCTATCTTTGCTGGCTTTAAGGGCGGCAAGGCTGTGGCAACCAGTGCGGGGGTTGTTCTAGGCTTCTCACCAGCCTTCTTTGTCTATCTGATTGTCATCTTTGCCAGCATCCTCTATCTAGGAAGTATGATTTCTCTGGCAAGTGTGCTCTCAGCAGTCATCGCTATCCTGTCTGCTCTGCTCTTTCCTCTAGTTGGCTTTATACTGCCTAGCTATGACCTCTTCTTTACTCTGATTATCATTGCGCTAGCTTTGATTATTATCCTCCGGCACAAGGACAATATCCAACGTATCAAACAGAAAAAAGAAAACTTAATCCCTTGGGGCTTGAATATCACACATCAAAATCCTGAGACTAAGAAATAAAACGGAAGTGAACAACTTCCGTTTTATTGTGTCTTCTAACTAGTCTTCTTTGTGACTTTTCTTGATTCCTGCCAATCCAAAGAATCCTAAAACCATACCAACTAGGCTCAAGGCAACTGCTGATTCGCTGCCTGTTTGTGGTAGTTCTTTAGCTGCAGGGTCCTTAGTGAAGCTCTTGGCAACATGGACAGGTACTTGCTTAGTTTGTTTTGGAGTATTAACCAGTGGAGCTGCCTGTTTTCCAGGATCAGCTGCTTTGGCACTAGCTGGGTAGGAATCTGCATTAGCCGGATCTGTTCCTTGCTTGATTTCTTCAATATCTGTATAGCCATCACCGTCTGTATCCTTAGTGGATGAAATAGAGATAGCACGTGAGTTTGGATTGATAACCGCATAGGCTGTCAAATCAGCTTTTGCCAGATAGTCAGCAAAGGCAACATCCATAGATGGTCCATCCTCGCGAGGGCCACCCAGCATGGTATAGCCATCCCCACCAGCAGCCAAGAAATCATTAGTCGTCAGATAGTAGGTCTTATTTGGATCAAGAGGCTCATAAACACCCGTTTCTTTGTTCTTAATCTCAATGTGGAGGACACGCTGATTAGCTGGCAGAGTGGTGTCGTAGTAGACTTTAGCTCCAGAGATTTGCAGGTAACCACCGCTTGGTTCTAGCAAGGGTTGTCCGTTCTCATCCAGCACAGGTTTGCCATCTTTTTCCTGAAGAATAGAGCCCAGAGATTTGGCAAACATATCTGCGATATTTTGACCGGTTACCTTGATTTGCGAAATAGTGTTCCCGAAAGGCAATACGGCGATAACATCTCCCTTGGTGATCGGCTTGTCTTTGGCAATAGTTTCGCGCAGACCGCCTCCGTTAGTAACAGCCAAGTCTGTTTTATTGGCAAAGCCAGTTTGACCATAATCGTAGAGAGCATCGGCTACGACATTACCCAGATTGGTTTCCCGAACGCGGACATTCTCACGGTCGCCATTAAGCTCTACTGGGCTGTTTGCCACAATAACCTTGGCATTATCTGCGTCGTACCTGGCTTTAATCTTGCTGACCATGTCTGCTACAACTGGGTCTGGAGCGACTTTCTTAGCTGTTTCAGCAGGGATTTGCTGAGGATTTCCCAGAAGCTGATTGGCCTTGAATGTCACTTTTCCGATATTGTGTAGGTAGCTACCGGTCTGATTGTAAGTAACATTATCACCATAAGTGGTAGACTCAACTGTGTGGGAGTGGCCGTCAATAACGGTTACACGCTTACCTTTGAGCTTAGGATTTTTAGAAAGAGCTTCAGCCAAGGTTGAGCCGCGCCACTCTGTCGGAGTTGTCGTGTCAACACCCAAGTGAGCTAAAACAACATAGTTTTTGTAGTTCTTTCCTTCTGCCACTGCGCGTGCTTCGATTTCGTCAATGACCCGATTAACCTCTGTGATTGGATCAGTGAAGGTCACACCTTGGATGTTTTTAGGGTGAGTTTTTGTAGAAGTTTCTGGTGTTGTCACACCGATTACCACAAACTCATCTCCCTCAACCGCTGGGTCCTTGTCTACAATGGTAGAGGCTTGGAAAACTCGAGCATTATTAGCGTAGGTATTGGAGCTGAGAAGTGGGAATTTAAGAATTTCCTTGTATTTTTTCGCCTCATCTAGACCAAAGTCAAACTCATGGTTACCGACTGCCATAGCATCATAGCCAATTTCATTGAGGATTTTCGCTCGTTCTTCCCCTTTTGAACTATTGGAAATTGGCAGCCCTTGGAAGGCATCACCCGCATCCACGACTAGCACTTTAGGATTTTTAGCACGCTCTTCCTTGATAACAGTTGCCAGCTTGGCATCACCGATAACGCCTTTTTCCTCTACGATACGACCGTGCACATCATTTGTATGAAGAATCGTAGCCTCTGGCAGATTTTCAGACTGGGCTGGTGCTGCAGCTGCAGCGGCTTCTGTCGCAGCTGGACCAGCCGGAGCAGCTACATTCTGACTATCTGCTGGCTTTTCTTCTGCTGAAGCTGCTGGAGCAGTTGGTTGCGCTGCAGATGCTTCCACAGCAGCTGGCTGATTGGTCAACTCAGTCGTTGCCGGCTCTGGACTAGCCTGAGCCTCTTCCGCAGAGACTTGATGCGCCAAAAAAGCAGGTGCCAAAAGCACTGTTGATAGAACAGGTAAGATGAAAAATTTCTTCTTCATATAACGAACACTCCTCTTTAGTATTTTGTTATATTATACCTCTTTTTGTTTTAAAAAGGAACTATATCCTTAATATTTCAACAAACATTCGGTTTTTCAGAAAATTCCCAGAAAGTTTTCTGTGTTAAAAAAGACCCTGAAATTCATCAGAGTCTGAACTATATTATCCCTCAAAGACAACTTCCCCATCACAGATGGTAAACTTCACTTGGCCTTTAAGTTTTTCACCAACGAAAGGTGAATTGGCCGCCTTGGAGGCAAAATGATCAGTCACAAGTCTATCTGCTTCTGGGTCAAATATTGTCAAATCAGCAGGCCCGTCCTGAGCAATGAAGCCAGCATCAAAACCATACAACTGAGCTGGATTGACTGTCATTTTTTCCAAAAGTTCCATCAAACTCAGATGACCAGCCTCAACTAGGTAGGTCAGTCCCAGAGAAAGCGAAGTTTCAAGACCAGTCATGCCAGAAGGCGCTTTAGTGATGTCTTCAACATTTTTCTCGTCAGCATGATGTGGAGCATGGTCCGTGGCAATGACAGAAATGACACCAGACTTGAGCCCCTCAATAACCGCCAGACGGTCCGATTCTAAGCGCAGAGGTGGATTCATCTTAGCATTGCTGCCCTTGGTTAATAGCAGAGCTTCTGTCTTAGAGAAGTGCTGAGGTGCTGCTTCAGCAGTAACTTGTGCGCCTAGATTCTGAGCGAATTCCACCACCTTTACACTCTCAGCCTTGGACAAATGCTGAATATGCACATGAGCCTTGGCATCATAAGCAATCATAACATCGCGTGCAACCATGCTGTACTCTGCCACACCTGTCGCGCCGCAGATATGAAAATGCTCTTTGGCAATATGCTCATTGAAACCAAGTATGCCATTGAGATTAGGGTCTTCCTCATGCAAGCTGATAAAGGTGTTATTATTACGTGCTTCTACAAGAGCTTTGCGGACAATGCCAGCGTTGGTCAGCGGAATACCGTCATCAGAAAAACCTACTGCACCAGCTGTCAAAAGACCTTGGAAATCTGTCAGATGCTGCCCATCAAAATTCTTGGTAATTGTTGCAACCGACTTGATATGGATATTTTCACGACTAGCCGACTCCAGCACTTCCTTCAGGGTTTCAACCGTAGAGATGGTTGGATTGGTATTGGCCATCATAACAACGGTCGTAAAGCCACCTGCTGCCGCAGCCAATGCCCCCGTATGAATATCTTCCTTATGAGTCTGGCCTGGCTCCCGAAAATGAACGTGTATATCCACCAAACCTGGAGCCACCACCAAACCACTGGCATCAATAACTTTTGCTCCTTCTGCCTGCAAATCTTGTCCAATTTTGACAATTTTCTTCCCCTCAACCAAGAGGTCGGAAATTTGGTCAAAACCAGTCTTAGGATCCATAACTCGTCCGTTTTTGATTAATAGCATCGTCTTATCTCCTTATTCGTAAAAGTCCACCTGCGTATCCAGCAGTTTATCCCCGTCATAAACAAACTTTGCAGAAAAGAAAGGCTTGTCTTCTAAAAGCCACTCAACAAAGGTATGATCGCCTTCCCAAGTTGGTTTAGACAAAACCTGGTTATAGGGCACCCATTCCAAAGTCCCTTCGTTGCAGTCAATCAATTCTCCCTCAAACTCAGTCACCTTGAAGACATAGGTGTACCAGTCCAAATTAGGAGTAAACTCTGGAAAAGTGATAACGCCTTTGAGGACAGGCTTTGCCTTTAGACCTGTTTCCTCTAGAATCTCGCGCGCCGCGCATTCCTGCGGCGTTTCTCCACGCTCTAGCTTGCCACCGACACCAATCCACTTACCAGCATGAACATCATTGGGCTTTTTGTTGCGGTGCAGCATGAGAAACTCCCGGCCATTATCAATATAACAAATCGTTGCTAACTGAACCATACTACCTCCTAAGCTAACCAATCAATAGGTTCCAAGCCCTTAGTCACTAAGAAATCATTGGTACGTGAAAAAGGTTTGCTGCCAAAGAAACCACGGTAAGCAGACAGCGGACTTGGGTGAGCTGACTCGATAATCAGATGCTGAGGATTACTAATCAAGGCTTTTTTCTTGCGGGCGTAAGAACCCCATAGGATAAAGACAACTGGATCAGACTTTTCATTGACTACTTTGATAATCGCATCTGTAAATGGCTCCCAGATTAAGCCGGCATGCGCATTGGCCTGGCCAGCAGGCACTGTCAGACCAGCATTGAGCAAGAGAACACCCTGCTGAGCCCAGGAAGTCAAATCATGCGACTCTTTCACTCCGATATCATCAGCCAGTTCTTTGAGAATATTCTGCAAAGAAGGCGGAGCTGGAATGTCATCAGGTACCGAAAAACTCAAGCCTTGTGCCTGTCTCGGTCCGTGGTAGGGGTCCTGCCCCAAAATAACCACCTTAACATCTGCTAAATCTGTCGTCTGAATCGCATTAAACACCTTTTCCCGAGGTGGGTAAATGGTCCCTGACGCATACACTTCGTCTAAAAAATGATTGATTTTTGCAAAATAACCTTCCGGCAGCTGCTCCTTAATCAAAGCATGCCAAGCTGAATGTTGCATACATGTCTCCTCTCATTTCCTACGATAAAATTCTCTTATCTAATCCACCTAAGCGCTCTTTTGAGTTCTGCTATACCATTTTCCAGAAAACAAGAACCGTGGGCTAGTATGATTTTCTCCGGTTGCCAAGCCAGCATCTGCTCTAGACATTCTTTGGCTTCTTTTTGATGACCGATAAAGGTCATACGGTAGTCAATAGGTGTCTGCCCATCTGGAGCCGCAACACGAACTAATTTATAAGCCTTGCCGCGAATCTGACTTGGAAAATGTTTTGTTTCAAAATTCTCAATCAAATCTGTCAAAATCAAGGTTTGACTGTCCTTGTGAAAAAAGACAACTTCCTCAATATAAGAACTTCCCTTGAAAACCAACTGATCTATCTGGTCTGCCCAAGCTTCAGGAGCCTCATCCGTCAGCTTTTCATCAAAAGAGACTGGAATTTTCTGCTTGGCCGCTCTCTCTTCAACACCTGGGCTAGACCAAGCAATCGCCTCAGGATAACGCTTCTTCCAGTCAGCTATATAAGCATAGTGAATCTTATTAGGTGAAACGAGGTGTGCGACTGGTCCCAAAGCGTCCAACTGGTCAAACAAGGCTTGATTTGGCTGGATTGGTGAATGGCACCAGAGCTGACCATTTGATAACTTGATAACAGTCATGCGGGTAGAAAAGGGCAGATTTGTCAGCACCGCATCCATCTCAATCAAATCACCATCAACAATCCAGATATTCTCGGCGATGGGCTTCAAGCTATAAAGAGGTTCATAGATAGGAACAGGTCTTTTCATTCTAAAGACTCCTTCTTTCTAGTCCAAAAGCGAAACTTCCCTAGAGCTTGTGGGTACTGGGCTAATCCTAGGGCGGATAGAATCAAAATCTGTGGCAAAAACTGAATCAGATAACGGGTCTTTCCTCCTTCGAAAATCTGCAAAAAGAGCAGGCCGCCAAAAACAGCTAAGGTTAGAAAATTCATCTCATCACTGGAGCGATATTTCCAAAGAGCAAAGACAAGTCCTGCCGCCATAACAATCCAAATCACCTGCTTGGAAAGAGAGAAATAGACAAATTCTGACTTGTCAGTGTTCAGAAAGAAGTCACGGACAAACTGAGTTAAAGGATTATCTTTCGTATCTTGGTAAAAAGGCGATATATAAGGCGTCTTTTCATTTTCGACACTGCGGTAGAGCCAGCCCAAATCTCCTTCTGCTACAGTCAGAGACTGCTTATGGAAGAGATGATGAGCTAAAGTCAAAGGATTATATTCACTTAAGCGCCGCTTGATTTCCTTGATAACATATTCCTTAGCAAACATGCCATTGTTATAGTCATGCTGCTTGTCAGGCTCAATATACTGCAAGAGCCCTTCTTTCATATCTTCCTGATTGTGGCCATTGAAGGTCAGACCTAAATTGATAAAGAGCAAGGGGCCTTTTGCCAATCCCTCTCCCTTCATAATCGGCACTTCCGTCTGGTGCTTGGACCAGTAATGCAGCGGGGCATAGCTAATCGCAAAACTGCAAGCAAAAACGACTAGTGTTAGAAAGAACTTCTTCCAATTCTTTTTGAAAAAGAGAACTCCGAAGACAGCTATCAGCAGAATCATTACTGTCGGTCTAAAGAAGAAAGCCAGACTAGTCATTAGTCCAAGCAAAATACTGCGCCAAACCAGCTGTCTACTGTTCTCCTCTCCTCTCAGCAATCCCAGAACTAGGAAAATCTGCAGACTAATGAAAGGCAGAGGCGGAATGTCCGTATACATTGAAAAGAAAAAAGGAGAAAAGCCCAGTAAAAGCACATAAAGACTAAATACAGCATCTGCAGTCTTTTGTGAAAAATACTTTTGGCAGCCCTTATAGAGAATCAAGGCCGTTACGTTAGTATAAACAATATTCAAGGCCTGCATGACCCATAGACCAGATCCCCCAAATACATTAAAGAAAAAACGCTCGTAGAGAAAGAGAGAGACATTGTTAGGGTTGCGGGTCAGATAGCTGGAAATGGAGCTTTCTTTCAGAGTTTTGAAAGCCCCTGTAAAGACAACTGCTGCATCCCGTCTAATCAAAAGCTCTGCCGAAAAGAGCATTATCAGCTGAAAAATAAAGACAGCTACCATAACAAGAAATTTATGCTTCATCAGCCAATGATAAGCTTTTTCTAGCAAATGCCGATAGCGATAGGCCAGATAAGCCAAGCCAGTAAAAGCAATCATAGCTATACTATTCAGCTCTGCAACATGCCAGATGGCAATCAGAAACCAGTGAACAGCCGTAATCAGCATAACTTTCTGTAATATTGAAAAGGATAGATGATAAATCTTAGACATAGCTCTATTATACCAAACACCGAGACTTTAAGCCATTTTTAAAGGCAATACAAGGACGTTTTACTGAAAAATGACCTGAATAAAGGTCAGATCATTTTATTTGTATTCGGTCTAATCTTGCCAATTTTCTTGGTCATGCTTAAATTTCTCAAGCAAGGCTAAGCCCTCAGGACTGACATACCCTTCTGATTCAGCCAGAGTGATTAGCTCAGTGTAGTTAGAAAGGGTTATTAATTTCACACCCGCTTCATTGAAGTTCTTTTCTGCCTTTGGCAGCTCATAGGTAAAGATAGCCGCTGCACCAATCACATCCGCACCTTCTCGTTTCGCTGCAGCAATCGCATCCAAGACCGAACCGCCAGTTGAGATTAAATCCTCAATGACAACCATCTTCTGTCCAAGCGCTACGCGACCTTCGATTTGATTGCCCGCTCCGTGATCTTTTGGTTTGCTGCGGATATAGGCAAATGGCAGGTTCATCTTATCGGCGATAATGGCTCCGTGAGGAATACCTGCTGTCGCAGTTCCAGCGATGACTTCTACATCTGGAAATTCCGCCCGAATCTTTTCGACGAAACCATCTTCAATCAAGGTTCGAGTTTCTGGATAAGCCAATGTCACACGGTTATCTGTATATATAGGTGACTTGATGCCCGACGCCCATGTAAAAGGCTCTTCTGGCTTCAAATACACTGCTTTGATTTTCAATAAATCACGCGCAATCTCTTTTGCTAAAGTCATTTTTTGCTCCTTATAAATTTGAAATTTTATGATACTGTTAATTTTTATAAACGATTTAATTCGAATCTCTTGTTTTTCCTAACTATTCCACTGCTTCTTAATCTCGTGATAAGCATCCCAAGGATTTTCAGCTTGGATAATCGGACGGCCGACTACAATATAATCACTGCCGATTTGATGGGCTTCCTGCGGTGTCATGACCCGTTTTTGGTCGCCGATTTCTGATCCAGCTGGCCGAATACCCGGCGTCACACAGAGAAAGTCATTTGCAGTTGCTGCCTTTATAAGTTCCACTTCTTGAGCTGAGCAAACTACGCCATCCAAACCGGCTTCTTTGGCCTTGCGAGCGTAATTGACAACAGACTCCTGAACTGTGGTCTGGATGTTTTGGCAATCCCGCATATCTTCCTCACTGGTCGAGGTCAGCTGGGTCACCGCAACCAACTTAGCCTTATCCCCCAAGACCTTCTTAGCTTCGCTCATCATTTCCACACCACCCGCTGCATGGACCGTCACCATGTCAATACCAAAGGTACCTAGGACAGACATGGCTGAGCGCACTGTATTGGGAATGTCGTGCAGTTTCAAATCCAAGAAAATGCTGTGTCCCAGTGCTTTCAGATAATGAACGATTTCTGGACCGATGGCATAGAAGAATTCCATACCGATTTTGACATAGAGTTTTTCATCTTCCGGAAAATGCTCCAAGAAATCTTTGACATCGTCAAAAGATGGAAAGTCGAGGGCGATAATAGGCCGTTCTTCACGCATGAGGGGAAAATCTCCTTTTAAATTATTATCTTCAAAGAAGTCTGCTAGGCAATCCTATCTCAAAACCAACTGTCACGCTAGGTTCAGAGACATAGAAAAACCTTGCCCGAGAGCAAGGTTACACGAAAATGTGGCAGTATCTGCCATTCAAACGTATGTACCTTAGTAGCCTCTCTGGACTTCTTTAAAGGTTATATTTAGTTCATTCTATAATTTCACAGCAGAATTGTCAAGTAAAAATGTAACTTTAAAGCAAATTCTCTCGAACTTCTTTTCGTAAAGTTTCAAGACTTTCGATGCCGTATTTATCCATAGCCTTAGGCAGATCTTCAATGATGGTTGGGCAGGCATAAGGATCCGTGAAATTGGCAGTCCCTACCCCAATGGCTGAAGCACCTGCTATAAACATCTCCAGAGCAGCCTCCGCAGAATCAACTCCCCCCATACCAATAATAGGAAGTTTACTTGCTTGCGCCACTTGACGGATTAGCTTGAGCGCTACCGGAAAGACAGCCGGGCCCGACATACCGCCTGTACCATTAGCGATAATAGGCTTGCGCGACTTCAAGTCAAACCGCATACCTACTAAGGTATTAATCATGGTAAAACCAGCAGCACCAGCGTCTTCAACAGCCTTAGCTACCTGAGTGATGTCTGCCACACTCGGAGTCAATTTGACATAGACTGGTACAGCAGAAGCATCTACCGCTGCCTTGGTTGCTTCGTAAGCCAACTCTGGAACTTGACCAATCAACAATCCAGCATTGCCATGGTCAACATTAGGACAGGAGATATTTAGCTCAATAGCCTTGACATTAGAGGCTTGAGAAATTTTTCCAGCCACTGTGGCATATTCTTGATTGGAAAAACCCGCTACATTAGCGATGATTGGAAGGTCGGGATAATATTTTTCTAACCAGGGCAGTTTTTCAGCTAGAACAACCTCAACACCTGGATTTTGCAGGCCAATGGCATTGAGCATACCAGCTGGCGTTTCTGCCACACGCGGAGTGGGATTGCCAAAGCGTGGCTCCAGAGTCGTAGCCTTTATCATGATGGAGCCTAGCAAGTCCAAGTCATAGTATTTGGCATATTCCTGTCCGAAGCCAAAGCAGCCAGATGCTGGAATAATTGGATTTTTCAGGTCCAAGCCTGGCAAGGAAACTCTTAAACGTTGGTCACTCATTCTTTCCCCTCCTAGACAATAATCGTCCCCGTCTCAAAGACCGGACCGTCTTCACAAACCCGCTTATTGACCGACTCGTCCTGACCGGCCACATGAACTACGCAGGCATAGCAGGCGCCCATGCCACAAGCCATACGAGACTCCATGGAGAGATAAGCATGCGGATGGTCCTGAAACTTACGATCCACATACTGAAGCATAGCAGGCGCACCACAGGAATAGACAGCCGCATAGTCTTGAGACAACTCATCCACAACGGCTGATACATAGCCCTGACGACCATAAGAACCGTTATCCGTCGTGACAATGACATCAGCGTATTTTTTCATTTCTGCTTCCAAAATGACAACAGATTTATCAGCGAATCCCAATACAGCTGTCACTTGAGCTCCCTTGGCATGCAATTCTTTGGCAACCTCAAGCAGAGGAGGAACACCAATCCCACCACCGATAATCAAAGCTCGCTCACCTTCCCTTACAGGACTCAAATCAAAGCCATTGCCCTGAGGCCCCACAACATCAAGAAAAGACCCAACTGGAAGTTGAGAAAAAATAGCCGTGCCTCCGCCTTCTATCCGATAAATGATGTGACAAGTCAGGTTGTCTCGGTCAATCTCTGCGATTGAGATAGGCCGGCGCAAAAGCTTGCTGTCATCTGGTACCCGAATATGTAAAAACTGCCCAGCTTGCATCTGGCTGACCATTTGCCCCTTTAGGAGCATAGAAAAAATATTAGGTGCAATTTCTACTTGCTCCAGTAGCTCCATCTGCTCCAGCATAATCTTTCCAAATCTCTTTTTACAACTGTCACTAACCATGACAACCTCACTTTCTACAAGAAAAAACCTTGCCGCAGCAAGGTTTCGCAAAAAACAAGGCAGCCAATTGCCTCTTATACCGTTTCCCCACCTTGCAGCCTCACTGGACTTGATTAAAGGTTAAATTGTAAACATTATATCGTTAGCGATAAGGATTGTCAAGCCATAAAAAATATTAGAATTTTAAGATCTCCGACCTACCACAGCTTTACCAGTCCTTGTCAAATTCACTCTTTGCATCCGCAAGACGAAAGCTGCCATCCTCCTGCCTCTTGAAAATCAAAGACACCCTATCCAATTTTCGTTCAGATTCAGAACGACGAGCAATCAAATAATTCGCTTGCAGTGATAAGGGACTATAATCTGTATCATTTCCGGAAATATTAGTATATGAAGGTAGGCCAAATCGATCAACAATTTCTTGATAAGTCATTCCTCCTTTGCCATGATTTCTATCACCTACTATCAATGTATCCATATCTTCTGGCTTCCAATTAAAAACAAATTCATCTTTGGTAGCTGAAAGATAATTACTGTCATTTAAAAACATTGCCATTTTATTTGTCAAATAGTACTTCTCCCCATTAGAATCAAGAGAAGTAAAACTTAAACTTATCTCCTGAGGATGTCCCGACGAACCATATCTCGGAACATCTACAATTCTTGTCTTATAAGTCAGAATCAATCCGTTGTCGGTAAAACTTACGCCTGAACCCTTACCATATTTCGCAACAACTTCTTCTAAAGTTGGATTAGAACTCAACTCTCCAGGTTTTCCCATTTTTAGTTCTACAAAATTATCTAATGTCCAGTTAAAAGAAAACTTTTTTTGTACTATCTCAACAATTTTCATCCTAAGTTCATCCTGTTTTCTGTACATTTCTGATTCATCATCTTGCTGAGTAGTAGAGCTTTCTTTACTAACTGACGAAACTGTCTTATTATATTTGTACTTAAGGTTAGCTTTAGGAATCTTTTGAGAAAAATAATAGACCCCAAAGAACAAAGCAAATAACACGCTCAAACAAAGAAGAATAAAGGTCGAATTAATCGATTTTTTCTCCTCCTGTATGGCCATCATGGTAAGTTCTTCTCTTTTTATCTTTTGTTGTTTATAAAGTTCTTTTTTTATATCTCTAAATGAATTGGCATCGTGTTTTTTCATGCTATTCTTTCTCAAGTTAGTCTTCTCCTTTTTATTTAGTTTACTGGCTTTGTTTAGAAACTAAACGCCACGATCCATCTTCTTGCTTATAAAATTCTAAATTAACAGTTTTCAATTCATCTGGAAATCTCCATCCCCTTGGATTGTTATAAGTAGTCTGCATCTTAAGTTGATTATCCTCTCCCAAAATCGTCTGATATAGCGGCAAACCAACATTTGAAACAATCTCATCATAAGCCGTACCTTTGTCAGTACCTTCTCTAGCACCAATAACAAGACTATCTATATATTCTTGTGTCCATAAAAAGTCTCTATTAGGATTTTTATCCACCTTAATCTCATCACTTGCAAGGTTAGAATGGTACTTGGAAATAAGCTTATAGACACCATCAAATTCAGCAAATGTTAAAGAAACATAACCAAGAGCACCATTCTTCTCTTTCCAAAAAAGACGAATATGCTTTTGAATTTCATTATTTGCTGAAAAGTCAATCCACGAATCAGCTTCAACTGGTTTTCCAAATTCTTTCAAAACATCTTCCAAGACGGCTCCGCCTTTATCTTTGTCCATGGGTAGAGAAACTGCCTTGTCAACCGTCCAAAGAAAGGGACCGCTTTTTTCTGGAGAAACTGTAAGACTTTCAGCGAATTTTTTTACTTCAGTCTTCTTATCCTCTAATTTTTTTGATGGTGAAATAATCTGACTTGACTGGCTCACCGGTTGCTTAGATTTAGTCTTTTGCGATATAGAAAGCATCAAAAAAACTGCTCCAACGATAGAAAAGCCAATAATGGCTAATAGAACGAATGGTAAGAACTTAGACTTAGATGTCTCCTTCTCTAACTCAAGAGCAATATCTTCAAAAGAATCTTCTTTTCTCTTCATAACTACTCCTTTTACACTCTAAAAATCATCATATCACGAATAACTTGAAATTGCAAAACCTGTTTCATTATAAAAGACTTGATAAAATCGCTCTATAATTCCGATAAGAATAAACTTTAAAAATGTCACTATATCCAATAGAATTTCTTTTACCATCTGTCCATTTTAATAAATTCAATCATAAAACCTTACTAGCTTTCATTGATTTATTGGGAAAAAATCCCCAGTTTGTGATAAAATAGTCCTATGAGAATTCAACAGTTACACTATATTATCAAAATCGTCGAGACTGGCAGCATGAACGAAGCTGCCAAGCAGCTTTTCATTACCCAGCCTAGCCTATCTAACGCTGTACGGGATTTGGAAAATGAAATGGGTATCGAGATTTTCATTCGCAATCCCAAAGGAATTACCTTGACCAAGGACGGCATGGAGTTTCTTTCTTATGCCCGTCAGGTAGTTGAGCAGACTCAGCTTCTAGAGGAGAGATACAAAAACCCTGTCGCCCACCGCGAGCTTTTCAGTGTGTCTGCCCAGCACTATGCCTTTGTGGTCAATGCCTTCGTGTCCTTGCTTAAAAAAAGCGATATGGAGAAATACGAGCTCTTCCTGCGGGAAACTCGGACTTGGGAAATTATTGACGACGTAAAAAACTTCCGCAGCGAAATCGGCGTCCTCTTTCTTAATAGCTACAACCGCGATGTCCTATCCAAGATGCTGGATGACAATCATCTGATTGCCACTCATCTCTTCACAGCTCAACCCCATATCTTTGTCAGCAAATCCAATCCGCTGGCCAAGAAAAAGCTGGTTCAATTATCTGATTTAGAAAACTTCCCCTACCTCAGCTATGACCAGGGTACCCACAACTCCTTCTACTTTTCAGAGGAAATTCTCTCTCAGGAACACCATAAAAAATCTATAGTGGTCAGCGACCGTGCGACCCTCTTTAACCTTTTGATCGGTCTGGATGGCTACACGATTGCAACCGGTATCCTCAACAGCAACCTCAACGGAGATAATATCGTGTCAATCCCACTGGACATTGATGATCCGATTGAGCTAGTCTACATCCAGCATGAAAAAGCCAGCTTATCCAAAATGGGAGAACGCTTTATTGAGTATCTGATTGAGGAAGTGAAGTTTGATAAATAAACTGCAAAAAACACCCGAAAAAGCTTTTACTGCTTTTCTCAGGTGTTTTTTCTATTATTTTAATTTCCCCAACACTTCCCCTATCTTACCCTCAATGACAAGGTCTGCCTGGCTGTCTTGAGGGATGCTGGTCTTGTTGATGACGACCAGATGCTTACCTGCAAAGTACTGGATGAGGCTGGCTGCGGGATAGACAACTAAGGAAGTTCCGCCGATTATCAGCAGGTCTGCTTGCTGGATTGCTTGAGCTGCCTGCTGGAAAACTTCCATATCTAGCGGTTCTTCATAGAGGGTCACATCTGGCTTGACAATACCGCCACAGTCAAGGCAGCGAGGAATGGCACCCTGCAGAGCCAGAAAGCCATCCAAATCATAGAATCGCTGACAATTCAGACAGTAATTTCTATCCGCACTGCCATGAAGCTTGAGAACCTTTTTCGAACCTGCCATTTCATGCAAACTATCGATATTTTGAGTCACTACAGCCTTGAGCTTGCCTGCCTTCTCCAAGTCTGCCAAGTAGGCATGAGCAGCATTGGGCTTGGCATCCGGATAGAGCAGGTACTTCTTGTAGAAGTCGAAAAACTCCTGCGGATAGCGCTCAAACATAGTGTGAGAAACCAGCTGCTCTGCTGTAAAGTGCCGACCCAGCTTGACACTGTATATCCCATCTGAACTGCGGAAGTCCGGAATATCGGACTCCGTCGAAACACCCGCACCACCGAAAAAGACAATATTCTGGCTTTGGTCTATCAAGTCTTGCAGCCTTGCAATCTTATCCATCCTGCTACTCCTTATAAGAGACTTTCTATGAGCTTATTTGCTAGGTCGAAGTAAAAAGGTTCCCTCTGGTAAACAATGCCTGTCTCCTGCGCCAAATCAATCAGAAGCTCCATAAAGTGCTGGGATGAGAAACCTGTCGTCCTGTGCAATTCATCCTCATCGAAAGGTTTGATAAGGTGAGCCAACGGATTGCGGACTGACTTTTCTAACTCTCTTAGCTGCTGTGCTGATTCTTTGACAGATTCAGACAAATTCAACTGCAAAATCAGCTCCGTCAAACTAGAAGAATTAACCGTGCTTTCTGCATGAAAATTTTGCAGGTAAAGATTATCAGAATGTCGCATCTTTTCAAACCTCCAACGGTCGTAACTAGCTCCTCGCGAATTATGAATATAGCAGTCAATATCCGGTATTTGCATGCTAATCAGCCGCATAAAAATCCGATAAATAGCCGGACTGACAGCTCGGATAAAATCAATCAACTGTTCATTTCTTAGTTTGGCTTCCAGATCATAAAGGTAATTGACCAGCTGCTCATCCGCTTCATCTTCATGGCAAAAAAGCTGAAAATCAGCTAGGTCAGACCTAGTGATTTCCAACTTTAGATTCATCATAGATTGGATGTTGAGCTCTCTTCGCTCCACTAAAGCCTCAAGAAGAAGGACCAAGTCAGACTGGACACTGCTTCCTGCTCGCTCAGCCAGCTTATACGCATAAGCATAGTCATAGCGGGAAATAGCAAAGAGAATGGCTTCTTTGACATCTACTTTCATGCTTCTGCAATCAAGGTTTCCAAACCAACCTTCATCATATCGGTAAAGGTATTTTGACGTTCTTCAGCTGTCGTATCCTCTTCGGGATTGACCAAGCTGTCAGAAATAGTCATGATAGCAAGAGCGTCCACATGGTGTTGAGCTGCCAGATAGTAAAGTGCCGCAGCTTCCATTTCCACTGCCTTAACGCCCCATTTACCAAGCTCAATATTCTTTTCAAAGTAGTTTGAGTAAAAGACATCAGACGACAAGACATTCCCAACATGGGTTGTCATACCAAGACCTTTGGCGATATGATAGGCCTTATCTAGTAAATCAAAGCTAGCGATTTGTGGGAAATCATACTGTGGCCAGTCATTGCGGATGATATTGGAGTTAGTCGCAGCCGCCTGAGCCAGTACTAATTCACGGACATGGACATCAGCATTCAGCGAACCAGCTGTTCCCACACGAATCAGCTTTTTCACTCCATAGTCAACAATCAGCTCACGCGCGTAGATAGAGATTGATGGCATACCCATTCCAGTTCCCATAACTGAAACACGTTCGCCTTTGTAAGTACCAGTATAACCAAACATATTGCGGACTTCATTGAAGCAAACAGCATCTTCTAAAAAGTTCTCAGCGATAAATTTAGCCCGAAGTGGATCCCCTGGAAGAAGGATTTTATCCGCAATTTCACCTGGCTTAGCAGAAATATGAATAGACATAGTTGAGATACCAAACCCGTCAAAAGCAAAAGGAAAATAGGAGATGGTCTCAGTGAGCGATGCTCACAAGACCAACTATCTTTTTCCCACCGCTTTTAGGGAGGGTTCAATTCCTTTCTTTCTTAATTTTAATATTCCATAGAAAGGCTAGTTCGGATTCAATTACAAACCTAGACACTCCGCCTTTCAACATTTTTACAATTCAGCAAGTGTTTCTTTAAGTAATCGTTTGAAATCACCCTTGACACGTTCTGTTACTTCAACCACTTCCTCATGATTAAGCTCTTCTTGGAAACCAGCAGCAAAGTTTGTAATGCATGAAATTCCAAGGACTTTCAAACCAGAATGTGCCGCTACAATCACTTCAGGAACAGTAGACATGCCAACTGCATCCGCTCCAAGTGTCTTATAAGCGCGGATTTCTGCTGGTGTTTCATAAGTTGGTCCAGTTACACCGATATAGACACCCTCATCCAGCTTGATACCAAGCTTATCAGCAACTTTATGAGCGACGGCACGGTATTCTGGAGTGTAAGATTTAGACATATCAGGGAAACGCGGACCAAATTCATCCAAGTTTTCACCAATCAAAGGATTTTGATCAGTCATATTGATGTGGTCAGTGATAGCCATAAGCGTACCTGGACCATAGCCGATACCACCGGCAGCATTAGTGACAATAACACCTTTCGCACCAAGAGCCTTCATCACACGCACTGGGAAAGTAACAATGTCTAAAGGATTTCCTTCATAGAAATGGAAACGGCCTTGCAGTGCCAAGACTTTCCGTCCTGCCAAGTCTCCATAAACTAATTTACCAGCGTGACCAACAACAGTTGAGCGGCCCCAGTTTGGAATATCCGCATAGTCAAGACTAACGGCATTTTCGATTTCTTCAGCCAATTCTCCCAAACCAGATCCCAAAATCAGACCAAATTCAGGTTCTGTCATACCTTTTTCTTTCAAGAAGGCTGCTGTTGCTTTGATTTTTTCTGATAAGCTTGTCATAAAACATTTTCCTCACTCTCTTATAATGCTTATACCAATTTGTCCAAGAAGCTTTCACCAATCATCGCCTTGTCTACTCCGAAGTTTTCAGCAACGGTAGCTGAGATATCCGCAAAGTGTCCAACAGGAATATGACCATGACCGCTCAGCGATTTTCCGAAGACCAAAAGCGGAATGTACTCACGAGTGTGGTCGGTTCCGGCATAGGTCGGGTCATTACCATGGTCAGCAGTAATCATGAGCAAATCATCTTTACGCATATTTTCAATGATTTCTGGGATGCGCGCATCAAACTCTTCCAGGCAGTCACGGTAGCCATGTGGATCACGGCGGTGACCATAAAGAGCATCAAAGTCTACTAGGTTAGTGAATGAGAATCCTTCTTTGAAGTTCTCGTCTTTCAGGGCTTTGACCAAAGTATCTACACCATGATTGTTAGACTTATTGTGTCCCATGTCATGGTTAATTCCAGCGCCGTTGAAGATGTCATTTATCTTACCAACAGAATAAGTATTAATTCCAGCTTCATTGAGCTTATCAAGTACAGTTGAATTAAACGGAGAAACGGCATAGTCGTGACGGTTGGCTGTACGAGTGAAGTTGCCTGGCTCACCTACATAAGGACGAGCGATGATACGTCCCAGAAGCGCAGGACGTTCCAAGGTAATAGAGCGGGCGAACTCACAGATACGATAGAGCTCTTCCAAAGGAATCACTTCTTCGTGTGCTGCAATTTGCAATACTGGGTCAGCAGAGGTGTAGATAATCAGCTCGCCTGTTTCCATCTGACGAGGACCAAAGTCATCAATAACTGCTGTACCTGAGTATGGCTTGTTAGCCTCACGAATGATCTTGCGACCAGAAAACTCTTCAATCTGAGTCAGGATTTCTTCTGGGAAGCCATTCCAGAAAGTATCAAAAGGCTCAGTAATATTGAGACCCATGATTTCCCAGTGTCCTGTCATCGTGTCTTTTCCAAGAGATACTTCTTCCAGCTTGGTATAGTAACCGCTAGGATTTTCTTCTTGAGGAACTGTCTTCAAAGGAACAGGACGCTCAATATTTCCTAGACCGATTTTAGCCATATTTGGCACATTCAGCCCTACCGTTTTGGAAATATGTCCCAGAGTATCTGAAGCACCATCTGGTACTCCTGCATTGACAAAGTTATTGGCATCTGGTGCAGCACCGATACCAACTGAGTCCATGACTACCAAGTGAATACGATTAAATTTTGGCATAAAACACCTCTTTCTATTTATTGGCCTCTAAAACTTGAAGACCTGATTTTCCAGCAACAATGACCTTGTCTACCATTTGGTTAAACAGTCCATGCTCCACTACGCCCACTACATGATCTAGTTCTTGCGCAAACTCAACTGGATTTTCAATCACACCTAAATCTAAGTCAATAATGAAATTCTGCATGTCCGTGACAAAACGCTGACCGTCCTTCTGACGAAAGGCTGGGTTATAGCCCGCACGTTCAAAGCGACGAAAGAGCTGCTCAGCACCGTATTGAACAACTTCTACTGGTAGCTTGAAGGCACCTAGCTTCTCTACCATCTTGCTTTCATCGACTACCCAGATATAGTGCTTAGTAGGAACCGCCACGACTTTCTCCATGAGAAGTGCGCCGCCACCGCCCTTGATGCCGTTAAAAGCTGAATCAACCTCATCAGCACCATCAACAGTGACATCCACCTGATCCACATCGTCGATAGACTTGAGCGGAATACCCAGCTCTTCAGCCTGTTTACTAGTGACACTGGAAGTCGTAACAGCTGTAATCTGCAATCCTTCTTCCTTGATACGCCGACCAATCTCTTCGACAAAATAATAAGCAGTTGAACCCGTCCCGAGACCAACAATCATCCCGCTTTGGACAAATTCAGCAGCCTTGATTCCTGCCAGTTTCTTTAGATTTTCCATAGCACCTCCTCGAATCACACTACTTTTATTATATCATGATTCTCACTAACATGAAAGTGTTTTCTTTGCCAGACTTAAATTGCATTCCTTCCGCTTGATAATCGAAAGCCTTGCTCCTCCTTGATTTTTGCGTTACAATTAGGGTAATTGATTTTAAAACACAAGGAAAAATACAGTATGATTACCAGAGAATTTGATACAATCGCTGCGATTTCTACTCCTCTCGGCGAAGGGGCTATCGGAATCGTTAGACTAAGCGGGACTGACAGCTTTGCTATTGCCAAAAAAATCTTCAAAGGGAAAAATCTAAGCAAAGTGGAAAGCCACACGCTCAACTACGGCCATATCGTTGACCCTCAAAATCAGGAAATTCTGGATGAGGTTATGCTTGGTGCCATGCGCTCTCCCAAGACCTTCACGCGCGAGGATATCATCGAGATCAACACCCATGGTGGAATTGCGGTCACTAATGAAATCCTGCAACTGGCTATCCGCGAGGGCGCTAGAATGGCTGAGCCTGGTGAGTTTACCAAGCGGGCTTTTCTCAATGGGCGCGTAGATTTGACTCAGGCTGAGGCTGTCATGGACATCATCCGCGCCAAGACCGATAAAGCTATGAACAACGCTGTCAAGCAGCTGGATGGCTCCCTCTCTGACCTCATTAACAACACCCGTCAGGAAATCCTCAACACACTGGCGCAGGTCGAGGTCAATATCGACTATCCTGAGTACGACGACGTGGAAGAGATGACGACCCAGCTGATGCGAGAAAAAACAGCTGAGTTCGAGGCTCTGCTGAGCAATCTCCTCAATACCGCCCGAAGAGGCAAGATTTTACGCGAAGGCATTTCCACTGCTATCATCGGCCGGCCTAATGTTGGCAAGTCCAGCCTGCTCAACAATCTCCTGCGCGAGGACAAGGCTATTGTGACCGATATTGAGGGGACGACTCGTGATGTGATCGAGGAGTATGTTAATATCAAGGGCGTGCCGCTCAAACTCATTGATACCGCAGGCATTCGGGAAACCGACGACCTTGTTGAGCAAATTGGAGTTGAGCGCTCTAAAAAAGCCCTGCAGGAAGCTGACTTGGTTCTATTAGTTTTAAACGCCAGCGAGCCTCTGACAGACCAAGACAAACAATTGCTGGAAATCAGCCAAGACAGCAATCGCATCGTCCTGCTTAACAAGACCGACCTTGAAGAGAAGATTGAGTTGGATCAGCTGCCAGCAGATGCTATCAAGATTTCTGTCCTCCACAATCAAAATATTGATAAAATTGAAGAACGCATCAATCAGCTCTTCTTTGAAAATGCTGGCATTGTCGAGCAAGACGCTACCTACCTGTCCAACGCCCGTCACATTTCCTTGATTGAAAAAGCCCTGGAAAGCCTACAAGCCGTCAACCAAGGCTTGGAAATGGGTATGCCGGTAGATCTACTCCAAGTCGATATGACCCGCACCTGGGAAATCCTCGGCGAAATCACTGGTGACGCCGCACCAGACGAACTCATCACCCAACTCTTCAGCCAATTTTGCTTGGGGAAATAGAAAACAAAAGGACTGTTTTATTCAGTCCTTTTTATGATAAATAAAAACGAAACAACACAGCTCTAAAACTTTCCATGGCTTTACACGAAGGAGTTATCAGTTTTGGAACCATTCGAAACAACACAGCTCTAAAACTAAGGCTATCGGTACTACGGTATCGGCTTGTTTTGGAACCATTCGAAACAACACAGCTCTAAAACCCAATAGCACCACTAGTACTATAATCAACAGTTTTGGAACCATTCGAAACAACACAGCTCTAAAACTTGAACTACTATTTTCGAACTATTGAACTTGTTTTGGAACCATTCGAAACAACACAGCTCTAAAACCTGTCCGTCCGATTGGTAGGTCATTGAAAGGTTTTGGAACCATTCGAAACAACACAGCTCTAAAACGGACTTTGGCTGATGCTGGTTACCTTGTCGGTTTTGGAACCATTCGAAACAACACAGCTCTAAAACTGGACGTCATGCAGGAGACAGCACGGTTCGGTTTTGGAACCATTCGAAACAACACAGCTCTAAAACACAATCGAGATATATTTACTAATCATATAAGTTTTGGAACCATTCGAAACAACACAGCTCTAAAACTTCACTGCTTTACTTGCGGCTACACAAATGGTTTTGGAACCATTCGAAACAACACAGCTCTAAAACTGTCTCCTTGGTCTTGTGGCTAAATGACTTGTTTTGGAACCATTCGAAACAACACAGCTCTAAAACTCAGCACGATAATAAGCCTTTTTAGCACTAGTTTTGGAACCATTCGAAACAACACAGCTCTAAAACTCAAGGATTACATATTCTTCTGAGTATTGCGTTTTGGAACCATTCGAAACAACACAGCTCTAAAACCATTGCTCCCGCTTCTGACATTTTAGGCTTGTTTTGGAACCATTCGAAACAACACAGCTCTAAAACGTTAAAGAAGACATTATTTCCTTCCATATCGTTTTGGAACCATTCGAAACAACACAGCTCTAAAACGTTATCTCTAGCCAATGTAAAAGACCATTCGTTTTGGAACCATTCGAAACAACACAGCTCTAAAACATGATTGGTATGTTGATTATTATGTATCAAGTTTTGGAACCATTCGAAACAACACAGCTCTAAAACCGTTTCCTTGGTCTTGTGACTAAATGATTTGTTTTGGAACCATTCGAAACAACACAGCTCTAAAACATAAACCGTAGAGAGCGTCAAATTTTAGTTGTTTTGGAACCATTCGAAACAACACAGCTCTAAAACGTTACTTGTTGTCAAGACCTTGTGAGTATTGTTTTGGAACCATTCGAAACAACACAGCTCTAAAACCTATCGTTACTGAAAATGCAATTAGTGGAGGTTTTGGAACCATTCGAAACAACACAGCTCTAAAACACGAACTCATTTAGTTTAGCAGTGTATCCGGTTTTGGAACCATTCGAAACAACACAGCTCTAAAACGTTGTTAAAAGAATATAGCTTTCAAGCATTGTTTTGGAACCATTCGAAACAACACAGCTCTAAAACTATCCCAAACGAATTTGAAAAATTGCAAATGTTTTGGAACCATTCGAAACAACACAGCTCTAAAACCTGGTGTTGCTTGTTTTGTTGCCATGTGTGGTTTTGGAACCATTCGAAACAACACAGCTCTAAAACCTTTATAAGACACTTTTAAATAATACACTGGTTTTGGAACCATTCGAAACAACACAGCTCTAAAACAGAAGCAAATTCTAGGTTTTCATATTTAATGTTTTGGAACCATTCGAAACAACACAGCTCTAAAACAGAAGCAAATTCTAGGTTTTCATATTTAATGTTTTGGAACCATTCGAAACAACACAGCTCTAAAACTGACCTTGATGAAATACGTTGGTTGTACAAGTTTTGGAACCATTCGAAACAACACAGCTCTAAAACACAAGGTTTTGGCTAGTACTGAGGTGATCAGTTTTGGAACCATTCGAAACAACACAGCTCTAAAACGTTCCAGTTGGTTTTGACTGGACAGAAAATGTTTTGGAACCATTCGAAACAACACAGCTCTAAAACTTAATGTATCACCTATAGCAAATCCTGCTGGTTTTGGAACCATTCGAAACAACACAGCTCTAAAACGCTTCAGGAGCAATAGCATTCTTTATCATTGTTTTGGAACCATTCGAAACAACACAGCTCTAAAACCAGTAGCAGGCTTATTGTCGCCTCCTACATGTTTTGGAACCATTCGAAACAACACAGCTCTAAAACCATAGATACATACATGAAGGCGGCCAACGAGTTTTGGAACCATTCGAAACAACACAGCTCTAAAACAAAGAAATCTTAAAGAAATTTTAAGAAATTGTTTTGGAACCATTCGAAACAACACAGCTCTAAAACTTCCAATTTTGGTCTGTGATTTCAACGGTGGTTTTGGAACCATTCGAAACAACACAGCTCTAAAACCATCGGAAATACCAGACCATAAACCACTAAGTTTTGGAACCATTCGAAACAACACAGCTCTAAAACGCTTCAGGAGCAATAGCATTCTTTATCATTGTTTTGGAACCATTCGAAACAACACAGCTCTAAAACCAGTAGCAGGCTTATTGTCGCCTCCTACATGTTTTGGAACCATTCGAAACAACACAGCTCTAAAACCGCGACGAGCTTCAAACCAACTTGCAACATGTTTTGGAACCATTCGAAACAACACAGCTCTAAAACCTTTCGCTACTAAATATAATTTAAAAACCAGTTTTGGAACCATTCGAAACAACACAGCTCTAAAACCGCGACGAGCTTCAAACCAACTTGCAACATGTTTTGGAACCATTCGAAACAACACAGCTCTAAAACTCCTATGCCTTTTCTAATTTGCATAAGTGTGTTTTGGAACCATTCGAAACAACACAGCTCTAAAACTCTAAATCCTTGTATTGACCGTCTAGTTGTGTTTTGGAACCATTCGAAACAACACAGCTCTAAAACCCTCGCTTGGTCAGGCACTCTCTCCCGACTGTTTTGGAACCATTCGAAACAACACAGCTCTAAAACAAAGGATTTTTAAAGGCAAAAACAATAGGTGTTTTGGAACCATTCGAAACAACACAGCTCTAAAACTTCAGGTTTACCACAAAGCCCGTGGATAATGTTTTGGAACCATTCGAAACAACACAGCTCTAAAACCTTACTGAAATCAAAGAGCAGAAACAAGAGGTTTTGGAACCATTCGAAACAACACAGCTCTAAAACAAGAGAGACTATGATAGTCAGGCTTCCTTTGTTTTGGAACCATTCGAAACAACACAGCTCTAAAACCAGCCCCAAGTGTAAGAAACAAATTCATCTGTTTTGGAACCATTCGAAACAACACAGCTCTAAAACAAATCCAGCTTCAATAAGTTGAGGACCGTGGTTTTGGAACCATTCGAAACAACACAGCTCTAAAACAAAAGAGGTAACTAAATGGGAAGACTAAAAGTTTTGGAACCATTCGAAACAACACAGCTCTAAAACCTCCATCGCCCATAGCGTAAAAGACAAAGCGTTTTGGAACCATTCGAAACAACACAGCTCTAAAACGGGTTATCTTCCATTGTAAAATGAAGATACGTTTTGGAACCATTCGAAACAACACAGCTCTAAAACGGGTCGGATGGTGTAAGTCGGCTTGATGTGGTTTTGGAACCATTCGAAACAACACAGCTCTAAAACGACGCAAAATTACTTGAATATAAGTCATCTGTTTTGGAACCATTCGAAACAACACAGCTCTAAAACTGTTTACTTGCATAGCTCTGTAAAAATCTTGTTTTGGAACCATTCGAAACAACACAGCTCTAAAACAGCAAGTTTATTCAAAAGAATGGCAAGAGGTTTTGGAACCATTCGAAACAACACAGCTCTAAAACCTCGTAGAAAAATTTTTCTCACGAAATTTCGTAATCGCGCTATTCGTCCCAGCTAGACTTCAGCTCGCCAGATTCCAATTGTTACTCTTAATTATACCATATTTTCAGGGTTCAAGAAATAGTCTTGATCAAGCACATATTGCGGAAAATCATAGACTTTCCGAGGTTCGACAAATAAGACCCTTAGTTGATTGAGTTGGATATACTCTATCAGATTTCCTAACTCATCCTTTGATAGATAGGCGGTCACATTGATGAAAACAAGGAGTTTCTTTTTTGAAAGATATTTAAAAACTTGGACAATTTCTAGCATCTTTTCAAAAGGTGTGTCACTCAGAGTTTCAACTTTGACTCCTAGCGCATCGATCAACTCTAGAATGGTGATTTCATCGTACTCTAGATCCAATTCATTTTCCAAACACTCAAACCCCAGCAGTTCTGTAATCGCAACTAACAACTTTTCGATTTTTGACTTTACTTCTGGTTTATCATTTAGTTGATTTTCCAGATCGGTATGTATCAGTTTGAGCATGGGTGGAGAGTTGAGATTGTAACCCAAAATATCTGTAATCAGAAGCAGCTCTGATTCTTTTAAAGCTTTTAAATGAGTGTCAAATAATTTCAGCTCTCCTTCATCAGAATATTGGTACAATTGCTTGACGATCTTTGAAAAGGTAAACTGATCTTCAAGCACCAAAAAGGTTGCATTTTGAATATCTATCGGTTCATCTAGTACCGGAAAATTAATGTTCATCTATAGGCTCTTCTCCTAGAAAGACTAACCGAGCATCAGAGTTTGCTACGCTGGTATCGTGCTCACCATTTAAGTATATCATCCGAGAAAACTGTTTTTCCGTAACTGTTAAGAGAGTGATGTTTCCCTTTTTGGGATTTCGAGTCTTGAGTCGCTCAATCATGGCATTATTAGCAGAGTTGTTGAGCAAGAGTTTGCTATAGATGGAGAATTGGTGCATGATAAACCCCTCATCTATGAGGAACTTCCGGAATTTCCGATAGGCCTTGCGTTCCTCTGCAGTATCAACAGGCATATCAAACATTAAAATCATACGCATATATCGATAACTCATATCCTAAACTCAGGAACTCCTTTCTCTGGTTGATTGAGAGCTTGGATGACTTTCTTAGTATAGTCACTGACGATATTGGTCAGATACATATCCTTTCCATTGTAGTGGAAGGTGTCTGAGAAAATAGTGAAAAGTTCTCGTTTGATTTTGACAAAAGAACTGTTTCGATTTTCATAGACAATTCTGTCAATAATCGGACGGAAAGGCTCCATAATATCACTAGCTAGGTTGAATTGATTAAACTGATTGGCATGTTTCAAGCCGAACTGGGTCATGCAACCCGACAAAACAATCTCACGCGCAAACATACTTAAAATCAAGGTGTAGCCGTAGTCTAAGGCCGCATTGACATCATTATCTTGCTCACGACTAAAATCATTCCCAAATAAGGTGTTGAAATAAATACGAGCTGCGTGTCCCTCACGGTTACTAGGATCAAATAAATCCAACCTATGATAGAGATCGATGACGGACTGGCTCTTTTCCAGAAAACCACAACTTCCCAGATAAAAAGCTTGATTGAGAATTTTTTGTGCAATAATGGTAGTCCAAACTTGTGCTTTAGCTTCCTCGTTCCATGTGATTTGCCGAGAGAGTTGCAAACTGGAATCGTGTCGACCATAGTAAGGCATTAAGTATGCCGTTGGCAAGCGTTTATCATCACAAAAGATGACCAGAATATTTTCATCCACCAAGCGTTTAATTAGCATAGTGGAGAGAACGATATCTGTCGTCTCCAAAAGTAGGATGTCCACCTCGGACAGATGAATCAACTCTGTCCGAGAGGCATCTTTAAAAATCAAGTGGTTGTTCTTGTAGGAGAGCTTAGAGTGCGTATTGACTACAATGGTTCTCCATCCCATTAGTCTTCTCCCAGTTTGCTTAAGTCAATCCGAGTCTCATAGAGACCAGTAATGGATTGATGGATGAGGGTAGTATCTAAAAATTGTGAATTGGGCTTATACCTTACACTTGACTGACTAATTTCAACACCAAGGAATTTAAAAGCTCCAGGAGCTCCAAATGAGGTGAGTTTCAAAAGCGAGATAAAGGATTCGCTTAACTGATAAATATCTTTATCGGCTTGATCGAACGCTTGTTGTAATAACAATTCAACATTTGGCTTTTGGATATATTTTTTAGATAAAGAAATGATTGTTGTTAATAATTCTTTAAATTCATTTTGATGTGCTTCAACATACTGTTTATGAATTGGTTCACTAATTTTATTAATTCGCTGTGCGTGGTAAAGTAAAGCAGTGAGGTGATAAGGTAAAATTAATTCATTCCCCTTTTGCAACTCAATAGAGCTTGCTAATAATCTTCGCTGTCCATCATTGAACTCAAAGAGACTATACTTAGGTAGTTTTATAATAAGATTAGAATTGATATTTTTATAACCACACTCTTCAAGGTAGGTAACTGGGTTTGATTCAAATTTCTTTTTATCTTGAATGGTTATTCCAACTATCTCTTTAATCCTCTTTAACTTTTTAGCCTTTCCTTTTCCTTTTTCAATATCTGCTATAACAAGGACTGAATAAGCGATTGTAGGTCTTGCGTAGCCGCCATATTTCTCAGGTGATAAACTGGATTTGATAGGGATTAGTTTACTTGCATCAACTACTTTTTTCTTGGACACGATATTGTTATCAAACAAACCACCATTTTGTCCGACGGTTTGTTCTTCTGTCTTCTTCACAATATTCACCTGCGGAAGTGAAAGAACTTTTTTGATTGTGGCAAAGTCTTTTTCTTTATTCCAAGCGATTTCTCCTGTGTCATTAGAATACTCAATATTCTCTCTTTTTTTAATCGTTCCGTCAGCGTAGCGCACCTTTTCTTTGAAGAAATTCAATAAGTTTGAGTAGAAAAAATATTTTTCAGTTGCTTTATCAATAGTATTAGAAGCTNTTGATTTTAAGATGTATCTTTTAAGATCATATTTCTGATAGTCACCATAGACAAATTCAGGCTCAAGTTTAGGATATTTTTTAAGGATAGCCTTTGCAACCACTGCATTCAAGTAGGCATCGTGAGCGTGGTGGTAGTCGTTGATTTCCCGCACTTTGTATAAACCAAATTCTTTACGGAAGTTTGAAACAAGGTTGGATTTCAATGTAATAATTTTGACAGTACGAATTTTCTGGTTCTCCTCATTCACTTCTGTATTGAAGCGGGTATCCAAAAGCTGAGCGACATGTTTTGTGATTTGTCGTGTTTCAACCAACTGACGTTTGATAAATCCAACTTTATCACGCTCATCTAGTCCACCACGTTTAGCCTTAGTTAAATTGTTAAATTTACGCTCTGAAATCAATTTGGAATCCAATAATTGTTGCCAAAAAGCTTTTCTTTTTTGAACAACTTCTATACTTGGAACATTATCTGATTTACCTCGATTATCTTTGGAGCTGGTTAGGACACGGTTATCGAGAGAATCGTCCTTTATAAAAGCCTGTGGAATGATGTGGTCAATGTCATAGTTGCTTAGTTGGTTGATATCAATAGCTTTTCCAGTGTACATATCCTTTCCATTTTGAAGATAGTAAAGGAAGAGACGATCATTTTGCAATTGAATATTATCTGTAGGATTTTCTTTTAAAATATTTGAATCAAGTCCAGGTGCTAGATTTTTTAGTGCATCTTCAATGCGCTTATATCTTTGTTGGGAATTCTTTTTCCCTTTAGCAGTTGTCTGATTTTCTCGTGCCATTTCAATTACAATGGACTCTGGATTGTGCCCCATAACCTTAACAAGTTCATCAACAATCTTGATACTTTGTAAAATTCCTTTTTTGATAGCAGGACTACCTGGGATTTCTTGGACAACTTGCTTCACATCATCTGTCTTGCCAACTACTTGTGCTTTTTGGATAATTTCTTTGAAGGAAAGTCCGTCATCGTTGATTAACTGCATAAAGTTACGATTGCAATCTCCATCATCAATCAAGTATTCAAGGATCGTTTTGCCAGTTTGTTTATCACGGATGCCGTTAATGAGCTTGGCAGAGAGTTTTCCCCAACCAGTATAATGTCGACGAGTCAATGCCTTGATTACTTTCTCATCAAAGAGAGTGTCATATTGAGCAAGGCGTTGCTTAATCATTTCTCGATCTTCAAAGATTGTGAGAGTATGGATAATATTTTCAAGAATCTCTCCATTTTTAGGATTATCCATAAATTCTTTATCCTTGATTATTTTAAGTAAATCATGATAAGTAGAAAGACTAGCGTTAAATTGTTTTTCAATTCCTTTTAGTTCGATTCCATCGTAGCCATCAACATTATGTAGATAATGAATGATGTCTTTTTCAGTTACTTTTCTTTTATCTTTGAATAATTGATTGACAATTTGCTTCTTCTGCCCACTATCAAGGAATTGATAGTCTCTCAATCCTTCTGCAATAAATTTTACTTTTGTTAATTCATTATAGACAGCAAATGTTTCATACAACAGACTATGCTTGGGCAAAACTTTTTCTTCTGGGAGATACAAGTCATAGTTAGTCATCTTATTGATGAAGTCTTCTGCAGAGCTTGCTTTATCAACAACTTCTTCAAAATTCCAAGGTCGGATTGCTTGGTCAGAATTTCGAGTTAGCCAAGCAAAATCACGATTGCCACGAGCCAAAGGGCCAACGTAGTAAGGAATACGGAAGGCCAAGATTTTCTCAATCTTTTCTCTGTTTTCCTTCAGAAATAGATAATGTTCTCCTTGACGACGGAGAATGGCATTCATCTCTTGAAGATGAATTTGGTGAGGAATAGAACCATTATCAAAGGTGCGTTGTTTTCTCAAAAAATCTTCGCGTTCAATTTTATTAAGGAAATAATCTGCTCCTTCTAATTTAGAGAGAAGATTTTTGATATATTTGTAAAATGCTTCTTGAGTGGTCTTGCCATCGATAAACCCAGCATATCCATCTTTAGATTGGTCAGAAAAAACTTCAGCATATTTTTCTGAAAGATTATTTTTGATGAATTGTTTTAAAGCTGCTAAATCTTCTTGGTGGTTTTCATAGCGCTCAATCATAGATGCTGATAGTGGAGCCTTGGTTGAAGGATCTGTGACAGTTAAGATTCCTGATAGAAGAATGGCGTCATAAAGTTTTTTAGCAACTAGGAAAAGGTCTGCAAAACCATCTCCAATTTGTCCGAGTAAGTTTTNCAAATCCTCATCATAGGTATCTTTAGAGAATTGTAGTGGAGCTTTTTCTTCTAAGTCAAAATGTTTTTTAAAATCAGCCTGATTTCCTACAATTAACTTGAGAAATTCTGAAAAGAGACCAGTGGATTTTTCATCAGAAAAGAGTTTTAGAACGCGTTCTCTCTTTGTAGATTTACTAATTTTATCAGTAAAAATTGCTTCTACTTGTGCGTTTTGTCCACTAAGTGAACTTCCTTCAAAGGTGTTGTCGTAAATGCTTATAAATTCATTAAAAATTTTTTGGATATCATTGTTTTTAATATCGAAAGATTCTTCATATAAAAAATGTCCGCGGTATTTAATCATATGAGCTAATGCCAAATAGATTAAGCGCAAGTCAGTTTTTTCTTTTGAGTCCGCCAGGTGTTTTCTCAAATGATAGATAGTCGGGAATTTCTTATGATATTCTTTTTCTTCTTCCAAGGTAGCAAAAATAGGGTATTTACTTCCTCTCTTATCCTCAGGAACTAAAAAGGAGTCATCTAAACGATGGAAGAAACTACTATCCAACTTGCTTATTTCCTCAGAAAAGATTTCTTGAAGATAGCGAAGACGATTTTTTCGACGGGTATAGCGACGGCGCGATGTTCGTTTTAGACGTCTATCTTCAGCAGTAGTCCCTTCATCAAATAATAAAGCTCCAATTAGATTTTTCTTGATAAAGTGTTTATCAGTATTGCCCAGAACTTTCATCTTTTTCGATGGCACCTTATAGTCATCCGTAATGACGGCCCATCCGACGCTGTTAGTTCCGATATCGAGTCCTATTGAATATGGTTTCTTCATAAAAAATCCCCTTTTATAAATTTGTTTTTTATGTCAATATTTTAACACAAAAATGTTTACATTTAAAGAAAAATATTATATAATTACTTTGTTGGAACTATTCGAAACAACACAGCAAGTTAAAATAAGGCAGTGGTACTTAAGCCCAGTTCGTATTCAACTTGAAAAAGTGTGCACCGATTCGGTGCTTTTTTATTTTCTATACTAACCGTATTGTACTCCTATTTCCTAAAAAAACAATTTATTTTATAGATTTTTTATTTAAACATAGAAAAAAACTACGTTTGACAACGTAGTTTTTCATATCCATGTCCCCTGCCGGAATCGAACCAGCAACTACTCCTTAGGAGGGAGTTGTTATATCCATTGAACTAAGGGGACTTAGAGAAAAACTCTGCCCAACGACAGAGTCTTTCTAAGATTAACGGCGAATTTCTTTGATACGTGCTGCCTTACCTTGCAATGCACGAAGGTAGTACAATTTAGCACGACGGACTTTACCGTAACGAACGACTTCAATCTTGTCAACACGTGGAGTGTGGATTGGGAAAGTACGTTCAACACCGATACCGTTAGAGATTTTACGAACGGTGTAAGTTTCTGAGATACCAGCACCTTTACGAGCGATAACCACACCTTCAAAGATCTGGATACGTTCACGAGTTCCTTCGACAACTTTCGCGTGAACGCGGACAGTGTCACCAGGACGGAATGCAGGGATGTCAGTACGAAGTTGACCTTCAGTCAAACTTTGGATTAATGGATTCATTTTTTCTACTCCTATCTTACTAATCTTAAGATTCGAGACCACAGCGGATTAGTCGTTTTTTGTGCTTCCATTAGGCACAAACTATATTATATCAAAATTTCTAAAAATGTAAAGATGTTTAAATGAAAATTCCCAAAAGAATCGCTAAAAATCCGAGGATATAGGTCAAAGCCAAATAGAGAAGAAATTTCTTTCTCTCTGGAAAGAGAGCTGCCAACTCAGCATTCAAGGTGGAAAAGGTTGTCAGACCACCACAGAAGCCTGTTGCTAAAATCACATAAAGCTGCTTGTCTTCTATATGATTATAAAAATATCCAATGAGAAAAGCACCTAGCAAGTTTGTCAATAAAGTCCCAATCGGCAGAGATGCTCTGCTATTGATCTTGGAGAAAACATAACGCATGAGAGCACCAGCACCGCAGCAGATTAACATCGCCCACATCATGACTTCACCTGCTTTCCAGCCCATAGGGCGATTGCAAGTCCACCACCTACACTTAAGACTAGATAGATAAGAAGCTCCATATAGCGCCCAGAATCAGCTAGTTTGATACTGTCTAGCAGAAGACCAGAAAAAGTCGTCAAACCTCCGCAAAAACCGGTCGAAAGCGCTAAAAGCAGACGCTGGGACTTAACTTTACTGCTAAGATAGCCCTTGATAATATAGACTAGCAAAAAAGTTCCCAAATAATTGACCAGTAAGGTACCTAGCGGAAATGAATCATCAAAAACTGATATGAGCGCTACTTGGTAACGTAGCCAACCGCCTGCCATCGCAGATAAAGCCACAGCTATCGAGTTCTGTACTTCTTTCATGAGATATTTTTATTCTGAAATTCACGCGAACGTTTCAGGATGTCAGAAAAGGTCGCAACAACAGTTTCCTTGTAGTCTTTGTTTTCAACCTTATCCGCCACTCTGGCGAAAATCACATCTTCTCTCTTACTATCCAATACAGCCGTACCCGTTAATTTTTTTAAAGCCACGACTTGGTCGACTAGATTCATGCGTTGCTCCAGCAAGGCAACAATTGCATCATCCACTTGATTGATTTCCTGTCTGATTTCTTCTAACGTCATCTACTTCCTCCTTGTATTCTATCTATCATAACAAAAAATAGTAAAATTTTCTAGTTCAATTCTAAATAAAAAGGTCTCAAGGACCTTAGATTAAGGGGAACTCGCAAAGGCGAATCCCTATCTACAGATTAAAAACATCCACTGGACCTTATTAAAGAGCACTCGCTTAACCGAGTGCTTATCCACAACCTAAAACAGTACCCCGAACCTTAGATTAAAGGGAACTCGCTTTTGCGAGTTCTCATCAGCAGATTAAAAAGGTCCACAGGACCTTTTTAACCAACTGAGCCTTCCATACTCATGTTGATGAGTTGGTTGAGTTCGACGGCGTATTCCATTGGAAGTTCCTTAGTAATGGGTTCCATAAATCCGTTGATAATCATAGCTGTGGCTTCTTCTTCACTGATGCCTCGGCTCATCAGGTAGTAGAGCTGATCCTCAGACACTTTGGAAACTTTGGCTTCATGCTCTAGCGCTACATTTGAATTATGGATTTCATTAAAAGGAATGGTGTCAGAACTGGACTCACCATCCATCAGAATGGTATCACACTCGATATGAGATTTGGAGCCAGCACTATTCTTACCAAAGCGAACCTGGCCACGATAGTCTGTCTTGCCGCCATCCTTGGCCACTGATTTAGAAATCAAGGTACTGGAAGTCTTGGGTGCATTATGGAAGACCTTACAGCCAGCATCCAAGTGCTGACCATAGTTGGCAAAGGACATAGAGAGGACAGAAGTCCTTGCATTACGGCCATTAAGAATGCTACAAGGATATTTCATATTGACCTTGCTGCCTAAGTTACCATCAATCCACTCCAAGGTGCCGCCTTCTTCAACAATCCCCCTCTCCGTTACGAGGTTATAGACATTGTCCGACCAGTTTTGAATGGTCGTATAGCGGAAAAAGGCATCCTTTTTGACAATGATTTCGACATTTGCAGCATGAAGACTATTGCTTGTGTAAGTCGGTGCTGTACAGCCCTCAATATACTGGATAGAGCCCCCCTCCTCGATAATCATCAAAGAGCGCTCAAACTGGCCAGCGTTTTCACCATTGATTCGAAAATAGGTCTGAACAGGAACTTGGCACTGGACGTTCTTGGGCACATAGATAAAGGTTCCGCCGGACCAAACTGCACTATTAAGCGCAGAAAATTTATGCTCAGCATTTGAAATCACAGTACCAAAATACTGCTTGACCAAGTCCGGATATTCCTGAACAGCCGTATCCGTATCAGTGAAAATAATCCCCAGCTTGGCAAACTCTTCCTTCATATTGTGATAAACCACTTCAGATTCATACTGAGCCACAGCTCCAGATAGAAAGCGCTTCTCAGATTCTGGAATTCCCAAGCGGTCGAAGGTTTTCTTAATCTCTTCTGGGACTTCATCCCAACTGCGAGCCCGATCTCCGCTTAGCTTCTGGTAGTAGATAACATCATCAAAGCGAATCCCTGACAAATCAGGGCCAAAGTCGGGCATCGGCAGCTTATGAAAGAGTTCCAAGGAGCGCAGACGATAGTCCAGCATCCACTGGGGCTCATTCTTGATTTCTGAGATTTCTCGAACTACTTCTTCTGTCAGTCCTTTACCAGTCGAAAAGAGCGGCTTGACATCATCATGAAAGCCAAAGGCATAGTCGCGTTCTTTCATAGGGACTCCTCCTTTATCTGATGGATAGCGCTTACCTATATTATACTCCTAATCATGAGAATTGTCAGAAAATAACACTTTCGCAAAATAAAAACGGCCGCAGCCGTTTCCTCTATTTATCACTTTAAACTTTATTAACCAAGCCTTCTGCAAAAGCTTCCAAGCGTCCAATATCATCATCTTCCGCAGATAGGTCTACTTTAACGCTTTCTGCACCCTTCACCGCTCCTGTAGCAGCAAAGGCAGCATCAAAGTCATCAACAGCCTTGCAGAATTCATCATAGAAAGTATCACCCGAACCGACCACTCCGTAGACCTTGCCAGACAAATCCAATCCGGACAAGTCTTCGTAGAAGTCCATCATCTCATCAGGTAGCTCACCATCACCATAGGTATAGGTCGCTACAATCGCAATATCTGCTTCCAAGAAATCTTCTGCATCGACAGTGGTGCACTCGTCCACTTCAACTTCTACATCCAGGTCTCTTAGCTTATCCGCCACAATATCAGCAATTTCCTCGGTGTTTCCAGTCATGCTGGCAAATACAATTTTCGCTAAGGTCATAGTTTCCTCCAAATTCTAATCTGCTCTCATTATATCATATCTTTTTTATTTTAAAAATAAAAACTCTTATGCTACAATGGGTAAAGAAAGTTGACGAGGTTATTTATGACTCTTTATCATGATATTTTAAGTAAGATCAAAGAATACGATACTATTATTATCCATCGCCATATGCGGCCAGATCCTGATGCTCTTGGCAGTCAGGTCGGACTGCAAAAGCTGCTTCAGTACCATTTTCCAGAAAAAACAATCAAAACAACAGGCTACAATGAGCCCAATCTCATGTGGTTGGCGCAAATGGACCAAGTTACAGACGAAGAATACCAAGAGGCCTTAGTTATCGTCTGTGACACCGCTAATACAGCTCGCATTGATGATCAACGCTACACAACAGGCGACTTCCTCATCAAAATCGATCATCATCCTGATGATGAGGTTTACGGAGATATTTCTCTAGTTGATACAAGCTCTAGCAGTGCCAGTGAAATGATTGCTCTCTTTGCCTTTGAAAATAACTTAGACTTGAGCAAGGAAGCTGCAGAACTCCTCTATGCTGGTATCATCGGTGACACTGGTCGCTTCCTTTATCCTTCCACTAGCGCCCGCACATTCGAAGTAGCTGCCAAGCTGCGTCAATATGATTTCGACTTATCAGCCTTGTCTCGCAAAATGGACTCTATCAGCCACCAAGTCGCTAAACTGCAAGGCTATGTCTATGAGCAATTGGAAATAGATGAAAATGGTACTGCGCGGGTCATTCTGCCTCAGGAAGTTTTACAAGCCTATCAATTGACCGATGCTGATACTGCGGCCATTGTCGGGGCACCTGGACGAATTGAAGAAGTCGGTCTGTGGGCTATCTTTGTTGAGCAACCAGACGGGCACTATCGTGTCCGCATGCGCAGCAAGGTTATTCCTATCAACGGTATTGCTAAAAATCATCACGGCGGTGGACACCCCTTAGCCAGCGGAGCCAATGCATTTTCAAAGGCAGAAATAGAGCAAATCTACACCGAGATGAAAGAATTGGCAAAAAAGTAAGAAATTAGTCTAAAAGTCTTGTCAAATCAATCAGAATTTGATAAACTATCAAAGTAACTAATCTATGGCTCGCAAAGAGACCATGGCAGAAAGGAAATTTTTGTAAAATGAGAAAAGATATTCATCCAGAATACCGCCCAGTTGTCTTCATGGACACTTCTACCGGCTACCAGTTCCTTAGTGGTTCAACTAAGCGTTCAAACGAAACAGTTGAATTTGAAGGGGAAACTTACCCATTGATCCGTGTAGAAATTTCATCAGACTCACACCCATTCTACACTGGACGTCAAAAGTTCACTCAAGCAGATGGACGTGTGGATCGTTTCAACAAAAAATACGGTCTCAAATAATCATAAGCACCAATCGGTGCTTTTTTTGTACTCAAAATTTCTTTTCGCCTTTTTAAACTTTAAAATCTATCCACAACCGCTACTTTTGCTTCCTAGTTAATTCAACAAAAAAACTCCAAAAGTCAGACGATGAAAATCTAACTTTTGGAGTATGGTTTATATGCAACCAAAGATTAAGAACACAGATGTTTAAGAATAAAATTCCTTATTATTTATAGCTGTATGCCCAGTAGTAAACACCGTTTCCGTCTACAACTGTCGCTACTGCCCCTTCAGTTACGTTAGGATCAAGAAGCAATTCTCTCAGACCGCTGTTAGCCCATTTCTTAACGACAACAGATGGATCTTCATCACGACGTCCAACAAAGCCTGAGCTATCATATTGACGTGAGATTTCATTTACTTTTGGAAGTGCTTGATTTTGATAAATGTCTTCTGACCAAGTCAACTCTTTCAAGCCTTGAGCTTTACGCTCTTCATTGATTTTAGCGAAAGCTTCTTTAGCTTTTGAAACATAGTCATAGTTTGTATCGTTTGTTGCTTCAACACGGTAAACAAACTTAACATAACCAAATTCTACATCACTGTATTTCTTATCCTCAACACCACTCTTAAGGTTTGCAATCAAGACATAATCCTTAGCATATGGGTTTTCTTTGGTTTTTTCAAAGATTTCTGGATCTTCGATTTCCCATTCAACTTTGGCATCCCATCCTGCGTTATCAAGGAACTTAGGATTCATCTTTTCGATAACGTAGTTCTTGAACTCTTCAACGTTCTTGAATGGAAGCGGCTGACCAGCTTTAGCAGTTGTCACTAGGTTAGTTGAGTACAATTTCACGCTAGAGTCTTTATCACTGTACATGTATTCATCATCAGCAGTGTTTTCATGAAGTTTTGGATCAAGAGCTGGATCGTTTGGATCAGTCATACCTTGAAGTTTCCATTTGTCACCAAACCATTTCCAATATGGAGAGTATCCATTTGCTTCTGAGTCAGATGGTATACGGTAATAATGGGTTGAACCATCAAAGTAATAGTTAGGATCTGACTCGAGAGCCTTGTCACCTGGTTTTCCAGTTGGGTAGATGATTTTTGGAGCTCGTCCATTCGGTGCCCATGTCAAATGTTCAAGACCTTCTGCTGGTTTTTCAACATACGGCGGGATTTGATCTTCACTTGGTTTATCAGTTGTTACCAAACCAGGAGTCTCTGGTACATCAGGTCTTGTTGGAGTTTCTGGTTTTGGTTCTGCTGGTTGCTCTGGTTTCGGAGCAAATGGATTGAGGTCGCCTTCTGCACCATTAATTGGAGGATTTTCCGGCAAATCAACACTTGGTACCTCTGGTTTTGGTTCTGCTGGTGTAGTAGGCTCATCTGGTTTATCAGTAGGAGCTGGCGTTGGTTGTTCTGGTTCCGCTGGAGTCGGCGTTGGAACTTCTGGTTTTGGTTCTTCCGGCTGACTTGGAGTTGTTGGATTAGTAGAGTTATCAGTAGAATCCTTAACAAATACCCACTTACCATTTTGATAGTAGTAATAGTCGCCATTATCCAATACATAGTAATGATAACCATTTTCATAACGATAATGTGGATCGTTTTCCAGATTGTTATTGGATGTGCTGTTATTGTTAGTATTTGTCAGTGGCTTCCACTCACCATCACGATAGATACGGTAAGAACCATCTGTCATACGGTAGTAATGGTTACCATTCCAGTAAATATAATTCTCATCATTTGCCAGATTGTTGTAGTTATTCCAACCATTGTATCCGTAGTTGTTGCTATAGTTATAATTCCAGTTGTTATAGCCTGGATAATAGTTATTATAACCATAGTCATAATTATAGCCATTGTAACCGTAGTTATATCCGTAGTTATAGTTGTTATAGCCATAATTGTAGTTATTGTAACCATAGTTGTAATTGTTGTAACGGTAGTTGCGGTTGTTACGGTAATTATAGTTGTTATAACCATAGTTATAATTGTTGTAACCACCATTCCAGTAATTATAACCTGGTTGATAGTAGTTATAGCCATAATCTTGAGCCTGAGCATTATTCGCAAGAGCAAATGCTGGAATAATAGCCGCAGCCGCTACAACAGATCTTGATAAGAGTCTGAAACGATTGTTCATATTAATTAAACCTCCAAAGTGACCAACATCACTTTATTTTTTTGTGGGGGGGGAATTTATTTTTTGTGCACAACTTCATAAAAAAGAATTTCACGAAAATACTGCCAGCTGACAGTTGACTGCTCCATCATTATCAAACGCAAAAAAACGAATCACTAGTTAGTGAATCCACCTGATTAAAGGTTGCACATAAATGTTTTTATAGCATTTAATTTAGAAATAAAGAAGTCAATATGCTCGAAAATACTTTTTTATGCATATCTCACCCTCAAGACGAATTATAGCACAAGAAATTTTTGAATGCAAGCATTTTAGTTAACAAGGTGTAAATTATTTTTATGGGTAATTTTTTATAGTTCGTTTTTTTGTTTATTTTTCTATTTTTTAGCTTTAAATATCTATANAATCTTATTTTTAACGAACTAAAATAATAGAAAAATGTTTATAATTTGGTTTACATAGTGTAAATTATTTTTATTGTTTATTTATAAAAACTTCTCACCCTCTCATTTCGATTTTTTATTTAAGTTTATTTTAAGNTTATCTTAAGCCTTTTTTAAGCTTATCTTAAGTTTGTTTTAAGAATCAAAGAATCTGCTTATGAATCCCTTTCTTATGGGTTTTTATTTACAGAAATGAATAAGTGTTAAAAAGTAGTAAAAAATACTAGAAGCATTTATTCCAGCTTCTAGTATTTTGAATTTATTAATATTTGAGTTGTTTGATAACCAAGAGGTGGCTATCTTCCTCCCCGACCAAGCTGTGTGGCTCATTGGGCTCCATCGTCAAAAAGGAACCTGCCACTAACCGAACGGTTTGTTCGCCAGCAGAAAAGCTTACATCTCCCGACAAACAAACAACTGTTACTAGTGCATCAGCGCTGTGCTCTGGTACTTCTTTTCCTTTAGCAAGATGCAGATGATGGATGATTCTGCCTTCTTCTTGCACAGGTGTTTCTGCAAAATCATTATTGGGATTGGTAACAAAAAATTTCATTTTCTTCCTCCTTCTAATGGATGATGTGACTACTGATCTTCATAGCCTCCACCAGTAATGCCGAAATATTCTTCTAAAGATTTGCCTGATTGAACAATTTCCTTGGCTTCTTGACCAATATAGCGCAGATGCCAGCTTTCAGGCATATAGCCAGTTGAACCTTCCTTACCCTCTAGATAGCGAACGATAAAACCGTATTTATAGGCGTTGTCTAAAAGCCACTGACTTGCTCCAGCTTCTTGTACGAGATTACCATTCTTGTCAATCAAGTCAAATGCCAAACCAGTCTGGTGCTCGCTGTAGCCCGGCCGAGCCGAATAGCGGTCTGCAGCTGCCTTACCATCCTGATTGACATAGTTTTGATAGAGTTCTGTCTGAGTATCATAGCTACGGAAACCACTGTATTGGTCGCTAATGGCATAGCCTTGCGCCTGCATGTCTGCAATCAGTTTGAGCAATTCAGCTTTAGCAGTCGCATTCTCACCTGGGTTATAGGAAGGAGACAAAGGGTAGTGTTTGTTGACAACAAGAATCTCATCATATTTCCCTTTGACACTGTAGTAGCTGCCGTTATAAGAAACATTTTGATCAAGAGTTTTGGCCTCGTGATTTTGCTCCTTTTTAGTATCAGCACTATCTGAAGATGTTGTCGTATCTTGGCTAGAGTTTTTGCCATTTTCAGCATCTTGTTTCTTAACTGTACTAGTTGAGCTAGCCGCTTGTTTATCAGAGCTATCTCCAGTAGTGTCTTTACCAGACGAACACGCGCCTAGAACAAGAACAGATGCCGCAAGAAAAATTAGTTTACTGTATTTCATTGTCATAATATCAACCTTCTGAAACTTCAAGATTATAGATTACAAAAGAATCCCCGCTAGGTTTCAAGTAATAAGTCTTATTTTTACGATTTACACTATTTGGAGTGCTATCGGTATAGTGGACAGTATAGTCTTCATATGTTGTCACGATATAGGAACCATTTTCTTCCTTGATTTCGCGGATATCCAAAGCTCCTGGCTCATAATAGTTAATTTTTGCTTTCTTAACACCACCACCAGTGGTCCACTCAACCATTTCTCGATATACAGCACTAGAGGTATCGTAGTATTGAGAATAGTTGTTGCTTCTGTTAGAAACAGAGCTGAAAACAGCACTGCGGTAGTCATTAAGGAAAGTAGAGACTTTTGCCTTTTGAGCCTCAACCTTTTTCGCTTCTTCGTTCTTTTCTCTAATCTTAGAAACCACTTCCTTAGGAAGCGATAATTTCACATTAGTAGTATCATCTTCCACAATTACTGTCTCTTTATTGGTAGTAAAGGTAGTATCAGAGATAGTAAACTTAGCATAAATTTCAAGTTCTTGATAAGGAACAAGCTGCAGCTCAGGGGTCAAACTGCTACCACTTTCTTTACCATTAACAACGATTTTAATATCTGTTGCTTTTGAAGTTTCAGAAGGCATAGTAATTTTTAGTTGTTTCTTTTCAGACTTGAGATCCAGTTTGATTTCATTATCCTTAGCCGTAGCTAAATCAAGCTGAACCTTACTTTCTACATCTCCAACATCCGTCTTACCTTTGAGAGTAAAGTCTTGTTTGATGAAGTGATATTCACCCAATTCAGTGTCTGTATTTTTTTTAAGAGTAATAGTTTTTTTCTCACCAGGTTTAATGGTAGCATTATCCAAATTAGTATTGACTTTAACTTTAACTGGATAGGAAACCATTTGATATTCCTGGAAAATACCAAATTTCTTACTCTTTTCAGTAACACCTAAAATCTTATTATTGTTGTCATCAATATAAGCAGACTTACCATTTGACTCAACAATGTTATCGAGCTCAGTTTCGAGATTAATCTCCTGGCTCTCTAGGTGCTCAACTAAAGCTCTTGCTTCCGCGCGTGTCCACTTATCGGATTGAGTAGAAAGAAGACTTGCCACTTCATCGAAGTCTTTACTAGAGACGGCTTTTGCAAAATGGTCTGTGACCACTTTAACTCCAGTTATAGAGTTTAAATAGAAGAAAACTCCAATCAAAGCGGCAACTAAAACGGTTGGAGCCCCAATCATGATTGCTTGCTTCTTTGATATTCTCTTTTTAGCCTTTTTTACCGGTTTCTGTGGTAATTGCGAGTCGAGCAGTTCAGACCGAATAGGCAAGTTAGAGAATCCTTGACTCTTAGCTTCTGCAAATTCTTCTTTGGTAGGTTTTCGACCAATATTATTTTCAAAAGCTTGCAGCCAATTCTTACGAAGTTCTTCATATTGACTAGATTCAAACGCGCCTTGCTTCTCATCTTGAGAAGAGGGTTGAACCGATTCTTCTGTGACAGAATCTTCAGAAGGTGTCTCCTGAACAATATCTTGATTATCAGAAGCTTCATCAGTAGTATTTTCTACTGATGAAGTATCTGTGGTTACTTCCTCTGCTTCGCCTGCAATCTCCTTAATCTTTTTTGGATCAAAGTTAGATTGTTTGCCGGCTTGGAACTCACTTGCAGTTGGTTTTCGACCAATTACTTTTTCAAAGAGATCAACCCATTTTTCTTTTGTTGCCATAAATCTCCTCCAAGATTACATCATTGCGATACTAGTTAGTAGAGAAAAAGCGATGAAAGAGAAGATAATTGTAATCACACCATTGATAAGAATGGCCAATAGATATTTATAAAAAGGATCCATAGAGTTGTTTGTCTTAGAATAAATCAAAGCAAAGGTCGCTCCAACTCCAATCAACAAAAGACCAATCCATGTGAAGAACAAAGATAAATGAATAATACCCAACAGAGCAAACAGAGCTGAAACAGCAATAAATGGAAGAACTATAGCATAAAGTCGACCGTACCAATCAAAAGCCTTGTTGAAGGTAAAACTTCTATCCTGGTAGACCAAACGCTTCACAACAAAACCGCCTAAAATAATAGAAAAAAGGAAGAGAGCCGCTGCTATCAGGGAAACAAAGAAGACTTTGAAATTAAGAGACGGAACAAAGTCATACAAACTATAACTGTATACCCTAAACATATTGATGATACTGTATACGTTGGAGTTTGCAACAATAGCAAAAAAGAACACTGTCAAACCTAGAGATAGGTAGCCATTCACCTTACTGCTCTCAACTTCAGATGTCGGTGATTTCCAAGCTGAAACAAGCCAAGTCCAGAAACCTTTCATTGTTTTAGAAAACTCGTTGGGATGAGGAGGTTGCTGACTGTAATAAGCCTGCGGTCCTTGTTGAGGTACTTGTGAATTGAACTGTCCTTGCTGTGGGTTGTTCTGATAAGCTTGCGGACCAGAAGACTGAGGCTGTCCAGCAAAGGGGTTCGCTTGCTGAAATCCTTGTTGCTGATAAGCTTGTCCCTGATTAGCAAATTGATTTGGATTTGCTTGTTGCTGAGGAACTTCTTGATATTGTTGAGAAGCCTGCTGAGCAAAAGGCTGTTGGAAGTTTTGTGGCTGTTCAAAGCTTGATGAAGCTGGGCTAGCTTGACTAGGCGTTCGCTCCGCACTTACCTGTTCAGCCTCAACAAATTCTCCAGCAGCCAAAGCTTGAGCAATTTCTTCCTCTGTAGCCGAGCGTCCATTAACGGCTTCAAAATATTCAAGCCAATCTTCTTTTGACATAGATATTCTCCTATCCTTAAATTATTATACTACTATAGTATACAAAAAAAGGGCCGGAAATTCAATCTATTCCGGCATTTGCACTTCTTAATCGCTTGTCACAACGTCAATTTAGCAGGAAAAGCTTCCACTCCTCCTTCGACATTGGTTACTTGGTAACCCTTGGCTTCCAAAAATTCGCAGGCACGCGCTGAGCGGCCGCCTTTTTGGCAGATGATATGGCAGGGGATTTGTTTATCTAATTGCCCATAATTCTCCGGCAAGCTGCTGAGAGGCAGATTCAGAGCTCCAGAGACATGTCCAGCTGTAAATTCGTCCACCTCGCGGACATCAATCAACTGCAGTTCTTCTGCCTGCAATTTGTCATATAAATCTTTCGCACTAATTTTTTGCATTCTTTTTCTCCTATTCATTCATAATCACAATTTTTCCAAAACCTGCCGTCCCCTCTATAAAAGCATGAGCTTTGGGCACTTGCTCTAGGGAAAAGACACGCCTTGGTGTAACATTGACCTGATAGCGGTCAATATAGTCAAATAATTCATCCATCAAATCTTGGCTCACATGAGCTGAGTGAAAACTTGTCAGAAAACTGTTATTTTTAATTTCCTCAATTGGATTGAAACCTGCCAGTTCCCATTGCCCACCTAAGAGGCCGGTCACACAGATAATCCCGCCCTCTGCGATATGGTCAAAAGAATCCTTGACAGTTGCCGGACCGACCAACTCAAGGATTTTGTCAAACTTATCCTCTGTTTCCAGTCGGCCATCCTGGTCTATGATGATATCGTCGTAGGCTTGGTGCTTGAGTAGAAACTGTTTGGAACCGCTATTGACCGAGCCCACGATATGTGTGTCTGGAAACTGTGCCTTGACCAGACGAGCAAAGGCCAAACCGACACCGCTAGTAGCAGCTCGGACTAAAATCTTGTCATTGGGCTCAATGCGCAGATTTTTCATAGAGCCTAGAGCAGTATAATAGGTCTCTGGTACTGCTGCCAGCTCAGTCCAGGTCAGATTGGTCTCAACTGTATAAATTTGATTGTTCGGCAAGAGGACATACTCAGCATAAGAACCGTCAAAAGCTCGCCCCATTTCACCCATGATGGAAACCACTTTCTGGCCAATCTTTAAATCTGCTCGAGTCGTCTCGGCAACTTGGCCAACACACTCAATGCCTAAAATCCGAGGGAAGGTGACACTAGGCGATAAGCCCTCGCGAGTAAAAATCTCCGAGTGGTTAATCCCAAATCCTCTGACCTTGACCAAGGTCCAGCCTTCTTGAAGTTGTGGAATCTGTCTTTCTTCCATCAGAAGCTTTTCTGGACCACCTGCTTCGTAAATGACTATAGCTTTCATCGTTTCCATAGAATCACCTCGCTTTCTACAAAGTTTAGCATTCTAAGCTGAGACTTTTCAAAAAATCTGTCAGATATTCCTGCAAGGTCAAGGTATAGGGACAAGACGCTAGGTTTGACAATCTGAGAGAGCAGCTGGATAGTACTACTCTATCACAGCAGAACGGTTAGTTAAAGCTCCAGCACTTGGTAAGAGTAGCCTAAATCTTGCAAAAATTTGAACAAATCCTGTGTAGAGATAAAGATAGTCTTTTCATTAGTATTAGGATGGAAAGTCATGCGTTCTTCGTCGATAATTTCTTTATCAAAATAAACTTGAATATCCTTCTCCTCATTATTGAGCAGACCAAAAGGCGATACCGTTCCTGCTGGTAGGTTCATTTTCTTAGCCAAGGAGTCCAATGAAGCCATGCGAATCCGATCGGCTCCCACTTGAACTTTAAAGTCATCCATATCCAATCGTTTCTTGTCGTCCATGATGAGCAGATAGTACTGAGTTTTCTTCTTATTGGTCAAAAACATGGACTTAGTCCGAACACCTTCCATGCCTTCAATATAGCTATCTGCCTGCTCTGTCGTAAATGCAGGAGGGTGCTCCACCACATCAAAGGTGATTCCCAACTCTTGCAACTTGGTAGCTACTTGTTGATAAGCATCCATAGTTTTTCCCCTTTATTGATGAATAATCTTTTGTACCAGCGCTTGCAAGTCTGGCACAACCTGCTCTGCAAACCAAGGATTTTTAGCCATCCAGATTTGGTTGCGGGGCGATGGGTGGACCAGTGGGAAAAAATCAGGTAGATAGTCTTGATAATGCTGAACTGTCTCAGTCAGCTTGATATTTCCTGTTTGATGCAGATAATATTTCTGTGCATACTGACCAATCAAAATGGTCAGCTCAATATCTGGCAAAAGCTCTAAAATCGGCTGATGCCACCTTTCGGCAAAGCCCTTACGAGGTGGTAAATCTCCAGACTTCCCATGCCCCGGAAAATAAAAATCCATGGGCAAAACCGCAAAGTATCCAGAATGATAAAAAGTCTCTTCATCGACACCCAGCCATTCTCTCAGCCGGTCACCACTCTTGTCCTTCCAGTAAAGCCCTGCCTGCTGAGTTTTCAGCCCCGGCGCTTGACCAACAATGTTAATCCGAGCATTCTTAGGTGCCGCAAAGAGTGGCTTGATTCCCTGCTCCGTAAATTCTTGATTTTCTGAATCAGCCATGATGGTCTTGGCAATATCCTCTATTGTTTGCATGACAGCTCCTTGAAAAGAAACTCATCCAGCAAGGCCAAACGAGTTCTTCTTTTTTATTTGATTAGCTCGTAGATAGCCTCCGCGTAAATGGCCGCAGCACGGAAAAGGTCTTCTACATCTGTAAATTCATTGGCTTGGTGCATAGTGTTGACATAGTCTGGGAACATAGCCCCAAAAGCCACACCGCGCTTCAAAAGACGGCCAAAGGTTCCACCACCAATAACTTGCTCGTGTCCTTTGAGACCCGTTTGTTTTTCGTAAACACTCAAAAGAGTTGCTACCAATTCATCATCTGCTGGTACATAGTGCGGAGTGTGTCCATGCTCAGATAGGCTTACTGACACAACACCAGCAACTTTTTCAAGACCGGTTTGAATCGATTTCGGATCAGTACCTTGAGGGTAACGGATGTTCAGAGCAATGGTATTGTCAGCCTTGGCACTATCAAAATGGAAGACACCAGCATTCATGCTGAGAGAGCCCATTTTAGCATCTGTATAAGCAATTCCTAACTTCTCGCCAGCAAAGTCCTCGTGCAGTAATCGAGCTGCCACTTCCAGATAAGACTTGGCAGCACCACCAAAGTCAAATTGGTTCAACAAAAGGGCCAAATAGGTCCCACCATTGATCCCATCTTCGGGAGTTGATCCATGGGCAGATTTACCAATGATTGTAACGGTATAGGTTTCTTCATCAACAGTTGAGATTTCATACTGAAGTTTGTGTTCCTTGGCAAAGGCATCTAAGAGACCAGCAAGATCTGGTAATTGTCCAGATACAACTGCTGTTGCAGACTCTGGCACCATATTTTCACGGAGACCACCTGTAAAGCTATGAAGTTTAGCATTCCCAGTGTTGTCATTTCCAAAATGGAGGTACTCAGTGATATTCCCTTTTTCACCGTTAATGATTGGAAATTCCGCATCAGGTGAGAAACCAAAGTCTGGCTCAGGCAGACCAACATGCTTGAAATAATAGTCCATGTCTTGCCAACCAGATTCCTCATCTGTCCCCACCACAAAACGCACGCGCTTAGACACTGGCAATCCCAAGTCTTTGATGATTTTCAAACCATAGTAACAAGCCATGGTTGGACCTTTATCATCAGATGAACCACGCGCATAAAGTTTGCCATCAATGATTTCAGGTTTGTAAGGATCTGTATTCCAACCACTTCCAGCAGGGACTACATCCATGTGAGCAAAAATACCTAGTTCCTCCTCACCCTCACCAAAAGTAAAGTGACCAGCATAATTGTCCACGTTCTTGGTTTCATAGCCATCGCGCTCAGCGATTTCTAAAAACTTATGCAGAGCTTGAACAGGTCCAGGTCCAAAAGGATGTTCCTTATCTGCCTTGGAATCATCCCGCTCTGAGTTGATTTCCAAAAGACTAAACAGGTCAGCTAAGAGAGCTTCTCTGCGTTTTTCAACTTCCGCTTTAAAATCAATTGTCATTATTTCACCCCAATTTCCAATTCGATTTAAATCATTTCAAATATGAATTAAATCGTAAACGCTTTTATATCAACGTTTCTCAATGATTTCATCAACCGGCAAACGATAACTAGGTTCTAGTTTTTCATCTGTATAACCAACAGTAATCAAGAGTTCCGGACGAAAACGCTCATCAATTTCTAAANCCTCATTAACCTTAGATTTATCGAAACCTAAGATGATGTTCGAGCCGATACCTTGGTCAGTCAGAGCTAAAACAAGATTCATGGCTACCAGACCAGCATTGAGAGATAAATAATCGCTCTTTTGCTGTTCACTATAGCGAGCAAACTCAGCTGGCAGATTTTGCATGTAAAATTGGAGCTGCTCATCAGAGAAATTCTTAACTCCAGCAACACGCGCAATCTTGCGAGCCCGCTTGGTCAAATCTGTATCCGTAAAGAGGGCAATGGTCACTGGTGCTTCCTTAATCTGGTCCACATTTCCACCGAAAGCTGTCTCAGCTAGAGCATGATTACGCTCCCGCACCACAACGAACTTCCATGGCTGGCTATTGTGGGCACTGGGTGCCAACGTTGCAATTTCAATCGCTGTGCGCACATCCTTTGGATCCACAGGTTTGTCGTTAAAACGCTTGGTTGCATGACGCTTTTTGTTGAGTTCTAGAAATTTCATAAGTTGCATCCTTTTCTAAATATACTAGCTTCATTTTATCATATTTTGTAAGAGTTTGCAGTTTTTTTCCTTTCATAAATTTCACTAAATCATTATTAGAAATGCTTAAATTATGCCTATTTTTATTTATAATTGAGTATAAACAATATTTTATTTAAAAATTTTTTGATTCAATCTTATCTTTTAAGTCACTTAAATTTCCATCTATTTTACATTTTGCTACAAAAAAAGCAGGTGATTCTTACCTGCTTTGTTAATATTATTGTCCAGATTTAAGCTGACCAAGAGCTTTATAAGCCCCTTCAATAGCCTTCTTCATAGCATCACGTCCTGTTTTCAATTGCTGAGCAAATAGAGCACGATTTTGTTCTGGAATTTCTGTATCATCTGAACCAGCACTTGAGAGCGTTTCATTAAAAGTTTCTCTTGAAGTTTCCATAGATTGAATAGCTGGTTCTACTTGTTGATTGTATGCTTCTTTCCCAGCCTCAGGTACTTTGTTCCCAATTTCATCAATGTACTTTTTATAATTATCAATCAACTTACTAAAGAGAGCTTTCATGTCACCAATTGTTTTAGCATTGTCGATTTCTTCATCTGTCAAAAGAACAATTTCTGGGATTTCTACATCTGAACTAGCTGTTTTTGATGAAGTTTCAGAGCTACTTGATTTACTCTTTGAAGTAGATTTTTTTTCTACAGAACTTGAAGCTTTTTCAGAAGAATCTGATGTTGTTTTTCCAGAACATGCTGCTAAAGTTATAACCGATAAAAGCGCTACACTAGCTGTAATAATTTTTCTCATTACTGTCTCCTATTAATAAAGAATAGACATATTATAATACAAAATTATTTTATTGTCAAACATTATAGGCATTATAATAGACCATCCATTTCTGTTAATTTTTTCCTAATTATTAAAAAAATTCTGCAAACACTGTCCTTATATGAGATTTGTCTATTCTAAATCCACCTGTGGCTCTGCTACTTCAGGCAAGGAAGTTTTCTGCTGATCTACTAGATTTAATTTAGCCCACACTGCTTCTGCCACTGCTCGTGGTACGCCGACTTCGACGATTTGGTCAACACTGGCTTCTTTAATCTTGGTTAGAGATTTGAAGTGTTTCATAAGATTTTGCTTGCGTTTTGGTCCCAAGCCTTCAATGCCATCTAGCTGCGATGAGAAGGAATTTTTAGACCGGAGCTGGCGGTGGAAGGTGATGGCGAAGCGGTGGACTTCATCTTGGATACGCTGAAGCAGGAAAAATTCCTGCGAATTCCGGGATAATTCTACAACCTGCAGAGGGTCACCAAAGAGCAGTTCATGGGTCTGGTGCTTGTCATTTTTTTGCAGTCCAGCGATGGGGATATCCAATCCCAACTGGTCCTGAATAACTTCTTTAGCGACATTAACCTGGCCCTGTCCACCGTCAATGACAATCAGATCAGGCGGAGTCAGTCCATCCCGAATCACCCGACTATAGCGCCGCTTGATGACCTCACGCATACTTGCGTAATCATCCGGGCCTACCACAGTCTTAATCTTATACTTGCGATAGTCTTTCTTACTTGGTTTACCATTGACAAAGACCACCATAGCTGATACAGGACTGGTCCCCATGATGTTGGAGTTATCAAAAGACTCAATACGAACAGGCGTTGGAATGTTAAGGAGCTGCCCTAAATTTTCAATTGCACCTTGAGTCTTTTCAATAGATTTCTCCAAGAGGTCAAATTTCTGCTGAAGACTAACTCGGGCGTTTTTGATAGCCAGATTGACCAGCTGTTTCTTTTCGCCTCGCTGGGGCTTAAGCACCTTGGTATCCACCATGGCCCGTACAGCTTCTTCGTCAATATCTGCTGGAATCAAAATTTCATTGGGCTTGAGGTGAGATTTTTCCTGATAAAATTGTCCAATATAGGTCAGGAAATCTTCGTCTGGATCATTGTAATAAGGAAAAAGATTGACGTCACGCTCGATTAACTTGCCCTGGCGGACAAAGAAGACCTGTACACACATCCAGCCCTTATCCACATAGTAGCCAAAGACATCACGATTTTGCAAATCCTTGGCCATGACCCGCTGCTTGGTTCGCAGCGTACCAATGGACTGAATCAAGTCGCGGTACTCTGCTGCCTTTTCAAACTCCATAGCTTGCGCTGCGACAGCCATTTTCCCCCGCAAATCCTCAATAATCTGGTCATCCTGGCCCTTGAGAAAAGCCGCAACCTCCTGAGTCAGCTCTTTGAAATACTGGCTGTCTACCTGGCAAATACTGTGGGCCTTGCACTGCCCCAGATGGTAGTAAAAACAAACCTTCTCAGGTGGATTGGTACACTTACGAAAAGGAAAGAGCCGATCTAAAAGTCGCTTGATTTCATTGGCAGCACCAACATCCGGATATGGACCAAAATAAAGTCCGCCATCCTTTTTGACTTGGCGCGTGATAATCAGGCGCGGATAGGTCTCATTGGTAATCTTAATAAAAGGATAGGACTTATCGTCCTTGAGCATGATATTGTACTTAGGCTTGTTTTCCTTGATTAGATTAATCTCCAGAAGCAAAGCCTCAATATTAGACTCGGTGACAATAAACTCAAAATCCTCAATCTCGGAAACCAGAGCCTCCGTCTTGGTGTCATGACTGCCACGGAAATAAGAACGAACCCGATTACGAAGATTCTTGGCTTTTCCGACATAGATAATGGCACCGTTTTTGTCTTTGTGAATGTAACAGCCGGGACTGGTCGGCAACAGTTCCAGCTTTGATTGGATTAGCTTGTTCATAGGTCTATTATAGCAGAAAAGGGGAGTATTCAACAGGTAGACACTAGATTATTAGAAAATCATAAGTTGAATTCCTTTCATAGATAATTCTGAACAACAACTTCTCTTCATCTCTTCATACAAGTACCAAAAATATATTGCGAATGAGACAAAATCCTCTCCATAATAAAGCGTTTTCTATGCAAAAATCAAGCAAGCGATTGCACAGCCATTTTAATAGGCTTTGATTAAATAAACAGAAATAAAATAGAAAAATTTTAGAAAAATTAATATATTTTTAAAAAAATTTCAAAAAAAGGCTTGACAAAAATTGCAAACGGTTGCATAATAGGATTGTAAATAAAAATTCCGGGAGGAAATAGGAATGAAAACATGGAAAAAAGTGGTATTAGGCAGTGTCAGCTTGCTGGCTGCAGGAACGCTGTTAGCAGCTTGTAGCTCGAATAGTAGCAAGGAGAGCTCTTCTTCTAAAGCCGATAGCAAGACCTTGAAACTTTGGGTGCCAACTGGTGCTAAAGATTCTTACTCTGATACAGTTAGCAAGTTCGAGAAAGAATCAGGCTACAAGGTTGACGTAGTCGAAATGGAAGATCCAAACGCTCAGGAAAATCTGACAAAAGATGCTAGTACTGCTGCCGATGTTTTCTCTCTGCCACATGACCAACTTGGTAAATTAGTTGAAGCTGGAGCTATCCAAGAAGTTCCTTCTAATATGGCAGAAGAAATCAAGAAAAACGATACGGAACAAGCAGCGATTGGTGCTCAGTATAAAGGTAAAACTTATGCTTTCCCATACGGTATCGAATCACAAGTAACCTACTATAACAAGTCAAAACTTTCCGCTGATGATGTTAAGTCTTATGAAACCATCACTTCTAAAGCTAAATTTGGTGGAAACTTGAAAGAGGCTAATGGATACATCACTGCTCCACTCTTCCTTTCTGTTGGCGACACTCTCTTTGGTAAAGATGGTGAGCAAGTAGACGGAACAAACTGGGGTAACGAAGCCGGTGTGAACGTTCTGAAGTTCATCGCAGCTCAAAAGAATAACAGCGGTTTTGTAAACGTAGATGCTTCTAACCTTCTTGCTAAATTTGAAGATGGTTCAGTTGACGCTTTCCAATCAGGTCCATGGGACTACGCAGCTGCTGAAAAAGCTGTCGGCAAAGACAATCTTGGTATCTCTGTTTACCCAACTGTTAACATCGGTGGACAAGACGTTCAACAAAAAGCCTTCCTTGGTGTAAAACTTTACGCAGTTAACCAAACACCTTCAAACGGCGACACTGACCGTATCGCAGCAAGCTACAAACTGGCTCAAGTGCTTACTAGCAAAGAAAGCCAAGAAAACCAATTCAAGTTTGAAGGACGTCACATCATCCCAGCTAACAAAGAAGTACAAGAGTCTGAAGATGTGAAGAAAGATGCCTTGGCACAAGCTGTTATCACAATGGGATCTTCTGATACCTACACAACAGTTATGCCTAAACTTAGCCAAATGTCTGTCTTCTGGACTGAAAGTGCTGCAATCCTCAGCGATGCTTACAACGGTAAATTTGGTGAAGATCAATACCTCGCAAAATTACAACAGTTTGATAAAGATTTAGCAGCAGCTAAATAATACTCAAACGAATAAAAATAAGCATTGAAGTGAGGAGGGCAGCCTCCTCACTTCTTTCTTTGTAAATATAAGGAGAATACTATGACTCAGTCATCCTATGACAATGCATCCATGGTTCAGGTCTTTAAAGAGGGAACTTGGGATGTCAAACTCTCTTTTCTGGTAATGGGACTGAGCAACCTTGTAAACAAACAATTTATAAAGGGTCTGCTCTTCCTCTTCTCAGAAATTGCTTTCCTGATTGCTTTTGCAGTCCAAATCATACCAGCCATTGGCGGCATGATTACATTGGGAACTCAAGAGCAAGGAGAGGCTATAAAAAAAGTTAACGGCTTGGAAATCACCGTTCAAGTAGCGGGTGACAACTCTATGCTGATGCTGATTTTTGGACTTGCTTCTCTCATCTTCTGTGCGGTCTTCGCCTATATCTACTGGTGTAATCTGAAAAGTGCTCGTCACTTGATGGCCCTCAAGCAGTCTGGTCAGAAGATTCCTAACTTCGTTGAGGACTTTAAGACGTTGGCTGACGGCCGCTTTCACATGGGCCTAATGAGCATCCCTCTTATCGGAGTACTGCTCTTTACCATCTTGCCTCTGATCTATATGATCTGTTTGGCCTTTACTAACTTTGACCATAAGCATCCAGCTCCTAAGTCACTCTTTGACTGGGTTGGCTTCTCTAGCTTTGGTGATGTTTTCTCAGGTCGTATGGCTAGCACCTTCTTCCCACTTTTAGGCTGGACCTTGATTTGGGCGGTTGCTGCAACAGCTACTACTTTCTTCTTCGGTATCGTTTTAGCTCTCTTGCTCAATACCAAAGGCCTCAAGTACAAGAAAGTTTGGCGCACGCTCTTCGTTATCACTATTGCTGTACCGCAATTTGTATCACTGCTCTTGATGCGCAACTTCCTGAATGACAATGGACCTTTGAACGGATTATTGCAAAGCCTGCATCTCATTCAGCATCCAATTCCATTCTTGAGTGACCCTGTTTGGGCTAAGTTCTCCATCATCCTTGTCAATATGTGGATTGGTATTCCATTTACCATGCTGGTAGCGACTGGGATTATCATGAACCTACCTAGCGAGCAAATCGAGGCTGCTGAAATTGATGGAGCTAGCAAGCTTCAAATCTTCAAGAGCATTACTTTCCCTCAAATTCTCTTGATTATGGCGCCATCACTTATCCAACAGTTTATCGGAAACATTAACAACTTCAACGTTATCTACTTCCTGACAGGCGGTGGACCTACTAACTCTTCCTACTATCAGGCAGGCTCAACTGACCTCTTGGTTACCTGGCTCTATAAACTGACCGTTTCAGCCAAGGACTACAATCTGGCATCTGTTATCGGTATACTGATCTTTGCAATCTCTGCAGCCTTCAGTCTCTTAGCCTATACTAGATCCGCATCATTCAAGGAAGGAACTGCTAAATAATGAAAAATAGAAAAAAACTCAGTTTATTAGGGATTTATGTCTTACTGGCTGTTTTAGCACTCATCTGGCTAACGCCGATTATCTGGATTTTTCTGACCAGCTTCCGTGGTGAAGGTTCTAATGCGGTCCCTTACTTCTTCCCTAAGACCTATACTCTTGACAACTATATCAGACTGTTTAATAACAACACGTATCCTTTTCTTCAGTGGTTTATGAATACCCTGATTGTTGCCACAGCGACCTGTATCCTGTCTACTTTGATTACTGTGGGTATGGCTTACTCACTCAGCCGTATCAAATTCAAGCATAAAAATCGTTTCCTCAAGCTGGCTCTGGTACTTAACATGTTCCCAGGCTTCATGTCTATGATTGCGGTTTACTACATCTTGAAAGCACTCAATTTGACACAAACCCTGACTTCACTGATTCTGGTTTATTCAGCTGGGGCTGCTCTAGGTTTCTATATTGCTAAAGGTTTCTTTGATACTATCCCATATTCTTTGGACGAATCCGCTATGATCGACGGAGCTACCCGCTTCCAAATCTTCCGGACTATCACACTGCCGCTGTCAAAACCAATTATCGTTTATACAGCGCTTATGGCTTTCATGGGACCTTGGGTTGACTTCATCTTTGCCTCTGTCATTCTAGGCGATGTCAAGGAAAAATACACAGTCGCTTTAGGACTTTTCCAAATGCTTAATAAGGATGCCATCAATAAATGGTTCTTGCCTTTTACATCTGGAGCGATTATCATCGCTATCCCAATCACTCTTCTCTTCATCTTCATGCAGAAATACTACGTAGAAGGTGTAACAGGCGGAGCAGTCAAATAAAATCTATTATGAATATTGAAAACTTCCGACAGTTAATATCGGAAGTTTTTATCTTTATTTTTATATTAGATTGTTTAATTGCTGTAGACACAAAAAAATGAGTCTGGAATAATTTCCAGACTCATTTTGTATTTCTTTAATTATAATCTTCATCTCTGCGACGGCGCTTGTTGGTTCCCAAAAAGGCCGCTGCACCAAGTGCCATACCAAAAATTGCTAGGCGTTCTGCTTCTGAACCAGTATTTGGCAGAATAGCAGGAACTGTTGGAGCCTTATCAGCTGTCGTAGCCACACTAGCTAGCTGAGCTGCAGGGTTTACAACAAAATCAGTAAATGCACCACCACCTGCCGCTTGAACAGCGCCTGTAGTTACTCCTTTGACTTCACGAGTGTTTGCATGAACTTCTGCAGTCTTAGCATCTGAATCTTTCTTAGCTTCATCCTCTGCACCTGGACCAGCAGCTCCGCCTTTTACAGCTGTTAGAGTCTGTTTATCTTCACCTGAGCGATAGTTGCTATTCAGAGCATTTCCATACAGGAGAGATGCTTGATTCAAGATATTCAAGAGAGTTTCATAATTCGCTTGAAGACTGTTGTAGGATTCCTCAAGAACAGCTAAAGTTGCAGTCTCTTGATTTAAGATTGCTTGTTTAGCTTCAAAATCAAGCTGCGCTTCTGCCAACTCCCGCTCAGCTTCTGCTAGTAATTGAGGAGCATTTTTTAGATCAATAACTTTCTTTTTAGCTGCTGCTAATGTCTTTTGAGCAGCCATGAAGTCCTCTTGAGCAGTTCCCAAATTAGCTTTTGCAGCTTCTTGAGCTGATTGAAGTTCTGCTAACTTATCTTTAGCTGCCGCTAGAACTGCCTGAGCGTTGCTCAAGTTAGTCTGATAAGGTACTAGGTTTGCTGCAATCTTAGCTGTCGCTCTGTCGAGAGCTTCCTGCTTAAGGGCAACATTTTGCTTGGTCAAAGCTAGATTATTTTCAGCAGTTGCTACTTTCTGACGAGCTGCTTCAACTGCTGCAATTTGAGCTGCCGCTGCCTTTTGAGCATCAGCTAATTGAGCATTGAGGATATTGATAGCTGATTCCTGACCAACTTTTTGAGCCTTGAGTTCAGCCAATTGATTCTTAAGTGCTGTAACATTAGCGTTAGAACCTGCAGAACGACCACCACCAGCACGTAATAACTGCTCCATAGCCGCAACAGTCAGCAAAGTACCATTATTAACACGTTGGTCAAAGTTGCTAATATGATGGAAACCAACTTCGGATGTACCATGAGGTGTGCCCCATTGGTTTGGATGCTTATCATAAGCTGCTGAGATAGCATTGGCTTTATTATCCATCATCTGAACATAGTGTCCAATCTGAGCAAATACGCCAGCACCAACCCGCATATAGATAGCATTAGCATCAAGCTGAGTTTCATCAGTAGGCAGTCCATATTGCGCTGCAATCTCTTGATACTTTTCTTTTTCTTTGTGCCAGAAATTCACAGCACCTTGCGGGTCAAAGCTAATGGCTACATTTTCATTACCAATCAGCTTACCCATGTGCCAGTTATTACGCTCAAAGTAGATAGTCTGAATCTGGCTGGCCACATTCGCATACGGGTTAACCAACAACTCTTGTAAGCCAGCATTACGACGGTAAGCATTAATCGCCTTAACCAACTCCAAAGCTTGAAGGTTATTTTCTAGACTAGCTGGACTGGTTGGGTCAGAATTAACTGAAATACCAAATTCATTTTGACCGCGTTGGTAAACTGCAAGAGCATTGTTAGCAGCATCACGAATTTCCTGATTGGCCGCATTGTTACGAACATTTTCTAAAAATTGAGAATAAGTCGTATTGTGAAGGTCAACAGGAGCTGTTGCTGCTGCTTTCTCGGCAGCCGGAATCTGTCCTTCAAGAGAGTTAATAGCTTGATTGGTTCGACCCAAAGATTCCTTTGCATGATTGATTTTATTCTGGATTTCAGCCTGCACCTGTGGAGCAGAAGACGCTGCTTGCTCTGCCTTTGTCAGTTCAGCCTTTGCATTGTCTAAAGCAGTCTGTGCTTGACTTTGCTGACTCTTAGCAGTTGCTACAGCTTGCTCTTCTGAGTTAAGTGGTGTTTTAGCTTGTTTCAATTCAGTCTCTGCAACATCTACCAGAGATTGACTCGCTTTAATAGTATTTGCTTGATCTTTAACAGCTTGGTCAGCCTTGGCAGCTTTAGCCGCTGCTTCTCGAACAGCAACGTCTTTCGTGCTAACCTCTTGCTCTGCTGTTTTTGCTTCTGTCTCCGCTTTAGCAACGTTTTCTTCTGTTGCTTCTGCCTGTATTTCTTTAGCATTCTCAACAGCGGCTTCAGCCACTTTCACGCTAGTTTTTGCATCTTCAGCTTCTGTTTTAGCAGTATCTACTATCGATCTTTGCTCATCGAGTTTAGCTTTAGCAGCTTCAGCATTTTCTTGGGCAACAGCTACATCTGCTGCTGTCACCGGTTTTCCAGTTACCTCAGTCGCTTGTGGAGCTGTTACAGTTGATTCAACCAACTCATCCGCGTGCACTTGATGGGTCAGTCCACCAGAAATAATAGTTGTAGCCGCGATACCAGTCGCTACAACAGACTTGCCTATTTTCTTTTCCATAATCAATCTCCTTTTTATAATCTCACATACTATAATTACCCTGGGTATAGCAGCCCGCATAGTAATATACTATCACAAAACGCTAGTATTAACTAGTAGCAAACGTATCCTTTTAATAGTTTTTTTATTACATTTTAGTTACAAAAATGTTTTATTAGAAAAATAAGCTGGTTTTTCCAACAAAAATGAGCATTTCTGTATCCAACGAAGTGAAAACTCCTAGATAGTTTCTAGAAGTTAACTTTGCTTGTCAGTCAAGATTGAGCTTGTCGAATTTCTTCTAACATCGCTTCTTCTTCGGCCGTCATTTGATAGTGTTCCAGTAAGTCTGGACGTCTTAGATAGGTCTTTTTCAGACTTTCATAGAGACGCCACTTGCGGATATTTTCATGATGACCGCTCATAAGAACTTCAGGAACGACCATCCCCCGATAGTCATAAGGTCGAGTATACTGAGGATATTCCAAGAGTCCAGACGAAAAACTGTCATCTGTATGACTGACTTCCTTGCCAATAACCTCTGGAATCAAGCGAACTGTAGCATCAATCATAGTCATAGCTGCCAATTCTCCCCCAGTAAGAACATAGTCTCCAAGCGAGATTTCATCTGTCACTAGAGTCTTGATCCGCTCATCGTAGCCTTCGTAATGGCCACAAATGAAAATGAGTTCTTCTTCTTTAGCTAGCTCCTCAGCATAGGCTTGGTCAAAAGTCCGACCAGCAGGATCCAACAAAATCACACGCGTCTGCTTCTTTTCAATGGCATCATAGGCATCAAAAATAGGTTGAGCCCGTAGCAGCATACCCTGGCCTCCGCCGTATGGCTCGTCATCTACATGCCGAGATTTTTCAGCCTTCTCTCGAAAATTGTGGTAATTGATTTCTAAAAGGCCTTTTTCCCGCGCTTTACCGACGATAGAGTGCTCCAAGGGTGCAAACATCTCCGGAAAGAGAGTCAAAATATCAATTTTCATCGTCCAGTCCTTCCGGTATCTCTACATCAACCCGACCTTGCTCAATGTCAATCCCCAGCACCACTGGCGGAATATAAGGCAGTAGCAAGTCTCGCTTGCCCTTACGCTTGACCACCCAGACATCATTGGCTCCTGGCTGCAGAATTTCCTTAATCCTACCAAGAAGAACGTCATTTTCATAGACTTCAAGACCGATGATTTCATGGTAGTAAAATTCCCCATCTTCCAAGTCAGTCAAATCTTCCTCTCGGACTTTCAGAGTGAAATCACGAAATTTCTCAATGTCATTGATATGGTACATGTTCTTAAACTTGATAATATCAAAGTTCTTAACCTTGCGATGGCTGGCAATCTCCACATCCATGACAAACTGATCCTTCTTGTCAAACAGGGCAAGGGTATTACCTTTTTTAAAACGCTCTTCTGCAAAATCCGTCACTGACAAAACCCGCATCTCACCTTGCAAACCTTGCGTATTGACAATTTTTCCAACATTAAAATAATTCATCTCGACTCCAACATATTATACTCTGCCTAATATTTTATCATGATATAGGGGAATGTACAAGAGAGATAAGGGGGAATTCTCTTGCCTATATTTATTTGATTAATGTTGCTATTTAACGTATAATTATACATATAGAACCTCAACACCGTAAACACCCAAGTGTGTTTACGCAAAACTAGAAAGAAGTTGGTGATACCTATGGGAAAAAAGTTAAGCAAACTCCTTCTCTCTACTGCTATTCTAGCTACCACAGCCGCCAGTTTGACTGCTTTGACACAGGTCAAAAAAGGCCAAGCAATGGAAAATGAAACGAAAGAAACTAGAAATATCTCAGCCCTTGACGAAAAAATTGCTCAAATTGATAACCTAACCATCAAGGCTTTCCTAGAATACTATGCTAGTCAGAACATGACCTCCGCATCGTCTCTTCCAATGATAGATGATTTAGAGGCCAATACGCGCATCATCGTTATTGATATAGACTATGCAGATACAAGCATCCCCCCTGCCATTGGAACATCAGTCGATGGATCCGAAGGGCCTGTCGGGGGAACTGTTGATGATGATGGCCAATATATCGAGTTTGATACCAGTGACCATAGCAAATCCGCAACCGTTCAGGAAATTCGAGATGCTATTGCTGAGATTCTTGGCTAGACTCATCTTATTATTAAAATTACCAGCTAAAACAAACGAAGTCATTAAAAAATAAACGGCAAGCTCGACGAAAGGTTTACTTATTTCAAAGAGTAGCAATTTCAAAGTCAAATATGATAATAGTTTACATAAAAAACGCATAAAATCAATGTTCACAGAAGCATTAATTTTATGCGTTTTGGCTATTGAAGAATTTCTTCCACTACCTCTTTGTTAGAAAGGTAATTCATATTATCACAGCTATGGCTCTCTTAATTCCATTTTTTTACAACCTTCACATTGCCCTTATTACTGGGAGAAAAGCGGCCGCTTGAAACATTTTTCCATTCTTTAAGGAAAACGTTCTCAAATAAGGCGAATTTTTCTTCAATCTTAGCTTGAGTCAAACCATAGCTTTCAAACTTATCTCTAGGAACGATAACATCTTTGCTGTCATAGTCTAGGAGTTTAGCTTTTTGTGTGAGAGTCTTGGCCTTTGCATCATAACTGGCAGTCAAGGATAACTGAACATTCTCATCCCATTTCTCCTCATAATCAAAAATAAGCATCTGATTTTTATTTGCTATGATATTAAGATTGCTGTTTTCTGGGAAATCCTTTGATTGGAATACTACCATCACTGTGCCTGCCTGAAAATCCGAACTGTCCTTTTCCGTAACAAGGTCAGCTCCTTTTATTTTCAAGAGCTTCATCTGACTCTTATCTCCAGCACCTGCATATTGGATTTCATCCTTGTAAATTTCATCAAAAATACTGCTAGACTGACTGCCCTGTTGATTGTAGAAGGTTAGAAAACCAATTATCAAAAGCAAGGCAAGCGCTAATATAAAAATTAGAACCTTTTTCATAATAATCATTCCCTTTCCGCATAAGTTCCCAATTGATTATCTCGTTCCTCCAAACTTCTAAGGAAATTATAAGAATCAGGATAATGTTTTTTGATATAGGCACGTTTTTCTTCCTCAGTTGGCTCAGTATACGTATCTTTGGCACCTTCGTAAAACTTTTTAGGAACCATCTTGAAAATCTCTTTTTTTACATCATTAATATCAGTATATTTGAGAAAGAATTCTGAACGTGTCATCTTATCCGTTTTGGAATCTGTTTTATCTTCTAACTGTCGGTAATAATAGTTAGAAGCTTCCAAAAAAGAAAGTTTCTTTTCATTCATGATGCTCGTGATATTTACGGCATCTAAATCTGCTCTAAAATCATCATTCCCCATAGATGGTTTTGTTTCTGCATCCGTTGTGGCATCACCACGCCAGCCCGAAACTGCTTCAATTCCCTTTCTTCCTCCAAACATTAGCATCATATAGCCTGGTGGCAAAGAAAGGTTGAGGTGAGTTGCAGTCGTGATGAACTGATGAGCAAAATCTGTTTTATTAGCATAGCGTTTATTTTGCTCCTTCCAATTATTTAAAAAAGCTGCTTTTATTTCAGAATCAGACATACCTGAAATATTGTGAGTTTCCTTATACAATTTTAAACGATCAGTGTATTTTGCATCTCCTTCTGCAGCAGGATCTACTATTGTACCTGTAGTAAAGTTAGAAAAAAATGCTGCTTTTCTATTTCATAATATAAACTTTTGGATTCAGCATCAGTCAAGCCCATTCTTATATAAAACTCTTGAGCTGAGTCCCCGTCTAGATCACCAGCTGTCTGATCCCATTTATAACCATCATATACTGGAGCTCCTAAAGAACGATTGAGCAGATAGTCTTTTTTCTTCTGAGACATTCTAGGATATTTTTTATCAATCCCCTCTTTAAGTTTCAATATTTTTTTAGCAGTATCTTCATCATAACCGTATTGTTCGATGAGATTATTTATAAAGTTTTTATCCCTAGATTGTGAGTCTTGCAAATTTGAAGGTGGAGTATAATTCATTATTTGTGTTGCCCAATCCAGATTAGCTGGCAAAACATAAACTCCTTTCTTTGCATCCCATGCATTATTCAAATGGTTGAGTCCTGTAGTAATCATATTTTTCAAATTTTTAATCTCTGAGAAAATTTGAGACGATGAATTATTGAATTCTCTAAGTTTATCTAATTTCTCTTGAAGTACTTGTCTTGCATCAGTCAACGTATCAATCATTTTCTGCTGATTCTTCACTAACTCCGATAGTCCAACTGCTTTTACCCCAAATATGCTAGTTTCCTGAATAGTGATAATATTGGTTAATCCTTGAATATTAGCTTCTATGTCAGACTCCTTTAGGCTTTCATTAGCAACCTGCGCAATATATGATTCTGGAAACCGTTTAACTGTCTTACCCACTGCTTCTGACAGTAGCTTTCCGCCATGTACCAAAGGACGAAGAACCCTTTCAGAATAACTTCGTGCTGAATCATAGGCTTTTCCTTTCAGCGATTCTGTGCTGGCTTCAAAATCTGTCAAACTTCTTTCCAGTTCTTCGTAAGCTTTAATTTCCTCTTGCGTCATCTTCTGGGTACTGGCCGCTTGGGACTGCGAGTCTTCCAAATACATGTCTATACTCATTGGTGATTCCTCTTATTTTCTAAACTGTTTACTATCCGAATACGCTCATGGTAGGCCTCATCATATTCTTCAGAGACCCTTCTTTTTTGCTTTTTCAATGCTTCGCTATCTTCTTCAAAGTTTGCTCGAAAACTCTGCCAGCTCTGGAAAAATTCATCACGCATATGCTCAAAGCCATTTTGAGGACTGTAGCGATAGGCTAGTTCATCTAATAAAGCATGCATTTGATGTGCGTCTGACTCCACAGATTCATAATATTCTGTCACTTTTTTTAAATCACCGTCTATCTTATATTCCTTTTCCAATAATTCTGATTCTTTATAGCGAAGGTCTTCAATTTGCTCCTCTGGAGATTTGATCTTTTCCTTGACTTTTTGCTCTTCCTGGAAGTGCCGACTTATCTTATACATGACCTTATCTTGGTTAGCCAGCATTCGCTTCAACTCTTCCTGCTCCCGCAGATTCTGCATCTGTTCTCGTTGCGCTTGCAATCGTTCTGCCAGAGTCATATCAGGATCATATACAAACTTAACTGGCTTCTCTTTATTTTCTTCTTCCATGAGCAGTCTGTCCTCCTTGATTTCCAGAATAGTCAGAGTATTTTATCTAGCCATTTACAGACTCAGCTATCTGCTGATCCACTGCTTCAAATTCTCCAGCAACACTATGGATATTCGTCACCATTTCAGAGAGAGCATTAGAAATGCCTTGTCTGGCATCTTGGGATGCCTTCATAGCCTCATGAGCATTTGAATTCCCCGAAACGGTCGTTTTATCATCCTGTTGAGCCTGTCCGATTCCTGATAAATTGGAACTCCCTTGTTTGATTTTTGTTGCATAGTTCTGAGCATCTGATATATTACTTTTAATTTTAGTCATTTTTTTCTCCTTTATTATACATACTAGCCTTTGTCTGTAGCATTTTTATTATAATATCATTGCAAATCTATTACAAAACAATACAGGATAATATCGCTCATTAGTAAAGAAGAGTTTATATTACTTTAGAGTTTCCCTACACATCATTATCTTTCTTTTAAAAGCTGGCTTCACAATCACATTCCTAAAAGAAACTCAACTATCTTTTCTGACTGACTCCAATGTAAATAATGATGGTTGCCTCCTAAAATAATCTGGGTACTTTGTGAAGCAAATTCGGAATCTTTATATTCTTGTTCTCGATAGGCCTGACTCAGGATAAAAATCGGAAATTGAAAAGAGATATCTAAGTTTTGAAAATCGCTTTTTGCGATACTGCAATAATGTTGAAATCCTTCTTGTACAGATTTAAATCTATCAGAACTCCTTTCTGCCTTCGCCCATAAGATTTTAAAATCAGCTACTGAAAAACTCTCTTGTCCTATTTTTTTCAGATATTCATATCCTCCACCGAGCGTCTGAACTTTCTCCTGTAAGGCTAAAAATTCGGGATAAGGATTCTGAGCTAATTCTCCATATAGAACAGAATAAGTGGTCGGCTCAATTAAGATTAGTCTCTGACAAAACGGCTCTGACTCAGCAACTTTAACTGCTACAAGACCACTAATACTGTGCGCACAAACAGCATACTGGAGGACTTTAAACTGCGATAAAACCTCTATAATAGATTGAACCAAATCGTCCAAAACAAAATTTTCTTGATTTTCGAGTGGGCTTTGGCCAGCATTAGGGTAATCTATTGTTAAATAGCCCCAATTTTTAGGTAACTTCCGAATGACTGGCAAAAAATTTTCATAGGTCGGCAGACTCCCTGCACCGCTTAAAAATACAGCAATCTTTTCCGAAGGTTGATAAGATACAAATAACTGTCCTACTTTCGTTTTGATGATTTTTTCTTTCATAATGTCTCCAATCAATTCTTAAAAATATCATCTGGGCACACACTAGTATCTGAGAGCTAGCTATTTTACTAGCAGAATAAGGACATCCCAATACCAGAATTTTTTCATATTCAACCAAGGATCGTATCACAAGAGGCAGTTGCTAGTATTCCCCATTTCCTCGTAAATCAGGCGCAATAACCTGATAGCGATCCTTAAAAAAATCTATCTGAGGCTGAAACATGCTCGAGTCAGCACTCAGACCATGCAGGAGCACAAGCGTTTCTTTATGACCTCGCCCTTCTATCCGATAGAATATCTTAGCATCAGTTCTTTCGATATGGTCCATCCTATTGCCTCCATTCTACATTTCATTTATACTTTTCTGCCATTCTTTGGCCAGTTCTATCTGTTGCTTTCTTTCCCTGACAACTGCTTGCATATCATCAGAACTCTGCAAATTTATTACCTTGACGGCATAATCCGCCGAGACAATAGCATGACCTCGCATGTGGGCTGTTGCGACCGCTTGGGCAAAGACACGCGCGGCATACTTGCTGACTGGTGATTTGGCTTGCTGAGATAACTTCTGAGCTAAGAAACCAGCCTTTCTCAGCTCATGGGCAGAAACCTTACCCGCAAGTCGCGCTTCAAACACTTCCTGAACTTGAGTTAAGATTTGCTGTTTTTTAAGATCGTCACCAATATCTATCAGAGCCATAAAGCGAGTGGCATGCTGCATTGCCCATTGGGCAAGCTGCTTCTGAGGAAGCTGGACCAAGATTTGTTCCAGTTCCAATCTTTTCTGACTGTCATCAAGGATCTTTAGCTTATATGGACTAGGCTGACTCACTTGTCCATTCTCATAACACTCTCGTTCATGGGCATTCCAAGCGAAATCTTCTGACTTCATATTTCCTCCGTTTTCCTCGCTTCGCGCTTGCCTCGTTGAAGAAGCTAAACTATGTAGTTCTCGTATACGCTCGATCTGCATCAATGCCCCTAAATTCAACTGTGCCTAATAGCTTGTTTCATTAAGGATCTTGTACCCACGCTTTGCTGGGCATCAATTTCCCTAAATCCGACTGTTTTCTTCGCGCTCGCCTCGTTATAAAAGCCAAGGTACGTAGTTCTCGCATACGCTCGAACTGCATCAATACCCCTAAATTCAACTGCGCCTAACGGCTTGTTTCATTAAGGGTCTTGTACCCACGCTTAGCTGGGCATCAATTTCTCTAAGCTCACTTGAGAGTTGCGCACTCAGTTCGCTAAGAGAAGTAGAAAAAACGGGACACACTGGTCCCGTTCTTCTTATTTCTCATCAATAACGATGCGAACTTTTTTGTATTCAGTTGGGACAGAGTAAACAATCGTCCTTATAGCGGAGATAGTACGACCTTTACGACCGATTACACGTCCAACATCACTCTGATCAAGATCCAGGTGATATTCTAAAAATTCAGGTGTATCCTCAATCTTGATAGTTAAGGCATCTGGCTGTGAAATCAAAGGTTTCACTATCGCAATAATTAGATTTTCAATCGTGTCCATATGTCAACCTACACTTCTATTATTTAGAGTATTTTGAATCGTGGAATTTCTTCAATACGCCTTCTTTTGAAAGGATGTTGCGTACAGTGTCAGAAGGTTGTGCACCATTACTCAACCACTCAAGGATACGGTCTTCCTTCAAAGTCACTTGGTTTTCAGCTACAAGTGGGTTGTAAGTACCAACTGTTTCGATGAAACGTCCGTCACGAGGTGAACGTGAGTCTGCAACATTGATACGGTAGAAAGGTTTTTTCTTAGAACCCATACGAGTCAAACGGATTTTTACTGCCATTATTAAGGTCTCTTTTCTTTATTTTTTCTTTTGGTGAAATAGCAGAGCTATTAAGCACATATTCTATTATAGCAGATTAAAAACAGCTGTCAAGTTTTTTTCTTGACAGAGTTAAAATTTTTTTAGATTAGTCTTTCTTGTTTAAACGGACAATAGTTTTTCATTTGCAGTCTCCTTATGGAACCAATAGTCTGATAATGTCGTCATAAGAATAGGCGGTATAGGTCGGTTGAAAAAGACTTTCATTTTCTAGCTGCTTGGGATTGTACCAGATAGAGTCCAATCCAGCATTATTAGCGCCAGCAATATCTGCTGTCAAGGAGTCTCCAATCATCAAAGTCTGAGACAGGTCAAAATCTGGTATCTGCTCTGCTATTTTTTCATAAAACAAAGCTTCGGGCTTCTGAGTCCCCATCTTCTCCGAAATGAAAATATGGTTAAAATAAGGAGAAATGTCGGAATTGGCCATGCGGCCAGTCTGAATAGCCGTGATACCATTGGTAGCTCCATAAATCTCAAAATCAGCTGCGGTCAGACTGTCCAAAAGCTCGCTTGCACCAGCGTATGTTTGTCCTTGCTGAGCAATATGCTGCTGATAAAGGAAGGCTAACTCGGCGCCATCCTTCTCAATGTCAAAATGGGAAAAAAGACGAGAAAAGCGAGTGTTGACCAGCTCCGGCTTGGTGATTTTCCCCTGCTCCAGTTCCCGCCAAAGCCCCTTGTTCATGGGAATATAATAGTCTTTGTAGGTCTGAATATCTGTTATACCTTGCTCTTGCAAAAAAGCAGTCAGAGCAAAATCCTCAGCAGTATCAAAATCCAGCAACGTATGGTCAAGGTCGAAAAGTAGAAATTTGTATGACAAGGTAGAAATCCTTTCTGCAACTGTAGTAGCTTCATTATACCACAATGCATAAAAAACCAGCCGCTCAAAAATAAACGGCTGATTCTCATTTTATTTCACCACAGGTATCCAGAGTTCCATTTGATAGTCTGGCACCCCTGGTTTCAATCCTGCTGCATTACATTCTTTTATTTCCCAAACAGCATCTTCGTTTTTCTCACTTCTTCTACTCTTCTTTATAGTGAATACACAAATCTCTAAATTTACTATCTAGCGCTGCAATATCATACAAGACTTCTGACAGTTTCTGATAATCTTCCTTGATACAAAATAGATGAGCTTGGCCCAACAGTCTTGCTAAATTTTCTTTTATTTCTGATCTAACAGCATCGTATTCTTTTAAGAAGTTGCTCATGTATAGATTTCTGATAGAAGCTAATTTGAAACTAAAGTATTGATGAAGATGTTTTTGTTCTTCATTCAAGCCATTGTCCGCTACCGACTTAGCATATCTTGCTATCACATTCTCCTCGCCGTGCTCATATCGCTGCTTCATTAGCACAGATGTTTTTTGATAAATCTCCTTGGAAGTAGGAGATTTGATTTTTTTGAAGTTTCCCCACATGGAGAAAGAACCTCTTTTATAGTCGATATTTTTAGCTTCCCAGGCTTTAAAAAATTCTGAGAAACTCATTTTCATACAAGCAAAGCCTGCTGGATCATGGAAATAGATAAACTCATCATCTAGATCATAAACTGAAACAAAATGGTCCACCCCATACAAATGGATATGATTGGGATTATAAGTGAGATAACCCATGTCCAAAGGGCCAAGAACAACTGGTCCGCTGAGCAAGAACTTGCTTAGCATTTCTCTGATAGAGAGAAGATCCACCGCATTTGAATCCTTTATATAGTATTCATCATATGTAAAGCCCAGAATGTTTAAAGAATGGCTGATAGAACTATCTGGCATCCCATTATCAAAGAAGACTAAGGGGTGTTTTTCATCTTCCTTTATAATACTAGCACCATTTCCCATCACCATAATAGCTTCCAAAAACTCAGGGCGAACATCATAACCATACGAATGCAACGCCATCGCAAGTGAATATGTATAACAAAGAGAAACGTCCCCAAAATACATCTGCATAGCATCACCCTCCTCTGTAATCGACAGCTAAAAAACAACTTGAAATCAGCATTTTATCTAACCACTGGTATCCAGAGTTCCATTTGATAGTCTGGGGAGTACATGTCACCCTCGGAGTAAACTTCAAAATCTGGTGCTCCCGAGTGGCGATAGCCAGTTTCTGGGAAAAAGACTTCCAAGACATATTTCCAAGCATGATGGATACTGGCTGGTATGGCCCCCTTGACTGGTACGATGGCATATTCAGCTTCTGCGATTTCTTTGATTGACAGACCTAGTTCTTCTGCTTTAGCTCTATCCGTCACATCATAAGCGGCCATATAGTTGATGATTTCGCCTTCTTTGACATCCGAGCAGACGCCAAAGGATTGGCCACCGCCCAGACTTTTCAGGATTTCAAAGCTGTGATTGGCATAGAGCTGCTCCCATGCAGACGGGCACTGGCTATTGTCAATAGCTTCCAATAGGACGCCAGCCACAGTAAAAGCAGGTTTCTTTTGAATCTTGATATCCATGTTCTTTCCTCCTGTAATCTTTAAGGATAATTGAAGTCTAGGAAAAACCCGATAAGGTTTTCCATTTCGAACTTCTGAGGGAGTAACACCATGGAATTTCTTGAAGGCTGAGCTGAAGGCATCCGCAGACTCATAGCCGTATTTCATCGCTATGTCAATGACTTTCTCAGAGCTTTCCCGTAAGTCCGTCACAGCTTCTGACAGCCTGCGATTGCGCAAGTATTCTGCTAAAGTCATATCTGCTAGGATGGAAAAGAGCCTGCTAAAAAGAGCATAAGAATAGCCCGATAGCTGCTGAAATTTCTGCAAATCCACTTCTGCGTCCAACTTACTTTCCAGATATTCCATGGTTCGATTGAATTGATGCATCATATTCTTTTTCACCTCATAAAAGATACTAAGGCCGTTAAAAGCAAAGTGAAAATAGGAAAATTGGCGGAGGGGCTCCTGCTCCAAGAAAATTTTATCTTTTTCACACAGCTTCTAGGCCGTATTCAATTCTAACTATAGTCTAACAGATCTCAGATACTTCCGCCCTAGAATTTTTGTACAAGATTTAGAGGGGGATTCTACAACCTATCCCGCAGCTTCTCCACAAAAAGATAAGCCGCTGGGCAAGTCAGGGTATTTTTGATTGTCAGATGATTAATCTGATGAATCTTCTTGCGGTCTGTATGGGGAAATTCTCTGCAAGCCTTTGGCCGGACATCGTAGATCGAGCAGAGATTGTCTCCACCTAAAAAAGGACAAGGCATAGCCTTGAAAACCTTGTCACCGTCTTCGTCCACCTGCAGAAACTCCTCTTCAAAAGCTGGCAACTTCATCTTGAAATACTTGGCAATGCGGACAATATCGGCTTCCTTAAAGTCTGGCCCCAGAGTCTTACAGCAATTGGCGCAGGCTGTACAGTCAATCTCTTCAAAGACCTCATCATGTATTTGCTGGGCAATCTTATCGAGGTTTTTTGGTGGCTTTTTCTTGAGACCGGCTAAAAATTTTCGGTGCTCTTTCTGTTTTTGCAGGGCTAGCTGATGGTACTTTTCAAGGTCGATTTCTTGAGTCATATATTTTTCTTTCTGTATTCAAATTGTTTTAATTATATCATAAAATGAGCGCTCTTAAATGTCATCAAAACCCAAAAATATGATATATTCCACCTCACAAAAAAATCTGAGAACAAGTCCCAGATTTGCTTTTTATTAACTTAGAGAGTTATCATCAAATGCGGTCGCTAAATGCTTTTTCCACCGTCCTTGCTGACGCTCCATGTTTCTTCGATATAGGGGATAAACTCATACAGAGTATCTTCATCGCCCTCAAAGGACATCATATAGACCTTATCGCCTTGTTTGAAGACCCAAACCGTTAGGTTTTGAGTGGATTTTAAAACAACATTAATCTGAAAGGCTTCATTTCCAGCTACGGTACTCTTTGCTCCCCAAAAATCATCGACTTCCTTATTATCCTTCCAGTGATAAGCAATGCGTTGGGCAATGGTTTCGGCGTTGAATTCTTCACCTTCTCCGATATTGGCTTTTTCTTTCGTATAAGTGTTCATCGTGACAATATTATAGCCACTTCCATCCGTATACTGGACGCTGTCGCCACCATCTACATCTGTAAACTTAATCCAATTATCAGGAATACTAATATAGCCATAATCATCAGAGCCGACCCGCTGCGTACCAGTAGTCTTTGACGAATCTTTTTCTTTACGACTGCTACTACTTGTATCACTGTCATCTCTCAGGGAAACCCGACTAGAAGAATCAGATGGTTTCCGACTGCTATAGCTCCTGATAAGGCTACAAGAGGACAGAGAGAGACCGGCTAAGATAGTCAGGGAGAGCAGAAAGTACTTCTTTTTCATGGTCATTCCTTCCTAAATCTAATAAATTTTACTAATACTAGTTTACCATATTTTGGGGACGAAAGGAAAGAGAGACATTGTCGCATCCGATTTCTTTTTCCGTTTGTAGGACTATGCTTTTTTAGCAGCCTTATTCCACTGGTACCATCCGACCAAGCTGTTGATTAAATAGATCAAATATTTCCCTTGAATCTGAAGACTTTCACCCCACCAAAGGTAGATAGAAAAAATATTGGTCGCAGCCCAGAAAATCCACTGTTCGCGATAAACAGCCGTCATCAAGATTTGCCCTACACCATTTGTCGCATCTGTGATTGAATCACGATAAGGACGATTAGCCCCCACAGACTGATAAATCAAGCCAAAAACCAACCACCAAAGCACACTAAGCGATAGATACTTTGTCCATCCTTTGGCATCTAGCTTACGAGCAACAAAGTCTTGCTTTTCTTTTTTGAACTGACCTTGGTAAATCCACACCAAGAGCCCAATTGGCTGCATGATGGTAAAGTAAAGAGTCGTCAGGACCTCGCCATAGAAGCCTTTCTGCAAAGCCAAAATCAAGTAAATCACAGAATTGATCAAACCAAAGAGATAATTGCTAGCCCTCCCTTCTGAAACGAAGATCACACAGATAATCCCGGTTAGACTGCAAATCATCCCCGTCCAATCCACGATGCGATGTTCATATATCAGCTCCAGCCAGAGCGGAAAACTCCCTAGAATCAAGAGATAAACCCATTGACCTAGACTGCGATGAGCAAACAAATCGTCCCAGATAAGTTTCAAGGTACCAGAAAAGCCGAGCTTCTTCATGCTAGTCACCATTCGTTTGTAGCCACCAGACATTTCAGAAAGCGTCAGCTTCATGTTTGCGATTTTCTTTTGGATATAAGTATTCATTCTTTCTCCTTTTGTTTTTTAAGAGCCGTGTCAAATTGACTTACGGATGCAACGCTCTATTATTTTCGAACACGCATAAGGTCTGTCTTATACAGTATTCACATTTTATCATATTCCTATTTCAGAAAATGTCAAGTAAAATCTAAAAAAGATTTCCTAATGTTCGGATTTCAAGAAAAAACCTACAAATTTTTGTAAGTCTTTTTACTTGGATTTGGTATTTGTCGAACATTTTCTCTGATTTATTACTATCTTTTTGTGAAACATAATTAAATGCATCATTAAATTTGACGATTTATGATTGCTATAATTTTCATTAGACTATAAGTAACAAGAGATAAATCGATCAAGACCATTAGGAAGGTTAGAAGTTATTTTTGAGACTAGGACATCTCATAGCTGAAAATGCAGAATAATGAGCAAACTAGTCTCAAATAAGTATCAACTCAAATAGGAAATTTCTAGAATTACCGCAATTAAAACAAAACCAATAATGGAAAAGATTATTATTAGCAACCTAAAGATTCTATCAAGGCCTGCATAACGTTCTACAAAGGCTTTTTCAGGCTTTTCAGGATTATAATAAACCGTCATGGCCGAGCCTTTTGGGAATATTTCTCTTAACTGTAAATTCTTTCCAGCGCTAAGAATATATTTCCTATCAAAGACATCTTTTTGCTCTTTCTTCCTAGATGTTTCTATATAATAAGCATATTCAAATTTTTTTCTGTATGTTTCCCCATTCACGAGATATTCTACAATAGGCAAAGGGATAGCCATTTCATTACAGCTATCATAATCAACCACTATGCCTTCAATTTTAGAAGTACATTTTTTCTGAATATTCATCTCCCGTCGATAGAATAGGTATAAAACTAAATTTGTAAGGCCAATAAAGAAACATATGGCTATTATCAAAATAATCGGTTTATCCAAGATTTGATTCACACTTCTATTTCCTAGCTTGGATGAGTAACATCAACTGAAATTTTCTTAGCTTTTATAATCAGGGTTTAGGCGAATAAAGTCCACCGGACTTTATTCCTCATCCATACTCAGGACACTGAGGAAGGCTTCTTGTGGGACTTCGACAGATCCGATGGCTTTCATCCGTTTTTTACCAGCTTTTTGTTTTTCTAGGAGTTTGCGCTTCCGGGAAACGTCACCACCATAACACTTGGCCAAGACATTTTTGCGCAAAGCCTTGATGTCTGTCCGAGCCACGATTTTCTGACCGATAGCTGCCTGAATGGGTACTTCAAACTGCTGACGAGGAATGATTTTCTTGAGCTTGTCTACAATCAGCTTACCACGCTCATAGGCAAATTCCTTGTGAACGATAAAGCTGAGAGCATCAACCTTATCGCCATTGAGGAGAATATCCATCTTCACCAGCTTGGACGAGCGATACTCGGAGATTTCATAGTCAAAGCTAGCATAGCCACGAGTAGAGGACTTGAGCTTGTCAAAGAAGTCAAAGACGATTTCTGCAAGTGGGATTTGATAGATGACATTGACCCGATTATCATCGATGTAATCCATGGTCACAAAGTCACCGCGCTTACGCTGAGCCAACTCCATCACCGCTCCGACAAATTCCTGCGGTACCATAATCTGCGCCTTGACATAAGGCTCCTCAATGGAATCAATCTTGGTCGGATCCGGAAACTCGCTCGGATTGGACACATCAAGGGAAGCACCATCCGTCATATTGACCTTATAGATAACGGATGGCGCCGTCATAATCAGATCAATATTAAATTCACGCTCCAAGCGCTCCTGAATGACGTCCATGTGCAGCAAGCCTAAGAAACCACAGCGGAATCCAAATCCCAATGCCTGAGATGTTTCCGGCTCAAACTGCAGACTGGCATCGTTTAGCTGGAGCTTTTCAAGCGCCTCACGCAGGTCATTGTATTTATTGGACTCAATCGGATAGAGACCGGCGAAGACCATCGGGTTCATCTGCTTGTAGCCAGCTAGTGGCTCTGCAGCTGGATTGTCCGCCAAGGTCACTGTATCCCCGACCCGAGTATCCTGTACCGTCTTGATAGAAGCTGCGATATAGCCAACATCCCCTGTTGCTAAGAAATCACGTCCAATAGCCTTGGGCGTAAAGATGCCAACCTCTGTTACATCAAAGGTCTTGCCATTGCTCATGAGCTGAATGGTATCTCCCGGCTTGACCACACCGTCCATCACCCGCACTTGCAGGATTACCCCACGATAAGCATCATAGACCGAGTCAAAGATTAAGGCCTTGAGCGGTGCTTCTACATTTCCAGTCGGAGCCGGAACTTTCTCCACAATCTGCTCTAAAATTTCCTCAATTCCGATACCAGCCTTGGCAGAAGCCAATACGGCTTCGCTAGCATCCAACCCAATCACATCTTCAATCTCTGCCCGCACCCGCTCTGGATCCGCAGCTGGCAGGTCAATCTTATTGATAACTGGCAGAATTTCCAAGTCATTGTCCAGCGCTAGATAGACATTTGCCAAGGTCTGAGCTTCAATCCCCTGAGCCGCATCCACGACCAAAATAGCCCCTTCACAGGCCGCTAATGACCGAGATACTTCATAGGTAAAGTCCACGTGTCCCGGCGTGTCAATTAAGTGGAAGATATAGGTTTCGCCGTCCTTGGCAGTATAATTGAGCTCGATAGCATTGAGCTTAATGGTGATACCACGCTCCCGCTCCAAGTCCATGCTGTCTAAGAGTTGGGCCTGCATTTCCCGGCTGGAAACCGTTTCAGTTGCCTCCAAAATCCGGTCAGCCAAGGTTGATTTCCCGTGGTCGATATGGGCAATGATGGAGAAATTGCGGATCTTCTCCTGACGTTTTTTCAAATCTTCTAAATTCATTTTTCTCATCCTTTTAGGGTATTCTATTTATTATAACACAAGACCAGTTATTTTTCCTATAGACTCGGACTTTCTCTATAAATTATGCTATACTAGTCAGAGAATAATTTTGGAGACACTTTATGATAAAAATTCTTGCACTTGATATGGACGGCACCTTGCTCAACAGCAAAAAAGAAATTCCCCAGGCTCACATTGATGCTCTGCACCGAGCTATTGAAAAAGGAGTCAAATTGGTTCTCTGCACAGGCCGTCCCTTGGTTGGCGTCAAGCCTTATTATGACAAACTGGGCCTGGCACAAGAAAACGAATATGTCATCGTGGACAATGGCTGCGCCACTCACCAGACCAGCGACTGGAGTCTGGTGGACTGGCAAGAGCTGAGCGGTCAGGATATTCGCTATCTCTATAGCCTGTCTGAAAATAGCCCTGTCCAGCTGACTCTCTTTGATGAGGAGCATTATTTCGTCGTCGGAGAAAAAGCCAGTTCCTATGTTGTAAATGATGCAAGCTTAGTTTTCACCACTCCAACCGAGATTAGTCTGGAAGAGGCTTGCAGCGGTCAACACAGAATGTTTCAAGCTATGTTTTTAGGCAGCCAAGAGCAGGTAGATGCTTTTGAAGCCGACTTTGGCCAAGAAATCTGCCAGCGTTTCAGCGGCGTTCGCTCTCAGCCAGTCATTTACGAGGCCATGCCATCTGGTGTAACCAAAGCCTTTGCCCTAGAGCGATTGGCTAAACAATTGGAAGTCAATCCTCAGGAAATCATGGCAATCGGTGATGCTAACAACGATATCGAAATGCTGGAATATGCAGGCCTTGGTGTAGCCATGGGCAATGCTTCAGACTATGTCAAAAGCATTGCCGATGCCGTCACAGACAGCTGTGAAGAAAATGGGGTCGCTACAGCTATTGAGAAGTTTATTTTGAACTCGTAAAAGTCAAAAAAGAAGAGCAACGTGTACTGACCCCAAAAAGTTAGACAATTAATTATTGAAAGGATTTAGTTCTGTATTGCACAGGGCTAAGTCCTTTTAGTTTGACTTTGATTCGTTTGTTATTGTAGTAATCAATGTAGTCCACAATAGCTTGCTCAAGGTCTTCTAAAGACCTAAAGTTCTTCTCATAACCGTAAAACATCTCAGACTTAAGAATGCCAAAGAAGGACTCCATCATGCCGTTGTCTGGGCTGTTACCCTTGCGTGACATGGATGGCTGAATTCCCTTATTCTCTAGAAACCGATGATAAGAATCATGTTGGTATTGCCAGCCTTGATCGCTATGGAGAATCGTATTCTCGTAGTGTTTCTCTGTGAATGCCTGTTCCAACATGGTCTTCACTTGTTCTAAATTTGGTGAAGTAGAAAGATGATAAGCGATGATTTCACTGTTATATCCATCCAGAACAGGGGATAAATAGAGTTTCTGCCTGCTTGCTGGAATGGCAAACTCTGTCACATCCGTATAGCACTTTTCCATTGGCTTGGCTGCTTCAAACTGGCGTTGAATGAGATTCTCTGCTTTCTTGCCAATCTCTCCTTGGTAGGAAGAATACTTCCGTTTTCGACGAATTCGAGCCGTTAAACCAAGGACTTTCATCAGCCGTTGGACCTTCTTATGATTCACCACGAAGCCATGATTTCTTAGTTCAAGAGTAACTCTCCGATAGCCATAATTTCCTTTATGTTCACTATAAATGGCCTGAATTTCAGCTTTAAGTTCTTGATTCTTATCTGGTTGATCTAGCTGTTTTAAGTGATAGTAGTAAGTTGAGCGAGCTAAATGTGCCGTTTCAAGAAGTAAATCTAATCGAAATCCTCCTGAAACCATTTCTCTAACTGTCTCTGCCTTTCTCGCTGTAAGGCTTCGTCCCTGTCTTCTAGCTCTTTTAACTTTTTTAGGTAGGCCACCTCAGTACGTAGACGCTCATTCTCCTCTTGAAGTCGCTCTAATTCTGTCATTTCTTCCCAAGTTTTCTTCCGTTTACGTCCCATTTTAGCTGGTCTCCCTCTTGTTTTCTCAACAATAGTATACCCGTTTTTCTTGTATTGTGCCAGCCAATTTGGAAGTAATCCACTACTTGGAAGAGCATAATCCAGAGATACGCTTAGTTGCGAACGACCTTCAATCAAAACCTTATTGATGATTTCTTGTTTTAATTCAGGAGAGTAATAACGGTTTTTCCCTTTTTTGACACTATCTATTACGTAGCGATCAATCAATCGAATTAAGTAGTCAAGATTTGAAAGGTTCATCCCATATTTTTCTGAAAGTCGCTTTAAGCTGATTCCTTGTTTTCTTAGTTCATAGATTCGAACTTTATCCTCATAAGTTAATTTCATTTAAAAACACCCCAAAAGTTAGATTTTTTCTGTCTAACTTTTGGGGGGCGGTTCAGACAGACAGACTCTTTTTTTTTGTTCTATAACCTTAATACTATGCCGTCTTGGCACTTGGAAATCAAAAAATTTCTATTCCTTTCTCTTTCAGATTTTCCAGGCATTCTTGCAGATAGGCTGCGTCATGTTCTGGATAAATAGGATGTTCCAGCTCCTCAGCCGGCAACTGCTGGTAAGGTGGACAGGTCTTGCCACGGTATTCCTTGTCCAGCCAAAGGCTGTCTGGCTGATAGCCCCGCTTCTGCATCTCCTCCATAATCAAGAGATGATAAGCATACAGGTGATAAGGGCTGTGCTCAAAAACATAGTTGACCGTCGCATGCGGCTTGCCCCACCCTCGTCCACGCAAGGCTGCACACTCTCGGTGCTGGCCTAAAAGCTGCTGGCGCGGAAGTTTTTCAATTAAATCTTGGTGCCAAAGTCTCACGTTTTTCTCCTTCTAGAATAATCTTATAAAATCATCAACGAATATGAACAATCAACTCTTGGGCAGTTTTCCTGCTTTCTCCAGCATTTTCTTGACAAAATACGGCATCTTAACATTCTCACGCCCCTTTTTCTCAATTAGCTTCTTGACGAAATCTGGCATTTTCAGCTCTGCATCCTCTGCAAGAATCTGGCTGCTCTCCTCCGACGGCTGCAATTCATCAAAGGTTTCTTCTTCTGGAAAGCATTCTTTGAAGGGTTCATGCTCATGGCGGCGGATAGTTTGAATCAGGGCGTCAATTAAACGGTCGTCTGCATTGGGCATAGGCGGTCTATGATAAGCAACACCCAGTTCATCGCAAAGTTCCTTACACTCCACGTCATTGTCAAAAAGGACCTCTATATGCTCACTGATAAAACTAATCGGCACAAAAATATAATGCTGCGGATGTGTTTCTTGCTGGCGCATGTAGTCCAGCACGTCAGGCTTGATCCAAGGGAGTCCAATGTCACTCTCACTTTGCCAAACATTGAGATAATCCTCTTCTGTCAGACCTAACCTTTCAGCAATCAAGCGGGCATTGTCATAGATCTGATCAATGTAAGGATCTCCGAAATCCAAGGCCAGAATAGGCACACTGTGGGCTGAGAAGAAAATCTTGAAGGTCTCTTCTCCAACCTCTTCTCTAAGAATCTTTCTCAGCTCCTCTGCCCAATAATCAAGAATAGCTTCTTCCTGATACCATTCCTTAATGATATTAAAGCGGATGGAATCACTCTGGATAAACTTCTCATAGCCCATGACAGAATAGTAAGAAAAATGAGGCTCTAGAATCAAACAGATACAATCCTCAATACCATCCTCTTCCATCTGCTCAATCACATCAGGGATAAAAGGACGTGAAAATTTATTGGCAAAATAAACCGCATACTCACCAGATAAACGCTGACGGACCTTTTCCACCTCTTCTAGACTGATACGCTGCAGAGGCGTTCCACCGATGAGGACATAGTTATCATAGAGGGTCTGAATTTCATGGTCTTGCGGCCTGACACCGCGGCGAATGTTGGTAAAAAATTCAGCCACTCCCTCAAAGCTAATCTCCTCTGGCGAGCCAAAAGTCATCATTAGAATTGCTTTCTTCATCATCTTTCCTCTTCAGTCACTCCGAGAAAGCCAAGTTGACTTTCCAATGACTTTCTTGTAATCACTTTCATTTTAACATCTTAAAAAAGACTTGAATAGACCAAAAAACCTATTCCTTAAAAAGAATAGGGAAATTTAATAATTCAGATATTTTAATGTTGGAGACATGCTTTAATGGTTTGTTGAGTGTTCCAGTTATAAATCAACCTTGAGCAGGCGCCCCAGCTCCTGATAGAGAATCTCTGTAGGCTGATATTCTTTACTTTGCTGGGCAAGAGTTTTCAACCGAGACCAGTCCGTGCGATTTGTCAATTCCTTAAAAAGGCGCAGCACTTCTGCATCGGTCTTTCTGCGAGAAACCAGCCCCACCTGAGCTAGCTCAGCACGAACGGCATTGTCAAACTGGTCATAATCCTGCGGCAAAATGAGACTGGGAATCTCCTGCTCAATACAGGCCATCATGATACCCGTTCCTGCGTGGTGAATGGCAAAATCTATCTTGTCCAAGATATCTGTATAAGGAAGATAGTCAAAGAGCAGCAGGTTTTCCGCCAGTCTGTGCGGAGGATTCTCCAAGCCACTAGCTTCTCCCAAGGTGACGTAAAAGAGGTAATCTGGGTAGAGCTGACTCAGCTTTTTCGCCCGCTCCACCATGCGCTCCTTCTCCCATTTTAAATGCGTTCCGCAAGTCACTAAAACCCGCTTCTTATCGGTCTCAAAATAAGACTCATGATCTGCAGGCAGGCGATCAAAGGACAGGCATTTGTAGCCAACCCAGCGAAGGTGCTTGGGAAAATCATCTCGAAACTCCAGCTCTTTCATACCCAAAGCCAAGATAGAGTAAGGCGAGTAAATAGCTTCTGTGCCGTCTTCCCTATAGAGTTTAAAATCTTGATAGTCTCCCAAACTCTTCCGAACTAAAGCAAAGGCCATTTTCTTTCCACAGCGAATAACTTGCCTGCCTAAAGCATCTCTGAATTTGTACAAGACACCCTGATGAGGTTTCCAGCCCCCTAAATAGGTCGGAGTTGTCGTCCGGCACTCAATAGCAACCGGACTCGGAATCGTGGTTATCCATGGGATACCAAAGCGATCAGAAATCAAGCCTGCTGGTGAAGCAACAAAATCCGCTATGACCAAATCTGGTTTACCACCCTCTTTCCAAATTTGATTTAATTCATCTATAACTTCGGGAATGAGTCTGGAATTGGCCCGAAACTGCTGATAGGCAATCAGAAGATTGCTTTGCTGCGGAGTATTGGCGATGTCTTCCATCACGGTCGGTCTTTCTGGAAAGAGGGCTAGACAGTCAAAATCGATTTCCTCTACTAACTCTTTCTTTTGGCAGCCAGTGATGACCCGAATCCGAAAACGCGGATCCGTCAGCAGAGGCTTGACTAAGGTCAAAGTAGGCAGCAAATGCCCACTAAATGGCACACTAATCACATCAATCTTTATCACTTTTTCTAATCCAGTCATAAACTAATCCTTTCACATCTTCCCTGTATTCATAATCAAAATGGTTGCTATCCACCACCACATCAGCTGGATGGCCATCTAGAAATCTACTGTAAATATCCTTCCTGCCTTTGATGACCAGCGAGTCAATATCCTTGCGATTTAGGAGTCTCCGTGAAACAGGCCCCAGCGCAATCACTCTCAGTCTGATCGGCAGATTTTCCTCACCCAAGCCTTCCAACCACTGGGTCAGCATATTGAGCCCAGAGCTTTTGCAGATAATGACAGCCTCCTCAGCATCCAGTAAAGGAGACAAATGCCGCTGCAAAGCCTCCTGAAAGCGAGAATTGTAGAGAGTATGCCAATAGTAACGGATATTGGAAATGGAAGCATTCAGCAAGGAAACTTGGGATTGTCTCCCGTGCTCAAATCTCTGATTAAACGGAAAATTACTAGCCACCACTGAGAAACCCGGTGGACAAATCTGCTCAAGAAACTCAAGCTGTCCTGCGGTCAGACTAGCACTCTCCAAATGACTGCTGCCACTGAGAAAAAGCAAGACCTTGCTAGATTTCAACATGGTTTGATCTAGCGACAGAGCATCCAACTTATCCAAGTACTGCTTCATCTTACTCATAACGGATTTTCCCATCCGTCACTCGAATCTTCCTTCCCCGCCAGTTAATCACCCGCGGACTGAGCAAGACATAGAGGAAAAGCCAAGGCAAGAGTAAATCATTCAGGACTTCGTAGAACACCTCATCAGGATGCGGCCGACCGGATAGAATGTGACGACGATAAGCCAGCATCCAAACCGCCTTGACCAAGAGCAAAATCAAAGCCAGCAGCACAAAAGGCCAGCCAAGAAAGAAACTAATGAGCAAGGCAGGAAGGGGCAGGAAACTAGGCAGAGCAATTAAAATAATAACCTTCCAGTCCAAGTGCTCTTTCAGATAGATAGAGCTAAAAAGCAGCCATCGCTTCATTTGCAGCAGATATTGCTTGGCATCCTTGATCGTAGTCCGAACATTACAAGTCACCCGCGTCTGGATAATCTCCACTCCCTTGCTGCGTAAAAAATCCGCTACAGCCAAATCATCACATAGGTAGTATTTTATAGCGCTGAAGAGCTTCTGCTCCCTAGCCAGTTCAAGTGGTAGGATGTAGAACATTCCATTAATCGAGTGATTTGCTTTGACTTCTGCCATGGTAAAATAGGTAATGAAAGAATTTCCATTGACAAAAGCTGCCACTAGCTTGGACCAGAAATTACTTCGCTCCTGATTATAGGGAATACCGGTCAAAATAACATTCTCACCTAGATGAGCTGTCAATTCTCCCATTTTTGAAAAATCAATGACGCTGTCGTCGTCGAGAACAATCAAATAAGGTCGAGTCAGCTCATCTATAATCTGCTCAATCTTATAACTCTTAGGATTAATCCCCTGGGGGACATCCTCCATGAGAAAAATGCGAATGCGCTGGGCATAAGAAGGATTTTGACAAATCTTGTCAGCCACTCGCTGCGCCTCTGGGTCAGACTGATCAATCAGCCAGTAAAACTCAACTGCTTCAGTCTGTTGGAGATTGGCTAATAAATCATTTTCCAAACGAGGATCACCAGATAGGATGGGCTGAACCACCGTATAAAGCTCCTCTTGAAAGTCTGATGAAGAGCTCTGCCCTTTTTTCAAATAAGCCAAAGACAAGAGCCAACGCAAGATAAAGAGAAGCAGGTAAGCAGATGTCAGCAGGAAAAAAATAAGTTTCATGTTCAAAGCCCCTTTCGTAGATATGCGCCAATCAAACGGATAATCCATCTTTGCGGAAGTAGCTTCATGAGCCAAGCCAGTAGTCGATATCTCTTGCCCACTATAGCATAGGAACGGCCTTGCTGGAGCAGTCCGATGATGCGTCGTGCCGCTATCTCTGGGCTCATCTGTAATTGACCACCACCCAAAGCATCCTGCAGCTCTGGAGGAAAGATAGCAGTCCAAACCGGTCCTAAAATATAAAGACAAACTGTCATTTCAGAGCCTTTGAGGCGCAGCTCTTCTTGCAAGGCTAGACAGTAGGTCTGCAAAGCGGCCTTACTGGAGCTGTAAGCTGCCAAATAAGGATGGGGACAAAGGGCTGCCAGAGAGGAAAGTTGGACAAGTCTTATCTTTCGATTGCGCTCCGCAACTTGCTTGAACAGCCGAATAGGCGCTTGGTAATTAACCTGCCAGAGGGCATTTTCATCTGCTTCCGAAAGAGATAGCGCTGGACCAAAATTAGCCAGACCGCAGCAATTAATCAATAGATCTGCCTCTAGCTGCTGAGCAAAATCATCTACTGCAGCTGCATCCAGCAAATCCAATACTCTGTAGGTAAGCTTGGCCTTGACTCCAGACAAGTCCTCTTGCAACTGGGTGAGTTTAACTTCATCTCTGCCAACCAAGACTAGCTGGTCTATCCTTTGAGCCAGTTCTTTAGCCAGCTGACGACCTATACCTCCCGAAGCACCCAAAATCACAGCTTTGCTGATTGTTTTTTCCATTTGCATAGATATAGTTTACCAGATTTTGACAAGATATAAAACTAATTGATAGATTTTGCCTTTGCCTTCAAGAAACGAAAAACATTTCTCACTCTCCCCTGAATATGCTAAAATAGACTTAAATGAAATGAAAAAAGGAGCATTTATGAAATATCCTAATCTTTTAGAGCGTTTCCTGACTTATGTCAAGGTCAACACGCGCTCAGACGAGACATCTGCTACTACACCCAGCACTCAGAGTCAGGTGGACTTTGCCAACAAGGTCCTCATCCCTGAAATGAAGCGGGTCGGTTTGGAAAATGTTTATTACCTACCCAACGGATTTGCGATTGGAACTCTGCCAGCCAACGACCCTAGCTTTACCCGCAATATTGGTTTTATTTCCCACATGGATACGGCAGACTTCAACGCGGAAAACATCCAGCCGCAGGTCGTTGAGAATTATGACGGCGGTGTGATTCCGCTGGGACAATCTGGCTTTAACTTAGATCCTGCGGACTTTGCCAGTCTCCATAAATACAAGGGCCAAACCCTGATTACGACTGACGGAACAACCCTTTTGGGAGCAGACGACAAGTCAGGTATTGCTGAAATCATGACTGCTATCGAATACCTGTCTACCCATCCAGAAATCAAGCACGGAGAAATCCGAGTTGGCTTTGGACCAGATGAAGAAATCGGTATCGGAGCTGATAAGTTTGACGCTGAAAACTTCGATGTGGACTTTGCCTACACAGTGGATGGCGGACCTCTAGGAGAACTCCAGTACGAAACCTTTAGCGCCGCTGGAGCAGAGCTGACCTTCCAAGGCCGCAATGTCCATCCGGGAACTGCTAAAGACCAGATGGTCAATGCTCTCCAGCTGGCTATTGACTTCCACAATCAGCTGCCAGAAGCCGACCGGCCAGAGAAGACCGAGGGCTACCAAGGCTTCTACCACCTGATGAACCTGACCGGTACAGTCGAAGAAGCCCAGGCTAGCTATATTGTCCGCGACTTTGAGACAGAGGCTTTTGAAAATCGCAAAGCTGCTATGCAGGCTATCGCTGATAAGATGAACCAAGAGCTGGACAGTGAGCGTGTTATCTTGACCCTCAAAGACCAGTATTACAATATGAAACAGGTCATTGAGAAGGACATGACACCTATTAATATCGCCAAAGCAGTTATGGAAAGTCTGGACATCCAGCCTATTATCGAGCCTATCCGTGGCGGAACTGATGGCTCTAAAATTTCCTTTATGGGCATCCCGACCCCCAACCTCTTTGCCGGCGGCGAAAACATGCATGGTCGCTTTGAATATGTCAGCCTAGAAACCATGGAACGCGCTGTTGATACCATCATCGGCATTGTTTCCTATCAAGATTAAAAACGAAACCACAGAAGTTCACAAAGGATTTCTGTGGTTTTTTCTCACTCTGGCAATTCTATCTTCAAACTCATATCTGTATTCTGCAATGTCTTTTGAACAGCTGCCAGCAAAGCCAGTCCATTATCAGATGGAGAATACTGGAAGGTGATATGAATGACCTTTTTATCAAAGATATCGCCATATCGTGCTACATACTGCTTGCTTTCGAGGAAGTAGATATAGTTATTGAGTTTTTCTTGAAGTTTCAACAAATGCTCCTCCTCCAAAGCTTCTATCCATTTGTTTTCATCAATCAACAACAACTCTAGATGGTCATCTGAAATACCCATCGCATCTATACTTGTAACATCTAGTTCAATTTTCTCAACTGTTTTAATGGAACCTACTACCTTTGGTGGATTGTAGTATTTTTCCTTGAATTCCTTGAGAATCTTCTCTACCCTTTCTTCATCACACTGTCTGTATAACGAACTATGGTCTAATACATTACAGAGTCTTTCATAAGTATACGTACGTTTCTGCTCATCTGATAATTTTGAAATACTTTCTATAATATTTCTTACTAACTCATCTGTTTCAATAACAAAGGGAAGGCTTGTATATCTTCTTAAACGACTGCCTTGCATAGAAATATAATCAGTTACCTTATCTAATTTGACTAGGTCAACCGATAAGCTAAAATCTTTCAAGATTTCAAAAGTTCTTTTTGCTATATCCTCATCACCTTCCACATACAGAGGGTACAAGCAATACTCCATCAATACTCCAATATCTGTACTATCAAGCTCATAAGAATCTCGTTGTCGAAAACGATACCTAGCTTCCGTCCCTAGAAAAACTTCAGCTTCTTTTCCTTCTTTCATTATTTCACGATAGTCTTTTACAAAATTTTGATAATTTTCTTTATTTTTCAATTTATATGTCTGCATTTATTTACTCCATTGATTTATTCAACCCAATTCTAGATAATTACTCGGTCTATTTGTTGAACAATAGTGTTAAATTTTTGTAATTGTAAAAATAACTGATTCCATCATAAACTACTTTCTTACTATCTTAACAATGTAGGGAGATTTTTCTAGTTCGAATTAGAGAAAACTTTTCTGCCTCGATTGGTAAAGAACAGTAATACAAATGTCCATACCTACTTTCAACTAAATTATCCTTCTTCCATAGTCCATTTCTATTTAAAAATTCTATATCGTCAGAAACAATCGTTACCCATGAATTAGGTTTATCTAAATTATCATCACTTCGTTGAAAAATATCCCATTTTTGTTCATTAAACCAAATATGATCTATAATTTTATATTTTTTTCAACCTGTTTTTCTGTCAAGTATTTTCTATATTGTTTCAACTCTGAATCAAATAATTTATAACCATTATTCTCTGATAAAGGATCATAGGAAATCAAATAATATCCTGTACTATCACAATCAAAGTATTGATGTTCAATTCCATCAACCACTATGTATAATTTATCCATCATCCCTCCACGTATTCAACACATGACAGGCATTTTCTACTTAAGTGGTGATACATAATCATCTGGAAGTTTAGATTCATTATCAAATCAATTAATATATTATCCGTCATTTTTCTTTTTTTAACTCTTTCTCCAATTGTTTTAAGACTACTAAAATCTCACTTTTATGATCCATTGTTTCATCTACAAATCGTCTCGCTAAACTAAAAAAACTAATTTGATCGATATTTTCTTCTAGTTCTATATGTTCAGTTAAGTTGTAGATATCCTGTATGATTCCAGGATATAATTTCTGACTCGGATATTCTAAGTCAATTAAATCTTGTAATTTATCTATATATTTCATGTATTTATTTTTCATAATTAAAATCTTATTTTATTAACTAAAGAAAACTTTTGAATCCCCTTTTGCTCATATTGTTCGATTTCTTGAATTCTCTCTTCAGAATCCTGAATAGCTTTTTGAAAATGTATCTCTTAATTCCATGTATATTTTCTTTATTCGCATCTAGAAAATAGCTTTGCTGAGAAACCTTTCTCTTTATTAGATATAGCATATCACTAATGTAGAAAGAGATAAAACTTCCTCCCCTCTCTATTCTGCTTGCTGTTCTCCAGAATTTTGCTGCCTCAAGTCTTGTAAGGATTTATCAACCACCTTCTTAATCGTCTCGTCATCAGCTCCAGGGATATGGTAATGAGAGTTACTATTATCACTACTGGAGCTTTCCGTTTGAGCTCTTTCTTCAATGGCAGTTGACGAATTAGACATAGAAGATGTTGATGTGGTAGATGTTCCCTCATTAGCCTTGAGTGCATCATTTAGCTCTTTATAATTAATCTTCTGCTGCTGAACAGGTCTATAGAATACTGCAAAGGAGAGAAGCAAAGCTAAAGTTGCACCGATACCTGCTAATGTCCTTTTATTAGCCTCAGCCGTAGGAATCTTTACTCCTTTTGTACTAAGATCTTTCCATTCAGGATGCTCTTCTTCCATCGCTTTTTTCTGTTGCCAAAAAGGAACAAGCAGAAAATGATTCACTGGTATGACAGACGCCATGGCTGTTGCCAAAAGCGGGATAAATCTGGAAGAACTAATTATTAGCATACAATCTAGTATGGCAAATAAAATGAAAAGGAAAATCACTAAAGCAAGACGAATTCTATACTCCTTTTTAACCTGTAAATATTTCTCTTGGGACATCTTAAAACCTTCCTTATTTTTAGTTTCATTTGTAATTTTTAATAGAGATAGTCAATATTTCTGTAAATCGTTAATGCTATCACTTAATTATCTCTTAGTATACTTTAGACTTCTGCACCCTCAGCAACCAAACCATAAGGGAAATACTGAACACTTTCCAATTTCCTGTAATCCAAGCCCTTGAGCTTGCAGAGGGCACCTGACTCAAAGGACCAATAACCATAATAATTATCAATATTCCGCTTATGCAAATCATACCAACCTTCATCTCTGCTTCCCTGATACCATTTTTTTATCAAGTATTCTTGGAGAAGTTTGAGAGCCTGTTCAGCATTCTCTTCTTCAATGATTTTCCGAGTAAAGCCGTAGGGCCTTGGAAAATTATAGTTTATCCGAATCTTCCAATCTGGATGACGAGACTGGATGAGATAATCAATCAAATAGTCCTCTGGATCATCCTTTTTGACCAAATCTACCAACTTATCAAAAGCTGCCTCATCAATATCTAAAAGAATGCCAATGGAAAGAGCCCAAAGCATTTCATCATATCCAGAATTGCTCTGCCAAACTGGAAGCAGACTGTTGACAAAGTTAATATATTCCTCCTTAAAATCTTCAAGAGGATAACCAGCTGTATAGGTGGCAACTAGTATTTCTTCGGTTAATACATTAATCGTCCCCTTGATATTTGCAATAACTTCGTCATTTGTTAGCTTGTATCTTTGAACTCCTTCCTCCGTATCCTTAATTAAACCATTAATTTCTTTTTGCTTTTCATTTATTATTCTTTTTTCAAAATCAATTAACTTTAGTATTTTATCTTTTGTAGTCAATGTATCTCTAAAAGTCATTTATTATCCTCCTACGGCCATATCTCACCTTCTTTTAGGTTAATGAATTTTCAACTTATTCACAGCCTTATTGATTATTATTCTGATTTTCTTCCTCACGTTGTTTATGAAGATCTTCGAGAAATTGCTTCTGAACTTCTTTTAACATACTACTGTTCGGGATTTTACTATTAGCAGAGCTGTCTGACGATGAAGAAGAAGTTGCTTCTGTATTTTGCTGTTCAGACGATTCTTCTGATATCTCTGTTGAGGATTGGGCTGGCTCATGATTCTCAATGCTTTCATATACTTTAGGATCAATGATAATAAATGGCTTTGTCACAACTGGCCTATAAAGCGAAAAGAAAGAAACAATGAGAACAAGCCCCGTGCCAAGAAATATCGAAACAGATTTTAAAAGATTTTCGCCTAAAATCTTTATGTCTTTTCCCTTAATTTTCTTCCAATCAGGATGCTCAGCTTCGATTGCTTTTTTGCGTTGCCAACAAGGAAATAGAAACCCAAAATTAAGTCCAAACATCGTAATTGTAAAAATAGACATAAAACTATGATATGGAGAATGATTTGCAATCATAACAAGTGATAAAACAGCTCCTAAAATCACAAGCAATATGATGAAGAGCAAGCGGAGATTCGCTTCTTTCTTTAAAATTAAATATTCTTCTTTGGTCATTTTTCTCTCGTTTCTTTTTTATGCTTCAAATTTCACTACTTAAATATTCTTAATTTTTTTAGAAATCAATACCTTAATCCAACTTTCAAATTATAAGTTTATCTATGTCTACTCCCCACTTTCGTTTTGTCCGACCGACGAAGCCTCAGATTGATTGTCGCCTTGACTGTCTCCAGTGCTGGCTGAACTATCCGATTTTGGAAAATCCAAACTATACTCAGTTTCTGTACTAATCGCTGGAAGATCAACATCTATTATTTCCTGATTTTGAACAGGATGATAATAAGCGAAAAAGGCCCAAACCATATAAACAAGAATAGCTGGATATACAATCAGATGTCTTCCCCAAAAATTCCCAGAAGCTTCAGCACCTCTTGTAGATATACCTTTCAATTCTGGATACTGAGCCTCATATTGTTTCTTTTTTGTCCAATACGGCCTTGATATAACAATACCTGCAAACACAACTAAGCCAATTGAAACATTTTCAAAGATTAGATTCCTAGATCTTGAATAGACCAAAATAAAGGATAGAATAGCTCCTGTAATGGCCGTTAGCAAGAATATAAGGCGGCTATAAATAGCTTCTTTTTTTACTCTAAGATATTCTTTGATGGGTAGTTCTTTTTCTGCCATGATGACAATCCTTTCATCTATCAGTCTCTGTTTATTTTAACACAATATCAATCAAATAAGTATATGCTTGTGAAAATCAAAAACGAATGATGGTCTTAGACTTGGCTTGGTCTTCATCATTCGTTTTATTCTTGTTTTACATCAAAATGTAAGCTTAGCTAATCTGAACAATTTTCAGCTGGCCGTCAGCTCCTGTAAAGCTGATGCTTCTAGTTGCTGCATTATAGCTGAAAGTCTCTGGGCTGACACCGTAGAGCTGAGAAAGCTCCTGCAATTTCTGGTTGAATGCTTCCTCTGTCATGCCAAAACTCGCTGCTAAGCTTGATTGACCAGTTGGATTTGCAGCTGTCAAAGCTTCTGCTGGTTTGTCAGATTGGTTTTGAGCTGCTTCTCTAGTGGCAGATTCGGAAGGTAAATTGCCATTTTGCGCAGTTTCTGGAGCACTGCTGTTTGCTGACTGAGCAGAAGAAGGCTGTTCAGCCGGTGCTTTCAGGAAGCCTTTTTGCACCGCATAGGCATCCGCTGCTTGGCGCTCGGCTTCTGACAAGTCTTTCTTGTAAATATAGTGCTCGTGGTCCAGATGGGCTACCCGATAGCCTTGCTCATCCGCTCCGACCATGTCCTGCAGATTAAAGTGATAGCCATCATCTTCCCTATGCTGAGAATCGGACTCGTTTGTTCCCTCAGGATGGACGAGTGACTGCTGGAAGGCCAGGATTTCCTTAAGCAGCTCTTTCTTGTCTGTAGCTCTCTGTCCAAGCTTATCAAAAAGCTGGTCCAGCTGCTGGTATTGCTGCTCGCTTCCTTGATTCTTTTCCAAATACTGATGGATAGACATGAGCAGATTATAAAGCTGCTGATAAACTTCCTGATTTTCCGTATTAGCCGGCTCTTCCTTTTGTCCAACAATGGTTCGGCTCATCTGATCTAAAAGCTTCTGACTTGCTGCCAGCAGAGCTTGCTTGTCTGAGCTGCTACTCTTTAATTCCTTGCCTAGTTCTAAGATTCTAGCTGCATAGTCTGCTCGGCTGTTTTGGTCCTTTACTTCTCCTAGCAATTCCTGCGCTTTTCCAAGAAAGACAAGGGCTTGAGCACTCTTCTCACTATCATCCGAGGTGCCAAAATCATCATAAATCCCCTTCAAAAAGTCATAAATCATGGCCTTATAGGTTGGCTGATCTGGCTCTCCCTGATCCAGCTCTGTCTTTTCAGAGGACGCAGAAGGCTGGCCGCTAGCAAGGGCTGCTGCAATCTCTTTCTTGGTCTGATAGAGGGCAGGGAAAAGCTGTTGGAGATTGGTCGCTTCTATAAAGGCTTGAGACTTATAGAGTGTCAAGGTCAGCCCAGCTGCTTTTCTGCGCAGCTCAGGGCTCAAACGCCCATCCTCTAAAGCTTGGTAGAAATAACGAATATAATCAACCGCTGTGACGCCTGTCCGATCATGATAATCTTCTAAAGCGGATAGTAATTGTCCTAGCTCTGCCATTTCAGCTTGATTCTGGCCAGCATAAGCATTTTGCAGACGCTGTAGCAAGACATCTTTCTTCAGTCCATAGCTATCCGTGTCAATTCGGTTCATTCTCTCCAAAAGTCCTTGATAGGTCTTGTCTAGCTCGGTCTCTTGGATTGGCTTGACCGTCTGATCCACATGGATAAACTGCTTATCAAAGTTATCCAGACTGCTCAGGTAGCCAGCAGTTGAGTTGCTAGGCAGCTTCTTCATGGTTTCCACGAACTGCCCCAAAGCAAGCTCAATCCGCCGCTGCATAAGAGGATCATCGGCATAGAGACGCTGACTGTCCGCTTTTAGGCTTTCTACTTTTTGCAAAATAACGGCCTCATCATAATCGCCCTGCTCATACTTAGATTGAATCTGAGGCAGACGATTTTTCAAGGCTTCTGCTGCGCCCTTGGACTGAATCTTGATATAGTGGTTATGGTCGCCATGAGGAATGACAAACTGACCATCTTCCACCTGCAGACTGTAAGGCGAAAGACCTGAGCGCAAGGCTGTTGTGTAGAGCTCATTCATGAAGTCCAGCTCTGCATTGCCCGTTACCAGAGGAATGCGGACATGCTCCTTGCGAACAGCATAGGGGTGGATATGCGTCGGATCATAGGCTTGGTCAGGGTTATTAAAGACAAAGAAGCCATTTGAGATGCGAACCGCTTCCTTGGGAACACCATAGGTTTGGCAGATATAAGCAATCTTTTCCTCATCGCTGGCATCGCGTGAATAGCGTTCAGCATCATTAACTGCTACAGACGGTTTTACTGGCTGCTGCTTGGCCAAGACCCGTTCCGCTGCTTGAATCTGTTCAGCAGTCAAGTCTTTCTTGTAAAAATAATGAGCATGGTCTCCATGCGATACCATATAGCCTTGGTCGTCCTTGCCAATGACAGCCTCCGCATGAAAACCATGGTCGTGATCAGGCTGTGATGGTAGCTGAGGCTTCAAAGCTTGCAGTGGATCGCCCAGCGGCTCGTAAGTATATCCAATAGGAATCAAGCGGGCAATCTTCGCTTCCAAGTCTGACAGCTTGTCATAAGGAATGAAATGATGGTGGTCTCCGTGGGGTATAACGACCCCATTTTCTGTCCGACGGCTGATTTTCAGCGGGTCAAACACCACACCGTCCCCTTCATGATAGCGCTGAGACTGAGGCAGGGCATAGAGTTGCTGCAGCAGACTTGGCAAGGATGGCTGAGACGGCAGAAGCGGATTAGATGAATTCGGCTGAGTAACCGCTAAGCCAGGGCTTGGCTGCTCAATCTTTGAATGATTTGGCAGCTGTGGAGTCGGATTTGAGACTAGCCTACCCTGATTGCCAGCACTATTTTGATTCCATGTGTTGGAAGAAGTTATTGTCCTGCCGTAGTCAGGCGGATTCACCCGTCCGTCAGCCCGCCTGCTATTCCAGTAGCTCTGAGCCGCAGCCAATTCTGCTGGCGACAAGTCGCTCTTGGGAATATAGTGAAAATGCCCGCCATGTGGCACGATAAATGCATCGCCAGTATCCTCGATGACGTCAGAGGGACTGAACGTATAACCATCATCCGTCCTGTATCCCCCTTGGCCTTGATAAGAAACTCCTGCAAGGTCTGCGGCCGTCTTTCCCGCAGCTAGGGACTTGCTGGGCTGGCTGAAATCGCGAATCCTGCTTGATTTTGTAGTGGAAGATTTGCCGCTATCGCCTTCTTCCTTGGTCTTATGCAGCTTCTTCTGCCGCGCAATCTCATCTACCGAGCGGACATTGCTGGTATGCTTGGCATCCTTGAGGTAGAGATAATACTTTCCCTCTACCTTGATGATGTAACCATCCTTGACCTCATTGACAATATCTGCTTCCTGCAGCGTGTAGTTAGGATCTCGGATAATCAACTCTTCGCTGATAATGGCATCAAAAGGCACCTTTCCATCAAAGTAATGATAATGGTCTCCATGGGAAGTGACATAGCCCTGATCTGTGATTTTCACGACGATTTGCTCTGCTTCAATACCTTCCTCATCATTGATTTGGTCAGATGTCAAATTTTTATCCGTCTTGTCACCCGAAGTCTTGTCCTCAATATAGGCTACTTTGTTATCTTTGGTCTGAGTTCGAGACTGAGTTTGCCATTGGATAAGCCCGTAAGTTCCAAGACCGAGAGCTAATACAGCCGCTGAAGCAAGGAAATATTTCTTTTTCATGGTTGTCTTTTATCCTTTCAAATCTTTAGCTAAAACAGCTAGATTTTTTTCTAAATTTTCTAAATAAGATAGTTGGTTGGCTGGGTCTGCTTCCAGAGGATTCAGCTCCTTGATTTGTACACCGGTCGCCTTGACCAAGGTTTGAGCCACTTTAGAAGAAGCATTGCTTTCCACAAAAATGGTCTTCACCTGGTGCTCCTTGACAAAGTCTTCTATCTCTGTCAGCTGACGCGGACTAGGCTCCTGCTCCGGTGAAATACCAGCAATACCCAGCTGGGTCAGCCCGAAGCGCTTGGCCAGATAAGAAAAGGCTGTATGCTGGGTGACAAAGGTTTTGTTGGGCACTTTATCAAAAATATCCTGATAGCGTTCTGTCAGCTCTTTGGCCTCTTCTTGAAATTTTCGAGCATTGGCCTGATAAGTATCCCGATGGTCGCTATCCAGCTCCGACAGTCTGTCGGCGATAATCTGGGCTTCCTTCGCAGCCTTCTGAGGATCCAACCAGGTATGGGGGTCATAGAGCGTCTTCTCATCCACTCCCTCTCCAGCCTGGACATCTTCCAAGCCTGCAACCCGATCCAGCTCCATTCCCTGGGAAGCCTCAAGAACTTGAACCTTGGAATTCTTGAGACTAGGATTCAGCTCGCCAGCCCAGGACTCCAAGGTCCGTGAGTGATAGACAAAGACATCTGCATCATAGATGGCTGCCACGTCATTGGCCGAAGGCTCAAAATCATGAATACCGCTACTAGACTGAATCATGCGCACGTCATTCAGATCACCCGATACAGCCTTGACCATGGAGTAGATAGGATAAAAGCTGGTTACAATTCTCAAGCCTTGCGACGAACTGGATGGACTGGATTCTTTTTGAGACTGACAAGCCCAGAGACACAAGGCCAGGGCCAGTAGGCTAAGGCAAGCTGAGAATTTTAAAGCGCGTTTCATAATATCTCCTTAACTAATTATTAACCGGTTTATTAACTGGTTAATATCATACACTTTGTCAACTTCTTTGTCAAGTTTTTTAAGAAAATAAAGAAAAAAGGAAGTAGGATTCATTCCCACTTCCACTTTGCTTTTAATTCCAATATATTGAAAGGTTATTTATTATGACTATTCAAGGATAGAATAAGATTGGACAGATGCTTCTCTCAAGCTTAACTGTTTGAAATTCCTTTTCCAACTTTCAGACCGGCAAACGACAATCTGGAACACAAAAATCTAGCTCTATATCGCCTCTGTAGTGAAACTACGGCTTTCCAGCACCTTCAGCATGGCATCAGCTGTGTCCAAGGCTGTGAAAAGTGGAACTCCGTGCTCAATAGCTGAGCTGCGGATTATTTGACCATGCTTATCTGCTGTTCGCTTGGTTCCGACCGTGTTGATAATAGCCTGAACCTTGCCCTTGCGGATATAGGCTGGGATGTCCTTGTTATCATCACTGCCGATTTTTTCTACCAGACGGACGTGTAGGCCATGATTTTCAAAATAGGAGGCTGTTCCCTTGGTTGCCCAGATACCATAGCCAATATTGGCAAAACGCTGAGCCAGCTGTAGGGCTTCTTCCTTGCTGTCGTCTGCAATAGTAAAGACGACATTTCCAAAGTTTGGCAGATGGAGATAGGAAGCTTCAAAAGCTTTATAGAGTGCTTTTTCGAGTGTGCGGTCGCTGCCCATGACTTCACCGGTAGACTTCATTTCAGGCCCCAAAAGACTGTCAACCTTTGCCAGCTTGGTAAAGGAGAAGACTGGCGCCTTGATATGAACCATGGAACTTTCTGGATGGAGACCATCTTCATAGCCCAGCTCTGCCAAAGTTTCCCCAAGAATCAAACGAGTCGCTACTTGCGCCATCGGAATATCGGTTACCTTGGACAAGAAAGGAACAGTCCGGCTGGCCCGTGGATTGACCTCAATGACATAGACCTGCTCATCTTTGATGACAAATTGAATATTCATCATGCCGATACAGTTCAGTCCCAGAGCCAAACGCTTGGTATAGTCTGCAATGGTATCCTTGACTTTCTGCGATAGGGTTTGCGGCGGATAGGCTGCCATGGAATCCCCTGAGTGAATCCCTGCCCGCTCGATATGCTCCATAATCCCTGGAATCAAGACCTGACGGCCATCAGAAATAGCATCTACTTCGCACTCATCCCCGACAATGTAAGAATCAACCAAAACCGGATGGTCTGGACTGGCCTTAACCGCTGTCCGCATATAAGAGCGTAAATCGGCTTCGTTTTCTACGATTTCCATAGCACGTCCACCCAAGACATAGGAAGGTCGCACCAGGACTGGGAAGCCAATCTTACGAGCAGCCTCTACTGCTTCCTCTTCATTAGTGGCCGTCTGACCCGGCGGCTGCGGAATATCCAACTCCTTCAGAGCTTGCTCAAAGAGATCCCGATTCTCAGCCCGATCCAAGTCCGCCACTTGGGTACCTAAAATCTTAACACCAGCCTTGGACAGGGGCTCTGCCAGATTAATGGCTGTCTGCCCGCCAAACTGAACGATAACCCCTTTAGGCTGCTCCAGCTCAATGACATTCATGACATCTTCAAAGGTCAACGGCTCAAAATAGAGCTTGTCAGAGACAGAAAAATCAGTCGATACAGTCTCTGGATTGCTATTCATGATAATTGCTTCATAGCCAGCTGCCTGAATAGCCTTTACAGAATGAACAGTCGCATAGTCGAACTCAACTCCCTGCCCGATTCGGATAGGACCTGAGCCCAGCACCAGAACTGATTCCTTGCTGGATTTGACAGATTCATTTTCAAAACCATAAGTAGAGTAGAAATAAGGCGTCGCAGACTCGAACTCAGCAGCACAGGTATCGACCATCTTGTAAACCGGCACAATCTTCTGCTCCTGCCGGATGCGACGCACCTGCTCGGCTGTCATGTCCCACAAGGCTGCAATCTTAGTATCCGCAAAACCATTTTGCTTGGCTTTCTTAAGCACATAGCTATCTCCGATATGACTAGCCAGCTCCTGCTCAATTTCGTAAATGTGGAGCAGTTTATCCAGGAAAAAGACATCAATCTTGGTCAGCTCAGCAATTTCATCTGGACTGTAACCACGGCGAATAGCCTCTGAGATGTAGAAAATCCGGTCGTCTTGCGCCTTGACAATCTTCCTCATCAGCTCATCATCGCTTACTTGGCTGAGAGCAGGCAGCTCATTGTGGTCCACACCAACTTCCAGAGAGCGGCAGGCCTTGAGCAGACTCTCCTCAATATTGCGGCCGATAGCCATGACTTCGCCAGTCGCCTTCATCTGGGTTCCCAGACGGCGCTCACCCTGCTCAAATTTATCAAATGGAAAGCGCGGAATTTTAGCGACCACATAGTCCAAAGCCGGTTCAAACATGGCATAGGTAGAGCCTGTTACCGGATTGATGATTTCATCCAATGTAAGCCCGACCGCGATTTTAGCCGCAAGCTTGGCAATTGGATAGCCAGTCGCCTTAGAGGCAAGGGCTGACGAGCGGGAAACCCGCGGATTGACCTCGATGACATAGTATTTGAAACTATGCGGATCCAGAGCCAGCTGCACATTACAGCCACCCTCAATCTTCAGCGCTCGAATAATCTTGAGACTGGCGTCCCGCAGCATCTGGTATTCATAGTCTGAGATGGTCTGACTAGGTGCAAAGACGATAGAATCCCCTGTGTGGATGCCGACTGGGTCAAAGTTTTCCATATTACAGACGACCAGCGCATTGTCGGCGCCATCCCGCATGACTTCGTATTCGATTTCCTTAAAGCCTGCTATAGAGCGCTCGATCAGACACTGAGTCACTGGAGAGAGTTTGAGGCCATTTTCTGCGATTTCCTGCAGTTCTTCTTCATTGCTACAGATACCGCCGCCAGTTCCTCCCAGTGTAAAAGCCGGACGGACAATGACTGGATAGCCGATGCCAGCCGCAAATTCCAGCGCTTCATCCACTGTATTGACAATTTCTGACTCAGGGATAGGCTGTCCTAGCTCTTCCATCAGCTGCTTGAAGAGGTCTCGGTCTTCCGCTTGGTCAATGGCCGATAACTTGGTTCCCAAAAGTTCCACTCCCAGCTCTTCTAAAAGCCCTGACTTGGATAATTCCATAGCCATATTGAGTCCGGTCTGGCCGCCCAGAGTAGGCAGCAGAGCATCTGGCCGCTCCTTACGCAAAATCCGCGCAACAAACTCCAGCGTGATAGGCTCGATATAAACCCGGTCTGCAATTTCCTTGTCCGTCATGATGGTCGCTGGGTTAGAATTAACCAGGACAACACTGTAGCCCTCTTCTTTCAAGGACAGGCAAGCTTGAGTTCCTGCATAGTCAAACTCCGCAGCCTGGCCGATGACGATAGGACCAGAACCGATGACCATAATTTTCTGAATATCTTTACGTTTTGGCATAGTGCACCTCTCAATCTTGCTTCCTAGTATGCCTGATGGGCATCCATCATTTCCATAAACTCATCAAAGAGATAGTCTGCATCATGCGGTCCCGGCGCAGCATCTGGGTGGAACTGCACAGAAAAGGCAGGATAATCCCGATGTCGCACACCTTCGACGGACTTATCATTGATTTCTTCATGAGTCACAATCAGGCATTCCGGCAAATCCTCACGGCTGACGGCATAGCCGTGATTTTGACTGGTAAAGTCAACTCGTCCGGTCGCAATCTCGCGTACCGCATGGTTGAAACCACGGTGGCCAAACTTCATCTTATGCGTCTTAGCACCGTTAGCCATGGAGAAGAGCTGATGTCCCATACAGATCCCGAAAATTGGAATTTTGCCCTGAACACCACGAATCATGTCCAGAGCCTCCGGCACATCTTCTGGATTGCCCGGTCCATTGGACAGCATGACGCCGTCAGGATTGAGCTGGAGAATTTCCTCAGCGCTAGTATCATAAGGCACCACTGTCACGCTGCAGTTTCGTTTGGCTAACTCCCGCAGGATAGAGTGTTTGAGGCCAAAGTCCACCAGTACCACGCTGCGACCCGTTCCCGGAGCTGGATAGGCCTGCTTGGTAGAGACCTGTTTGATATTATCAGTCGGTAGAACAGTTGCCTGCAGCTGGTCTTGCAGATGATCGATGCTATCCTCTGCATTGGCAATGGTCGCCCGCATGGTTCCATGCTGGCGGATAATCTTGGTTAGTGCCCTTGTATCAATTCCCGAAATGCCTGGTATCTTTTTGATTTTGAGGAACTCATCCAAAGACAATTGCTGGCGCCAATTGCTGGCACGACGTGCATACTCATAGACCACCACTCCCTTACAAGTCGGTAAAATGGACTCATAGTCGTCCCGATTGACACCATAATTTCCAACCAAGGGATAGGTAAAGGTCAAAATCTGGCCGTTATAAGACTGGTCCGTAATCGATTCCTGATAGCCAGTCATGCCTGTGTTAAAGACGATTTCACCTGTCACAAAAAGATCCGCTCCAAAAGCTTCCCCTTCGAAAATCATGCCGTTTTCTAATATTAAAAGTCTCTTTGCCATTGTTCCCTCCTGTCCAAGATGCAGACCGCCCACGACCATCTACATAAGATATATAATAATAGGGAGTGGGATTGCTTCACATAGCTTCACCCACTCCCGGCCTACTGTCCGAGATTATTGACGACCTTTCAGAACTGCTTCGATAATAGCCATTCTAACAAAGACGCCGTTGGTCATTTGTTCAACGATTCGTGATTTTGGTGCTTCGACCAGATGATCCGCAATTTCTACATCGCGGTTAACTGGAGCCGGATGCATCAGAATTGCTGTATCTTTCATGCGGTCATAACGCTCTTGAGTCAGCCCATGCAGTCTGTGGTAATTTTCTTTAGAAAAGATGGACTCGTAGTCATGGCGCTCATGCTGCACGCGCAGGAACATCATGACATCCACTTGATCAATCACCTCATCAATGGTGACAAACTTACCATAGTCCGCAAACTCTTGGCTCCGCCATTCTTCAGGACCAGCAAAGTAGAGCTCTGCACCCAAGCGCTTGAGAATTTGCATATTTGACTTGGCCACACGCGAATGGTCCAAGTCACCAGCAATCGCAACCTTGAGGCCTTCGAAGCGACCAAACTCTTGATAAATAGTCATCAAATCCAGCAAGCTTTGGCTAGGATGCTGACCAGAACCGTCTCCTCCGTTAACAATGGAAGTCGTAATTGTTGGACTTTCCACTAGCTCTTTGTAATAATCTACTTCTGGGTGGCGAATGACACAGACATCAACGCCTAGGGCAGACATGGTCAAGATGGTGTCATACAAGGTTTCTCCTTTGTTGACCGAGCTGGTCTTGACATCAAAGTCCAGAAGATCGCAGCCTAACTTCAACTCTGCTACTTCAAAGGCCTTGTGGGTCCGTGTAGATGACTCAAAGAAAAGGTTAGACACGATATGCTGCTCATCATAATGGACTTTAGCGCCATTTTTAAATTCGATTCCGCGTTTAATCAAGGCCATAACTTCTTCATTTGACAGAGTTTCCATAGAAACAAGGTTCTTAAGAGCGATTTGATTGGATGACATGATGTAGTTCTCCTTTATATGAAAGAATGAGGGCTTCCCAGAGTGCTGCAAGTAAAGTCGCTCTGAGAGCAAGCTATTTTTGAACGAAAGTTAATGATTTAGCGCCTAGCTCAATCCTTGGGCTCAGGCAGGACAAGATAGAGGACAATTCCCAGAATAGTTGACAAGGCAACTCCTGAGATTTGCAGACCCGACAGCTGCAAGGTCAGACCACCGATACCAGATACCAAGATGACACTGGCAATCAAGAGGTTCTTTTTATTGTCAAAGTTAGTCTGTGCCTCAATCAGAATCTTGAGACCGCTCGAAGCAATTACCCCAAAGAGGGCGATGGAAATACCACCCAGCACAGGACTCGGGATGGATTGGAGCAGGGCTGAGACCTTGCCCACAAAGCTCATGACAATGGCTAGCACTGCTGCACCCGCAATGACATAGACGCTGTAGATTTTATTGAGCGCCATGACTCCGATATTCTCTCCGTAGCTAGTCACTGGCGGTGCTCCGAAAAGCCCTGCAATAATTTGAGCCAGACCATCACCAGTCAAGGTCTTGTCCAGTCCTGGATCCTTGAAGAAGTCCTTGCCTGTCAAACTATTCAGCACCATAACATGTCCGAAGTGTTCTGTCATGGTTACAAAGGCGATAGGCGCCATAGTTAAAATCGCACTTGGGTAAAATTTCACATCGTAGTCCAAGAAAGGCAGACTCATGGGCGGAAGGTGGAACCAAGAAGCTTGCCCAACCTTGGCAAAAGAGACGATTTCCTGCCCAGTCACAGCACCTAGAATCAAGCTAAAGATGTAGCCGACTATCAAACCTAGCAAGACTGGGATAATTCCCACGATCTTCTTACCATAGATATTAAAGAGGATAACTGCCAAGAGAGTAACCATGCCGATAATGAAGTAGGTCAAATCATAAACCTTTTCGCCATTAGCTGCAGTCTTGTTCATCACATCGCTAACAGCTGTTCCAGCCAAGCTAAGACCGATAACCATGATGATAGGCCCTACCACTACTGGCGGCAGCACCTTGTCAATCCAAGCATTGCCGGCAAACTTGACAATCAGTGCTACAATGAAATAAACCAAACCACCGGTGATGGCTCCCTGTGCAACCGCTCCGATACCATCTGTCTTCATCAGCATCTGCATGGCTGCGATATAAGCAAAGCTGGATCCCATGTAGGCAGGAATCTTATACTTGGTAACAGTCAGATGGGCAAGTGTTCCCAGACCGCTGGAAAAGAGGGCTACCGCTGGGTCAATTCCCACCAGAATCGGTACCAAGACTGTCGCTCCAAACATGGCGAACAAGTGCTGAAAGGATAGTCCTAAAAGCAGACCAGGCTTTGGCATATCATGCACATCATACTTAACATCTTGACTCATTTAGCTTATTACTCCCCCATAATCAAAACGCGATCTTGACCGTCAGTTTCAGTCATCTCAACGATAATCTCCTCAGTTTGGCTAGTCGGAATGTTCTTGCCGACATAGTCTGCCCGTATAGGCAGCTCGCGGTGACCACGGTCTACCAAGACAGCCAGACCAACGCGAGAAGGCCGTCCATGACTGACCAGATTGTCGATAGCCGCTCGGATGGTCCGTCCTGTGTAGAGGACATCGTCGATCAAAATTACCTGACGGTCGGTAATATCCACTGGAATCACTGTCGTATCTTCCTCAACCTTTATATCATCTCGAAAAGGCTTGGTATCTACTTCTGCTACTGGAATATCAATATTCTCCAACTGGGCCAATCGCTTTTGAATCCGGTGAGCCAAGTGAACCCCACGGGTCTTAATCCCAGCCAAGACCACTTGGTTTAAGTCCTTGTTACGCTCGATGATTTCATAGGTAATCCGCGTAATCGCGCGATTCATGGTGATGTCATCGACAACTTCTTTTGTTTTCATTCTTTCCTCCTCAAACAAGAAAAAGTCTCCTTACTACAAGGAGACTTCAGAAAAATCTAGTCAGGCAAGCTAAAACAAGACGCACTTGCTTACACCCCACCCATCTTTTTACTTGCTCCTTGTCTATCTCTCTGGATAGAATTAAAGGATTATTTAATTTTTTATACTATATCACAAATTCAAAACTATTTCAAGAAAAAATTGTATTTTTTTCTGCTTGAGCTGGCTCGTCTTTTAATTCAGAATTTTTAGCAGTTGGCACTTCTTCTGGTGATGGCTTAGAAGAGTTTTCTAGATTCTCATCTTGATTGTTTAACTCTGCTTCAGCAGATCCAGCTGGATGCTCGCTATCATTGGAAGCACCTTGGTTGCTTGCTTCAGCTGAGGCTGGTTTCCCTTGTACATCTGCCTTATTAGGCTCACTTTCCTTAGGTACTACCTTCTTTTCGTCCTTTTCATCAGCAGGCTTATTATTGTCAATGCTGCCACCCTGAACATCTGGGAAATGCTGCGCCAAAGCTTTCGGAATTTTATTTTCATTTAATTCAAGTTCTGCTTTAGGGATATGATTGTCGCTGACATTGATATAAGTCACAGTCTTATTTGGTTCCTGCAGCGCTAAGGTTGTGATTTTATTCTTGTTGACAGCCAGATTGTCTAAAGCCCTAAACTGATTAATTCCTTCCAAGTTTTTTAGCTCATTTTCAGCCAAGTTTAAATTCTTCAAGGAAGAATGAGCGGCTGGAATGTTCAAAGATGTAATCTTGTTTTGACCTGCGGACAAAGTTACTAAATTCTTAGCAGCTTCAACTCCTGCCAGCGAAGTCAGACGATTGCCATTTAGACTTAGAGTTGTCAGATTTGGATTCGACTTCAGGAAGTTCAAGCTCTCAACATTGGAATTGTCAGCTGTTAATTCTTCAAGTTTGGAAGCTTTGAGGGTATTGAGATTTAAGTTTGGATTATTGGATAAGAAAAGCCTTGTTAAATCTTCTTTTTGGCTCAGAGCAGAAACATCGTGCAGCTGATTGTGCTCTAAACTTACCGCTTTTAATTTTGAAAGCTTGGTCAAAGCAGAAATATCTGAGATATTGTTGTAGTCAAGGTTCAATGACTCCAGATTTTTCAGCTTCGCCAAAGGTGAGATATCGGTAAGGTCATTTCCCGCTGCTGCCACTGTTTTGAGGTTCGGATAACGCTTCAAGAAAGATAAATCGGTGATACCATTCTGGGAAATGTCCAAGCCTTCCAAGGTCGGAATTTCTTTTAAGAAATCATAGTTGGTAACGCCTGTCTTTGTCATCCACAGCTGTTTTAAATGCTTAAATTGCAGCACTGGTCTGATGTCCTTTATCGGAGTAAAGCCAATCCCCAGAACTTCAATATTTGGCATCAGTTCCAAGCCTTTTCTTTCCAGCGGATCTTTGCGCTGGCCGATATTTAGATACTTCACAGTTGCCAGCCAGGCTTTCATCTTTTCCGTATCCGTCTCATCTGATGGGAATGGGGTATCTGCCGTAGCATGTAAAATATCTTCAATGATTTCATTATCAAATCCTAGAGCTTTCAAGGTTGCCATACCAACTGCGTCATGAGCATGCGGATTTCCATGAGGGTCAAAAGGCTTGCTCGGATCAATCTCACTGACCAAAGTCGAATGGCTATGATCACCATGTGGATAGATAAATACCTTTCCTTTATCTGTATCGCTCACCTGAATCAGACTTTCATCAATTCCTAATTGCTGAGCCAAATAGGCCTTTTTCTTAGCAATTTCTTCTTCCTCATCTAATGAACTTGGCGCAGGCTTAGGTGTAGGAGCTGGTTCTGGCGACGGTTCTGGTGAAGGCTGTGCTTGCCCTTGTCGGCCATAGTAGGCATCCTCAGCAGCTTTCTTGTATTCTGCTGGAATCAATGACTCCCAAGGCGAAGCAATCAACTGCTCATAGGGGATGAAATGAGTATGACCGTTATGATCTGCCAGCAAGCCTGTAGCAAGTTTGCCTGTTACCCCTGTACCTCTAAATAAGAATCCATCGCTGGTAGGATAATCAATCCCAGCAAACTGACGTTTAGTTGTCCCTTGCTGCTGGGGAACAGACGGCCTAAGCGTTGACTGATAAACAGGTGCAGTAGTATTGCTAGACGGCGTTGGACGATAACTCGGTGCTTGTGCAAGATTACCCACTGACTGCTTCAAAATATAATGAAAATGATCCCCGTGACGCACAACATAGCCGTATTGGTCTTCCGACACAATGTCTCTAGGATTAAAAACATAGCCATCATCAGCAATGCTCATTTGATTTGCCAGCTGAGGCGAGCCTGCAGGCACTTGCCCATCTTTTGGTATCAGATAGGCCCACTTGCTATTCTTTAGATCAGAATAAAAAATAAAGTGCGTATGGCCATCATGCTCTAAAATCAAACCTTCACTAGTTCTAGCTTTAATTTGAGACTCGCTTTTGAAGAGAAAACCATCATCCGTCGGCTTATCAACACCAGGAACTTGTCCTTTTTTGGTCGCCTTACTTTTCTTCTTCACTTCTTGCTTGGTCTTAACCTTATCCTTACTTTTTTCCTGTTGAGACGGCTGAGACTGACAAGCCACCAAGCAAAGGTTACAAGCTAAGATGATTCCTGCTAAACCTAATAGTTTTTGATTGTGCTTCATTTCTTCCTCCTTTTTGTTTAACTGGTTAATCATTAACTAGTTAACTATATCACACAAATCTGATATTAGCAAGAAAAAATCGAAGCAAAATAAAAAAACAGATAAAATCTGTTTTTCATCTACAAGTACAAGTCTCTAAGAAGTCTTCTTCTTTGAGAAAGAGATGGACTTTATCCCGTAAAAGACAAAGCCAAAGATTAAGTAGGCTGCAAAGATAATCAGACACATCTGGATGACATAGGGCCAGCCTTTCTTAAAGACATTGAGGAAAAAGTAAGGAAATGGATTGTCCTTGGACCTTGGAATATCTATTTTCAGAAAGAAACCATTAAAGAGAGCAAAGGCCATGTAGACCAAAGGCACACTTGTCCAAGAAATCGGATCAAACCAGCGGTACTGGCGCGATTTGTCAAAGATTACTGTATCCAGAAGAAAAGCCAAGGGTACTATATAATGACATAGAAAATTCTCTAGACGGTAAAAATCTGTCGCAATCGGTGCTAGCAAGAGGTGATAAACGACACAAGTAATCATGATGGACATGGTCACCCCGCCCTTGATTCGCAAGATTTTCGGAGCCTTCCAAGCATCGCCAGGTCTCATCATCAGATAGACCAGATAGCCCGTAAAGAGCAGGACCAAGAGATTGGACAAAACCGTATAGTACATGAGCATGCCCACGCCATACTTAGTGATTTCCAGATAAACACCCAAAAAGGCCAGGATAAAAAGAATAATTCGATAAATTAAGATAAAACGACGATTCATAGAGACCTCAAATTTTCTTAACAAACTCTGACTTGAGCTTCATCGCACCGAAGCCGTCAATCTTACAGTCGATATTATGGTCGCCTTCTACGATGCGGATATTTTTCACGCGCGTTCCCTGCTTGAGATCCTTAGGTGCTCCTTTGACCTTCAGGTCCTTAATCAAGGTAACTGTGTCGCCATCAGTCAGCTTATTGCCATTAGCATCGATCGCTACTGGTCCTTCTTCTGCTTCTTGAACCTCAGCTGGATTCCACTCATAGGCGCACTCTGGGCAGACCAAGAGCGTTCCATCTTCGTAGACATACTCTGAATTACATTTGGGGCAGTTTGGTAAGTTGTTCATTTTTTCTCCATTTCTAGTCAAGGCTGCTAAATTTCCATACCAGCCTTCTATATATGATTAAGCTCTTCTTTCATTTTTCAAGTCCAGCAGAACACTAATCGATGTGAAGGTCAACTAAATCCTAAAAATCTAGTTTACTCCTATTTCCACACCTTTCTAGTATAAGCTATTTTAAGGTTTTTGACAAATCTCTTTTAGGATTTCCTACAGGTCTTGACCTTTCTGCAAAAACAGTGTACTATACTAATGTATATACAGATAAAAAGGAGTCGCTATGAAACCAAGATCTAAAAATCAGTTTATGACACTGACCGCTTTTTTGACTGCACTAGCTATTGTTATCCCGCTGGTTATGCCAATTAAAATTGTCATTCCGCCCGCTTCCTTCACCTTAGCCAGTCATGTCGCTATCTTTTTGGCTATGTTTATCTCCCCTCTCATGACGGTGATTGTCGTGATTGGTTCTACTATTGGGTTTGGAATGTCCGGACTTCCTTTCATCATCACGCTCAGGGCCCTGTCCCACTTGCTCTTTGCTAGCATCGGCGCTCTTTATCTGCAAAAGCACCCGGACACACTGGACAGCCAGAAGAAGACATGGGTATTCAATTTCCTACTGGCCTTGATTCATGCCTTTGGCGAAGTGGCCGTCTGCATCCTCTTTTACACAACGTCTGCCTATCCTGCTAATGCTTTCTATATCTTATTTGGTCTGGTTGGACTTGGTACGGTCATTCATAGCATGGTCGACTTTGTCATTGCTAAGTTCATCTATAAAGCGCTGAAAAAGATTCGCTAGAGCTTGAAGATTCCTGACTTTTGGTTTACAATGAAGCTATGACCAAGCAAAGACGAGAAGAACTATTAGACCTTTTGAAAACATCATCTGCTGCCCTCAATGGCCAGTCACTGGCGGAGCATTTCCATGTGACCAGACAGATTATCGTGCAAGATATTGCCCTCTTGCGGGCTGATGGTGCCCCCATCCTCTCAACCAATCGTGGCTATCTTTATAAAGACCGCCAAGAAAATGCTGCTGTCCATCAGCTCTTCAAGGTTCAGCATGGGGCTGAGGATATGGAGGCCGAGCTGCTGGCTATCGTGGATAATGGCGGCCGCGTACAGACTATTTTGATTGAGCATCCAGTTTACGGTGAAATCCAGACTTACCTAAAGCTGACCTGCCGCCGAGATGTCCAGCATTTTCTCCAACAGGTCGCATCCTGTGCCTTTCGCCCCTTATCTGAACTGACAGATGGAGTCCACTATCACCTAGTACAAGCCGACTCCCAGCAGGATTTGGACTATGTAGAATCTGCCTTGAGAGACCTAGGATTTTTACATGAATGAATAGCAAGAAAGAAAAAGACTGATTAGGCCCCAACCTAGTCAGTCTTTTTAGTACATACTCTTGCGCCAACCGTCTTCGATGCGCTCGTGATAGTAATATTCGGATAATTCTTCATCTTCCATCATACGCAGAAGTTCTAGCATATCGTAGGCCAAGTCCAGCTGTGGCAGGCTGTCCTTGTCTACCCAAGAAACCTCTCCCTCTTCAGTCGAGTGAATCTGACCAGAGAATTCAGTTGCTTTGTAGCAAAAGACGATGTAGCGAACCCCTTCATCCGTATGCCAGTTCTTAACTCCGACCAGTTTTGGATGAGTAATAGTCAAACCCGTTTCCTCTAAAATCTCACGGACAACCGCATCATGGAGAGACTCTCCCTTCTCAATATGTCCACCAGGAAAGGCATATCCAGACCAGCGATAGCGCTCAGGAGAGCGATACTGCATTAGGACTTTACCTCGCGCCTTATCTTCAACAAGGCAGATGTTTGTTAGGATTGTTTTTTGGGAACGTGACATAAATTTGCTCACTTTCTAAGTTATTAAAACATATCTTCGTTATATTTCACTTCTGACTTCATGACAAAGGGATTGATCAATTCATGATGTTCATAGGTACTATGGACCACAAAACCTCTGACAATGATGATTTCATTATCTTGTATATGATAGTCTATATTGATGGGCATTGCTGGATCCGAGATGATTGACAAAGCAAAGAATGCCGAAAACCAAAGATAAAGTGCCACCAATCCACTGAATAATTGAAAAATAAGGTGATACCAGTGAAAATCTCTTATCCTAAAAAAGACTATCCAAGGATGGATAAAGAAGGTCAAACAAAGAATAAAAAACCAGCTATTCCACAAAACTGGAGTAAAGGATAGACCAAAAGCTAACAAAATCAAATGAAGAATGACAAAGGTTAGCAAGACCAGATAGAGTGTTTTAAATGAAAATAATTTAGACAGATTTTCTTTTGTCATGATTTTTCCTCTTTTTTTCATTATATTTCAAAATCAACATCGTTAATGCTGGAATGAAGAAAAAGATTAGATAGGTAGCAATCGGAAACCAGATGTAGCGATTATCTAAAGATAATAGGGAAGGAATTTTTTTAACATTCCTCCCTTTCAGCCCAACAATTAAGTGGAGGAGAAAAATAGGTCCATTTATGTATAGAAAAGGTTCTAAAAATCCTTGTACTGAAGTCTTATTGCTAAAACCATCTCTAAAAATACCTTGATAGAGTGTGTTCACCAAAAAGACAAAATTGATAATAATTGGGAAGACATAGGACATTTCTTGATATAGTTTCGGGATAAGTGACGTCCCGAACAACACATACATGATACCAAAAATAGAAAATAATATTATGCCACCATCCATAAAAGAAGCAAATTTTGAATGTCTTTCCAGCCACAATTGGACATGAGCTATCAAAGAATACTTTTTATGGATTTTTCTCATTTTGATCTTCTGTAACTTGACCTTCTTTTGTCTCTTTTTCTCTCGTTCCATTTATGCCTCCTTCTTCTCTTTTCTATCCGTATAATCAAAAGCAGAATGCCCAGCCCTAAGAAAAAGAAAAATAGATAACTTACAATAGGAACCCAGACATAGGCTGGATCCATAGAAATTAGAGCAGGAAAATTCGTTGTCTTACGACGTCCTAGCCAATTCAGTCCTACCAAGAGATGAAAGGGAAAAAGAAGACCATCAAAACCAATAAATACCCATGAAAAGTAACGCCATTTCTGAAGTGTATCACTTCCAGAATGAAAGACAATGCAATAGGTTGAGAAGAGCAGAAGAAAAAGATTGAAGCTTAAGGGAGAAAGATAGTTTAAGTTTGGGAATGGAGAACTAATGAAAGAGACGGCAAGAAATGATACAAACAAAGATCCAAATAACACACTCGTATACAGGAGTTGACCAATCCTTCGGTGCCTTTCCATCCAAAGAGAAAACCTCTTAGTCCAAGAAGACTTTTCTTTTGTCTTGTACTTCATTTGTCTACTCATCTTCATTTTTCATTCTTTCCTTTACTTCTCATTCACCAACTCCACAATCTTCTGGAAAGTCTTGCCGTTTCGGATAGTCAGTTGTTTGTAGAAACTGGACTTGAGCAGTTTCTTATGGTAGTTGGACTTGAGATAGTCCGCTTGGTCAGCATTGCTATAAAAGAAAGCCGTCTGCCCGAAATGCAGTTGTTCCTTGTCATTTGCCCAACTGCCAGCCAGCTCTTGAACGCTCTCCCTATCTGTCTCCGGCAAGTAAAAAAGAACATCTCGCCGAAAAGCAGTTTCATCCTGCCACCAAGCAGGAAGATTGGCTGTTTCTTTTTCAAGCATGGCAGAGCTGACAAGGACAAAAGGCAGTGGAAAATCATAAGACCGACTGAAATAAGCAGTCAAGCTCTCCCGAATCCTCTCCTCCTGCTCCTCGCTATCAAAGAAAAGATTGCCGCTGTTGATGTAGGAAACTGGATTTTCAAAACCCAACCCAGCCAAATCTTTCTTCAAATCAGCCATGACGACCTTGTTTTTTCCGCCAACATTGATGCCGCGGAGTAAAAGTGCATAACGCATATAATGCTCCTTACAAATATATCTATTATTTCCAAACTAGCTGTTAGAGTTTTTCGAGTAGATCATCCGTTTTTCTTTCACAGCTTTTCCTAGGTCAATGACCTTTTCCTCACCGTCAAAAACAAAACCCATTTTTTCATAAAAGGTGATGGCACGTTTGTTATCTTCTAAAACCCATAATATAATCTCTTGATAACCATCCAAGGCAGCAAAAGCAGCCTGTATCAACTGCTGTCCTACACCCTTGCCATAATAATCTTTTAAGACATACAAGGCGAAAATTTCACCCGCTATCGTAGCTGAATCTCGAAAATCACCGTAGCTAACAAAGCCAACCACTTTAGCATCATCCAAGGCAATCAAGGTATTTTCAGGATACTTTTGACTATAAAATCGGCACTTATCCAAAGTCATCTGCTCTTGAAATTCTGCAGACAAAATCTCATCATAAGCTTCACGCCATGTCTGCCAATGAACTCGGGATTTCCCTTCTATCTCCTCAGCTGTTTCCATTGCTTTGATTGTGATGACCATTTGTTTTCTCCCATTCTTCTCTCAAAATGCCGTATTTAATACTGTCAAAATAAACACCTTGATAATAACGAACTTTTGGAATATGAGCTTCTTTTTTCATTCTTAATTTTTCAGCCAATTTCATCATTCCAAAATTTCCTGACCATGTCGTCAAACCCAAATGCTCTAGTTCTAAATAATCCTGGAAGGTCCTATCTATCCACTGTAGCATAGTTGCTTTTCCAATCCCAGAGTTCCAGAATTTGTTATCATAAATACAAATTCCCAATTCCATCCATCTTGTTTGTTTACATACCCAGTAGCGCGAGACAGTCCCAACTAGTTTATCTTCAACAAAAATACCAAGGCGATTTGAATTGTTTAGAGTGGATTCTGATTTTTGTAGTTTAAATTCTTGAAAATTAGGAAAATACTGATAATCATCAAAATAAGGAGCGTCATACTGTTTCCAAATTGGATTGGGATGCGAATAAGCAATCTCCCACAAAGGCATTAAATCTTCTTCCACTAGTTTTCTTAAACAGATCATATTTATCCCTCAATCCATCGCCTTTATTTCCAAAATCATATCGCGAATCTGTGCCGCCAGTTCGAAGTCGAGAAGTCCGGCAGCTTCTTGCATCTGACCTTCCAGCTTCTTAATCATGTCCTTGCGCTCTTGCTTGTTGAGGCTTTCAATTTCGACAGTTTCGTCCTTGTCTGGCAGGGCAGCCTTGGTCACACTGATTAGGTCGCGGATTTCTTTCTTGATAGTCTGCGGTACAATGCCGTGCTCTTCATTATAAGCCATCTGGATTGCCCGACGGCGGGCAGTTTCATCGATAGCTCGCTGCATGGACTGGGTCATGGTATCCGCATACATAATCACATGCCCCTCACTGTTGCGGGCTGCCCGGCCAATAGTCTGGATAAGACCGCGTTCATTGCGAAGGAAGCCTTCCTTGTCCGCATCAAGGATTGCAACCAGACTAACCTCGGGAACGTCGATTCCCTCGCGCAGCAGGTTAATCCCAACCAGAACGTCAAAGACACCCAAGCGCAGGTCTCTGATAATCTCAGTCCGCTCCAAGGTCTTGATATCCGAGTGCATGTACTTGACCTTGACACCCATTTCCTTGAAGTAGTCGGTCAAGTCTTCAGCCATTTTCTTGGTCAGGGTTGTGATAAAGGTACGTTCATTCTTTTCAACACGAGCATTGATTTCGCCCAAAAGATCATCAATTTGCCCCATGGTTGGGCGGACTTCCACCTCTGGATCCAGAAGCCCTGTCGGCCGGATAATCTGCTCAATAACGGTATCCGTCTGTTCATTTTCATAGTCTCCCGGCGTAGCCGATACATAGACAATCTGGTGAACATGGCTTTCAAATTCTTCTCGGCGCAGCGGACGGTTGTCCAAGGCAGATGGCAAGCGGAAACCATAATTAACCAGCATCTCCTTACGAGAGCGGTCGCCATTGTACATACCCCGAATCTGTCCCATGGTCATGTGACTCTCGTCAATCATAATCAAGAAATCGTCAGGGAAAAAGTCCAGAAGGGTATAAGGCGGCTCTCCTTCACTTCGACCATCCATATGGCGAGAATAGTTCTCAACACCGTTTGTATAGCCCATTTCACGCAGCATTTCGATATCATACTCTGTGCGCTGCTTCAAGCGCTGGGCTTCCAGAAGCTTGCCTTCCTTCTCAAAGATAGCAAGTTGTTCCTCCAGCTCAGCCTGAATTTTGGCAATCGCCACTTCCATGTGGTCTTCATTGGTTACGAAGTGAGTAGCTGGGAAGATGGCCAAATGGTCCACCTCACCCAAAACTCGGCCTGTCAAGGCTTCAACCTCACGAATTCGGTCAATCTCATCTCCGAAAAACTCCACCCGAAAGGCATGCTCATCCCGAGAAGCAGGAAAAATCTCCACCACATCACCACGAACCCGAAATTTCCCCCGCTGAAAGTCAATGTCATTGCGCTCAAACTGGATATCAACCAAATCATTAAGCAGCTTGTCACGGGAAATCTCTAGGCCAGGACGCAGGCTAACTACACTATCAGAGTATTCCTTAGGCGAACCCAGACCATAGATACAAGAGACCGAAGCCACGACAATCACGTCATTGCGCTCCAAGAGAGCAGATGTCGCTGAGTGACGGAGCTTGTCAATTTCGTCATTGACCGAGCTATCCTTTTCGATATAGGTATCGCTAGAGGGGACATAGGCCTCAGGTTGGTAGTAATCATAGTAGGAAACGAAGTATTCCACCGCGTTATTGGGGAAAAATTCCTTGAACTCACCATAAAGCTGGCCGGCCAGCGTTTTATTATGGGCAATAACCAGTGTCGGCTTGTTGACCTGAGCGATAACCTGACTCATGGTATAGGTCTTACCAGTACCAGTCGCTCCCATGAGAATCTGGGCCTTCTCGCCCCCTTCGATATTATCCACTAGCTGCTCGATAGCCTGGGGCTGATCTCCTGAAGGCTCGTATTTGGAAACCAATTCAAATTTATTATCTGTTATTCTGTTAATCATCTTTTATTCCTCAAATTGTGCTTCTATCATTTTACCATATTTACCCTATTTTCTCTGGATTTGGGTATAATTAAGAGTCTCATACTTCTACCATCTTCTGTCCCTTGTCACGCATCTCGTTAAAAGACATAAAAAACGCCCAGTTCAACTGGGCGAAATGGTTATTTCTTAAAGATCAGCGCCTGAGGCAGGCGATTTTCTTTTTTAAGTGACCAGTAGAGATAGGCAATGCAGCCAATCAGAACGATACTGGCAAAAATAGATCCTTCAGCTCCAAACGCTCCACCAGACAGAAAATCCACAGAAGATTGCGAGCTATAGTTCAAGATTGAGGCAGATGCTCCTTGACCACTGACCTGAATGCCATAGATATTTCCTTGCACAAAATTCCAAGCGCCGTGCATACCAGCCAGTACCCACATATTGTCATACTTGAGCATAAGGAAACAAGCAAAGATACCGTCTAGTATGATATTTACAATAGAAAGAACGGTCACACCAGGGTTAAAGAGGTGCAATGCCCCGAATAGAGCACTGGAAATCAAGATACCAATGAAGATATTTGACTTAGCGCTAACTGCTGGAAAGAGCCAACCACGCGTCACTAGCTCTTCTGTCCCACCTTGAAGAATCCAGAAAGGAATGATAGCTAGGACAAAAATTAAAGACTGCAAGCTAACCTGACCAAATTTCAGACTGCCTGTCCCCGTTGCCAAGAGCAAGACAACAACCAGTGAAAACTGAACGGCTCCAATAAGGAAGCCTTTGAGGAGATTTTTGAACCAGTCTTGTTTATAGAATCCCAAACTAGAAAAAGGACGCTTCTCACGATACCGAACCCAGAGAAAGACTGTTAGGGCGATAAAAAAGAAAGTAAATAGTTCAAAAAATAGACTATAGTGACGGAAAAATTCCATAAGTGCTGCTTGGCCTCCAGCGGGGTTTGTCGCACGGAATAAAATACCAATAACAAGCCCAATCGGAAACATTCCGAACATTCCAGCAAAACGACCTACATAAACAAAACCAATAGCAATCAAGATAGCCAACCAAATCGGCGGAATATAACGCGATTGCTTGATAGCATCCAACATACGAGATTTAAACATATACACATTCCTTTCCTTGTTTGAATTTATTATAGCATATTATTTTAGGGCGAGCAAAAGAAAGCTGTTCGCACAGTTATTCTGTCTTTCCCACTAATTCTGTCAAACTACCGTCTTTTTTCATCTTGATAAGCAAGTAAAAAACGGCCAGCAAGAGAATGAGCGAGCTAAAGATAGAGGCTTCGGCACCGAAAGCTCCACCAGTTAGCCAGCTCGAATCCGTCTTAGGTATAAAGTTCAATACTGCAGCGTCAACTCCAGTACCACTAACGCTGAAACCATAGATATTTCCTTGAGTAAAGTTCCAAGCAGCATGAAGTCCTATAATCCCCCAGACATTGTCCGTCCGGAGCAAATAGAGACTTGCAAAGAGGCCAAATAAGGCAATGTTAAGAATGGGAAGAATGCCAATATCTGGATTGCCTAGGTGCAAGAGGGCAAAGAGCAGGCTTGAAGTCAGCAAACCGATGGGTAGGTTGGTCTTTTTGACAGCAACTGGCAGCAGCCAAGCCCGTGTCACTAGCTCTTCTGCTCCACCCTGAATCATCCAAAGCGGAAGCAAAATCAAGATATAGAGAAAAGGTTCCAGTGTCAGCTGTCCCCATTCGAAAGAGCCAGCTCCGCTCAACAGCATAAGCAGAGCGACTAAACTAAAGAGAAGAAAACCTACTGCAAATCCTTTGACTAGCTCCACCAAGCTTCCTTTTTTGACAAAGCCTAGAGTCGCGAGCGGCCGTCCTTCAGCCCAGCGCACCCAAAGAAAGAGAGCCAGTATCATAAAAACAAAGCCAAACAAAAGAAAAGGCAGCGCAAAATTGAAGAAGATTTCAAAGAATCCACCTTGACCTAAGAAACCTAACATAAGACTAAGGATAGCCGAAATTGGCTCCAAAGCCCAATAAGCTAACTGCTGTCCTCCTTGCACGAAAATAACTGCCAGCAAAAGAGACAAAATATAAGGAGGAACAAAGCGAGCTTGATTGACCCCCTCCAAGATACGTGATTTTTTCATAAGAACCTCATTCTATCCTTGCTTTTATTCATTTCCAGTATAGCAGACTTTGCATTAAGAACAAAGAAAAGTTACGGTTCTTCTTACAAAAAACACAGAGTTCATATGTTAGAAAACCTAACATAAAAATAGGAGAAATTTGCCTAATCAGTGTTTTTTTGCTATAATGCTAGAATGCTAAAAAGGAGGAAGAAAATGAAGAAAAAATTCTTAGCAGTCTTGCTAACATTATTTCCATTTTTTGCGTTAGGGGCGACAGCCCAGGCAGATACGGTCAAAATCGTATCCGATACTGCTTACGCACCATTTGAATTTAAAGATTCTGATCAGACTTACAAGGGGATTGACGTTGATATCATCAACAAGGTCGCAGAAATCAAAGGCTGGGACATTGACATGAGCTTCCCGGGCTTCGATGCAGCTGTCAATGCCGTCCAAGCTGGCCAAGCGGACGCTATCATGGCTGGTATGACCAAGACAAGCGAGCGTGAAAAAGTCTTTACCATGTCTGATACCTACTACGACACCAAGGTCGTTATCGCGACGACCAAGGCAAACACCATCAGCAAATATGAACAGCTGAAAGGGAAGAAAGTCGGTGTCAAAACCGGTACAGCTGCCCAACGCTTCCTTGATAAGAACAAGGATAAGTACGGCTACACTCTCAAAACCTTTGACACGGGCGACTTGATGTATAACAGCCTCTCTGCTGGTGATGTAGATGCAGTGATGGACGATCAGCCTGTCATTGAGTACGCCATCAATCAAGGACAAAACCTGAAAATTTCTATGAAGGGTGAGGCTGTTGGTAGCTTTGCTTTCGGTGTCAAAAAAGGCAGCAAGCACGAGCACCTAGTTACTGAGTTTAACGAAGCTTTGGCCCAGATGAAGGAAGACGGCAGTCTGGATGAAATCATTAATAAATGGACGGCTTCTAAAGGCAGCTCTGACTCAGCTGTTCCAGAGACTTCTACTCCTGCCGGTCAAAAAGCTACTCCAACAAAAGACAAATACATCATTGCCAGCGACTCATCTTTTGCTCCTTTTGTCTTCCAAGATGACAGCAACCAATATACTGGTATTGACATGGAGCTGATTAAGGCTATTGCAAAAGACCAAGGCTTTACTGTGGAAGTAACCAACCCTGGCTTTGATGCAGCTATTAATAGCGTTCAGACAGGTCAGGCTGATGGAATTATCGCGGGCATGTCTGTCACTGATGCCCGTAAGAAAACTTTTGACTATTCTGACCCTTACTATACAGCCAACTCTATCTTGGCAGTCAAGGACAGCAGCAATATCAAGTCCTACGAGGAACTCAAGGGCAAGACCGTCGGTGTCAAAACCGGTACCGCTTCTCAGACTTTCCTTGAGGAAAACAAGAGCAAGTACGGCTACTCTATTAAAACATTCTCAGATGCAGCTTCCATGTATGACAGTCTCAATACTGGCTCTGTCGCAGCTGTGATGGATGATGAGCCCGTTGTCAAATACGCTATCAAACAAGGCAAGAAGCTTAAAACACCTATTGAAGGTACACCAAGCGGCAAAGTCGCTTTCGCAGTCAAAAAAGGCAGCAATCCTGAGCTGATTGAGATGTTTAACAATGGACTGGCCAACCTGAAAGAAAGTGGCAAGTACCAAGAGATTTTAGACAAGTATCTGGCTAGCGAGGAAAAGGAATCCACAGTAGATGAGTCCACTATTTGGGGCTTGCTGCAAAACAACTACCAAGAACTGCTTAAAGGTCTGGGAGTGACGATTGCTTTGGCACTGATTTCATTTGCAATTGCTATGGTTATTGGGATTATCTTTGGTATGTTCAGCGTCAGCCCTTATAAACCGCTGCGCTGGATTGCAGAAATCTTTGTTGATGTCATTCGTGGTATTCCATTGATGATTGTGGCAGCCTTTATCTTCTGGGGTATTCCTAACCTAATCGAATCCATGACTGGTCAACAAAGCCCAATCAATGCTTTCGTTGCAGGAACCATCGCCCTCTCTCTCAATGCTGGCGCCTATATCGCAGAAATTGTCCGTGGAGGTATCCAGGCCGTTCCAGTTGGACAGATGGAAGCTAGCCGCAGCTTGGGGATTTCCTACTCCAAGACCATGCGCAAGATTATCCTGCCACAGGCAACCAAGATTATGTTGCCAAACTTTGTCAATCAGTTTGTCATCGCACTCAAGGATACAACAATTGTCTCAGCTATTGGACTGGCCGAGCTCTTCAAAACGGGTAAGGACATCATCGCCCGCAACTATCAGAGTTTCCGGATGTATGCTATCCTAGCTGTGCTCTATCTCATCATTATCACACTCTTGACCCGCTTGGCAAAACGCTTAGAAAAGAGGATTAAGTAATGGCAAAATTAAAAATCGATGTGAATGATCTTCATAAATATTACGGGGAAAACGAAGTCCTAAAGGGGATTACTGCTAAATTCTACGAGGGCGATGTGGTCTGCATCATCGGTCCTTCTGGATCTGGTAAGTCAACCTTCCTACGCAGTCTCAACCTTCTAGAGGAAGTGACCAGCGGAACCATCACGGTTGATGGCTTTGATTTGACGGACAAAAAGACTGACGTGGATCTGGTCCGTGAAAATATCGGTATGGTCTTCCAGCACTTCAACCTCTTCCCGCACATGACCGTTCTGGAAAATATTACCTTTGCTCCTGTTGAGCACAAGCGCTTGACCCAAGACGAAGCAAACAAGCTGGGTATGGAGCTTTTGGAAAAGGTCGGCTTGGCTGATAAAGCTGATGCTAGTCCAGACAGTCTGTCTGGCGGGCAAAAGCAACGGGTAGCTATTGCTCGCGGTCTGGCTATGAATCCAGACATCATGCTCTTTGACGAGCCTACTTCTGCCCTTGACCCTGAAATGGTCGGCGATGTTCTCAACGTTATGAAGGATCTGGCACAGCAAGGTATGACCATGCTGATTGTGACTCATGAAATGGGCTTTGCCCGTCAGGTAGCCAACCGCGTTATCTTTACCGCTGATGGTGAATTCCTAGAAGACGGCAAGCCTGACCAAATCTTTGACAATCCACAACATCCACGTCTTAAAGACTTCTTGGACAAGGTGCTGAATGTATAAAACCAAACGAAGAGCCAGCTTATATGCCGGCTCTTTTCTTGTTTCAAAATTTTTAAACTAGATCACCCACCATTGGTAAAGTGACCAGTAAAGAATATTAGCTACTATGGCGAGGGCGGATAGACTAGTCAGAACCGTCAAGAAGAGGCGGCCTTTTCTGAGACCCTTTTGAGCCTTGCTAAAGAGCGGATAAACCGCACATCCTGCTAAGAATAGGCCCAGTCCTGCAAAGACCATATAACGCCACTGAGAGATGATACTGAGATCCGTAGCGTTGAAGCTAAGCAGGAGCAACAGTAAATTGCAAGCTACGGTCACTACTCCTGCAGTTGTTAAAATGTGCCACCATTTCCAAGCTCGATTTTGCTTGCTTTTCACCTTGCCAAAGGCCAGTCGATAAAGGACCAGCGCAAGCCGCATAAGTAGATTGACCAAAGCATAAACAAGACTAAGAGCAGCCAAAGCAATCAACCCAAACTTAGTCCAGATTTCCCAGTCAGGGAGTCTCTCCAAATCACTGACTGGAGTAGCAATTCTCGTTTTGCCATTTCCACTTTTATAAATAGTCCAAAACAAATGATCCATTCGCTCCGAGGACGGCTTCTTCATATGAAGCATATTACCTGGAAAGAGCTGGTACAAAGAGAGCGGACCTTGGTTAAAATTCCGAAGAATTTGATAATAGCCTGGTTCGAACTTTTTCTGAGTTTCTGCACTGGCTGTCGGACGTTTTCCGAAAATCAATTCTGGCATGCCACCATTATAAATTTCTTCCAAGCCTTGATTGGTCATGATTACCTGCCCGATACCATTCTTCAGATCCAGCCGAAGAAAGCTGGAAAAACCATTTGTATTACCGCCGTGTCCTAGCACTGTAACGGCAAATTCACTAGCCCAGAAGCCATGAGCATTACGAACGATATCTGTACCAGGATAATACGAAGTGCCAGTGTATAGTTTGTCCCAAGTCTCTGACCGAGCAAAGAGAGTTTTTCGACTTAGCAGGGCCTGAGCAAATTTTTGCAAATCACTCAATGTTCCTGTTGCCCGACCAACTGGATACAGGCCGACTTCATAAAGAGCATCGCCTAACAGGCTGCCATCTGCCGCATATCCTTTTACTTGCTTGCGCTTGGCTTGGACATAAGCATTGTCGGACAAGTCTTGAGCTATGGCTGTTCTCTCCATTCCCAGAGGCTTGAAGATATGCTTATGAGCATAATCAACAAAGGATTGCCTCGAAATTCGCTCCACAATATAGGCAGCCAATCCAGTACTGTAGTTGGAATAAGCTGTCGTTGTACCTGGCTCAAAGGACTGAATCGGCTGATATTGGAGCAGCAAGTCCTCTAAACTCTTATCCCCTTGCATATAGAGAGGGGCTTCGTCAAAGCCAGACTGATGGTTCATCAGATTCAACATAGTGATGGGCTTGTCGTAGCGGAGATTTCTGAGAAAGCCCTCTGGCAAATAGGTGCGAATATCTTCTTCTAGGTTAATCTTGCCCTCTTCCCAGAGCTGCATGACAGAGACCCAGACAGTTAGTTTGGTCACGGACCCCCATTCAAAGACACTATTGTCATCCGTTTGGAGTCCTTTTTCTTTATCCATAAAGCCAAAATTTCCTTGATAGATAGTGCCTTCTTTGTCAAATACCGCCGTTGCCATGCCAGCTGTTGTCTTTTCGTGCTCTTTGACATAGTCTTGGATTTTCTGACCAATTTTGTCTCGTTCCGTACCAGACGGCAACTTCTGCTCTTCAGCTAGCGCGGTGGCTGGGCGAAAAAGCCCCAATGTTAAAATAGTTAAAAGTGTGAGAATAAATGTTTTTTTCATGCGATTCTCCTTTGCAGAATTATGCAGACAAAGCCCACCTTCCCAAAGGAAGACAGGCAACTTATCACATCACCCACCACTGGTAAAGCGACCAGTAGAGAATATTGGCTACGATAGCGAGTGCAGATAGACTAGTCAGAACCGTCAGGAAGAGGCGACCTTTTCCGAGACTCTTTCGAGCCTTGCTAAAGAGCGGATAAACCGCACATCCTGCTAAGAACAGGCCCAGTCCTGCAAAGACCATATAGCGCCAAGATTGAACAATTGAGTAATCCTGATTTATGGCAGCCAGTAAAAGCAGAATGAGATTGCCAGTAAACAACAGCATTCCTAGAGAAGTCAGGAAATTCCAAATCTTCCAAGAGCGAGGAGCCGAACTTTTTGCTTTACGCAGGATGAGACGGAAACCGCCAATCAAAGAACTAATCAAGACATTTCCCAAAGCAAACACGAGCGCCAGAGCTCCGAGAAACACGACTAGATAATGCCTAAAGAGAACTGAATCAGAAATCCTTTCTGCATTAAGGACACCGAATTCGAGGCGGTCAGCACCTTGGCTTCGGTCAATAGTCCAGAAAGTGCTTAGCAGATCCGGCTGATCTGAGACTTTGTTAATCTTTTGGATGGCCCCGGGAATCATGAGCATGAAGGACAGTGGCCCCCTATTATAGCTTCTCAGATAGTGGTAAGAGCCAGACTTGAATTGCTTTTTAGTTGCTTCGCTGACAGTCTGCATCTTGCCAAATATCAGCTCCGGCATTTGAACATTGTAAACTTGTTCATACAGTTGATTGGTTAAGATGACTTGGCCGATGCCATTTTTCAGATCCAAGTAAAGATAGCTAGAAAAGCCATCAGCATTACCACTGTGTCCCAGCAAGGTAACACCGTAGTGACTGGCCCAAAAGCCATGAGCATTACGAACAATATCCGTACCAGGGTGGGTAGAGGTTGTTGAGTAAAGCTCGGTCCAAGTTTCTGGACGATGAAAGAGCGTCTTACGTTCCAGCAAGGCCTGGGCGAATTTCTGCAGGTCTCCTAGAGTCCCCACAGCCCCTCCGACTGGGTACATCCAGAGCTTAAATGGTGTATCACCCAAGAGCTTACCTTGGTCATCATAGCCCTTGTCCTCCTTGCGCTTTTCCTGTACATAGGCATTGTCCGATAAGTCAGGCAAGATAGCAGTACGATCCATGCCCAGCGGCTCAAAAACATGCTCATGGACATAGTCTGCATACTTCTGCCCAGATATCCGCTCCACGATATAAGATGCTAAAGCCGTGCTGAAGTTAGAGTATGATGTCGTCGTACCCGGCTCAAAGGACTGAATAGGCTGGTAATCACGGAACTGCTCTTCCAAGTCGCTCTTGTCTCCCTTTTTGTAGAGTGGCATTTCATCAAAGCCAGCCTGATGGTTCATCAGATCCAGCATGGTGATAGGCTTATCGTAGCGAAGATTGCGGAGAAAGCCTTCTGGCAGATAAGTTTTGATGTCTGCTTCTAGGTCGATTTTGCCCTCTTCCCAGAGCTGCATGACCGATACCCAGACCGTCAGTTTAGTGATTGAAGCCCATTCAAAAACACTGTCATCGTCAACTTTGACTTTGTTTTCCTTATCCACATATCCAAAGTTTCCCTTGTAGATGGTCCCGTTTTTATCAAAGACAGCGGTCGTCATTCCGACAGTTGTCTTTTCATGTTCCTTGACAAAACTTTCGATTTTTTGACCGATTTGGCTGCGCTCCGTGCCAGAAGGGAGCTTCTGCGAGTCAGCTAAAACAGCGCTCGGTCGGAAGATTCCTAGCGTCAAAATGGTTAAAAGAATGATTAAAATAGATTTTTTCATGAGAGACTCCTTTGTGCAATGGATCTGCGCTTATTACAGACCCCACCACTGATAAAGTGACCAATAGAGAATATTGACAACGATAGCTAGAGCTGACAGACTAGTCAAGACAGTCAGGTAGAGTCGGCTCTTACTCAGCCCTTTTCTTGCCTTGGTCAGAAGTGGAAAGACTGCACAGCCAGCCAGAATCAATCCCAGACTGGCAAAGACAATATAGCGCCAGCTAGCTAGAAAGCTCAGATCGTCGGTAGCAAATGTGTTGAAGAGGAGGAGGAAGTTTATAGCCACACCTACTCCAGCTAAAGAAGTTAGGTAAGTCCAGATACGAAGAGGTTTTGGTGTTTTAGATTGACCTTTTTTGAAGACCAATCGGAAGAGATCCAGTCCGCCCCGTGCTAAAAAGAGAATGATACTGAAAACAATTCCGGCTGCCGCTGAAATAAGCAAGGACCAGTCTTTCAGAATCTCGCTATCTTTGACTCTGAAGTTGTCGCCATAGGAAGCTGTTACCTTAGTCTCGTCTCCACTACCGCTGACTACTGAAAAATTCTGAGTCAAAAGCGGATTGTCCTTGGATTTCTTCACAAACTGAGTGTAAAGTAAGATTCTGGAGATAGACATAGGACCACTGGCAAAGGAGCGAGCAGATCGGTAATTGCCAGACTGGAATTTGTCAAAGGTGGCTGAGTCCGTCTTTTTCTTAGGTCCAAAAATCAAGGCTGGCATTTCATAGTTATAAACCAACTCATGATCTTGATTCGTCATAACGGACATACCTATACCATTCTTCAAGTCCAGCAGAATATAAGATGAATAGCCAATCGAGTTTCCGCCATGGCCAACAAGCGTCGTACCGTACTCCCGTGTCCAAAAACCGTGCATATTGAGCGGCATGTCCGTTCCTGGATAATTCGAGGTTGCTGTGTAAAGGGTTGTCCAAGTCTCAGCATGCTTGAAAAGCTTTTCTTTCTTCAAAAGCGCTTGGGCAAACTTCTGGAAGTCAGCCAAAGTGGAGACAGCATTCCCCGCTGGGTAAAGCCCAAGATGGAAATAGCTAGTTCCCATAGATGTCTGACCGTCCGCCCGATAAGAGATCTGCTCCATCCGCTTCTGGTAAATCTTTGGATTTTCCTTAAAGTCGGCTGATAGAGCAGTGTCTTTCATCCCTAGTGGTTGAAAGATATGCTCATGGACATAGGCCGAGAAGTCCTGACCGGAGATTCTCTCAACGATATAGGCTGCCAGACTAGCTGAAAAGTTCGAGTAGGCTGTCATGGTGCCTGGTTCGTAAGACTGTTCTGGCTGATTAACTGCCAGAATCTCCTCAATAGACAAGCCCTTATCTTCCTTGTAGGCGTGGGTAGACTCGCCAAAGCCGGCCTGATGGTTCATGAGGTCTGTCATAGTGACGGGCTTGTCGTAGCGCAAAGTCTTCATAAATCCCTCTGGCAGATAGGTGCGAATGTCTTCGTCAAGGTCAATCTTGCCCTCTTCCCAGAGCTGCATGACGGAGACCCAGATAGCTAGTTTCCCTACTGACCCCCATTCAAAGACACTACTGTCGTCGGCTTTAATGCGTTTTTCCTTGTTCATATAGCCAAAACTACCTTGGTAAATAGTCCCGTCCTTGTCAAAAACGGTTGTTGCCATACCAGCTATCGTCTTTTCATGTTCCTTGACAAAGTCTTGGATTTTCTGACCGATTTTGTCACGGTCCGTACCAGACGGCAGCTTCTGTTCTTCAGCCAAAGCGGTAACTGGCCGGAAAATTCCTAGAGTTATAATCGTTAGAAGCGTTAGAATAAATGATTTTTTCATAGCATTTCCTTTCTGTTCAACTCAAACATTCACATAAGCTAAGTTCAGATAATTTGTGCAGTCTCCTTTCAATTTTAGAATCAGCTTATTCTTGTTTTTTAATCATGAATTTTTCGTCTCCTTATCCGCCCGATACCAGAGATAAATACTGTAAAGGGTCAGAATGCCCAAGCCGCCAAGGTAAAAGAGGAAGTTGACCTGAGAGAAATCAAACTTATCAGCTAGGTTGATGCCGACAAAGGTTTCTATCAGAATATCTAGCAGGGCATGGAAAACCATACAGGCAAGGACAGATTTCGTCTTCTTATGCAGTGCAGCAAACCAGATGGACTGGACTATAGTTACAATGATATAGACTAGAAAGGGATTCTGACTTCGATCATAAAAGCGGTCATAAAACCAGAGAGGAATATGCCAGCAAGCCCAAGCTAGTCCAGTTATCGAGGAGGCGATAAACATAGAGAACTTCTTTTCCAAAGCCGGCTGCAGAAAGCCTCGCCAGCCAGGCTCTTCCATGCCACCAGCCAAGGTCATAAGGTAGATAAAGGAAGCAATAAATGAAAGCAGAGCTCCGTCTACTAGCTTGCCTCCGGAAGCTAATGCAAAAGTCACTGCCAGACTTCCACTGAAGAGTAGGAGATAGAGCCAAGTCCCTTTCTTGCTTGAGAAGATAAAGGAACAAATGGCTTTGAAGCCTTTTATTTTCAGCACTATTAGGCTTGCTATCACCGGTCCGAACATACTGAGACTCGTTAGGAGGCCTTCCAGAGCCAGATAGAGTATAGGTGGATTTTCTGGCCAGAGATTTTTGAGAATGATAGCTAGAAACATAAATCCCCAAGTCCAGCCGAAGTTCCAGGCTAGGAACGGCCAGACTAGTTTTGGTTGTGGTTCTATTCTTGTTTCATTGGTCATAGGATTTTCTCCTTTAAATGGTTTGATTTTATCTGCTTGCTTTTTGTAGTCTGATAAGGTCCTTAATTTTTTGCCTCGTTTAGCCGCGCTCTGCATAAAAGACAGCTATTGTACTTCAGTTCCTGTTGAAAAATCACTAACCTTAAGATTGTAAAAAGAATTAATCAAACGGTTTACCTCATGAGACAGTCCATTCCCAAAAAGAAAGCGGGAAAATAATCAAAATGCCCACCACTGGTAGAGCGACCAATAAAGAATGTTAGCTACAATAGCGAGAGCAGATAGACTCGTCATGATTGTCAATAAGAGCCGACCTTTGCCAAGTCCCTTTTTAGCCTTACTCAAGAACGGGTAGATGGCACATCCTGCTAAGATTAAACCTAGAACTGCAAAGACTATATAAGGCCATATGCTATAGGGGTAACTACGATTACTTGCTAGAAAAGCTGCAACAAGGCCATAGAAATTTAAAGCCACTCCTACTGCCGCTAAAGAGGTCAGATAAGTCCAAATCCGAAGTTTCTTAGGTGTTTTAGGCTGGCCTTTTTTGAATACCAATCGGAAAAGATCTAAACCACCCCGTACCAAAAAGAGAATGATACCGAAAACAATTCCGACTACCGATGAAATAAGCATGGCCCAGTCTGCCAAAATTTCGCTATCCTTGACTCTGAAATAACTTCCATAAGGAGTTGTCACCTTGACCTTATCTCCGCTGCCACTGACTACTGAAAAATCCTGACTCAAAAGTGGATTGTCCTCGGATTTCTTGACAAAACTAGTATAGAGGAATAAGCTTCTAGAGATAGACATAGGACCACTGGCAAAGTAGCGAGTAGATCGGTAATTTCCAGACTGGAATTTGTCAAAGGTGGCTGAGTCCGTCTTTTTCTTAGGTCCAAAGACCAAAGCCGGCATCTCATGGTTGTAGACGAATTCGTGTTCTTGATTCGTCATGATAGTCATACCGATGCCATTTTTCAAGTCTAGCAGGATGAAAGAGGAATACCCCAAGGTATTACCGCTATGGCCGACAACAGTCATGCCAAACTCTGTAGCCCAGAAACCGTGCATATTGAGCGGCAGCTCTGTCCCTGGATAGGTCGAGGTCACTGTGTATAGGGTCGCCCAAGTCTCAGCTCGCTGGAAGAGCTTCTCTTTCTTCAAAAGCGCTTGGGCAAACTTCTGAAAGTCAGCCATGGTAGAGGCAGCATTTCCCATTGGATAGAGCGCTGAGTATAAATAGGCAGTCCCCTTCGAAGTCTGACCATCTGCACTATAGGACAAGGCCTCCATTCGCTTCTTATAAACCTTAAGATTATCCTTCAAATCTGAAGACATAGCTGTATCATTCATCTCTAATGGCTGGAAGATATGCTCATGGACATAGGTAGAGAAGTCCTGTCCGGAGATTCGCTCGACGATATAGCTCGCCAAACCGGCAGAGAAGTTTGAGTAGCTGGCCATGGTGCCGGGTTCGTAGGACTGGGTTGGCTGATTATTGGCTAAGCTTTCCTCAATTGTCAATCCTGTCTCTTCCTTAAGGCCCTGAATTGACTCGCTAAATCCCGCCTGATGGTTCATGAGATCAATCATAGTGATCGGCTTGTCATAGCGAAGGTTTTTTAAAAATCCCTCTGGCAGATAGGTGCGGATGTCTTCCTCTAGGTCAATCTTTCCCTCTTCCCAGAGCTGCATGACGGAGACCCAAACCGTCAGCTTGGTAACCGATCCCCATTCTAAAACGCTGCTATCATCCGTTTTGACTTTCTTTTCCTTGTTCATATAGCCAAAGTTTCCTTTGTAGATGGTGCCATCCTTATCAAAGACCGTTGTCGCCAAACCAGCTGTTGTTTTTTCATGTTCCTTGACAAAACTTTCGATTTTTTGACCGATTTGGCTGCGTTCTGTACCAGACGGCAGCTTCTGCTCCTCAGCCAAGGCAATAACCGGCTGGAAGAGCCCTAGAGTTATAATCGTTAGAAGCGTTAGAATAAATGATTTTTTCATAGCATTTCCTTTCTATTTAGCTTCAACAATCGCATAGGCGATACTTCTGTATACCATTCGGATAAAAATTCTTAGCATATCTTTCTCCTTTCTTAAGCAATGATTTGCATCATCTAATCAAAAGTTACTGCTTCTACAGCCACTCTTGTCGCATCATCTTTCTTGACATGGTCCTGAATTTTTTGGCTAATCTGAATGACCGCCGTGTTAGACTTCAAAGATTGCTCCATCGTCTTAGCTTGAGGCGTTTTTACTAGTCCTAAGCTTAGGACTGTCAAAAGCCAGAGAAATAAAGTTTTTGGCATGGTTTCTTACTCCTTAGATACAATTTAAAATGACGACTGGAATCTATCCCATTCCAGCTCTTCTTATCTTTTACAAATTTTAGGCCTATTTGTGTAATCATTTTATATATATAATTTTTATATACAAGACGATTATATATAATTTTCTGGTATATGTCAAATTTTTATATAATTAAAAAATTATATATTAAAATCAGCTTAAAAGCCTTGAAATCAATATTCTTAGAGAGTTTATAAAAATTAGCTCCAAAATCTTTTAAAAAATTTTTATTTATTTGAAAGCGCTTGACGAATCTGCTATCTTTTGCTAGACTTAAGACAGAACTATTTCGGAGGTACACGGAGACATGAAAAATTAAGTCTATTTTTTAAAGGAAACTTTATTTAGTAGATTTTGTCATGTTTCTGCATATCCGCGGGATGTTCATTTTTTTGTGCTTTCTAGCTTCTATTTGCTTATCTTTAGATCAATCCTGTCACTTCTTTGACAATACAAGCTGGAACCCTATAGATGAATTATCCTACTGGGGCACTCCTGTGTCTGCTTTGTGCAATCAAAAACAGCTCTGCTAAATAAAGCAGGGCTGTATTTTGTGTTGTAAAACAAAGGAGACATCTATGCTTCAAATAAGAAACCTAACGATAACCCACCTAAAAGACCTGAAGGAGTTAGTCAAAGATTTGTCACTGACTGTTAATCAAGGAGACAAGGTCGCTATTATCGGTGAGGAGGGCAATGGCAAGTCCACCCTGCTCAAGCTCCTGCTAGACGAGCGACTGGTCAGCTCCTATGTCAGCTACAGCGGACAGATTGATAAGTCCTATACTGCTGCTGTCTACCTGCCCCAGCAGTTGCCTTCAGAAGATGCCCAACTGACGCTTAATGACTATTTCTTTGCTGATTTTGAGACAGAGCTGGACTATGCCAAGCTCTACCGCTATGCTGGAGAGCTCAACTTTGACAACCAGCGTTTTGCCAGTCAGCAGCAGCTCTCTAGCCTATCTGGAGGAGAAAAGCTTAAAGTCCAGCTTATCAAGAAACTAGCCAGCGATTGGGACATTCTCTTTCTTGACGAGCCCTCCAATGACCTTGATCTCGAAACTCTGACTTGGCTGGAAAGCTTTATCAGCCACAGCCAGAGAACGGTTCTTTTCGTCTCTCACGACGAGCACTTTCTCGCTCAAGCTGCGACCAAGATTGTTCATCTGGAACGAATAAAAAAGAAGCAGGAAGCTAGAACCAGTGTCAAGAGTCTGGACTATGAAAATTACCGCCATCAACGTCAGGAGGCTTTTGAAAAACAGGGGCAACTAGCACGAAAAGAGCGGGAAGAACATGCCAAGACCATGGAAAAACACCGACGGGTTAAGCAGAGTGTGGAGCATACTTTACGAAACACCCATGACGCTACTGCAGGTCGACTGGTGGCTAAGAAGATGAAAAACGTCCTCTCGCAGGGCAAACGATTTGAAAAGGCAGGCGCTGAAATGACCGAAATTCCGACACAGGAAGATGTCATCAGCCTTCACTTCTCAGACATAGAAGCTCTGCCATTGACCAAAAGAATCCTCAAATTAGAAGGAATGAAACTGGAAAAAGACGAACGACAACTGGCGGAAAACCTGACTCTGGAGGTCTGCGGCCAGGAAAAAATCGGACTGATTGGTGCTAATGGTGCAGGAAAATCCACTTTGCTTAAAGAAATATGGAAGATCCTGCGTGAGCGGACAGATATGCGGGTCGGCTACATGCCCCAGCATTATGGAGACATGCTGGCTGATGAGAGCAGCCCTTTGGACTTTCTAGCTCCCTTTGGCGACAAGTCCCATGAGGAGAAAATCCTGACTCATCTAGCCAGCCTCCAATTCACGCGCGACGAGGCCCGCCACCCGATTGGGCAGCTTTCCGGAGGTCAAAAAGCAAAGCTCCTCCTGCTTAAACTAGTCCTAGACCGTCCCAATGTCCTCCTGCTGGACGAGCCAACCCGCAACTTCTCTCCCACCTCCCAGCCTCAGGTTCGCCAGCTTTTAGCCACCTATCCTGGCGCCATTATCACTGTCTCCCATGACCGTATCTTTCTCAAAAAAGTCTGCCAGAAGATTTATCGACTTACGGAGACAGGGTTGGAGAAAGTTGAACTTGAAAAGTAATTCCAAAATTTTCTTCACTATCTTTATTGACTACTTATGGTCACTTCCTTTATAATGAAGATAGTTTCATAGAAAGTTCAGGTTTTAAACATGGGAGATATCATAAATATTGCTGCTGAAAACACACTTAACAAAAAGGAGATTTTTAACGAACAAACCCAATTCGTTGAACTCACAGATCAGATACTTTTACAAACTCGTTCTGAAATTGAACAACCAACTACAATGAAGTTACCAATTATTGAATTGTCAGAATTAGGAACTACTGTAGCTTCTCTTATCCCTAATTTGACAAAAGTTGTCCAAGGAAATAATGGCGAAAAAGCCTATCGCATTGTTAATAAAACTACTGGCGATACCTTAAAAAAGGCAAAAAATGGTAACTACTGGGGAGCTCTGCGAAAAGCAGATGGAGGCTCGAAATTTGTCCAACTTCAAGAAATAAGTGAACTTGCAAATGAAGGATTGATGATTCAACCACAAGTTATCATTGTCGCTGCACTCTTATATTCTGTTGAGAAAAGATTAGACAATATTGTTGAACTTGAGAAACAAATTTTATCATTTTTAGAAACCGAAAAAGAGTCCTCAATTGAAGCCGATGCCGAGACATTGATGGATTTAATTAGGAAATATAAGCATAATTGGGACAATAGCCACTTCGTCTCCAGTAGCCATAAAATGGTAATGGATATTCAGAGAAGTGCGAGACAGCAAATGACTTCCTACCAAAAAAAATTAGAAGAAGATTTAAAGTCTAACCCTCTTCTTATCATCCAATCAGAAGTTTCATCAGCTAAGAAAAAAATTAGTAAGAAATTTAAATACTACAGCTTATCTCTATACACCTATTCACTGGCATCTTATATCGAAATTATGCTCAGTGGAAATTTAGCTGAAAAAAATATATTATCTATCAAAGAAGAAATCGAAAAACTTTCTTCTGCCTATTCTGCCATGTTTACAAAATGTCTAAATTATTTAGAAAAAATGAGCGAATCCTCTATTGAATCCAATGTATTGAAAGGTGTAGGAGAAGCAAGCAAAGCAATAGGCGGTTTCTTAGGAAATATTCCTTTTATCAAGGACAGCCCTGTAGATGAATTTCTCCAAGACGGCGGAGAAGAGCTAAATAAAAGCGCAAAGAAAATGGAAAAAGATATAATTAAATCATTCAAAAAATTAGAAAATGCTAAAACATCTGTTTTTATTGATAGGCTCAATGAACTGAACCAAATCTACAACCATACATCAGATGTATGTATAGACAATGAGAATATTTATTTTATTGTTTCATAGTACTATAGTCTATAAGCAAAAAGAGTTGGAAATTCCAACTCTTTTAATTCTGTTTAGCATCAATATGTAAACTTTAATAAAGCTCCCCTCTTACTCCTGCGCCGTCTGCATTTGGTAATAAACACCTCTCGCTGCCATGAGCTCCTGATGATTACCATGTTCGACGATATCACCATCTACCATGACGAGGATGATGTCCGCATTTTGAATAGTAGACAGGCGGTGGGCGATGATAAAGCTAGTACGCCCCACCATGAGCTTGCTGAAAGCCTCCTGAATCAAGACTTCTGTCCGGGTATCGATGGAGGAAGTCGCCTCATCCAAGATTAGGATTTTAGGAACAGCGAGGAAGACGCGCGCAATGGTCAAGAGCTGCCGCTGACCTTGAGACAAGGAGTCCCCTGCATCTGCCAAGTAGGTATCATACCCCTGAGGTAGCTGCTGGATAAAGAAATGCGCATTGGCTGCCTTGGCAGCTGCAATGACTTCTTCTCGGCTAGCATCTGGCCGGCCAAAAGCTATGTTGTCATGAATGGTCGTCGTCTTGAGCCAAGTCTCTTGCAGTACCATACCAAACTGCTGACGATAAGAGACTCTGGTGTAATGCGTGATGGGAACATCGTCTAGCGAAACAAGACCACTATCAACATTGTAAAAGCGCATGAGGAGATTGATTAAAGTAGACTTACCAGCACCAGTTGGCCCGACAATGGCGACCTTACTAGCTGCTGGAATCCTTATATTCAAATCCTGAATCAGCTCTTTGCCAGGCTCATAGCCAAAAGCCACATGCTCAAAGCTAATCTGTCCTCTGGCATCTTCCGACTGGAGGATTTCCTGACCGGGCTCAGTTATTTCTTCTTTGTCTAAAACGCTGTAAATCCGCTCCGCACAAGCTAAAGCGCTCTGCAATTCAGACATGACTGACGATATATCATTGAAAGGCTTGGTGTACTGGTTGACATAGTTGAGAAAGGTTACCAGCTGCCCGACCGTAAAGCCTGTTCCCTGAATGATTCGGACAGCCCCAAAGCCCACAATCAAAGCATAGATCAGGGCATTGATAAAACGAGTCGAAGGATTAACCGTTGAAGAATAGAAAATAGCAGCCTGCGAATAGTCTGCATAAGTCTGATTACTGCGAGTGAAGACTTGGTCAAACTGCTCTTGGGCATTAAAAGCCTGTATCAGACTTTCCTGGGTCAGACTTTCCTCAATCAGTTGAGTCTGAGCTCCTCTCGCCTGCGTCTGTCGTTGGAAAAAGATAAAACTCTTTTTGGCTATAAAACGCGCTAAGAAGAGAGAAAGGGGCGTCAAAAGCAGAACCAAAAGCAGGAGGAAAAGGTCCAATCTGGCCATGCTAATGATAGTCACTAAGATTGTCAGCAAACCCACAAAAAATTGATTGAAAACCATAAGCAGGCCATTGCTGAGCTGCTCCAAGTCCGTCGTTACCCGACTGACCAAGTCGCCAGTTCCCTGCCGGTCCAGATAAGCCAAAGGCAGATAATGAACTTTTTTGATAACACCCTGTCGGAGCTGCTGGCTATAGCGATAGACCAGCTGATTATAGAGCAAGGGATTGAGCCATTGAATCAGCGTATTGGCTAAGATGACCAACAGCATCTGCCCCAAAATCGGCATCAAACGTTGCTCCGCTTGAGGAAGAAGAACGCTATCAACCGCATTTCCGATTAAAACTGGAAGAAGAACAGTCAGAGTCACTTGAGCCACCGTTCCCAGACTAGCTAGGAGAAAGAGCCAGCGCGCCTGTAGCAAATCTCGAGTCAAACGCCTCAAGCTGCTAGGTGATGTCTTATGCTTCATGCTTTCCCTCCTCTCCTTGACTATGCTGTGAGTCATGGATTTCTCGGTAAATAGCAGAGCTAGTTAAGAGTTCCTCGTGGCGACCAAGAGCCACCTGTTCTCCCTTATCCAGCACTAAGATTTGATCCGCTGAACGCAAGCTATTGGTCCGCTGAGAGATCAAGACCATACTGGTCTCTGTCAATTCATTCTTAATAGCCTGCAAGAGTCTAGCCTCTGTCAGATAGTCCAGAGCAGAGGTTGCATCATCTAAAACCAAGAAAGGCGCCCTCCGCAAGACAGCTCTTGCAATGGTTAAACGCTGCCGCTGACCGCCAGAAAAATTCCGACCAAAGGCCTCTACAGTCGCATCCAAGCCACCTTCCTTCTGAGAGACAAAGTCCGCTGCCTGAGCAATCTCTAAAGCCTGCCATAGGTCTGCGTCTGTTGGCTTGGTTGACATGCCCAAGGTCAGATTGGAGCGAACAGTTCCTTGAAAAAGCTCCGCCTTCTGAGGCACCAGACTGATCCAAGACCGCCATTCTATGAGATTTTTAGGACTGCGTCCTTGGAAAAAGATGGTCAACTGACCAGCAGCCACAGGATAAAGATGAGCCAGCAGCTGGACTAGGGTCGACTTCCCTGAACCTGTTCCACCAATAACTCCCAAAGTCTGACCTCTTTTCAAATCAAAAGTCAGACCAGTCAAGGCTGGGCTAGCTGCATTTGGATAAGAAAAGCTGACCTGCTGGACTTTAATGGCTTGATTTGGCAGAGCTGTTTCCTGCACTAATTCCTGCAGGACATCTTCTTCCGCTTGCTCGAATACCTGACTGATACGACCAGCACTGATATAGCTTTGATTGAGCGAATTGACCAACATAGCTAGCTTGAGCAATTCCACCAAAATTTGCAATAAATAATTGACCAAGGCCACTAGCATCCCCTGGGTCAGTAAGCCCTTGCCGATAAAGCTATTCCCCTGGCAAATCACAGCAATCAAGGTACCATTGACCGTAAGAAAGGTCAGGGGGCTAATCAGACTAGCCAGAGCTCCCGTCCTGATTTGCCAAGTTTTATAGAGCTCATTGCGATTTCGAAAGGTTTGAACCTCACGCTGGGTCTGACCGAAAGCTCGTATAACCCGCATGCCCTGTAGCTGCTCACGAGTCAAATTGACCAGCTGATCAGTCAGCTGACGAATTTTGGCATAGAGAGGATTCATCAGACGAGACATGAAGACGATAATAGCCGTTAAAATTGCCACCATGAGCAAGAACCACAAGGTAATGACCGGACTGATAGTAAAGGCCATGATGATGGAGCCAAAAACGATGATAGGCGCCCGCAGAAAGAGACGAAGAAATTGATTGATTCCTGTCTGAATCTGGTAGGTGTCACTCGTCAGTCGAGTCACCAAGCTAGAAGTCGTCAACTCATCCCGACTAGCCTTGGGCAAGCGCAGAATCTTCTGGTATAGATCGCTTGTCATCTGACGAGTAAAGCCCACTGCCGCCTTTGACGAATAATACTGGGCCACCACTGCTACCACCACGCCCAGAGCAGCCAAGCCCATCAAAAGAAAAACCATCCAGTAGAGATGGGAGCTGTCGTGTCTAGGGATGGTCTCATCCACAATCCCCGCAATCAAAAGCGGAACCAAGAGTTCAAAACTGGCTTCCAAAAGCTTGAACAAGGGCCCCAGCAAAGACTCCCTGATATAGCCCTTGAAATATTTCAATAAATCTTTCATACCGCCTACTTCTCCATTAAACTGTATTTATTTTACCATAATTTTCAAAGGGTAAAAAATATTCTCCTTCTGACCAGCAGAAAGAGAACATGAATATTAGACTTCTTGTAAGTTCTGGCTTATTTTCTTTAGACTCATATACAAAAGTGGCGTTACGGCTAATAAGAAGCCGCCTAAAGCTATAAAAGTCCAGTCGAAGCCAAAGCAATCGATCAACCAGCCCGTTACAGGGAAGATGACAATCATACTCAGGCTGAACATCATAGAATAGACACTAAGCATGGTCGCCCGTACTTCACTTGGCAGCTTCTTTTGTAAATCGTTGTCAAAAATCGGCTGGAAAAGAGCATACAAGGCGTTGCTGATTAGATAAATCAAAATATAGATGATTGGCGTTCCAAAATAGGACAGCAGGTAGCTTACTCCAGTTAAAAGAACTACTGAAGGAAAGAGTTTTAAGGCAGAATATTTCTTTCCAATCATACTCGCCAGATAGACCGCTAAGATATTCAAAGCACTGCCAATCAGCATAACTACCGAAATCTGCCAATCTTTTAAGTCAGGCAATTGATTTTGATAGTAAAAATAAAACATACACATGAGTGTTCCGATGATTTGGGAAAGAATCATCCAGATAAAAAGGCTGGGATTTCTTTGCAACTCCTCTTTGACAGCCCAGATAATCTTTTTCATGGTCAGACATTCTGCTTTCTCTGTTTTGACACTTGGCTCCTTCAACATCCAAGTCAAGAAAAGAACGATGATAGAGGTCCCAATCATGATATAGTAGGTAAGATGCAGTTGGCCATGGACAAAAAATCCAGCCCAGACCGTTCCCAAAGACCGGGTCGCTTCGGCCACTCCAGACATAAAGCTGGAGATGGATAAGTAACGTTCCTTGAGTCCGGCCTCCACAGATGAATCATAGACCATGGCTGCGCTTGTCCCCGAATCAAAATTATAGGACCAAGCACTAATCACCATAGCCAACGCATAAACCCAGAAGTTCCCCTGCCCAACTAACATGAGAACAGAAGACACAATCCCAGCTATCCGACTCAGATACAGATTAGTCTTGTAGGAAAAGCGATCCGCCAACATCCCAGAAGGAATTTCACAAATAACGCTAGTCGCATGAAAAATACTTTCCAAAAGCCCAATCTGCCAAAGGGACATACCGTTTTGACTTAGAAATAAAATCCAAAAACTAGTAATGCCTAGAAAGGCAAAAAATTCAACTCCGGCCATAAGGCCGATATTTTTCCGATAACTTCTTTTAAACATATTTTCTCCTTTAACAAGTGTTTTTTAATTTCATCCTTTATCACTTGTTGATCTGCTGTTTACATGACTCCTACCTCTTCTTTCTCTAAAATTCTGTATTTGGATTATTTCATAGTTTACTGTTGAAAAAACGCCACATGGGCGTTTGATTCGTTTTACGGTTTAATACGGTGTAGCATACGTGGGAATGGAATGGCTTCACGGATATGCTTAGTCCCTGCTACAAAGGTTACCATACGCTCGATACCGATACCAAAGCCTCCATGTGGAACAGATCCATACTTACGAAGATCCAAGTAGAATTCATATTCTGATGTATCCATACCAAGCTCTTCCATCTTAGCAACCAAAGCGTCATAATCCTCCTCACGCATAGAACCTCCGATGATTTCACCGTAGCCTTCTGGTGCAAGTAGGTCTGCACAAAGGACACGATCTGGATTTCCAGGAACAGGTTTCATGTAGAAAGCCTTGATGGCTGCTGGGTAGTTCACAACAAAAGTAGGTACCCCAAAGTGGTTTGAAATCCATGTTTCATGTGGTGAACCGAAGTCATCACCATGTTCCAGATGCTCATAGTCCGCATCCTCATCATTTTCATGGGCTTGCAAGAGGTCAATCGCTTCATCATAGCTAACACGCTTGAAAGGCTCTGCAATATAGCGTTTCAAAAGTTCTACATCACGTTCCAGCGTTTCCAAAGCTTGAGGAGCACGGTCAAGAACACCTTGAATCAAGGCTTTAACATAAGCTTCTTGCAAGTCAAGTGACTCATCATGCGTCAAGTATGAATACTCTGCATCCATCATCCAGAACTCAGTCAAATGACGACGGGTTTTTGATTTTTCGGCACGGAATACAGGACCAAAGTCAAAGACACGACCAAGAGCCATAGCACCTGCTTCCAGATAAAGCTGACCTGACTGACTCAAGTATGCTGGAGTTCCGAAGAAGTCTGTTTCAAAGAGCTCAGTTGAGTCTTCTGCTGCATTTCCTGATAAGATTGGGCTGTCAAACTTCATAAAGCCATTCTTGTCAAAGAATTCATAGGTAGCGTAGATAATGGCATTGCGGATTTGCATCATAGCCACTTGCTTACGAGAACGCAGCCACAAGTGACGGTTGTCCATGAGGAAGTCAGTCCCATGTTCTTTAGGCGTGATTGGATAGTCATTTGACTCACCGATGATTTCGATGTCTGTAATGTCCAGCTCGTAGCCAAATTTTGAACGCTCGTCTTCCTTGACAATCCCTGTCACATAAACAGAAGTTTCTTGGCTAAGCTTTTTAATCGTATCAAACTTCGCCAATCCTTCTTCTTCGCCAAATTTTTCGATAAAGTTAGGCTTGAAGGCCACCCCTTGGAAAAAGGCAGAACCATCACGCAGCTGCAAGAAAGCAATCTTACCCTTACCTGACTTATTGGCAACCCAAGCACCGATGGTCACTTCTTGACCAACATAATTTTTCACATCAATAATTGTTACGATTTTCTTTGACACGTTTTTTCTCTTTTCTATTTTTTATTCTTTATGACAAACTGCCTCGACATTATTACCATCTGGATCTAAAACAAAGGCTGCATAATAAGATGAAAGGTTCCCCCGATAATTTGGCGCACCGTTGTCTTTTCCCCCTGCCTTTAAACCAGCCTCATAACAAGCTTGAACCTGCTCATGGTTTTCTGCCAAAAAAGCAAAGTGAATCGGAGACTGCTCTCCCTCCCCCAACCAAAAATCTCCACCAGGATGTGGGCTGTTGGGAGCAACAAAACTGAGTAGAGAACTACTTCTAAAAGCCAATTTGTAGCCTAGAGGAGAAAGAAAACTTGTATAAAAGTCTTTTGAAATTTGTAGATTCCTGACCTTTATCTCAAAATGATCAATCATATCTGCCTCCTAGATTGGTTGCTAAATGTCACTTTATTTCAAGACAAATCTTTTGGACATCTGTTCTATATTTTACCATAAAGCGATTGCAATAGCTATCCTTGAAGAGTCTAAATATCAGAAAAATTAAAAAACCAGCCTCCTAAAGGCTGGCGGATAACTCTCTTTGAATAAGAGGACTAATTTTTTGTTCCATATAGCAGTCGATCAACCATGTCATCATCATAGTTCAAGACTTTTTTCAAAGCCATCTTAAAGCGCTGATCGCTGAGAATATGACCTCCTGGACTCTGATCGATCGTCGCATAATTCCCCTCCCAATCCTGAGTAAAGGCTACAGTCAGCTCTTGGTCAGGATCTTCACAAACATCTCTCCGAGGATCTTTTGAACTGGTAGACGGTCGAAAGTCCATTCTTTGCAGACGAAACGACAGTTCTTTATGAAAAGCCGCAATGTCCTTCTGACGATTGGCCACTGGCTCATGTTTGTCCAGCCAAGTCAAAACATCTTCTTTTGTAATATATATCATTTTCCCCTCCTAAACCAAATCAAAGTTCGCCCTGTAAATGACCGTATCATAGCTCGGGCTAGCTGCTGACAGAGCCGCTTGAATGATATGGAGCACGCGCTGCTGTTGACCTTCAAAAGCTAAAGGCAGGAGCATATCGGAGACATTTTTGACAATCACTCCCTTAGTGAATTCCCCATCTTCATAAGAAAAATCCTGCTGATGAAAAATGGTCTTGGTCTTAAATTCAATCACCTGTCCTTGCAAGATTAGCTTATAAGTCTTCTTCCAGTTGGTTCTTCCACCAAACCGATAAAGGACCAGATAAATCCCCAAATCATGATCTGCAACCCAATCGCCCGTCTCAAAGACTAGCTCGTCATCAATACCAGCTTCCTTTAAAAGCTCAATCCCTTCTTCAGAAATCATCTCGTGCACGAACTTCCAACTTCCTTCTTGGGGAAGAGTTGCTGTTCCCTCAGTCTCCTTCTGAGGGCTACTACTGACTGCTTTATGATGAACTCTTTTAGGGGTAAATTCCTCCTCCCAAGTCATCTCCTCTTCTATATCACTGACCGCCCGTCTAGTCGGTAAAAAATCCAGACACTTTTCTAATAATCCCATATCCTATCTCCTCTTTATCTGTACTCCACGTGGTTTACTTCCCTTATCTTTGTATCATAATAAGGGTTAATTTGCGACAGGGCATGTTGAATCACTGTTACGATCTTATCCTCTCGTCCTTTTAAAACCTTGGGAATCACAAGCTGGGAGATTGTTTCTGTCGATAGACCTTTTACACTTTGATTTTCCTCATTGCAAACTGGATATCTATCGGCCCGCTCTTCTTCTAGACGAAATTCAAGCAAGTGTCCCCCGAGAATCATGGCTAAGACCTGATATTTCCCTTCCCCAATACGAAATTGCTTGACGCAGAGAAAAATTCCTCTCTTCTCATCCTCTAGTAAAAATGGCAGAGCCAGTTCTTTTTCTTCAATAGAAAAGTCCTCGAGAAGCTTCTTCTCTCTTTCCCCTATTTCCTTTCTGATAAAACCCATTTTATCTCCTTTTGTACAAAATAATCTTCATCCCTATTATTACTTAAGTAAAAAGACCATGAGGAACACACTGCAAGTCAATAGAATGCAGGGCTAGACCAAATGGACTTCTTTTATTATACACCGAAACACCATCATCTTCAACTAAATACTCCTCAAATTTATAAGTCGTGTGGTGATTTCTATCAGAAAGTTACTTCAACTAACTTAATCTAGCATTGATAGCTGCTATTTAATCAATAGGCGGATCATTCTTTACCTCTTCTTCTGTCTTCCAGTAGGTCATACTGCTCTTCTTAGTGTCTACACCTCCCTTATCATTAACTACAATACGGACCTTAAAATAGGTTCGCTCAATCTGAGGATTATAGCGAGTCTCATAAACCATCGTAAAATCCGCATAGCCCGTCCCAGAAAGTTCCTGCTTTGCAGATCCTCCTTCAGTATTTTTTAATTGCTCACTATTCAAAGTTCGCATCTTTAAATTTAAAGCTGGCTGGTAATTATTCAAGTACCAATCCTTACGGGCCGAAGAATTCTCATAATAGTGGATACGATAGTGATTATCTTTTGCTTGTAAGCTGTAGCTTGGTTCATCCGTCTTAGACTGGGAAATTGTGGTCCACCCTTTCTCTGAATCAACAACAGAACAAGCGGCCAATAAAACCAAACTGACTCCCATGAATAAGAAAATCAAATGTCGTTTCAAATCCTTCTCCTTTCACTCCTGTTTACAAGACCTAGCAGCTAAATTATAACTGCTCCCAGCTTTTACTTTGTCGCCCAAAATCTTCTTAATTCGACCAGAAAATATGAAAGCGATTTTATGATGTTCTATATTATTTTACCATTTTGTCAAACTATTTGCCAATGCAGTTGAGGGGAATTGAAAAGGACGAACTCTGAGTCCGTCCTTATCTATTGTTTATAAATTTTTGTAGATTATCTTTAGCAAGCAATCCCGGATTGTGAGGTCTATTTACTCTCCATAAATTGCTGCAAGCGCTGAACGGCTTCTTTGAGCGTGTCCAAATCTGTCGCATAGCTAAGACGGACATTTTCTGGAGCACCGAATCCTGCTCCAGTCACCAGAGCCACGCCAACTTCTTCTAAAATTGCTGTCGTAAACTCGGTCACATCTGTGTAGCCTTTCATTTCCATGGCTTTCTTGACATTTGGAAAGAGATAGAAGGCCCCTTGCGGCTTGACCACTTCAAATCCTGGCACCTGAGCCAAGAGTGGATAGATGGTATTAAGACGTTCTTCAAAGGCCTGGCGCATGGTTTCAACCGTTTCCTGACTGCCAGTCAAGGCCTCGATTGCTGCATATTGAGCCGCTGCTGTCGGGTTAGAAGTCGTCTGACCTGCAATCTTACTCATGGCCGCAATAATCTCCGGCTCACCAACTGCATAGCCAATCCGCCAGCCTGTCATGGAGTAGCTCTTAGAGACACCATTGATGACCACCGTCTGCTTGCGAATCTCCTCGGACAGACTGGAAATTGGTGTAAATTTATTACCGTTATAAACCAGACGTCCATAGATGTCATCTGCCAAAATCAGAATATCATGCTCCACAGCCCAGTTTCCAATCGCCCTTAGCTCATCCGCTGTATAAATCATACCAGTCGGATTGGACGGCGAGTTCAAAACCAAGACCTTGGTCTTATCAGTCCGAGCAGCTTCCAACTGTTCCACCGTAACCTTGAAATTATTTTCCTCAGTGGTTTGAACAAAAACAGGAATCCCCTCGGCCATCTTAATTTGGTCGCCGTAGCTTACCCAATAAGGCGTCGGAATGATAGCTTCATCACCTGGGTTGAGCACACTCATAAAGAAGGTGTAGAGGGAGAACTTAGCTCCGGTTGCCACCGTCACTTGATTCGGCTGGATTGTGTAGCCATAATAGTTAGCAAAATACTCTACCACTGCTTCTTTTAGCTCTGGCAGACCGCTAGTCACTGTATAAAAGCTAGCACGCCCATCCTCAATAGCTGCTACAGCCGCATCTCGGATATTCTTAGGCGTCGGAAAATCCGGCTCTCCCAGAGTCAGAGACAGAATATCCCGCCCCTGCGCTTTCAAAGCCTTAGCACGCGCTGCTGTTGCCAAGGTCACGCTTTCTTCCATTTTTAAGACACGATTTGATAATTTCATAGTCCCTCCTTGCTGACCAACTGTCCGCTTTCAAAACCAATCAGGTAGTAGGTGCCTCCCGACTTGACTTCCCAGATGGGCTGATCTTTAAAATAGCCCATGGTCACCTTATCAATAGTTCCTGCTCCATTTTCCTTGGCAATGCTCTCCGCATCTGCCTGACTGACACCTTGGTCCAGTCGATAGACCCGAATCTCATTGGAATCTTTTGCAATCAAAACAGCTTTTTCGATACCCTTACTTGTCTTGCCAAGCAGACTGTAGTAGGATTCCTGCCCATTGTAGATAGCAAAAGAGTCCACTTTTTCAAGATCTGCGTATTCCTTGGCCAAGCGTCTGCTTACTTCCTTAGCCGACTGTATCGGCTGCATAGATACTTGCAAAACTGCAAAAAATGAAAATACAAGAACACTGAGAACGATAAAAATACCGATAAGGTACTGCCAAATTGGAAAACTGGCTTTATTTCTATTTTTATATTTCACTCCGTCATTATACTACAAATACTCCTATTTTTCTATCTTTTTTTGATGAGAATATTCTCAAAATTCTAAAGCAATATCCTTGCATATGATACTATTTATTGGTAAAATATTGTTATGAAGATTACAGACGATTTAAGCAAAGAAACTCTGCTTGATTTGAAAACCATGATTGTCTTTCATAAGGCAGCAAGAACCATCCGTGCCATTGAAGCCCAGATTTTTAAAAAGCATGATTTGACTCCTACTCAGTTTTCCGTCTTAGAAACCTTGTACAGCAAAGGAGAACTGCGTATTCAGGATCTGATTGACCGCATATTGGCTACTTCTGGCAACATGACTGTCGTCATCAAAAATATGGAACGCGACGGCTGGATTGTCCGCACCTGCGACCCAAATGACCGCCGGGCTTTTTTGATTGGTCTGACGGAACAAGGCAGAGCTAAAATTGAAACTGCCCTGCCTGATCATATCAAAAATATCCAGCAAGCTCTGTCCATTCTCGAAGAAGACGATAAACAAGATTTGATTCGCATTCTAAAAAATTTCAAAAAAATGAGCTAAATAATTGCTAACTAGTGATTAATGTTGTAACATATATTGTAACAAGAGAAATTTCTCTTTATTTTATAAAAAAGGAGACAATGCAATGTCTAAAGTATTATTCATCGTCGGCTCGCTTCGTCAAGGTTCTTTCAACCACCAATTGGCTGAGCAAGCTGAAAAAGCTTTGGCTGGTAAGGCAGAAGTTTCATATCTTGATTACAAAGATGTACCATTCTTCAACCAAGACATCGAAAGTCCTGCTCCAGCTGCTGTCGCTAAGGTTCGTGAAGAAATTTTGGCCGCTGATGCCATCTGGATTTTCTCACCTGTCTACAACTGGGCTATTCCAGGAGTAGTGAAAAACCTCTTGGACTGGGCTTCACGCGCTCTGGATCTGTCAGACCCAACTGGCCCATCTGCTCTGAATGCTAAGGTTGTTACTGTTTCATCTGTAGCTAACGGCACATCACCAGATGAAGTATTCAAGCACTACCGTAGCCTGCTGCCATTCATTCGTATGAATGTGGTAGAACCATTCACAGGTGTTGGTATCAACCCAGAAGCATGGGGAACTGGTCAACTGACTGTCGCAGAAGACAAACTTGCTGAACTCTCAGCACAGGCTGATGCTCTTTTAGCAGCCCTTAACTAAAAAGAGAAGATTATAAAAAGAAAAGAAAACTTATAAGACATTAACCCCTCGCAAAAATTGCGAGGGGTTTTAGAATACTTTACTGACAGGAACAGATATTATAAATCAGCTAAAGAATATTTAGGATAAGGAATTTGAGATAATTTTTCTTCTATTTTTGCTAGCATTTTCTCTTCTGAGTCATCTATATACCCCTCAAACCAAATTTTTTCAATATCTTCTTGGTTAAAAAAGCAAGCTTGATTATCCGTCATACCAAAAGGATATACACAGCCGGAATAGTCTAAATAACCAATTTCACCTTTATTATCATAAAGAGGATAACGGTTAATAATCATAATTTTCACTTGTCCATTTTTAAGTTGGACAACACTCCCTATCGGTAGTAGCTCAGTCATTAGAAACCTCCTTTAAAAATCTTCTCGAATTCTAAGTATTCTTCTTTTTTAATCTTTTCAGAACTTTTATCTGTTTGAATAAATCGGACCTTATGAGACTAAAATAAGCAAGAAAGAAACCCATGTCACTTAGCAAATAAGACAAATAGCTGCCTTTGCTTAAATACTCAACAGATTGATAGATGGCAAAAACAGCAAAAATCAAGCCAATTCCAAACTTCCCATATATATTTCGACTAAAAATATATAAAAACTCATCTTTTATAGGTAGTGTTTCAAAATGAAACTCTTTAAATGACGGCTCTTTCCTTGTCCTTGCAAGCAATTCTACTAGATACCCAACAATAACATAACCCAAAACTAACAAGATTATTTTCCATAGGAAGGACAAGCGGCTATTCGAAACAGAAGTAAATCCATGTAGCAGCATAATGCTAGCTGCGGGAACATATTTCGTGAGATCCAGATGGAATTGTGGACTATGAACATTTGCATAAATTTTATTCGTTTTTAGGTTCATATAATAGTTTCTCCCCTGAAAAGTCAAGAGATAGATTAAATATTCTTTTTTCTTCATTTTAATTGCTTTTCCAATCTTTTAAGGATAATCAATTTCTCTAATGGCCTATTTCCAAATAATAAGAGCCCAGATACTGGGAGAAAACCAATGATAGCTATAAAAGAAATAAAGCTTCCTGAAAAATAATAATCAATTATAAATTTAATTGACGTAAAAAATAGTAGAGTCCCAAAAAACAATATTCCTTTACATTGTGTTTGTTGGTTATAAAGAAAATTAGGCCAGTCAAAATAAAGTTTCTGATTAAAATTTTTCNTAGTTCCTTTTCTAATATTTCTTAGAACAAATATTATCAAAACTAAAACGCAGAGAACAGTCGAACACAAAATAAATATTCTGATAGGCACACTGGCAACCTGAGGTGCTGTTGCTTCTGAATAAATGTTTCGTAAAAGAAAGGAAGCAGGCAGAATAGCCCAAGTGAGATTAGGAGCTTGCTCTTCTTTCTTATCTATAGAGTATAGTTGTCCAGTTTTTCTATCATAAAAAATATTTTTATCTCTGAAATTACCTAACCAAAATACATTCTTATTCATTGATTTCTTCCAAGTAACAACGGTTCATAATCATAGCACTTCCATTCAATAATTGGTCATACATTACCTTAAACCATGGTTTATAAGCTAAAACTCTTAGTTTATTGTTTCATCAATTCCTTTATTGCTATCATTCTTTTCATAAAATTGCTTTTTGCTGTTACCATATAAAATATAAAATAAAAGGCAATAACTTCTATTAAGTTTGNCATGGTAGGAGCGTTCAAATATTCTCTCATTTGAAAAACAGTTAAGAAAGAACTCACTGAAAATGTAATAAGAAGAATGTATAATCGGTTTCTCTCTTCTTCTAAAAAATTCAACCAACCAACATGTTCATATAATTTGGGATTAAATACTTCAACGTTTTGCCCTAAATACTCATCTTTAAATCCAAAGTGACAGACCAAAGATATAAGAATAAGAGTCGCGCACAAAACAATTACTTTGAAAATAGGGGATTCAAATTTTATATTGTTTACTTGAATGAGAAAAGCATTTCCTAGAATTCCAAAGGATATTACTAACCACCTGAGATTAGGAAAAACTCTCTCATTGACTTTATTAGAATATACTTTTTTTCTTTTCACATCATAAAAGATGTTTCGACCTTGAAAGCCGCCTATGATAACCATAGATTTCGTTTTCTTCATTTTCAATACCATCATATTAATAAAAAACTAGAACTGAGAGGAATCAAATCCTTCCTAAACTTTACCTGTCCACCACCTGAGCTTCAAATTTAACCGGTTTATTGTCTACATTGGTTATGGTGATGGAGTAAGATTTGTTGTTAGTTACATCAAAAACTTTTTCTCCTTTATAACTAACAACAATCCCATCTTCTACTAAATGTATATCTTTTTGATTATTAGGAAGCTCATTCTTGTCTCCCTCGGTACTGCCTATCTTAATAATTTTCTTTTCACTTACCCCAAATAATACATCCCCAAATTTTTCAGACCAAACATTTGTACCTGATAATTTTATTTTAGCATCATTTAATTTTTTTAATATTAATTCTGAACTATACTCTAACTGATCCGTATTTGGAGACACTCTTAATTCAACGCTTTGACCTGATTGCAGAGTATATTTGCCGTAGTTTAAAATTTCCTGAACGTACCAGACAACAAACAGACTATACAGCACGCCAATAACAATCCTTGAACGGCCGGCTTTTAAAACGGCGCAAAAGTAAAAATAGAGAAGCAATAAAAATTACTGAAGTTATCATTCTTTATTTTCCTTATAGATTCCGTATCGTTTCAAGACTCTATCCATTCTGCAAGATTTCATCTTCTTTCCGTTTTCTCTGCTGACCCGACCACCTGATACATAGCAACAATACTATCATACGAAGAATCAAATAGACCAAACGAAGTATTTTCATCTTACCCAGAGCAGACAAAAACTCCTCCCTTGAATGTCCCACTTCTTGACCTAACTGTTCAACCGTTTTGCCTGTTTCCTCTTTAATAACAGCTGCATTCTTTGAAATCAAATAATAATTTTGCTCTAAACTAGTGGTATAGGCTCTGGATATTGGTTCATCTAAGAAAAAATATACTCTATCAGCATACTTATCTTCAGACAGAGCATAGTATATTTCAACTTCACTATCCCATTTTCTAGGAAAACTAGTTATCCTAGTATTTTCATAATCTAGATGCATAATTCCATTTAATACGTCACTAGTCCATTCTTCCGCATAGTGATAAAGAGTTGCCTTCTTATCTACCATTGGCCAAACCATAACATACCGACTATGCATGAATTCCTTGGTCAAGGCCGAATTGCTAGCCAGACTGGTCGCACCAATCTCATATATTGACCAAACAAGTACAATGAGCGTTAATAAAGCTTGAGTTGGTTTGTTTTTATAATATTTTTTCATTTTTTTTAACATTTTACTCTCCAATAGAGGGATTGGGTTTATCTAAATCCTTTTGGAAATGTTGGATAGCATTCATGAAATTTTCGAAGGTTGATGATTGTTCACTAGAATGAGAAGAAACGTATAATTTATAAGTTTCTTCTAATTTCTTCATTCCTTTCGTGTAATCTCCTTCTCCAATATTTTGAACAAATTCATAAGTTCTATAGCCAGATGTTCTCTCAACGCTATCGTAGTATGAGTTTGTAACATCAACCAGGCTATTCCCATCCTTAATTTTGTGATAAACATTAACAGCATCTAAATCTGAACGATAGTCATCATTACCAAGACTCGGCGGAAGTCCCATAGTACCTGCTACATCACCTTGCCATCCCGCTAAATCGTCTTCATTTTCAATAAAATGATTACCTGTATAATGTGCAGAAATAGTTGCAGCCATATGGGAATAGTCTATGGTTCCTCCAAATTGAGACAGTAACTCTCTAACTCTTGCTTTCTGCTTCTCGTCTAATTTATTATAATTTACTTGACCATATGCTTTCTCAGAAGCTAAATTCAGTTTCCCTTTTATCTCATCATTTGTATCTCCCTCTTCAATCTTTTCCAATCCCGTAAAATTATGCTGATTCTGAATAGCTTTCTGAATCGTATCAATTTCATCATCTTTTAAGCCATATTTTCTCAAAACAGATTTCATTCTATAATTAATACCAACATTTATACCGTTTACCCCATTCGGGCTATATAATCCACCGACCACTTGCCAAGCTCCATAAGATTTATCACCATAAGAGTAAGATGCAACTATTTTAAAGAATTCTATATTTGCTTTCTTGGATCCATATTCCTTTTCTAGCTTTTGATATAAATTTAGTAATATCTCTGATTCAGTTCGACTAAATCCATACTGTTGTCTAATAGTTTGAATAAATTTCTCTTTTTTAGTTATTGGTATGTATGTCTCAATCTTCTGTCCCTTCATTTTAATAGCCCAGCTCATATCTACACCATCAACTGAGTAATTTCCATCACTATCTACCAGGACTTGGCTTAGCTGGCTGGCTCCTTGGATAGCTAGACGAAGAACTTCTAGACTATCGCTGAAATATTGGGAGACTTGAGCGACAAAGAACTCCAACTTTTCAATCTTCTCTTCCAATTCTTTGATTTGTGATTCAATTTGCGATTCTGCACTAGAAAGAATCACCAGAGACTGCATGTGAGAAACGATATTAAATGTAGCAATAGACTTCATGCGCTCTAAGAATGATTCTTTTGCTTCAATAGCCTTTTTGACAGAGGCTAGCTGCTGCTCTCTCAATTCTTTTGTCTTCTTCAGCTGATCTAGATCGAGGTTTCCATACTCAGCTACCTGAGCATCAGCAGTCCTATATGAATTTAACTCCGTTTGAATGTCGTCCACTGCAGCCTGTAGCTTCTTAATGGCAGGAATGATAATCTCTGAAAAGAGGCCTTTCCCTGCTGTATAGGCTGCTCCCATGAGTTCTCCTGAGTCTAGGGTAGCTATTAGGTGGTCACAGCCCTGAGATAATCGGTCTGTCACCTCATTGGCCACTTGAATATTACTAGACATGGCCTCCATCAGCTGTGAAGACTCTGACGCACTGTACTTTACTCCCATGGTAAAGAGTTCCTTTCTTTCGTCAATTTTTCTCGATTTTCATCTAATTTTTGCTGAACTTTCCTTGTTTGTTTGGAAACATTGTCCAACTCCTGCTCTACATAGCTGTCAATTGCTTGTTGCAATGCTTGGTTTTCTTCCCATATTTTACGATTGGTAGAACTAGTCTCTGATACGGGATCTATCAAATTTTCTATTTGGGCATTCATCGTCCAAATATCTGTACGAAAATCCATTACCTTCTCTTCATAACGCTTTTTGAGAACTAAAAGATCTTCTTCTTGATTCTCAAGGTGAATAATCTGCTTATGTAATCGTTCACGTTTTTCTTGATTTTTATCTTTTATCATCAGTTGCTCCAACGTTGTGCCTGCTCTACATCACGCTTTTCAATTTTATAAGCTATATCAGGAAATTTATTAGCCTGAGCCAAAACAGCTGCGCTAAAGTCACTGACAGCCTGCAGCATTTGATTGCATGCCTGACGGCCTGCTTCCATCCCAGCAATCTCAGTAGTATAGCTAAACTCCACCTGCTGATTTTGCTTGTCGCTTGTATCTACCCCAACCAATTCACTGATAGCATTCTGAGCGGAAATAGTATCCGACTTGATTTTTCCCATAGTTCTGAAACTCCTTAGAAACGTCATTTATTTTATAACAATTTTATAACGAGAATATTACGTAGATATTACAAAAGCCGATTCTTCCTTTTCATACTTCCTTGATATAAACCAACTCTTGGTCACTGGACAGGTCAGGTCGGTAAGTAAAGCCAGCAAAGCTTAATTTCTTCATCTGTTCGACTTCTGTTACTTGGTTAGTTATTAGAGTTGTTAAAAACTCACCACGCGCTTTTTTAGAAATGGTCGAATGGACTTTTAGCTTGCCGCCTCGGTTTTCCAGAAACTTGAAGCCTATCATGCGCTGGCGAATTTCCTTGGAAAAGACTGTTTCAAACTCGCTGGACAGGAGGGAGAAAATCATCTCATCTTCTGCCAGAGCTTGGTCATAAGCTTCTTTCCAAAATGCCTTGAGACTCTTCCCATCTAGCTTGAGTGGCATCATAAAGTCCAAGCGATGGGGCGCTATGGGCTCCAGGGCTGGGATAACACCGTAAAGCGCCGTTGTGATAGCAAGATGCTTCTCGATATACTGACTTTCCTCCTTGGTATGGTCCTGCCTCTTGATATGGCGGTACATGAGGCCATCAAAAAGATAAAGTGCTGGAGCATGCTGCGCAGTTCCTTCTCGCAAAGCCTGAATGGCTTGCCACTCTACCTCCGCTCTTTCTGGGGAGATTTTATAAAATGATGCCAAGTCAGCTACTGACATGGTTGCCAACTCATCCAACACAGCCTGAGTTTGTGCTGAAAATGGATTAGGGATTGCAGATGGAGCAGTTAGATTCAACTCTTTGGCAGTTGGGATAAGAATTTTCATAGTTTCCTTCTTTCATTTAGTGAATATGACGGACAACCCATTTACCCAAGGCTGTCTCTAGTAGATAGGTGCCGATAATGAATCCTAGCAGATTAGTCAGGATATCACCCAAGTCAAAAATGCCAAGATGAAAGAGATACTGGCTCCCCTCAACCAGACTGATAGCCAAGGTAAAATAAGCTAAATGTTTCCATGACAGCTTGCAGAGAAAGCCCAGCGGAATGAACATAATGATATTCATGGTGGGTACCAGCTTATCTCCATAAATCCAATTATAGGTAAAAGACTGCAGGTCCAGACTGAAGCCCTGCCTGCCGATATTTTTCAAAAAGAGGGCATAGAATAGAATGAGAAAATAGAGGGTGTAACTGGCTAGTACCAGCCAACGAGGAATGTGCCGACTATAGAGGCCGCGAATAAAAAGCGAGCTAATAGCTGTCAGAGTCAGGATGATAGAAGCTGGTATCAGCAGGTTCCACTCTGGCTGATTCTTGTAAAAGACGACGGCTACATAGGCATAAAAAAAGCGCATATAGAGCCAAGACCAAAAAATCAGACTGCCTAGGAAGGCTGCCATATCAAAGATTATTTGTTTTTTCATCTGAAACCTCCCTTTCTTCTTTTTAAGATTATATCAAATTTCAATGGGACATTCTATTTTTTGCTTGACTTTGATTTACAGAGATGTTATCATCTAGTTATAAGGACTAGATAAGAAAGTGATAAAGATTTGAACACTCAACAAGTTTTTCCCAAGTGGGACGAATTACCAGATCTGGAGCTATATTTGGACCAGGTCCTGCTCTATGTAAACAATGTCTGTGGCTCTTCTATTTCAGCTGCTGACAAGGGACTGACCGCTTCTATGATTAACAACTATGTCAAGCATGGCTATATTGCTAAACCGGTCAAAAAAAAATATCAACGTCGTCAGGTAGCACGCTTGATTGCCATTACGACCTTAAAAACGGTCTTTTCTATCCAGGAAATTTCAGCTACTTTAAATATGCTGCATAAAGAAGCAGATTCGCGAGAACTCTATGACGACTTTGTAGACTATATGAACGGAAGCAAGCTAGAGGTGGCACCCATCATTTCCACTGCCTGCCAGACAGTCAAACTCTATCAAAAGACCTTATCCCTAATCCAAGTACCAAATGAGGAGGAAGAAAATCTTGAACTACGCGCTTAAACTCAGTAAAAAACTATCCTTCGGAGAGGAAATCGCCAACGCTGTTACCCATGCGGTAGGAGCTGTTCTGATGCTGATTCTGCTGCCTATCTCAGCCATTTATAGCTATGAAGGGCACGGCTTGGTGGCTGCTGTCGGAACTTCTATCTTTGTTATCAGCCTCTTTCTCATGTTCCTCTCCTCAACAGTCTACCATTCTATGTCCTATGGCTCGACCCACAAGTATATCTTGCGCATTATTGACCACTCCATGATTTACATCGCCATCGCTGGCAGCTACACGCCAGTCGTGCTGTCGCTGATGAATAACTGGTTTGGCTATCTCATCATTGCTATCCAGTGGGGCACGACCATCTTTGGCATTCTATATAAGATTTTCGCTAAGAAGGTCAATGAAAAATTCAGCTTAGCTCTCTATTTGATTATGGGCTGGCTGGTGGTCTTTATCATTCCGCAGATTATCGGTCAGACCGGACCAGTCTTCTGGGGACTCATGCTGGCTGGTGGCCTCTGCTATACTGTAGGAGCTGGCTTCTATGCTCAAAAGAAGCCCTACTTCCACATGATTTGGCATCTTTTCATTCTAGCAGCCTCTGCTCTGCAGTATCTGGCTATCGTATACTTTATGTAAGACAAATACACAAAAACCGTCTGAGGATTTTCAGACAGTTTCTTTTTTTATGCTATTTATTGATTTATCCTTGCTTTTCAGTGGCCCTCTGTGCTTGTGAGCTTTTCTGACTTGCTGAAAGATTGGATATAAGATTGGGACGGCGATAACTGTGGCTAGACTGGAGCCAAATGTACCAGTAATCTTAGCTACTGCCAGCAAAAAGGCTGCTGGTAAACTACTCCCGCCAAACAGTGTTCCTGTCAGAGTGTACTTGAGGATATTAAGCACAATCTTCACCAAAGCTGCGGCTACTGCTGTCACAAGAATATTTCTTAGCTTATCCTTTCTCTGAAAAAGTTCTTCATACATAAAATGAATTACCACGGCCACCGCAAGTGCTTCTAACAAGATGATTGGGATTTCCGCGGCGTAACCATTCAGCAAGTCAAATATTCCCAGTCCAATAGCAGCCGCTAAAAAACCTAGTTTACTGCCAAAAATCAGACAGCCCACTACCACCAGTGCATTTCCAAAGTGAATAAACTGAGCTCCGACAGGAATTTTAAAAAACTGAATGCTCAAAAATATCAAAGCAGCAAATAAACTAATCATGGTTAAGGTTTGCAAATCAAGTGTTGGTTTCTTCATCTTTTTCCTCCATTAAGGCTTGAAAATCAGCGAAAAGCTCTCCTAGGTAGGGCTGGTAAAAAACGCCCTTCTTTGGATCTATTTGCTCTTTAAAGCTAAGTACCAAGCTCTTTTCAATAAACTTCAAAATCACCGGCAGGGCTTGCTTGATGTCGACCCCCTGAACAAAAGCCGCAGCTACAAGTGTCGTCAATATATCACCCGTTCCAAAAAATTGCTGGGACAGAGCTGGACTAGAAAAGAGGTTAAACTCCTCTGTTGCCGCATCAAAATAGGCCACACCAATCTGATTCTCTTTCATGGGCAAGCCAGTCAGCAAGACCTTGCTCGGTCCTAACTCAGCCAAACGTTTGCAGTAGTTCTCCCATCTATCTTCTGATAAACTCTCTTCGTAGGGTTCTTCCAATAACAAACAAGCTTCCGTCAAATTAGGCAGAACCAAATCGGCATGTTGGCAGAGGCGACGCATATGGCCTAGATGGGCATCTGAAAATCCCTGATAAAAAGTTCCCTTGTCCCCCATGATAGGATCCACGATAAGGGGCAAGCTTTTTTCCTCTTTAAAGCGCAGCAAATTTTCCACCTGAACATCAGACTTCAAATATCCAGTTATCAGAGCTGAAAAGTCGAACTCCAAGCTCTGCCATTGTTTTAAAAAAGCAAGCATCCCATGCGTGTAATCATCTATATGGATGTTTGAAAAACCGCCTGTATGGGACGACAAAATCATGGTTGGCAACAGGGCGACTTCTAGCTGGCAAATTGCAAAGAGCGGCAAGGCAGCTGTTGCGGCAACCTTACCTAAGCCAGAAATATCTGTGGCCAGAATGACTGTTTTTGTTTTCATGACTCCTCCTACTTGCTCTCTATTGTAAAATATCTCAAAATGAGTTACAATATGAAAAAATCAAATCTGTATGGGGACAGTTTTATGGTTAAAGCAAAATACCAACGCATCGTTGATAAGATTACTAAGGATATTAAAGAGGGAAAACTGGCTACTGGTCAGAAAATCCCTTCTGTCCGCAAGCTGGCAGAGCGTTATCACTGCAGTAAGGATACTGCGCAGAAGGCTCTGATTGAGCTCAAATATCAGAAGTACATCTATGCCGTTCCCAAAAGCGGCTACTATGTACTGGAGAATGCTCAGGAAGAAAAGCAGGATTTGGAGCTACCTGTGAGGGATGACCGCCACCAAGCCTACGAGGATTTCCGCCTCTGTGTAAATGAAACTCTGATTGGCCGGGAAAATTATCTCTTCAACTATTACCCTCAGCAGGAAGGACTGGAGGATTTACGTCGCTCTGTGCAAAAGCTAATGCTGGACTCTGCTGTCTATGCTTCTAGGGATCAGTTGGTACTGACTTCCGGCACCCAGCAGGCTCTCTATATCCTTTCACAGATTGAATTTCCCAACCAAAAAGAGCATATACTGGTGGAGCAGCCGACCTACCATCGGATTAATGATCTTCTGCTAGCACAAAAACTTCCTTATGAAACCATTGAAAGAACTCCACAAGGTATTAATTTGCAAGAACTTGAGAGGATTTTTCAAAGCGAAAAGATCAAGTTTTTCTACACTATTCCGCGTTTTCACTATCCCTTGGGACACTCCTACAGTCGGCAGGACAAGGAAGAGATTCTTCGACTAGCCCAGCTCTATGATGTCTATATCGTAGAAGATGACTATCTATCAGACTTTGATAGCCGGCGGGAGCTAACCTTTCATTATCTAGACAATAGCCAGCGAGTCATCTACATCAAGTCCTTTTCAACCAGCCTTTTCCCAGCCTTGAGGATTACTGCCCTGCTCCTTCCGCCCCAGATTCAAAAGACCTTTATCGCTTACAAAAGTGCCGTGGACTACGACAGCAACCTCATCATGCAGAAGGCTCTATCGCTCTATATCGACAGTCTCATGTTTGAAAAAAATAGGCTGGCGCTGCTGCAGCTGCAAGAAGAGGAAGCAAGAAAAGCCCAGATACTACTGGAGCAAGCTCAGCTGCCGCTAGCCAGCTATCTGACCAAGGACGGTATTCTACTAGACTTAAGGTCACTTCCTTCCGTCAGTGCTCTCAAACACAGCAGCCTGCCGCTTGACTTCTTTGAACAGAGCTACCTTGCTAGCTGCCCTTACCAGTATGCTAAGCTTCCTTATGAAAACTTAGAAGAAAATGTAGAGAAACTAAAAGACTATTTAAAATAGGTGTAGAATTCCAAATGAATTCTACACCTTTTATTTATAAACAGGCTTTTCGAGACCCCATCATCCCAGCCTGAAGTTGGTACATTTTCTTATAGGTGCCATCCTGTGCTAACAATTCTTCGTGGCTGCCGGATTCGATAATGCGGCCCTTATCTAAGACATAGATGCAATCAGCATCCTGAATAGTAGACAGACGGTGGGCAATGGCAATGGTTGTCCGACCCCGCCGCATTTTTCTCAGTGAGGCTTGAATCAACTCCTCTGTCTCCGAATCAATATTGGCTGTCGCCTCATCCAAAATCAAGATTTTAGGCTTGGTGGCGATGGTTCTGGCAAAGGCTAGAAGCTGCCGCTGACCACTGGAAAAAGTCGCTCCCCGCTCAGTCACAGGGGAATCATAGCCTTGAGGGAGCTGACTGATAAAGCCATGAGCATCTACAAACTTAGCCGCTTCTATAATTTCTTCTCGTGTCAGCTGCTCTTGGTAAAGCTGGATATTGGAAGCAACGGTACCGTGATAAAGGAAGGGATCCTGCAAAACAAGTCCAATCTTTCGCCGCAGCTCCGCCTGACTATAGTCTTTAATATCACGGCCATCAATCAAAATTTGCCCCCGCTCAAACTCATAAAAACGCAGGAAAAGATTGATAATAGAGGACTTGCCAGAGCCAGTCGAGCCAACAAAGGCAATCGTCTGGCCTTTTTTGACGGAAAAGGAGATATCCTGTAAAACATCACGCTTTCCATCATAGGAAAAGGAAACATGCTTGAATTCAATACTGCCATCCTGAATTTGCAAGTCTAGATTAGCCTGCTCAGGCTCGTAGTCAGTGCGGTCCATGATTTCAAAAACCCGCTCCGCAGCAACCATAGAGGTCTGTAAAACAGAGTAATTCTGCATGACATCTATCAAGGGATTAAAAAGCTGATTAACATACTGGATAAAGGCATACATAATACCTGCCGTAATACCCGCCACTTGCCAAGTCAAGCCAAAGTATGTCAGAATAACCCCATAAGCCAAGATTTTCAGCAGGGACATAGCCGGTCTCAGAAAGAGACTGTTGATATTGAGGTAGCGATTAGTAAAGCCTAAATGCTGACCGTTAATTTCTTCAAATTCCCGCAGCAAACGCTTCTCTTGCCCAAAAGCCTGAATAATCCGCATCCCTTCAATACTCTCAGATAGCTTGACATTCAAATCGCTGAGTTTATTCCGGACCTGCTTGAGCTGCCGATTGGATAAATGCTGATAGAGCAAGATAGAGGCTACCATCAGAGGCAAAAAGAGAGCAATCATCAGGGTCAATTGCCAGTTGAGGGCAAACATAGCGCTCAAAGTAACAACTAGAATCAGCAAGGAGCTCAAAAAATTAGAAAAAATCTCACTGAACATATCTGCGACTGCCTGAGTATCATTAGTCAGACGGGAAACGATAGCACCAGCTGGCGTCCTGTCAAAATAAGCCATTTCCAGACGCTGGATATTGGCAAAGCTTTCCTGTCGCAAGTCCCGAACCACACTTTGAGCCACACGCGCAAAGAAATACTTTCCCAAGAAAGTAAAAATTACCCGCAAGAGGAAAAGACCATAGTAAAGAGCCAGCAAAGGCAGACCTGCCCAAGCTTGATTACGGCCGATAAACTGATCAATAAAATAGCGAGCCAAGAGCGGCAATGCTGTTGTGACCAGAGTCGTCAGCAGGATGAAGGTCAAGGCCATGCTGCTTACTATCCTATAGCGCCACATATAGCCTAGGAGGCGATGAAAAGTTGCTTTCTTTTTCATATTAATCCTCCTCCTTCAAGCTTTCTGCCAGCTGCTGATTATGGTATGTCTGAGCATACCAGCCCTTTTGCTCTAATAGCTCTTGGTGGGTGCCCCGCTCTTTGATACGCCCCTCTTCCATGACCAAAATCAAGTCTGCATGCACCAAGGCCGACAGCCGATGAGCTGTGATGATGGTTGTCTTGCCAGCACGCTCTGACTTTAGATTTTCCAAAATCAGGTGCTCCGTCTTAGCATCGACAGCCGATAGGGAATCATCCAAAATCAGGATTTCAGGATTGGTAATAATAGCCCGACTCATCGCTAAGCGCTGCTTCTGTCCGCCAGATAAGGACAAGCCCCGCTCACCAACAACTGTATCCAGCCCCTCTGGCATAGCCTGAATATCCTCATACACACCGCATAGTTGAGCGGCAGCTAAAACTTGACTATCTGTCAGCTGGGGATTAGCAAAGCGGATATTGTCCCGAATGGACAGAGCAAAGAGCATCTGTTCCTGTGGTACATAGCCGATAAGACGGCGCAAGTCTTTGAGGCGGTACTCCCGGATATCATGTCCATTCAGATAGATAGCCCCCTCCTGAATATCCTGCTCCCGCAGCAGCAAGCGCAGAAGAGTGGTCTTCCCTGAGCCCGTCTGACCGACAATTCCCAGTGTCTGTCCCTGCTCAATGGAAAAATGAATATCCGATAAACTAGTCTCCTCTGCATAAGCAAATTTCTGAATGTCATAATCCAATCGACCATTTTCCGCATGAGAAAGAGGCTGTTCAGCTTCCTTGACATCTGACTCCTGAGCCAGCAGTTTCTCAATCCGCTCATAAGAAACAGCCCCTCGCTGGCCGATGTTAAAAAGATAGCCTGTAGCTTGCAGCGGCCAAACCAGCATATCCAGATAGGTGATAAAGGTAACCAACTCTCCTATGGTGAATTGCCCTTGGGAGATAAAAATCCCACCGAAAATCAAGGTCAAAACATAAGAAAGACCGATAAAAAGCAAAACCAAGGGGTCAAAAAGAGAATCGTACTTGGCAGCCAAAACGTTCTTTTCGTAGACTTCCTGATTGGTCTTGGCAAAAGACTGAGTCTCAGCTTCCTGATAACCAAAGGACTTGGTCACTCGAATCCCTGAAACACTCTCCTGAACCTTATTATTCAAATCAGAAAATGCCTCTTGAGCAGCCTTAAAACTTTCATGATTTTTTCGACCAATCAAGCCCGTGCCCCACGACAAGAAAGGCATGGGCACAATGGCAATCAAAGTCAGCCGCCAGTCCAAAACGAAAAACATAGTCAGCAGGGTCACCAGAGCTGTAATAGAAGCATCCACAGCTGACATGACTCCACCACCAGCCAAACTGACAACCGCATTGATATCGTTAGTCGCATGAGCCATCAAGTCCCCTGTCCGATATTTCTGATAAAAAGAGGGAGACATGTGAGTAAAGTGCTCAAACAATCGAGAGCGCAGAATCCGTCCTAGATTATTGGACGTTCCTAAGATATAAAGGCGCCAGACATAGCGCAGGCCATACATGATAAAAGCTGAAGCAATCAGCAACAGCAAATTAAATAGCAGCTCTTGAGAAGTCAGATGTTTGCTAGCAATTCGGTCAATAACCTGACCGATGACTCTAGGCGGTATCAGATTGAAGACGCTGACCAAGGATAAGGCCAAGATACCGATGATATAGCGCCGCTTTTCCAACTTAAAAAACCAGGCTAATTTTCTAATGAGGTTCATAATTTCTCCTATTCTTACTAGTCTTTTTATTATACTGTTTTTTGAGGAAAAATGAAACACAGCGGATTGGAGCGCTGTGCTTCGATTCTATTTTTTACTGGTCAGCTGGTAACTAACAGCCAGTAAATCAAAGATTTCCTGATCGCTCAGGCTATCATTCAAGGGCAGACTGAGCCAATATTTCTTATTCATGTGAAAGGCCGGGTAAATCCCCTTTTTCTGAATCAGCTCCGCCACATGGTCATTCTTAACATTTAGCACCTCAATAGCGCCGCTTCGCTCTGCTTCAAACTTAGACCAGTCTGTGGTCAGAAAAGCCCCATACCATTTTTTACTGTCCTGGTGGCGGAAAACTCCAGCCTTGGTCGAGCTCTTTCTGGACGACTTCTCCCAGAGGTACTCTATTTGCCCCTGATAAACCTCAGCCGCATGATCCCTCAGTCGCTTACTCTGCTCATAGAGAAAGCCAACCTCATCAAAACAGTGCTGACGGATAGCTAGCAGTCCTGCCTGACAAGCTTCGCGAACCTGACCGACAAACTCCCCCGTCACCTGTTCCATCTTGACCTGCAGATAGGCGTCATCAGTATCACAGTCAAAGACCTGATAGTCCAGCTTCCCATCTCTGATAGTCACTTCCAAGCGAAAGTCACCCTTCATCATCTTCTGCGAGAAATGGTAGGCTCCATCAGACTCCTTAAAACCGTAAGTCTGAAGCTTGTCTGGATTAGCCTTGTATTTTTCAAATAGTTCCAACATCTACTTAGCCGCTGCTAGCGCAGCTTACTCCTCCTTAAAATACAATTTTAGTTCCATGCAGCTGGTCTACTGCCAGACTATCTATAATTTGCTGACGATTGCCTAGATGAATGCCACCTCCCGGCATGATATCAATCCGATCAGCAGCATGCTCGATTAATTCATCTAGCCAAGCAAAATGCTCCTCAATCGGCTCATTAGCAGGTCCTCCGTGGGTCAAAATTCGCTGGACACCGTTTTCAATCAGCCAGTCCATTTCACCAAACTGGTATTCAGCTGGGATTGAGTCAAAAGCCATGTGGAAGACTACTTCCAGTCCCTTGCAAGCCTCTAGCAGGCGCTGCATCTTCGAAACATCTATTTCGTTCTTCTCCGTCAAGACACCAAAAACCACTCCCTGACTGCCGGCTTCCTTGGCTTTTTGGATATCTGCCAGCATAATCTCAATTTCAAGATCAGTGTAAACAAAATCACCGCCCCGTGGCCGAATCATGGTCATCACAGTCGCACCATAAAGCTTGGCTAAGTCAACTGCTGCTTGAATCACGCCATAGCTGGGCGTCGTACCACCGACAGCCAGGTTATCACAGAGCTCAATCCGCTGGGCTCCCGCCTTCATAGCCTTTTCTAACAAGGTTACATTTTCCGCACAAAATTCATAAAGCATCATCTCACCTCTGATTTAATATATTGACTCCCTCTATCTATTATAACACAAGAGCTTCGCGATATCAGCTCTTATCAAATTTTCTAGCTTCTCTCTTACACCAATCAAGCCAATTAGTCTGATAGTCTTCCTTGGACAAGATGCGGTTCTGTAGGCATCTTTTCACCCTCACAATGCTATTGCTCAAATAATAGTATAAAAACTCCATTTGATTCGGAAGACTTCTTCCTCAAATGAAGTTTTCTTTTTTAGATTCCATAACCCATGCTGAACTGGATTTTAGCAGCTCCGTTCTGGAAGCTGATTTTGTTAATGCTGAATTGACTCTGCGGCAGAGCGAGAAGGAAACTATCTCCCTCCGTCGTGATAGATGAATTAAAGGCCTGCATTTGTTGCTTCAGCATGCCTGTCACCCAAGATTTAGGGATAGGAAGAGAGCCCAGCTTGGCACTATCGACTGTGATGTGCAAGACATTATCTCTCACCGTCACATCCACCTCTAGGTCCAGCTTACTGTCAATAAAGAGCAGTTTGACTGGATACTGGATGCGCAGCTTATTGCCTTCAATACTGTAAACACTGTTCAGCAGCTCCTGATTCTCAGAGTCAGTCAGAGAAGACTTGAGCACCTGATTAAGTTGGACGCTATTGAGAGAAACTTCCGTGCTGACTCCCTGTGCCGTCACATTGGCATTGCTCAAAGCTGGCTCAATAATACTCATCCAGGAAGCACTGCCTTGAACATTCTTTAATTGTTCACTTTGATTAACAGATGCAGGAACCAGAAATAGCACCGCTGCAAGCAACAGCACCAAAGCAATTCCCACTACTCTTTTTACCATTTTCATGTTTGTATTCCTTTAATTTGAGAAAATCCCTTTAGCTAAAAACACAGCAAGGATTTATCTTATTTTACACTATTTTTGCATAATTTTCTGTAACAAACATATTAAAAAGCTAACAATCCTGTGAGAAAAGGCTGGGACAGATAATCCCAGCCTCTCAATCACATAGCGCTAGTTTTACAAGGCTCATCATAGATAGCCAATTCTTATTTAATCACTTCTTGGGTCTTAGCATAGTTGGCTTCAACTGCTTCTTTTTCAGATTTCCACCAGTCTTGGTTGTCCGTGTACCACTTGATGGTCTCTTTGAGACCTGCTTCAAAGTTAGTAAACTCTGGTTTCCATCCTAGCTCATCGCGGAGCTTGCTGGCATCAATGGCATAGCGGAGGTCGTGGCCGGCACGATCTGTCACATGGTCATAAGCATCAGCTGGCTGTCCCATTTCCTTGAGAATCAGCTCCAGAACTTCCTTGTTGTTCTTCTCACCGTCAGCACCGATCAAGTAAGTTTCACCGATTTGACCCTTGGTCAGAATCGTCCAAACACCTGATGAATGGTCATTAGTATGAATCCAGTCACGAACGTTTTTACCTTCGCCATAAAGTTTTGGCTTGATACCGCTCAGAATATTGGTAATCTGGCGCGGAATAAACTTCTCGATGTGCTGGTAAGGACCATAGTTGTTTGAGCAGTTAGAAATAGTCGCTTTCACGCCAAATGAGCGCACCCAAGCTTTGACAATCAAATCTGAAGCTGCCTTGGTTGATGAGTAAGGCGAGCTTGGATTGTACTTGGTTTCAGCCGTAAATTTCTCACCTGGACCTTCTCCATGACCTGGCAAATCTTCACGAAGAGGGAGATCTCCATAGACTTCATCAGTCGATACATGGTGGAAACGAATATCGTACTTACGAGCTGCTTCCAAGAGTGTGTAAGTTCCGATGAAGTTGGTGTGGATAAATGGACTCGGGTCATTGAGCGAGTTATCATTGTGACTTTCTGCCGCATAGTGAACGATAGCATCAGCTTCAGCTGCCAGCTTATCTACCAAGGCTGCATCAGCAATATCTCCAACAACTAGCTCAACGCGGTCACCTAAAATTTCTTCAATATTGGCACGATTACCCGCGTAAGTCAGCTTGTCCAGCACTGTCACATGGACATCTGGAAAGTTATTGTAAACATAGTGGACAAAGTTAGAACCGATAAAACCAGCTCCGCCTGTCACGATAATTTTTTTGTATTCAGTCATTTTTATTCCTTAACTTTTTTATAATTGCCTTAAGTGGTGGGGACGCAAGCAAACCTCCGGTTTCATTACTTATTTTTGAGCCTCATGTCTCAAAAATCCCCTGTCATGTAACAAACTAAATAATTTGTTACATGACTTACACCACAGCGGCAATCATTTCTTCCACTCGCTTCGCTCGGATAAGAGCTGAGCTAAATCATATATTTCAGTATCAATTAATGAATCAGAAAAGAATTCTTTTTTACAAATCTTCTTTTCTTAGAGGTTTGACATCCTTAAGTAATGGATGGTTCTTGTCTGCTTCTGAGACTTCTGCTGCTTCTAGGTTTTCCCACTTGATACCTAAAGCTGAGTCTGCATAGTTGACAAAGGCATACTTAGGTTTGAGCTCCAAAGCCCAGTAGTCATTCACCAGATAGCTATAGGAAACCGTGTCAGAAAGGACTTGGAAGCCGTTTGCTACACCACGTGGCACAAAAATCCCCTTGCTGGCATCAATTACTGTCTGGTAGGTGTTGCCAAAGGTCTCACCCTCACGCAGGTCTACCCAAGCTCCCAGCACCTTGCCGTCATCTGCAACAGAGATGTACTTGTCCCATGGTTCAGCATGAAGACCACGCAGGACATTTTTGCGAGAAAAGCTGACATTATTTTGCAGTTTTCCTTCTACAAAGAAGCTTTCAGGGAAGCCTAGCGGCAGCATTTTTTCCTTTTGGAAATTCTCCTTAAACCAGCCTCGATTGTCCCCACGAACAGGGATATCAAACTCCAACATTCCAGGAATTCCAGGAACCTCACGCGCTGCTAATTCCTTATCAAAAAATTGTTCCGTCATCTTCTTATTCTTCTCCAATCAAGCGCAAGAGATAGTGGCCATACTCATTCTTTTTCAATGGCTGCGCCAATTCATGCACTTGCTCTTTAGTGATATAGCCCATACGATAGGCAATTTCTTCTAGATTTGCCACCTGAACGTTCTGCATCCGCTGAACTGTTTCGATATATTGAGCGGCTTCTAAGAGACTTTCGTGAGTTCCTGTATCCAACCAGGCAAAACCACGTCCCATGAGCTCAACAGACAAATCACCACGATCCAAGTATGCCTTGTTGACATCTGTGATTTCCAGTTCTCCGCGAGGACTTGGTTTGATGTTCTTGGCAATTTCTACAACATCGTTATCATAGAAATACAGTCCTGTCACTGCATAGTTAGAGCGCGGCTGTTCCGGTTTTTCTTCGATGGAGATAGCATTCATATTCTCATCAAATTCTACTACACCAAAGCGTTCTGGATCCTTGACATGGTAGCCAAAGACAGTTGCTCCTTTTTCCTTAGCAGCAGCATTTTGGAGCATTTTACTCAGACCTGGTCCATGGTAAATATTATCCCCAAGAATCAGCGCCACGCGGTCATCTCCAATAAAATCAGCGCCAATGATAAAGGCTTGTGCCAGCCCGTCTGGACTTGGTTGCTCTGCATAAGAGAGCTTGATACCAAACTCAGAGCCATCTCCCAGCAGATCCTCAAAACGAGGCAGATCCGTCGGAGTAGAGATAATCAAGATGTCCTTGATACCAGCCAGCATAAGAGTTGACAGTGGATAATAAATCATGGGTTTGTCATAAACCGGCATGAGCTGTTTTGACGCAGCACGGGTCAATGGGTACAAACGTGTACCAGAACCACCTGCAAGAATAATACCTTTCATATGAGTTTCCTCTCTTAATGTATTCTCCTTATTCTACCATTTTTGAAAGCGGATGTCATCCTTTTCACTACCCTTAAATAAAAGAAAAAGAGCGGAAATTCCGCTTTCTTCCGCTCTTTGATTTTAAGTTGGTATCAACCCAAAGCCACATCCAAGACCATCATGAGAACAAAGCCCACCATGAGACCTAAAGTCGCCACATCTGTATTGCCATTGGTCTGCGAATCCAGTATCAGCTCCTCTACCACCACGAAAATCATAGCTCCTGCCGCAAAGGAGAGGGCATAGGGCAGAATAGCCGTCATAGCCATAACAGCAACTGCCCCAAGTACTGCCCCAATTGGCTCTACAATAGCAGACATGGAGCCCCAGTAAAAGGCTTTAAGGCGAGACTTGCCGTCCGTCCGAATCGGAATGGACAGAGCCGCTCCTTCTGGGACGTTTTGCAGGCCAATTCCCAAAGCTAGGCCAATCGCACCTACAAAGGCTTCCGGACTAGGATTGGCGGCCAAAGCACCAAAGGCTACTCCGACTGCCAAACCTTCTGGAAAATTGTGAATGGTAATGGCTAAAAAGAGCAGGGCTGTCTTGGACAGCTTCTTGCGGCTATGCTCAGGAACACTCTCTGCCTCCGAAATGTCCTTGCTCAAGTGCAAGTGAGGCACTACTGCATCAATCAGCCGCAGGAAAAAACCTCCCACTAAAAAACCAATCGCTGCCGGCAGCCAGGACAGCTTGCCATAAGAACTTTGCGCATACTCAATCGACGGTGCCAGAAGCGAACAAAAGGAAGCCGCAATCATGACGCCTGCCGCAAAGCCCATCATAATATCCAGCAACTTGCGACTGACTTATTTAAAGAAAAATACAACAGCCGAGCCCACAATGGTACATCCCCATGTAAAAAGCCCCGCTAATAAAGCCTGCATAACCACAGGCTGCGATCGTAACCAGTCCATAACTTCTCCTTATCCTCTGAAATCAATCATACAAAATCGTCTTGGTTTCCCCTATACAGTGTTTTTCCTCATTCCAGTAATGAATCCGCTCGAAAGAGCCTTTCCGCCAGTAGAGAGGCAAACGTTCACGTATGTCGTCCTGCATATCTATTTGGCCAAGTTCGGAAATCTTCCACCATTTGGGCTCCCCTTCATGATCGTTTCCCCTGACTTGCCCCTCAAAGGTAGTACAAAGAAAATCGTAATACACATACCGTTCTTTTTTACTCGGATTGGTGAAGCCTGAAATCCCCTTCAATTCCATGTTTAGAGCAGTCAGCCCTGTTTCTTCTTTTAATTCGCGCCTTGCAGCTTCAAAAAAAGATTCTGGAAACTCTTACGAAGGTAAAAAGCTAAGCTTTTTCCATCCCCAACCTTCACCAGTCTATCCCCAGACTGGTGAAGCCGCCTGGTTGTATCCACCCTTTAAAGTTATCATGCTGGCGATTAAGCAGTAGGATTTCTTCATCTTTTTTTACACAAATATTGACCCAATTCAAAATAGTTTCTGTCATATCAAACCTTCTTCACATACTGTTCAATAGGATAGTCAGCTGTATTCAGCAGTCCCGCTTCTCCCATAGCCATCTGAGCCAATTGGCATCCGATGAGCGGGCCAGTTGTCAGACCAGAAGAGCCTAATCCGCTGGCAGCGTAGACATGCGGTAAGTCTGGCACAGCTCCAAAGAAAGGTGCAAAGTCGCTGGTATAAGCCCGTGTTCCTACGCGCTCACCTAAAATCTCTGCAGTATCCAACCTCGGCAAGTAAGTTTCTGCTTCTTTCTGCAACTGATTCAATACCGTCTTATCAACTGTCAAATCAAAGCCCTGATCATTTTCATGACTGGCACCGACACTGACCTTGCCTGCTAGAAAAGGAATGATATCCAGCTCTCCCTCAGGCATAACCACAGGGTAGTCATCTGTCTGGTCAGCCAGCTTGAAATCTCGTAGCTGTCCCTTTTGTGGCCGAACATCCGTCTCATAGCCCAGTGGCTGCAAGATTTCTCCTAGCCAAGCACCCACAGCTAAGATGACACAGTCAAAGCTGCGTCCGTCCACAAGAAGTTGCTCTCCTTCTACTGCCAGGCTTACCTTTTTCTCAACCAGTTCTGCCTTGCTGGCTTTCAGAAGCGTCTCCGTCAAGAGTGCCCCCTCCACACGGGCACCGCCGGAAGCATAAAGAAGTTGATCAAAGCCTTGCAAGCCTGGAAATTTCTCCTGAGCTTCCTGACGGCCGAGAAGACTCAAGTCCCCTATTAAGGGCGACTCTTCCCGGCGATTTGCAGCCAAATCATAAAGTTCCTGCAGCTTGCTCTCATCCTTTTTCAGCAGATAAACACCTGTCTGTTGGTAAAAGTCTGTCTGGATACCAGCCGCTTTCAGATCCGCAATCAAGTTCTGATAAAAATCAGCGCCCAAACGCGCCATCCTGTACCAAGCCTTATTGCGACGTTTGGAAAACCAAGGACTTATAATGCCAGCGGCTGCCTTGGTTGCCTGCCCCTTGCCATCATCAAAGACAGTTATTTCCACACCTGGAGATTTGGACAGATAGTAAGCGGCTGTTGATCCGACAATCCCAGCTCCAATCACTGCTACTTTTTTCATGTCGCTCCCTCTCAAATATGTCGGAAAGGATTGGTAGAAGACTGACTAGCCAGAATCTCAATCTCCCATCCCTCTTCTGCCTTCCAAAGATCAAATTTTTCTTTCAATTTTTCCGTAAAAAGAACCTCAATATGATGTCCAGGATCCAGCGCCAAAAGACCTTCTGTCAGCATTTCCTGAGCAGTATGATAGTAAATATCACCTGTAATGTAGACCTGCGCTCCCTTGGCAATGGCCTCCGGATAAAAGGACTGACCGCTGCCACCACAGATAGCCACACGCTCAATGACGCGTTCGAGGTCTGCTTCTTCATAAGTGACCATACGCAAACTATCTAGTCCAAAACTTGCCTTGACCTTAGCCGCAAAGTCCCCAAAGGTCTGAGGAGCAATCTTCCCCACACGTCCAATACCGTAATCTGGCCCCGTCTGACTAAGATAACTTGTCTCCTCAATCTCTAAAAGCTGGCAGAACCAATCATTAAGCCCGTCCTCCACGACATCAATATTGGTATGGCTGACATAGACAGCAATATCATGCTTGATAAGATCTAAAATGATTTGATTTTGTGCCTTATCTGCCACTAGGTCTTTGAGCGGGCGAAAGATAGGCGCATGCTTAACGATAATCAGTCCAGCATTTGCCTCAATAGCCTCCGCCACCGTCTGCTCACGAATATCCAGCGCCACTAGAACCTTGTCCACTTCCTTATCCAAAGTCCCGATTTGCAGACCTGAAATGTCGCCCTCCATGGACAGTTCTTGCGGGCAATAGGCTTCATATCGGTTGATGATTTCACTTGCTAACATGGAGCACCTCCTTGATACTTTCGATTTTTTGAGACATAGCAGAGCGTTCCAGCTCATTCTTTTCTGGGATATGGGCTAGTGCTCCTTCTAGTTTCTTCAGTTCTTTCTGCCATCTTAGCTGAAAAGCAGGTGACTGTTGCTTCATTAGAAAAGGCCCAAAACGCTTTTCTTGTTCTGTCAAAGTTTGCTGGCCAGCTTCTGCTACCAGGATTTCATAAAACTTACCAGCCTCTTCTAAGATATCCTCAGCCAGCAAGCGAAAGCCGTTAGATACAAGCCAGCTGCGGAGCTCATCCTCGCGGTTATTAGGCTGCAAAATCAAGCGGGAAATAGCTCTAAGCTTGGCTCTGCCATTTTCCAAAATCTCTGAAATCAAGCGACCACCCATGCCAGCGATAACGATGGTATCAATCTGATCTTCCGCTTCAAAAGCCGCCAGACCATTGGCCAAACGAACCTCAATCTGCTCCGTCAGCCCATGCTCTGCCACATTCTTCTGAGCAGACTGAAAAGGCCCCTCTACCACTTCTCCGGCCAGAGCCTTCTCAATCCGTCCTTGCTGAATCAAATAAATAGGCAGATAGGCGTGATCGCTCCCAACATCCAGCAACTTTGCCCCATCCGGCACAAAAGCAGCTACTCGCTCCAAGCGTTGGGAAATAGTCTTTTTTTGCATTACTTACTCTTTTCTAAACATTCTTCTACTCAGTATATCATTTTTAAGGGTATAAAAAAAGCAGCGAAAGAAAAATCAGCCTATTGATAAACTGATTTTGTCTCGCCACTTGGTGATGGGATGTTCCCACCCGACACTTATTTATTTAATTTCCTGATACTCGGCAGCTAAACCGCGCTGAACCGCCGGACGAGCTGCAATCTTCTCCGCCCAAGCAGATAGATGTTTGTAGGAGGTGGCATCCAAGAACTCAGCTGCGCCTGGATAGAGCTTATCCTGCACTAACTGCCCATACCAAGACCAGATAGCAATATCAGCAATACTGTAGTCATCTCCAGCGATATAAGCTTTCTTGGCTAATTCTTTGTCCAATAAATCCAGCTGTCGCTTGGCTTCCATGGTAAAGCGGTTGATAGGATATTCTAGCTTTTCTGGAGCATAGTTAAAGAAATGACCAAATCCACCCCCCAAGAAAGGCGCCGCTCCTGTCTGCCAGAAGAGCCAGTTGAGCACCTCAGTCCGACCGGCCAAATCTGACGGAATCAGCTTTCCAAACTTCTCTGCTAGATAGAGTAGGATATTCGCAGACTCGAAGACAGGAATCGGCTTATGACCTGACTGGTCCAACAAGGCCGGAATCTTAGAGTTGGGATTGATTTTCACAAAATCTGAGCCAAACTGGTCGCCGTCCATAATGCTAATCTTATAAAGGTCATAGGTTGCCTCTGTCACACCCGCTGCCAGTAGTTCCTCCAGCATAATCGTCACCTTGACCCCATTTGGAGTCCCAAGTGAATAAAGCTGAAAAGACTCTTTACCGACAGGAAGCTTCTGCTCAAAGCGTGCGCCAGCAGTAGGCTGATTGATACCTGAAAATTTTCCTTGGTCGCTGTCCGCAGCAGACCAGACTTTTGGCAATTGATAGGTCATACTTTTCTCCTTTTTTATAAAACCAAGGGCCTGTCATATCAAACAGGCCACTGTAAATCAAATAAAGTCAGTCCTTCCACAAATTCATGGCATTGAGGAAATCATCTGAAACTGTCACATTTTGAGGATTAGCTGCTTCACGTTCTTCCCGCTTCGCTTCTACTTGAGCAAGCGTAGTGATGCCTTCCTTGCGCCAATTGCGCAAGATAGCCTGAATATACTTCCAGTTGGCCTTGCCATTAAACACAGCCTCACGAAGGGCAGCCTTGACCAAGTCAGGATTGGTTTTATCGTCTTGGACAGTCTTGGTCAAGTCCTCAATTTCAAAGGGTGTCAAGAGACGGCCCAACTCCTGCTGAAAGGTCTCAACCAAATCTTTCAAAACATTCTGAGGTGCCTTTGCTACAATCTGATGACCGCTTTTTTTTGCCAGCAGTTCATCCAGCTTTTCTAAAGCCGGTGAAGCATCAAAGATAACCTCTGTCTCTCCATTCAGCTCAATGGTCTTATACTGCAGGAGACCTTTCTCCGTCAGATGGGACATGGAGCGATTGACTTCTGACAGAGTCTTACCAATATGCTCGGCAATCTGACTAGGCGCCAGCTCTTCCAGAGAAGTCGTATTTTGCAGATAGAAAAACTGCCAGACCAAAAAATCATCGCTGGAATCAAAGATGTCCTTAAAATGTAAAAGAAGGGCACTCGGGATTACTAGATTACCCGATTTAAAAGCTGATAAATAAGTCATGTCACCTCTTATAGATAAGCAAAAAACGATACATCATTTTCAGGGCTCTCCCAGTCGAAAGGTGTCTCCTGATAGACAGCATAATTGACCCAATTGCTGAAAAAGAGTGCCGCGGCCGAACTCCAACACAAGGCCGGTATCGCATGGACATCATCGTTTTTGAAATAATTCTCTGGAATATGTGGATTCTTCCCTGCCTTCAAATCGCGGAAATACTCCTTGGATAAAGTATCACGGTCGTATTCCATGTGACCGAAGCTATATACTTCTCGCAAGTCTCGGCTAGCCAACACAGAGAGGCCCGTATCCTCTCCATATGAGAGAATTTCCAGATTGGTCAGATTGACAATATCTTCCTTCAGAACTTCAGTATGACGGGAATGCGGCGCATTAAACTCATCGTCAAAGCCACGGAAAAGCAGATTGCTGCTGTCAGCTGACTGGCTATAAACACCCGATAATTTGCGCGTCATCTGGTGTTTGTCCACGCCGTAGCGAGCGTAAAGTCCAGCCTGAGCTCCCCAACAGATATGCAGAGTCGAAAAGACATGGGTCTTGGACCATTCAATCACCTGCTGGAACTCTTCCCAGTAGTCCACCGCTTCAAAAGGCAGATGCTCTACTGGCGCACCAGTGATAATCAAGCCATCAAAATAGCGATTTTTAACCTCATCGAAAGTCTTATAGAAAGTCTCCATATGCTCTGCACGTGTCGTTTTAGACTGGTGAGAGCTCATGTAGAGGAAGTCAATAGTCAACTGCAGCGGAGTATTAGCCAAGTGGCGCAGTATCTGAGTCTCCGTCACCATTTTCTGGGGCATGAGATTGAGTACCAGAATATTCAGAGGGCGGATATCCTGATGGTCCGCCCTATCGTCATCCATGACAAAGATATTCTCAGAACTTAAAATGTCAACAGCTGGCAGTTTCTTATCAATCTTAATTGGCATGAAAATATCTCCTTCAATCATTAGAAAGGCTTGGAAATACTTTTCCAGCCTATTCTTCGTTTATCCAATGTACTTTCATTATACTGAAAGGAGATATAGTTTTCAATTATACTTTTTCTCTAACTAGATATAGCTAGAAACTATGTATTAATAGTGCATCAGAACCTTGTAGTCGTAATCGCCGATAACTTCGCGACCCTTGAGCTCATCCAGCTCAATAAGGAAGGCACAGCCAGCTACTACACCACCAAGGCGCTCGATCATCTCAATTGTTGCCTTCACTGTTCCACCAGTCGCAAGAAGATCATCTACAATCAGAACGCGCTGACCAGGCTTGATAGCATCGGCATGCATGGTCAGGGTATCAACACCATACTCTTTTTCATAGTCAGCTGAGATAACCTCACGAGGAAGCTTGCCAGGCTTGCGGACTGGAGCAAAGCCGATTCCTAACTCAAAGGCAACTGGACAGCCCACGATAAAGCCACGAGCTTCCGGTCCAACAATCATGTCAATCTTCTTGTCTGTCGCATATTGAACAATCTCACGAACAGCGTAGCTATAAGCATTTCCATCTGCCATCAATGGGCTGATATCACGGAATGTCACGCCTTCCTTTGGATAATTTTCGATTGTTGCAATGTAGTCTTTTAAATTCATGATATACTTTCTTTCAAAAAAATTTTTTACTCTCTATTATATCACTTTTTCATCCAAATGGTAATAGAAAAGTTATTTTTTAAGGGGATAGATTATTTAATTTAAAAGAGTATGTTTCATTCATTTATAGACCACCTTATTGAGGCTGGGATTGAGTTGGTTAACCTTTATAATCGTTTTTTCTAGGCAAGTCAAAATTAAATGTATTGCTCTAAATAAAGTGGTGTTGCTATTTCTTGTTCATAATTTTTTACAATATCCTTCGTAAATAAGCCTAATAAGTCCAAATCATTAGATGGATTAATCTCAAATATTGAAAATACAGATTTTTCAAGAAAATCATTCAATTCTTTATAATTCGACATATAACTATAGCCTTGAGGAGCGTTAAATCTCGGTGATAATTCTTTAGCTTGTTTCAATGATATAGGCGAGTCAAGAAGAGATAGGGAGTAAATTGGAGAAAAATACTTAGCACCTTCTTGCAAATGTTTTTCCAAATATGAACGACTACTATTTGCTAAATCTGAATTTTCTAAAAAGTGTTGGATATTATTACGCTGACCTAAAACGATTTTCCCAACAATCATCTTAACGGGTGAAGAAAGATATAAATAAGCTACCGTTTCTTTTTCAGGAATCCTTGAACGATATTCAAAATGCTTTTTTCCTGTTAGCAAAGCTTTAAAAAATTCTGGTTTAAAGCTCAGGATAATTTCATTCATCTAAAATGTTCTCCTTTGCAAGGCTTTGGCTTAGTCTGGTACCATCTCATCTCTCCATCAAATAATCATAAATCTCCTGTACAGTGCCCAGTGCCATGAGTTCTTGTTCTTTGACTAGGCGCTTGAGGTCTTGGTAAATGTGACTGCTGTCAATTTCTTTCTTTTCTGCTTCTTTATTGACCGTCATGACGCCTTCCGTGATGCTTACAAAGCCCAGTTCTTCAAAAATCTGAATCATTTTGACCAAGAGAATAGAATCAATTTTCAGGTAAGCTGCTAGATCCTTGAGCTTATAGCGAACGTCAAACTCGGGGAACTGATAGATTGTCTTGTAAAGTTTGGCAAACTGCTCACGGTTACCATAGCCTGTAAGATAGTATGGCTTGGCAATCTCATTCTTAAAGTAAATCGCTTCGAAATCCTGTGATTGAAGAATCTTCTTCAAGTCCTGCAAATCATCGGGAAGGTCATAAACCACAACTGCTCTGCTATTTGTCAAATCTGGCAATTCCTCTGTGAAACGCAAGACAGGAACTTTGTCAGGCAAAGTCGCATTTTTGCTGCGGATATTGAAAAGCTGAACACCGTCCACACGGGCATCTACCAGCATGAGCTGGAGGCTGGTCTGTCCATTCCATTTATTGACAGAGAGGCTGACAGCCAGCTCCAGATTCTTGGTCTGGGCAAACTCTGTCGCCAGGTTTCCTTGCCCAAAAGCTACTACTTCAAAAGTAGCATCTTCCTGGGAAATTTTCAGCTTGAGATGGATATTGCTAGCCCCCATAGTCCGAGCATTGTCCACTTTAAAATCCTTGAGGTAAAAAAGCGGCTTCTTATTGTCCATACCAAAAGGCGCCAGTTTTTCAAAGCTTTTGAGTGTATCCAGGGTTAGTTCTGGCAAGTACAACTCCTCATCTAAATACAGGGCTGTTTTGCCAGTCAAATCCAAATCATTGTCTAAGATGTAAGCTGTCAGGATATCTGCAAGCTCCACCAGCTTGTCTGCTTCAAGGGTCATACCAGCTGCTCCAGCATGGCCACCAAAAGCTACAAATAGATCACGATGACTGTCCAAGGCCTCAAAGATGTTGACCGCTTCAATACTACGGGCGCTGCCCTTAGCGATGCCATCCTCGATATTAAGCACTATGACTGGCTGGTGCAGCTCTTCCAGCAAGCGCCCAGCGACAATCCCTAGCACACCAGGATTCCAGCCTTCCTTGGCCAGCACCTGTACTGGTCTCTTAGGATCCAACATGGTTTGTGCTTCTTCATAAATCTGCTGGACAATTTCCTTGCGCTCATCATTTTTCTGGTTGATCATAAGCGCAATGTCACGAGCTTCTTCGTCGTCAAAGCCTGTCAAAAGCTCAACCGCTGGATTGGGGTCATCCAGTCGTCCCAAGGCATTGAGTCGGGGGGCAAGCTGGAAGCCAACTGTTTCTTCGTCCAGTTCGTCAGGCTGAATGCCAGCGATTTTGAAGAGTTCCTGAAGTCCTATTCGCTGGGTATTTTTGAGGACGGAAAGGCCGTATTTGACCAAAATCCGATTTTCTCCCGTCAGACTGACCATATCAGCAATGGTACCAATAGCAACTAAGTCCAAAAGTTCGACTTGTACTTCTTCCAACAGGGCTGTTGCCAGCTTAAAAGCCACCCCACAACCAGCTAGATGCTTGAAAGGGTAATTCGCTCCGCTATGTTCCGGATGGACGATCGCATAGGCGTTTGGCAGCTCTTCAGGAATGGAGTGGTGATCCGTCACGATGACATCCACGCCGAGAGACTGGGCCAACTCGATAGCTTCAAGGCCTGCTACTCCATTATCCACTGTAACAATGAGCGAGATCCCATGATTTTCAATAAAATACTTGTAAACACTGCTATTAGGTCCATAGCCATCCGTAAAGCGATTGGGAAGATAAATCTGACACTCAGCCCCCAGCTGCTCCAAGGCCTCCTTGACAATAGATGCCGAGGTCATCCCATCAGCATCGTAATCGCCATAGATCAAAATCTGCTCATAATTCTCAATCGCTGCGCGAATGCGCTCCACTGCCCGCTCCATATCATGCAGATTATAAGGGTCGTGAAGCTGGTCTAAACTAGGCTCCAAAAATTCCTGTAAAGCCTCTTCAGTCTGCACACCTCTTTGGTAAAGAAGACTGGCAGCCGCAGGTTCTAATCTAGCTTTCTTAGCCTTTTTTAAAAATTTTTCGTCTGTAAAATTAGTGGCAAACTGCCAGTCGTATTTTGAGCTAATCATGATAAGTAAAACACTTTCTCCGTTCAATCTTGTCTGAATATTATAACATGAAAAGACTGGTTCAACCAGTCTCAAACTTTCTATCTGCGAGCAAGTTCCTCAGCCTCATTCATCCAGGTAAAGTCCCTTAGCAACACTTTTATCAATAACTTCCTGAGCCAATTCCCAAAGAGTTTCAGAGATTTCTTGGATAAAGGATTTCTTAGCGATGACCTGCGACTTAGTCAGGCCATGAGGGTTGTCGTGGGGCTGAGCGACTTCCAAGTGATTGAGTAGAGGAACCAGAGCATCCAGTACTCGAGCATATTTAGCCTCTACGCTAATGCCGGTTTCAAATTCCTGCCAAAGCTCTAAAAAGGAATCCTGCTGATCTGACGGCAACTTGTCTAAACTAATTTTCAAGGAGTCCAGCTCTTTATCATAAGAATCACTCTTTCCTACATCGTCAAAGATAAAGGTATCGCCAGCATATATTTCGCCCAAATCATGAATCAGTAACATAGACATGACCTTTTCCAGATTAACTTCTTCGGGAATATATTCTCGAAAGACTAGGGCCATGAGCGCACCCTGCCAACTATGCTCAGCAGAATTCTCAAAACGATAGGCATCCAAGGTCCGATTGTTACGATGAGTGGCTTTCAGCTTTTCCAGCTCATTGGTAAAAGCCAGCTGCTGTTGTAGACGTTCAAGCATGTAGAACTCCTTTGAAATGTTTTTATAGCTAATTCTATTCAAAATTGATAGTTACTCTTAACGCTCTATATGATCTTCTTCAAAAAAACTAAGCTTTCATTTCTTTTCTGTTTTTTTCCCTCGCCATCGAATCACTAATTCTGACGTCAGATGGGTCAGGATAATCGTCAGAAGGAAGGCCCAACGGCCATTTTCCCACTTGGTCAGCTGCTGGGATTTGAGCAGAAAGAAAGATAACTCAATAAAGATAGGATGGAGGAAGAAATAAAGGATACTTAGATCTTTTAAATGTCGCCAGTTTTTTTCACGCTTCCACTGAGTTTTTAACAGCCAATTGAATAAGAAGAGCGTAAAGGGAATGAGAGCAAAGAAAAAGTTTTTATCCAGTCCCTGCCTGATGTAAACCAGCACTCCTTCACCTGCCAGGAAAAGACTTGCCAACAGAAGAGACAGCCAGCGTTTTTTCTGAAATAAGGCTATCTGCCCGTAATCAGCTAGAAAGTAGCCTAAATAGATAAAAATGGGCGTATAGAAGAGGCCATTCCTGCTAGTGAAAAAGAGCTTGGCATAAGCATCATACCAGTCTGTCAGCAGACTAGGCGACAGATAGGCATGATAAGTCTCAATAGCACCTAAGGCGTAGAGAATTAACAAAAGGGCAAATGTTTTCTTGGGACCCAACTTCCTATACAAAAAATGGACCAGCAGCAAACCTAAGAGAAAGGCAGGAATATACCAGAGCTGGTAGCTCATTCCGATGTAGAAGAGCGCTGCTAGAATAGCCAGCGGAGCTAGGTAGAGAGGCAAGTGCAGAGATTGGAAGTAAGTCAAAGCATAGGGGAGATAGACCAAGCTCCAAAAGCCATAGACCTTTAAAATGCCTTTAATATACAGAGTCAGTTTCGTAGAACCGTGCTCTCGCTTCCAGCGTACTCGGAAAAAATAGGCTGAAGAAATTAAAAAGAAAGGGACCGCCATGCGGCCAAACATACTCTTCTGAATAAAATGTAGAGCTTCATGTTCAAAAATCCTCTGGCAGTGAACCAGAATTACCAAAACGGAAGCGATATATTGAAAAAGGCTGAGCAGGGCATAATTGACTGGCTGCTATGACTCTACGACTTCTCTCCTTTGCATCAAGCTTTCTCCTTATAAGGTTTAGTTTAAGATGTAAATGAGCACTTTTTTTCCTTTGACCTAGGACTTGGCTAGCCAAACATGCTGAAATGCAGCGATGTCTCGATAAGGTGATTGGTTGCAGACTGCTAGCTCCATCTTAAGCATCTTTTCAGCCCAGTCAGGGGCAGTTTTGTAGTCATTGGATTGCAGCCCGTAAAAAATCCGTAGTCCTTGATAATCTTCAACTTCTAATGGGAGACCTGAAATCACATCTTGGATCTGATAAATCTTAGCAGCCCCCATGCTGTGGGTTTGATATTCCTCACCTGCCAAAAGCTGCTGGGCCTTTTCTGGGTCATTTTCAAAAACCACTGTATGAATAATGCGCCCAATCTCGTGATGCTTGACCAGAGAAATTTTGCCGTATTTTTTTAAGAGGCGGGAAAATTCTGTCAAATAGAGAGCAGGGTCAGATACATACTCTAAGACATTATGACAGATGATGACATCAAAAGACTGATCTGGCAATTCTTGCAGAAGGTCCAAGCTGCCTTGAAATTGCTCATAGGAAAAGTTCTGCTTGCGCTCAGCAATCATTTCTGAACTCGGCTCGATGGCGGTCACTTGGTTGTTTTCCGCTAGAAAATCAGCCACAATCCCAAAACCGCTACCGAAATCAAGAATTTTCTGGCCATTCAGCGACTCTAGAAAGGCAAAAACAATATCATACTGAAGCTTGCCCCAAGGCGCCTGCAGATGAGCTTTGTAAGCTTGTAGATTTGCTGTCATGAAACCTCACTTATAGTTAAACATATTAGCTGCCATCTTGTCGGCAATTCTTGGAAAAAGGGTATAAAGCTTGTGAGCTAGATTGAGAATCCCAGGTAGATTAATTTCCCGCCTCTTTTTGCCAAAGGAACTGACGATTTTTCCTGCTACAAAGTCAGGCTCAAGGATATACTTGTCGACTGCTTTTACATAGGAACCATCCGGATCTGCCTGATCAAAAAAGGCTGTTTTGATAGGACCGGGATTAACTGTCATGACATAAACCCCAAAAGGCAGGAGTTCCAAACGCAGGGCATTAGAAAAGCCAATAGCTGCAAACTTGGTCGCTGAGTAAAGACTTGACTTGCTACTTGCAATGAGGCCGGCCATACTAACGATATTGACGATATGTCCTTGACCTGCCTGCTTCATGCGAGCTCCAAAGATACGGGACAGGTTCATCAGGGCAAAGGTATTGACTTCAAACATGGCCTCGATATCGCTGGAGCTGATTTTGTCAAATTCTTCAAAAATCCCATAGCCAGCGTTATTGACTAGGACATCTATGTGGCCATACTGGCTGTCAATCCGTTCAGCAAATCTTTCCAAAGCTGAGCTATCTGTGATATCCAGCTCCACTAAGTCAAGATTTTCCCTTTCTCCATAGAGTTTTTCCAGCTTAGCCTTGCTCCGTCCAACCAAAATCAGTCGGTCATGGGGCAAGAGCTTAACCATTTCCTGAGCCAGCCCACCGCTAGCCCCTGTGATGATGATAGTTCTCATATCTCCACCTCTTCCAAATCCTTAACCACATGGACGTTGTCAAAGACGTTACTTGCATCGCGGCGCATTTGGCTGATGTCCTTAGCTAGAAAGCGAGCACTGATATGATTAAGGAGGAGGCGCTTGGCACCAGCTTCCTTGGCTACTTCTGCTGCCTGCATATTGGTCGAATGACCATGATTTCGGGCAAGCTTTTCGTCTCCCTTGCCATAGGTCGCTTCATGGACCAGTACATCTGCTGCCACAGCTAAGCGGACGCTGGCAGCAGTCTTACGGGTATCACCCAAAATAGCAATGGTCTTGCCCGGACGAGGGGCTGAGATATAGTCGGCTGCAATGATTTTGGTGCCATCTTCTAGGACGATATCCTGACCATTCTTGACCTTGCCAAAGAGGGGACCAAAGGGAACACCCGCTGCCCGTAGTTTGTCCGCATCCAGCGTTCCTTCCAAATCTTTCTGCATCACCCGATAGCCCATACAGAAAATCGTGTGATCCAGCTTATCTGCATAAACAGTGAACTTATCCGTTTCAAGAATCTTGCCCAGACTGTTTTCATCAAACTCATGAAAATCAATCCGATAAGGCAGGCGAGAACCAGACACGCGCAGGCTAGACAGGACAAAGTTTTTAATGCCTTTAGGACCATAAATTTCTAAATCCGTCTGCTCTTCATTAGCCTGAAAAGAACGACTGGATAGAAAGCCCGGCAAGCCAAAAATATGGTCGCCATGCAGATGCGTTATGAAAATCTTGCTGATTTTGCGCGGTTTAATCGTCGTCTCCAAGATCTGGTGCTGGGTACCTTCACCGCAGTCAAACATCCAGACTTCATTGATTTCCTCCAAAAGCTTGAGGACGAGGCTGGACACATTGCGGGTCTTGGAGGGCTGACCAGCTCCTGTTCCTAAAAATTGTAATTGCATGTTGTTCTTTCTAAATGATATAAATCATGGCAGAGCGATTCTGCGAGTGATAGTATTTTCTGCCAGCATAGGACTGAGCCAGCTGACTCACTTCGTCTTGATTGTAGCCCAGAACCCTCTGGCTGCCATCCGCCAGCTGCTGCCAATCGGTCAAAGCAGTCAGAGCCTGACTGTCCACGACTTGAGACTCAGCTTTGAGAGGTACCATTTTTATTCTCCCAGCTTCTTCATAGACCAAGTACTGTGGAAAGATTTGAGCGATTTCAAAGAGCAAGTCAGCTGTTACCGGCTCTGGCTTTTCAGGGAAGACCAAGCCGACTTCCTCACTCTCATAGCAAAATCCATAGGACTTGCCAGAAAGATTAAGACGGACAAAAGGTTTACTTTCTACAAAGCTAGGATCCGGATTCCACAAGTCCAGCGCCTGGCTAATCTCTAGAAAATAGGCTGTTGCGGCTTCCGGACTTTTCTTTTGATAAAGCTCAGCAAAGTAAGCATTGATAACGCTGGGCGGAGGTGTAATGAAGCTAAGCTTCTGCTCTTCTGTCAGGCCATCCAATACTTGCTCTAAGTAAACCCTGTCTAAGTTTGTAAAACCGCCGTATTTCAAGGCCAAGTCAATATAATCAGTCATAAAATTCTTCCAGTTTCCATTTGTTTTTCTCGGCAATCCAGCCTGAAATGACTTCGACATCGTCTATGTATTCTCGATTTCCCATAATCGCGACTTTCTCTAAATCATGAATCTTGTAAGCTTTAGCCGGCGCTACTTTGATGGTAAAAGGCAGGAAAATCTCTTTCATCCGCTCCAGTAGGACTTGCTGCAAAATAGCTCTGCTATTGTCCGCCTTAGCCGAAATTAAAGAATAAGGAGTCAGGGTCGGAGTAAAATCCTCCGTCTTGTCTGCTTTGTTATAAAGAGTCAGCCGGGGAATATCCAGCATGTCCAGCTCATTCATGATGTCGAGGACAGTCTTTTCGTGCTCCTCATGATGAGGGTCGCTGGCGTCAATAACATGGACCAGCAAATCGACATTTTTGCTCTCTTCCAGTGTGGATTTAAAGCTAGATACTAGCTCTGTAGGCAAATCCTGAATGAAGCCAACTGTGTCTGTCAGAGTGACATTGAGCTGGCCACTTAGGTTGATGTTCTTGGTCGTGGCGTCTAGCGTCGCAAAGAGTTCGTCTGCCTCATACTGACTCTTACTAGTCAAGCAGTTCATGATCGTAGACTTGCCAGCATTGGTATAACCGATGAGGCCGATTTTGAAAATACTGGATTCCAACCGTTTTTCACGAACGGTCGCCCGATTTTTCTCCACTGCCTTGAGCTGGCGCTCAATATCATGAATCTGATTGCGTACACTGCGTCGATTGAGCTCCAGCTGGCTTTCACCAGGACCGCGGGAGCCGATTCCACCTGCCTGACGGCTGAGCATAATTCCCTGGCCAACCAAGCGAGGAAGCAGATACTTAAGCTGGGCCAGATGCACCTGTAGCTTGCCCTCATGACTCCTAGCTCTCATGGCAAAAATATCCAAAATCAGTTGCATACGGTCAATGACCTTGACCCCCAAGCTTTCCTCTAGATTGACATTCTGGCGGGGGGTCAGACGGTTATTGACAATAACGGTCGAAATCTCTTCGGCATCAACCATCTGTCGGATTTCTTCTAACTTGCCAGAACCGACAAAGGTCTTGCTGTCATACTTCTCCCGCTTCTGGCTATAGGAGCCAACTACCTCAGCCCCTGCAGTCTTAGCTAGGCTTTGCAGCTCCTCCATGGATAGGTCAAAATTCTCCGTGTCTGCCAGTTCCACACCGACCAGAAAGACTCGCTCTGTTTTTTTCTCTGTTTCTATCATCTCATATCCTTACTAAGACTTGGTCAGCCAGCTACTTATCCAAAAACTTCCTGATATCCTCCATGACCTGATTCTTATAGTCTGGATTTCCCACCTGATAAAAAGTCACGGACATCCGGTTGCGAAACCAAGTCAGCTGGCGCTTGGCGAAACGACGGGTATTCTGCTTGAGCTTGTCCACCGCCTCTTCCAGGCTCATCTGACCTTCAAAGTAGGGGAAAAGTTCCTTGTAGCCAATACCCTTGCTGGCTTGACTGGTAGGAGCTTTCTCAAACAGCCAGCGGGCTTCTTCCAAAAGTCCAGCTTCTATCATCAGGTCTACTCGCTGATTGATTCGCTCATAAAGTCGCTCCCGCTCATCATCTAGACAAATCAGCAGGGCTTCATAGTCTGGTTGATTGTTTTCTAGTTGACCACCTAACTGATCAATCTCTAGCGCCCTCATAGCCCTGCGTCTATTTATCTGTGGAATCTCGATACCCAGCTCTGCTATTTTTTCAAACAAATCCTCATCTGACCAACTGTCCAGCTGCGCCCGATAGGCCAGAATCTCCTCGTGAGGAACGGAGCCGCCCAGATGATAGCCCTCGAGCAAACTCTGGATATAGAGCCCTGTGCCACCGCAAATGATGGGAAGCTGATCTTGAGCCGCAATCTCACGAATAGCCTGAGCCGCCTCAGTCACAAAATCATAGGCCGAGTAGCTCTCGCCAACCTCCCGCACATCCAGCAGATGATGGGGAATGCCTTCCTGCTCTTCAGGACGAATCTTGGCCGTACCAATATCCAAGCCACGATAGACCTGCTGGCTGTCACCGCTGATGATTTGGCCATTGAAGCGCTTGGCTACCTCGATACTCAGAGCCGTTTTTCCAACCGCCGTAGGCCCCACTATCACAATTATCTTGGTTTTCATCTTTTTTCCTTGAAAAAATTTTGATTTTTCGTTACTATTAATTATAACATAAATAATAAAAGTTCAGAAAAGGAGAAAACACATGGCTAAAGGATTTGGAAAAGGCGTTCTTACAGGAGTTGCAGCTACTGTTGCTGCTGTGGCAGGCGCAGTATATGCAGTCAAGAAAAAAGTCATCGAACCTGAAGAACAAAAAGCGGCTTTCATCGAAGAAAACCGTAAAAAAGCAGCTCGCAAACGTGTAGCACACTAAGCCTGCACATTTCACTAAAAAGCCTGGAAAAATCCAGGCTTTTTATTTTTTTGAAAGAACAGCAATCAAATCGACTGCTGCAAACAAAGCAATTAGACTCTAAGAGCCCTCTCTTTCTTGGGTGGTTGAATACCATGAGAGCTAAAGATATAATTGCTTAAGAGCAAGAATACTAACAGCTCAAGCACAAAAAACAAATCGAAAGCAGGATTGGAGGATAGAGAAACGAAAAGAATTGCAAGGCACAAAATTGTGACATAAAAAATTTTCAAGCGTTTGATATAAAACCAGAAGAGTTCAAGGCTTTGCCTGCCACTAATCTGCGAATTAGACTTGCTTCCCGAATACCAGATGATAAATACTTCCGCAAAAAAGAATAGACCTAGCAAAATGATCATTCTCCAAAAATGAACCTGCAGTAGAATTCCCACTGCTAGCAATAACAAAACACCCAAGCTCAGTGCTAGCACTGCTCGCCTAGTATTAGTCATAAAATCAACTCCTTTATATGACTACGAAGAAAAGTCAAATTAATTATTGCTAATCGATTAGATTGTTCTAGGAGAACATATTTTATTTCGGCTTTATTTTACCACTTGGCAAGAAAACTTACAAATAATACGATAAAGCATTTGTAGAAGTCATTGGTTACTAAAAAAGCCACCATTCGGTGACTTTTCTACATGCCTATCTCCCTTGCATAAACTCTTGGAAACGATGAGTATCAAAGTAAATAGTAGACGCAATCAATTTATCTGATTCGTCAAATTTTAAAAATTCTGCCACATCCAACTCTAGTTCATTTCCTTGTGGTGACTGCAGGCGATAGCGATTTAAAGCCACTACTTCTCGTCCATCTACCAATAACTTCTTCACTTCAAGATGCTGACTTAAAGCATAGAATTGACCTGCACCTTGCAGATAAACATCACGTCCTTGTCTGATCTCCTGACTATCACACATCCCATAATCAAAATGTTCAGCCACGAAATCTTCCCATCCACCTTTATTGACTGCATTAAAATAGCTTTCTGCTAATGTTTTTGTATCCATATTTTGAACCTCCAAAAATAATATAGGCAAGCACTCAAACAATGAGATTTTCAAGCCATTTAAGATTATACAAAAAGCAATATGACTACAGTCTGTCATATTGCTGAAGATTTTTTTGAAGAGAATCAATTAATTTATCCTGCAGTTTTTTTGGTGATATGACTTTTACTTGATGAGCAAAACTTAAAATCAATTCGAAAAAGGCCGGTGTCAATGCTCTGAAAGCATGGACCTTTATTCTGGTTTGCTCAACAGTGATTTCTTCTTCTGTGAAGTGGTCATAAATCTTTGGGAGCGCAGACTCTGTGAAAATCAGCTCTACTTCTTCTTTATTGCCCTCAACTTTATCTTTGGATGGATTTAGAAAAAGATCTAGCTTTTCTTGAGATAAAAGAGGGTAATCTCCAGCTTCGATACCCTCTTCTACTGGATGCAAATCACGAATCCTACTGAGTTTGAAAAAACGAAAATCTAACTTTTCTAAACAGTAGCCGATAACATACCAAGCATTTAGTTTAAAAATCAGACGGTAAGGAAGAATCGTTCGCTGGCTTCGTTCTTGTTTTTTAGAAAAATAAGAAAAGGAAACTTTCTTCCCAGTTTGTATAGCCTGCTCAATTTCAAGTAAATAATTTGTATTGAGAGACCAGGAAGTAAGATCAAAGTAAAATGGATTGACCTTATCGGTCGCCTCTTGAGAAGTAAGCTTATGCTCAATGCTGTCAAAACTAGGATGTCCAACAATTTTGCCAACATTTTGGCTCATATTGATGATAAACTGCTTTTCTTCTTCTGTGAAAAAGCTGCTGTCCATCTTGTAGTCATCTGGTATATAAAAGCCTCCCTTATCCCCACGTTCAGAGTAAATAGGGATTCCAGCTAAGCTGAGCGTATCCATATCTCGATATACTGTACGAGTAGATATTTCAAAACGTTCAGCAATTTCTTTAGCTGTTATCTGCCTTTTATTCAAAAGAGCTAATAAAATATAAATTAATCGTTCTAATTTCATGAGTTTTCTTTTCTTATTACAATCGACACAGCATCAAATAGTCATCTTCCCTCTCTTCAACCGTAACAAAGCCCAATCTTTTATAAAAGTGAGCGGCGGGATTATCTTTGGAAACGGAGAGGGAGACACTTGGGTAGCCTTTGACCTTGAGCAAGTCCAGCATGGCCGTCATCAACTGCTGACCAAAGTCCTTGATATACATCTCTAAATCTGGTTCCTTCAAGATACTTCTGGGCAGCGGCTCTAGACCTTGGGGAATAAAAATAGCTTGGTAAAGAAATTCTTCTAAGAGCGGGATTCCCTCTGGTTTTAAAGGCCTAATCTCGGTCATGATTTCTCCTTCTAGATCAACTGCTCCTCGCCTATGCCAGCCTCTGCTAAGATTTTGGCCACTCGGTCAAACTGCAATCGGAAATGCTCCAGCTTGTGGCCGTCTGATCCCACTGAAAAGCGCTGGCCGCCCAGCTCCTTGACTAGAGAGAGAGCGTAGATATAAAGTTCCTCGTGACCATATAGATACATGGACTTGCAGTTAAGCTCAAAGGCCAGACCATGGTCAATCATCTTTTGAAAAAGCTGTCGCAGCTCTGGTTCAAAAGTTTTTAACTCCTCTACGGTAAGCTCGAATTTCCGGAAACCATAGTCAAAGTGAGCTAGTACATCTGCTGGCACAGCCTCGATAGCCTCTTCTAACTCTCTAAGGTAGGAGGGAATCAGCTCCATCTTATCCAGCTGTAGGACTGGCTCTTCCAGATAGTCAAAGCTGCCATTGTGGTGGACAGACAGGAGCTTGAGGTCATAATCCTTGTCCGCTAGGAAAGCTAGAATATCGTCTTTACGCGGAGCGTAATAGCCAATTTCAATGCCCTTTTTGATGCGGTTGCCATACTGCTGGTTCAGCTCTGCTATTTTTGCTGAATAGGCCTCATAGTCAGGCACATCATCGTGGGGCGAGGCAGCTTCGTAAGGGTAGGGATTGGACAAATCATAGTGCTCAGTAGTGACAATCTCGCCCTCATAATGGTCCAGATAGTCACAGAAATCCGCCTCAGAATCATAGGAAAAATAGGTATGAAGATGGTTGTCGCGCATGCTGGGCCGCCTTTCTGCAAATCTTATATCCGTTTAGTATTGGTCGATTTCAGGTCGATCATGAATCCGGCTCTGCTTGCCCTGACGGGCCTGGAGGACGGCCTCTACCTCTTCCAGACTGACGCCAGTCTCAACGAGAGCGACCGCCAGATGGTAGAGCAGATCAGCTGTCTCATTGGCCATCTCGTTCTTATCAGCGTTTTTGGCCGCAATGACTACTTCAGTCGCTTCTTCACCGACTTTTTTGAGAATCTTGTCCAGCCCCTTGTCATAGAGATAGCTGGTATAGGAGCCTTCCTTAGGCTCTTTTTTACGTTTGAGGGCTTCTTGATAGAGGGTTTCTAGCATGTTATTTCCTCCAATTCTTTACGTTTTTACTAGGAGTATTACGTCTACCTAAATATATAAATTTCATTATTGATAAAAATTCTTGAGTTTCTTTCGATTCACTCTGGAAATTTACTTCTGTTTCAAAAATATACTTAGATTCTTCAAATTCTTTATATAAATGACCGTTTCGTTCAATTTGCTCCCCAACTTTATTTATTTTTTCATAACATGAATCATACATTGTTTTTCTCATCAAAAGTAATATTTGTTGACCAAATTGTTGCTCAATCATTTCCTCAACTTCTTCACTCATACTCGAAAGACTTGATAGTAAATCTTTATGATCCTCTACCCATTTTATCGCTTTATCTTTTCCTTTATCTTTTAAAATAGCTAGATTCAATTTATCGATTAAATTAATATTACTTTGATTTTCTTTTTGAGTGAATAAATACTGTAAAACTTTTACTCGAATGATTGGAGGTAAAATTGAAAAATAACCAAGAACTTCCTCATTAGGAGGAAAAGAATAGTTTTCAAAATATTGAATAAACAAACATGCAAGTAAATCAAGTAATTTATCCATTAAATCTTTTACTTTTTCATCCGTTTCTTCTCCAAGAAAATTGGTATGAATAGATTCGCTTCCATATTTTTGTATATAATCTACAGATTCTGAAAAAAGAATATTATTGTTATAAAATTCCGATTTTGTAATTTTTTTATTTCCTAACGTTACTCCCTTATTAGAAGGAATATCTAATAATCGTCTTACAACTACTTCAGCATATCTTCTTATTGCCATTCTTTTACCACTATTTGGTTGATTTTCAATATATAAAAACATTGAAATTACATCTGTAACAATTTTCTCATATGTCCGATTATTAAAATTAGTCATAATTTCTCCATATATTTTGCTATTCTACTCATCCCAGATTGTATGAAAAAAGCAGGATTTAGCACCGGTGTGGCAGGCTGCTCCCAGCTGGTCTACCTCGATCAGCAAGGTATCTTGGTCGCAATCAGCTGTGATTTTTTTGACGGTTTGATAGTGGCCGCTGGTGGCCCCCTTATGCCAAAGTTCCTGACGTGACCGGCTCCAGTACCACATCTGGCCACTAGTGCGGGTCAGCTGGTAGGCTTCTTCATTGAGATAGGCCAGCATGAGTACTTCTTTGCTGGTGTGGTCTAGGATAATGGCAGGTATGAGACCGCCTTGCTTTTGAAAATCTAACTTTACTTCTGTCATCAGATGCGCAACTCCAATCCAGCTTCCAGCATGGCTTTTTTGGTCTCTGCGATGGAGACCTGACCATAATGGAAAATTGAAGCGGCCAAGGCACCTGTCGCTGCAGTCTTTTCAAAAACTTCTAGGATATGCTGGCTACTGCCAGCACCACCAGATGCGATGATGGGAACGGAAACCACTTGGGAGACGGCTTCCAGCATTGGCAAGTCAAAACCGGACTTGGTTCCGTCCTTGTCCATACTGGTCAGAAGAATTTCCCCCGCTCCAAAACTGACAGCTTCCTGGACCCAGTCTAACAGGTCGCGACCGCTGTCCTTGCGGCCGCCAGCCAGATAGACATGCCAGCTGCCATCCGCTTCTTTCTTAGCATCCACTGCCAGCACCACACATTGGCTGCCGAATTTCTCAGCGCAGTCAGCTAAAAGCTGAGGATTTGCCAGTGCTGAGGAATTAACTGCAACCTTATCCGCACCAGCCTGCAGCATCCGCTTCATGTCCTCAACCGTGCGAATGCCGCCCCCGACGGTAAAGGGAATGAAAACCTGCTCCGCCACGCGCCCGACCATATCGACCGTCGTGTCCCGCTCCTCATGGGTGGCGGTGATGTCCAGAAAGACCAACTCATCGCAGCCAGCTTCATAGTAAGCCTTGGCTGCATCAACTGGATCTCCCACATCAGTTAGATTGACAAAGTTGATGCCCTTGACCACCCGGCCGTCCTTGACATCCAGACAGGGAATGATTCGTTTTTTCAGCATGGCTAGCCCCTTTCTACTTCCTTGATCTGCTCTAGGCTAATTCGTCCACTATAGTAGGCCTTACCAACAATGGCACCAGCCAAGCCCAGTTTTTTCAGTTCATCTAAGTCATCCGCTGACTGGATACCACCAGAAGCAATGACTTGAGCTTGCTTGAGAGCTGCCAGCAATTTTTGATAATGCTGGATATTGGGGCCAGTCAGAGTACCGTCTCGGTCCACATCTGTATAGACAAAGAGACGGACGCCGATTTTTTCCATGGCCAGCGCCAGGCTTATATAGTCCTGACTGCTGGTTTCCAGCCAACCCTCAGTCGCAACCAGCCCCTCTTTCGCATCAATGGCAATCACGATTTTGCTGCTTCCAAAGCGCTCCAGCGCAGCCTCAACAAATTCAGGATTCTTAACAGCCATAGAGCCAATAATGACACGGTCAATGCCAACCGCCAGGTAATCTTCAATCTGCTCCAGACTGCGGATGCCGCCCCCGACTTGGATAGCTAGACCAGTTTCCGCTTTAATCTGGGCAATCAGATCTCGATTGGCCGCCCGACCTTCTAAGGCCCCGTCCAAGTCAACCACATGAATCATGGTAACCCCAGCTTCTTTGAAAACTCGAGCTTGCTCCAAAACATCGGGATTGACCACCGTCTTCTGACTAAAATCCCCTTTAAAAAGGCGGACGGCCTGGCCGTCTTTGATATCGATAGCGGGCAGTATTTTCATAGACATACTCCTTAAACTTCTCTAGGATACCGAGACCAACAGCACCAGACTTTTCTGGGTGAAACTGGCAGCCAAAGACCGATCCTCGGTGAATCATGGCTGGGATAGGCAGCCCATAATCAGCCGTCACGTCCAAGTACTCCTTCGGAACATCTGTGTAGTAGCTATGGACAAAATAGACTGACTGGCCCTCAAGACCGGCTGTCAAAGCAGACGACTGCTGGATTTGTAAGTCGTTCCAGCCCATGTGAGGCACAGGCAGACCAGCCTGGTCCGGAATCCGGCGGCAAACACCTGGAATCAAGCCCAGTCCAGAGTTTTGACCATTCTCCAATCCAGACTCCAGCAGGAGCTGCATCCCTAAGCAAATCCCCAAGAGAGGCTTGCCATCAGCCACAGCCTCCTGAATAACTGACACCAGCCCTCGCTTTTCCAACTCCTGCATGGCAGTAGGAAAAGCACCGACACCTGGTAAAATCAAACCGTCGGATGCTAAAATTTCCTGCGGATTAGCTGACAGACGTGCTTCTACTCCGACCTGAGCTAGAGCACGGAGAACATTGGCAGTATTTCCCGCGTCATAATCAATAACAATCATCATCTCTACATCAACTCCTTTCACTCAGAAGGTCAAGCTAGAGCAAGCCCTTGGTGGAGTTGACTCCATGAATCTCTGGATTTATGGTAATAGCCTCCCGCAGAGCTCGGCCAGTCGCTTTAAAGAGGCTTTCCGCCTTGTGGTGGCTGTTCTTGCCATGAAGGATTTTCAGATGCAGATTCATCTGCAGATTAAAGGCTAGGGCTTGGAAAAATTCCTCCACCAGCTCGGTGTCAAAATTTCCAAGCTTGGGATTGTCAAAATCAGCCTCAAAAACCAGATAGGAGCGACCGGATAGGTCCAGACTGGCCATACCCAGCGTTTCATCCATGGGCACAAAGCTAGTGCCGTAACGGTTGATACCTGCCTTGTCTCCCAAAGCCTGACGCAGAGCCTGTCCTAACACGATGCCCACATCCTCAACCGTATGGTGGCTGTCCACCCAAAGGTCGCCTTCAACCTTGACCGTCAGAGAAATCCGACTGTGGCGGGCAAAAAGGGTCAGCATGTGGTCAAAGAATCCGACACCGGTCTCGATAGCTACTGGCTCCTGTTGGTCAAGATTGACAGCCAGTTCAATATCGGTCTCCTGTGTTTTACGCTTGATTTCAGCTTGTCTCATGGCAACTCCTTCTATTTTTCCTGTCTGCGGGCTTCGATGGCCTTAGCATGTCCCTGCAGGCCTTCTGCATAGGCCAGACTGGTAATATCCTTGTCAGCCGCCCCTACAGCAGCGCGGATGTACTGGGTGTACTGGATGCGCTTGATGAAGTCATAGACACCCAGAGCTGATGAAAAACGACTGGTGCTGGTTGTCGGTAAAACGTGGTTGGCTCCCGCATAGTAGTCACCGATTGGCTCGCTAGTATAATGCCCCAGAAAGACAGAGCCAGCATTTTCAACCTGATCCAGATAGCTGTAAGCATCATCCATGGCAATTTCCAAATGCTCAGGTGCCACCTGATTCATAAGCTCAAACATAGCTTCCTTGGAAGGCGCAAGGATGATACGGCCGTTGTTCTCAATCGAAGCACGCGCGATTTCCTCCCGCGGTAGCTCTTTCAGCTGTCTGCCCAGCTCTGCTTCGACTTGGTCCGCCAACAATTCCGAGTCGGTTACCAGAATAGCCCGAGCCAGCTTGTCGTGCTCAGCTTGCGACAAGAGGTCGGCTGCCACATAGACTGGACTGGCTGAACGATCTGCAATGACTCCAATCTCCGAAGGCCCAGCAATCATATCAATTCCCACGACGCCATAAACCATCTTCTTGGCTGTAGCCACAAAGATATTGCCCGGTCCAGTTATCTTATCTACCTTGGGAATGGTCTCAGTACCATAAGCCAGAGCTGCTACACCTTGGGCTCCACCAATTTGGAAAATCCGATCCACACCAGCCAGCTTGGCAGCGACCAAAATCGCTGGAGTAAAATGCTCCTGAGGTGGTGTAATCATGATGATTTCTTTGACACCAGCAATCTTGGCTGGAATAACATTCATGAGGACGGAGGACGGATAGGCTGCGGTACCACCAGGTACATAGGTGCCGATCCGCTCAATCGGCCGAATCAACTGACCACGGATAACACCCTCACTGGGACTATCCTCAAAACCAGTCTCCAACTGCTGGCGGTGGTAGGATTCAATATTAGCTTGGGCATTTTTCAGGGCGGCCAAGACCTCTTGGTCAATCTCCTCAAAGGCCTTGTCAATTAGCTCCTGCCCAATCTCAAAATCTGTCACCTCAACCTTGTCAAAAAGCATGGTATAGTCTCTTAAAGCTTGGTCACCGTCTTGTTTGACCGTTTCAATAATCTCAGCCACTGCTTCTTCCACATCTAAGTTCTGCTGACTGAGCTGCAGCTGCTCTTCGTATAAAATCCGTGAAATTTCTTCGTTACTTCCGCTTAAACGCTTGATAATTGTCATTTAAAAGCCACCTCTCTTCTTCCTACTAGGGATTCAATCCTTGCCACAAAAGGCATGATATCCGGGTTATTTTTCAGGGAAGCCTGATTAGCAATGAGCCGGGCCGACACCCGACATATGTCCTCAAAAACCTGCAGGCCGTTAGCTGACAGGGTATGCCCCGTCTCCACAATATCAACAATGGCATCCGCCAGACCCAGCACCGGTGAAATCTCCACGCTACCTTGGATGGAGATGATTTCCACATCTTCCCCTTTTTGATTAAAATAGTCAGTCGCCACCGTCGGGTACTTGGTCGCAATCCGTTTACGCTTGTGATCATGAGGGTCGTAGCTAGGCACCGAGGCCAGTGAGAATTTACAAAGGCCAAAGTTCAGATCCAGCAGCTCCAAATAGCCGGTCGGATGCTCAAAGAGAATGTCCTTGCCGACAATACCTAGATCAGCAACTCCATGGCGCACATAGGTCGTCACATCAGGCCCTTTGACCAAGAGAAAGCGAAAGCGACCGTCTGGACTTTCAAAAATCAAGCTGCGCCCCTTGTCTGCCATGAAGGACATATCAAAGCCAGCCTGGGTCAGGAGCTTGACCGTATCTTCCTCAATCCGCCCCTTGGTCAGGGCAATGGTAATTTGACTCATCTGTTGTCACCTTCCTTTCCGCCCTCGCCCGGTAGGTCATCATGAATGGCTTGATAGACACTGTCAATGTCTAGGGACCAGCCGATAGCTGTCAGCTCTGCTGCCCCGAAGCGCTTGAAAAGCTGGTCATAGCGCCCACCAGATAGAAAGGCATCTGGTACTCGGTCGCCAAAGACCTTGAAGGTCAGGCCGGTATAGTAAGGCATGGCCGCCACCTGTCCCAAGTCCATAGTTGTCTGATCCAGCAAGCCTGATAGGCTCTGCAAAACTTGCTCCACATCATCTAAAGCCGTCAATATACGCTCGTTGTCAACTATCTCTCTAGCCCTAGCTAAAACCTGTTGGCTAGGACCAAACAAATAGGGTAGCTCCTGCAAAAAATCATCAAATTCACTCGATCTGGTCTGGGTAAATTCAAAGAGTCCCGTCCTATTTTTCTTGCGAATATAATCTAGCAGCTGGGCCTCCTCCTGCGAATCCAAGGCCAGACTCTCTAGAATTGTCTGCAGGATTGCTGCATGGGAAAACTCGAACTGATAAGATTTAACCTGTGCCAAATCTAGCGACTGCTTGGCTGTCTTGATAGCCTCAAGCACCGCCTCGCGAGCTGGATAGCCGATAATCTCAATACCAGCTTGGCTGAGCTCATTTGCAAGACCGCGAAGCTCTTCTTGATAGTGAAAGACCTTGCCCGAATAGGAAAACTTGGTCGGCGTATGCACCCTGGTCGAAGCAATAACCCGACCAATCTGGCTGGTCACATCTGGCCGCAGCACCAATAGCTCGCCTTTTTTATCGAAAAGATGATAATGATGGGGCTCCACATGGTCACTGAAGACCTCGAAGTGCTCCAAAGTCGGCGTGTCAATCCGATTGAAACCCTGAGCCATCAGGAAATCACTGATGTCCCGCTCAATCTCGTAGGTCACACGCGCCCTCTTGAAAAGCTTGTCATGCATGCCAATCGGAAGGGTGATTTTATTCATAGGCTGCTTTCCTTTCTTGCTCTATTCTTACACCGGCTAGCTTTGAGTCAAACTCTCAGCTGCTGCAAATTTCTTTGATAGCTGCCAGGACTGTTTCCATCTCCTCTCGCTGTCCGATAGAGATGCGCAGAAAGTCTTTGATTCGTTCTGCCTTTGGAAAATACCGCACATAAATCCGACGCTCTTCTAGCTGCTGGAAAAGCTCAGCTGCAGAGATTCCACTAGGCTGGGCTAGGACAAAGTTGGTCTGACTAGGCAGGACTTGAAAATCCAGCGCAACCAATTCTCCAGCAAACCAATCTCGGATCTCTTGAATGGCTCTACCGGTCTCCAAATAATAATCCCAATCTTCGACTGCCGCAAGAGCTAATCGCTCTGATAACATATCCACTGAGTAAGGATTGATGGAGTCCTTAACAGCTTTCATGACAGCTATTAAGTCTGGATGGCCGATGCCGTAGCCTACCCGCAGACCAGCCAAGGCCGCATCCTTGGAAAAGGTCCGTGTGATAAAGAGGTTGGGATAGGTTTCCAGCAGAGACAGGGCAGATTGACCACCAAAGTGAATGTAAGCCTCATCCACCACCACTACCACATCCTGATTGGACGCCAGAATTTCCTCCAACTGATCCAGCGGCAGATAAATCCCCGTCGGAGCATTGGGATTGGCTAGGATAATGCCGCCATTGTCTCCAAAATAGTCGGAGGGATGGACCTCAAAATCATCTGTCAGTGGGATTTCTCGAAAAGGCACGTGGTAGAGGTCCGCCCAGACCTTGTAAAAACCATAGGTCAAATCCGGAAATAAGACCGACTCGCCGCTGTTAAAGAAGGCCAGGAAAGCCATGGACAAGATGTCGTCACTGCCGTTACCGATAATGAGCTGGTCGGGTGATACACCCAAGTTTGCTGCCAAAGCCTGACAGAGTTCTGCCTGATTTAGGCTTGAATACTTACGCAGATCCTGCGCATTAAATGCCTTCAGCGCCTCTGCCACCTTTGGACTAGGACCATAAGCATTTTCATTGGTATTAAGCTTAATCATGTCTGGCTTATTGGGCTGCTGCCCCGCTACATAGGGATTGATCTGCCTGAGACCTTTTAGCTTAACCATCTTGCCACCTCTCTTTCACACTAGCCATTATCTGACACTTACTTTTGGACTTCTAATAAATGAAAGACGAAATTTACCGCTTTAGTAAAGGAAAATAGGGGAATCTTCTAGTTTAAATATAATAAAAAGCCCTCGCAAAAAACTTTGCAAGGACGTTGACACGTGGTTCCACCTTTATTCGGACCTCAGTCGCCTGAGGACCCTCTAGGAGTACGAGACTCCAGATTGATAACGGCAATCAGCCGTCGGACACTAGTCTCAGACTGCTGACTGATTTCGCATCCGCACTCAAGAATGTGTCGTCTAAGGATTGCATGCCGTCTCACCATTAGGCACTCTCTGTTTCTTGTTTTAGACTTTTTCTCTCATCGCTTTCAATTTATTGTTGAATATTCTACATGAATTTTTATTAAAAAGCAAGAGGAAAATTGAAAAAAATTAATTATTTTTTTCTTTCTAAATAAATTAACGTTCTTTCAGCATAGAGCTAGACAAATCCAACAGATTAATCGCTGTTTCAAAATGCTCCCCCATCAGATCATAGACGGCATCTTCACTTAAGACGCTGCAAGCTATATTTTCAGGGAAATCTGGTCCATTCGAGAACTCTAAATCATCAAAAAATCCCTGACCAGTATAGTAGTCTCTCAACTGGATATAATCTGACTGGCAGCGCTCCAACTCAGCTAAAGCTTCCTGGGCTCTTGCCAATACCTGAGAATATTTATTCAGATGCTTTTCCATTTTTTGAATGCGTTCTAATTGTTCCACAGGCTTCCTTCCTTTCTGAATACGATAAGCTAATCAGTCAACCTTAACCACCTGCAGCTGCTCCCCGCCCAGCAGAATCAAATATTTTTCAATCTGCGAAATGCCGTAAGAGCAGCTGAGAGCTTGAGCATATAAGTCTAGCTGGCTACGATAGCGAGCAATTAACTCAGATGGCTCTTTGTATTTATCCGTCTTGTAGTCAAAGAGAATGATTCGGTCCTCAAAAAGCAGATAGCCATCCAAAATCCCCCGCAAAACAAAGTTCTGACCGCTAGCGTCATCCCTCTTGAGCATGGCAAATGGTGCTTCTCGACGAACTCTGTCACTGTTCTCAATCAAGAGTCGCCCCAAATCCGTCTCGAAAAACGATGCAATCTTAGGCAGCTGAATCTGCTTTTTGACCACTTCATCGGCCTGAACCTGAGCCAAGGCAGAACGAAGTACAGCCATGCTGGGACGACTATCCAAAGGAATCCGCTGCATGAGTTCATGAACGGCACTGCCGACTTGAGCCCCAGTCACTTTGGCTTTCTTGCCAAAATCAGGCAACTCAAAGCTGGGCTGCGGCCGAAAAGCTGCTCGCTCATCCATGATATCCAGACCATCCATATCCATGATTGGCTCATAAAACTTCTTAATCTGGCTTGGAGTTCGCACACTTGGCAGCTCAATGGCAGAGCGATACTGGCTATTCAGTCGATCCACGCTTTCTAAAATATCCAGAGCCCGACGAATATCATCCGACTGACGATTATCTGCCAAATCATCCGCTGGAAAGAGCACAGGCTCATTAATTCGCCCTATCTCTTCAGCAGTTAGCTCCTCATCAGTGACAAAACGGGTCTCGTAGGCAAGATTCTCATCAGAAAAAACAGCCTGAATGGCATAGAGCCAGTCTTGGAAATTGTTGAGCTGGCTGCGCAGACTGGCAGACAAACGCCCTTGTTGGCTCTTGCCCCACTGACGCTTATCCAAGGCCTCTTGACTGCCCTTGCCGACCAGATAGAGCTTGGTTTCAGCCCGCGTCATGGCAACATAAAGCAAGCGCATCTGCTCAGACAGACTAGCCAACTGCAGCTCTGCAAGATTCTGCTGATAAGGCAGCGTATCCATGGAAATGCGCAGCTGATTCGGCGCATAAGGATCTTCCACAGACACCGATACATCCGCTACATACTTGATGCCGATTCCCTTGGTCCGACTAAGGATAATAGCAGAGCTGCTATCCTGACGGTTGAAGGCCTTGTCCATATTGAGCAGGAAGACATATTTGAACTCCAGCCCCTTACTCTTATGAATGGTCATGAGACGAACAGCATCCTTAGGCGCCGCCACTGGCACACTGGCTAGATCGTGCTGGTTTTCCAAGATACGGTCTATCATCCCGATAAAGCGAGACAGGCCTTTAAAGCTAGACTTTTCATACTCATTAGCCCGCAAAGAGAGGGCATAGAGATTGGCCTGTCTCTGGGCACCATTGGCCAGAGTTCCCACCATGTCATAGTAGAAACGATCCTGATAAATCTTCCAAATCAAATCATACAGCGAATGCGTCTTGGAATAAGTCCGCCAGCCTTGCAGGGTCTCATGGAAATGCTGCAGCTTTTTCTGCAGTTCCTGAGTGACTAAAGCAGGGTTCAAACCTCTACCTTCAAGGGCATTGAGCAATTTTTCATAAAGATTTTCCTGAGAATGCTCTTGACTGGCCTGTAGGGACAGCCGAGCCAGCTCGTCCTCACCAAAGTCAAACATAGGAGACTTGAGAAGGGCGGTCAGAGCATAGTCATTCAGCGGATTATTGATGGTCCGCAGGGTATCTAGCATAACCAATACCTCTACTGACTGCAGATAGTTTGCGGCGCCATCATCTGGTACCAGCGGAATCTGGTGCTGCTCAAAGGCAGCTAAAATCAAATCATTGCGGGTTCTGGAAGCCGTCAGCAGCGTGATATCTTTAAAAGCCACTCCTTCTTCATTGTGCAGGCGGATGATTTCCTTGATGACTAGGTCCACTTCCCCAGCTGATACTACCTGTGGCAAGCCTTCATCAGCCTCCTCTTCCGGACTCTCCTTGGAGCCTTCATAGATTAAGAAGGAAGCGCGGTTAGCTGGATTAGGCTCACGTTTAGCTGGATTTCCAGCCACCAGATAGTGGGTTTCATTATAGTCAATTTCCCCGACTTCTTCATCCATCAGGCGTTTGAAAACATCATTGGTCGCTTCCAGCACCTCAAGATGACTACGGAAATTTTCCTTAAGGACGATTAGCTTGCCCTGACTGCTATCCTCTTGATAAGCCTTAAACTTATCACTGAAAATCTGCGGATCCGCTTGACGGAAGCGGTAGATAGACTGCTTGATATCACCTACCATAAAGCGATTTTGCCCTCTGGAAAGCAAGTCCAGCATGCGCTCCTGCGTGTGGTTGGTATCCTGATACTCATCCACCATGACCTCGTGGTAACGTTCCTGATAAAAGCGACGCACCTCTGGGAATGTCTCTAAAATCTCAATAGCAAAATGGCTGATATCACCAAATTCAAAGGCATTTTCTGCCTTCTTACGCTCCAAATAAGCTTGCGCAAAGTCCGCAACAAAGTCCCGCAGAAGCTCAACCAGAGGTAGGCATTCATCCTGATGCTGCTCGATAAAGTCCAGTTGATAAAGCTGCTGGTCAAAGCTGCGCAGCCGCTCAATCATAGGCTTCCTGGCTTCATTGTAGTCCTTGGCCATTTCTTTTTTGAGCTCGTCTGCATTCTTGCCAACCCGAGCTGTAAAGGCCTGGCCATTGGACAGTTGAGAAAGTGCCACAATCTGTTTGAGAATCTGAGCTGTTTGCTCTATCGGTGACAGTTCATTCAGGCCTGCTAAGAGGGTCAGAGCATCTTGGACATTTTCCTGATACTTGGCGCCCGCAAACTCTCTTCCCTCATGCTCTAGATGGGCAGAAAAGAAAGCTTCCAGCTCCCAAAGGGCTGATTTGATTTGACCGAATATCCGCTCTCTCTCTGCTGCAAAGTCGCTGTGCTCATAACCATAGAGGAAGGTTTCCTCTAGCCAGCGCTGAGGACTGCTGGTTGACTGCAGAAAACTGTAAATCCGATAAACTTGATCCCGGAAGCCTGATAAATCCTTGCGCTTACCAGTAAAGTTCTTTACCAAACGGCTAAACAAAGCCTGACGCTCGCTCTCATAGTAATGGTCAAACACTTGGCTAAAGACTTCATTTTGCAGAATCAGCTGCTCGCTTGCTGACTGGAGAATCCGAAAATTCGGCGCCAATCCAAGCAAGTAACCATAGCGACTCAGCACTTTCTGGGTAAAGGCGTCCATAGTGCCAATATCGGCATTGGGCAGGTCAGCTAATTGCTGGGCTAGATGTTGCTTGAGTTCATGACTCTCGGCCTCTTTCAAGGCCTGTCCCAGTTCCTTCTCCAGCCTCTCTTTTAGCTCGCCTGCCGCCTTGACAGTGAAGGTCGAGATAAAGAGCTGGCTGACCGCAACACCTCTAAGAATCTGGTCAATAATCCGCTGGACCATGACAAAAGTCTTACCCGAGCCGGCCGAAGCGGAGACCAGAATATTCTGGCCAGAGGAGTAGATGGCCTCAATCTGCTCTGCCGTCTTTTTCTGTGGCTTGTCCGAAGCAGCTTCTTGGGCTTGCTTAAGAGCAATCTCTTCTGCAGTTAAAAAAGGAAGTCTCTTCATTTTTCCATCTCCTCCCTCATCTTTTCTAGCCAGGCCTGGCGCAACTTCTCACCAGTCGGCCGCCTATCAAATTTGCTTGCATCTAGCTTTTCTAGCTGCCGTGCCTGTCCCAGATGGAGATTGGCTTCAAAGCCAGTAATGGCCTTAAACTGCTCTACATAAGGAGCAATGCTTCGTCCATTCTCTGTATAAGGATTGACTGCAAAGTGACCTGATAGAATGCCTTCTGCAGCTTTTTTATAGAGATAAGCATTGTAGGCCAGCAGCAAGTCCAAGTCTTCCTGGCTCAGCAAGTTGGTCTTATTTTTTTCATAGAGCGGACCAAGCTCCTTGACAGCATCTGCCACAAAAAGTCCCTTGTACTGCAGTGGTTTCATAGACTGATTGACTGCATCAGCCAAGGTCTTGGTATCTTTAAGCGCCACAATCGGATCGGTCATCTGCAAATACATGGCGCCAAAAGTTCCCTTATCCTCTTGATAGTCTGCTAACTCCTCAATCGCTGCCAGATAGGTCGGCAGCTGAGAATTCAGTCCATTAAAGAACTTTTCAAAGCTGAACTTAATATCGCCAGACTTATAGTCCACCACTCCCAAACTCTCGGTCTTGGTCAGACGGTCAATCCGATCCACTTTACCGCTCACGGTTACTGCTCTGCCATTTTCCAAGGTCAGGAAAGGCGTAGAAGCTGAGCCAAAGCCAGTCTCCTCGCCAATAGTCTCAATCCCGCTTGGATGAGCCAGCACACGACCGGTCGCCCGCGCCGTATCTAGTAAGAGCTGGCGCTCAAAACGGGTCTGACCTGACTCGCTGTAGATGCTCTCAAACTCGGCCTCTCGGCTGGTCTCTTCCATGGCCTGCGCTAAACGCCGGTCAAAATCGGCAGACGAATCATCCTGCAGGACCTTTTCAAAGATCCGATGGAGGAAAATCCCATGACTGCGAGCATCTGGATGAATGGTCCACTCTTCCTGCAGGCGTAGAACATACTTGAGAAAATAAGCATACTGATGCCGGAAATATTCATTGAGAGCAGAGGCTGAAAGTCGGAGGGGCTGCTCCTGAGGGTAGAGAGCTTGCAAAGTTTCCGACTGCAGAGTCTCCGTTTTCAGTTCCTTGCTGATTTGCGGAATGCTGATGCCTTCTGCTGCCAATTTCTTGCGGAGAACCCGCACAGCCACCGCCCAAAAAGTCTGCTCCTCTGCTGTCCACTCTCGGTCAATCTCCTCTTGGTGGAGCTCGATGATTTGAGAAAGCAAAGCTCGGTAGCTGCCAATATCATCACTGGAAGCCTGAGGCTTTTTGACAATGATGGGCAAGGAAATCGGTGCTGCAGTCAATTCCAGCAGATAGGTCGACATGCTGTCCTCTACTTCATTGACCAAGGCTGGCGCAGACAAGACCAGCTCTTTGGTAGCAGAATTCATCAGCGACAGAGCCGTATAGCGATTCTTCTTGAGATTTTCTGAGCTGGCAATCTGGAGTTCCGCCTGAGAATCCGTTGCGTCATTGAGCCGAGCCCGATCTTCATCACTGAGCAAACTCTTGTTTTGTGCGATTTTCGGAAAACGCTCCTGGGTCAGTCCAATCGCATAGACGTAAGGAGCTGCTAAAGGCTCTATCAGGTCATAAGACTGGACCTTGACCACATCTACCGTCGCTGGTACCGTCCGATAGTTAGACAAAAGCATACCTGACAAGACCAAGGCCAGAAAATCATCCAGTTTGACCTTGCTATCTGCAAAGACCTGAGCAAACTGCTCTAAGACATGACTGAAAGCCTTCCAGACTTCCTCATGGCGCTCCTGCTCCTGCTGACTTTCTCCCTGTAGTAGAGCCGTCAAATTGTCAGACAAACGGGCTGCTTGGACGAACTCCGTAAACTTAGCTAAGAGACCAGACGCCGTCTGACTACGGGATTTGAAAAAGTCTTGCAGCGGAGTCATGACTCGGCGACGAATATGATTGAGACAGTCTAGGTCAAATTTCCCTTGGCTATTGGCCGTGAAATCCTTGGCTAGCTTGCCTGCCCCCTTAATGTCCGCAAAGCGCAGATATTGCTCAAAATGATCCAGCTCTTCTTGAGTCAAATCGCCATAGAGCCCCGTCTTTAAGAGATTGAGCAGGTCTTCCAGTTGGAAATTATAGCGTTTGAGCCGCTCCAAAGATTCGACAAACTGGACCAGCGGATGCTGGGCCATTGACTCGCTCCGCCCCAGATAGTAGGGAATCTGATATTGGTCAAAAATAGTCTTGAGCTGAAGCTGGTAGGCTTCCACATCTCCCAAAAGCAGACGAATATCCTTATAGCGCACACCTTCATGAACCCGCTGCCGGATGGACTTAGCCACATACTCTAGCTCTTCTTTCTGGTTCATAGTAGCCCAAATCTGAAGCTGTGACCGGTCTGACTCACTAAGACTAACCGTTGATTCTGAAAAGTCATAACGACTCTCCAAAATCTTAGAAATCCGCCCAAAGGCATCTTCTGCTTCCGCATGAGGGATATAGTCAGGCTTGACCTGATAGTCCTCGGCCAGCTTTCTCAAAAAATCCACGCTGGCCTGATAGAGATTGCCCTCACGAAAGGCTGCTCGATAGGCTTTTTGGCTGGCATAGGTCCCAATGACAATCTCCACACCTTTCCGATGCAGAAGACCGACTAAGTATTCCTCTTCGGCAGAAAAACGAGTAAAGCCATCAATGACCAGAGCCAAATCTGCCAACTCCTCATCCGTATCACCAGCCAGAATATGCTGGGCAAAAGCAGCAATCTGAGAAGACGAATCAAAATCGCCCTTATTCAGAGCAGCAGTCACCGCTGTAAAAATCTTGACCAGATCCTCCCGCTTCTCAGGCTCCTCGAGAAATTCCAGATCCGCAAAGGACATCTGGGCAGTCTGCAGTTCATGATAAAGATCCATCAATTGCTGGATAAACTGGGCATCCTTCTTAATCCGGCCATAGACCTTAAGCTCTCCATCATCCAGCTCTGTCAAGGTCCGATAAATCAGCATTCCTAGACCAATATCGTCCAAACTCTGCCCTTGCCGAACATCATTGAGGACAAAATACCGAGCCATCTGGGCAAAGCGCGTCACCGTAATGGCAAAGGAAGCCTGAGTTTTCAGGCACTCCAAAACCGCCCGCTCCTTCTCAAAAGATAGCGAATTTGGCGCAATATAAAAGACTCGCTTACCAGCCGCCACCAAGCTCTCAGCCTCAGCCACTAAAACCTTGGTCAAAGAATGGCGAATATCTGTATAAAGTAATTTCATAGCCTGCCTTTTCCTCTAGAAAATATAGGAACATTATACCATTTTTGCCGATAATTCTCATGGAGAATAGTCCCAAAGCCCGATTAGAACTCAACGTCCAAATAGAGCTTTAATAACTAGCCTCGTCATTTCCACAAAAAACGAAAAAGCCACTGCTTTCAGTGACTTCCTAAGGCTCTCACTTCTTTCAAAGTAAGGGCTCATTTAATCTTATGCTTATTCATCTTTTCTTCAAAAATGCTTGTCATAATCACGCGCAATTCTTCTCTTTCCTTGTCCGGAAGTTCGCCTTGCCGCTTAGCGACAGCGTATAGCTGAGGATATTGCTTGGCAACTCGCTCAACCGTCTTGGTCGTCGCATGCCCTCTCACGAAGAAAGGAATCCTTTTAATCCATTCCTTGGGCACGAGTGCAAGAATCTTTTTGGCAGCTTCCTTATCAGAAATTTCTGCGGTGCTAAGCCCTTGATTGATCTGCTCTTGCTCTTTTTCAGTAAAATCATTTAATTCCATACCCTAAATCTCCCAGTTCTATTTTCTTAATACTAACTGAAGCACACTACTTACCCTCTACCCACTTATCATTGTCCATGATAAAGGGCTTGGCCAAACCTTCCCCTGTGTAGTCTTTATATTTGGTCTGCAAGTATTTGTAGACATCTTCCTTGGTCGCAAACTTGATTGCCTGATAAGGCTCTTCAAATGTCAGCTTTTCGATAAATAAGTAGCCATCTTTATCTGGAACCAAGACGCCGACATGCCCTACAAAGAGAGAGTCGCCATCAAGATTGTCGTGGACTATGACAGAAAGCATCCTCGCCTTTTCGCTAAACTTGAACTGTTTGAAGTATTCCTCCATCTTCTTAGCATGGACTTTTACATCTTGAGTCGCTTCAGTCTTGACTCTTGAAAACAGGATATTAAATTCTTCCTTATCCTTGGCATCAAAGAGCTTGCCCTTGTCAATCGAATCATTATCTATGAACAAGAGTTCGTCATCTTTTTCGATTTGAGGGATGTCGATGCTATTTTTCAACAAAGTGTAAGTATTAATCCGACAATTTGTCCCGATAAAATCGCCCTTTTTTGCCTGCCACAGAGGATTGATTTTTTCTACGTCATATTCAGTTTTGGTAAACTTAGTGAAATCGCCCCTTAATCCAGTAGAGCCGACAAGTCCATTGTAGTCATTGACTAGATTGACAAAGTTATCGACACTGTCTTTATCCAAGTCAGCAGCCAACAAACTCCTCACTTCTTCGACACTCTTTTTACTGTTTAGATTTGAATAAGTCGATGTAGTTTGACTTGTTTCTTTATTTTTCTGCGAACTAGCGCATGCTGCCATCCCAAAAGCTAAAGCTAAGCAGGCGCAGGACATGATTATTTTGCTGTATTTTTTCATTCTTATTTCTCTCTAATTCTTGTCTTCTACAGACTATTTTGCTTTACATTTTTTTGATGAGCTTTCAATTTCTTCATAGCCCAATCATAATGGCTGGAGGTAGCACTTACAAAATAGGAACCTAGTACAGCCCCTCCGACCCATTTATAGACATTTTTTGAAAATAATTCTTCATTTGTAAATGTGTTAGCTAAGTTCAAAACATCTTGATGGGACTGACGAAAGATCTCAGTTGCCTCTTCAAGAGAAGTATTCTGATGTTTCTTCCAAAATTCCAGATTCAGCTCTCCATAGGTCCTCCAGTTGTAGGGCGCAGGAAGAAAGGGCTGCTCTTGCCCCTTTTGATTGGAATACACCCAATCCAACAAGAGCTGATGCCATTCATAGAGGTGAATCAAAACATCTCTTACATTTTTATCTCGTCTCCAATGGGCCTCTTTCTTCTTTTCATCCCGAGAAAAATCAAAAGGGGTATGTAACTCTTGATCAGATAATTTGGAAATGAGAGTTTGTAACTTCTCATAGTTTTCCTTAGCAGCTAGCATCAACTCTTCTTTAGTTTTCGGTCTAGGCATAAGATTGCACTCCTTGCATAGTTAAAGCTTAATCATTACGAAACGAATGTTCAGAAACCCATTTTGAGTAGCTTTTTAAATTTTGCTCCGACAGCGATTCAACCGCTATTCTTACACACATTTCAACCGCTTCTTCAAGTGTAACAGAAAAATGATAACCGTTTAATCGCAAAAATTTTACTAAAACATAAAAAGCCGTTCGTTTATTAGCACTAGCAAAAACATGCTTTTTTATCAATTGAACAAATAAAATTGTCGCCTTATCAAAGATTGATGGATAAAGAGGTTTCCCAAAAACAAATTGTTCAGGTAAGTTCACAATCATATTTAGTGCTGATGGACTAATCGTCTTGATTTGTTCTTTCGGAGAATAGCGCTGAATAACTAAAGTATTAATCTTTGCAATTTGCTTTTCTGTTAAATAGACTGTCATTTTTCCACCAAAGCTTTAAAAATATCATCGTATTCATCAAAAATATTATCTAAATCCAATTCAAAAGATTCGTCAGAAATATAAGTAACCTGATTTTCAGTCTTTTCTGGAGTAAAGACAATTTCGCCACTCGGTAACAATTTAGCATCGTAATGCACGCCACTCGGAATATTAAATTCACTTGGAATCGTTATTGTTATAGAATTCCCTTGTTTTCTAGTTTTTACTGCCATCTTGCTTCCTCCTTAGGGATATTATAACAGATAATTACAGTAATTACAAAATAGAATAATCTTTCGACTTCTCTTATCTTATTTGGAATACATCATGGGATTAAGATATTCGCTAAACACATCTCAAATGTTAGACTAATCACAATAAACTACAAATCCCTTTGGTAAGATGAGAACTTGCTGGTCATCAGTTTGGCATTGACTCACCAAATCAGCTGAATCTCTGTCTAAAAGATAATTCTCATTCGACTGATTAAAAACGGCTCGGATTGCTTGATGATCATGTTGCCATTCTAAAGCCAGCACATCCGGCTTGATTTCTTCTAGGGTAAATTTCCCATACTGAATAATATCCGCAGTTTCCTTGCGAAGCTGAATCAAGTTCTTCATAAAATTAAGCATGACATTATCACCAGAAACCCGGTCCCAAGGCATGACCCGTCTACAATCCGGGTCCATACCTCCGCCCAATTCTAGCTCGGTCCCATAATAGATGCAAGGCGTTCCCCTTTGTAAAAAGAGAAAGGCAAGTGCGGATTTGACAAGCTGGATATCACCTTTGGCAGTCGCCAAAATGCGCTCCGTATCGTGCGAATCCAAGAGATTAAACATAACCTCAGAAATCTGCTGCTTGTAGTACATGGACTGGCAGTTAATCTCAGCTATAAATTGACTGGTCTTCTTGCTCCTGCTCAAAAAGTAGTCCTTGATACTATCGGATAGAGGATAGTTCATGACTGCGTGAAACTCATCTCCATTTAGCCATGGCTGTGATGTATGCCAAACTTCTCCAAGAATATAAAGGTCAGGCTTTTTGGCCAAAACAGCCTTACGAAAATCTCGCCAGAATTGGTGATCAACTTCATTGGCCACATCCAGCCGCCAAGCATCAATATCAAAATGTTCAATCCAATAGGTCGCAACGTTTAAGAGATAGTCTTTCACCTCAGGATTTGCCGTATTCAACTTAGGCATATAGCTGGCAAAGGCAAAGGTATGATAAGGGAGTTCTTTGGGATTCACAAGCTTGTCATTCGTCACTGGGAACTCTTGAATGTGGAACCAGTCTTTGTAAGCTGACTTTTCACCATGCTTGAGAACATCCTGCCATTGAGCAGATTGATCGCCCATATGATTGAAAACTGCATCCAGCATCACCTTCATGCCACGCTGATGAGCTTGCTCCACCAGTTGACGGAAAATCTCCTTGTCCCCAAAGTGTCGATCAATTTCAAAGTAATCTGTCGTATTGTACTTGTGATTGCTTGGCGATTCGAAGATGGGACAGAGATAAAGCCCTGTAATGCCCAAGTCTTGCAAATAATCCAGATGATCAATAATCCCTTGTAAATCCCCACCAAAGAAATCACTGCTTTTAGGTCTGATAGACGGATCCCAATCTAGAGCTCCTTCTGGTGTAAATTCAGCATTTCCATTGGCAAATCGTTCTGGGAAAATCTGATACCAGACCGTTTTTGAAACCCAGTCAGGAACCTGGCAACCATCAATTTCGTGAATATAAGGGAGTTTAAATCTGTTGCCCTCTAAAGCAAGGTTTTCTGGACTATTGTCAGTGAAACCTTTATCTCCATACAAGACGCTTTGGCCTTCTTTATCTCTCAGCTCAAAGAAATATTGGAGCCGAGCAAAATCAACCGACACTGCTACTTGCCAATAATCAAATAGAGCATCTGAGATGATCTTGACCATCTCTTTCGTATCTTCATAAGAATCCTCAAGAAAGATAAAGGGATCCCCATAGTGCAAAAGGATTTTCTCTATATCCTCTTTCTTAGTCCTAATTCTGATATGCACTTGACCTTCTTTATAAAGATAGGCATACTCCGACTCCGGTCTGTGATAAATAGCTGTTAATTCCATACTTTTCAACTCCTAGATTTCTTTTTTTAAATTCATCGTAATTCTATGCAAACGATTCCATAATCTAGCCCTAGTATACTATTTTAAAAAAAGGATTGCAAGCCATTGTTCAAGTTTGGGAATAAAAGGTATAGCAGAGAATATTAAAAAGAGACCAATCTATTACATTGCTTAACTAAATCTAAATCCTCTAATTTTACAACACCCAATTTTGGCTATTTTATATCTTTCATAAGAAAAATATATGACACAAATTGTTGCATAAAAATTCTTGAATTTAACAAAATATTTAGTAAAATATTATTCAAACATTGACATATACTTGAAAGGTGGATTATATGATTGGGAATTTCTTAAAACAAAAACGACTAGCTATGGGACTAACTCAAGACTTTGTAGCCAAACAACTCAATATAAGTAGGCAGGCAATCTCTAACTGGGAAAACGGATCTCGCGATATCAATATTAGAGATCTCATAGCCTATGCTAAAATCTTGGAAATTTCCTTCGAAGATTTGGAGGTCCATGTAAATCGCATAGATGGCAATAGTAATCAAGATACCCCAAAAGCATCTAGGCGTAGACTACCGACCCACTTTAATATGGAAATCTCTAAAACAAACCGTATTAGACCTACTAAGCATATAAAAATAGAAGGGGATAAAGTTGTTGGAGTACATATTCTGTTAACGAGTTTATTCTTTCACGGAAAACAACTTACAATTAACAACTGTCCCACTGCCCTAGATTTCCTTAATATTCTTTATGAGTTTGGAAATAATGAGTGGGTTGAGTCCACTACTAATAAAGATTCAATTAAACTGATACCTCAAAAAAATCCTTATGACATTACAACTCTAAACAGGATTAGTCGTGCCAGTATTGGAATCATATCGTCTCTAACATACAAATTTCACCAGCTTTTATTTACGTTCCCTGGAGGAGATAATTTTTGTTTTCGTCCTATTGACTTACACTTGGATATACTATCAATAATAGCAAATTATCAGTACGATAACATAGGTAAGCTATTCTATTCTGAAAAAAATGATTTTCTCAATAAAAATGTCTCTTTCAACTGTTATGCAAATGGTAGTAAGAGTGTAGGAGCTTTCTTTAATGCCATCAGCCTAGCTTATGTTTACCCAAATGAAATAACTATTAATGGAATTTCTCCAGATCCAACTATTTCTTATTTAGTTGATTTACTTAAGAAGTCTACTAATCGTAAAGTAAAATATCTAACACCAAATAAAATTAGCATCTCTAAAGTAGACACAATTGAAATATCAAGTGCTGAACTGACTCTTCCACCAGATATGAGCATGTTAGTTTCTTATGTTTTATTGTTCTGGGATTCTCTGAATGATATTATTTTTGACAATGTATCAATAAATGATATTCCAGAAAGTTATTTAAATCTTTTCTATAAATTAGGGCTCTCGGTTCAAGAAAACAACAACACGATTAGATTTACTAAGAAATCTGAAATTGATTACGAGTATTTCGAATTTTTACGTTTAGGTGGTGCACCATTTATCACTACTGATTTAGGCCCAATTATTTCTGAATTTCTGGCATCTTATAATGTTCCGTCCATTATATTTGACGAAGTATTTATAAATAGATTTAGTCATGTATCTGAACTAAAAAAATTAGGCATCAACCTTAAAGTATTAGATAATGGAGCTTTAAAAACTCTCCCTCGAACTAACCTGCCATTAGAAAAAACTAATAAATTTGACCTCAAAGATATTCGTGCAGGAATGGCTATTCTTATGGGGATTAATCAAACCAATATTAGTTCAGCAACTTTATACAACTTTGATCAAGTCCTTCGGGGCTTTGGTAATATTAATGATGTATTGAAAGAATTAGGGTACGAAGGAGTTCTTCATGGAAAAGCTTAATTTTTATTCAGAGAAAAAATCAGAACTGTTTTTAAAGTCTACATTCAAAAGCATATGTTTTCTAGGTGCCTGTACCGCTCATAATTTAGCATCCGGAATTGAGTATTTTTCGAATTACAATATTACAACATATGCCCCCTACCAAACTATATTCAATGCTCCATCCCTCTTAAAAGATTTAGAAATTGTGAGTCATAGTTTAAAACATAAGGTAATTATTGATAGTCAACTAAAATTGTTCACTGATGAAATTAGATTTTGGAATACTTCTAATAATGTCAATGAAGTTATTGAAAAAAATAAACAAATTGACGAAGAGGTTGTTAAAAACATAGTGAACAGTGATTTAGTTGTAGTTTCCTTGGGATCTGTGGAAATGTGGAAAAAGTCAAACCGAGTTCTAAATAAACTTCCAAAAGATCAGTTTTATAATACTGAAATAGTAAACGTATATTTAACAGCAGAAGATCTTGTATCTATTGCACAGGACATAATTAAATGTATTCATTCTATCAATCCGTCTTCATCAATTCAATTTTCTATCCCCTATGTTCTCCTAAAAGCATCAGAAAAGTTTTCTAATCTGCACCTAGCTACCACAGAAAACTATAGAATAATGAAAAATGCTATTATGGAACTTGGTACAGAATACTATTTCCCAGAATACGAACTCTTTAAATTCTATATTGAAAAAAATAAAATTAACTTTCAACAAGATAAACGATACCCTTCTGTTGAGTTAATTGCGGACGTTTCAAAGCATATTGTCCGTGAAATTGATAAAAGTTTATTGAGTAAAACACCTAGCGAAAGATTTTCAATCAATAAAGTCAACACAAGAGGAAAGNTCTATGGAAAAGATTACTTATAAAGATGAATTGTTAGTTGCTTTTAATGCCCAGGTACTTCCTGAATCGGATCTAATCAGAGGCGACAAGAATTTGTTTACTTTTTCACCAATTCAAGATGAACTGGATAAATTCAAGCAAGAAATTAAGGGGATTTATTATAAAGAGCAAACTTGCTTTAGGCAAGTATATCCAGCAAATTTAATCAATCCCCTTTCCACTCCTTGTCAACCTTTAATCAGTATTTTCTCATTTCAAGAAACAAATTTTAAAAAAATTATCAATACATTTATTACTACTTTCCTCGGTAAGTATATCAATAAAAATGATATCTATGTCATCATCCCTGATATTCCAGATATTCGACAACAGTTTTCTACAATAACGGATAATATAATACCGATTGAAAAACAAAGACTGCATTGTAATATACCATTGAACGGTGAGCATTTTTATATTAAAATTTGTGTGAAATACTATGATGGTTTAGTAACTTTGATGAACTTTGTATTAGTTAATTATCTCCAAGGAAATAGTTCACAACTAGATAGCGTCTTCTTTCCATTGCGGTTAGATATGGTTAAAGAGAATGTAAAATCTATTTACGAAAGCAGTAACTATCACAAGTATTACAAAAAAATATTTGAAATTGTACAGAATCATGAATTAACACATTTTTATGTAAGTCAGTTTGATGCTCTTTCTACATTGATGGATAAAATAGGAAAATCAAGTAGCCATAAACATGGATACGTTCTAAAAAAATTAGCAAGAGAAATTTTTCTTGAGTCTGATTGCAACGATATTCCTTTGAGTACCCTTCTTGAAATATATCCTCAATTGAAAGATGAACTCACAAAAATGTATTCAGATTATTCATCAAATATTAACAGAGCAATGAATAAAATTCAAAAGAGTAAGGTTGAAATATCAGCAAAATATGCCTATGAAACACTAGGGCTTCCTTATAAGCTTTACCAATCTAAAATTGATAATAGTTATAAGATTCCTGAGTTACCAAGTAATTTTGCCTACTATAGAGAAGCCTCAAAAAACATCCATCAAAACCCAATAGAAAGTTATAAATAATGAAAAATATTCTAATTCTACACCCGTACCGAGAAAATTATACGGAAATTTATAAATGGCTTCCTTCGACTCATCAATTCACAATTCTCACTGATGAGTCGAAACTAAGCTCATTTGAACAATCTCGCCTAGCTAATGTAAGTATAATCTCTACGACTGATTATCAGAATAATTGTAAATCAAAAGCTCGAGAAGTATTACAGTTAGAAAAATTTGATGCTATTGTAGCGCTTGATGAGTTTGATATTACCACTGCTGCTGAGCTAAGAGAAGAATTCAACATTGAGGGACAATCTGTAGCTGAAGCTGAGGTGTTTCGTGATAAAAATTTAATGACGAAAAGAGTAAAAGAACTTGGATACACTGTTCCAGGAACTCAAAAAATTTCTACTTTTGCAGAATTACAAGATTTTTATAATGTTCACAAAAACATCATCCTTAAACCTCTTAGTGGAGCTGGATCGGTCGACACTTTTCATATAAAATCTAAATCTGAACTCGAACTAGCTGCCAACATTGCTCTTAAAAATGGAGAGGAAGTGCTAGTTCAGGAATACATCAATAGCAATATTTATCACATTGATGGCTTTCTTGACAATGGAAAGGTAGTATATTGTGAACCTTCTCTATACATCTACAATCCTTTATTAATTAAAGAGGGGATCTCTGCTGCAGCTGTATCACTAGACCATGATTCATTAGATTACACTAGACTAGTAGAGTATGCTTCTACATTAGCTAGTCAGCTATACCCCGGCGGGACTTTTCTATTTCATTTAGAAGTATTCTACAACTCAAAGGAAATTACTTTTTTAGAAATTGCTTGTCGAATGGGAGGAGCAAGAATCAGACAAAACATTGAGTTGAAATTGACACATAATCCTCTCCAACTATTAGTTTACGGTATCTGTGGTGAGCAGCTTCCCACACTACCAACAGAATTTCCTGTAACTGGGTGGCTTCTGACTGCAAAAAGGAAGGGTGTAATCACTCAGCTCCCAACTCTCACTGATGAGTTGAAACGTAAGTATTCTATTTTTGATTATATTGAGTATACAAAAGTAGGAAACACAGTAAATGACGCATTTCATAGTGCTGATGCAATAATCGGAATTTCAGTTAGTGGAAAGGATTTTGTCACTACAAAAAACACTCTTTTAAATGCCGAAACATGGCTAATTAAAAATACGAGGTATGAATAATGAAATATTTTATCTACCGTTTTAATCCCTCTACCATAGGAATCAAGGCTGACAGTAATTTAAGTGTTATATGTCCTGAACGCTTAAAAGATAATTACTTAGAACTTAATTTTCCTTCAACTAATATTAGTACCATCAAAGACTTTGATTTACCAGAACTATTGCAGCTCTTTGAGAGTCGAAATGATATCAGCGACATCTTCACACTTGACGAAGGTCTCATGCACATCACAGGAATATTAAAATCTTTGTTTACTGACCATAATCAAGCTTGGAAGATCGCTTACGCTTATAAAGATAAAAAAATTATGCGGCAAACTCTAGCAGGGAAAATCAACCAGCCTGCTCTGCTAGATAATGATGATCAATTGCCAGACCAATTTATGATTAAACCACGCTGCGAAGCTTCGGGCAAAGATATTCATATTGTATCTGAAGTTCCTGATTATTATTCTACTAAAGATTATATTCTTGAGACTGTTGAATCATTTGATACGATGTTTACATGCGATGGGATTGCAGTCAATGGAAAAATCGAATACTTCTTCACTCATGAATACATTGGAAATATTTTAGATATTAAAAAAAATTATTTTAATATTATTAGAACGAATTCATTTTACAATAATGAGCAGTTCATTGAACGACTAAAGAACGAAACTCAATGTGTTCTAGATAATTTGGGTACAGAGGAAGTTCATCCATTCCATGCTGAATTTTTTTATCAAGCAGATACAGATCGACTAAGTTTCTGTGAGATTGGTAAAAGATTTGGTGGAGGTAATATACCTCTACTTGTTAAACAGGCTTTTAAATTTGATTTACTTGCTACATATTGGAAGTTAATAAATGGTAACTTAGAAAAAAATAATTATAATGAAAAACCGCAATTTATTGCTTTAACATTAGCAATATTCCAAAGCGGTCAAAAACAACTCCCTCCCACTCTCCCTATTACATTTGATTACTATAGAGAATATCCAGAAAAAGAATCTATATCTGCAACTTCTTTAGATGACTTAAGATTTCTAATCACATTTACTCTAAAATCTCAACAAGAATTCACTCATGTTTTTGAACTATTGAAGGGATACTTACATGAACAAAGAAAATAAGAATATTCTCCTTTTATTAATAAGGGGACAAACAACTCACTTCGGGAATATTATTTTTGATTATGCAAATAAGTTACTTATTGCTAATCTTGCTGTAAACTCTTCATTTTTTATGATGATTTATTTATCCAGTGAATCAGTTATTCAGTTATTTCTTAATTTATTTACTGGGCATTTTGCTGATTTCAATAATCGAAAACGTATACTTATCCTGACAGATCTAATTGCCGGAGCAGTAACTTTTCTGCTATTCCTATTTTATAATCCTGATAACATCTGGGCATTTGTGATTGTAAATATCATATTAGCAATTTTATTTAGCTTTAATCGTCCAACCTATAAAGCAATCGTTAGAGATTTATTATCTAGCGAAGGAATTCACAAATACAATTCAATATCTAAAATACTTGCAGAAGTTGTTGCCGTAAGTGCTCCTATCTTCTCCGTATTTGTAATTCAGGAATTCGGCTTCAAATATGGTATGCTCATTAATTCCATCTCATTCTTTATCTCCGCAATATGTGAGCACTACTTCCATATCCTAAAAGTAAATAAAGCCAATAATACTTCGTTTTTATCGGGAATAGCAGATGGTTTCAAATATGTGGTAAACGATAAAGCACTCCTCATTATTCTTGTTGCCAGTGCTGTATTAAACTTCCTAGACGCTATTTATTCATTTTACCTTCCATTCACATCCTCTTTTTCAGGATATAAAAATATATACGCCTACATACTTATAGCTCAATCTATAGGTAGTATAGGGGGAGCTTTAATAGCTGGAGTATATAAGAAAACACTAAAACCTGAACAATTTTTCCATCTTCTATTACCAGGTGCAGGAGCTTTATTTCTCATTGGATTTGCTAGTTCTTCACAATTGTTAGTGTTAGTTCTATTTGGAATTTTCACTTCTAGTGTAACTCTTTTCAATGTTAATTTGATGTCCCATCTTCAAATTACAGTTAATTCAGAATTTCTCGGAAGAGTTTTTAGTATTATTTTTACTATCAGTGGGATATTTGTTCCTTTCGGAAGTTTTGTAGCATCTGTGATTGATATGAAGAATTGGAATATTTTCCAATATATTGGTCTTGGTCAATTTGTTATTTATATACTTTGCCTAATAATTTTCATTCAAATTAAAAAGCCAAATACTTAATTCGTTGAATGAATGAAAACAAGAGCTGAGTTACCTTCAATTAAAACTTTCTTTATTTATGTTTGGTAATTACATCTCCATCACCAGTCTATGGAAATAAATTTTCTACACCTACTTCAAAAAATAGTATAAAAGCAACCACCTCAACTTAAGTGGTTGCTTTTATACTTACCCACTAAGACCAAAAAGCCACTGTTATCAGTGACTTCATAAAGCCTTTCGCTAAAAGATTCTCACTCCTTCACCAGCAGAGCTACACACTCAGCGGTTCGGACTTACCGTATCATTTCGTCGGTTTCCCTCCTCATTCTACGAGTCCTATCCCATGGGCGGAGCATCTACTTCTACTTCGCTGATGCCTCAGCTCGTACAAGCAGCGATACCGCCTCAACATGATGCGTTTGAGGAAATAAGTCCACCGGCTGTACTTTCTTCAACTCATATCCTAATTCTTGATAGAGTTTGATATCACGCGCCATGGTGGCGACATTGCAGGAGATATAAGTGATTTTCTTGGGCTCCATGCTAACGCTGGCTTTGATGAAGCTCTCGGTCAGGCCTTTTCGTGGTGGATCGACTACGATGACATCCGCTTGGATGCCCTCTTTAAGCCAGTTTTGGATGGCTTCTTCAGCAGGAGCGCAGACATAGCTGGCGTTGGTAATGCCGTTGATTGCCGCATTCTTTTGGCTATTTTCGACCGCTTCTGGGATCACTTCCACACCATAGACTTGCTTGACATGCTTGGCAACTGATAGACCGATAGTCCCGATACCCGAGTATGCATCAAGCACCACATCATCAGCGGTTAGTTCGGAAAAGTCAATAGCTGTCTGATAGAGCTTTTCTGCCATCTCTGTATTGACCTGGTAAAAGGCGGGCGCAGCAATCTGGAAGTCATGTCCCAGCATCTGGTCGGTGATATAGTCTTGACCATAAAGCGTTCGCCAGTCTTTTCCGAAAATCGCATTGCCCGGCTGGTCGTTAATATTTTGCATGATGGACTTGATAGCTGGAAAAGCCTCTGTCAAGTGCTCCATCAGCCGCTCTACTCGGAAAATTTTAGGTCGGGTTGTGACCAGAATTACCATGATTTCCCCTAAATAATGACCACGGCGAACAACTAGATTGCGAATGAGTCCCGTCTTTTCCTGCTCATCATAAGGTTTGAGGTCAAAGCGACGCAGCAGGTCGCGTGTAAAGAGGATAACTTGGTCAATGACTGGGTCCTGAATATAGAAATCTTCAATCGGCAGGAGGTCATGGGAATTTTTCCGGAAAAATCCTGTTTCCAGCTGGCCATTGACACGGCGGACAGGCACTTGAGCCTTATTACGGTAGCCCAGCGGCTGCTCCATACCAAGTGTAGGCGGCACCTCAACATCAGACAAACCAGCAATCTTATAAAGACTATCCTTGACCTGCTTGCGTTTGAAGTCCAGCTGGGCTGGGTAGTTCAGATGCCCCAAGTCGGCAATCCCCGTACGCAGATAAGCCATATCAAGATTTTCATTGCGCTGGTTTGAAGTACGGAGAAATTCCTCTACCTTGCCAAAGCCGATTTTTTTGTTGACCTTGAGCACACGCATGCGGATGAGTTCACCCGGCAGGGCATTTTCCACAAAGAAAACCAGACCTTCTGCCTTGGCAACTCCAGCTCCCTCGTGGCTCAGATCCACGATTTCAACTTCAATCACATCATTCTTTTTTAACATATTTTTCTCTTTCTGCTTTATCGCTCTGCCATTTCCCAAAAGAAAAGGCAGGACATCGTCCTACCTTTCATTATATCATATATCTTATCTGAGACCCATTTGCTGCAGTCTTTCTTTATAGGCTTCAAAGTCAATCAAGAGCCCTTGGCCACCGTACATGTCATAGGTGTCCACCCAGTCGCCATTTTCTGGAATCGTCAGGCGCTCAACTCCATTGCGGGAATCTCCAGCCATAGAGAGACCATTGGTCAAAAGGAAGCTGTAAGGCACATTGGTCGAAGTCAAGGCAAAGACCTTACCAAGGGCCTCTGACCCAGTAAAGAGCTTGGTCGGATCTTTGACTTGCTGGAAAACAGCTGTCAAGACTTCCTGCTGGCGGCGGGTCCGGCCAAAGTCGCCCTCATCATCCTTACGGAAGCGAGCGTAGTTGAGCAAGGTCCGACCGTCCATCTGCTGCTGACCGACCTTGATTGTTTGATTAGGTACCACACCGTCCTTCATATTCAGGTCATCCGGCACTTCAACTTCTGTCACTTTCTCCCCATCAATGGTTGAGAACTGGGCATTCATGCTGACGCCATTTGGGAAAAGGGTGTCAATAGCTGTCGCAAAGGTCTGGAAATCCACCAGTGCATAATATTTGATGTCCAAATCAAAATTATCTTTGAGCATCTGGCGGACATAATCTGCACCACGGTTGTGATTTTGCTCCCCAATCGTATAGGCAGAATTGAGCTTTTGGTCATAGTAATCTGCCTGCGACGGATCGGTGTACTCATTGCTGACGCCGTCAATGTGAATAAGAGTATCACGCATAAAGCTGACCAATTTCACCTTGTGGTCCTTATTACCAACATTCAAAACCATGATAGAGTCGGTCCGCGTCTCAGTCGAGTCATCACCAACTCGGCCGTCCGTCCCAAGAATGAGGATATTCACTCCGTCCTTAGTATCCTTGCCGTCAAAGAATTCCGTTTCTGCTGGTTTAGAATTGCCAGTGTGAGCTGTCGTCAAGCCTTTGATAAACATGAAAATCATGCCCCCCAAGACCATCAGCAGGAAAATCCCTGCCCAAAGCAGAATCCGTTTCAAGCGGATTTTTTTGCGAGGCTTCTTGGGCTTGTCTTGTCCCAGACCAGCTCCTGCCAGAGCTTCAGGCGCCTTCTTTTGCTTTCTGCTGCGAGAAGAACGCTCAGGGTACTTGGGCAAAAGACCAGAAGAATCCATTTCCACTGGCTCTTGCTCATAGGCGTCACTAACTGTATGCGGCTGCTCTTCATGGTCAGGCGCACTGGCTGAACCGCCAATCCCCTTGGACTTCTGCCGCAGATAGTCAAATTCTTTCTTTTCTTTAGCGTTTAGATAATAATAATTTTTATAGAGATAATCTAAGCGGAGCTGTTCATGATGGCTAAGATTTTCTGGTTTCTTCATCTCTTCTCCAATCTACTGCTACTTGTCCTGAATCAGAAACACACTGTAGCTACCAAAAATTTTATAAGTAATTCCAAGACTTGTCAACTCTTGATAGGCAAAATCCGCCAATTTTTTCTGCTCGTTGTCAATGTCAATAATGAAGAAATACTCTCCCAAAGCCGTTTTTAGAGGCCGGCTCTCAATCTTGGTCAGGTCAATCCCACGCCAAGCAAAGGTCGACAAAGCCTTATAGAGGGCACCTGGCAGATTGTCCGGCAAGGTCAAAGCCAGTGTCTGCTTGTCTCCTGTCTTGGTCAGTTGAAGCTCTGGCACCTCATGGCCTAGAATCCAGAAGCGGGTATAATTTTCTTCCATTTCCTGAATGTCGCTGGCCGCTACTTTGAGCCCGTATTCTGCTGCAGACGTACGCGGGGCAATAGCCGCAAAATTCTTTTCAGGATGCTCTGCCACAAAACGAGCTGCATAGGCTGTACTAGCTGTGACCTCAATAGCAGCCCGCGGATAATGCTGACGGATGTATTTTTTCCCTTGGGCAATAGCCTGCGGATGAGAAAATATCTTCTCAATTGGCTTTTCTAAATCCGTCACCAAAAGCTGCTGCTTGATGGGCTGAACGATTTCAGCCACCGCCTGAATATCTGCTTGATGAAAGAGATAGTCCAGCGTCTCATGGACACTGCCCTCAATGGAATTTTCCACCGGAACAACCGAGTAATCCACTTCTCTAGCCTCATAAGCCTTCATGACCTCGGTGATATTCTGATAAGGCACCAAGTTCTGGCTGGGAAAGGCAGCTTGGGCTACATGGTGAGAAAAGGAGCCTCTAGGACCTAAAAATGCTATTTTCATTGAATTTCCTCAATAATTTCCTGCGGGCTTTTGAGCCTCGTATCGACAATCTGGGTCGCCACTTCCTCATACCAGGTCTGACGCTGATCAAAAATCTGCTGCAAGTCTGACTTGCTCTGATTTAAGAACAAAGGTCGATCTTGCTCAGCATCCTGCCGAATTCGCTGATAGAGCGTTTCAAAATCTGCTTTCAGGTAGATATTGTCAGCATTCTGAGTCAGTAATTTGCGATTTTCAGAGCTGACGACCACACCACCTCCAGTTGAGACGACCAAGTCCGTATCGATCAACTCAGCTAAGAGTTGGGCTTCAGCAGCCCGAAAGGCCGCTTCACCATGCTGGTCAAAATAGTCCTTGATAGACATGCCCAGCCTCTGGCAAAGCAGTTCATCCATATCGACAAAGTCTTGGGCTAAGCCTCTGGCCACTGTGGACTTTCCGGCTCCCATAAAGCCCAGCAATATCTTAGCCATGCATCAAGCCCTCCAAGTCGCTGAAGAAGCTTGGATAGCTGGTCTTAATAGCTTCAGACCGCTCAAGTTCTACCTGACCGCTTTGAGCCAACAAAGCAGCAATTGCCGTCATCATCCCGATGCGATGGTCACCAAAGGTGTTGACCTGTGCGCCGTGAAGAGGTGTTTTCCCTTCAATAATCATGCCGTCTTCCGTCGGGGTAATAGCTGCGCCCATGCTATTGAGAGCGTCTGCTACTACCTGGATACGATCTGTTTCCTTGACCTTGAGCTCCTCTGCATCACGAATGACAGTCCGTCCCTGAGCCTGCGTCGCCAGAAGAGCAATAATCGGCAACTCATCAATCAAGCGTGGAATAATCTCGCCGCCAATCTCCGTTCCTTTAAGATCAGACGTCTCAACGGTGATGGTAGCAGACTTGGCTACTGGATCGACATCTGACAGCGTCATCCGTCCGCCCATAGCCTCTATTACTTCTAGAATACCTGTACGAGTTTCGTTGATGCCAACATTTTCTAAAACAATCTTAGAGTCCGGCACAATCAATCCAGCCACCAGCCAGAAAGCCGCACTGGAAATGTCACCTGGAACCGTCACTTCCTGAGCAGTGAATTCCTGACCACCCTGAATGCGAATTTCCTTGCCCTTGACCTCAATCTGCCCACCAAACTGGGCAATCATATCTTCTGTATGATTACGGGTGATTTCCTTTTCTATAATAACCGACTCTCCCTGAGCCTGCAGAGCAGCAAAAATCAAGGCCGACTTAACCTGAGCAGAAGCCACTGGCAGCTGATAATGAATAGACTTCAGTTCCCTACTGCCCTTCATCTTGAGCGGTGGTAAATCACGCTCAGTCCGACCAGCAATCTCGACTCCCATCTGCCGCAGAGGAATGGTCACCCGATCCATAGGGCGCTTGGATAGACTGTCGTCACCAAACATCTCCGCTTTGAAATCCTGACCGGCCAAAACACCAGAAATCAAACGGATAGACGTTCCAGAATTGCCCATATCCAGCTTATTTTTCGGTGCTTGCAGGCCTTCAAATCCTACGCCATGAATCCTGACTAGATTTCCATCGTCCTCAATCTGCACGCCTAAGTCGCGAAAAACCTGCATGGTTGACAGCACATCTTCTCCTCGCAGAATGTCGCGAACAGTAGTGACCCCCTTGGCCAAACTGCCAAAAATAATGGAACGGTGGCTGATAGATTTATCTCCAGGTACGCGGATACGGCCCTTCAGGCCTCTTATATTAGTTGATAATTTCATAGATGACCTCGTACTTTCCTTTGTTGCTTCTTATTTTATCATAAAAAGACCAGAAATTCTTAAAATTTCTGGAATCCTAGCTAAAGCAAAAAGAATCCGAGTATTCATCCCAGATTCTTCTTTTTAATAGCCTACTTAAGCAAATCCTGCACTGGATCAAAGATGATACGCTCAATGTCCGCTAGATAGATGGACAGTTGCTGCTGCTTATTGAAAAATTCAGAAAGAACAGCATTGCCCTGAATCTTCTCGCCAAAGGAAGTCATCTTGTCCTGCACCTCCTGAGTCGGTACCTGACCAGTCTGAGCCAGCTGTTGCAACTCTTGCTGGAAAGCCAGATAATCTGTAAAAATAGCCTTCGCTTCGCTATCAGCATCTACTGCTTTCTTGCTTTCTGCGACTGCTTGGTACTCAGGCAAATCACGCAGATTTCTGCTCAGTTCATTGGCTAAATCATAAATATTTGACATAGAGTTCTCCAATCTATATTAGTCTTCGGACACTAGGTAATCCGTATTTTCTCTTACTATTGTAGCAGATTTTTCTAAATCTTGGTGATTTTTAAAGGTGATTTGCAGAATACCGTTGATATCTTCTCGGTTTTCCTCGTTAATCCGGATGTTGACGACAGAAATTCCTCGCAGGAGTTCCAAAATACCCAAAATCGCATCTTCTTCATCGGGCACTTCAATAAAGAGATCATAAAAGCTATCCACACCAGCTCGTTTATGAATTTCCATCTGCTTACGGCTCTGCCGTCCTCGATCGAAAAATTCCCAGATAGCTGTCTCGTCCTTGGCCTCAATCGCTGCAGCCACCTTGTCTAACTGATCTTTAAAATCTTCCAGCCGCTCCAAGATAGCTTGAGGATTGGTCAAGAGGATAGAGGTCCACATCCCTGGCTCACTCTCCGCAATCCGCGTCATATCTCGAAAACCACCGGCTGCAAAAGACTGAGTCAGTTCATGCTCTTGGCTATAAGTTGCTGCTTGCTCCATCAGGCTGGAGGCTAGTATATGTGGAAAATGGCTGATTTGACTGGTCACTCGGTCGTGCTCAGCTGCATCCACCTGGATAAAGCGGGCATGAAGACCACTTAGCAAGTCTTTCATTTCCTCAAGCGTACCAGGCTTGGTCAGATTAGAGGGCGTGAAAATATAATAGGCATTTTCAAAGAGAGTGACATGGGCAGCCTTGGCTCCGGTCTTATGACTTCCGGCCATAGGATGAGCACCGACAAAGCGGACGGGTTTATTCTGCAGATACTTTTCTGCAGCTGCCACAATCTCTGCCTTGGTCGATCCAGCATCTGAAATGATAACATTTTCCTTCAGGTTCAGCTCCGCTAGATCCTTGATAAATGCTATGGTCTGCTTGATGGGCACAGCCAGAATAATCACATCAGCCAAAGGAGCAAAGGCGGCAAAATCATCCGTTACCCGGTCTACCATTCCACGTTCTAAGGCAACCCTGCGTGATTCCTCACTGCGATTATAGCCAAGAATCTCTATCTCAGGATGAGCTAGCCTGATGCCCAGAGCCAAAGAAGCTCCAATCAGTCCCAGACCTGCGATATAGACTGTTTTTCTCTCCATGCCCTTCTCCTTACTTCTAAAAGTTCTTGACAAATTCCCGATGGCGAGCTACCGCATCCTTCAGTTCTTCCAGATTGTCCGAAGAGAATTTCTCCAAGACTTCGGTGGCTAAAACTGTGGCCACCACGCTTTCCATGACAACACCCGCCGCTGGCAGAGCCGTAGGATCGCTCCGTTCCACTGTCGCCTTATACGGCTCGTGGGTCTCAATATCCACGCTCATTAGTGGCTTGTAAAGGGNTGGAATGGGCTTCATAACACCCCGCACTACGATTGGCTGACCATTGGTCATACCGCCCTCAAAGCCGCCTAGATTATTAGTCCTGCGAGTGAAGCCATCTTCCTCGGACCAGAGGATTTCATCCATGACTTGACTGCCCTTAAGACGACCGGCTTCAAAGCCCACGCCAAACTCGACTCCCTTGAAAGCATTGATAGACACGACTCCTTGAGCAATCTTGGCATCCAACTTCTTGTCCCATTGGACATAGGAGCCCAGACCAACTGGAACACCGCCAACGATGATCTCAATGACACCACCGATGGTATCCCCGTCTTTCTTAATTTGATCAATGTAAGTCTTGATTTCTTCTTCGCGCTCGGGATTGACAATGGAAACCTCCGACTGGGCAGCTCTTTCCTTGATTTCTGATACAGTCAGATTATTTGGGACATCAATACCAATGCCACCAAAGGTTACGATATGATTAGCCACCTCTACACCAATTTCTTCCAGCAAACGCTTGGCTACTGCTCCGACTGCCACACGCATAGTCGTTTCGCGCGCAGAAGAGCGCTCAAGAGAATTTCGCAAATCGTCAAAGCGGTATTTCATACCACCAACTAAATCAGCATGGCCAGGGCGTGGTTTGGTAATCTTGCGCAGCCCTTTTTTCTTTTCATCCACATCCGCCGCACTCATAATCTCCAGCCACTTCTGGTGATCTAGATTAGTGACATTGAGGGTAATCGGGCCGCCCATGGTCAAGCCATGACGAACCCCAGACGTAATCTCGACTTGGTCGCTCTCAATCTTCATGCGGGCACCACGACCGTACCCACCCTGACGGCGCTTGAGCTCAGCATTGATATAGTCAGCGGTCAGAGGAAGACCAGCCGGCACTCCCTCAATAATAGCTGTCAGGCGTGGTCCGTGCGATTCTCCTGCTGTTAAGTATCTCATACATTTTCTCCTATTTTTGGGATGGAAAGAACTGGACATTCTGTCTATTTTTTATCCAAACTGTCCAATCGCCTTAAACTCCATCTGGCACTTATTTCTTCAGAAATTCTTTCATCTCTTCCAGAGGAATCTGGTGAATACTAGCCGAACCCAGCTCAGGCACCAGTACTAGCTTGATAGAGTTGCCTCGTGCCTTCTTATCATGGGTCAAGGCCTGATAAAGAGCATTCTCATTCCATGGCTGGTAATCCACCGGCAAGCCAAATTTCTGACACATACGGACGATGTCTTCTGTAATTCCGGCTGGCATGAGGCCTTTCTTTTCAGCGACGCGGGAAACCTGTACCATGCCAATCGCCACGGCTTCACCGTGCATGACTTTTCCATAGCCCGCTGTCGCTTCAATAGCGTGCCCAATAGTATGGCCGAAGTTCAGGTAAAGGCGAACACCATTATCCAGCTCGTCCTCGACCACAATCTTACGCTTGACATCACAGGAATGGTAAATGATGCTTTCGGCATGCTCCAAAATTGACTTCGGACTGCCATCCATTTCCGAAAGCTCATCCCAGAGTTCCTTATCCTCAATCAAGCCGTATTTTACTACCTCACCCATACCTTCGATCAGCTCCCGCTGGCCCAAAGTATGCAAGACTTCTGGGTCAATCAGAACTCCGTCAGGCTGGGTAAAGGTCCCGACCATATTCTTGGCCCAAGGCGTATTGACACCTGTCTTACCACCGATAGAGGAGTCTACTTGAGCTGTCAGACTGGTCGGAATCTGCACGAAATGAATGCCCCGCATGTAGGTCGATGCAACAAATCCTGCCAAATCACCAACAACGCCACCTCCCAATGCCACAATACCATCACTGCGAGTCAGACCAACCTTGACCAAAAACTCATAGACTTTGTTGACTGTCTTTAAGTTCTTGCTGGCTTCACCCTCCAAAAAGTCAAAGACAAAAGTCTTAAACCCAGCCGCTTCCAAGCTCAGCTTGGCCTTTTCCGCATAGAGTCGAGCCACTCGATTGTCCGTGACGATAACCACCTTCTGAGGCTGCCAAAGCTGACACAGCCAACTTCCAGCCTGAGATAAAGACCCCTTTTCGATGAGAATATCATAGGGATGATGCGGGAGATTCACATTCAGTTTCATAAGCGCCTCCATTCCAAGTCAATCAAAAAAATTATACTTGCTTCCTAGTATATCAAATTACGTCAAATATTTCAGTAGCTATTTACCATTCATTTTTAAAGTTAAAAGAAGCCATCTGTAAGTTCCTCCCCAAGTGAAGTCTGTTGTCTTATTCTAATTTGGATTCATCAGAATTGCCCAAACACTCTACAGTTCAATAGAAGTTCTTTAATAAACGACATTGGTTTTGCTATAATATAAAAAGCATTTTTCTGCTTTAAATAGAACAAAAGCAATTCCTTAAAAGTTTTCTTTTTATCTTGATGATAGTACAATATCGTCGATTTTAATTTATGTCTATAATAGAAAACGCGTCTTCATGTTGTTAAATGATTTCTTTCTGTTAACCCATAGATTTTTGAATTTCTTTATCTGTTAACGCCATTTTCGATAATCTTCTTTCCGAATTTCTAGGTTATAGACAATTTCGACTTGAGAGCTACCACCCTCCTTTTTCTTGACATTTTTCAACTGACCATCTTTTACTAATGCACTTATATTATCATCAATTCCATATCCTTTAGACATTTTTGCATTCTCAGGGAGAGTCTTAGCGTCAGATACATCAATATCTCCACCAACTTTCGAATTCTCTAAAACAATAATCTCTTCATTATCAATCCCAAAATCAAATTCAACACCAAAATGCAGACCATAACTGAGGAAAGATGTTTTTCCTACTTCCCGTCCCAAATAGGCCTTATTTCCTTCTTGATCATAAATGACTGGCACAACTTGAATAGATAAGTAATCATTAGGTCCTCCTTCTTCAAAAAAGATAGGAGAAAATTCAATTTTACTAATACCAGTATACTTTTCCTTAATATAAAGAGCTGTCTGTTCTTCAAAAAGAGAGAAAGAATGCTTAATCAGCTTGTCTCTCCTCGCTTCAAATCTAGCATGTTCTACTTGTTTTACAAAAATGAATACTCCTAAAGTACTAATAAGCAAAATAATGATAGATATCACCAATTTTTTTCTCAATATCTTGTTCTCCTTTTATTCAATTGTTATACAATTCTTCTAAACACTGCCAAATTTCCTGACTGGGCATGGTCTTGCCGGTCCAAAGCTCAAAGGCTTCTGCTCCTTGATAAAGCAGCATACCAAGTCCATTGACCGCTGTGACATTTTGATTTCTGACCCATTTGAGGAAGGGCGTTTCGAAAGGTTGGTAGATAACATCTGCAACTAAAATCTGGCAAGGCAGCTCAAGCTGTTCAGGCAGGGGTATGCTGATACCATCCATTCCTAAACTAGTCCCATTTACCAGAAGGTCTGATTGGTTGATTTTATCCTGCAAGCTATCCACATCTTCCAAGGTTAGTACCTGGATACGACTCTTGGTTTGGTGGCTGATAGCTGCTATCTTTCTGACAGTCTTCTCATAGGAGGCTTGCCGAGTAAAGACGAAAATTTCCTCTGCTTGGTCCAAAGCTGCTTGAGCAATAATAGCTGTCGCAGCTCCACCTGCTCCCAAAATCGTCATTTTTTTGCCCCGAATAGCAAAAGAAGGCAAGCTCTTAAAAAATCCCTTGCCATCTGTGTTATAACCAACTAAAATTCCATTTTTATTCACAACCGTATTGACCGCCCCGATAAGGCGGGCGCTGACATCCAGCTCATCCAAATAAGTTATCACTTCCTGCTTGTAGGGCATGGAAAGATTGACACCAAACATATCGTATCTGCGGATATTTTCTATACAGGCCTGCAGATCCTTCGCTTCTACTTCCCAAGCTAGATAGACACCATTGACACCAGTCTTTTCAAAAGCCATATTGTGAATAAGAGGAGAAATACTGTGTTTAATTGGCTTGGCAACCACAGCAGCCATGCGGGTGTGGCCATTAATTCTCATTCAAAATCTCCTGGATTTTCTTCATATTGCTCAGAGAAATCTGACCGGGTGCTGACGCTATCTCCTGACTAGCAAATGACCAGCTGGAACCTGTCAAATCAGCCGCAATGCGTGAAATCTTGCCGACTTTTCCCATGGAAATGGTGACAAAATCTTGCTCAGGATTCAAAGTCTTGAAACCGCGAGTATAGTTCATCAAGTCCAGCACATCCTGCTCATTATGAGCCATGACAGAAACCTTGACCACCTTAGGGGTCAGAGAAGTCAGCTCAGACAGGATTTCCATCATATTTTCCGGTGTTTCCTCGAAGTTGTGGTAGCTCAGCACCAGATTAGGAAACTCCAGCATTTCTTCAAATTTCCCCTTGTGAGAGAAGTATTCAAAGTCAATATAGTCAGGCTGGTAAAAACCGGCTACTTCCTTGATGAGAGCTACATATTCATCATCGGACAGTTCAATTTCTCCGCCTTCTTGACGGGTCCGCAAGGTGAAAATCAATTCACGTCCGGCAAATTTTTCAAAAATAGCTGGCGCAACATTTAAAATGTCATCCTTGGCCAGAAAATCTGCCCGCCATTCAATAATATCCGCATCTTCGTAGCGTGATACATCAATTTCTTGAGCTTCTTCTAAACTCTTGGGCATTACAGAAACGACTAACTTCATTGGTCCACCTTTATTGTAAATACCTTGAGGTAATTACTGCTCCCGTCTTTTTTATTATAGACAAAGTCTGCTGGCAAGTCATACTCCGCAAGATAGCGGTGCTTTCTGCCGGCAAGACCTTTTTCAATTTCTTGTTTAAACTTACTTTTGGAAAGATTGGCTGCATTGGTACTTAAAATCATGATTCCCTGAGGATTCAGGATTTCCAAAGCTTGTGCAACCAAACGATGATAATCTTTAGCAACCGAGAATGTCCGCTTTTTATTTCTAGCAAAGCTAGGCGGATCTATCACAATGACATCAAAGCTTAGATTGTGACGCTTAGCGTACTTGAAATAATCAAAGACATCCATCACCTGAAAGCGATGCTGATCCAGTGTCAGACCATTGGCCAGAAAATGAGCCTCTGACAGCTCACGGCTGCGCTTGGCCAAATCAACAGATACTGTCTGACTGGCACCGCCCATAGCTGCTGCTACTGAAAAAGCAGCTGTGTAGGAAAACATATTGAGTAAACTTTTACCAGCAGCCAGACCATCTACCAGACTAGCCCGTACATCATGCTGATCCAGAAAGATACCGGTCATGAGACCATCATTCAGAAAAACCTGATAGCGAACACTGTTCTCCAAGACTGTGAAAGTTTCTGGTGCTTCCGCTCCATAGAGATGATCCGATTCGTAGTTCAAACCCTTGAAACGAATCTTTTCATAAGCTCCCTGAATCTCTGGGAAAACCTTAGCGAAGGCTGTCAGAATCTGATCCTTGATAGCAAAGACAAAGTCATTGTACCAAGAAAAAAGCGCAAAGTCATTGTAGAAATCTACCGTGAAGCCACCGAAGCCATCCCCCTCTTGATTAAAGAGTCGGAAGGCTGTCGTGTCAGACGAATGGAAATAAGTAGAACGTCTGCTCTTAGCCTGCTCAAAGAGGCCTTGAAAAAAATCCGAGTTCAGCTCTACCTTCTTCTGGGAAATCAGCCAGCCTACTCCCTTATTCTGCGGAGAGAGATACGCTGTGCCTAAAAACTTGCCCTGACGGTTTTGCAGCTCCACACATTGATTCTGAAGCGAAAGAGCGCCAAAATCCTTTTTATCTAATAAAAGAATGCCCTTTCTCAGTTTTTCTTCTGCCTCTTGACTAACAGTAAGTTTATTCATAAATTATATTATACCAAAGATTGTGAAAATTCTCAAAACATATTTTACATTTGAGTTAATAAAAGATTTCACAAACGAGTGCAAAACGACTATAAACCTCTCCATAGAGGGGATAAGGCTTTTATAGAAATATTACAATTTCGCCGATTTAAAATATCTCAAATGCGGCTCAAATTTTCCTTAACTGGAGAAATTATGTTATACTTAGAGGAGAAAATTTTTAGGAAATAAGACAAGGAAGTAACTTTTTGTGAAAAAAATAACCAAGAATTTACTCAATTTCATGAGTACGAGACTAGGTTTTGTCTTGATTTTATTGGTCCTCTATTGGATAAAAACCATGTGGGCCTACACGATTGATTTCAACCTCGATATTCAAGGTGCCTATCAAGTATTTTTAGCTATTATCAACCCTTTCCCTATCAGTCTCTTGCTGCTAGGACTAGCACTTTATGTAAAACGAACCAAATTATTCTACAGCCTAGCCTTCGGAATCTATCTGCTCCTCTTTGCTTGGCTGGTATCTAACTCCATTTACTACCGCGAGTTCAGTGACTTTGTTACAGTCAATACTATGCTGGCTTCTAGCAGCGTTTCAGCTGGACTTGGGGAAGCAGCACTGGAGCTCTTCCGCCCTTGGGATATTCTTTATCTGATTGATTTTCCGATTTTGGCCTTCTTATTCTTTAAGAAATACATCCGAATGGATGACCGCCCTTTCAATAAACGCGCTAGCTTTGCTGTGACCTCCCTGTCCGCCATGCTTTTCTCAGCCAACCTTTTCTTGGCTGAAATTGACCGGCCTGAGCTCTTGTCACGTGGATTTTCCAACTATTATGTCGTTCGGGCTCTGGGCTTGCCAGCCTTTCTAGGTTACAGTGCCAACCAGACATATACCGCTAATCGTGAGCGTTCCAAAGCTTCTGAAAAAGACTTGGAACCAGTAACAGAATACATTCAATCCCACTATGCGGAACCTAATCCAGAATATTACGGGATTGCCAAAGGACGAAATGTCATCTACGTCCATCTGGAAAGCTTCCAGCAGTTCCTGATTGACTATAAGCTGCAGGCAGATGGGAAAGAGTACGAGGTGACACCTTTCCTCAATTCCCTCTACCACTCCAATTCGACTCTGGCTTTCTCTAATGTCTTCAACCAGGTCAAGGCTGGTAAGACTTCTGATGCTGAAACCATGATTGAAACTGGGCTCTTTGGTCTCAATCAAGGCTCCTTCATGGTCAATTACGGTGGTACCAATACCCAGCAAGCAGCACCTTTTATTCTTTCCAAAAACGGCGACTATACTTCTGCTGTTTTCCATGGAAATACTGGAAGCTTCTGGAACCGCAATACAGCTTACAAGCAATGGGGTTATAACTATTTCTTCGATGCGTCTTACTTTACCAAGCAGGACGACACCAACTCCTTCCAGTATGGTTTGAATGACAAGATTATGCTGAAAGATTCCATCAAATATCTGGAACACCTGCAGCAGCCTTTCTATGCTAAGTATATCACGGTTTCCAATCACTATCCTTACACGACTAGCTTGATTGGTGACGAGATCGGCTTCCCGCTGGCTAAGACCAAGGATGAAACCATCAACGGTTACTTTGCCACTGCCAACTATCTAGATTCTTCTGTCAAGGCCTTGTTTGATTATCTTAAAGAATCTGGCCTCTATGACAACTCTATTATCGTTCTCTATGGAGACCATTTTGGAATTTCCCAAACCCGTAATCCTAACTTGGCCCCTCTTGTAGGAAAGACCTCTGAGACTTGGTCCAACTACGACAATGCCATGATGCAGCGCGTGCCATACATGGTAGTGGTGCCTGGCATGGACAAAGGAAAGATAATTGATACATACGGTGGTCAAGTAGATATGCTGCCAACATTAGAGCATTTACTGGGCATTGACTCTAAGAACTACCTTCAAGTTGGACAAGACCTACTGTCATCTCAGCATCAGCAAATCACAGCCTTCCGCTCCAGCAATAACTTTGTCACTCCAAAATACACTAGCTTCAATGGACGGACCTACTACACCCAGACCGGTGAGGAAATTACTAATCCTGACGAAACCATCAAGAAGGAGCTGGATGAGATTCGCAATGCTGCCAATACTCAGCTGAAGATGAGTGACGCTATTCAGACCGGCGACTTGATTCGTTTCTACAAGGGGAATGACTTAGGCAAGGTCAACCCTAAAGATTACTCTTATCTTAATTCAATGAAAGCCTTGTTGGCTATTGAAAAGGAAAAAGGCGACCAATCAACCAGTCTTTACTCCAAGCGAGGCAATGTCTCCACTGTGGACCTATTTAACTCGCCAAGCTATCGGGCACTGCATCCAGAGCAGTTCCAAACTAGCAGCAGCGACGAAGACAGCAGTCAAGAAGACTCAAGCTCTTCCAGCTCTAGTTCCACAGCCAATCCATAGATAGCAAAAGCCTTAAGTCCATTGGACTTAAGGCTTTTCTTGCAGCTAATAACTTATTGAATAACTTCAAAAACAGAAACCGTCAGATTTTCAACATAGAAAGGCTTCTTATGACGGCTATTGCCCACTATGAGACGCAGCTTGTCTGCATTAGGCAGATAATAGGGCAGGCCACTAGCATTAAAAATAACCTGATAATGCTTGTCGTCCTTAATCTCAAAGATAATCAAACCACTGCCCTGCTCTGCTGATTGAACAAAGACATGCTTATAAATATCTTCATAGGTCTGATAAGAAAAGGATTTGCAGCTTGTCTTGAGACGAATGATGTCCTTGATAAAATCAATACTCTCCTGATGGTCCTGCAATAGATTCCAATTCACCTGATTGACTGCATCTGGCGCATTGTAGCTGTTCATAGCCCTTTCACGATCGCTATGCAGGACTTGGCCGTCCTCTCCCGTAGCTACGAGCTTAGTACGGGAGAATTCCTGTCCCAGCTCCATGAAAGCCATGCCTTGCATGAGCAGGTTCATAGCAGTTGCCAACTCAATCCGCTTGGTGCGAGTCAGAACATCATCGTCGGGATGCAGCTCTGCAAGCAAATCATGCAGGTTGAAATTATCGTGAGCCTCGACGTAGTTAAGGACTTGATCAGGACTGCGATAGCTGCCTAGCTCACTGCTGCCAAGGATAGACTTAGCGACGATATCCTCCGTCGCCTGACCACTGACAAAACCAGCCTTGATGCCGCCGTAAACCTCGGCTCCCTTGACCGCATCCCGCTCTGTATCATTGAAAAATCCAATCCGCGGCAACTGATAAGCATTGTCCTTTTTGGCCTTGTCTTCTGGTCTCAGGCCCGTTCCCATATCCCAACCTTCTCCATACAGCAGGATTCGTGGATCCACCTCATCCATGGCCTGACGGATGGCATTCATCGTTTTTACATCATGAATGCCCATTAGGTCGAAGCGGAAGCCATCTACATTAAACTCCTCTACCCAGTACAGCAGAGAGTCAATCATAAACTTGCGGAACATCTCGTGCTCACTAGCTGTCTCACTGCCCACTCCTGTTCCGTTTTGGAAAGAGCCGTTAGGATTCATCCGATAGTAATAATCCGGTACTATAGCCTGAAAAGCAGAATCATAGGTCGAGTAGATGTGATTATAGACAACATCCAGTGTCACAGAAATTCCCGCATCATGGTAGGCCTGAATCATCGTTTTCAAATCACGGATGGCCTGCGCTGGGTCAGCAGGATTGCTGGAAAAGCTAGTCTCTGGAGCATGATAATTCTGCGGGTCATAGCCCCAGTTGTAGATTAGCTCTCCATTTTCATCATAGTCCTTGTGACGATCAGAGACGGGCTGAAGTTGGACGACATTAACGCCTAAATCACTGATATAGTCAAAGCCTGTCTTTTGCCCTAGATGATTGGTAGTGCCTTTTTGACAGGCTCCCAAGAAGGTCCCGCGCAGCTGACTATCCACGCCTGAAGTCTCCGACTTGGTCAAATCTCGAATGTGCATCTCATAAATCACCGCTTGATTTGGATTGTCCAAGCGCCAGACGGCTTCTTTGCCCTGTCGAACCTCAAAACCAGCTACTTCTGTCTCATCCGCTCCAAGAATCGCTGAGCGCTTACCATCTGGACTGGTCGCAATGGTATAGAGATCTCGAGTATAGAAATTGCGGTATTCAAAGCTAACATGGTAGTGATAGGTTTTACCGGTCAAGTCTTCTGCTATTTCAGTTGACCAGACACCTATGGTGTTTTCCTTATGGTCGTGAGAATATCGGTCACCTTTTTGCATTGGGAAGATTTTATAAACAGGAGCTCGATTGTCAGCCGATTCATAGACTACCAACTCTACCTTCCTAGCTGTCGGTGCCCAAACTTTGAAAATATGTGCGCCGTCCATCTGACGGTGTCCCAAACAGCCTTGATAGCCCCAACATTCATCAAAGTAGTCTGTTCTCAGGGCCACATCAAAGTTATGCGGACGCCGGCGTGAATACTGGTGACTCGTCGTTGCAGCCTGCAAAGAATAATAAACCTGCGTATCTCCCTCAATCAGCCAAATTTCCGTCACCAGATGGGGAGGTAACAGATCAATATGATAGTCACAGGACTGGCTAGACCAGTCTGAACGTTTGATAATCACATGAGCGTGATCTAAGGGCTCCCAGGTTTGAAATGATAATTCCCCCTGAATACCAAAATAATCAAGTTTGGAAAAGGCTACTTCCTGTCCCCATTGGTTTATTTGCCACTGCCACATATCATAGGAGAAATAATCTCCAGTAGGATTGTGATAATGGACTAAGACTTTATAGTCTAGCATGTTCTTTCATCTCTTTATCTAAAATTATTCTATTGAAAGGGCTGTCTGACTGATTTCATCAATATTGGCAAAAAATTCCAAATGTCCGTGCAGCACTTCCAGTTCAACAGGCGTATCGCCACCGTATTCTCCATCCAAATTCAGCATAAATGGACCTTTTTTATCTAAAACTTCCAGCTGCAGCTTGCTTGTTTTAAGGTATTCTACATTGATATCGCCAACGTGCTGACCGCCATTGATAGCCTGCATCATCAGGCTTAGCATATCAAAGAGATTGGCTGTCTTGACCAAAATCAAGGTAAAATTCCCATCGTCTAATTTAGTGTCTGGCGCTAGCTTTTCAAAACCACCGATAGAATTGGTCAGAGCCGCAAACATGAGCGAAATCTTTCCTTCAAAGACACCGTGGTCGTGCTTGATACGGACCTTGCGGAACTTAGAGCGAGGGAGTTTTTTTGCTCCTTCTGCAACATAGGCAAAGTAGCCTAGGCGGGATTTGACCTCGCTAGGAACGCTGTAAGTTAGCTCTGTCAGGGTTCCAGCTGCTGCAATATTAATAAAATACTTGCTGCCATATGCCCGGCCAATATCCATTTTAATGGTCTGATTTTTTTCGATAATGCGGGCTGCCGCTACTGGATCTCCCATGGGAATCTTCAGAGCACGCGCATAATCGTTGGTTGTACCAGTTGGAATAAAGGCCAATTTAGGCCGTTCATCCAGATTCGCCACGCCATTAACTACCTCATTGATGGTACCGTCGCCGCCTGCCGCAATAATCAAATCAAATCCTGCTTTTGCTGCTCTTTCAGCTTCTTTTTGAGCAGAAAGAGGCGCTGGAGTGGTTTGGTAGGCGCTGGTTTCATAGCCCACATCCTCCAAAACATCCAAAACTTCCGCAATATTTTTCTTAATAATTTCCTGTCCCGAAGTCGGGTTATAAATCAATCGTGCTCGTTTAATCTTATCCTTCATACTTCAGCCTCATAAGCTATCAAGCCAATCTTCATCCCGAATTTCAATTCCTAACTCCTGAGCCTTGGCCAGCTTGCTGCCGGCATCTTGGCCAGCCACTACCAGATCCGTTTTTTTAGAAACAGATCCGGAAACATTAGCACCCAGACTCTGCAATTTTTCTTTAGCTTGATTGCGGGTCAATTTTTGTAATTTACCAGTCAAGACAACCGTCATACCAGATAGGGCTGCATCAGCCGCTGCCTTTTGCCCTAGATAGTCTAGATTCACACCTGCTTCCTGTAATTCCGCCAAAAGAATATGGGAGCCTTCCTGCTCAAAATAGGTATGCAGGCTTTGGGCAATCACAGTTCCAAGGCTGTCAATAGCCGCAATCTCTTCTTGGCTGGCCTGAGACAGCTTAGGAATATCATGAAATTTCTCCAGCAAAATCCGACTGGCCTTGCTTCCCACATGGCGAATCCCCAAGCCGAACAAGAGGCGTTCAGCCGAGTTCTCCTTGGAAGCTTGAATAGCAGTATACAATTTATTTGCTGATTTTTCCTTAAAGTTCTCTAATTCTAGTAAATTTTCTACCGTCAGCCGATAGATTCCAGCCACATCTTTGACTAGATTTTGAGCAAAGAGCTTCTCTACCACTGCTGGACCCAGGCCAGTAATGTTCATGGCATCCCGGCTGGCAAAATGAATCAGCCCTTCCTTAATCTGGGCCGGACATAGAGGGTTAATGCAGCGCAGAGCGACTTCGTCTTCAAAGTGTACCAGCTCACTCTCACAGCTCGGACAGTGACTTGGTATTTCCAGAGGCTCCTCTGAGACTCGTTTGGACTCCACCACTCGCAAGACAGCAGGAATAATATCTCCCGCCTTATAGACGATAACGGTATCTTTCTGACGAATATCCTTCTCTGCAATATAGTCCACATTGTGCAAGGTTGCTCGACTAACTGTCGTTCCCGCTAGCTGCACTGGCGTCAGATTAGCTGTCGGAGTCACAACTCCCGTCCGACCCACTGTCCAGTCAACAGATAGAAGCTGGGCTTCCTTTTCCTCAGCTGGAAACTTATAGGCGATAGCCCACTTAGGTGCCTTGACAGTAAAGCCAAGCTCCTCTTGCACCGCCAAGTCATTAACCTTGATGACAATACCGTCAATTTCATAAGGCAGGCTATCCCGCTCCTCAGCGATCTTTTCGATAAACTCCCAAACTGATTCAATAGAGTCCGCCAGAATATGAGTAGGATTGACTGAGAAGTCCAAATCTGCCAGCTTGTTTAAGACCTCTTCTTGGCTGCCAACCTGAGTAGGACTGGCTTCTTGGTATAGGAAAGTCGCTAGATTGCGCTTAGCCACAACTGCTGTGTCCAGCTGGCGCAAGGTTCCCGCTGCTGCATTACGTGGATTGGCAAACTCAGGCTCACCATTTTCCTGTCGCAGCTGATTGACCGCATCAAAGGATGCCTTGGGCATATAGCACTCTCCGCGAACCGTAATGTCCAGCGGTTCTTTCAAAGTCAGTGGAATATCCTTGACTCGCTTGAGATTTTCAGTAATGTTTTCACCAACAGAACCATCCCCCCGAGTCGCTCCTGCTACCAAGATTCCATTTTCATAGGTCAGGGAAATAGAGAGCCCATCAATCTTGAGTTCACAAAGATAAGAAACTTGTGGAAATTCCTTGCGAACCCGCTGGTCAAAGGCTAGTAATTCTTCACGTGAAAAAGCATCCTGCAAACTAAAGAGAGGATACTGGTGTGGATATTTTTCAAATCCTTCTAAAATCTTCCCGCCCACCCGATGCGTCGGACTGTCAGGCAGGATATCGGTTGGGTACTTTTCTTCTAACTCCGCTAACTCACGATAGAGTCTGTCATACTCGCTGTCCGATACGCTTGGCCTATCTGCCGTATAATATTCATGAGCATATCGGTTGAGCAATTCTACTAATTCTGACATTCTTTCTTTCATACTTCTATTTTATCACAAATACACAAAATCTTCCTCTATTTGTCCCGAATTCTTCCTAAAAAAGAAAAGGAGACAAAAAGAGCGGAAATTCCGCTCTCTGCTGTCTTATTTTGTCAAATCAATATTTTTTGCAATCTGGTTAATAATGATAGCTCCAGCAATCAAGGAAGCAAATTCTCCAATGGCCGTTGTAAACCAAGTCAGGAAGAATGGCAGGCCTTGCAAGAAATGTAACTCTGCAGCAATGGTCACCATCGAAATAGAGAATAAAACTGCAAAATAGAAATGATCCAAACGAATCAAGCCTTTAATCAGATATTGATTCTTATAGCGACCAAAAAGGTAGACACCCAGTGACAGGAAGACCAAGGTGGACCCACCGCCAACAAAGACATCAACGATTCCAAAACTATAGAGATTGGCAATCATACAGCCAATGGTCACGCCCATAATATATTTCCGATTATAAAAGGCCATAAAGTTCATCATTTCAGAAATTCTGAACTGGTAAGCACCATAGCTTATAGCATTTAAAGGGGGCGTAATCGTAAGGGCTACATAAATAGCAGCGACAATGGCAATCTGAGCCAAATCACGAACTCTCAGTTTTTCTTGTTTCATGTTTTCTCCTTTAGCGGCTTTACCGCGTGTAATATGCTTGGCGAAAGAAGCTAAGCGCCAAGGGTTGCGTCACATGAGAGGAGCATCATTAGATGATTCCTCCACAGATTTGGCAACCCAACTAGTATAGCATAAATCCTAGAAATATGATAGACTATCTTTATGAAATCTTTAATCAAAAAATTCTTTGACAATGAGGTTCTGTCCTATCTTTTCTTTGGTGTGGCAGCTACCCTTGTTTATATGACTACTCGTCTCCTTATCTTCGCTCTTACAGGACAGACATTATTTGCGACCATTACTGCTAATGTCACAGCAGTACTTTTCGCCTTTATCACAAATGATACCATTGTCTTTAAACAGCAGCGCAAAGGTTGGCAAAAGCGACTTTTTAAATTTGCTCTGGCGCGTTCTGGCACTCTTTTGCTAGACATCGTTCTTGCAAAATTATTAGTAGATACTTACCCTAATATTATCGGGCAATTTGTCAACAATGAACGCAACCTTATCAACTCGATAGAGTCCCTTTTCTCTCAAGTGCTTATTATTGTCCTCAACTATGTTTTCAGTAAAGTCTTTATCTTTGAAAACAAGAAAAACTAATTGACTATGATACTTCAACCTTAAAATATCAAATCTGGACCAGATAATTCTGATCCAGATTTTTTTAGTCTCAGATTTCCAAGCTTGGATTATCAAGCGTCAGATGGGTGATTTCACCTTTGACACCAAAATAGTCCTCAATCAGAGTCTGAAGCTCTATCATAGCTGCTTGAGCACGCACGGCCTGCTCTTCGTTGATGGACTCGATAACCAAGATGGCATTCTTGGTCTCCTCGGTCAGCATAGTTCGCTGGGCTTCTCGCCAGTTAAGGCAACGGCAGACAGCCCCCTCTTCATCATAGTAGATGATTTCTTCTGGCAGAGCCGGTGCGTCACTCTCAGCTCCCAACGGGAAAAAGGCTTCGCCACCTTTGGCTTTTCCTAGATGAAGACCTCCGACAATCTTATCCAAATCCTCACCGCCACATGGAACCGCATAAGACAGCGAGACACTGTTGTAGATATCGACCAAAGGATTGATTGGATGAAATTCCCGACCCTGACTAACCCGCTTGAGCAGGGCTTCGATAGAGGATCGTGCTCCTTTCTTGGTCTTGAATTTGCTGAATGCCTGCCGCCACTCCTAAATGACTTCATTTTGAGTGAAGTTCTCGTCTGGGATAAAGTCCTCAGCTCGCTTTGATCCCTTATCCAGCAGGGATTTGAAATATGGGTCCTTACTTTCATCTACACTATTATCTAGCTCCTTGACCACTAAAATACTAATCTGAGCTTTCGGAAATACTTGCCAAAATTCATTTTCAACTGTTACTTTCATGATGCACCTCTTTAATCTTAATACTTTCTTTTTTGACCTTTTTTGACTGCTTCCCAGTCACCTGTGATGTTTGCACGCACTCGTACCAGCATTTTCTCCAAGGCTTGAACTTCCGCCTGAGAAAAGCCCTGCAGGGATGCCTCTTCAGAATAGGCATTCTCAGCTAGGATAAAAGGATAGAGTTTTTCCCCTTTTTCCGTCACAAACCATTCCTTGTTCTTCTTGTTGTCTTTGGCTGCCTTCTGCTGGACCAAGCCCTTGGCCTCTAGCTTCTTAACAGATCGGGCAACCGTTGAGCGATCCACCTTGAGCAGCTCCGACAGTTCCTCTTGGATAATCCCCGGATTCTCCGCGATTCGTACCAGATAAAGATATTGCCCCCGCGCCAGCTCTATGTCGCGGAACTCAATATTAGCAATGGAATCCAAAGCCCGGGCAATAATCCCAATTTCCCGCAATACTGACATATCCCCTCCTTTAAAATTTTAATTAAAACTATTATATCATATTTTGTTGCAAATGCAATAAAATTAAATAAAAAGAAAAAAGAGGAAAATCCTCTTTAAAATTGGCAAAAATATCTTTTTCTAGTTTTCTCATTCCTTATAGTATTTTTGTAATTCTTCCGCTGAATTAATGACATGTTCCTGCCCATCTACTGAATATTTAGCTGGGATGGTCACATTCTCAAATACATTAGTCCCTAGCGGAAAGAAGAGTTCAGTTACGTTTTTTACTAATTCAACATCGGTTTCTCTATTTAAGAAAGTAACACGAGCATCCTCACCTTGCATGATTTTGTATATTTCAGGATACTTTTGTGCTAGTAGTGTTTTACCTAAATTTTTCTTTAAGTAAGTTTCACCTAAATACAACCCTTTCGAAAACAAAGTTATGCCTTTTCTCTCAAGATTATCTGATAGATTCGTCTGATAAACGAAATTATTATTGTCTGTCATCTTTTGAATATGAACTTCATCAGCATGAACAACTTTATCTTCTTTCAAATCAATATAATAAACCCGATTAGTTTTTTCTATACGATGGTGGAGGAGAATCGGAATGTATTTTTTCTGAGTTGAATAGTCTAGTAAGACCACCTTCGAATTCAGCTCGGAGGGAATTAAGTCTTTATTATAGGAACGAACCAATTTAAAGATATCTAGCTCTTTTTTATCTAATTTCTGGCCATTAAGCTTATAAATGGCTAATCTCCAATATTCCCCTTTCTCTGGTATGTTACGATTAAATTTTTCGACATTTTCTCGGGATGGATTATCCTTCAGTTTCATAAAACTATTTGCAAAATATCCGTTCTCAAAATACATTATCACATCAAATTTCACAGAAGCATAGGACTTTACTTTTGACATTTGCTCCTGTTCTTCAGAATGAATTACTGACCAATGGTAAGCAAGTGCATTGCCATTTTCAAAAATTTTAAACCGTGGTTCATACTCTGGAACATAATATGTAAACTGCCCATACTCTTCTTGGAATTTCTTTGCCTCTTCCTTGCTCCATATAAAATACGTTGCAGCTCCTAGAATCAAGACTAGAGCGACCACAATACTCTTCCATTTAGTTATTTTTTTACTTTTCATACTTATTTATCCTTCTCCACTCTAAAACAACATCAGTCCTCTTCTTCATCCTGCTCTTTCTTCTTGAAAGTAAAGCGTCCAGTGCTTTCAACTTGAAACCCTGACTCACAGCAGCTCTGGATACTGGCATTGAGTACTGCACCAACAATCAAAATTTTAGCAATTATGATAAACCAAAACATCATCACAACCATAATGATGGAGCTGAAAAAACGAACATCAACTAGGTGATTTAAATAATTATCCATGTAGACGGAAAAGATATTCAGCAAAGCCAGAATGGTCAGGAGCACGAAGGCACTGCCAGGCAGAACATAGCGTTTTTTCTTGATTTTCACATTAGGAAGAAAATAATAAAGCATGACCAAAACCGCAAAGAGTAAGGCGTAAATCAGGGGCTCCGTAAAATTCTGCAAGTGCTGATAGAGCTGGCTATCCAGCTGCCAATAGGTACGGAGGAAATCCATCGACATATGACCGAACATGGTCAGAAAGAGGGCCAAGGCAAAGAGAATCTGCAGACCAAGACTCACAAATAGACTCATGACGCGATGAGAAATCAGCCCTCGACTCTTAGCCACCCCATAGGCTTTATTAAAGGCAATCTGCAGGAAATTCATGGACTTGGAAAAAGTCCAAAGAGCTGACAAGACTGAGAAGCTCAGCAGGCCAGTCGAAGGCTGGGTCAGCACTTCACGCATGACTTTTGCTACAACATCATATAAAGTCTCAGGTAGCATGTCCTTGATGGCTGTCAGAAAATCCGCCACCGGAATGTGAAAATAGGGCAAAATATTCACCACGATTAAGAGCAAGGGAAAAACGGAAATCAGCCAATAATAAGCAACTGCAACGCTGCTCAGCTCGCTATCTGCCTCTTTATAAAAACGGAAAAATGCTCTTAAAAACTGATTGTTACGAACCTTGCCAAATAATTTCTTCACTCTCTTCTCCTTCAAAAAAAGCTGAGACAATGCCCAGCCTTTGATTTCTAATAAGTCCCTTCTTCTCCCTGGCTGGTCAGAATGACAGGGCCATCTTTTGTAATGACAAACTGATGCTCATACTGACAGGACAGGCCGCCATCCAGTGTTTTGTGTGCCCAGCCGGTCTCAAAGTCCGTATCAATTTCCCAGGTACCTGTATTGATCATGGGCTCGATAGTCAGAACCATTCCCTCACGCAAGCGCAAGCCGCGTCCTGCTCGACCGTAATGCGGCACCATAGGCTCCTCATGCATGGTTGGGCCAACACCGTGCCCCACCAAATCACGCACAACGCCATAGCCATGACTTTCAGCATATTCCTGAATTGCTGCGCCAATGTCACCGATACGATTGCCAACCTTGGCAGCCGCAATTCCACGGTAGAGACATTCTTTGGTCACATCCATCAGCTGCTGAGCCTCTGGGCTAATCTTCCCTACAGCATAGGTCCAGCAAGAGTCTGCTACACCGCCCCGAAAACTATCTGTGTGTTGCTTCATCTGTTCCACATTGTCAAAATCTAGCTTGGACACATCCAGCTCTGCCTTATCGGTCAAGCCAACCACCATATCAACGCTGATGACATCACCTTCTACCAGCTTCTGATGACGGGGAAAGGCATGGGCGACTTCGTCATTTAGAGAGCAGCAAGTTGCATAAGGATAGTCCATGACAGAGCCTTCCACACCAATCTGCAGAGGCAAGGCATTGTCTTCTTTACAACGCTTGCGGACATACTCTTCGATGTCCCACATGTCAATGCCTGGCTTAATCAAATCTCTCAAACCAATGTGGACTGAAGCCAGAAAATCTCCACTCTTGTCCATCAAGTCAATTTCACGCTGTGATTTTAAAGTAATCATTCTTTCTCTAAATTCCTCTTCTTAATTAATTTTCACTGTAATTGTGGCTTTGACAACCAGCATCGCTTCCAGATACATCTCAAAGTCAATAATGGCTGTCCGCCTAGTCTGACGGATAATACGCGGCTGGATATGTAGCAAGTCATCAATCTGAACCGCCTGAAAGAAATAAATCATCAGCTGGTCGATTATCAAGCTGCGGCCGCTGTTGACCATGAGCTGCTGGGTAATCCGAGTCAAAATTTCTGTCAGGACACCGTTAGCCAACACACCATTTTGCTCCAGCATAAAAGGCTCAACGGTAAAGGAGAACAAATCATCCTGACGGCTAATCTTCTGTCCTACTTGCTCACTGAAAGTCGGCAAGCTGGAAATCTGAGAACGGCTCATTTTTTCCATAATGTCCCGCCGTGTAATCACGCCCAGCAAGGTCTGGTTGCTGCGAACTACTGGTATCATTTCAAAATCTTCTGCAATCATGCGCTGGCTGATATTAGCAATATTGGCAGATAAACCTGTCATAAAGACATTTTTCGTCATGACCTTGTCCAAGGTTGTCAGAGGGGACTTATCACCTGCATCCCGCATGGTTACTACTCCCACCAGCATCTGCTGTTGGTTGATAACCGGAAACCGGCTGGCGCGATTGCGGCGGACCAAGTCCAGATAGTCACGAACAGTATCAGTATCATGCAAGAAGCCGTACTCGTGGCTGGAGCGATAGACCTGCTCCACTGTTAAAATATCGGTCTTGATCTGCATATTGGACAGGGCACGATTAATCATGGTTGCAACCGTGTAGGTATCGTGCTTGGTCCTGAGCACTGGTATATTAAGCAGATTAGCCATCTTCAGAACATCCGAGCTGACTTCAAAACCTCCAGTAACCAACACCGCATTCTCATTTTCCAGAGCCAAGAGCTGAATTTTCGTCCGGTCTCCGACAATCAGGAGACCACCCTCTGTCAGATAGTGCAGGATATTCTGCTCCGTCATGGCTCCGATGGAGAACTTATTAAACTCTTTTTCTAGACCATCTTCTCCAGCCAATACTTCCGAGCCTGTAATATCAACGATTTCCTTATAGGTCAAATGCTCCAAGACAACTTTCTTGGACTTGACCCGAACCGTACCACTCCGAGGCCTAGTCTCAACAATACCGCGGTTCTCCGCTTCCTTAATAGCTCGATAGGCCGTCCCATCACTAACTCCCAGATAGTTTGAAATACTGCGGACACTGACCCTCTTGCCGATTGGAAGATTTTCAAGATAGGTTAAAATTTCCTGATGCTTACTCATTAAAATCTCCTCTCTCATAACGGTACTCCAAATAATCTCTCATCTTTCTCGTGTACCGATCGCTCCCTTTAAACTGCCGGTAGAGACTGAAGCCAGATTTTTGAGCTACCTTTTGACTAGCTAGATTCTCTGCATGAGTGATAATGCTAATACGTTTGAAGTCAAAGCGGGTAAAAGATAGAAAAGCAATTTCTCGAACAATTTCTGTCATCAGCCCTTGGCCCCAGTAGTCTTGCCGCAGAAAATAGCCTAACTCAGCTTCTTTCTTAATTTCGTCCATCTTTTCAAACTTGACAGAGCCAATCATTTCCTGCGTTTCCTTGTGACAAATAGCCCAAATCCCCAGAGGATTTTTCATAAAGAAATTGGCAATGACGTATTCACTTTCCTCTAGGCTTGCTTCTGTCGGAAAAATGAACTGAGTATTTTCCGGATTGGACGCAATCTTATATAGGGCTCCTGCATCTTCAAATACAATGGGCCGCAAAAAAGCATGCTCTGTCTCGATAAATGAACAGGCTGCTAAATGTGTCCATAAATTCATCTGCTACCTCTACAAAAAATAAGCGAAAAACGCTTATTCTTTTATCAACTGGATATCTGCACCCAGATTTGTTAATTTTTCAATAATATTGGAATAGCCGCGCAGGATAAACTCGATATTAGTAATCTCTGTCTTTCCTTGAGCCATCAAACCAGCAATAACCAAGGCAGCTCCTGCTCGTAAATCGGTCGCCTTGACCTGAGCTCCCTGCAGTTGATTTGGTCCCTCATAGACAATCTGATCACTACTGGTCGAAATTTTTCCTGCCATCTTAGCCAGCTCCGCCACATGGTTAACCCGCTTCTCATAAATGGTATCCGTAATCTTTCCGTGGCCATTAGCTGTCAGCAAGAGCGGAGTGATGGGCTGTTGTAGGTCAGTTGCAAAGCCTGGATAAGGAGAAGTCTTAATGTTTATAGCACGCAGATTTTGCTGCTCTTCGACAAAAATGCTGTCTTCAGAAACCGTCATCCGAACACCCATTTCCTCAAGCTTGGCAATAAAACTCTCCAAATGTTCATAAAGGACATTATTAATCTGAATTCCTTGACCAATAGCTGCAGCAAGGGCGATATAAGTTCCTGCCTCGATACGGTCTGGAATTACTTGATGACGAGTTCCATGGAGGTGTAGAACCCCCTCAATCGTGATAATATCAGTTCCTGCTCCTCGGATGTGCGCTCCCATATTGTTCAAGAGAGTTGCCACATCAATGATTTCTGGCTCCCGCGCTGCATTTTCAATAATAGTCCGACCTTTGGCCTTGACAGCAGCCAACATCGTGTTGATGGTAGCACCCACGCTGACCGTATCCATATAAATACTAGTGCCCTTAAGCGGCTGGCCTCCTGTAGATAGGTTCATGTAGTTGCCGTCCATGGTCATCTTAGCCCCCATGGCTTCAAAAGCCTTGAGGTGCAAGTCAATAGGACGTGGACCCAAGTCACAACCACCAGGCAGGCCCACCGTCGCTTCACCATAGCGACCAAGCAAGCTACCATAGAAATAATAGGAAGCTCTTAGACTGTTGATCTTTCCATAAGGCATAGGGACGTTTTGGATACCGCGCGGATCAATCGTCAAACTGTCCTCAGAGCGAGTAACACTAGCCCCCATGGCAATCATAATATCAATCAGACTATCCACATCCGAAATATCCGGAACGCCATCCAACGTTACAATATCATCCGCCAGAATCACAGCTGGAATCAAGGCAACGACACTGTTTTTAGCACCATTAATAGTCACCTCTCCTTTTAAGGGGCGACCACCATGTATTACAATTTTTTTCATGTTTAAATTAAAGCTCTTTCAAGGTATTGCCATTTATTATACCACAGATTCGGGAAATTTCCTATACTTTTAGATAAATAAGACAATTGAAATTAAAATGAAACAGGGAAAATGGCTTTTTCAATAATTTTTCAGAAAAAACAGTATTGCAAAAATGAGAGAATCGCAAGTCTAGACTGCTTGGCTTTTAAAAGTTGCCTGTATAGAAATGACTTTTTCTTTTAAAAAATAGAAAAGTTCCCAATCATTACGATTGAGAACTATCATCTTACTGCACTGCTGCTTTCAAAGCCTCTACCTTATCCAACTTTTCCCAAGGCAGGTCAATGTCTGTCCTACCCATGTGGCCATAAGCTGCTGTCTGACGATAGATTGGGCGTTTCAGATCCAGCATTTGAATGATACCGGCTGGACGCAGATCAAAAATCTGACGAACCGCTTCCTGCAACTTGCTTTCTGCAACAGTACCAGTGCCAAAAGTATCGATGCGTACAGAAACCGGCTGAGCCACACCAATGGCATAGGCTAACTGTACTTCTGCTTTCTTGGCCAGTCCAGCCGCCACGATGTTTTTAGCGATGTAGCGAGCTGCGTATGAAGCTGAGCGGTCGACCTTGGTTGCATCCTTACCAGAGAAAGCACCGCCACCGTGACGAGCATAACCGCCGTAAGTATCCACAATAATCTTGCGTCCTGTCAAGCCAGAGTCCCCTTGCGGACCGCCAATTACAAAGCGACCGGTTGGATTGATGAAGAATTTCGTCTTATCATCCAAATATTGGGCTGGGATAACTGCTTTAATTACCTTTTCAATCACATCACGATGAATCTCTTCATTAGTCGCTTCTGGGTCATGCTGGGTCGAAATAACTACCGTATCCACGCGCACTGGCTGGTCATTTTCATCGTACTCAACGGTCACCTGAGACTTAGCATCTGGTCGCAGATAGGCAATCTCTCCTGATTTGCGCAATTCCGCCAATCGACGGACTAGCTTGTGACTGAGCGAGATAGGCAGCGGCATGAGCTCCGGCGTTTCATCCACCGCAAAGCCAAACATAAGCCCCTGGTCTCCAGCACCAATCAAGTCCAATGGATCTTGATCCGCATTCCCACGAACTTCCAGAGCTTCGTTGACACCCTGAGCGATATCTGGCGACTGCTCCACCAAAGATGGATGAACACCGACCGTCTCTGCTGAAAAGCCATACTCTGTATTGGTGTAGCCAATTTCTGCAATGGTATCACGAACCACACGATTGATATCCACATAAGCTGTGGTCGAAATCTCACCAAAAACATGAACCGAGCCCGTATAAACGGCTGTTTCAGCAGCCACATGGGCATCTGGATCCTGACTCAAGACAGCATCCAAAATAGCATCGGAAATTTGGTCTGCAATCTTATCAGGATGCCCCTCCGATACAGACTCAGACGTGAAAAGTTTACGTTCTGACATAGAAATGTCCCCCCTTAAAAAATATTAAACAAATAAACAAACTCCAAAATGATGAAAATCTTGTCACCTACGAGTTACGACGCGAAAGAAATAAAAACGATACCTTTTTATTTCTGAGCTAGTAAGGCGCATAGGGTGACCGCAATATAGCGACAACCATAAAATGACGAGCGACTTTGGAGCCGTCATTGTTTGCGAGTTACAAAGTACTGATAGAAGTTTCCTACCACCTTATCGGGACTATATAACTTCTTCATTATACCACTTTTCGCTAAAAACTTCAGAATTTTTTTAATAGAAAAAGCTATAGACGAAAACTATAGCTTTATTGCAATGATAAACTAAGGGCAGCTTGCTAACAACTCTTCAACTTCCGCCTTACCGATAGCATCACCAGCTTGGTCAAAAAGTCTGATAGCAGCCGCGAAGTTGATTCTTGCTTCTTGGAGATTTCCCAAAGCTTGAGCAATTTCGCCCAAGCCTCGGTAACTACAGGCATGATTGATCACATCATCTGACTCCTTAGCATAGATATTCGCCTTTCGCATAAACTCCTGAGCTTGAGTCAATCGGCCTAATTTAAGATTTAGATAACCTAGCTCATAGAGATTAACTGATTGACGATAATGGTCATCTGGGAAGTACATCGCTAGGAAAGCAGCTTCTTTTTCTATCCACTCTAAAGCTTGATAAAAATCTCCCGCAGCTCTAGCAACATAGCCTAGCTGATGATAAGCGATATGCTCATTTTCAATATCACTATCATTTTGAGCCTGAATCAGATAAAGCTCCAAATTTGCAAAAGCATTCTGATAATCTTGCCTTTCTACAGCAAGATAAGCTCGCAAATTCCAGCGGCTAAAGGAATCTTTTTCAAGCTGCTGCTCTAGTTCTTCGGCCTTATTTAACTGCCCTTCAAAGAAATGCTGCCAAGCAGCTGCCAATTTATCATTCATCTGCCTTCTCCTTTTACCTCCAGAACTTCTCCTCTAAACTAAATCCGTTTGAGCAATAGCCTTCTTGACATCATCCAGTGGCAGATGAACTAATTCCACCTCTTTTTCCTTGTAGAGATACTGAGCATAGTCATCTATGCGATATTGGTTGATATAGACTACCCGTTTGCAGCCGACCTGAAGCAGTTGCTTGGTACAGTTGAGACAGGGAAAATGGGTCACATAAGCCGTAAATCCTTTAGGAACTCCCCGCTCGGCTCCCTGCAAGATAGCATTGACCTCAGCGTGCAAGGTCCTTACGCAGTGACCATCAATAACCAAACACTCATGGTCAATACAGTGCTCAGTCCCTGAAACCGAACCATTGTAACCAGTTGAAATAACCTTATTATCCTTAACCAAGACAGCACCAACCTTGGCCCGCTTGCAGGTTGAGCGATTAGCGATTAAGAGAGCCTGAGCCGCAAAATACTGATCCCAAGCCAAACGATTCTCTGACATAATTTCTCCATTCTACTGATTTTTATTTACATAAATGTCTGTTTTTTCTATTATATCGCAATTCCCTATTTTTAACTAGCTTTACCATGAAAGCTGTCTTATCAGTAACAAGCCTTTATCTATACTATAAGTGGCATGGTAAGCTATTTCTCTCTTCAGACTTTTCATTAAGAGTTATAAAAAAAGAACCGAGGAAATCCTCGGTTCATGTTTTAATTATTTACCAAGCTTAGCTTTAGCTGCATCTGCAAGAGCTGTGAAAGCTGCTGCATCGTTAACAGCCAAGTCAGCCAACATTTTACGGTTAACTTCAATCTCAGCCAATTTCAAACCATGCATCAATTGTGAGTATGAAAGTCCGTTCAAACGAGCTGCCGCATTGATACGAGTGATCCAAAGTTTGCGGAAGTCACGTTTTTTCTGACGACGGTCACGGTATGCATAGTAGTAAGAGTTCATTACTTGCTCTTTTGCAGTACGGAACAAGATATGTTTCGCTCCATAGTAACCTTTAGCTAATTTTAAAATACGTTTACGGCGTTTGCGTGATACAACGCCACCTTTAACACGTGCCATTTATATTTCCTCCAATATTTCCTAGATAATTGTTACAGTAGCTCTTATTTCAGACCTGTAAGCATTGCTTTGATACGCTTGAAGTCTCCTGCATGCACCATTCCTGCTTTGCGAAGATGACGGCGTTGTTTCTTAGTCTTTCCGTGGAAACGGTGAGAAGTGTAAGCACGGAAACGTTTCAAGCCACCAGAACCTGTACGTTTGAAACGTTTAGCTGATGCGCGGTGTGTTTTTTGTTTTGGCATAATGTTTTCTCCTTTTTCTATCTTTCTGACAATCTATTTTTTGTCAGGAATTGGCGCCATCTGCATGAACATCTGACGTCCATCCATCTTAGGCTTTTGCTCAATGATAGCAACATCCTGAGTCGCTTCAGCAAAATCTGCTAAAACTTTAGCCCCGATTTCTTTGTGGGTAATCATCCGGCCTTTGAAGCGGATAGATACCTTTATTTTATTTCCTTTTTCAAGGAACTTGCGTGCGTTGCGAAGTTTAGTGTCAAAGTCTCCCTTGTCGATGGTTGGACTGAGACGGACTTCCTTCACAGTAACAACACTTTGTTTCTTGCGTTGTTCTTTTTGTTTTTTCTGGTACTCAAATTTGAACTTACCGTAGTCCATAATTTTTGCAACAGGTGGTTTAGCTTGTGGCTGAATCAGGACCAAATCAACATTTGCTTCATCCGCAAGAGACTGCGCTTCGCTCAGTGGTTTAATACCTAATTGTTCGCCGTCAAGACCGATCAAGCGAACTTCACGCACACGAATTTCATCATTGATGAATAAGTCTTGTTTTGCTATGGTTTTCACCTCTTTTTTTATTTTTAGAGAAAAACAAGTGCGGACCTGCTAACGCAAACCCGCACTACATGATAGTATTTCATCACTGAAACTAAATCCTGTAGAGCCAGACAACGTTAGTCGCAAGGCGAGAAGCTCTCACTTCTGCTTTTCTCAACTCTACTATCATACCAAGTTTCATTTTATTTGTCAATGATTTTTTTCGCTTTTTCTTCGATAAATGCAACAACTTCAGAAATGCCAACACCCGTGGTATCAAAATGAATGGCATCGTCTGCCGGTCTCAATGGCGAAACCTCACGGTGACTATCCTTATAATCCCGCTCGGCAATTTCTTCTTTCAGTTTCTCCAAATCAGCTGGAATTCCTTTTGATAGATTTTCCTTATATCGGCGCTCAGCTCTTTCATCAACCGAGGCTACCAGATAAATCTTGAGCTCAGCCTGAGGCAAGACAACCGTTCCAATATCACGGCCATCCATGACAATCCCTCCCTGAGCTGCAATTTGCTGCTGCAAGGCCACCAGTTTCTCACGGACTTGAGGAATGGCAGATACCCAGGAAACATTATTGGTAACTTCATTTTCCCGAATAGGGTGAGTCACATCAACGTCGCCGACAAAGACTAGCTGCTCACCATCTTCTGCTCGACCAAAACTGACCGAATGATTATTGAGCAAGTCTACAATTTCAGTGGCGTCTGCTTCTGTCAGATGATGCCGCAAGGCCAGATAGGTTGCAGCCCGGTACATGGCTCCTGTATCTAAATAAGTATAGCCAAAGTCCTTGGCAATAATCTTGGCGACAGTCGATTTTCCACTGGAAGCAGGACCGTCAATCGCAATTTGAATCTGTTTCATGGCTGGCTCCTACTCAATCTTCACAACATCACCTGGATTGGCATACCAAGAACCAGTGGACATATGAGAAGGGTTCAGCTGTTCAAGCTTGGCAATAGAAATACCTGCACGCGCTGCAATGGCTGCTTCTCCTTCGCCAGGCTGGACAGTCAGAGTTCCTTCAGATGATTCTGTCGTATTTGCCGCTGTCTGCTCTGCTGTAGAAGACGCTTCACTGCTAGAACTTGCTGCTGAAGTGCCGTAGAAACCTTCCATTTGGGTCTGTCTATTACTTCCTCCAGTAGACAGATAGGTCAGGAAGCACACCACTGCAACCACTAAAATACAGAAAATAATGGTTAATATGGTCAACAAGCGGTCTGCATTCAAGGCGCTAAACTTCTTAGTTCGTTTCAACTTATCTTCTCCGTTATCGTATACATCTTCTTCCCATGGTTCTTTTTCCATGACTTCCTCCTTGAGTTTTTCTTAAAATCTTATTACAATATGGGTATGAAAGTAACACTCATTCCCGAACGGTGCATTGCCTGCGGGCTTTGTCAAACCTACTCAGATCTCTTTGACTATCATGACAATGGCATCGTCAAATTTTACCAGGACGACCAGCTCCTAGAAAAGGAAATCGCTGAGGATCCCGATGTCGTGGAAGCCATCAAAAACTGCCCAACCCGAGCTCTTTTGAAAGACTACGATTTTTTGGACTGACTGCCATAGTAAGCTTCAAAATAGTCAATATGGGTAAAATTATCTACTAATTCTACCTCACCCTTAAAATACTCATTAAGGGCCAGGGCATTGACAAAATATTTCTTAGGCCACTTGCGCATACAAAAACTCCGGCTGCGGCTCTGCCCTTTAAAATATAAGGTAATAGACGTCTTAGTCACTTCGACTTTTTCAATATCTGAAATCTTGACCTTTATCGGAGTAAAGGGATTGGCTGTGATAATTCGCAAGGTTCCATCATCATAAATGGTAAAATAACGATGAACTCCCATTCCCAGCAAAACCATGAACAAGAAGAAAGAAAACAGAACAAGAGTCGGCACTCGTGAGCTTTCATACATCAAAGCCAGGCCAACAAAAATCGGAATGACCGATAAAGACCAATATATTATCAGGATAGCTACATCTGGCTGCCAGTGATAGCGAACCTTACCGAAAATCTTTATCATGCTCACACCCCCATACTACTAGTTTAGCATAAATTAAGAAAAAATAGAACAGGTAGACTTGCCCATTCTATTTTTTTAGTCTCTATAATTTCTATTAGCAGGTAAAATAACTGATAGTTGACAAAGTCCTCATTTTTCATGTTAGTTTTCTGTTATACTAATTTCCCAAAACAAGTTTTACTTTGCTTCCAAGCAGAAAGTTTGTTGGAAGATAATTTTGCAACTTTTTAAATTTTTTAGCAGACGAAACTGCCTTATTAAATTCAGTAGAAGTTGTCTTAATAATTTAACTTTATTATCTGAACTTTTCACATCAAGAACCGCCAAATAACAGAATTCGTTATAATTACTTTATATTGGATTTTTGATGTTTTGTTTTAAAATAATCAATTATAGAAGACCATCCTGTGGCAGAAATGGTTATGATAGCCGGTAAAAATTGAATTAGGTATCTTGTCCTTCCAGCTTCAAAGATAAATAGAAACATTAATGCACCAAAAATTGAGATTTGCATCCAAAGTAGATAGTAATTATTCGTAACAAATAACTTTGAATAAAATATCAAACCTATTACCATTATAACCCAGAGTATCTGTATAAAAAGAGCATAGTA
>NZ_RJMV01000002.1 GCF_003943735.1 Streptococcus sanguinis | reverse complement strand
CTCTGATTTTGATTTACTATGAAGCCACGAATAGATTGCGGCAACTGCAACTATCATAGCTACAAAAAATTCAGCTGAAAATAGTATTGATAAAATCGTAACATCTCGTATTTGATTACTATCAATGCAAAGAGAAATAATAACATAAAGCGCTATCAGAACTGATTCCAAAAGAAGTAATCTCCAATGATTTTTTAAAATTAATTTTACTTTTTCCATAACATTTTTTTATCGAAAAACAGAGGCTGGGTTGCAACCTCTGGATTTTCAATTATCATTCAAGTTTATAATTTTCCAAGAAATACAACACCCTATTTATATTAGTCCATTCTTTCTCTGATTTTGAATTTGAACGACGAGTAAACGCCAACCAAAACATATACAAAACAACAGAGAAAAGAGATATATACAGAGGCAAAGTTACAATAATAGGATTTTCTTCTGATAGGTTTAGCGAAACTACAAGAGCAATCGTAATGGAAAATGTAAGAGATGATATAAATGACGGTATAAAAATAGAATACATTACATCCTTTAAAGATGACTCAAATCGATCAGAACGTATCTTAGCCGCATAAATTTTTTCCTTGTACAATTCTAATTCATCTACCCGATTTTTTGTGAAATATTCTCTTATTTGTCTCTTCGTTCCATCCAAATCTTTTCTAGCCTCTCCGCAGAGTTGCTTATATAAATAATTACAATCTCTATTTGTAAAATCCAAAGTCATCTTACTTCTCAGTAAACTCTCCGTCTACGACATCATCGTCTGCTTTAGTTGAGCCCGCGTTTTCAGCTCCTTCTGCTCCTGCTTGGGCTTGTTGAGCCGCAGCAGCTTGTTCATAGAGTTTCACTGCCAACGCTTGAGCTTTTTCGTTGAGAGCTTCCAATTTCGCTTTCATGTCGTCCAAGTTATTATCTTCTTGCGCTTTCTTAAGTTCATCAAGAGCAGCTTGGGCAGCGTCACGCTCTGCGTCGAAGCCTTTGCCTTCTGTTTCCTTGATAGTCTTTTCAGTCGCAAAGATAGCTTGGTCAACTTCGTTACGAAGGTCAACTTCTTCCTTACGTTTCTTATCTGCTTCAGCATTCGCTTCTGCATCTTTCATCATGCGGTCGATTTCTTCGTCAGTCAAGCCGCTGTTAGATTGGATAACAATGTGTTGTTCTTTTTGAGTTCCAAGGTCTTTGGCCTTAACAGATACGATACCGTTCTTATCGATGTCAAAGGTTACTTCGATTTGAGGGATTCCACGAGGAGCAGCTGGGATATCTGTCAATTGGAAACGTCCCAGAGTCTTGTTATCTGCTGCCATTGGACGTTCACCTTGAAGAACATGGATATCAACGGCTGGTTGGTTGTCTGCTGCTGTAGAGAAGACTTGTGATTTAGAAGTTGGGATTGTTGTGTTGCGGTCGATCAGCTTAGTGAAGACACCACCCATTGTTTCGATACCAAGTGACAATGGTGTTACGTCAAGAAGGACAACGTCTTTGACATCACCAGTGATGACACCACCTTGGATAGCAGCACCCATAGCAACTACTTCATCAGGGTTCACTGATTTGTTTGGCTCTTTACCAGTTTCAGCCTTAACAGCTTCTACAACAGCTGGAATACGAGTTGAACCACCAACCAAGATTACTTCGTCAATTTCTGACAAGCTCAAGCCTGCATCAGAAAGAGCACGACGAACTGGTTCTTTAGTGCGCTCTACCAAGTCACGAGTCAAATCGTCGAATTTAGCACGAGTCAGAGTCATTTCCAAGTGGAGAGGTCCAGCGTCGCCAGCTGTGATAAACGGCAAGCTGATTTGAGTAGAAGTCACACCTGAAAGGTCTTTCTTAGCCTTTTCAGCTGCATCTTTCAAACGTTGAAGAGCCATCTTGTCAGTTGACAAGTCGATTCCGTTTTCCTTCTTAAATTCTGCCACCATGTGGTCGATAATCTTTTGGTCAAAGTCGTCACCACCGAGTTTGTTATCACCAGCAGTTGCCAATACATCAAAGACACCATCACCCAACTCAAGGATTGAAACGTCAAAGGTACCACCACCCAAGTCAAAGACCAAGATTTTTTCTTCTTTATCTTGTTTGTCAAGACCGTAAGCAAGGGCTGCTGCAGTTGGTTCGTTAACGATACGTTCTACTTCAAGACCAGCGATTTTACCAGCGTCTTTAGTCGCTTGACGTTGTGCATCGTTAAAGTAAGCTGGCACTGTGATAACCGCTTTGCTTACTTTTTCACCAAGATATTCTTCTGCGTAGCCTTTCAAGTATTGCAGAATCATAGCTGAGATTTCTTGCGGAGTGTATTCTTTACCGTTAGCAGCTACTTTTTCAGATGTTCCCATTTTTGATTTGATGGAAATGATTGTATCTGGGTTTGTCACTGCTTGACGTTTTGCCGCATCACCAACGATGATTTCACCATTTTTGAATGACACTACAGATGGTGTTGTACGATTTCCTTCTGGATTTGCAATGATTTTGCTTTCAGTTCCTTCAAGAACTGCAACTGCTGAGTTTGTTGTACCTAAGTCAATACCGATAATTTTAGACATGTTTTTACCTCTTTTTACTTTAATTTTATTTTTGATATTCTTCTTTGGTTCGCTTCACTCGTTAGAAGCAAAGCTAAACGAATGTTTTCTTTCTTCATAGTTTATTGTCGTTTCGGACAAGATTTTTCAAGTTTTCTAGCCTAGTTATAGACCACTACCATTGCTGGGCGCAGGATACGGTCATGAAGTTTGTAGCCTTTTTGGAAGACCTGCGCTATAGTGTCAGCTGGGTGCTCATCGTCAGCTGGAACGGTTTGAATGGCCATGTGATAGTTATGGTCAAAAGCTCCGTCAGCTGGGATTTCTTCGATACCCTCTTCTTTGAGAGCATGAATCAAGCTTTCCTGCACCATTTCCAGTCCTTTTTTAACATCATCTGTCAGACCTTCAACGGCAAGCGCGCGCTCCAGATTATCTATCGAAGGCAAAATAGCTTTTGCCAGATCCTGACTGCGGTATCTTTGCAGCTGCTGGCGTTCTTCATTTGCTCGGCGCTGGATATTTTGCATTTCTGCATGAGCGCGGAGATATTTGTTTTCAAAATCTTCTGCCCGTTCATTGGCTAGTTCTAATTCTGATTTTTCAGGGCTTGCTGATTCAGCTTGTTCAGCTGTTTCTACAGCTTCCTCTTTTACTTCTACATCTTCTGGATGCTCTTCTTGTTTATGTTTTGCCACAAGGCACCTCCTTTTTAGGAATATTTATACTATATTTAATGGACTTCGTAGTGATTGCTACTCAGATAGCGATAGAAGTCGGTTAGTTTCATGGTCAGTACGCGGTTGACGACATTCATCTGACTGACCAGCCGTTGGTAGTCAAGATTGACCGGACCGACAACTGCCAGCACTCCGAAGCCTCGATAAGGGATCAGGAATTTGCTGGAAATCAGTGTCAAATCAGCCAAACAGCTTTCTCTACTGTCTGCCACGCGCACGCTTTGCATCTGATCTTCGGCCAAACTGTCGCGAATTTCAAAGGCTACTTTCTGCGGGTCATCAAAAAACTGATAAGCTGACAGATCTGAAAATTCCAGGAGCTGAACCTTGCCAGACAGAATCACATTTTCCTTGAAAATATCACCAAAGATATGCTCAAAGAGCTGGATGACATTGTCCGTCGTAGTGAAATAGCGCTGGATAATCTGCGGAATTTCCGTCCGAATCTTATAATGGATGTCCAACACTGTCTGTCCCAAGAACCGCTCTCTTACCAGGCCTTTAAGCCTATCCAGGTCTTCTCTTAGGAAGTTGCGCGGAATCATAAACTGACTGGTGATGGTATTTGACTCATCCAAGGTGAAGACTGCCAGAGCCGTGTGCTGACTGAGCACAACGATATCAAAAGCTGTCAAACGCTGCCGACTGGGTTCTACATCCAGTGCAACAACCGTGCATCCACTGAGCTTGGTCAAAAGGTCTGCTGCCTGTTGAAGAATGTCCTCCAAGTTGAAAAACTCATGGTCAAAGGCTTTGATAACCTCATAAAGTTCATTCTCAGCGAGACGATCAAAGGACAGAGAATGCTTGACAAAGTACTGAAAACCAGCCACGCTAGGCTTACGGCCGCTGGACGTATGCGCCTTTTCAAGAAGCCCCTGCTTTTCCAAAGCTGCCATATCATTTCGGATAGTGGCACTACTGGAATTGATAGAATCTTGTAGGGCTTTGGAGCCGACCGGCTCGTGGGTCTTGGTAAAGATATCAATAATTAAATTCAAAATCTCATTTTGACGCTCCGTGACCACGGCATCACCTCCAATCAAGATTCTGCTGTTGATTAGCACTCAACCATCTCGAGTGCTAACTCATGATTCTATTATACACTCTTCTACTCCAAAGTCAAGACAAAAACTCAAAAAATTAGCACTCTTTTTACAAGAGTGCTAAAAATCGGTCTGGCGACCTAGATTAGTCGTCCAAAATTTGCAAACGGCGCATCAAATAGAAAGAAATTCCTGCAAAAAGAAGCAACCAAACTACAAGAGCCAAGAATTCTCCGCTCCATAAATGGAAATGAGACCAATCTCTCATGTAGCTAGTAAAGAGACCCATAAAACTATAACGCAGCACCTTAAATAAATCCTCGCTCATATTTGAAAACATAGGAATAAATGCCGCCAAGAGCATGGCTGGAACACTAAGGGATTGTACCATGACCTGATTTTTACAAAACAAGCCAACCATTAAAAAGAAGAAAATTAAGACCAGCATGGTCAATAAGAGAACTAAACTATAGCTGAACAGATGATGAGAGAGCTTGGCTCCCACCAAAATTGGGGTAATGACGATGTAAAAAATCCCAATAATCGCCGGCCAGATTAAAGCGGAGAGAATGTATTGACCAGCTGTCACACCAGCCAAGCGCAAACTTTGCAAATTATGTTTTTCCCTCTCCTCAGCTAGGATGATGATAATGGGGGTTCCAACTGACATGGCTAGAGAAAAGGGCAGAGAGATAGTAAGCAACATAGTAGCTAGTTTATCCGCTCCAATTTCCTTACCTGCTCCATTCAGAGAAAAAATAAATTTATAGAGAAAAATAAGGAAAATCGGCATGAAAACTTGCAACAGAATACTTTTATTAGCTAGCGTCACTTGACCTCTTAGCCAAATCATACCTTTTAATTTATTAGACATTTAAGGTACCTCCTGTCAACGTGATGAAAACATCTTCCAAAGTTGGTTCGCAGGAATGAATACTGATAACATTGGCCAAATCCATGCCTCCATGCAGTTCTTCAAAAGCCACCGTCTTAGTCGTCAAATCTTCATATTCTAAACGAACCTTCTTATCTGTATTATACTTTTGGATTATCTCATGTGGACTGCCTACTTCGACTAGTTTTCCTTTACTTAGCAAGGCCAAGCGATCACACAAGAGGGTAGCTTCCTGCATATCATGAGTCGTCAGAAAAATAGTTGTCCCCTGAGCTTTTAGTTCTAGCAGTAGTTCATGAATGGTGCGAGAGGTTGACGGATCCAAACCACTGGTTGGCTCATCCAAAAAGAGCAGTTTAGGTCGGTTAATCAAGGCACGCACCAGTAACATCCGCTGCTTCATACCAGTAGATAATTTTTCAGCCACCTTGTTGCGGCTATCATAAAGCCCCACTTTTCGGAGAAGTTCATCGACTTCTGTCATCTTAACCCCAAAGAGCATGGCATAGGCTTTGAGATTCTTGTAAAGTGACATCTTTTCATAAAAACCACTGCCATCGCTGACAATACCAATCTGCTCCAGGACTTCTACCTTTAAATCCTCAACCGGAGCAGACAACACATGAGCTGTTCCAGCATCCGCAGACAACTGTCCAGTCAAGATATTGATAGTCGTCGTTTTACCAGATCCAGACGGTCCTAGGAAGCCAAAAATTTCTCCCTCTTGGATGGAAAAATCGATTCCTGCCAAGGCTTCTTGTTCCTTGAATTTCTTTTTCAAGCCTTGCACTTCAATAATCGTCTTTTTCATTGTTTTCCTCGCTTTCATAACAGTATTTAACAAAACCGCAATCAATCTTTCAGTTCCAGCCTCATTTTCCAAAAACGCAAGGCAATATGGACCAGTTGGCAGAACAGAATGAGCAATATGACACAATCTATTGCTAAGATTGATTTGAATAATAGACTTGCTTTCAAACTTTTCTGGGAAATATCTAGAATGAGATAGGTAGTGACACACAAAACCATGATGGCTGGTAAAAACCGCCATACAAGTAAACGCTTGACCATTTCTAGCCTAGACCATGCGTCATTATAGATTTCAAGATCGCTGTCTGCATCAATCTGAGAAACCGGTTTGCGGAAATAAGAGAACTGATTAAAGTTTGTAATATGCTCCCAGCCACAATCCTCAAACAGTTGATAATAGGATTCTCGCTCCGCCTTTTTTATAGGGCGAAAATCTAATTGATAGGCCGCTTCCTGAGGCGGACATGCTTCAAAAGTATAACGAACCGCAACAAGAAAGGGAGAATAACTTACTTTTTTCAATTTCCAGCCTTGGCTATGCATTTGTTTAAAATAAGCTGCTTCTCTGTCATAGTCTGCAATGGTAAAGATTTTATAGACAATTCTCTTTTCCATCAAACTTCCTCCTTACTATTGCGGTAAAGGCGCTCAATCCGTTGTATTTCCAACTCTAAAATCTGCTTCCCAAGCTCCGTGATAGAATAGAGCTTTCTCTTTTCTTCCTCACGAACAAAGGCAATCAGACCATCTTTTTCCATCTTTGCCAAGGTTCCGTACATGGTTCCCGGGCTGATAGATAGTTGTCCTTCTGTCAGCTCCTTAACTTTTTGAGTAATACTGTAACCATGCCTCTCTTTCTGAAGACAGAAGAGGATATAAAAACCTGTCTCTGTCATTGGCACATAGACTCTCCTAAGCTTTTCTGTCAATCCACTCATCTTTTCATCTCACTTTCACCTCGATATATCGAACCTTGATATAAATATTATATCGCAGTCCGATATAGTTGTCAAGGATTTATAAATATTTTTTACAGAAAGTGGTTCGTTTTTGTATCTCTATGTTTGTTGCTAAAGCTGCTTTAATCAGAAGCTAAAAGGATTAGAAATCTAAATCAGCATAAAAAAAGCCAGGAACACCTGACTTACTTGTTTATTTTCCCGCTGCCTTAAGCAGGGCGATATATTCTTCCAGAACCAGATTATGCTTCTGCATATACTGGGCATTCTCCACACCGACATAACGGTAATGCCAGTTCTCAAAATCAACTCCAGTAATGTCACTCTTGCCATCTGGATAGCGAAGGACAAAGCCATACTGCGGAGCTAGTTGGGCAATTTTGGCTGCCAATTCATCCTCCTGGCCTTCTGGAGCGCTCATATCAATAGCCAAGCCCGTTTGATGCTCGCTGGCTCCTGGAAGCTGCACCTGCTTCAGCACGATGCTGACTGCTTCTTCATTTGACAAGCCTTTGGCAACTTCCCCAGCAACTTTTTCGTTATAGAGTTCCTCCTGCTCAGCTCGGCTGCGATAGCCAGAGATTAGAGTTTCTTCAGGAGCTATCGCCTGGGCTGCAGTTAGGAATTGCCGAGTATTTTCAGCAATGCGGCTATCGACCTGGACCTCTCCGATCTGAGTCAGATCAGGTGTTTTTTCTTCTTGCTGGTTGTCTCGATTGACCAAAATCAAATTCCAGTCAGTAGAAGACACCTTGGGCAAATCAGACTGCGAACTCTCTGAGCTAGAAGAATCCTTCTTAGCCGAACTGCTAGACGAACCCGAAAACTGTATCTTTGCAAGCAAATCTTGTAATAAGGACGGACGGAAATAAATCGCCGTTCCTCCAGTTGCTAGACACAAGACGATTAACAACAAAAACGTTAACCCAATCTTCTTAGACTTCGATTTTCTCTTTTCTTTGCGATGTTTAGCGCGCTTCAACTTCTTCCTCCATTACTTTGGCACCGACCTCTCGATAAGACATGTCTCCGATGCAAGCTACTGTGAATTTACCGTCTTCATAGTCTATAACCGTCACACTGCCATTGTCCAAACCATGAGGCCGAGTTCGATTGATTAGATAGACAAAGGTTCCGATGGTCATGCCGTGGCTGACTACAAGAGCATTGCCGCCGCCAGCAGCTTCCAGCTCCTCAGCTACGGCTGAAAAACCTTCCCAGATTCGGCCGCTGAGTTTTTCCCAATTTTCTGCCCAGCCTGCTGTATCGACTTCTACAAGACCTTCTGCCAACTCAGCATAGCTGAGCTGATGAACGTGCTCAATATTGAAAACCCGGGGCATCACACCCATAAAGAGCTCTCCATCATAACCACCATCAAAACTGCCAAAGCACCATTCGCGAATCCGTTTGTCAAAGGTATAAGGAATCTGATCTGTCAGGCCCAGTTCCTCTAGAATAATGCTCATGGTCTGAATAGTCCGGCCGCTGTCGCTGGAACGAGCCAATTTGAAATCAAGCCCAGCTTCTCTCAAGCCAATGCCCAACTCATGAATACCACGTTCCCCGACTTCAGTCAAAGGGGTATCAGACCAGCCTTGAGCCCGGCCGATAGTATTAAACATGGTTTTGCCATGACGAACCAAGTATAATCTTGTTTTTGCCATTTCATTTCCTCCGTTATTCTTTTCATATTATACCATTTTATGAAGAAATTGGCGCCATCTGGCTTTCAAAGCAAAAAGCAGGAGTCTCAAAACTCCTACTCATTCTTGATTTTCTCGGTCTAATATAGCTGCGCCAATCTGACGGTAAGACACATCTCCCAAGGCTTGAATGCTGAAGCGACCATTTTCATACTCCAGCACTGTGACACTGCCATTATCGACATTAGGATTTTTCGTGATCTTCTCATCAACCAGATAAGCCAGGGTACCAATGGTCATGCTGTGGCTGACGACCAGAGCATTGCCACCGCCTGAGGACTCAACCTCCCTAGCAATGGCTTCAAATCCTTCTAAAATTCGACCGCTAAGCTTGTCCCAAGGTTCAGCCCAGCCAGCCGAATCCACTTCTACCAGACCATTCGCCAAATCCGGCCAACTGAGTTCCTTGTAATTATCCGTCTTAAGAACTCGTGGGATAACGCCATGAAAGAGCTCACCACCATAAGCACCATCAAAACTGCCGAAGCACCACTCCCGGATGCGCTTGTCATAGCGATAGGGAATCTGGCCAGTCAAGCCCAGCTCCTCTAGGATAATCCCCATGGTCTGAATGGTCCGGCCGCTATCACTGGAAAAAGCCTTGACAAAAGGCAAACCCGACTCTCGCAATCCGATGCCCAGCTCACGAATACCTCGCTCGCCTTCGGCAGTCAGCGGGGTATCAGACCAGCCCTGAGCCCGGCCAATAGTATTGAACATGGTCTTGCCATGACGGATAACATAGAGTCTTGTTTTTGACATAGTTTACCTCTTTTATTTTTGTTTGTTATAGTAAATTTTGAAAAAGGCCTTTGGCTTCTTTAGGATAAAGAAGAGGGAGAACTCGGTTTCCCACTATGATAGACAGCTTCTCACTGTGAAGTCAGCATCTAATCAACTATAGAGACTTAACATGAACTTTGCCGGCACTGACACACCCAAGAATAATGTACAGATAATGGAGCCAATAATTAAGACCAAACTGTCCGGATAAAGCGGCTTTATTAATAGCGATAATGGCTTGCAAAATATTGCCTTCCCCTTGGTAAAAAGAATTGGCATAACCGATTTGAACAGCTACAAAGCTCATCGCTAAAGTAAAAAAGAAACTTGCCACAATTCCTAAAACAGAAATACCTTTGACAAACTTTTCATAACAAGCAATGCTAAATAGCAGTGTAAAACCTGATATGAAGCCCATGGCCAAGGATGCACCTGTCAGGAAGAAGACAAGACATGCACCAAGCAAGCTCGTCGAGAATGCTCCGAGAACACCCAGAAAATAATGTATTTTCTGCGGACTTTGATGAGGAAGAGGGCGCTTTGTCACCTTATCCTGTGAGATGGAAATCATTCGCTCATAGCTAGATGGCGTGAGAAAGAGCCAATCTCCTTTGAACTGATACAGGTCGACCTCTCCGGTTTCACCAGTTTTCTCACAGGCGCTAACCAGCCCTTGCTCCTCAAAGTAGCGGGTGCAGTCCTCGATAGCCTCCTCCAAAATATCCGGCAGCAGATCCCGATCCTGATCAGCCAAAATCTGACAGGCCAAGTTATAGCCAGCTCTTTCAAAATCAATCAAAACCTCGGAATCGTTGATCAGAGCTTCCAAGGTATCTCGACCGATATAGCCCTGCTCACATCTGACCGAGAAAAAAATCGCAAATTCATCGCCATCTGTTATGGTCTCTAGATAAAAAGCATAATCCCTTCTACGGCCATATATAATGCCGCTCTCTTTATCAAAATCCAAACCTAAATCAAGGGCCAGCTCAGCTAGCTCTCTTTTATTCATAACCTAAACAATCTCCTTATAATCCCCTACATTTCAAGCATCCAGCTATATGCAATCCCGCAAACTCCTACTCGGAAACTGAATAGCTGTCCTTTATAATGCTTTCTTAAAAGCTGTTTCAAATCTAGCTGTTTAATTTTTAAAGCTGTGAATAGGCGCTGGAATCTGACCACCCCGCGCGATGAAGGCAGCTGACGAAGCCTGATTGACCTTCATGACCGGAGCTGTTCCCAAGAGCCCGCCAAATTCAATCATATCGCCTTCCTTGCCCTTTGGAATAATCCGCACAGCTGTCGTCTTTTGATTGATAACGCCAATCGCTGCCTCATCCGCAATCATGGCTGCGATGGTTTCAGCCGGTGTCGCCTCTGGAATGGCAATCATATCCAAACCTACCGAGCAGATAGCTGTCATAGCTTCTAACTTTTCTAGATTGAGCGAGCCATTTTGCACAGCCGCAATCATGCCCTCGTCTTCTGACACAGGAATGAAAGCACCAGACAGTCCGCCAACCTGATTGCAGGCCATGACACCGCCTTTTTTGACTTGGTCATTGAGCAGGGCAAGTGCTGCTGTCGTGCCATGAGTGCCAACTGTTTCCAAGCCCATTTCTTCCAAGACACGAGCCACTGAGTCTCCGACTGCCGGTGTTGGAGCCAGACTCAAGTCAACAATCCCGAACTTGACACCCAGACGCTCGCTGGCCATCTGACCGACCAACTGACCGATACGAGTGATTTTGAAGGCCGTTTTCTTGACCGTTTCCGCGACCACATCAAAGCTCTCACCACGGACCTTTTCCAAAGCTCGCTTGACAACACCTGGACCAGAAACCCCGACATTGATGACCACATCGGCCTCACCAACACCATGAAAGGCCCCCGCCATGAAAGGATTGTCCTCTACCGCATTGGCAAAGACGACTAGCTTGGCCGCCCCCATGTCAGAAAGCTGGGCTGTTTCCTTAATAATCCGCCCCATATCCGCAACTGCAGTCATATTGATGCCGGTCTTGGTTGAGCCGATATTGACAGAGGAACAGACCTTGTCCGTCTCAGCCAAAGCACGTGGAATAGAATTAATAAGAATTTCATCGCCTTTTTGATAGCCCTTTTGAACCAAGGCCGAGAAGCCGCCGATAAAGTCAACGCCGATTTCCTTGGCCGCCTTGTCTAAAGCCTTGGCCAAAGGCACATAATCTCTGCTGTCTGTCGCTGCCCCAATCAGAGAAATCGGAGTCACTGAGACCCGCTTATTGACGAGAGGAATCCCGAGCTCTGCTGCAATTTCATCCCCAACTGCCACCAGATCTTTCGCTTTGGTCGTGATTTTTTGGTAAACCTTCTCCGCTGCCCGATCAATATCAGTGTCGATACAGTCTAAGAGTGAAATGCCCATGGTGATGGTCCGAATATCAAAATTCTGCTCCTCAATCATGGCAATGGTCTCTGTTACTTGTCTAATATCCATCCTTCACTCCTTAGATATTGTACATGGCATCAAAAATGGCTGCGCTTTGAATGTTGATTTTGACGTTGAGCTCTTGGCCGAAAGCTTCAAACTCATTGCGAAGGGCCGTAAAATCTTGCTTTTCATCGCTTGACACCAAGGCCATCATGGTAAAATATTCCTCCAAAACGGTTTGGGAAATATCGTCAATATTCAGCCCCAGCTCCGCTATCTTAGTGGAAACTCCGGCTACAATCCCTGTTTTATCTTTTCCGACAACGGTAATAATTGCTTTCATGCTTGGCTCCAATCATTTTTAGTTTGTCTCATTGTAGCATAAATTCGAGGATTTTGTATACTATTTCAGAAAATAAAGACAGAAGGTTCGGATATTGCAAATAGCACAGGGTTCTTGTTTTAAGACAAACACTTAAAAATCACACCTCCCAATTGATGCAAGGTGTGATTTCAGTAATAAGTACTGCTATTTTTCCAAATAGGCATGAAGTGAATAGGTAGGAAAGGCCAATTCACTCGCTATCCCCGAGGTGAGCTATAGATACATTTATTATCCTTACAAAGAAAAATCAATCTTTAATAAAAGCCTCCTAAACAGAAAGCTTTTGTTTGTTTTAAATTTGTTCTGGATAGGATGCTGCCAGCTCGTTCTTTAGATATTCTGCCAGATGCTGATGAGCAAAAATTCCTGCTTTTTCTTCTGCTGTCGGATTATAGTTGGTATTGGTGTTCACATCATAGACATAGATCTGACCTGCCTCCGACTCTACCCACTCAATAGCCGCCACATCAATACCAGCCTGAGCTAGAAATGTCTCGTAAGCCTGCCTTTGACTAGCAGGCAGCGGCTCCGTGATTTGAAACTTATCCGAGGTCTCTAGCTGAGCAGGCCTTTGTCCAATCTGACACCCATCTGCCGGGCAAAGCTGAAAGCCCTCTGATGAATCGATGGACACTGTATAAAGAAACTTCTGGTTGATAAACTCCGAACGACGAATCCGACCATCCGCAGGCTTGATATAGGCCTGAAGCAGGGTAATCCCATCCACAGAAGGCTCAAAAGCAGGACCGTCTACATAGGCTTCCAACTCTTCCTCACTATTGAAGAGCTGTACTCCCAAACCTTTCCCAGCCCGATTATGCTTGGTAATCAGGGGATAAATATTAAGCTTTCTAGCCGCCTCAAGAATATTCTCCTGTCCCAAAACGGCTACTGTCTCTGGATAAGCAATTCCAACTTCAGAAAGCTTCAAATATTGTTTAATCTTACTTATTTCTAAATTAATAGCCCCGCTGCCGTTGATGACTTTACGACCGTGAGCTTCCAGCCAAGTTAGAACTTGCTCTGTAAATTCAGGTGCATAGCGGTGTCCACGCGTATGAGAAGAAGCAGACATCCGATTGTAGAAAATTCCTGTTGGGGGCGGACTCTGCAAATCTAGAATCCCACTTGACAAATCCCACAGTTCATAAGGCACATCTTTTTCCTCCAGCCACTTGACCAAGTGCTGCGTCCACTCCAAATTTTCATGAATAACGTATACTTTTGCTTGACTCATAAGTCTTCTCTCCTTTAGGAATACCGAACAGCCAGCTTGCTGCTTTTTGATTCTTCTACTACATTGCCTTCCGTCTTTTCAATAACACTGACGGCCAAGACCTGACCTAGAACATTGAGGGCAGTGCGACCAGCATTGACAAAGAAATCAACCGCAAAAATCAGGGCAACGCCTTCTACCGGCAAGCCTAGCTGAGGCGCAGCTGCCAGCAAGACAACAATCGCTCCTGAAGGCACCGTTGCAGCTGTTTTACCAATCAAAGTCAAAAGCAAAACAGTAAAGAAAAGCCCTGATACAGAAAAAGCAATCCCATAAGCATGCGCAATAAAAATAGTTGCTACAGAGAAATACACAGCAGCCCCCTCAAGATTAAAAGTGTAACCCAAAGGCACAACCAAATCTATGACATGCTCATCATAGCCCTGCTTCTTTAAATCTTTCAACAGCGGCGGCAGGACAACACTGGAACTGCCAGAGACAAAAGCCAAAGTCAAAAGACTCCAAATCCGTTGCAAGCTTGTTAGATAAGGAATTCTGAAAGTAAGAGCAATCAAAGGAAAAATCACTAAAGCTAGAACCCCATAAGCCAGATAAGTCCCTGCTACAAATTGCCCCAAACCGGCCAACTTGTCAACTCCTGTCGTAGCCACATCCTTAGCAATAAAACCAAAAATACCAATCGGAGACAGCTTCACAATCACACCGACAATTTTATAAATAGCCTCAATCCAAATTTGTAATAAATCAATAAACTTCTGTGACTTGTCTTCCTTAAGACTCCCAAGACCATAACCCAAAAATATCGCAAAGACGATGATAGGAAGCAAAGCCCCTTCTGAAAGCGACTTGACGATATTAGAGGGAATGAAGCTAAGCAAAAACTCATCCAACTGAATACTTTTGGCAATCCCGTCAATGCTGGATCCCGCCTGACCGATATTGACTCCCTGACCAAAGCCCAGATAATAAGATGCAAAGACAAAAATAAAAGTAATCGCCGTCGTGACCCCAAAGAAATAGAGCAGACTCTTTGACAAAAGCTTCCCGAAAGATTTCTTGCCGATCACACCAGCCACAGCTACGACCACAACTGGAAAGACCAGTGGAATAATCACCATATTAATCAAACTGATAAAAGCTTGACCCAGAAATTGGTAAAAAGCCGAAAACTGCGGCCAGATAAGAGCAACAAGAACACCCAAAATCAAAGCAATCAAGAGTTGCAAGCCCAGAGAAACCTTTGACCATAAAGAAACTAACTTCATTCCAAACTCCTTTAGTCTATTTTGATAGCTATTTTACTATGATTGCCCCTATCTGGCTAATATATAATTTCTATGAAAGTAATAGAAGAATTTTATGGGAAGTTGAATAATGGAAAAAAGACATCCAAGAAATAGCTCTTGAATGTCTATTAGTTTTATGCCTATAGAATGATTCCTCTAACGAAGCATATATTATTAAAACTTTTCAAATTCTAATTAGTCAATCGGTTCACCTCCGATACTTATGTAATTACCTATAATCATTTCTTCAAGATTTACACTTTCATCATCATTAATCGGTATATCCACTCCCCAACCCGATTCTTCAATATTATTGATTCGCCCAAAAACATTAATATAATACTCGGGATTTGTAAGCCCACCATCACTCCATTGCGTCTCTTCCCAATCAATCTGAACTGATTCGACTTTTGGACTTTGAGCTTTTACCAAATCTATAATTTCTTGCTCATGTTCTTTGAGATAAGCGAGCTGTTTTTGCTTGATAGCTTCTTTATCATCTTTGATAGCCTTTTTTGAAGAAGTAATTTTCTTATCTTGTTTATTACTTTCTTTTTGAGTCATGGCACATCCTCCCAGACTTACGAGCGCAACTATTGTTGCAATTGTTGCAATTATGATTTTCGTTCGTTTCTCCATAACGTCTCCTTAATTTTTTTGATACCACATTAATTCTCTAAAACAACTGGTACGATCCATACTAATTTTTCAGTCACTCAAAACCCAATGCTACACATCTAGTTTACTATATAAATTTTTTAAAATCTATAAATTACTAAATCTTATCAAGCAATTTACTTAGACTTATTTTACAAATCATAGCCACCCATCTAGGGACCACACACGCAAGGCAGGTGGTTTATTTTTCTTGTACCTTGGAGAGCCAGACAGGCTGAAAACCACATAACTACTTCTCTATCTTCAAGATCTTTACATCCTCTTCATTACACCTAATAGAACTCTGCTAACATTACTTCAATTTCTATCGGAGAAGTTGTTCTAAAATCTTTAAAACAAAGAGATAACCAAAATCATTAAATTGACTCTTTTAATTTCTTATATGATATAATTATTTTAAAAATCATATTAGTGAGAAATATTATGTCAAAGACAAAAGGTAACAAAAAAAGAAATTCTTCTAAAGTAAAATATATCTTAGGAAGTGGAGTTTTAATTCTAGCTTCTACAGTGATTCTGCCTAAAGTTTTGAAAAAAACTACAAATTATTTGTATAAAAAGCAAGTAAAAATAACTAATCATCGAAAAGTAACTTTTGATTGCAAGGACAAATTGGTTAAAAAATCTGAATATAAAAAGGTAGAAGAACATGCAAATTAATACTGACAATATTGCGCAACAATGTCTCAATGCGATTAATGATAGAATTCACAATTTAAAAAGATTAAACATCATCGTAATTGGGAAATCAGGTGTCGGTAAAAGCACACTAATCAACAGTTTGTTTAGAGGTAATTTTGCCGATACTGGATTGGGTAGACCAGTAACTCAGGAAATTCGCAAAATTGAAAAAAATGGATATCCTTTGGCTATCTATGATACACCCGGCTTTGAATTATCATATACCCAACAGGAGAGTGTCAAAGATGAAGTGATTAACCTAATTAACAACGGTTACTCTTCTAATGATATCAATGAGGTGATCCACTGCATTTGGTATTGTATTAATGTCGGTTCAAACCGTACTTTCGATAGTTCGGAAGTGGAATGGCTTAGAGAGTTTTCTGAGAAGAATAAAACGTCTAAGGTACCTATCATTGTTGTCCTTACTCAATCTGTACCTAAGAAGAAAGCACTAGAAATGAAAGCTCATGTTGAGCAGGAAAACTTAGATGTTTGTAAAGTTGTGCCAATTTTAGCTCAAGATATGGATTTTGATGAGGAATATGTCGCTAAAGCTTTTGGATTAGATACTTTGATTGATGTAATGTCTGAGGTATTGCCAACTGAACTACAAGATACTCTCCAAAATATCCAAAAAGTATCTCTGGAATCTAAAAAAAAACATGCTAGGGCAGTCATTGCGACTGCAGTAGCAGCAAGTTTTGGTGAAGGTTTCGCTCCAGTTCCATTCGCAGATGCATTCATGCTTGTTCCAACCCAGATAAGCATGATTACTGGCATCACTGTAATATTTGGCCTTGATATAAATAAAACTTTTCTAACCGCCTTTGTATCCTCAACCTTAGGGTCTGGGGGAGCAACATTCCTCGGAAAAACAATTGTCTCTAATATACTCAAATTTATTCCCGGAGTAGGAACAGCAGTTGGCGGAACGATTTCTGGAACCACTGCTGGATTAATTACAACTGCTTTAGGCGAGGCTTACCTATTTTTAATGGAACAAATATTTAAAGGAGAAATAAGCAAAGAAGCACTAGGTACTCCTGCCGGACAAAAACAAATGACAAAACTTTTTAGAGAACAATTATCTAAAAAAAGATAATACACCAAGATTTTGAATCTTGGTGTATTTTTAGGTTAAATTGTTTTTTACATCAAAAAAGACATCCAAGAGAAATTCTTGAATGTCTGTAAATGTTGATAGTATCGTATTGATTAACGTTTTGAGAATTGTGACGCTTTACGAGCTTTCTTAAGACCTGGTTTGGAAAGTATGAATTTCAGTTGGACTAAAAACAGCGTAATATCAAGACTTTTCTCCGCTTTTATAAAAGCTTTTTTCCAATCAAATTCAACTAATTTTATCCGAATGGTGTGGATTTTACCCCCAAAATTACAGAGAATGGAGCTGATAAACACTAAACGTTCACACCATTAGTTAAATGATTTTTTGTTCATCATTTTTCTTAGATGATAGAACTTCTAATTTATTTCTTATTCAAGCAAAAACAACCTGCTATAAGTAAGAAAGAGGAAGATACAAGAAAAACACGGCGTAAAAACCGATTCAGTTCATTGTCCTCAATCCTTGTCTGCTTCATTTTCTTTTACGAGATCGTTTTGTGAATCTTTTTCAGAGAGTTTTTGATCAATATACTTGTCAATGTTTTCATAAAATTCCTTGGTCGCTTCACTATCTAATGTTGGCGAGTTCTGAACTTGATTCACTTTCAATTGAACAGATTGAATACCGTAAGAGGCTTGTTTTTGGTGGAGTGTTTCTAATTCTTCTTCTGAAATCGGATCTCCAACAACCGTCAAGACCAATTCATTGTTACTTGACTTGTAGACTTGATTAATAACCGTATAATTGGCGAACTCTTTTCCTACAAACTGTTTGATCCCTTCTTTGCGCGCTTGTTCTATTGTCAGAGTAACTGCCGAATAGCTAGCTGGAAGAATCAACAATACAATCAAAGATATCAAGCCAATTCTCATTTTAATGCTCAGCTCTTTAAATGAAGTTAAAGGAGATTTTCTCATCAAAATTCTTGTTCCAACAATGTTGGCTAGCATGATAAAGACACAGTTGATCAAGAAAAGATAGAGAGCCCCCAATAAAAATCGTACATTCCCATTAGCTAAACCATAGCCAGCAGTACAGATAGGCGGCATCAGAGCTGTAGCAATGGCTACTCCTGGCACGATATTGTTTGCTTCTTTTTTCCTTGAACCGATCACACCAGCAATCCCACCAGCAATAGCAATGAGGACATCCCAAATGGTTGGAGAGGTTCGTGCAATCAACTCGCTACTTGCATAAGACAAGGGAGAAATCCAGAAATACAGAGTCGAGACAAGCAAACTGACCAACACTTGAGTCAATAAAACCTCTAGAGATTGCTTGATTAAACGCGTATCAAAAATAGCTAAACCGAATCCCAGTCCAACAATCGGTGTCATGAGAGGTGAAATCAACATGGCTCCTATAATGACAGCTGTTGAATTCATATTTAGTCCGATAGAGGCAATAAAAATTGCACACATCAAAATCGCTGTATCTCTCAATCGAACATGAAGGTCATCGTATAATTTCTCACGGTATTCCCGTGTTGAATAATTGGCAGTCATTTGTCCTCTCCTCTTTCCTTATTTAAATTGGTATAATAATTAAAAATAACAGCTGATAAACAGCCAAAAAATATGAGCCCATAAATCGTCAAGAAGACACTGGTAATCCTTCCAATCAAGGTCACAGCTAGGAGATCCCCGTAGCCGACAGTCGTCGAAGTCACAAAAGCATACCAAAGACCGTCTCCGTAATTTGTGATAGCAGGTTCAACTAGGAAAAGCACGCCTCCTGACCCAAAAACAAAGGTCACAAAACTCAGAGCAAACCGAGTAAAACCCGTAACCTGCATAATATGCCATAACATTTTTAAACGTTTCATTTGTTCTCCTTATTCATACTAGCTCCTGACCGAGCCGTTTTTTTCCAATAATCAAAGTGAAGATAGGACATGATCTCCATCAGAGAAAGATAGACAAACTGATAGATCTGATTTAAGCTGATTATCAACTGATATTGTTTGAAAAATGACTGGAAGAAAGACCAGATATGACTGTCTTGAATCAGTCCCTTCTTAATATCAGACAGGATATTAGCTAAAGCTCCCAAGGACTGAAACGGTAAATCCTTGACATTTATATAGATCCGGTCCACCACATCATTCAGACTGGTATCTTGGATGGCATGAAATTCTCCAAAGAGAACTCCTGCCGCTCCAAGAGTAGAAACAAATTCCACCAAATAATTTCTGAGGAAATTTTCTCAACCTTTTCCCATAATGTGTTTAGTGCCATCCATAACGATCCCAACCAGAAAAAGGAAAGAAAACAAGCAAAGAAATTTTGCCGTAAATCCCAAAAAGCTTCAAGACTTGGTGTTGTTGGTTTTTCTAACTCTAAAACCAAGATGGTCATAATAATTGCTAGAACAGCATCTGTCAATACAATTAATCTGTCTTTCTTCATCGGATTGCATCCCCTTTCTTTTTTGTAACATTCTATCTTATCGCATAATATTGGATATTCTTTCATAATCCGACTACAAACAAAAATAAACCAAAAAGTATGTCCCTATTATACTATATTTAACTCTAGAAGTATTCATCCATCTAATTAATAAATATATCATATTTCACAATAAGTGAATACTATCAAAGATTCATCCCCTTTCACTTCATCATGTAGTGTTGCTTAGATTTATCAAAAACAACCAAATTTGTATTAATTTCAAGTATCACCTAGTTACAAAAATTTGGGGTGAACAGAAAAAGCATCCCGTATTTTTGATACGAAATGCTTTCAATAAGTTTAAATAAGTTTTAACGTTTACTAAATTGTGATGCTTTACGAGCTTTTTTCAAGCCTGGTTTGGAAAGTATGGGTTTCAGTTGGACTAAAAACAGCGTATTATCAAGGCTTTTCAGAACGATATCTACTGATTAATTTCATAAAATATGAATCAATAGATTATAAATAGGGGAATAGTTTAGGTCTGTAAGCATTAAAATAATACACCTAACTTTGATCACCATTTTTTTAGTTATTCACTCTTTTTTCAGATAGTGTTTTTAAAGTTATGATATAAAATGCCGCAATTAAAACACTATACATCATAATCGGAGGATAGACAATTAAGGATAGAATCAATCCCACTCCTTTAATTATTAGGTCAGGTATCAATAACTTTCTATATTGTGCGGTAGCTTCAAGTAATTCTTTCTGATCTATATTGGGTTTATCAATTACTTTATGTAAAAACCAGTTTGCTACCGTTGAAACAACAACGATTATAATCTCCCTATAATCATGGAAAAGTAGTAAAAATAGTTGTTATCCTAGTTGATTAAAAAAATCTCTGATTTCCTCATCCTTTATAAAATAATATATAATTTTCCCCTCTCTTCTAGTGTCCAAGATGTTTTGATTGGCTAGTTTACGAAGATGGTGGGAGGCAGATGCCATACTGAGATTTAATAAACAGGCTATATCGCAGACACAGAGTTCTTCGACGGCAAGGAGATAAAAGATGATATTTATCTGTTTATTATCGGTAAATTTTGATAAAATGCGAAGTGATTTTTGGACTTTTTCCTTTTCAAGGTAGTTCGTTGCGGTTGTAACATTTTGTTGATTTATAACATCCACTTGACAGATACTATCTTTTTTCATAATTTTTTCTCCTAGCCTAACACAGCCCATAGCATGTCAAAGCTGTTGTTTTCAATCAGGATATACATCCCCAATCCTAAATAGACAACGGCAATAAACCATCTACTATATTTTTCCAAAGTTTCTCCAACAGAAGGGACTTGTGCTAATTTTTGGGCAGAAAAAACCAAGAGATAAATCATGACTAGAAAAGTAAGTAAAGTCACTATCAAATTCGCTAAATTTAAGGTGGTAAAATATGGGACAAAGACACCAATATTATCAGCGCCACAACTTGCAAAAGTAATCATAGCGACTAGAAAAATCAGGTTTTTATTGTCTTTTCGCAAACCATCTTTTGCAATAGCTTCTCCATCAGAATCTCCTAAAAGCAAAACTTTGAGGCCTAGGAAAATTGGAATCAAACCGAGTAAACCTAAAATCTCTTTACTAGGAATATAATTTAAGACAAATGCAAAAAGCAAACTTAGGAATATTAGACTAACAGAGCCTAGAAATTGTCCTAAATAGATGTTAATGATGTCCTTTCTGCTTTTTCTTTTGGCAAAAAATAACATTAGGATAATAAGTAAGTCTACGGCTGTCCCAGAATACAGGATTATTGAAGTAACAATATTTTGAATCATAAAACACCTCATTCAAATATATTTTTGAATGTATTCTAACATTAACCTTTGTAGATGTCAACTTCAAATCCACCAATTAATAATTGCATGTCAATATTTGTATTGTGAAACTAGTTTCAGAAATATATAGTCTTAAAGTATGTCCACTGCCAATGGTTTTTTCAATATTTAAAAGGAGAGAACCAATTTGGTCCTCTCCAGGGTATAATTTTCCATCAACCCACTACAGTTGACAAAGAGCCGTTATTCTCAAATGAGACAACTCCTTTTAGTTTTTATAACCTCAGCTTCTCGGTCTCTTACCTAGTTTTAATAGAAAGACTACGAAGGACGATTCTTAAAGTAGTCAGATTGTGCAATATCGAAAGATTAGATGGGCTTAACCAATTTAACAACCCAAATCCAATTAAACTTCCATTTATTACAACTGTTTCTTGAATATTTCTTTGAATTAATTTCTGCAACGATTCAGATAAAGAATTCAATTCCTCGAAGAAATCTAAACGATTATCTAATAATAAAATATCACTCATCTGCTTAGAAATATCAGCACTTTCATTCATCACAACCCCAATATCTGCAAGCGTCAAGGCAGCAGAGTCGTTTAACCCGTCTCCAACCATCAAAATAGTTCGGCCAGCTTTCTGTAATTCCTGAACCAACTGAAACTTACCATCTGGTTTTAAATCAGTATAAACGTTGTCAAATGGCAGATCTTTAACCAACTCTTCTGTTCTAGCCAACGTATCACCAGTTGCCAGAATCAGTTTTTTCCCTTGGCGCTTTAGCTTTTTCAATGCAACTTTCGCCTCGCTTCTCAAGGGAGTGTGGATACAAAACATCCCAATTAATTCTTTCTTATAAGCCAAAAACAATAAATTGTAATGAGTCTTATATTGCTCAATCAAGGCCAGCTGCTCAGAACTAATTCTTACCTGTTCGTCTTGCATTAGTACATAATTTCCAATGACAACCGATTGACCATCAATTTGCGATTTAATCCCTTTGCTTGCAACATACTGAAGCTTGCCATGCATTTCTTCGTGTTCAATGCCTTCAATTTCAGCTTGTTTAACAATTGCATTGGCAATAGGATGATAGATATGTTCCTCCAAACATGCACTTATTCTTAAAATATCTTTCTCAGTATAATCTCCGAAAGGAAGAACCTTTTCAACCAAAGGATAACTCGTCGTGATGGTACCCGTTTTATCAAACAAGAAAGTATCCACTTCCAGATATTTTTCTAATACATCACCATCTTTAATAACCATTTCTCGATTTAGACCTTCCTTTATGGCCGTAAGGTAGGCTACAGGTGTGGATATTTTTAGAGCACATGAAAAATCCACCAATAAAAAGGAAATGGCTTTTGAAAACGAACCTGTTAACAGATAAGTCAAACCAGCACCTAAGAAGTTATATTTTACAACCTTGTCTGCCATCCTAATAAAATGACGTTGTTTTGTCTTCTTACTCTCTTCAGATTTTTTCATCAGATTGATGAGTTGCAAAATACGACTGTTTATCTGATTATCAGTCACACGAATTCTTAACTCTCCTGTTTCCAAAACAGTATTCGCACATACAGAATCTCCCTCTTTCTTTTCAACAGGGAAGCTCTCTCCAGTCAAGGAACTCTCATTGACCATGCCTAATCCTGAAACCACTTGGCCGTCAAACAAGATTTCATTCCCTTGGGAGACAACTAATACATCACCTACTTGAACATCAGAACTCTTGATGCTGATGACCATGTCTCCCCGCACTAAGAAAACATCACTTTCTTTAGCAAGAAGGCTTTGTTCCAAATCTGTTGCTGTTTTTTTTAAAGACCACTGATCCAGATGATTACCCAAATCAAGCATAAACATGATGTTGCTAGCTGTCTTGGATTGGTTCATAAACAAGGACAACAAAATGGCCGAACAGTCCAAGACCTCCATGGTTAGTTCCTTGCGCGCTAAAGTTTGATAGGCTTCTTTGACATAACCCAAAGCCTGATAACAAGTCCAAATATAACGAATAGGGTAGGGTACAAAACTTCGAAACAGCAAACGCTTAATCGCTGCACCCGATACAATTGAATAAGCACTCTCTTCTCTACGAATGGGAAGAGTCATCAAGTCCGAAACTTTCCCCTTGTCAATTTTTTTTAAAAAGGCCTCTGCATTTTCTAATACAGAGAAGCCTTCTTTCATACGTAGAGTAAAGTGCTGCTGATCCATATAAAACTGAATAGAGTCGATCCCTTTTTCATCTTTAGCCAAGGAACGAAGATAATCTTGAATATCCAAGGTCAGTGAAAACGAGGACGATAATCGGATATGTTGATATCCTCTGTGTAGCACTTTAAAAGACATATTATTCACCTGTCAGGCTATCTAATTGTTCTTCTTTCTTTTCCTGTTCGTATAAATATTTAGCGTCTTGTAAAACATCATCACCGTGTTGTTTTACAACAGAAACAGATGCATCCAGTCCATCTTTCAATTTGTAAGCTTTAGCCAAGGCCTTAGAATAGCCTTTCTTAGCTTCTTTACTTGCTAAGACTTTCAAGCCAAGCGTCCCAAATGCTACCCCTCCTAAGAAGAGAGATGATTTTTTCGCAACTTTTGCGACGTTTAATACTTCTTTTAACATGTTTATTTCCTCCTTGTAACTATTGTAGCGAAAAATGACAGCAAAAGCAATTGCTGATATCTGATATATAGATAAAATTCTCTATACTGATATTTAATTATATTATGATGAAAACAATATACTTTATTTTTTGATACTGTCAATAATTATGTGTAAACACTTAAGTAGAGTTACGGAGTGTTAATTAAATAAGCTTTCAAGTGTATCAGAACATTGACCAAACCCTTTATGGATTCGTTGACTTTGCTTGAAATTATAATCTTCAAACAACGTAACTAAGTAACGTTCCAGAGCCTCCTCATTAGGAAAAAGAACCTTCTTTTTCGTTTGATGTTTGATTTCTTTGTTAAGAGACTCAATGAGGTTTGTCGAATACATGCTGTGCCAAATCTGGTAGGGAAACTGATAAAAAGTTAAAAGATTATCCGTCTTCTCCAGACTTTCCATGACTTTCCTATACTTTGGTTTCCATTCGGCGAGAAAGTCCTCTAAAGCTTGTCCTGCCATTTCTAAATTTTCAGCACGATAAATCATTATAAATTGCCCCAGAATAACCGCTCTATCTGCTCGTTTCACTTTACTAGCTAGATTTCGACTAATATGAATTAAGCAACATTGTTGTTTAGCTAATGGGTGAGCCTGACTGATAATCTGCTCAAGCCCCTTAAAGCCATCTGTAACTACAAGAGAAATCTGTTGGATTCCTTGGTTTTGAAGCTTGTCTAACAGGGTGGACCAAGAAGCATTGTTTTCTTGAGGCAACTGTGCATAGCATATCTCTATGCGACTAAAGTCGCTAGAGCTATCCTAATTGCGCACCGCCAGTTCTCATAGAAAAAAACACCTTGCAAGATGCAAAGTGTTTTCGTTTGTATTCTGCTGTCCAGCAACGAATTAACGTTTAGAGAACTGGCTAGCTTTACGAGCCTTTTTCAAGCCTGTTTTCTAGTATTTTTATATCTATTGGCAGATTATCCGACTTATCCCCATCAACATCTGACTCTAACTCAACCTCTGAAGAAATCCTAATATTGCGTACTTTGATATATTCGATATTATTGTTACCTACTAGATCCCCTTTTTAATAAATCTGGGATAGCCGATAATTTAGAAATGATGGATGAATCCTTTAAAATCAAGATATTTCCATATTCATCTGTATTTTCATCAAATAGTTTTTTGTCTGCATAGTAATTGGATAGAAGAACTAAGACCTGAGTAGCTTCACCTTCATAATTGCCATTTTTGCTTTCAAAAGGTAATAATTGCTTGTTCATAGCTTGGCGAATCAGTTGCACCAGCCAAATTAATTGTCTTGACCGACGAATAAAGCGACTTCTTTCAAGGATTCGACCATAAGGAAACAGTTGGCAGATTCTATAAAAGTGTCGATGTGATTCGGCACGCTCATCAGACTCGCTACACAGAGCTGGTACATAATATCTGCTATAATTTTCTGGAAGATTTGGTCAAGCGGTCTTTTAGCCGTGTGACAGGCATACAGGAAAAACACTATTTATTTACTTTTTGCACGGGAGGCTTTAAGATGTTGCTGGACGCCTTTCTTGATAATCACTCAGAGTCGCCAGAGTGTCTGGGCTGGGATATGGCAAAGATATACCGCTGCCTGAAACTGTTCTTTGACGCTGATAAACGCGACATATCAATTAAAATGTCGCACTAAAATGATTGAAAAGTGATTGAAACTGTATTATAATGAACGTATATATTTAGAAAAGAGGTACTAACTATGGAAAACCTAGTAGTTTCAGTCTTTAACACTGAAAGCGAAGCTTATCAGTCCTTTGCGGATTTGAAGGCTTTCCGCCAAACTCAGACGACCAAGGTTGCTCAAATCGCCTTGGTCAAAAATGAAAACGGTCACATCGTTGAAAAAGAACGCTATGACTTTGAAGATTCAACGACGGATGCAACCCTAGAAGGTGGCTTGCTCGGTGCAGTTATCGGGCTTTTGGGTGGTCCTATCGGCGTCTTGTTTGGTTATGGTATTGGCAGCCTCTATGGTTTGGCTGCTGGTGATACCGTTGATACGGCAGAAGCTGGCTTGATTGACGTTGTGTCTCAAAAATTGATCGACGGCGAAACAGCCGTTGTCGCCTTGGTGCAAGAAAACAACGAAGCAGTCATCGATGCTTACTTCACCAAGTACGACACCCAAATCGTGCGTTGGGATGTAGCAACCGTCGTAGCCGAAATCGAAGCAGCTCTGCAAGTCCAAGAAGACCTCTACAACCAGGCACGTGCACAAATGAAGGCTGAACGTAAAGCCGAACGCAAGGCTAAACTTGAAGAATTCAAGGCAAATGTCAAAGCAAAATTTGACAAATTGAAAGCCTAACGTCTAAGCGTCTCATAAATTTAAATGTGACTGAGACACCATTTAAAATTTATGTGCGTCGGATTCTCACAGTTAAATAATTGCGTTGACAAAGCCGTTACAGCCGTTCTTCCATTCTTTGAAAAGAATGTTTAATAGACAAGAAATCTGGACTAGTATTGGTCTGGATTTTTTTGTGAATATAGAGGTCATAGCTTTTTGACTATGCTTCGTTATAATTAGAAAAATTTTAAGTTTTATCAAGATGAAATCAGTCAGACGAAGACATCCCGAATTAGCACCAGCATCACCACACAAACTAAGACATACTGGTGCTACTCTTGCTAAACAAGCAGGTGTTTCTCTTGAAGCCTTCTCAGAAGCTCTTACTCATAGTGATAAAGAGATTACAAAAACTTACGTTAATATCAAAGATAAAGTCAATCAGACTGTAGGTGATATTGCTTTTCGTAGTTTAAAAAATTGATGGGGTGAATATGGGGTGAATTTTGGGGTGAACTTTGATTTTTTGAAACAAAAAAGACATCCAAGAAATAATTCTTGAATGTCTGTAAACGTTGATATAATCGTATTGATTAACGTTTTGAGAATTGTGATGCTTTACGAGCTTTCTTAAGACCTGGTTTCTTACGTTCTACCATGCGGGCATCACGAGTAAGAAGGCCTGCGCGTTTCAATGAATCGCGGAAGTCAGGGTCTACTTGAAGAAGGGCACGAGCGATACCGTGACGGATAGCGCCTGATTGACCAGCGTAGCCACCACCATCAACGTTTACGAAAACGTCGTATTGACCAACAGTTGAAGTAACTACGAATGGTTGGTTGATAACCAAGCGAAGGTCAGCGTGTGGGATGTACTCTTCAACATCTTTTTTGTTTACAGTGATTTTACCAGTTCCTGGAACAAGGCGAACGCGTGCAACAGCGTTTTTACGACGTCCAGTACCTGCATATTGTGCTTGTGACATAGCTTATTTGTTCCTTTCCTTAGATAAGTCCTGAAATATCAAGAACTTCTGGTTGTTGTGCAGCGTGAGTGTGCTCAGCGCCTACAAATACTTTCAGCTTCATACCTTGAGCGCGGCCAAGAGTATTGTGCGGAAGCATACCTTTAACTGATTTTTCGATCAAACGAACAGCGTTCTTAGAGCGAAGCTCACCTGCTGAGATTTGTTTCAATCCACCTGGGTACATTGAGTGAGTGTAGTAGATCTTATCAGTCGCTTTTTTACCAGTCAATTTTACTTTTTCAGCGTTGATAACGATTACGAAGTCACCTGTATCAGTGTGTGGTGTGAAGGTTGGTTTGTTTTTTCCACGAAGTACGCTTGCTACAACAGCAGAAAGGCGTCCAAGAGGTACATCAGTAGCGTCAACTACGTACCATTTGCGTTCAACTTCACCTGGCTTAGCCATGTATGTTGTTTTGTTCATGATTTCTCCTATATAAATATCGTTTTTGTTTACAGGGCGGATGTTCCGGTCCGCGAGTTATTTGAAAGGTTCCGGGGCCTTACAAATGGGGTAAACAATACCGCCTACTATCATATCAAAAATAGTAGGCAAAAGCAATAGATTTGAAGCAATTATTTATGAAATAGCGATTTCATGTTTTCTTAATCTTGAATGTCTTGGGCAATACTAAAGAGTCCCAAAGTTCCAGGACCAGTATGGGTAGAAATGACAGGTCCCAGAGGCATGAGGAGAACTTCCTCTACTTGGTCGCTTTCCAGCAGCTGGGCTTTTAAACTCTCAGCAATCTCTTCGGCACCTGCATAGGCGATGACCACTCGCGGATCAGCAACTCCTTCCAGAGTCATGCGGACTACTTCGGCCTGCGCCTTCTTCTTACCGCGAACCTTAGCGACCGAGTCCAGAGTTCCATCTCCCTTGACAGCGATAATCGGCTTGATATTGACCAAGCTCCCCATAAGCGCAGCAGTTTTGGAAATCCGACCGCCCCGCATGAGGTGATTGAGGTCATCAACCAGAAAATAAGTCTTGACCTTAGGCACCAAGCTCTCAATCAAGTCCGCTGTCTGCTCCAAGGTCTGGCCTGCAGCTCTAGCTTCTGCTGCCTTCATGACTAAAAGTCCTTCCCCCATGGAAGCCGCCTTGGTATCAATGATACGAATCAGTGCATCTGGAAAATCTTCCAAGACTATCTCCCGTGCCATGACTGCGCTCTGATAAGTACCCGATAGGGCTGAAGCAAAGGCTACATAGAGAACTGGTATCCCTTCCTTGGCATAGCTGCGAAAGACATCTTCAAACTGGCCGACATTGATCTGGCTGGTAGTTGGCTTGCTTCCGGACTCCATCTTGTCCAGAAGTTCTTGGCTGGTCAGCTTGCCTGCACCAACTGTCTCATAGGTTTGTCCATCTAGCTGAATGGTCAGGCCTAGGACCTGCACGTCATTTTCCTGGGTCCAGTTTTCTGGCAAGTCTGCTGTTGAATCGGTTAAAATTTTAAAGGTCATCTTTTTTCTCCATCATTTTTTGTAAATCGCGCAAAGATTGGCTGTCCATCGGTCGCAAGGGTGGTCTTTGCAGATTGATTTTCCCGCTCAGCTTATTGAGGTCTGATTTGGTAACAGCCACTCGCTTCTCTAGCTCTCTAGCGGATACTCTCAAAGCTCCTTGGGCGAAGACAGTCCACTGCTCATTGAGATCGCTAGTCGCAACCGACACCTGATTTTTGGGTGTATTGAGCTCAGCTGCCAAGCGCTCAATATAGTCATCTGCCGTTTCCTCCTCTTCAGTGAAAACGACCGTCACATTAAACTCCTCGTAGGTCTGCCGAACTCCCGGCATATACTGGGCATCGAAGACGCAGATAACTTCCAGTCCTTCAAAGCTGGCATAATTGCTGAGCTTCTGGAGCAGAATCGTCCGTGCGGCATCTAGTTCTCCGCGGTTAAAGTAAGGACGAGTTTCCCGCCAAAAGGCCGTCATATTGTAGCCGTCCACCAGTAAGATTTTTCTTTTCATAGGCGATTGCGAAAGACTTCATACATGAGAATAGCTGCTGCGACACTGGCATTGAGGCTCTGGACATGCCCATTCATGGGAATGGAAATCATCTCGTCCACCTGCTTTTTGATATTGGTTGAAATCCCCTTGCCTTCGTTGCCGATGATGAGGGCCAGCTTGCCTGCTGTATTCCACTTATGAGAAGGCGTCCCCTGCATATCCGTCCCGAAAATCCAGAAACTAGCTTCCTTGAGCTTGTCCAGAGTCTGGCTGAGATTGGTCACACGGGCAATGGGAATATGCTCAATAGCGCCCGTTGAGGTCTTGGCTACGACTGGTGTCACACCGACGGCCCTGTGCTTGGGAATGATGACTCCAGCCACATTGGTCGCATCAGCCGTCCGCAAGATAGAGCCCAGATTGTGCGGATCAGTCAGTCCGTCCAAAATCAATAGGAGCGGATTGTCTTCCTGCTCTGCTTTTTTCAACAGCACCTCGAAGTCAGTATAGGCGAACTCAGCCACCCGCAGAACAAAGCCCTGATGAACAGCTCCGTCAGTCATTTCCTGCAAGGTTTTCTTAGGCGTCCATGAGATAGAAACCTTCTTTTCCGCTGCTAAATCTTTGATTTTGTCGACCTTTTTACCACGCAGGTCGTCTTGAATGTAGAGTTTATTTCCAGTGTTAGCCGCGAGAGCCTCTGTCACCGCATGCACACCGTAGACAATATCGTTTTTTTCCATAGGAATAGTATAACACAAAGGCGAAAGAATGGCGGCAGGATTTACTCGGGCGAGACAGAATTCTGCTCTGATAAAAAGCAATCAGCAGTCCCCAAGATTCCCCACCAGTCGTGCTATAATAGAAAGAAGTCTAAAAAAGGAAACTCCTACTCATGTCTCTCCTCCAACGTACCATCAAGCTTGTACTAGCTACCTGTCTAGCTGCTTGGCTGGCTGACTTTTTAGGTCTGGCCTACTCAACTTCAGCTGGAATTATTGCCATCCTCAGCGTGACCGATACCCGCCGCAGTACTGCAAAGCTAGCTGGCAATCGCTTTTTATCTACCCTGCTGGCTCTGGCTATCGGAAGCCTGGCTTTTCACTTTCTAGGTTTTCATCTCGGAGCATTGGCCATCTATATCGCGATCTATGTACCTCTGGCCTTTCGGCTTGGCTGGGAAATCGGCATTACCCCCAGTACCGTCCTGGTCACCCATCTGCTCTTAGAAAAATCCACCTCCTGGTCACTGCTTGGAAATGAGCTAGCTCTATTTCTTATTGGAACTGGCTTTGCTCTGCTAGCCAATCTCTATATGCCCTCGCGCCAGCAAGAAATTGACAGCTACCATGAGCAAGTGGAGGAACAGCTGAAAAAGATTTTGCTACGCTTTGAATATTTCTTAAAAGCTGGAGACGGCCGAAATGATGCAGCTCTGATTAAGGAGCTGGACAAGATTTTGCAGCAGGCCTTGCAGCTGGTCTATCTGGACCACTCCAACCACCTCTTTCACCAGACCAACTACCATATTCACTATTTTGAAATGCGACAGGCCCAAAACCGCATCCTGCAAGACATGGCCAGCAATATTAATAACTGCCATCTAGCAGCCAGTGAAAGCTTGATTTTAGCCCGTCTCTTCTCCCAGACCGCTAAGCAGCTGAGCCAAGAAAATCCCGCCCGAGACCTCTTGGACGAGATTGACAACTATTTGACCGTATTTCGCGAGCGGCCGCTCCCTAAAACCCGCCAAGAATTTGAAACCCGCGCCATGCTCCTGCAGCTCCTGCGAGACTTGGAAAACTTTATTAGAATTAAGGTGGAATTTTACGAGAATTATAAAGAAGAAAACTAGCCCTAGGCACTGGACTCCAATACTAACAAAACCATACATATCTTTGGCACCATATTCGCTCAAATGCTGAGTTTCACTCACCAAACCATTGGCATCAAACACCAATGTATTTCCAGTACCACTTTTCCAAGTACCTGCAATACTAGAGTAGTCTCCATTTTTTATCTCTTCTTCATTCATGGAAGATCCAGAACTTTCTGCTGCTGGCTCACTTGTATCTTCTGAACTGGGCACCTCTATGCTGCTAGAAGAAGTTTCCTGAAGGCTGGCTTGCTCTGAATCCTGGCTACTGCTAGACGCCTTAGACGAAGTTGTATTAGCACTACTGGTCTTTCCAGAAGAAGTCTCGATTTGTTTGTTATTTCTGTTGCTATACGCCCATAGCAGAAGCAAAACCAAGGCTATTACCGATATAACCAAATATTTTTTCACGATATTCTCCTTAACTAGTTTCTATTATTATAGCAAATACAGACACTAAAGAAAAGAGCTGCCGCAGCAACTCTGTTTTAGATATCTTCAATTTATCTAGTTTGTAAACGGAGCTAGAAAATCTTTTTTTATTTGCTTTCCTCCACCCGTTGAATACACCAGTCAATCAGCTCTTCCAGTCGCTCAATGGCTTCGGTCATATGCAAGTAGCCCATGACTGCCTCAAAGCCGGTAGACATACGGTAGGTGACGATGTCCGTATTCTTAGCCTTGGTATGGCTGTTGGCATTGCGGCCGCGCTTGTAGATATCCTCTTCCTTCTCCGTCAGAATCCCTTCTTCCAGCATGAGAGAAATGAGGTTGGCCTGAGCCTTGGCAGAAACATACTTAGTCGCTTCCCTATGCAGCTGATTGGGCTTGGTCAGACCTTGAAAAATCAGGTGACGCCGGATATACATGGAGTAGACAGCATCTCCCTCAAAGGCGAGGGCAATACCGTTAATCAGGTTGACATCAGTCACGTGTCCACCTCACTCCGTCCTTAGTATCCAAGAGCTTGATGCCCTGAGCGGCCAATTCATCCCGAATACGGTCTGCAGTCGCAAAGTCCCGATTAGCCCGCGCTGCTTGGCGTTCCTCAATCAAGCGCTCAATGTCCGCATCCAAAACTTCTTCTACAAAGACGATACCAAAAACTTCTAAGAGCTTGGCCAAGGCTGCCTTGACTTCAGCGGTGTAATTGCCAGAGTTAATCCACTTGGCTAACTCGAAGACAACCGTGATACCATTGGCCGCATTGAAATCTTCGTCCATTGCAGCTGTGAACTTGTCCAGAAAGGCCTGAATCTGAGCAGAGTCTGCCTGACCCGTGAAAGGCTGCTCATAGGTATTCTTCAAATATTTGAGATTGGTCGCTGCATCATGAACAGCTTTTTCCGTGAAATTAATAGGCTTACGATAATGCTGGGTAGCAAAGAAGAAACGCAGCACCTGACCATCAATGGTCTTGAGGGCATCATGAACGGTTATAAAATTACCTAGAGACTTGGACATCTTAACATCGTCAATGTTGACAAAGCCATTATGCATCCAGTAGTTGGCAAAAGTCTGACCAGTCTTGGCCTCTGACTGGGCGATTTCATTGGTATGGTGAGGAAACTCTAGGTCTGCCCCACCACCGTGGATATCAATAGTATCACCCAAAATCTCCGTTGACATGACCGAACACTCAATATGCCAGCCCGGACGGCCTGCTCCCCAAGGGCTGTCCCAGGAAATCTCACCTGGCTTAGCTGCCTTCCAGAGAGCAAAGTCTACTGGATTTTCCTTACGAGCAGTCTCCTCATCTGTCCGGCCAGAAGCACCCAACTCCAAGTCTGCCAAGGTTTTATTGGCTAATTTGGCATAGTTTTGGGATTTTTCCACACGGAAATAGACATCGCCCTCTGACTCATAGGCAAAACCTTTTTCAATCAAGTCTTCCACAAAACGGATGATGTCAGCCATAAACTCCACCACCCGCGGATGACGAGTCGCAGGTTTTACACCCAAAGCTGATACATCCTCACGAAAAGCTGCGATATACTTGTCAGCCACTTCTTTGGGAGTGATGCCTTCTTCCTTGGCCCGATGGATAATCTTATCATCCACATCTGTAAAGTTGGAAATATAATTGACCTCAAATCCCCGATACTCAAAATAGCGGCGAACAGTGTCAAAAGCTACTGTTGAGCGGGCATTGCCGACATGGATATAGTTGTATACAGTTGGCCCACAGACATACATCTTAACCTTGCCGTCCTCAATAGGTACAAATTCTCGCAAATCACGAGACATGGTGTCGTAAATTTTAATCATGCGGTCCACTCCCTTCTCTATTTCTGACTTTTTCGGCTGAAAACCAGCTCTGCAAAAGGGCCAAATTGTCTGAGGCTATCCAGTTGGTAAAAGCGCTGCCCTTCCTCTTGGGTAAAGAGGGGAACCCCCTTTCCTAGGATAAGGGGCGCTATCTGAATAATGAGGTGGTCAAAAAGATCCGCATCCAAGAGCGGTCCTACCAAGGAATTACCACCAATCACAAAGACATTTTTGCCTTTGTCAATCTGGTGAACAAAGTCCACCACATCCCCAGCTACTGGCTGGTAATTGCTGACAGGCAGGTGCCTATCATGCGTAAAGACATAGTTTTCCGTAGCTTGATAAAAACTTTCTACATCTTGCAAATCTTGGATTTCCTCAAAGGTCCGCTTGCCCATGATGGTGATATCCATTTGCCTGTAAAAGTCATCATAGCCTGTATCCTCTACAGAACCAAGCTGATGCAGCCAGTCTATCCTGTGCTGGCTGTCTGCCAAGTAGCCATCCATGGTGATACAGCCGTAAAAATATACTGCCATTCTTATAGTTACCTTTCTAGTTCTGCTTCGCCTTCACTTAGCGGGATAGACCCAGATGATTAGACCTAAGCTAATCAAAGTATTCAGCAAAATCCTTGCTGGACAAGAAAAATAAGCCAGACAACAGCAATTCCAACCTGCAGCAGAACGGTTCATTCTTAAACATTCAAGCGCCTCTCCAGTCTACTTCCGGCTCAAATGGTAAAGGTAGGCAGGGAGCAGGACCAGAAGACCGAAAATCAGATTTCCTGCACGAAACAAACTGAATACAGAAACAAGACTTCCTGCCAACATGGTGTCATAGATTTTAATCATAATTACTCCTATATCCTACTATCTATAGTAATTTCAGCAATATATCAAAAAGTGTAGCAGCTGCACTCGCAACTTCAATACTTCTTAAGATCGGCTCATACTTCTCTACAAAATATTCCAATTTTTGTTTATCCTGCGGAGAAGTAATGATACTGTTAATTTCGCTATCTTTAATACCATGTTGAATCAATTCTGTTTTGTAAGCATTTAGCACTGAAACAATCTCATTATAATAAACACTATATCTATTATCTTGATAATTATTCCCGGCATAATTATTTTGAACAGGACCGTAGTTTATATCTCTATGACTCATATCAATAATTGATGTTAATTTATATATAATATAGGGTCCTTCTTTTTCGCTTACTCTTCCACTAGAATCATATTTTATTTCATAATATTCTCTATCTAGCAGTTCCGATATCATATAGGAATATCCATGTTCGTTAGTCCATATATCCCCTTGTCTATAATGACTTAATATATAATCTCGTTTATTTAATTGAGTCAATTTATACTCAAAAAACAGCCAAGTTTCACCATTATCCATTCTCAATGAATATTCCTGTAAATAAATTTTACTATAGTCCGTTTGAGCATCTTGTTTCTTTTCCTCTAATTTTTCTTTCCGATTTAAATATACAAGGAACATAATCAATATAACAAACAGACACATATATAGATAGTTTATAATCATATACCCCTATTTATCTCCTTTGCTATCATCAAAGCAATATTGAAAAAAATCATAGCATCTGCTTTTCTTTCTTCGTGTCTTGCATCCCACTCATTTTTATGATGATCCACATAGTCAGCTGTGTAGAAGAATTGATAGACTTTACTCTTGCGAAATTGACTCCAAGCCATGATAGCTGAAGCTTCCATGTCCACCACTTGGGCACCCGCAGCTAAGCGCCGCTTGACCTTATCAGGCGTTTCCCGATAAAAGGCATCAGTCGTCCAAGACTTAGCGCGGATATGCTCGATATCGTGCTTATCAAAGATGGCTTCCAGCTCGACCAACAAAGACTCGTCATAGGCGACTTCATCACCCGGTGGGGCATAGTGATAGCTAGTCCCTTCATCTCGCAAAGCGGCTGCAGGCAGGATGATTTTATCCGCCTCAATTGAGCGGTCCAAAACGCCACAGGAACCTAGAATGATGAAATTCTTGAAGCCTCTAGTCACCAACTCCTCCAGCTGGCCGACTATCATGGGAGCCCCAATTGGAGCCAACATAACTGCTAGCTTGCTAGTTCCTTGGTCATAAATATACCATGGATGCTATCCGTTTATGCTTTTCAAATAGCCTCCTGGATAGACTTCTTCTGACTCAATCAAACGTTTCAGAATTTCGCCATTAAAGGACAGGATGATGGTTTCGCATACCTCACCTTTGTCAATAATCTGTCTATCTGTTGGTTCAATAACCCCAGCTACATCTTCAAATTCCTCTAATAGCATAAGTTCTCTTTCTTTAAGGCTTCAGCAAATCCACCTTCATCTTTTCTATGCGACGCAACTTGGTCTCATCTTTTTTGGCTTCACTGATATAGCGAGCCCATTCACGCTGGTGGCTAGGCGGCAATTTTGTAAAACGCTCCTTGGCAAGACCGTCCAACCCTTCTTTCAGTTCAAGGACTATCTGGTTCAAAATAGCATCTGATAAATCTGACATGTCGGTTCCTCCTGTCATATTTTACTTAGATAACTTTGCCAACCTTTTCTACAGACTTGACGAATGGTGGCTGGCTTCACGGGCATGCTCTAGCTTGTCTAGATAGTATTCCCGTTTCTCCTCTACCTCGTGAATGGTTGGCTCGTCTTTCTCACCGTGAACACGGACAATCTTGGCCGGTACACCAACAACTGTCACATCACTTGGAACATCAGCCACTACAACTGCACCGGCTCCGACCTTGGCTTTTTCACCAATCTCAATTGGTCCAATGACTTGAGCATGGGCAGAGACCAAGGCACCTCGACGGACGGTCGGATGGCGTTTGCCTGTATCCTTTCCCGTCCCGCCTAGAGTCACGCCGTGGTAAAGCATGGCCCCCTTCTCCACAATGGCCGTTTCTCCAATCACCAGGCCACTGCCATGGTCGATGAAGACACCTGACTCAATCTGAGCGCCAGGATGAATCTCAATCTGAGTCCAGAAACGCCAGAATTGACTGTGCATGCGCGCTAACAGCTTGAAGCCGTGCCGCCACAAAAAATGCGAGAGGCGGTGGGCCGCCAAAGCTTTGATACCTGGATAGGTTAGCAAGACTTCCAGCGACGTTCGTGCCGCCGGGTCATTTTCTTTTACAATATCAATGGATTCCTTCCACCAACCCATGCTGGCCTCCTTCCTTCTCTAAACAAGGAGAGACGAGAACTAGGCTCGCCTCTGCCGATTTTTGATGAGGTCTACAGGGATAAGCGACCTCTTATTCTTCTGTTTTAGGGCTTTCTTGATGGTCCTTATGACCTTTGTGCTCCTTGCGCGGATGATGCCCCTTGTCGTGATGATGTTTTGGCTTATCAGACTTTGGTGGACGCGGCAGCAATACTTTCATGGAAGCATCTACTCGGCCTTTGGCATCAATCTTGATAACCTTGACATCCACTTCATCACCGATTTGTACAACATCCTCAACATTGTTAGTCCGAGTCCAAGCCAGCTCTGAAATATGAACCAGTGCATCCGTCTTGTCAAAGAGATTAACAAAGGCTCCGAATTTCTCAATCCGAACAACCTTGGCATGGTAGACTTCATCCACTTTTGCTTCGCGGACCAAGCCAGCAATGATTTCCTTGGCACGATTAATCGCATCTTGGTCGCTTGAGTAGATGGATACATTACCCTCTTCATCAATATCAATCTTGACACCGGTTTCAGCGATAATCTTGTCGATGGTTTCTCCACCTTTACCGATGACAATCTTAATCTTATCTACATCAATCTTGATGGTGTCGATTTTCGGAGCAGTTGGAGCCAACTCAGGACGTGGAGCCGGAATCGTCGCTTCAATCAAGTCCAGGATTTCAAAGCGGGCTTTCTTAGCCTGAGCCAGAGCTTCTGTCAGGATCTCCGCTGTAATTCCTTCAATCTTGATATCCATCTGCAGGGCGGTAATCCCTTCGCGAGTACCAGCTACCTTAAAGTCCATATCACCAAAATGGTCTTCCAAACCTTGAATGTCCGTCAGAACCGTGTAGTTGCTGCCATCTGAAATCAAGCCCATGGCAATTCCGGCAACCGGCGCCTTAATCGGCACACCACCTGCCATCAGAGCCAAAGTCCCCGCACAGATAGAGGCCTGTGAGGAAGAACCGTTTGACTCCAAGACTTCTGCCACCAAGCGGATAGCGTAAGGAAACTCTTCCAAGCTAGGCAAGACTTGCTCCAAGGCACGTTCCCCAAGAGCACCGTGTCCGATTTCACGACGGCCAGGAGCCCCATAACGACCTGTCTCACCGACAGAGTATTGCGGGAAATTATAGTGGTGCATGAAGCGTTTCTTGTATTCTGGATCCAAGCCGTCCACGATTTGCGTTTCGCCCATTGGTGCCAGAGTCAGGACAGACAAGGCCTGGGTTTGCCCGCGAGTAAAGAGACCAGAACCATGCACGCGCGGCAGGTAATCCACTTCCGCATCCAGCGGACGGATTTCATCAACCTTACGGCCGTCAGGACGGACCTTATCTTCAGTAATCAAACGGCGCACTTCCGCGTGCTCCATTTGTTCCAAGATTTCAGCCACATCGCGCATGATACGGTCGAATTCTTCATGGTCCGCGTATTTCTCTTCATAAACTGCTGTGACTTGGTCTTTAACAGCCTGAGTCGCGGCTTCACGCGCTAGCTTTTCTTCTACCTGAACAGCCTTTTGCAAGTCACTGTTGTAGGCTGCAACAATCTCTGCCTGCAGCTCTTCATCAACATGCAGCAATTCTACTTCTGCTTTTTCCTTGCCGACTGCTGTGACAATTTCTTCTTGGAAGGCAATTAATTCCTTGACTGCTTCATGCCCTTTGAGAAGAGCTTCCAGCATGATATCTTCAGACAGTTCCTTGGCTCCAGACTCTACCATGTTGATAGCCTCTTTGGTACCAGCCACTGTCAGTTCCAAAAGTGAAACTTCTTTTTGCTCCTTGCTAGGGTTGATGATGAATTCACCATCTACATAGCCGACTTGAACTCCTGCGATAGGGCCGTTAAAAGGAATATCTGAGATAGAAAGAGCCAGAGAGCTACCGAACATAGCAGCCATTTGAGGCGAAGCATCTTCGTCATAAGAAAGAACCGTATTGATAACCTGAACTTCATTGCGGAAGCCTTCCGCAAACATAGGACGAATTGGACGGTCAATCAAGCGGGCAGTCAAAGTCGCATCTGTTGATGGACGGCCTTCGCGCTTGTTAAAGCCACCAGGATATTTCCCAGCTGCATACATTTTTTCCTCATAGTTGACCTGCAATGGGAAAAAGTCCCCAGTAGCCATCTTTTTGGACATAGTTGCCGCAGTTAAAACGGTACTTTCTCCATATCGAACAACGGCGCTACCATTTGCCTGTTTTGCAACCTGACCTGTTTCAACCACCAGCTCACGACCTGCAAAAACGGTTTTAAAAACTTGTTTTGTCATAAAGACTCCTTGCCGAGCATATGCTCAAATTTTTTCATACGCCTTGGCTACAAAGATCAAGATATTAAGCCGTTAAAAGCTCATAGCATAATCACAGCTGACAACTAACCTTCTGAGAATTTTAGCTTTAATATCATGGCCTTAGTAGCTTATTATATCCTCATCTTTGTATCAAGCACGTACAGACCTTATTTTACCACAATTTCAGCCAAAAGAAAAAGTCTGAAAATGGCTTTTTTCTATAAAAGTACTGAAAATCCATTTTTCTTTTCTATAGCTAATTATAGTTGGCTGTCAGAGTTCGTTTTTCACCTTTCGATTCGTCAAATAAGATGGCGGTATAGCCACTATTCACTTTTCAAAGAGGATTTCTTGCTTTATAATAAAGACAGTGACTCATTTCAAACATGTAAAGGAGACAATCGTGCCAGATCATCAAACAGTTGAAAAGAAAGATTTTTTCTCACTCCTTGCGACAGCCTTAGTCAGCTTTGCAGGCATCTTATCTGAAACCAGTATGAATGTAACCTTCCCGCATCTAAGTAAGGTCTTTGGGTTAGGATTGGGAACGCTGCAATGGATTACGACAGGGTATTTACTAGCAGTGGCCATCACGATTACTTTAGGAGCGACCTTAGCTCACAATTGGAAAGAGCGAACCATCCTCTTTACCGCTTTGGCCAACTTTTGCTTGGGCACACTGATTGCCATGTTGGCTCCAAGCTTTCCCATCTTGATGGTAGGGAGAATCCTACAAGGAGGAGCTACTGGATTAGCCATTCCTTTGCTCTTTAACTTGATTGTTGAGCGTGTTCCTAAGCAAAAAATCGGAACCTACATGGGCTTGTCTGGGATGGTGGTCAGCCTAGCACCAGCAATTGGGCCGACTTACGGTGGTTTTATGATTAGTCGTTTTGACTGGCATATGATTTATACCTTTATTCTTCCTGTCCCAATCATTTCCTTTATTCTTGGATTTTTCTTTTTAAGAAATTCAGAGAAGTCTAGGAAACGAGCCTTTGATCTTCTCTCATTTCTCCTCTTAGCAAGCTCACTCGTCTTTGCTATTGTAGCCATCTCCAGCTTAGAAGAAGGACATATCGATTGGCTCTATCTTGTTCTCTGCCTACTGCCACTAGCTTGCTTCATCTATCGGAGCTTGAAGATTGACCATCCATTCTTAGATATTCGGATTTTAAAGCAACCAACAGTTTTATTGGCTATTTTACCCTTCTTTATTTTTCAATTTATAAACCTATCGGCTAATTTTCTGATTCCCAACTTCCTGGTCATAGAAAAAGACATTTCAACCGCTCAGGCAGGCTTTGCATTACTTCCGGGAACCATGCTTGGAGCCTTCCTATCTCCTCTCTTTGGTAAACTCTATGATAGAAAAGGTCCGAAACCAACCCTATTTACAGGAAATTCACTTCTTTTCCTTGCTGTATCCTTGCTCCTTATCTTCACAAAAGAACTCACCTTAACAGCTGTTATTGCGATTTATATTTGCTTTACCTTGGGACGAAACATGGCCTTCAATAACACACTTGCCCTAGCGACGACTCAAGTTGATAAAGAAAAAACCGCAGATACGACTGCGCTGTTTCAACTAGCCCAGACCTTTGCGGGTGCTATAGGTACTGCAGTAACGGCTGTCATCGCCAATCAAGCTCCCAATATGACAAAAGGAACTCAAAACGTCTTTACCCTTTTATTGGGCTTGGTTATTTTCGTATTCTTATCTTATCTACTGCTTTTTAAAAAAATTGCTACAAAGAAACTTTGACTTTTATCCTCGATCTGATAAACAGCTAAAAATTACTGACTTATCTTTCTCCCCCAAAGACATTTTGGGGGATTTTTTGCTATACTATTTCTATATACGACAAAAGGAGTAAACTATGGAACAAAAACATCGTTCTGAATTTCCGGAAAATGAACTCTGGGACCTAACGGCCCTTTACCAAGACCAAGAGGACTTCCTGCGGGCCATCGAAAAGGCCAGAGAGGATATCCAGAAATTCGTCCGTGATTACCAAGGCAAACTTAGCACTTTCGAAGATTTTGAGCGGGCTTTTGCTGAGTTAGAGCAGATTTATATCCAAATCAGCCACATCGGCAACTACGGCTTTATGCCACAGACCACTGACTTTGGCGACGAGAGCTTTGCGCAGATTGCCCAAGCAGCCATGGAGTTTGAGACCGAGGCCAATGTTGCACTCAGCTTCTTTGACGACGCTCTGGTCAGTGCAGATGAGTCTGTCTTAGAGAGACTAGGCCAAGAGCCCCATTTGACCTCAGCCATTCGCCAGGCTAAAATCAAAAAAGCCCACTATCTGGGAGCAGATGTCGAAAAAGCCTTGACCAATCTAGGTGAAGTCTTTTACAGTCCACAGGATATTTACACTAAGATGCGGGCCGGCGACTTTGCCATGGCTGACTTTGAAGTAGACGGCAAAGTTTACAAAAACAGCTTTGTCACCTATGAGAATTTCTACCAAAACCATGAAAATGCAGAAATCCGCGAAAAATCTTTCCGTTCTTTCTCTGAAGGCCTTCGTCAGCATCAAAACACTGCCGCTGCTGCCTATCTGGCTCAGGTCAAGTCTGAAAAATTACTAGCTGACATGAAGGGCTATGACTCTGTCTTTGACTACTTGCTAGCTGAGCAAGAAGTTGATCGCTCTATGTTTGATCGGCAGATTGACTTGATTATGAGCGAATTTGCCCCAGTAGCTCAGAAATACCTCAAGCATGTCGCTAAGGTAAACGGACTTGAAAAAATGACCTTTGCTGACTGGAAGCTGGACTTGGACAGCGAGCTCAATCCCGAAGTCAGTATTGATGATGCCTACGACCTGGTTATGAAGTCAGTCGAGCCACTCGGACAAGAGTATTGTCAAGAAGTTGCCCGCTATAAGGAAGAACGCTGGGTCGACTTTGCGGCCAATGCCGGGAAAGACTCTGGAGGCTATGCTGCTGATCCTTATCGGGTCCATCCTTATGTCCTCATGAGCTGGACTGGCCGCATGAGCGATGTCTATACTCTGATTCACGAGATCGGCCATTCTGGTCAGTTTATCTTCTCTGACAATCACCAAAGCTACTTCAACGCCCACATGTCCACCTACTACGTGGAAGCACCGTCTACCTTTAATGAACTCCTGCTCAGTGATTATCTGGAACGCCAGTTTGATAACCCACGCCAGAAACGCTTTGCCCTGGCTCACCGTCTGACGGATACCTACTTCCATAACTTCATTACTCACTTGCTGGAAGCTGCCTTCCAACGCAAGGTCTATACATTGATTGAAGAAGGCGGAACCTTCGGCGCAAGCAAACTCAACGCTATCATGAAAGAAGTTTTGACAGAATTCTGGGGCGATGCCGTTGAGATTGACGACGATGCTGCCCTGACTTGGATGCGTCAGGCCCACTACTACATGGGGCTTTACAGCTATACTTACTCAGCAGGCTTAGTCATCTCTACCGCCGGTTATCTACACCTGAAAAATAACGAAAATGGTGCCCGTGACTGGCTTGAACTGCTCAAATCTGGCGGCAGCAAGACTCCGCTTGAGTCAGCCATAATTATCGGAGCAGATATCTCAACTGACAAACCACTCCGTGATACTATCCAATTCTTGTCAGACACAGTTGATCAGATTATTGCTTACAGCGAGGAGTTGGGGGAATAAAGAATAAACAAAATCAGCTTGAAGATTTGCTTCAAGCTGATTTTTAAATAGTTTAATAAAAATAAAGAGGCCCAAAAAAGTGGAAATAAAGTAAAATGTAGGCACTAAAACAAGCGATAAATATAAGCCATCTTGTCCAGTACTGTGACTTAGTATAATTCTTCATTCGCAACAGCCCGATGAAAAACCAGATCAAACTCCAAAACACGAGGCCTAATATCTGAGGGGCAAAATACGAAATTAAGAGCAAAACAGGGATCAACAAGGCTAATACTAGTATGATTCTTTTTTGCGTGATCTGCTCTCTAGGAATCATCCAGCCTACAAAAAAACACAAAACCGCTGGAGCAACAAATGGCGTAAAAATCATAAAAACAAATAAAAGATGTTTTAGCAACTCAATAATAATCATTACCTCATTCCCATTATGTTTTAAATAACCCGGATCTCTAGCGTAACCCATTGAAAAAAATTTACCTCTACTTATTATACCTTAAAATATGCATTTTCAAATAAAAATTTTAAATTGACTCATTATTGTTATAATCGAAATAAAAAAGACTGCTCCAAACAGAGCAGTCTCATTTTAAAACAGGTCTATATAATCGTAATTTTACTTTATCCCAACTCCGCCACAATGGCTTTAATCTGCTGGGCTGTATGGACACCCGCTAACTGCTTAACGACCTGACCGTCTTTTTTAAAGAGCAAGGTCGGGATAGACATGATGCCAAAGGCGCGTGCTGTAGCTGGATTTTCATCGACATCCATCTTGACAATCTTGAGCTCATCTTCGGAAAGTTCCTCTGAGAGCTTGTCAAGGATTGGACCCTGCATGCGACATGGCCCGCACCAAGTGGCCCAAAAGTCAATGAGCACTAATCCATCTTTTGTTTCTTGCTCAAATGTTGCATCTGTGATTGCTTTTACCATTATTTTTCTCCTTTATTCTTAGTCAAACTTTGTCAAATCCTGCTTCATCAGGAAAAAGAAGACGTCGCCGTAAGTACCCTGGTAGTTCAAATCATGGCCTTTATAAGTCAGCTTTTTAACTGGGTAATAATCCGCCACTCCAATCAAGCAGGCTTGCTGGGACTGCTCAAACTCCTGATAAGACTCAAAGGTCATCTTCCGCTCCTGCTTGACAGCATCCAAATATGTAATTTCAATCATAAACTCTCCTTTTTAAAACTACGCTTGTAATTTTTATTTTATGATTATATTGTAATATCTTTAGTTACATCTGTCAAATAAAACGACTTGGAGAAATCAATTCGTTTTTCAAGCCACTCACCGATTTCCTGATAAACAAAAAAGCCTCCCATCGGAAGACTTTCCCATATAAATAAGAAAAACCAGGCTCAATGCCCCTTGTGCTTTTTCAACCGTTTTTGCTGTTTGAGTTCAAATTTCCTTTGCTTAGCCAGTTCTTTCTGCTGCTTGCGCTTGACTCGAGCAATTTTCTTTTGCTCTTCAAACTGCAGCTTCAGCGCTTCCTGAGACTTTGAAGAACGTGAAGCCATCTGCTCTTTTTTAGCCTGTCTCTGCATGCGTTTAGGACTGACCGACTTAGTCTTCTCCCTCACCCTGATGCTAGGACTAAACTGCAATCGATGATAATAACGGTTTAGAAAATCCAACAATTCCTGCGTGCTAGGCTCTGCACCAAAGGTGACTCGGCAAACTCTATAAGATTGAGCATGTTCCTGCTCGAAAAGACCGTGCCAAAATCCCTCTTCAAAATAAACTGTCAGCGTCATTGAAATCTTATCCATGACAGCACCTCCTTTAAAAAATCCCTAAGAATGGACAACCAAGGAGGAAGGTTACTGACAAAAAATGGTTTTTTGCGTCTGGACTACCAACCAGAACTGTGTTTTTATCTTAGTAGCTACAGTCTAGCAAGATTTTCTAAAAAATTCAAGATTATCGAAATCTCGCTTAGATAAGTGAATTGGATTTTCTTGTATGAAAGGCAGAAAAATCAAAAAACAAGAAAGCTCTCTTCTTGTAAAATACATTCATTTCCGCTATAATACTACAAATACTGAAAGGAGAGAACTATGAAGTATATATGGGCTTTCTTAGCAACCTTGAGCTTGGCTGGACTGGTTCTTTTCTTCTGGCATTCCCAGACCAAACCGAATCCTACCCCTCCTAAGCCAGAAACCACACAGACTGCTTCTAGCGAGAAAATCGACAATCAACCGACTCCGACAGAAGACATCGTGTCCGAGGAATACAGCGTTTCATACGACGACAAGCAGCTCTACGGAAAGATTACTGCACCTCGTGACTACAAGAGTAAAAAATTGCCGACTATTGTTATCGCACATGGATTGAATAACACCCTTGAACAATATGAAATGTACAGCCAACTGCTGGCAAAGCAAGGTTATCTGGTTTACAGCTTTGATTTCTACGGCGGCAGCCGCCAATCGAAAAGTGGTGGACAGGATATGCTGAATATGTCGGTCAAGACCGAACTGACAGACTTGACTCAAGTCATGGAAAAGCTTCGTTCTGAGGCCTTTGTAGATAAGAGCAAAATGAGCTTATTCGGTGCTAGCCAAGGTGGTGTCGTTGCCAGTCTCTATGCTGCTGCTTATCCGGACCGCGTGCACAAACTCATGCTCATCTTTCCAGCTTTCGTTCTTTTTGACGATGCCAAAGAGACCTATCGTGAGCTAGGGAGTCCTGATTTCGACCAACTTCCTGATAGCCTGACACACCACAATACTACTCTGGGCAAGATTTATCTGATCGATGCCTTAAACATTGACATCCAAGCAGAGCAGACCAACATCACGGCTCCGACCCTCATTATCCACGGCACTGATGATGCAGTCGTGCCCTACCAGTATGCTGTTCAAGCGAGCCAGACCATTCCAAATGCAAAGCTGGTCACTGTAGAAGGTGGGGAACATCGCATTGACGAAAGATTTGCTATCACTGCCGCTCCTGCAATCCAAAAATTCTTGAAAGAGTAAATTTGCTGATAGAAAAAGTTCTTCTAAAATAATAGAAGGGCTTTTTATTTGGAAAAATTAGAAGAATTAGACTAGGAAACAATATTTGAATATGCCAAAACGAACTAAGAAGAATGATGAATAAAAAGGTCTCTAAAACCAGAGAGCCAATTTGAGCTCGGGCTAAAATCCTGGTGAAAAAGAAAAGCTACTCTTTTGTAGAGCAGCTTCAACCTTGTCTATTCAATTGAACATGGCCTAAGCGAGTTAATAAAACAAAAAAGCCCTCTGGAGTTAGAGAGCCGATTTGAGCTCAGGCTAAAATCCTAGTGAAAAAGATGAAACTCCTTGTGTTCATTGAACACGGTGTCGTTTCCCTATTTCATACGGATTTTTGACGCCCTTAGCATCATGATCCTTGCTGGATAAAACGTTTATAAACTAGGCGACGAGGCGAAGATTGTACTGATGGTACATCGAGGCAAAGTCAACGAAGCATAGGAACCTTTTAGACGCAAGATTAACGACGAAGTCCAAGAGAGTTGATCAACTCACGGTAACGGTTAACGTCATTCTTACGAAGGTAAGCCAAAAGGTTACGACGGCGACCGATTTTCTTCATCAAACCACGGTAAGTAGCGTGGTCCTTTTTATGTTGTTTGATGTGGTCGTTGAGGTGGTTGATTTCCCAAGTAAGGACAGCAACTTGAACCTCTACTGAACCAGTGTCACCTTCGTGACGTGCGTATTGTGCAATGATTTCATTTTTTTTCTCTTTTGAGATTGCCATGATATACTCCTTTTCTTTACGCTTCATCCGAGTGGCAGGTTTGGCATGGCCTGCAACCAAGAAGAAGTTATTTGTCTTTACGACATACTTATTCTACCAAGAAGGTCTACCTTTGTCAAATGATTCTACTCCATCTTCTTCCCATCTAAATTGTAATTTTTGCTTGATAGCCAACCATAGGTGGCTACTCCCCTAGCAAGCAAATAAAGAGATAATCTACTCAGGATAGTCATAAAAAACCAGTCTCCTAGGACTGGTTAAAAAACTTTAGTTCATCTATCTTTTCTAAACTTGCTCTGATTGTACCACCAGTATCAAGAATAAGTATTTTCTTACCATTTTGGACTATTACGAAATAATTGTTAGAATTGATATCAATGTAGATATCCTTATTACTTTTGACTTGATAACCTTCTTCTCTGACTGATTCTTTAATCAAGGCAATCTTTTCCCCAACTTCTTTTTCACTCAGTTTCTCTTCAGGATTATCAGCAATCAATTTCGTATATTCTATAAAGGGATAGAGTCCCAATCTACTCGAATCACTAGAATTATATTCTTCATCACGATCGGATTCTATATTTACAATTCCAACGTCAGAGATACTTACGTTCATTGAATCTTCACTATTTTTGTAACGAATTTTCCACTCACCAATAAATACCTTAGGATACTGAACTTTATAAAATTGAAGACGCTTGATATACTGTGAGTCATTTGAACTATTGATACCTGAACGACTATCATAAATAATCATACTTCCATCATTTTGCAGAAGGTGGTAAATCTTGTTTTCGTCAATATAAGCAGAAAAGATAGCCTTAGTATTGAGTTTGAAATGTTTATCAAAGTCAGATAAGGTCTTAATTTTTGGATCGTTTTCTTCCTTAATAAATTTTTCAAAATCAGCCTTAGCTTTGTCTCCTTCAGCTAATTTTTCAATATCTTTTTTACCATTAAATAGCTTTTTCTTATCATTCAGTTCATAAACAAAAGAAATAGAGTCAGCTGGATTAATCCATACACCATCAAGGACCACATCTTTTCGTGGCATACCAAACAGTATAACTGCTGTAATCCCTATAATTGAAGTAGCTAGTCCTAAAATTCCCAAAATAATCCTTTGGCGCTTGTTCTTAGCTTGAAGCATCGTTGTTGCTTTAGGAATTTCTTGAGCTACAAACTTCCCACTTGTCTTTGCCGCTTGAAACTCTTGAGCTGTTGGTTTTCGATGATAAGTCGCTTCAAACTGCGCAACCCACTCATTCTGATTCATAAAATCCTCCTTTATAATGATTCTAACAATGAATTCTCATCGCTAGTAAACTAACTGTTTACTATATTGAAATTTATTATACCATATATATTAACTAGAAAAACATTTACTAGTGAAAAAATTTGTGACTTGGGCTAGCATTTGGCAGATTACAACTATATGAGATATACAAAATTAACTGTGAAGTACTACGTCATTTACAATTCAACCCCAAAGATTTCTAAAGAAAGTATTTCTGCCTCGGTCAGCCTCCGCCATTCTCCAAGTGCAAGTGCGGGATCTAACTGTAGGGGGCCCATCGTGAGGCGCTGAAGATCCGTAACTTCTTTTCCGCAAGCGGCAACCATGCGCTTGACTTGGTGGAACTTGCCCTCAGCTAAGGTAATTTCTACAAGAGAAGTCTCTTTTGCTTCATCCAGCTCTAAAATCTTGAGCTGAGCTGGCTGACAGGTGAAGTCTTTCAGTTCTATTCCTGCAGCAAAGCGCTCTACATCTGTTTGGTTCATCAGGCCCGCCACTTGAGCTCGGTAGATTTTTTCGACGTGCTTTTTGGGTGACAGCATGGCATGGGCCAGCTTGCCATTATTGGTCAGAAGGAGCAGGCCGTGGGTATCAATATCCAAGCGGCCGACAGGAAAGACTTCCTTCTGACGGGCAGTCTCGTCCAGCAAGTCCAGAACTGTCTTATGACGGCCATCTTCTGTCGCCGAAATGACTCCCTGCGGCTTGTTGAGAAGATAGTAGACGAATTTCTCATAGGTCAGCCTTTGGCCAGAAACAATAATCTCATCTGCTGTCTCATCAATCTGAGTCTTAGGTAATTTCTCTGCTCTGCCATTGACCAAAACCAGCCCTGTCTTTAGGAGCTGCTTGACCTGAGCGCGGGAGCCCAGACCATTTTCTGCTAAAAATTTATCCAGACGCATCGTATAACCTCCTAACTTTCTGAAGCCATTCCGCTCTTTTCTTTGCTAAATCTTAGCACAAAGAGCGAGGTCAGAATCATAGCCAGCCCCAAAACGCTGAAGATAAAGGCTGGGGCGTTGGAGAATCTCCCGATGAAACTGAGGACAAATGTAGTGGCCGTTGCTCCGATACTGCAACCTAAAATCACGATAGAAGTGGCTTGATTGAGCAGGTGGGCAGAAATGCGCTCGGACAGGGTGTAGAAAATGGTCGTCAGACCGACGCTATAGACAAAGCCAGCACTAATAGTAGCCATACTGAGTGACAAGAGATTAGGTGAGAAGCCAATGATAATCTGAGTCAAGCCAAAAAACAGACCAGAAAGCATCAGCAGTTTATCTCTAAAAAGACGGGTCAAACTAGCAAAGCTGATACCCGCTGCAATCCCAATCAACTGCATCAAGGAAAGAATCACGCCTGCAGTTTGGGCCGTCCCCATACCAGACTTCTCTACAATCCCCGGCACGCGCACATTGATGGCAATATAAGTCAGCACAATGACCCCCGCCACAAAGGCAAAAACTAGACTTAGCTGCCAATCCTGCCGGCTTAGCTTAGGAGTCGATTCAGACTGTTCTTGCTGCTTTTCAGAGACCTTGTCATAAGGGACAAAAAGCAGATAAAGCGCTAAAACCACTAGTCCGAAGGTATAGACGAGAAAGGCAGCCTGCCAGCCGAGAGGAAGAAGCCGACTGACTCCAAAAGTCAAGAGGGCTGTCCCGACTACTTCTGCTGATCCCCTCAGTCCTAAAAGCCGGACGCGTTCCTGTCCCTTGTAGCGCTCGCTAACAATCGAGATAGCCTTGGCATTGAGCAGACCGATTCCCATCCCAAAAACAAGCCGAGAGGCAAACATAAGCCAGTAAGACTGATTAAGAAGAGGAAGAAGCCCGCAGAGCGAAAAGATCAGAAGTCCGCTCACAATCATCTGACGCTCTGTCAGGTATTTTTCAATGACCCTATTAAACAGCAACATGAGCATAATCCCAGCCGAAGGCAAGGAAACCAATAGTTCTACCCAACTTTCTGGAATCCCTTTATAAAAAGCAAACATGGCCGACTGGGCACTGGAAATCGAAAAAGCCGTCGTCAGAATCAAAGAAAGCGAGAGGATACTCACCTTTTCCATCAATTTTTTCATTCTATTTTCCTTTAAAATTCACACTACCTCTATCATACAGTTTTTTGGGTCAAGAAGCAATTTCTTTGTCAGGAATATTATGGGTCCCTGTGGCTCCATCAAAAAGCAGACACCCCCAGCCAGTCAAAACCGCTCCCGCCTTTATTTCTTACAGGTTTTATGTTATGATGAAGGATAGAAAAAGGAGAGAATCATGTCTGTGAGTGAAAAAACATCTGTTATTGAACGATTAACCAAACCAGCCCATTTAATTGATATGAAGGACATTATCCGCGAGGGCAATCCGACCCTGCGCGCTACCGCTGAGGAAGTCAGCTTCCCTCTATCAGACCAGGAAATCATTCTGGGCGAGAAGATGATGCAATTTCTCAAGCATTCCCAGGATCCAGTCATGGCAGAAAAAATGGGCTTGCGCGGTGGTGTTGGCCTTGCTGCTCCCCAGCTGGATATTTCCAAACGGCTCATCGCTGTTTTAGTTCCCAACCCTGAGGACGAAGAGGGCAATCCGCCTAAGGAAGCTTATAGCCTGCAAACTTTGATGTACAATCCTAAGATTGTGGCCCATTCCGTTCAGGATGCCGCCTTGGCTGATGGTGAAGGCTGCCTGTCAGTCGATCGAGAAGTACCGGGCTACGTGGTTCGTCATGCGCGAGTGACAGTGGATTACTTTGACAAGGACGGTCAAAAGCATCGTATCAAGCTCAAGGGCTATAACGCCATTGTTGTTCAGCATGAAATCGACCATATCAACGGCATCATGTTCTACGACCGCATCAATGAAAAAGACCCATTTGCAGTCAAAGACGGTATGTTGGTGATTGAGTAAATAACTTGCATATCATTATCAAAAATACCTAGATAGAAACTATCTAGGTATTTTTTCTATTCTAACTATCCCGTCTCCAGAAAATAGCCAAGAGGATAACTGCTCCTAGCACTGATGGAACAACAGCTGTATCAGCAAGCATTGGTCCCCAATGGCCAAAGAGAAATTGACCTATCAAGGAACCAAACCAGCCCAAGAGGATCTTTCCGATACAGCCCATGCGCTCCCCACGGCTGGTAATAGCCCCGGCGATAAGACCGATGATAAAACCGACAAACATACTACCAATCATATATTCCCCTTCTTTCTATATTTCTAGCAAGGCTTCTCAAGAAGCAAGTGGAAGCTGTCATTATGGAATGCGCCATTTAGGGCAGCTCGAAATCTTAGATTGCCCAGTCTCCATTGCGGAAGATTGGCACACGGCTGCCGTCTTCTCGGATGCCGTCAATATCCATCTGGTTAGAGCCAATCATAAAGTCCACATGGACATCCGATCTGTTGAGACCCGCTGCTTCCAGCTCTTCTTCGGAGAAATTCTCTCCGCCGACCACACTGGTCGCATAGGCTGCACCGATAGCCAAGTGGTTAGAAGCATTTTCATCAAAGAGAGTATTGAAGAAGGTAATGCCTGATTGGGAAATCGGACTTGGATCTGGTACCAAGGCACACTCACCTAAAGCACGCGCACCAGCATTTTCAAAGACAAGATCCTTCATAACCTGGTCTCCCTTTTCAGCAGTAATGTCCACAATCTGGCCATCCTTGAAGGTCACCTTGATGCCTTCGATGATGTTGCCATTGTAGCTAAGGGGCTTAGTGCTGGTCACATAACCATCGGCCCGACGGAAGTCTGGTGCTGTAAAGACCTCCTCTGTCGGCATATTGGCAATAAAATATTCACCCTGAGCATTGAGACTGCCAGCTGACTCCCAGTGATGGTTCTTAGGCAAACCTAGTGTCAGGTCTGTTCCAGGAGCTGTGTAGTGGAGAGCAGAAAATTGCTCTTCATTCAAAACTTTAGCCTTTGAGCTGAGTTTTTCTTCATGCGCCTGCCAAGCGGCTACTGGATCATCTTCATAGACACGGCAGGTTTTGAAAATCTGATCCCAAAGCAAGTCTACTGCTTCCTCATCGCTGGCTGCATTTGGAAAAACCTTCTTAGCCCACTCTGTACCAGCTGCTGCAGCGACTGTCCAGCTGACTTTATTGGATTGGGTTGCGATTCGCATTGGCTTCATGGCTATGCCCATAGCCTTAGCAGAAGCCGATAATTTCTCAGCATCCACGCCATTTAAAGCTCCTGGGTCAGATGAACGAACACCCAAGCGACTGGCTTTCTTTTCGAGGAGATAGTTCATCTCAGCAATCCTGTATTCTGGAACATTGTCCAAGCGCTCCATCGGTGCATGGAGGAATTTCTCTCGCGTACTCAAATCATCCGCCCACTGGACGATGACTTCGTGCGCACCCAGAGCATAGGCCTCCTTGACAATCAAGTGAGCCAGCTCACGCTGCTCCACATCAATATTGAGCGCCACTGTGTGGCCCGGCTGCACATTGATACCATTGGCAACCAATAGTTTAGCGTATTTTTCTAAGTTTTCTTTAAAATTTGGCAGAACCATTCTGCTTCTCCTTTTCTTTTGTTATTTCTCTTTAAATAAGGACAGCAGGCTAAACCGCTGCTACTGTGCCGCAAATCAAAGCGGTCATTTTCAAAATCGTATCTGGATCAAGATCCAGCTGGTAATCAAACACTTTTTGCGCTGGCTTATCCTGAGCGGAAATGGTAAGTTTCATGAGAGAGTCCTTTCTAAAACATAATTCTAAGGTATAAATTTCTAATCGTGCTGGCGTCTTCAGAATCCTCAATTAATAGATTAAAACAAATCACTATGACTGCCTGTCCTAAGCAAGTTTAAAATCAATTCTTCCTTGTCTACTTTATAGACCAGGAGCCAATCCGGCTGGATATGGCATTCACGCACTCCTTTAAAGTGCTTGGATGCTGTCAATTGATGATCTCGATACTTGGCAGGAAGTTCCTTTTCCTGAATCAAAAACTCCAATACTTCTTCTAACAAGTTTGCCTTAAGTCCACGCTTCATAGCCAACTTAAAATCTTTTTTAAACTGTTTATGATAACGAATCTTAAGCACGCAAATCCTCCATCAAGTCTGAAACACTCCCAAAAGACTGACTCATATTGCGATTTTGATCTAAATCCGCCAATACTTCCACTAGCTTCCGACTCTCATCCAGTCTAACATCAAAGGGCAGCCCTCGGTATTGAATAGCCTGACGAAGAAAAATATTGATAGCCGTTGTCATATCCATTCCCAAGCTGTTGAAGACCTGCTGAGCCTGCTCCTTGACCTCACTGTCCAAGCGGATGCTCATACTAGTCTTTGACATACTCTCACCTTCTTTCTATAGACTATTTTAACAAAAAAGAAAGCCATTGTAAATCTATTAGATATACAAAGGCTTCTTAAATTCTCTATTTACGCTAAATCTGATAACTTACTTTTTACTTCCTATAAATTCGTTAACCATAGGTAAAATCTCTTTTTCCAGTCCTTTTATCTGATCCGCTTCCCAGCCATAATCCTTTTGTTTTGTTATTTCTGCCATCATCTGTAATTTTAAACTCTGACGATAGAATATACCTTCTTTTTCCCATTGTTTTAATTTAGCTTCCGGATAGGAATTACCAAACTTAGAATTCTGACTATCTGTAATGATACAAAGATTGCCAAAGGAATGTAAAAATTCAGCAGGTAATTGGCTTTCTCCATCATGCCCATTTGGATTCTGAGGGAACCAATGCTCTATGGAACGACGATATGCAAATTTGAAATTATCAAATTTAATATCCTTATACTCTTTCTCTAATTCGGCACGATTTTTCCATAAAACATAATCCACAAAGTTAAATGCATAAACAGGAATATCCCCGTATTTCTTTATACTTCCATCCTCAGCAAACAATCTTTCTTCAGCATATCTCCCTGCCATACCTTCAAGAAACTCCTTAAACCGAGCACCAAATTCTTGATCATTTAGCTCTTCAATATGTTTGTAGAGAAATTGTAAGATCTCATATAACCAACGACTATCTCGATTGGCAGTGAAGGTGACTGCAAACATGGATTGGAGGAGGATAATGTTTTTGTTTAAATTGTCAAAAGTATTTTTTTGAAAATTAATTCGAACATATTTCCATCCTCCATTTTCATTTCGTTGATATGTCTCATACTGACCTCGTTTGATTTGCCAATCGGTTTCATTTTCTAATTGAACATTTTTTACGATAAGCGTATCAAATACATGCTTCATAGTCAGAAGTAGTTGCCCAAATTGTTGGACCCATTCTCTATCTCGTCGTTCAATTTCAAAAATTTTCAATAATTTTTTATCATCAAATGTAGTTTCATTACTTCCTTCCATGATGAAAAACACTTGAAGCAAAAACGTTGGAAAATCAATTACAGTTGTATAGTTTGAAATATCTGACTCTTTACTTACTGCTCTCCCCCTCTCAGATTTGTCCCCAGAAATAGCCTCTAGTAAACTTTTTGTCTCTAACTTATCAACTCCTATCTTATCAAATACTTCTTGCAATTTGAAATTAGCATATTCTCTCCCAAAAATTTTCTCCCCCTCTTCATCAGGATTATTTGGTCTACTTCGAATTTGAAAAGCTTTTAATACTGGCTTATCAAACTCTGCGCAGGCATCCCAGATTCTTGCGAATTTTTGCGCCATTTCTTGATCTTCACCAAACTTAGCCATCATTTGCGCCTTAAGAATTTCATGGGCCTCTAGTTGTTCTCCTCGAGAGTTAAATCGTTCGAAATAGAGATTCAAATCTAAATCATTAGGAAGAATACTACGAAAAATAATGACTTTATCAAAAAGATAATTAAAGAAAGATTTAGATTCAAATTGGCGCTCCTCTAGCACTTTTTTCAATGCGTCATGAGCATGTCGGTAACCTCTAGTGAGTTCATTTTCATCGTCTTCAGAAATTTTTTGCTTGGTAAATAGCTTTTGAATGTTCTCATTTGACTTCTTCCTAGCTGGGAAAGTAAGATTGACAGCTTTCAATCTATCAAAACCAAACTCATGTTTCAAAGCCAAGGCAATCAAATTAAGGGCTGTTGTCCGCTGTTGCCCATCTATGATTTTGAAAAGACCATTCTCTTCATTAACGACTAATGTTCCAATATAGTAATTTTCTCTTTGTTCTTGAAAAGCATCTGCTACATCGTTCAATAATTGCTCAATTTCATCATAAGTCCAAGCAAAATTTCTCTGGTAAAGAGGAATAGCATAGCTATCTTCATTTAACAAACGACTAACTGATAAGCTTATATGTGTTTCTACCATTTCTCTTTTTCCTCCTCTATAATCTGCTCCACTGTATAATTTTCAAATAATTCTCTATCTATCTTGACCATGAAATCATTTGGAGTTACAGCATGGGCTAAAAGTTGGAATAGTTTTTGAACCTCTTTTTGTCTGAAACTTCCTCCAGCAGCATATTTTCCTACCGTTGCATCATATATCGCTCGAGATTTAACACGGGGGTAGTAAGCCCAAATAAACAAAGTCTCTACTATTTCCTTTGATAGCTCNTCTTCTCCAAATCTTTCTGCGAAAAACGAACAAATATTTAGGAACATATTGTGGCACTTGAGATAGCGTCCCTTTGAGCTATTGTAAATTTTCAACATACCTTCTGGGTAAGTTAAATTTTTTTCTTCCCTTTCAGCTTCATCAGAAAATCCTAACTTTTCATTTAAAAACTTTTTATGAGTTTTAATCGTTTTATGGGCAGATTCAATATACTCAAAAAATTCACTTCCATCAATGATAGGCATGGTAATTGACATAGGGAACTTTTCAACATGACGATACAATTCTAGGTATGGAAAGTTCTGATTTAAATCAACACCTTTAAAATCATCGATGAAATCCTCTGTAAAACGCAGATAAGAACCATAACGCTTGTTTGTGAGTCCTGTCTCTCCCCGAGACCAGCGTCTCATACGAAAAAGATGTTTATCAAACAACTCTTTGAGGCTTAAATCTTTATCCTCCACAAACTGTTCCCACTTTTCAACAATCTTTTCATCTTCTGAATCTTGCTTACGAAGATGATAAGCTTTGAGTAAATCGTGAGGTTCTAGCGATTTCCCACGATTATTTTGAGAATCAAACAGCTGAAAGGCCTCTGATAATCGTTCCTGTGGCATAGTAATCACCGAGACAGAACAATTTTCAAGTAGAAAACCACACACCTGTTCAGCTTCTTTCACGCCTACAAGTTGGATTAAATTCTTCCATTCATTAAAATTTTCGTAAGCATTATAGCAAGACAGTTCTCCAAAGTCAGCTTCAAGTAAATTTTTTGCTCCTTTAAATTCTTTATCTCTACCTAAAGCATAAAGAAATAGCGAAATGGAAACCAATCGTTGCTGGCCATCTACAATATCTAAGTCTACAATATCTAAGTATCCATCATTTTCATGTAAGATAACGGAACCAATCTGATATTCCTTTTTCTCCATAGCATCTCGTAAATCATAAAAAAGATTACGAATATGCTTTCTATTCCATTTATAAGGTCTTTGATAACTTGGTATTGTTAGCCTATCCCATTTCAATATTTCTGATACTTTTTTACTTTCAAACCCTATTTCTTTTTCATTGGTATTCATCATTATCTCCTAAAAATCTTATCAGCATAGAATCTTGGGTCCATTAATGCTTTGGAATAATAGTAGCATTAGGAATTGCTTTTGCAACGTTTTCTGCTGCTATTTTATCAAAAAATGGTCCTGCGATTTGATTGCCAAACCTATCAAATACAATCCATTCAATCATTTTTGTTTCCTTTATTTCTTAATATATAAATTCTACACCTTTCGGTGGACATTTTATGTCCACTCAAGTTCAAGTATCGAAAATATTTATTGATAGTAACTTAAAATTTCTTTCATCGTTTTCTGAATATCATCAACCAAAGACTGTGGCGACAAAATTCTAACTGCTTCTCCTTGACTGAGCAGCCAACGTTTAAGACCAGGTGTATATTGACTCTCAAACTTAAACCTCGTCCATTCTTCGTCAGCTGATAAGAGCTGTGCATTAGGAAATTGGTCTAAAACGATGGTCGGATCATAACGGAATCCCAATTCAACTGTAATCTTTATTCCTAAAAAAGCGTCTACTCGCTGATTGCGAATATCTCCATCTCTAAATTTTCTCCCATAGGAAATAGGAGGTTTAGATTCCTTTGTGGACTTCCAAGTCAGGATTCTGTCCAAACGCAAGGTCATGTAATGCTCATTCTTAAGATTGTAAGCTACAATGTAGAAATAATGAATATCATAATACAGCGAAGCTGGAAAAATTAAATGTTCTTTTTTATCTTGATAGGGACTCTTGTAGACAATTTCTAGCACCTTCTCCTTGCGAATCATCTCTGACCATTCCCAAAGCTTTTGAATACGATTTTGCTCGTCTGTAATTGGGGCATAGTTCAGTCTTTCGCTGTTGATAATCATTTCTATTTCTTTTTGTTCCTCTTTTGAAACAAGCCTCAACAAACTTTTTAACAAGTCCTCATTTTCTACTTTATTTAAGGCTCTATTTTCTAATAAAATCTTAGAAATTATTAAAATATCTTTTTTATTAAAAAGTGATTTTCCTTTTAAATATCTTGTATGATGTTTTGAATCATATGCCAACTCAGCTGCTATCACGGGCTGAGTCATTAAAAAATCACCTAATAAAGAGAAATCTCTCTGAATCGTTTTTGCACTAACCTCAAACTCATCACTTAATTGATTTTTTGATAGACGAGCTCCTGCTTGCAGACGTAACAAAATGGATAAAATACGTTCTTGATCGTTCATAAAACCTCCCCTTTCCCTATATTATAACATGAACATTCTATATATCTGCCCTGAACCCTATTATTTTTGAGTTATTTTCTTTTTTCTCTAAATCGTGTATTGCTTTTTCAAAATCTATGTAAGACAAATAGCTCAACTCTGCATCAGTTAGATTTGATACTATCTCTTCTTTCATCAGTCGCTCCGCCTGAATATATAAAACTAACTCAAATAGTTTTCTGACATAACGAGCATTACCAAAACTTTCTGAGCAAAGACATTTTTCAAAATGAGTCAGGAGGATAGTTTTGCATTTCTTATCCACTATATAACCTTGTTGATCAGCCATTAGAGTCAGTATGTCATACAGTTCATACTTGTTATAATTTTCAAAATGAATTTTTCTACTAATTCTAGAAGCTAAACCTGGATTGGTGTTTAAAAATTCCTCCATCATTTCTGTATAACCGGCGAAAATCACAATGACATCATTTCTATTATTTTCCATTTCCTGAATAATTGTAGGAATAGCTTCATTAGCAAAATCACGCTCACCTTGTGGAATTAGACTATAGGCCTCATCAATAAACAAAATACCGCCTTTTGCATTATCAAATAATCTTTTAACCTTTGGAGCTGTTTGGCCAACATATTCACCAATTAAATCTGAGCGTCCTACTTCAATCAAAACGTTTGATTTAATAATTCCATGTTCATAAAAAATTTTTGCCAACAATCTAGCAACGATTGTTTTTCCAGTACCAGATGCTCCAGAAAACATAAAGTGCATAGAAGGCCGAACAGGCGAAGAATTTATTTCAAATCTTCTTTGCGATATAGAGAAGTAATCTAGAATTCTATGAATCAGACTTTTAACAGTAGATAAACCAACCAAACGGTCTAGCTCCTTCAAAGTATCAGAATTTGTAGCTAATGGATTGTTGCAACCTTTCATACAAAACAGCTCCGACGGCAAGGAAAAAGTTTGTTTTCCATTACTCAAATTACTTTCTATTAAATTATATTCAATAATCTTTTGAGCAAAATAACAACTATCGTAACTATTTGTAAGACAATTGTGATTTGAAAGCAGCTTTATTAAATCCTCTTCTAAATGAAAACCATAATCCCCTAAGCGAAATTTTATAATATTAACAAGTTCGTTATATGAGTAGGGAGGAAAATTTAATTCATAAACGACATGAAATAGTGGAAGAAATTCTCTAGATATTTCATAAGCTATACTATCTGACTCCGCCAAAAAAATATATATTCTTCCTTCCGTTGCTTCTACAATATTATTTTTTAATTCCTCTTTTTTTCTAGGATGCATAGTTAAATAGTCCTTTATTATCACTAAACGCTGTTCTGACTCAAAATTAACTGAAAACCCATCTTTCAAAATAGTCTTACACTTGACATTTAACAACCTCATCAAATATTTGATAGCAAATTTTTTACCAGTTCCTAAAGAACCTTTGAAAATTAAAAACTGATTTTCAACAAGGACCTTTTCTTTCTTCCGCCTTCTTTCCTTTTGATTATTTAAAAACATTTTTAATTTTAAAACATACTCTTGAAATTCATTTAAACCTATANTATTTAAGTCTCTGCGTTCTAAATCAGTAATAGCAAAGCCATCAGAATTTGAAAACTCTCTTTCATCTGAATGAAGAAAAAGCTGACCTATTTGAACTGAATACTTGTTCCCCACCTCCTTTAAATATTCTCTTTTACTGATAGATTTAACTTTAAAATCAGTGCGTTCTTCATCATTAAACCCCAAATTTTTTAGCTTATCAAACAAATCCTCTTTGGTATGTTCTGTTACTCCAACAACGTAAAGACATGTTTGGTTTTTGAAATAATAAAACCATTGATTCTCCTTGATAAAATCCTCATCTGCTTCTTTAATATTTTTATTCATTTTGCTAAATTCTATTTGATAAAAAAACATCTCTTCCCCCATCTACCATTCACTAAAATAAAGATAGCAAAAAAGATGGACAAATTTTGTCCATCTTTTAACTATTTTGAATTATTTTAGAAAAACTCATCAAACAAACTCAACTGGTTATCTTCAGGCATATTGCCCAGAATGCCCATGTCGTCCATTTTTTCGACTAGGGTGTTAGAGAGACCGCCGCGCTTGCGGAGCTCTGTCTTAGAGAGGAATTCGCCTTCTTCCCGAGCTCTGACCACTTGGCGGGCAACATTGTCACCCAGACCGTCCATGGCAGAGAATGGTGGGATAAGGGTATCCTCTTCGATGAGAAACTCGGTCGCATGGCTCTTGTAGAGATCCAGCTTTCCGAATTTGAAGCCCCGCTCCAGCATTTCATTGACGATTTCCAGAGTCGTATAAAGGTCAATTTCTACATTGGAGGCTTCGTTGTTCTTGCGCTTTTCAGCGATTTCGTTCATCCGGCGCTTGACGGCATCAAGTCCGCCACTCATGGTCTTGATATCAAATGCTTTAGCCCGGATGGAGAAATAAGCACAGTAGTAATAAACCGGATGATGCACCTTGAAGTAGGCCACCCGCAGGGCCATCATAACATAGGCCGCCGCATGGGCCTTAGGGAACATGTACTTGATCTTTCCACAGGACTCAATGTACCACTCCGGCACATTGTTTTCCTTCATGGCTGCGATGTAGCCGTTGCGCTCTTCTTCAGAAATCTTCAGCCAAAGGCCCTTCCGCACGCGCTCCATGATCGTAAAGGCCATCTTAGGCTCCAAGCCCTTGTGCATGAGGTAAACCATGATGTCGTCCCGACAACCAATAACGGTAGACAGGTCAGCAATCCCTTGCTTGATTAAGTCCTGAGCATTGCCCAGCCAAACGTCCGTACCATGAGAGAGACCAGATAGCTGTAAGAGCTCGGCAAAAGTTGTCGGATGGGTCTCATCAACCATTCCCCGTACAAAATTGGTCCCAAACTCCGGAATTCCCAGCATACCAGTCGGCGTGCCAATTTGCTCCTGAGTCACACCCAGAATATCTGTCCCAGAAAAGAGGGCCATGACGCCAGCATCATCCATAGGAATGTCATTTGGATCAATGCCAGACAAGTCCTGAAGCTTCCGAATCATGGTCGGATCATCGTGTCCCAGAACGTCTAGCTTGAGGACATTTTCATCGATATCGTGGAAGTTGAAGTGGGTGGTCTGCCACTCGGCGGTCACATCGTCAGCTGGATATTGGACCGGTGTAAAGTCATAAACATCCATGTAGTTAGGGATAACAACGATTCCGCCCGGGTGTTGTCCAGTCGTCCTCTTGACTCCGGCAGCTCCCTGCGCCAGACGCTCAACTTCGGCGTCCCGGTAGAACTTCCCATAGTCGCGCTCATAGCCTTTGACAAATCCATAGGCCGTCTTAGCCGCAACGGTACCAACGGTCCCAGCCCGAAAGGCGTATTCTGAACCAAAAATATCCCGCACGTCCAAATGGGCGCTTGGCTGATCTTCTCCCGAGAAGTTCAAGTCAATATCGGGTACCTTGTCCCCGTCAAATCCAAGGAAGGTCTCAAAAGGAATATCCTGACCGTTCTTGCTCAGCTTGTGGCCACACTCTGGACAGTCCTTATCCGGCATATCAAAGCCAGAACCATAGGAGCCGTCCGTGATGAACTCGCTGTATTGACATTTGCCACAGACATAGTGGGGCGACAGAGGATTAACCTCGGTAATCCCAATCATGGTCGCAACAAAACTGGATCCGACTGACCCCCGTGAACCTACCAGATAGCCTCGCTCATTGGATCGTTGCACCAACATCTGCGAAGCCAGATAAATCACGGCAAAACCATTCCCCAAGATAGAGGTTAACTCTTTTTCAATCCGCAAGTCCACGATATCAGGCAGCGGATTGCCATAAATCTCAAAGGCCTTTTGATAGGTCAGCTCGGCAACTGTCTCCTCAGCCTTGTCAATAAAAGGCGTATAGAGGTCGCCCTTGACAACCTCTACCGGCTCAAAGGTTTCCGCCAGCTGATTCGGATTGGTGATGACCAGCTTCTTAGCCAAGTCCTCGCCTAGAAAGGCAAACTCATCCAGCATCTCATTGGTGGTCCGGAAGTGAGCCTTAGGAAGCGGAGCTGGCTGGGCATTTTCACCGTGACCAATGGTTCGGTTAATCATGGCTCCCTGACCTAGACTCCGTACGATAATCTCACGATAGATTTCTTCTTCCGGCTCGATATAGTGGACGTTCCCTGTCGCAAGGACAGGCTTGCCCAAGCGATCTCCGACCTCAATCAGATTGCGAATAATGGTCTGCAGTTCTTCCTGGTCCTTGATTTGCTCCTTGGCAATCAGTGGCTCATAGATAGCCGGTGGCATGACCTCAATAAAGTCATAATACTTGGCTACTTCGACAGCCGCATCCACCCCCTGAGAGACAACGGCGTCATAGACTTCGCCTTCTGAGCAGGCTGAGCCCAGAATCAGGCCTTCACGATGGGTATCCAGCACGGTCCGTGGAATCCGCGGGACGCCTTCAAAATACTTGGTATTAGACAGACTGACTAGTTTGAAAATATTCTTGAGTCCCGTCTGATTTTTCACATAAATAGTCGCATGCTTGACCCGAGCCTTCTTGTAAGAATTCTCATCGACCAGATCCGTATTCAAATCCTTGAGATTTGTCACACCATGCTTTTCAGCTACATCCTTGATAAAGATAAAGAGGAGGCGGCCCGTCGCTTCCGCGTCATAGTTGGCCATGTGGTGGTGCTCCAGAGCAATCTGGAAACGCTTGGTCAAAGGCCCCAGACCATGACGCTTGTACTCTGGATAGAGGTTGCGGGCAAATTCCAGCGTGTCAATGACAGGCTGGGTAATTTGGGGCAGGCCATGACGCTCATAATTGACATTCATAAAGCCCACGTCAAAGGTAGCATTATGGGCAACGAGGACACTGTCCTGACAAAATTCCTGAAATTCTTTCAGCACCTGCTCTAGCGGCTTTGCATTGCGGACATGCTCATCCGTAATCCCAGTCAGATCCGTCGTAAAGGTCGACAGAGGATGCCCAGGATTGATAAACTCATCAAACTCAGCGATGATATTGCCCTTGTGCATCTTGCTAGCAGCGACCTGAATCAAGTCATTGTAGACCGCTGAAAGCCCTGTTGTTTCCACGTCAAAGACTACATAGGTCGCATCGCTCAGCTCCATGTCTACTTCATTGTAGACGATGGGCACCCGGTCTTCTACAATATTGGCCTCCATACCGTAAATCAGCTGAATACCAGCTTTCTTAGCAGCCTTGTAGCCGTGGGGAAAGCTCTGCACATTGCCATGGTCGGTAATGGCGACAGCCTTGTGGCCCCACTTGGCGGCCGTTGCCACGATTTCCTCCACCTCAGGCAGGGCATCCATAGTAGACATATTGGTATGGGCGTGAAACTCAACCCGCTTCTGGCCCTCAGGCATCAGATCCTTGCGCTCATAGTGGGTAACGGCCTGCACATCCTGCACATTCATCGTCAGGTCGCGGGTGAAATTGTTCATCTCCACATTTCCCCGCACGCGCAGCCAGGCGCCTTTCTTAATCATGTCAAACTTCTTGGCTTCCTCTTCGTTTTTCATCCATTTCTGCAAGGAGAAGCTGGAAGTGTAGTCTGTCATCTTGAAATTGAGCAAGACCCGGCCAGTCCGAGTGACCTTCTGCTCCAAATCAAAGACCATTCCCTCAAAGGCCAGACGATTCTCCTCAGTCTGAACTTCAATCATAGGGGTAATCTCTGCCTTGTCCAGCTTTGGTTTAGCCGCAGCCTTGCGAGCTTGGAAGTCATAGGCTGGCTTTTCCTCTGGCGGCGGTGCCATCTGCTGCAGGGATTCCATGGCTTTGAGCGCTTCTTCATTGGCCGCCTGAACAATCTTGTCATTCTCTGCCTGGAAATTCTCCGCTTGCTGCTGGGTCAGCTCATCGCTGTGCTGAACCTTACAGGTCAGCTGAGGAAAGCCGTACTTGACAAGCTGCTGGCTGAGGTTGGGCAGATGATTCTTGCGAAAATGCTCCGTGTCAATGGTCGAAGCCCCCTCAATCAGCAGCTTGTCTCCATCCAAATGAACCTGTAAATCCTGATACAGACTTTTAAAGCCATGACTGGCACATGGACCTTCCTCAAAGGCCAGCTGGTAATAAGCCTGCAAGAGCTCATCCGACACCTGGGGAGCCTGACAGTGAATTTCAAAAATGGCCTGATTTCCCGTCTTAGAAAACTCTTGAGCTAAGCGCTTCTGCAATTCCCGAAAAATCTCAATGGGCAGAATATTCGCAAAAGAAAAATGAAACTCCCAGACCCGACTGACCTTGTGGACCAGAACCTTCTCAATTTCTGCATTCAAAAAGGCCTCTGAATTTCTCATTTCCAGTGGCATATCCAGCTGATGCATTAAAATTTCAAACTTGTTTGACATGACATTTCCTCGTACAGTAGTGACCCTATTTTACCATAAATTAGCACTTTTTTCGACAGAAAAAGAGTAGGACAAAGCACGAGTCCCAACACAATTATCAAATCGTTTTTCATGGTGCTAAGTTATGATATAATAGAAAAAACATTTATCAAAAAGGAGTCTTAATTGTGAAGAAAATTCTCTTAGCTAGTGCTTGTCTGCTGACCCTGACTGCCTGCAGCATGCCTAATCAAGATAAGCAAGAAAACAAGCCCAAGCAAAATCAAAGTCAAAACAAAGCCAAAGAAGAAAAGGTGAAGACGAAAACTTTTTCTAATAAAATCGATGAGTATTATACTAATTCAGTCAAGCTTTTCTATACCAAGGACAAGATCCTATCTTTTCAGCTAATTTCCAGCCAAGCTATCCCTGAAGATAATCAAAAAATGAGCGTCGAAGAACTAACAAAAATCTATAGAGAAGATCTTAAGAAAAGTCCCATGATTGAAAACCAAGAAAAGCTAAAAGGACTTGAAATTCACGTTGAGATTTCCGAAGACAAGAAAAAAGCTATAGCCATTTTTGACTTTGACCTCAGCAAAATAGATCAAGAACAACTGATTCAGTCAGCAGATGACTCTGAAAGTAGTCAAACTTTTTTCAGGAAACTTCAAGATAAACCAGATGTTGTCTTTGATTTTTTGAAGGGGCAAGGACTTAAAGAAGAATAAAAAAAGCTCTCTGAGTGATTTAACTTTACAGTTAATACTCAGAAGGCTTTTTCTGTCTATCTTAACACCGCTTCTGCCAAAGCCTTTTGAATGGCTATGACGCTGCGATCGCTGGTAAATTGCAGGACTTCTGCTGGATCTTGAGCGCTGGAAACCCAGATTTTCAGCTCGGCATCTAAGTCGAAATGGCCGGCTGTTTCCACTGAAAAGCGACTAATTGAGCGATAAGGAAAGGACTTATAAGAAGTCTTTTTGCCAGTCATTCCCTGCTTGTCGACCAAAATTAAACGCTTATCTGTAAAGACAATCAAGTCACGAATGAGGCTAAAAGCCAGTTTCACATTCTCTGTTGTTGTCAGAATATCCTCTAATTGTCTTTCTGTTTTTTCAATATCTTTCTGAGAGGCATTGCCTAATAAACCGCTGAATAATCCCATCATTCGATCCTCCAATCTATTCTTTCCTACTATAGCATTTTCAAGACTAATAAGCAAAAGAAAACTGCCAGACAAAACTGGCAGTTTGTTTTATTTTGTCAAAATTGACAAGGTTTCTAGCAAATTATCAGCGTGGACTTCAATGGTATCGCCAGTAGCCTTAATCTTGACTTCGACAATGCCTTCTGCAGCTTTCTTACCAACTGTCACACGGATTGGGAGACCAATCAAATCGCTGTCGCTGAACTTAACACCAGCGCGCTCATTGCGATCATCCACCAAGACCTCATAACCAGCACTTAGCAAGTTAGCCTCGATTTGGTCAGTTAGAGCCAAGGCTTCCTCGTCCTTGACATTTACCGGAATCAAGTGCACATCAAATGGTGCCAGCTCTTTCGGGAAGTTGATGCCCCAAGCATAGCGGAATTCACCCTTAGGAGTTTTATTGACAAAGAGACGGGCATGCTGCTCCATAACAGCGGACAGGAGACGGCTGACACCGATACCGTAACAACCCATAATCATCGGTACTGCTCGGCCATTTTCGTCCAAAACATTAGCGTTCATGCTGTCAGAGTAGCGAGTTCCCAGCTTGAAGATGTGTCCAATCTCAATCCCACGAGCAAACTTGAGGATACCTTGACCATCCGGTGAAATTTCACCTTCACGAACTTCACGGATATCCACATACTCAGCGGTAAAGTCACGGCCTGGATTGACACCAGTCAGATGGTAACCATCTTCATTAGCGCCAACCACAGCGTTAGCTAGGTCTTGCACCTTGCGGTCAGCGATGATTCTCACGCCTTCTGGCAGATTGACTGGCCCTAGTGAGCCAAAACCTGCTCCTAGGAGCTGACGGACTTCATCTTCACTAGCTACGTCAAAGAAATCCGCTGCCAAATGATTTTTCAGCTTGACTTCATTAAGCTGGTCATTGCCGACCAAAAGTGCTACGACAGGAGCTTCGTCAGCCATGTAAACCAAGGTCTTGATTGTCTGGCTTTCATCCAGCCCAAGGAAGGCAGCAACTTCGTCAATAGTCTTGCAGTCAGGCGTTGAAACGCGGGCTACTTCTTCCTCAGTCACGACACGTCCTGCAGGCTTGTATTCATCTGTCGCCATTTCAAGGTTGGCAGCATAGCTGGACTCACTGGAGTAGGCAATGGTATCCTCACCAGATACCATCCAGCTGGTCAATTCTGTCCGAATAGCTTCCTGAACATCCTCAGGAATTTCATCAAAGCTGGCTACAGACTTGTCCAAGACAACCCAGCGGTTCAAATCCGTCCGGTCTGGCGTAATGGCCATGAATTCCTGACTGTCCTTGCCCCCCATAGCGCCACCATCACCGATAATGGCTTTGAAATCCAGCTCGCTGCGGGTAAAGATTTTCTCATAGGCAGACTTGTATTCATCATAAGCTACATCCAAGCTGTCATAGTTAGCGTGGAAACTGTAGGCATCTTTCATGATAAACTCACGCGTCCGCAAGAGCCCGTTACGGGGACGTTTTTCATCGCGGTATTTAGGCTGAATCTGATAGAGATTAAGCGGCAGCTGTTTGTAGGATTTAACCGAATCACGGACGATAGCCGTAAAGGTTTCCTCATGGGTTGGCCCTAAGATAAAGTCAGATTTCTCACGATTTTTCAGTTTGTAGAGGTCTTCACCATAGGTCTCATAACGGCCAGACTCGCGCCAGAGGTCTGCACTGAGCAGGGCTGGTGCCAGCATCTCTACTGCACCAATCTTGTCAAACTCTTCTCGCATGATTTTTTTTGCTTTTTCAATCACACGATTGGCCAGCGGCAGATAAGAATAAACTCCGGCTGAAACCTGACGGACATAGCCAGCCCGTAGCATGAGAGCGTGGCTGATAACTTGAGCATCGCTAGGCATCTCACGCAGAGTTGGAATTAACATTTTACTTTGTTTCATAAAAACAAAACTCCTTGACTTTCATTGAATAATTTCTTTTTCATAGTTCTAAGAACTTTAGTTTCCTAGAAGAATAATTTCATAATATCGTTCCAGGTAACGGCAATCATCAGGATAACCATAATAGCCACTCCAGACAGAGTGATATAGGTCTCCGTTTCCCTTTTAAGAGGTTTTCTGCGGATAGCCTCTAGAATATTGAGGACGATTTTTCCGCCGTCCAAGGCTGGAATGGGAATCAGGTTGAAAATACCGATATTGAGCGACAGCATCGCCAAAAGACTGAGCACTGCTGGTAATCCTTGCTCAGCAGCCTGACTGCTGAAATTGTAAATAGCAACTGGACCGCCCAGCTTATTGATATTGAAGTGGAAGACGATATCTTTCAGAGCTGACAAAATGCGAACCGTGGTAGACCAAGCTGCAGTAAAGCCGCCAATGACCTTGTCCCAAAAGCCTGTCTTGACTGTTGGGGATACACCCAGCAGATAGCGATTGCCGTCTTTTTTAGGCTGTACGGTAATCTCTTTCGTTTCGCTACCGTGTTTGTAGGTAACAGACAAGGTCGGCGCTTCCTTGCTCTTGGCTGTGATTTTCGCCAGAGCGCTGGTTAGATCCGCCCAGTTGCTAATCTTATAGTCATTAATTTTAAGGATTTGGTCATTATTTTGAACCCCAGCAGCTGCTATGGCACTACCATCCATGACTTGAAAATGATTGCTGTTCTCATCACGAACGCCGCCCTGAACAAAGGCCAGCAGCATAAATACCAGCACGCTCAGGATGAAGTTATTCATAGGCCCAGCAAAGTTGGTGATGAGGCGACCCCAGATGCTAGCATTCTGATACTGAACATCCAGCGGTGCAATCCTCACCTCAGTGCCGTCTTCTTCAACAATCGTTGCATCATGATCTACTGCATAAGTCTTGAGCTCGTCAAGGACCAGACCTGTGATTTCCAGCTTTTCCTCAAAGTCAAAGCCAGTCACATTCATGGGCAGAGCTGTCTGGTCAACCTTTTTGCCAGAGAGATTGATACGAACCACCTTGCCCTCTGCATCCAAGGTCAGACTAGCCGGTGTCCCCACCTTAATGTCAGTGGAGTCTTCCCCCCAGCCGGCCATGCGCACATAGCCCCCCAAGGGTAAAATCCGAATCGTATAGGCCGTCCCGTCCTTGCCAATATGGGAGAAAATCTTGGGGCCCATACCGATAGCGAACTCTCTGACCAAAATGCCGGACTTCTTTGCAAAGTAGAAGTGTCCGAACTCATGGACCACCACAATGATCCCAAAAATAATAATAAAGGTTATAAACTGCATGGACTTCTATATTTTACCTTTCCTAGAAATCTTATTTTTTCTTTAAATCAAAGAAGGAGCAGAAAACGGCCAAATACCGAGCTTCCCGCCCCTGCATAGCTGACACTCTTGAAAATAGGGTAGAAGCTCAACTCAAAATTTTGAGCTCCAAATCCTAGTTCCTTCTCAGATTGTGCGGTCTTTGGACAAACTTGCCATCCCTTACTTTCAGCCATGCACGACTGTCTTAGAACAAGCCGAAGAAATGCATGAGCGGAAAGACGAAGAGAAGGCTGTCAAAGCGATCCAAGACACCGCCGTGACCAGGAATGAATTTCCCAGAATCCTTGACCCCGAAATGACGCTTAACTGAGCTTTCGACCAAATCTCCCAACTGACCTGCAATACTAAAGAGCACTGCCAGAATCAAAAAGACAAGGGCATGATAAGGTGCGTACACTTGCGGTCGAACCAACATAAAAATCCCAGTCACTAGAACGGCTGATAGAATGCCGCCCAGGCTGCCTTCAATAGTCTTATTAGGAGAAACTCTCGGCGCCAGCTTTCTTTTACCAAAACGCACCCCGACCAGATAAGCTCCGCTGTCAGTAGCCCAGACGATAAAGAGAGCTAGCAGGACCTTGTCAATATTCATCAAGCGGGCATCAATCAAGGCATTAAAACCAAGACCAACATAAAAACTAGCTGCAATCGGATAGGCTACATCCTCAAAAGTGTAGTTGGAACCTAGAACAGTCGAAATCAACAGAAGGAAGACGACCAAGCCATAGGCCACGACATTGCCATCCACTGGCAGAAACTTCAGATAGTTCTCCAAAGGCAGGGTTAGGACAAAGGCTGCCAGCATGGCCAAGACGCCTTCGATGGTCGCTGTCGGCAGACCTTTCATTTGGAGAAATTCATGCACCGCCAGCATAGCCAGTAGCCCCACAAAAATCTGAAAGATGACGCCTCCTGTCAATACCAGAGGAATAAAAATAGCAAGAGCGATTCCCCCAAAGATTAGACGTTTTTGTAAATTTTTACTCATACTCTTTTACTTTCTCCCTTAAACACCGCCAAAGCGTCGATTCCGACGGCTGTATTCTGCAATTGCAGCCTTCAAAGCCTTCTCATCAAAGTCAGGCCAGAGGATATCCGTAAAATACAGCTCACTGTAGGCTGACTGCCAAGGCAGAAAATTGCTGAGACGCAGCTCTCCACTGGTCCGAATCACCAGATCCGGATCGCGCAGCATCTTAGGCAAATTGCTGGTATAGAGGTAGTTGCCAATGACTTCCTCAGTAATGTCACCGGGACTGAGTTTGGCATCCAGAACATCCTGAGCAATCTCTTTAACAGCCTGATTGATCTCATATCGACCACCGTAGTTTAGGGCAAAATTGAGAATCAAACCTGTATTGAGCTTGGTCAGGCTTTCAGCCTTTTCCAAAGCTTCAAATGTCGCCTTAGGAAGCTTAGCCGTATCACCAATCATCTGAATCTTGACATTATTCTTGTGAAGCTCCGGTACATAGCGGTCGTAAAATTCAACTGGCAGATTCATGATAAAGGAAACTTCCTTTTCCGGACGAGACCAATTTTCCGTTGAAAAGGCATAGACTGTCAAGACCTGAACACCCATCTCCTTGGCAGCAATCGTCACCTTTTGCAGGGTTTCCATGCCAGCCTTATGACCGAATACGCGCGGCTGCATCCTTTTTTTAGCCCAACGGCCGTTGCCGTCCATAATGACAGCAATGTGTTTGGGAACATTCAGAGGTGCGTTCAGCTTTTCTTTTTTCTTAAAACTAAACATACTTTTTATCCTATTTAAAGTTTTATCAGTTCATTATATCATAAATCCTTGGAATGTGGGCAATTCATCCGCTTTTTCAAATCCGAGGATATAAAATAAGGACAGAATGTCAACCAGAGAATCCAAACTCAGTTAAAACTCACCAGCTTGTCCAAACTGCAAGGCGAATAAGCTTGAAACCAGACACCTCCTAGCCACATGATTCAAAACAAAAAAACAGCCCGCAAGCTGTTTATTTCTTTACTCTTCAATCGCTGATTCTTCCTCAGGAAGGTCAACGCTTCCCTCACCGCCAGCAACAGCAGGAATCCCCTCAGTCAATGGCAGTACAGTCTTAATAGCTGTCAGTTCAAAGGTCAGGTAAACACCGTCTACATCCAGAACAACTGTCTTTTTATCTGTGTCCACTTCATCTACCGTTCCATACAAACCACCAATGGTAATGACTTCATAACCCTTTTGCAGCTTGTTAAGACTTTCCATACGCTGCTGAGCCTGTTTCTTTTGAGCACGCATTTGGAAATAGGTCATCCCTATCAGTACAACTGCAAAGACAATAAGCATAGTTGGATTCATATATTTTCTCCTTCGAATGTCATATATGAACTACTATAGCAGATTTCCCTTATTTTTACAAGATGATTCTGACTTTTCAGGAAAAGTCCGTCTCAAGTCGGATGAAGCATGACTGGCCTAACGACATTTTTTAAAAAGTAAAAATCAGGATGACTAACACCCTGATTTTATGTCTTTTTATTTAAGATTTTTAGCAACTTCTGCTACGTGCTCAACTGTAAAGCCGTATTCTTCCAGCACCTTGACTGCTGGAGCAGATGCACCGAACTGGTCGATTCCGATAACTGCACCGTCTAGACCGACATACTTGTACCAAGGCTGGCTAGCTGCCATCTCGATCGCTACGCGGCGACGAACTGCATTTGGCAGAATTTCTTCTTTGTAGGCTGCATCTTGAGCATCAAAAAGCTCTGTTGATGGCACGCTGACCACGCGGATTTTAGCGCCTTCTGCTGCAAGTGCTTTAGCAGCTGCAACTGCCAAATTAACCTCAGAACCAGAAGCCAGCAAGATTGTGTCGAAATCTGCTCCTGTTTCATAGACCACATAAGCACCTTTAGCTACCTTGTCAAAGTTTGTTCCTTCTTCAACTGTTAGATTTTGACGGGTCAAGACCAGAGCAGTCGGAGTAGATTGGCTCTTAAGGGCCAGATACCAAGCTGCCTGAGTTTCACGCGCATCTGCTGGGCGGAAAACAGTCAGGTTTGGAATGGCACGCAGACCAGCCAAATGCTCAATCGGTTCGTGAGTTGGGCCGTCTTCACCAACTGCAATAGAATCGTGTGTGAAGACATAAGTCACTGGCAAACCTTGAAGGGCAGACAAACGGACAGCTGCCTTGACATAGTCTGAGAAGACGAAGAAGGTACCACCGTAGACGCGAAGTCCACCATGAAGCGCCATACCGTTAAGAATCGTACCCATCGCAAACTCGCGCACACCAAATTGAATATTGCGGTTGAGACGGTGGGCATCATCCTGCAGGCCGTCTTCCTTGATATAGGTCATATTGGAATGAGCCAAGTCAGCAGAACCGCCGAGGAAAGTTGGAAGCACCTTAGCTGCTGCATTGAGGGCATCCTGACTAGAATTACGGGTTGCTTGAGAGAAGCCATTTTCAAGCACTGGGAAGTCTTCTGGCTTAATCTCTACTGGATCCTGACCAGCAATGATAGCTGTTACTTCTGCCGCCAATTCAGGATGGGCTTGCTTGTAGTCCTCTACTAGCTGTTTCCAAGCATCGTATGCTGCTGCACCACGCTCTGCTACATTTGTACGGTAATCTGCATAGACTTCCTCAGGAATCTCAAACGGGGCATAGTCCCAGCCCAAGGCTTTACGAGTAGCTTCTGCTTCTTCTGCTCCAAGAGGCGCACCATGAACTGCATTAGTTCCTTGCTTATTTGGAGAACCGTAACCGATAACTGTCTTGACTTCAATCAAAGATGGCTTGCCGGAAGCCTTAGCCGCATTGATAGCTGCATCAATCGCTGCAAGGTCTGTCCCGTCTTCCACCAAGGCAGTATGCCAGCCATAGGCTTCATAGCGGGCACGAACATTTTCTGTAAAGGAATCCTTGGTTTCTCCGTCCAAGTTGATATCATTTGAATCATAGAGAACAACCAGCTTGTCCAGCTTTTGCAGGCCAGCGTAAGAAGCAGCCTCAGCTGAAACCCCCTCCATCAAATCGCCATCACCACAGATGACATAAGTGTAGTGGTCGAAAATTGGATAGCCTTCACGGTTGTACTTGGCAGCCAAGAAACGCTCTGCCTGAGCAAATCCAGTAGCTGTAGAAATCCCCTGTCCCAGTGGGCCAGTAGTAGCATCAACACCAGCTGTATGGCCAAACTCTGGGTGACCTGGTGTCTTAGAACCCCATTGGCGGAAGTTTTTAATTTCATCCATGCTGACATCTTTAAAGCCAGACAGATGAAGCAAGGCATAAAGCAACATAGAGCCATGTCCTGCAGATAGGACGAAGCGATCGCGGTTAATCCAGTTTGGCTGTTCTGGATTGATACGAAGTTGTTTAGTAAACAAGTCATAAGCCATCGGTGCAGCACCCATGACTACGCCAGGGTGACCTGACTTAGACTTTTCAATCGCGTCAATCCCTAAAAAGCGAATGGCATTAACTGATAATTGTGACATTGGATTCTCCTTATTTTTACTAAAATCTGTCCTGACATCAGAACAGGATAAACAATGGTCGTAGAAACGATAAAAATTGTCTCATATCTATTATAAGAAAATTATCCCTATATCGCAAGATAGGGATAATCTCATCTTTTTTATAGATTTATTATAAATCTTGAAAACGGCAACAAAAAGACCAAGAATTACACAGGCGACTGTTCACTCTTGGACTGTCAAAAAAATCTGCCCATAAGGACAGAAAAAGTAAGAAATTGAGCATCCTGCTCCTAAGTTTGACTGCGCCCACAGATTGTTTCATTAAGTTTTTACAGAACGTAGTTTTCGCTTACGCTCAAACTGCATCTATGCTTCTAAGCTCTGCTCGACTCTGCGAGCCGGCAATCGCTAAAAAAATAGCGGAACGTAGACTTAGCTTGCACTCAGTCTGCATCAATGCCTCTAAATTCGACTGCGCCCACAGCTTGTCTCATTAAGAGACATAGAAAAACCCAGCTATCCAAATGGTTAGCTGGGTTAGGGTTGAGCTACATCATAGTTTTAGACTATCCTGCGGCCTTTTGATGAATGGTGATGCCGTATTTTTCATGGTTTTCTTCATACCAATTAATTAAGGCCATCGCAGTTTGATAAGTAATGTTCTTAATTTTGCTGGTCCCTTTAGTTAAGGTCAGGATACTCATCTTGCTGATGTTTGCATCCGTCGCAATTCGATAACTAGTTAAGGTTCCATTAACTAACAACTGAACAACAGCCTCGACTTTCCTATAGTCAGGCATAGTTGTAATATCCAACTTTTTCATAATTAAATCCTCTCCTAAAATTTAATTTACTAATCCATTATACACTTTTTTCTGACATTTACATATATAAAAACTTGAAAATGTACAAAAAAATTAGAACACAATCTATTGAAATGTCAACTTTTCATGTTTTATCTCCATTATCTAAAAAATTTAAAATGCCCAATTGTCATTTGCTGTCTTCCTCCAAATTATCTAAACATTTTTTAGAAGCCTAAATCATGCTAGTTCAGATTATGTGAGTGTCTTCCAACAGTTTTTTTAATTTTCTGAAAGCTGATGAAATACAGTATTGCGTTCCCGCATTTTACACTAGTCTGCTTTAGAGTTTTCAAGAAAAAACTTAAAAAATTTAGAGGAAAATAGCAATGTTAACCTTTCTAAAAAGTAAGCAGCTTCATGAAGCCAGTATGTTAGTCTATCAGAGAGAACGGCAGTATCTAGAAGAAAACAAAGAGCAGATGACAAGTTATAGTTCTTATGCCCTTGCAAGTATTTCCAAATTATGAAATGGAGCACCAAGCCAATAGAAAGGTTTTGATAGAAGACTTGTATAAGGCTTATCAGCTCTTTCTCTGCTGCAGGAGCCTGTTCAAATGACAAAATCCGCCTCGCTAGAACGAGACGGATGTAGCTGTGCATTAAGGTGACTGAGATTTAGACTTCTGCTCTAGCCTCTTGGCTGAGGGGCTGTCTTTTCTGACCAGATAAAGGCCCTCCTTGGAATTGGTCGGATCCTCCTTGAGCTTGAGCATGAGCAAATCCCCATTGTGGACATAGCTGTAAAGTTTAGACCCTAGCCGGATACTGCCGGCCTTGCGGTCAATGCTGCCCTTCTCTTCCAGACCCTCTTTATAGAAGGTGACTTGCTGGTCTCTGATATTCAGAATCGTTTCCTTGTCCAAGCCACTGAAGCCGTCTGCCCCATCCTCAATCTGGCGGTAATACACTCCGTCCAGACTGGCCTCATTCAGGCTGGCAAAGAGGAAGAGAGCTCCAAAAGCTAAAGCAAGGAGGACTAGGCCTGAGAAAATAATTGTCTTACGCTTCATCTGCCGCTCCTGCTCTTTCCGGGACGGTCAGCCTGGGATAGGGGATATCAGCTATCAGCTCGTCATAACGCTGGAGCAAATCCTGAAAAGTCACATCTACATAACCAACAAAGACCAGCCGCTCAATATCTTCTTTATTAAAAAAGATTAATTCTTTTCCCGTCAGACCGGAGGGCAGGATTACTGCTCCAAAGTCAAAGTAGCCGGTCTGTCCGTCAAGGGTCGTCACAGGAAACTGGCTGACAATCATCAGGGGTTGAGAACTGCCCTTAACCATGACTACACTTCCGATAGGTAATTGTTGCTTCATCAAAGTCTCCTTTCTCCTTAAGCCAGAGCAAGCGCTGGGAGGGCGACTACAGGAGCTACTGTCACTGCAACTACTACAGCTGCAACTTCCAGACCATTCACGGTTTGCGCCCCCGTTTCAACCGAATTCACCGTTTTATTTCCATTCGAGTCTTTACTGATATTCGAGTCGACGCCATAGACTCCAACCATACCATTCCAGATATCAGTAGATACTTTAAGACCGGCCCCAGTATCGTGCTGCTCTGTTCCAGCATGTAGAGAAAGATTAATCTCCGGCATAGGGAGCCAACCTGTGTCTGTATTTAAGCCAACACTGCCATTGACACCAATATGATAGCCACCGACACTGATTTGAGGACTGGCATTAAGCTTCCAGTCACTGGCATCTATATCAACAGAAGCCACACCCAAATCTACAGCTACTCCATTAAAAATACCATTATTTGTCTTGTACTTGAAAATACCAGGATCATCTTCTTCCACAGTTGTCGAGTATTTGGCATAGGTACTATATAACCAGCCTGTACTCCAGTCAGTCTTTTTGGAGTGTTCCAGGGTATTGGTATGACCAAAAAGAAAGTCCCAAAAGCCCGATGAACCACCGCTACTACCAGCAGCCTGTTTGGCAGCAGGCATAGCTACTGTTTGGGCACCAGTTTGATTGCCTGCTTGCTTCATAAAGCCCAGCATAGCCCCAGCCCACAGCCCATTGAAAGCAGCCTGCGAGAGACTACCAGAAGCCTGATCTGCCTTGGCCTGGTCCAGTCGTACCTTGAGGATGGGATCAGCCTGCTGGACCGCTTCTTCCAGATGGCTGCGGAGGGCCTGCGGAATGTTCCGGCTGGGATAGCGCTCTAGATAGGCCTGGACAGCCTGGATATCCTCCGGAGTCAGCTCTTCACCGCTGTCTAGCTTATCCATGACCTTTTGAAAGGCAGCTTCAACTGCTTTTTTGCTCTCCCAAGCTGTTTCAACAGTCTGGGTCCAGGTCATCCTGTCCGGACTAGGCAGGACAAAGCTGCCGTTAAAGTTTGCAAAGCCTTCTGTCATCAGGCTCAGAGCTTGGTCCAAAGCAGCAGCCAGCCCCGGCAGATTGTCGAAAATAGTGGCCGACGATGAATAAAAGGCCAGCAGTTTATTCAGCTTGTCCTGCAATTCATGACGTTTGTCCTGAGCTGCTGTAATGGCATTCTGGATGCTGCTTTTGGTAGAAGCAGCCACATCCTTCTGTTTATTGGCCTCGGTCAGAGCCTGATTTTGGCTGTCAATGGTCTGATCATAAGAAGCAATCTGACTCTCCAGGACATCCTGATCCAAACTCTCTTCTGCCACCTCACTGACATAACGGCTGGGCAGATCGCTGCCAGCTTTGACCAGCTCTTCTTCAAAGAGAATCGCTGCCTTAAAGAGGGGAAGGAACATCCCCTGACAGTAGGTTTTAGCACTGTCATATGCTGTTCCGGTCAGCCCGCTTTCCCCTGCAAAATTTTCCATGGCCTGCATGGCAGATTCATAAGCCGCGATCCTCACCTGGCTGGCAGTGGCCATTGACCCTGCCTGCTGGTTGGAAACGGGGAGTTCCATCTTAGCGCCCATATCCAGCCTCCTTGTCTTCTGCTTCCAGAGCTTGTCTATACTGACCCTGGATGATCTCAATCTGACGGTCTAGCTTTTTTCTTTCCTTATCCAGCCGATCCTGACCATCCTGGATATCCAAATCCAGCAATCGGTGACTGTGCTCAACCAGACCCATAATATCATAAAAATCCTGACTGTCCTTGGCCGTTAAGGGCAGGTAATTCAGCTCTCTCAAGGCCGAAAGTCCCCGGTCATAGAGATAATCAATATCCTCTTCAAAGCGGTCTAGACGACGCTTTTGCTCCTCAGCCTTATCCAGTTTTTCAAATGCCTGCAGGCGTTCAGCAGCTAGAGTTTGGGAATTCTTCATACTACTTCCTCCTTATCCCTCAATATCCGCAGCCATTCCTTGGTCAGTCGCCTGAAATTCCTCTGCTACGCTTTGCAGGAGCTGACTGAAGCTTGTAATCTTACCGGCGATATCAGCTGACGCCGTACTGGAATGATCAATTTCCTCACTTGCCCGGCTATTTCCCTCCAAACGACTGATAGCATCCTTGTCAGGCTGAGATGCTGCACCTATCTGACTGGAAGCGGCTGAAAAGCTATTAGCATGGCTAGCTACTAGCCCATTATCACTTTTAATATCTGACATTGCTTGCTCCTCTGTTTTTGCTTTTATTTTATGACATTTATATTATAAGTTCAAGTCTCCGCCTGCTTTTTAACCAAAAAGAAACAAGACTGATAAATAATTCCAATCTTGTTAATTGCTAAACCTACTTAATCTGGTGCTTTTAAAGCCTCTAATTTCCGCTTCCTAATGAGCAGAAACTCATTCTCCAGATCGCCTTCCAAATCTTTGACAGCCAGATGATTCAAGCGAGATCCGGTAACATTATCAGGAATCTGCTTTTTATTACTCTGTTAGCTCGACTTTCCATACTCCAGTTTTTTTCTCCATTTCCGTATAGCTAGACCGACTGTAAAATAAAGAACGGTCGGAATCATCCCCACTGAAAGCGAGAAGAGGAAAGCTTGATTTTTTTCTACCGAGACAAAGCCTAGTAATAGTAAAGGATTTATAACCGCATCCTCCATAGTGTGCATAATTACCAGCGGCCAGACAGACTTAGTAATTCTAAAAATCTCTGTATACATGACCGTCCAGCATGCAACAGTTATCATCCCGATAAGGAAGAATGTAAACCTTCCAACCGGCAAGGTATTTTGGATTTCTCTCTCAGACAGAAGCTTCATAATGTAAGGCAGATGCCAAATCCACCAGATAAATCCAACAAGTAGATATAGTTTTAAGTCAGATAATTTTAATTTGATTAATTGATTGGTAAGATATGCCCTCCAAACGGATTCTTCAAAAATATTTTTTATGAATTGAGCCCCTATCTGTGTGAGCAAGATTCCAAGATAGACCGTAAACTCAACCTTCACATCTGTCACTCTGATGCCTTGTGTCATCAGTCCCAAGAGTATCACTATCATAGTAACAAGAGGGTAGACTAAAAAACTAATCAGATATAATTTTTTGTTATTCTTAAAATGAATGGAAAAACCTGCCTCTTTCCAGCCGTCTCCGCCAAAGCTTCGAAGAAAGATGGTACAGATTAACGGAGTTACCAGCCAAATCAGCATCCCTAAAGAGCCGCTTCCTATCTCTGTTCCGATATTTTCGTAATGAGCTTGGCCAGTTACTTTATCAACAACATAACCAATCCTGCCACATAGGCTGCTGAGAATGGCGAAGATAATGACATTGCGTTTAATTGTAGTTATGGACTGTTTCATAGCAGTCTCCTTTCGTCAAAAAATTATTCATCTCTCTTATTTGAGAGAAGCTAGGTTGATTCGAGTCATCGACTGCTTCGGCAATATCAAAATTTTGTTTCATTTTACCGATACCTTCTAAGCAAGTCTGGCTTTTCTTCAGCATCAGGTTTCAATGTTTTTCTTTTTATATACCTAATAGAAACATTTCTTTTAAGTGATATCAAGGAGAATTTAGTTGAGATTTTGGGGTAAATGGTAATTTATTTCCAGAAAGGGGAGATATTTGTAATTCCTACTTAACAAAAAAGACCTACCTTCATCTAAGAAGGAGATCTTTGAAAAGTTAGTTGACTCAGTAAGCTTTATTCTGCTTGCTTGTCTTCTTCAGATGCGTCAGCACCCTTTTCACGAATAACTAAGACACCATCTTCCAAATCGGCTGTCAAGTGCTTAGCATCTAGATTGTCTAAGTGGAAGTCAGTCACCTTGTCACGAATTTGCTGCTCAATGACACGGCGCAGCGGACGAACACCCATGACTTGGTCATAACCAGCGTCGCGCAGGAATTCCTTAGCTGCATCAGATACAGCCAGATCAATTTCTTTCTTGCTCAAGGTTTGATTTACTTCGATCAGCATGAGATTAACAATCTCCATCAAATCTTCTTTCTTGAGATGAGAGAACTCAATAACCGCGTTGAAACGATTGAGGAATTCTGGACGGAAGTAAGCTTTGAGTCGATCCATCAGATCAGGTTTTTCAGCATCCTCTTCCAAGCCTGCTTCATATCCAAATCCAGCATTGGAAGTCGCAATAATAACCGTATTCTTGAAGTTGACTGTATTCCCTTGACCATCTGTCAAACGACCGTCATCCAGAACTTGAAGGAGAAGGGTAATCACTTGTGGATCAGCCTTTTCAATCTCATCCAAGAGAATGATAGAGTAAGGATTGCGACGCACACGCTCGGTCAAGGTGTTGTTGTTATCATCATAGCCGACATAGCCTGCAGTCGTACCAATCAGCTTGGAAACAGCAGTCCGGTCGGAGTATTCTGACATATCCAGACGGATGATGGCTTCCTTGGTACCGAACATATCCAGAGCCAGTTGCTTAGCAAGCTCAGTCTTACCAACACCAGTTGGTCCAACAAAGAGGAAACTTCCGATTGGACGGTTGCCTTCATCAAAGCCTGCACGGTTTCGGCGGATAGCCCTAGCCACAGCTTCTACAGCCTTGTCTTGACCAATCACCTTGGCTTTGAGACGGTCATTCATGCCCTTGAGTCGCTCAATGTCGCTGGCACCCATCTGAGATACCGGCACTCCCGTCATCCGCTCAACAGACTCCGCTACGTCGTTGACTGTCGCCGTCACCTTCATATCCTCGGTGTGGTTTTGAATTTTCTTTTCCAGCTCTTCAATGCGGGTCTTGGCATTCAGAGCTGCTTCATAATCTTCTTTTTCAACAGCTGCTTCCTGCTTGTCTTTTTGCTCAGCAATCTCATGTTCAACCGCATGAACATCGGTAACTGGATGCTGGGCTGCCAGGTGGGCAGCAGTCACGTCGACCAGGTCAATCGCCTTGTCTGGCAGGCTCCGTTGTGGAATATACTGAACAGAGTAGTCCACAGCCGCTTTCAGCACTTCATCCGGCAGGATGACATTGTGGTGCTTTTCATACAAATCCCGAATGCCTCGAAGGATCTGATAGGTATCTTTGGCAGACGGAGCATTGACTTTGACTTCATTGAAACGACGAGCCAGAGCTGCATTTTTGAGAATGGTGTTTCGGTACTCGTCCTGAGTAGTAGCCCCGATAACGGTCAACTCCCCACGAGAAAGCGCTGGCTTAAGAATATCCGCCAAGCCCTTGGACCCGCTGTCTCCGCCAGTAGATCCTGCTCCCAGGATTTGATGGATTTCATCAAAGAAGAGGATAATGTTGCCGGCTTCCTTGACTTCATTGACCAAGTTTTGGATATTTTCTTCAAAGCTACCACGATATTGAGTACCAGCTTCCAGACCGGAAATATCAACAGAAATAATTTCCTTGTTCTTGATTGCCGCTGGCACATCACCATTGACGATAGCCTGAGCCAATCCTTCTACGACAGCTGTCTTACCAACTCCGGCATCTCCAACCAATACAGGATTATTCTTAGTCCGGCGGGAAAGGATTTCAGCAGTTTCTTGGATTTCCTTATTGCGCCCAATGACTGGATCCAACTTACCATCACGAGCTTCCTGAGTCAGATTGCGACCTAGCTTAGCCAGGATACCATCCTGCTTAGGTCCTTGAGCAGCAGTCTGGCTATTCTGCTCACCTGCTCCTTGACCGGGGAGCTTGCCAGTAGCCCGGTACTGAGCAAACTCTTCCGGTGTGACCTCTCTACCATTAATCAAGTAGCGCCGGTGCTCACTGTTGTAGCCGCCTATGCGCCCCATGAGTTGGTTGAAAAGGTCGTCCATATTGTTAAAATTGTTGTAGTTGTTGTTCATAGCATTGCCTCACTTTTCTTCATTTTTCGATTTACATAATTTTTATTTTTACCAAAGTTTCAGATAAGAAATCTCTTCCTTATCTACTATAAATATTCATTCGGGAGATCTTCTCCAATCTATTATTTTACATAACTTATTTCATTTCCAAAATTCAAGACTGAGTCAGTCTCTACTTTTATGAGTGAATCAAATCTCTTTCAGACGAAGATGATTTTACATAATTTTTGATCCTCCCAAAAATAATCGCCTTCCGGCTTTATTCTTATCTTCTGATTAAATTTACGTAAACTTTTTTGTTTACAGTTGTAATTTTATCATGACATAATTTATTTGTCAATAGATTTTACATAATTTTTTAAAATAACTTTACAGTTGTAATCAAAATTTTGGTTTAGGTTCTTTTCATTCCTATAAAAAAAGCCCTGCAAGTTAGAGTCATGCAGTGCCTTATTTGTTTCAGCAGAATTTTTTCGTTCTTAGAAGAGTTCTTTATAAAAAGCAATCGTTTCTTCTAGAGTTGGCATGAATGGATTGCCTGGCGCACAAGCATCAATCAAAGCGTTTTTAGATAGGTAATCAAAGTCAAAGTCCTTTTCTTCGATACCAAGTTCAGTGAGTTTTTTCGGAATACCAACCGTTTCAGACAGTTTTTCGATTTCAGAAATGGCATAAGCTGCACATTCTTCGTCAGTCTTGCCTTCGATTTGCAGACCAAGGGCTTTGGCAACATTGCGGAAAGCTTCTGGAACCCGTTTAGCATTTTCACGCTCTACAACTGGCAGGAGCATAGCACAGCAGACACCGTGCGGCAGATTGTAAACTGCCCCAAGCTGGTGAGCCATAGAGTGAACATAACCTAGTCCAGCATTGTTAAAAGACATACCTCCAAGGAAGATGGCATTCACCATGCCTTCACGTGCTTCAATATCATGGCCATTGGCAACCGCACGAGGAAGGTATTCTTTGATAAGTTCAATAGCTCCGATAGATAATTTCTTGGTTACACCGTAGGCTCCTGGTGTGACGAGAGCTTCGACCGCGTGAGTCAAAGCATCCATCCCTGTTGCTGCTGTGAGGGCAGCTGGTTTGGATACCATGAGTTCAGGGTCATTGACTGAGATCAGGGCCAAGCTATTCTTGTCCACCATAACCATCTTAACCTTGCGTTCCTCATCTGTGATGACATAGTTAATGGTAATTTCAGCTGAAGTTCCCGCTGTAGTATTGATTGCCACTACCGGCAGACCTTTCTTAGCAGACTTGTGCAAGCCTTCGTAGTCTTGTGGTTTGCCACCATTTGTCGCAATAACTGAAATACAGCTAGCCGCATCCTGAGGTGAACCTCCGCCGACACTGATAATGAAGTCACAGTTGTGTTCCTTGAGAGCAGCTACACCATCCATGACGTTCTTACAAGTCGGGTTTGGCTCAACATCGCTGAAGACCACATACTGGATGCCTTCCGCATCTAGTGGTGCTAGGATTTGTGGCAGGATATCACTGCCTTCGATAAACTTATCCGTCACCAGCAAGGCCTTGCTATAACCCAGCTCCTTAACATAAGGCCCAACTTCCTTGACAACACCTTTGCCAATAAGATTGACAGCAGGTACGTAAAATGTAGACATATATTTTCTCCTTTTGTTTTATATTGTTAATATAATGATACTGCAAAATTTTGCTTTTTGCAAGTTTTTTTGTGATTTTTTTAACAAGTTTATTGATAAAAAAAGCAAAGAAATTCCCAGATAAGGATGAGGAACAAGGGCATTCCTTTCCAGAAGCAACCTTGTCCATCTCTTACCTGTTTTTTTCATTAGCTGGCAATGACACCTTTTTTCAAAATGATGTTGCCATACAGAGCTCCCTCGCCCGTTTGGATGACCAAATAAGCTTTTTCCGCCTGCTCATAGAAAGCAAAGCGTTCAAATTCTTTAATGGCTGTACCTGGATAGTGCTTTTCTAACAAGGCCTTGTAGTCATCCCAGATGACTGGTACGGTCGGATCTCCCGCTACTACCTGCATAAGACCTGCTTGGTAATTGCTATAAGTATCCAAGGGCAGCACAGTCAAGATAGCATCTAGCAGCGCTGGAACTCCGTGACCATCACAGCGAACAACCCGCTGACCAATCCGATGGGCAGGGAAGTTTGCATCGGCAATGACTACTTCATCTCCGTGACCCATCTCCATCAGATACTTGACCAATTCTGGACTTAAAATAGTTGGAATATACTTTAACATCTAGCTTCCTACTTTCATTCTTGCTTGAAATTCTTGATAGGACTGAGGCAAGTCTGAACCTTCTTGAGGCTGGTATTGCTTGGTTTTTTCTGAATCCTTGATGAGCTTTTGGGCAGTCTGCCGATCTTGAATCTCACCCAAGGTCAAAAGCTGTGCCAAAATATTTCCCAAAGCGCTGGCTTCAATCGGCCCTGTTAGGACTGGTTTCTGGCTTACATCAGCTGTCAGCTGACAGAGCAGTTCATTTTGGATACCGCCTCCGACCATGTGAATCTGCTCGATTTTTTGACCGGTCAAGCTCTCAATTTGCTCCACGGTTTGACGGTAGGCAAAAGCAAGACTTTCCAAGACCACTCGGACAACCTCTCCTTTGCTTTGAGGGACAGGCTGGTTGGTCATATGACAACGCTCCTTGACCTTAGCCTCCATGTCTCCCGGAGCTGCAAAAATAGCATCATTAGGATTAATCCAAGAGCGATTATTCGTAACGTTTCTTGCCAGATTCACCATTTCAGCAAAGCTGATGTCCTCTCCTTGCAAGCGCCAGTCCCGCTGCAGTTCCTGGACAATCCAGAGCCCTGTCGTATTCTTCAAAATCCGATAGCGTCCGTCAAAGCAGCCTTCATTGGTCAGATTGGCCGCTAAAGCTTCCTGGCTGGTTACAGGATTCTGAGATTCTAGACCGACCAGAGACCAAGTGCCACAAGAGATAAAGGCTGTTGGCTGCTCACTCGCATAAGGAATAGCCAGAACAGCTGTCGCTGTATCATGACCAGCCCCAGCAATGACATCAAAAGGCTCAATTTTCAGCTCTTGTGTGATCCGTGGCGACAGGCTTCTCAAGACTTTTCCTCCCTGTATCACCTCACCAAACCACTTTTTAGGAATCCCCAGCGTCTCAAAAACGCTGTCAGACCATGTCTGAGAATTGATATTGAGCAAACCGCTGCTGCTGGCAATGGTATACTCGCTGGATAAAACACCTGACAAAAGATAGTTAATCAAATCCGGCATGAAGAGCACGCGCTCTGCAACTCTTGCCAAATGGGGCTTTTCCTGCAAATCAGCGAATATTTGCAGGACAGTATTAATGCAGGCAGGCTGTACGCCTGTCTCCTCAAAAAGCGTCTCTTTGCTGATTTTCTTGTAAAAAGTTTCTTCGTATTGGCCCATACGATTGTCACGATAACAATGCGGCTGGTAGAGCAGATCACCGTTTTGGTCTAGGTAGGCATAGTCCACTCCCCATGTATCAACGGATATGGATCGAATAGGAATCCCATCTACTGAAGCTTTCTTGATCCCAATCTTAATTTCTCCAAACAGATGCAGGATATTCCAATAAAGACCGTCATTCACGTTCATCGGCTCGTTTTTGAAGCGATGAACTTCTGATAGCTGGATACTATGGCCATTGTAAATTGCTTGCATGACACGACCTGAACTAGCACCTAGGTCAATGGCCAGTAATTTCATCAATGTCATTCTCATCTCCTCCAATACACCAATCTTTACAAATAATTTTGATTATTGGTAAAGCAATGGTTTGATTTCATCAGAGTCGATGTTCTTGGCATCATACCATTTTGATCCTGTGTCTACATCTTTGACTTCTTTCCCTTGAGCCGCTTCAATAGCTAATTTTACAGATTGATAGCCGATTTGAATCGGGTCTTGCGTAACAGAGCCTACAAAGAGACCGTTGCGAATTGCATCTTGCTGCAAGGCACCTGAGTCAAAACCGACAGCCAAAATCTTGTCTGCACCGAGCTTAGATTCCTTGAAACTGCCATTGGCATTGATAATAGCTTTGGCTGCAAATTCATTTGAACCGTAAATAGCGACGGTATCTGATTTTTCAAGCACAGTGGATGCTTCTGTCTTACCTGCTGCATCGTCTACTTGTGCTGGTACACGAACTTCAATGATAGCTTTGGCATCTGATTCAGAGACATTGTTTTTGAATTTATCATGACCAACAACCGCCGTTTTGATGCCTTTCTTTTCTAGCAACTCAACCATCTTATCAATGAAACCGGAAGTCCGTTGTGTGATAGAAAGTGAGTTTGCTTCTTGGGAAACTACTCCGATACGAATCGGTTTGTCGCCCAATTTCTTTTCTAACAATGGGAACAAGTGTTCTGCTGCATTGGCACCGGCTGCATGGTTGTCTGTAGAGGCGGTTGCTTTGATTGCTCCGTCTGGTGCACCTGGAACCCCTGAGTCAAAACCAATCAGCGGAATATTCTTCGCTTGAGCTTGTTTAATAGCGTCTAGCTCTGATTCGGTGTCAAGCGCTGCTAGGGCAATCGCATCTGGATTTTTGTTAATGGCATTATTTAACTGTTCCAATTGTTCTGCGATAGCGGTTTCATTTTGAGGGCCGACAAAAGTAATCTTAGCGCCAAATTCATCTGCCGCTTGTTCAGCACCCTTATTAACGGCTTTCCAGAAGTCATGTTGGAAACCTTTGGCAATTACTTCTACCCGATAGTCTCCACCCTTGCTGTCTGTAGCTTTATTGTTGTCTTTCTTAGAAGAACAAGCAACTAGTCCAATCGCAGCAGCAGCAAGAAGTGCCGCAGTAGCAAATTTAAATGATTTTCTCATGATAAAAGCTCCTATTATGTTTTATACACTCATTTATATGATAGCGAGGGCTGTACTTATTTCTTCTTATTCTTGCGAATGAAAATATCAAAGTAAACAGCGATGATAACAACAAAACCAGTAATAAAGAGTTGATAGTGGGGCTGTAGGTCGATATAAGGCAAACCAATTTTCAGGACTGACATGATGAAGACCCCGATAATGGTACCAATAACAGATCCGACACCACCAGCTAGAGAAGTTCCCCCTACTACGACACCGGCAATTGCATCAAGCTCCATACCGTTACCAGTACCTGGCAGAATCGTAGAATAGGTGGCTGCATAAGCAACGGCAGCAAGCCCTGCTGACAGACCACCTATGACATAGGCCATGCCTTCCCATTTGACGACATTGACCCCAGACAGACGAGTGGCTTCTTTATTGGATCCAATCGCGAAGATATAGCGGCCAATTTTTGTCTTGTTCAATACTACTGCAGCAAGGACAGCCACAATCACCAGCACGATCAAGCCTGTCGGGAAATTATCCTGAGTTCGGAATAAATCTTTGTACCAACCTTCACCTGTTCCACGAAGAGGGAAGGTCACACTTTGCACATTTGAGACAATAGAGCTTAAACCGCGGGAAATCATCATCGTACCCAGTGTCGCGATAAAAGGCGGCAAACCGAATTTTGCGACCATGATTCCATTCAGCAGGCCGAATAATCCTCCAATGACTAGAATGGCCAGCAAAGACAGCCAGAGCGGCCAGCCCATCTTGGTATGAAGGACGCCCCCGATAATAGCCGAGCACATCATCACCGTACCAATAGAGAGATCAATACCACCTGTAATGATGACAAATGTGACCCCAATGGCAAGGAAACCAATGTAATATGACGCATCTAAGATACTGACTACCGTATCAAACGAACGAAATGATTCGCTGGAGATGGCAAAGAAGGCAAAGATTACCACCAAGGCAATCAAGGCAATCAGCTTTTGTAAACCAACTGTTTTTTCTAATTTCATCCATAAGGATTGTTTCTCTTCCATACGTAAACACCTCTGTTTTCACTTTTAACGGTCAGTCGCTAGCGCCAAGATTCTCTCTTGTGTTGCTTGGCTAATATCCAGCTCACCCGTTTTTCTACCTTCACACATGACTACGATTCGATCGCTCATCCGTAAGATTTCCGTCAGTTCTGACGAAATCATGATAATGGATTTGCCTTGCGCAACCAGATCATTCATCAGTGTGTATATTTCACTTTTGGCACCGACATCAATTCCTCGTGTCGGCTCATCAAAGATTAAAATATCACTATTTTGTTCCAGCCATTTGGCAATGACTACTTTCTGCTGGTTCCCTCCCGAAAGATTGCGGACCAGCTGTTTGGATGACGGTGTCTTGGTATGTAAAGATTGAACAAACTGATCACTTGCCTTGACAATAGCACCATCATCAATCAAGCCAGCCTTGATATACTTATCAAGATTGGTTATAACCGTATTGTTGGCAATGGTCATGTCCACGATACAGCCAAAGCGCTTGCGGTCTTCAGATAAGTAACCAATCCCTTCCCGAATGGCATCTTGGGGATAATTGATGCTTACTTCTTTCCCATTTATAACAATGGAACCGCTTTCTTTTTTGTCTGCACCAAACAGCAAACGGGCAACTTCTGTCCGACCGGCTCCCATCAATCCTGAGAAACCTAGAATTTCGCCCTTATGGAGTTTGAAACTCACATCTTTAACGGCCGTTCCTGCACAGAGGTTTTTCACCTCTAGCACCACAGGAGCATCTTCTGCTACTGTTGACGCAGCCTTAGGATCTTCATAAATCGTCCGTCCAACCATCATCGAGATGATTTCATCTTTGGTGGTATCTTTGGTATTGACCGTGCCTACATACTCACCGTCCCGCATAACAGTCACGCGGTCTGTGATTCGGGCAATCTCATCCATCCGGTGAGAAATGTAGATAATACCGACACCTTTTGCACGCAGGTCGTCAATGATGACAAAGAGCTCATTGATTTCCGATTCAGTCAGAGCTGCAGTCGGTTCGTCAAAGACAATCACCTTGGCATCCATTGAGAGGGCCTTGGCAATTTCGACCATTTGTTGTTTCCCAACTGTCAGATTTCCTACTTTTTCAGTTGGGTTGATGTCTAGTTTTAAGAGACTAAAGAGTTCTTTTGCTTTCTTAATACTGGATGCATCGTTAATGAAGAAGCTGCCTTGAACTTCTTCCCGTCCAATAAAGATATTTTGAGCCACTGTTAGATGGTTCATCATATTCAATTCTTGATGAACGATAACAATCCCAGCATCCATTGCTTCCTTGGGCTTGGAATAGACCACCTCTTCTTGATTGTAATGAATGGTACCCTCATTTGCTCCATAGATACCAGTCAAGACCTTCATCAAAGTGGATTTACCAGCCCCATTTTCACCCATTAGAGCATGCACTTCACCAGCCCGCAAGTCAAAATTGACTCCTTTTAAGGCTCGGACTGGACCGAAACTTTTAACAATGCCCTTCATTTCTAATATGACAGGATGATCCATGCTACTCACCTACCTGTTCCAGTTTTGCAATTCTTGCTTTTAAATCTTCAATTTCTTCTATTTGATTGAGAAATACGGCAGCCAATTCGAGTAATAAATGGCTATTCATAAAATGGTCCTGAGCATGGACCGCCAGCAGACTTGGAGGATTGGCTTGACCACTCAGTTCAGACTGGATAAGGCTGGTCTGTAAGTTGTGAGCCTCCACGCTGAGTTTTCTCGCTTGTTCCAACTCAGCATTTGCTTCCTCCTTCTGACCTGACTGAGCCAACTCCAAACTCTGCATGACTTGCGCAGTCACTTTACTACTCTTGACAATCAGTCGCATCAGCTCTTGGCTTGAGCTTTTGTCTTGTCCTGCCATAGGCCTAGTCCATCAATACTTCAGCCTGACGAAGCACTTCTTCGCCTCTCATCAACTCGAAATCTTCATCACTAATGACTGCGACTGGCACCTGCAGGCTTGCTTTAGCCTTTTCTTCTAAATAGGCTAATTGCGGGCTGAGCAATAAGACATCAATATTCTTCAAGTTATTCATGCCGGTAATCCCAATGGAATAAAAGGAATAATCTAATTGGTCACGATGAATAACTTCATTGATTCTCTCTACCAACATGCTGGTTGTTAAGCCACCTACACAGGCTAGAATAATTGTCTTGGTCATCTAAGCTACTCTCTTTCTATTGGGTAGGCTGCGTGCCCAGAAAGAGGCACGCCCACCCAAAATCTTTATTTATGAATTGGCCCTAATAATTGGCAAGCACGGTAGTCGGCTGATTCCAAATCTTCTGTGCCAAACAGTGACCAGTTCTTGGGACGGAAGATGTCTTCCTCTGGCACATTGTGCATATTGACTGGGATACGCAGCATGGAAGCCAACGTAATCAAATCCGCTCCGATATGGCCATAGGTGATAGCACCGTGGTTTGCTCCCCAGTTGTTCATAACATCATAGACAGACTTGAAGGCGCCTTTTCCTGTCAAACGCGGTGCAAACCAAGTGGTTGGCCAGCCCGGATCTGTTCGATTATCCAAGGTATGATGCACTTCCTCTGGCAATTCCAAAGTATAACCTTCAGCGATTTGTAAGACCGGACCTACACCTTTAAGGATGTTCAAACGTACCATGGTCACAGGCATATCGCCCTTGGTCAAGAAGCGAGTAGAGAAACCGCCCCCACGGAAGTATTCGCGATTGGCTGGTGGGAAGTCTGTATTTTCAAGCATCGCATCTACTTCGCTCTGTTCCAATTCCCAGAATGGCTTGATGACTGGCTTGCCATCTCGACTGGCTTGCCCCGTTCCATCCAGAGTACAAGAACCAGAGTTAATCAAGTGCAAGAAGCCATCAGCTGCCTGGCCTTCTAACTTGTGTCCTGTCACACGTTCTACCGCTTCTGGACTCCAATAAGTCCGGACATCTGCGAAGATTTGCGGTGTATTTGTCAAGAGATAGTTAAAGAGCATGGACACACCGTTGAGCGAGTCATTTTCTGTTGCAAAGACATAAGGCTTACGGATACCATTCCAATCAAACTGAGTATTGAGGAAGGTTTCCATGAAGTCCCCGTTCGGGAAGTGGTCAGTCCATTGACGCTGACCTTGGAAGCCAGCAACTAAGGCATGATGTCCAACAGCTTCTTCCTCAAAGCCAAGCTCAGCCAAGCGAGGATTGCCTTGCATAAGGTCTCGGCCAATCATGAACATCTTGACTACAAATTCCCATTGTTTTGCTTTTTCTTCTGGAGAAAGAACCAAGTCTTCGCGGTTGCGATCCACACCCTCTTTGATGTGCTCTTTGACCCAGACCATGGCCCGTTCAAATTCTTCGTGGTCATAAATGCCTCGGTCAATCCGACGAGTAAACTCCGTCATATCAACTGATTCATTGCGCATGCCCAGGTATTCTTGGAAGAAGTCTGGGTTGACAATGGAGCCACCAATTCCCATGGAGACGCTGCCCATGGACAAGTAAGCTGTGTCACGCATCAGTCCTGTTGCCAAAGCGGCCCGACTATAACGGAGAATTTTTTCTTTTACATCTTCTGGAATTTCAGTGTCGCTAGCTTCCTGGACATCCCTGCCATAAATACCAAAAGCTGGAATTCCTTTTTGCGCATGTGAAGCCAGTACTGCAGCGAGATAAACAGCTCCTGGCCGTTCAGTGCCATTGAAGCCCCAGATAGCATGCGGAATATCTGGCGACATATCCATGGTTTCACTACCATAGCACCAGCAGGGTGTCACTGTGATAGTCGCGCAGACATTTGATTTTTTGAATAATTCATGTGATGCGGCTGCCTCAGGCACACGTCCGATGGTAGATGGCGAAATAACACATTCAACAGGCTGACCGTCGGGATATTTCAGAGTTGAGCTAATCAAGTCAGCCACACTTTTAGCCATATTCATGGTTTGTACTTCTAGTGATTCCCGAACACCTTGGCGACGTCCGTCAATGGTTGGACGAATTCCAATACGTGGATGTTGAGTCATAATCATTTCCTCCAATGTTTCTTATTCTTTGATGCTTCCGTCACCATTATATTTACGATAACCAGGGTGACGGCCTGTGACTTTATAATTGGCCCGCATTGCAAACAAGCGTTCCAAGGTTGGACGAGAAATCTCTTCCTCCTCAACTCCCTTAGTGGAAAGCAACATGCGTCCATGGAAGGTAGTCTTAGCAACCAGCTCCAAGGTTTCCATCCGATAGTAAGCTGTAATCACATCGCTTCCTACTGTCAAGGCACCATGATTTTCAAGTAACATGACATCATGTTCTGGCAAGTACGGAGTGATAGCATCTGGCACTTCCATAGTAGATGGCACACCAAAGGGAGTGATAGGAATTGCTCCTACTACAATGGCACTTTCGATCAAGGAATAGGTATCAAGCGGAATATGAGCCAGCGCAAAGCCAGTCGCAATTGGCGGATGCGCGTGGACAACAGCATTCACATCCTCCCGTTCTTCATAGCAGCGAATGTGCATCTTGATTTCACTGGATGGACGATAGCCGTCCTGAGCCTCGATAATCTCCCCTTTTAGATTGAGCTTGACGAGTTTTTCAGGCGTGATAAAGCTCTTACTGATACCTGTTGGTGTTGCAATAATGGTATCTTGGTCTAGACGGACTGAGACATTGCCGTCATTAGCGGCTACCCAGCCTAATTGCCACATCTTGTGGCATACATCACATATTTGTTCGCGGATTATTTCTTCTTGATGATCCATAATCTCACTCCTTTCTGGATTCATCATAATCTTTTTTGTAAGCGCATTCAATACCTATACCTCTAATTGATAAATAGCCAACTTTTATATAACAATATATCCAAAACTGTTCATAATCGTTCAATCTAATGGTTACTATATTGATTTTTTTTCGTTTAATGTGTTATAATGTGACCATAAATGTTCAGCTTTGTTCATCGGTGGAGGTCACTATGGTTTCTTTGGAACGAATGAGTCGAATTATAGACATTCTCAGCAAGCGAAAGATTATTGCAACCGCCCAACTTGAAGAACTTTTGTACTGTTCTACATCAACGCTTCGACGGGACTTGATTGAGCTAGAAAAAGAGGGGAAAATCATCCGCTCTCATGGTGAAGTCATGCTGATTACGGCCAACAACGTAGAATATGTGTATTCTGCTCGCGCCCGTGAAGAAGAAAAAAGCAAGCAGCAAATTGCTGAAATTGCTTCAACTTTTATCACTCATAACCAATCTATCTTCATTGATAGCTCTACGACTGCAGCTATGCTCATTCCGCATTTGGCACCTTTCCAGAACCTACGTGTCATAACCAATGGTATTGAAGCAGCCCGCCAGCTAAATAACTTTGAAAATGTCACCCTCTTTTTATCAGGCGGACACATTGGCTGCGGAACCAATTCTGCGCTGGGCGATTTTGCTGCCAACTTCATCAATAATTTCCATGCAGACTTGCTCTTCTTTAGCTGCCGCGGATTGGATCGCTACGCTGCCTACGAAGCCAATCACAATCAGGCACATATCAAGCGCGAAATGATCGCTAATAGTGACAAGGCAATTCTATTGGCCGACCACTCTAAGTTTAACACTAGTCATTATTTCAAACTTTCCAACTATTCTAGCCTGGATTGCATTATCACCGACCAGGCACCAGTTGAATCCTTCCAAAACGCTGTCGGCAGCCAGTGCGAAATCCTCTGGTAAGCAACTTTCTTTAAACACAAACTAGACCAAGATAAGCCTATCTCGGTCTAGTTTTTTGTCTATCTTTTTCATTATTGAGCCAAAGGATAACAGCGTTCTATCAAAAATAAAAATCTGGACATAATCCAGATTTTAAATCATATATTCTACACTATAGCTGGCGTCCGACAAAATGCGGGACAAAAACTGTTTGGTCCGCTCTTCCTTCGGGCTAGAGAAGAATTCCTGAGGAGGATTTTCTTCGACAATGTGACCTCCGTCCATAAAGATGACATGGTTGGCCACATCACGGGCAAAGCTCATCTCGTGGGTCACAACGACCATGGTCACTCCCTCCTGAGCTAGCTGCTTCATGACACTAAGAACTTCGCCGACCAGTTCCGGATCTAGAGCCGAAGTTGGTTCATCCAGCAGAATGACATCTGGCTTAACAGCAATGGCACGGGCAATTCCAATCCGCTGCTGCTGACCGCCTGATAGCTGCGAAGGATAATAGTCCTTGTAGGCCAAAAGGCCCACGCGCTTCAAGGACTCTTCCGCAATCTCAATCGCTTCTTCCCTCGGTATCTTACGAGCGATTACTAAGCCCTCTAAGATATTTTCAAGGGCTGTTTTATTGGCAAAGAGATTATAATGCTGGAAGACAAAGGCCGTCTTTCTACGAATTTCCAAAATCTCTTTTTTGCTGAGTTTAGCCAAATCATAGTCCTTGCCAGACAAAGTCAGCTGGCCGCTATCCGCTTTTTCTAAGTGATTCAGACAGCGCAGAAATGTTGTTTTCCCAGAGCCCGAGGGTCCCAGAATAACCACAACGTCACCTTGATTGACCTTTAGACTGACATCTGCCAGCACCTGGTGCTCTCCAAATCGTTTGGAGATATGTTTTACTTCTAACATAATCTTTCCTTCCTAAGCAAGAGCGTAGCGCTTTTCCAAGCCCCTAAAAATCCACTGAATCAAGCCGCAAATAATGAGATAAATAACAAAAATCACCAGATAAGACTCTGAATACTGGTAAGAATGGGAGGCCTCTATTTTAGCCAAGGCAGTGATATCCTTGACTGTCATGACAAATACCAGCGAGGTTCCCTTGACTAGATTGATAACCAGATTGGCCAGATTGGGCAGGGCAGAGCGCAGAGCCTGAGGAAAAACAATTCTCCGATAGGCTTGAAAATTCCTTAAACCAATCGCTTGAGCCGCCTCCAACTGCCCTTTATCCACTGTCAAAATGGCAGAGCGCAGTATTTCCGACAAACTACCTGTCGTCATCAGGCTATAGATGATGAAAGCATAGTAAAGCGGATTGAACTTAAAGACGTCTACCTGACTACCCAGACTTTTGAAAATTTGATTCAGTAAGCTAGGAAAAAGACTGTAGCAAAAGAGAATGAGCAAAATAGGAGGCGTTGCCCGAATGAAGGCCAGATAAACCACCGAAAAAGTCCGAACACCCCGAACTTTATAAATCTGTCCCAGAGCTAGAAGCAGAGCCGGAATAAAGCTGAGCAGAATAGCCACCGCCATAATGATTAAGGTTACAGGTATGCCTTTCAACGTTACCAGAAAGGTATTTACAATATAATTCAAATCCATGCTTTACCTCTCCTTGACTGTCAGACTTTTTTCCAGAAGCTGGGAAGCCAGTGAAACCACTAGGGCAATCCCCCAGTAAATCAAGGCCACCGCTGTATAGGTTTCGAGGGAATAATTGCCCAGATTACGGCTGATGAGATTTTGCCCTGCTCCCATGACATCAACTGCCCCAATCGTATAAGCCAGCGCAGCATCCCGCATGAGATTAAGAAGGGCAGTCGTGAGATTGGGCAGGGCGATGCGAAAAGCCTGTGGCAGGACGATGCGCAGAAAAGTCTGCACCGGTGTCAAGCCAATACTGAGACCTGCCTCAGTCTGTCCCTTGGGAACAGCAAGATAAGCTGCCTTGAAGACTTCCGCAATCATAGCCGCAAAGAGAAGAATCATGGTGATGATGACAAACACAGTCCGCGACCAATTATTGATATCCAGCCCCAGCCACCATTCTAAAAACTCTGGAATACCATAAAAAACCAAGAAAAGTAAGACAATAGGCGGTGTACATCTAAGAATAAATATATATCCTCTAGCCAAGCCAGCAAAAGACTGCTCCTCAGCAATCTGAGCCCAAGCCAACAGACCACCCAGCAAGGAGCCAATCAATGCTGTCACAAACATAATCCATAAAGTGGTCGGCAGAGCCTGCAGCAGACTAGGCAGCAGGCCAAAGACACGGGATAAGTCATACGAGACCATAATTTCTTCTCCTTCGACAGTGATTAGATAGAATAAGCTTCTCTTGGACGGGCACTTTCAGATTGGAGCAGCCTTGCTCTCTCTTTGAAAATTCCTTCAAGCAGCATCAAGGTCAGCTTAGAAGCCACCAGCTCTGTATTCAGATAGCTTATCAGTCAGCCTTTGATTTCCCATAATCAGCAGACAGCAGCCACTAATTCTTGTCCACATAAGAGAAGACATCTTCTCCGAAATACTTCTCCGATAGTTTAGCCAAGGTTCCGTCTTTTTCCAGTTCCTTAATTGCCTTCTCATATGCCTTAGCAAATTCTTCATTTTTTTCGTTTTTATGAAGCAGGGGATAGGTCGGAATCCCCTTGTAAGGGAACCAAGTCAGTTGATCCGCATACTGATGGTAAGAACCTTCCTTGTCTTTCACAGCTTTTTCAAAAGACAGCTTGATGTCAAAGAAAGCATCGTAGCGCCCTTCCAGAACCCAAGCATAAGCATCAGCTACCTTGAAGGACTCTGCTGCAGTCAAATCAATAGGAGCACCGCTATGCTTCTGATTATACTCTTCGATAACGGCCCATTGAGCATTCTGCGGAGAAATCGGTACCAGCTTACCCTTTTCCTTGGCAAAATCATCAATGGTCTTGTATTTTTCTGCATCTTCCTTGCGGATAGTGAAACCGATAATGCTAGCCCCGATTGGGCTTTTTGGAATGATGAACTTCTTCGCCCGCTCTTCGGTGTACCATGCTCCCTTGGTTCCAATATCATATTTCCCAGATTCCAGACCGACTAAGAGATCCTCATCACTAGTACCGGTATATTCAAACTGATAGTCAGGCAGCTTCTCATCAATAGCCTTGAGAACAGCAACTTCATAGCCATCTGATTCTCCCTTTTCATCCACAAAATCATAAGGAACATAGTTCTGTGTATGTGCCACTTTCAAAGTCGTGACCTTGCCACTGCCAGATGCAGAGCTGCTCGTCTTGCTAGATGAAGCACCTGTCAAGGTCCGCCCCAAATAAGTCGCTGCTACAATAGCAATCACTGCCGCTCCACCAATAATCCATTTTTTCTTGCTCATTCTTTCGTCTCCTTCTTATGTTAAGCTTGCTGCTTGGCGAACCCACTGAATCCGCTCTGCCTTAATATCGCTTGGAATAGTACAGTCAGCCCCGATAATCAAAGCTTCCTTGCCAGCCTCTGCTATCAGCCGCTTGGTCTCGTCTTGAATAGCCACTTGGCTGCCCGTGTAGAGCAGGCCATTCTTGCCGTTTTCAAAACCACCGAGAACAGTGCGACCGCCAAACAATTTCCGGCCCTCCGCTAGGCTGATGCCTTCTGGCCCCACTGCCCAGTTGATGACCTGAGCTGGATAGTCAGTAAAAAGATGAACATCGTTTCGCGCGCCTTCGTAACCGCAAATGTGCAAGATATTCACTCCACCAGCCGCGTTGGCTGCTTCCAGCACTGCCAATTCACTAGGAGCAATAAAAGTCTTATAGTCTTCAGCCGACACCCGCGCATCCTGAATGCTCTGAACGCTGAGGTAGATTCCATCCGCACCAGCTTCCTTGATAATTCGCTCTGTCAAAGCAGCAATATCTTGAGCAATCACATCCAGCACCCGCTTCGTGAGTACTGCATCCTCTGCCAAGAAATCTGCAATGATATCATCTCCTCCGGCAACCTTGCCGACCAACCATTTGAAGTAGGTCACTGGCGCAAAAATATTGTAAATAGCGATCAAGTCCTCTGTAAAGCCAACCCTAATCTTCTGCACCAGCTCCACCTGCTCACTAATCCAAGGGTGGTCAGCACCTAGTGGCTCAATATATGCCAACTCTTTGATAGATTGGACTTTTTTCAAGCGTTCATTAGGATAAGCAAAATAACCATCACTCATCAGCTTGATGAAGTCTGGCTCTACTTCTGCCAGAAAAGCTTGATGGCCTGCCAGATTTTTCTCAATAATGGCTTGATTTCCAAAACCAGCCAGCCACTCATCCTCGCTGGTAAAATGATGCCAGAAACCAACTGGCACTCGGTCAACGGGCTCTCCTCTGAATGCCTTCAGTACTAATTCTCTTTTTGAAGTCATCTTCTCTCCTTTTTTATTATCCCTATCTAGCCAATGGGTTAGTTTTTAGCTTGCTAATGAGCCAAGTCAACCTTTTAGTAAAAATTCTAATCCGACAAGAGCAGGGCAGCGATATCATTGGGCTGCATCAAGCCAGTTGACTGCTCAGGCAGTCTCTTGAGCACCTGCAAATCATCTTCTTTTTTGTCTGAAGACTGATGAGCATAAATCTGACTGATGCTCAGAAAGGTGCCTATTATCAAGAATATCAGAGCAAGAGCAGCAAGCCTTTTTTGATACCGATTCATCTATCTTCCTCCTTGAAAGAGTTGAAAATTACTCTTTGATTGCTTTGGCAAATCTATCAGAACTGACTAGCTGCCTGACGAATCCAGTCCAGTCTTTCTACTTCGAAATCATCTGGTACTGTGCAGTCAGCCCCAAGAATCACTCCCTGTCTGCCAGCTGCAGCCAGCAGTCGCTTGGTCTCATCCTCTAACTCTGCACGACTGCCTGTATTTAGAAGAGCTGCTCTGCCATTTTCAAAGCCGCCCAGGACAGTCTGACCGCCAAAGAGCTTGCGCCCTTCCGCTAAGCTGACACCCTCATGATGGGTTGCCCAGTTAAAGACTTGAGCCGGATAGTCCTTGAACAGTTCCAAATCATTGCTGGCTCCTTCAAAGCCGCAAATGTGGAGAATATTCTGACCGCCAGCCGCATTGGCCGCTTCCAGAACCTTGACCGTACTAGGCTCAATATAACGACGATAACTGGCCGCATCTACCCGGCCGTCTTGGACTTGCTGGGTACTGAGATAAATCCCCTCAATGCCCGCTTCCTCAATGATCCGCCTAGTCAAAATAGCAATATCACCGGCAATGACATCTAAAACATGTCCTATCAGCTCAGGATCCTCTGCCAGAAAATCTGCTATTTCTCTATCTCCTCGTGACCCTTCCCGACGGAACCAGCGCTTGAGATAGGAGACCGGCGCAAAAATATTGTAGAAGGAAGCGAGGTCCTCCGGATAGCTTGCCTTTACAGCTTTCACCATATCAATCTGCTGCTCAATCCAAGGATGATGCTCACCGATAGACTGGATAGCTGCCAAGTCCTGAATGGACTCAATATGATCCGAATAAAGCGTGCTGGGATACTTAAAGAAGCCATCGCTCATAATCTTGACAAAGTCTGGCCGTGCAGCTCGAACATAAGCAGCATGCCCCTCAACACTTTTATTGAAAATTACTGGATTGTCCAGGCCCAGCATCTTTTCCTCTTGGCTTACAAAGTGAAACCAAAATCCAACAGGCACTCGGTCAACTTCTTCACCCCGAAAAGCTCTCAGCACTAATTCTTTCTTGCTGACCATTACTTCCTCCTTCTTTGAATTTGTAATATATCTTACCATCCTCTTTTTCTCCTGGGAAATATATTTTCCCTATCAGCCTGATTAAAAATATTTATCAAAGCAAAATAAAAAAGCTAGACTAAGCTAGCTTTTTCAAGGCTTTTCAGACTCTACTGAATAACCTTATTTTTCGTACCCTTTTTAGATAAGTACCATATATATTTTCTATGGATGAGATAGGTAATTTTTATAGGCAATGGCCCTCTGTGCTTATTCTACAGTGACAGACTTAGCCAGATTACGCGGTTTGTCAACATCCAGACCACGGTGCAAGGTTGCAAAGTAAGCAATGAGCTGTGTCGGTACCACCATAGAGATTGGTGACAGGTATGGGTGAACCTGATTGAGCACGATATCGTCGCCTTCTTTGGCTACATTCTCCTCAGCAATGGTCAACACCTTGGCACCCCGAGCTACGACTTCTGAAATATTGCCCCGAGTATGGCTAGCCAAGACTTCATCTGAAAGCAAAGCCAAAACTGGTGTTCCGTCTTCAATCAGAGAGATCGTACCGTGTTTGAGCTCACCAGCAGCAAATCCTTCACACTGGATATAAGAAATTTCTTTGAGTTTTAAGCTAGCTTCCATCGCCACATAGTAGTCTTGACCACGGCCGATATAGAAAGCATTGCGAGTTGTTTCCAGAAGACCACGGACCTTATTATCAATCAACTCCTTCTCTGACAAAGTGGACTCAATAGACTGCGCAACTAAGGACAGCTCGTGAACCAAGTCAAAGGCTGCCGCTTTCTCGGAATTATTGGCATCGCCAACAGCTTTAGCCAAGAAAGCCAAGGTTGCAATTTGAGCTGTATAGGCCTTAGTAGAAGCAACCGCAATCTCAGGACCTGCATGCAGTAGCATGGTATGATTGGCTTCCCGAGAAAGCGTAGAACCCGGAACATTGGTCACGGTCAAACTTGGAATACCCATCTGATTCGCCTTGACTAAGACCTGACGGCTGTCAGCTGTCTCACCAGATTGGCTGATAAAGATGAAGAGAGGCTTCTTGCTGAGGAGAGGCATAGCATAGCCCCACTCAGAAGCAATGCCCAGCTCAACAGGTGTATCTGTCAGCTCTTCCAGCATACGCTTAGAAGCATAGCCAGCATGGTAAGAAGTTCCAGCTGCAAGGATATAGAGACGGTCAGCTTCCTGAACAGCTTTGACAATATCTGCATCTACTGATACTTGCCCCTTATCATCTGTATAAGCGCTGATTAGCTTACGCATCACAGTTGGCTGCTCATCGATTTCCTTGAGCATATAGTATGGATAAGTTCCCTTACCAATATCGGACAAGTCAAGCTCAGCTGTATAGCTTTCACGCTCCAGAGTATGCCCGTCATAATCCTGCACTTCCACACTGTCTTTACGGACAATAACCAGCTCTTGATCATGAATTTCCATAAACTGACTTGTCTCGCGAATCATGGCCATAGCATCTGAGCAGACCATATTGTAGCCCTCACCCAGTCCGACTAAAAGCGGAGATTTATTTTTAGCAACATAGATAACATCTGCATCTTCTGAATCCACCAAAGCAAAGGCATAAGAACCACGTATAATGTGGAGAGCTTTTTTAAAGGCTTCTAAAAGAGACAAGCCTTCTTCTTCAGCAAATTTGCCAATCAGATGCACTGCAATCTCTGTATCTGTCTGCCCCTTGAAGTCATGACCAGCTAGATAAGTATTCTTAATATCAAGGTAGTTCTCAATCACACCGTTGTGAACCAAGACAAAACGGCCAGTCTGTGAAGTATGAGGATGGGCATTATTTTCACTTGGTTTCCCATGAGTAGCCCAACGAGTATGTCCGATACCAGTAGTCCCAGTAAAATCGATGCCAAGTTTAGCATGTAGGTCAGCGATACGACCGACAGACTTGACCAGACTAGAAGTTTTCCCTGTTGTTACAAAAATTCCAGCTGAGTCATAACCACGGTATTCCAGCTTTTCCAAGCCCTGCATCAAAATATCTGTTGCGTTGCGATTTCCGACAACTCCGACAATTCCACACATAACGTTACTTCTGATTTCCTATATTTTAGAAACCAGCCCTTCTTATTAAAAATTGGTATAGTCTTCTTGGAGTCTAAAAACTCCAACAAAGCTAGTATACACACAGTTTTTCACTTTGTCAAGCGTGAAATTGGTATAGTTTTCTTTAAGAAAAGTATGCTTAGCTTCTCTTACCGCAAAATAGCTCCTTGAAGCATTTAGAAAAATGGACAGATATGGTAAAAATGACTTTCTATATGACTGAAAATTTGGAAAATAGAAGTACAACATACCACAGCCCTGTCTTTGATGATTCTCACAAAGCAAGGTACAGAAAAAGAGGCTCATTTGAGCCTCTTTCTTTCACTATTGAATTATTTAGCGATTTTCGCGAAGTATTCAAGAGTACGTACAAGTTGTGCAGTGTATGACATTTCGTTGTCGTACCATGATACAACTTTAACCAATTGTTTGCCGTCAACATCAAGAACTTTAGTTTGAGTTGCGTCGAACAATGAACCGTAAGCCATACCTACGATATCTGAAGATACGATTGGATCTTCTGTGTAACCGTATGATTCGTTAGCTGCTGCTTTCATAGCTGCGTTTACTTCATCAACTGTTACGTTCTTTTCAAGAACAGCAACCAATTCAGTAACTGATCCAGTTGGAGTTGGAACACGTTGTGCAGATCCGTCCAATTTACCGTTCAATTCTGGGATAACCAAGCCGATAGCTTTAGCAGCACCAGTTGAGTTAGGAACGATGTTTGCAGCACCAGCGCGAGCACGACGAAGGTCACCACCACGGTGTGGTCCGTCAAGGATCATTTGGTCACCAGTGTAAGCGTGGATAGTAGTCATCAATCCTTCAACAACACCGAAGTTGTCTTGAAGTGCTTTAGCCATTGGAGCCAAGCAGTTTGTAGTACATGAAGCACCTGAGATAACTGTTTCAGTACCATCAAGAACGTCGTGGTTAGTGTTGTATACAACTGTTTTAACGTCATTTCCACCAGGAGCAGTAATAACAACTTTCTTAGCACCACCTTTAAGGTGTTTTTCAGCAGCATCTTTCTTAGCAAAGAAACCAGTTGCTTCAAGAACGATTTCTACACCGTCAGTAGCCCAGTCAATTTGTTCTGGGTCACGTTCAGCAGAAACTTTAACGAATTTACCGTTAACTTCGAATCCACCTTCTTTAACTTCAACAGTACCATCGAAACGACCTTGAGTTGTATCGTATTTCAACAGATGTGCAAGCATTACTGGATCTGTAAGGTCGTTGATGCGAGTAACTTCAACACCTTCTACGTTTTGGATACGACGGAAAGCAAGACGACCGATACGACCGAAACCGTTAATACCAACTTTAACTACCATTCGTGATTTCCTCCTTATGAAAATCAAAAAATTTTTATGTGAAAAGAGTAACTTGAGTTGCTACAAATCACCTTTCAACATTTCTATTATATACTTAATTGAGGTAAAATGCAACTGATTTCATTGTTATTAACAAGTATTATGAATTCTTTCACTAACTTTCATTTCGACTTTCATTGATTTGAAAAAGCAAAGCAGTATCTTTTGAAAATGTAGAAATACAACTTACAAGATCAATCATTTCTCCTTTTTATTGAGGGGTCGTTCTCCAAAAATAGAAAAAAACACCCGCAAACGCGAGTGCCAAGGTTTAGCTTAAAGCTTAAGCTTCACCCTTGTTTTTCTTAATGATTTCTTCTTGTACTGACTTAGGTACATCTTCGTAGTGGTCAAATACCATCATGAATGTACCGCGTCCTTGTGATGCTGAACGAAGAACTGTTGCATAACCGAACATTTCAGCAAGTGGCACATAAGCACGAACGATTTGGCTGTTACCATGCGCTTCCATACCATCAACACGTCCACGACGAGCTGTTACGTGACCCATAACGTCACCGAGGTTTTCTTCAGGAACAGTGATTGTTACCAACATCATTGGCTCAAGGATAGCAGGTTGTGCAGTCTTAGCAGCTTCTTTCAAAGCAAGTGATGCAGCAACCTTGAAGGCTGTTTCAGATGAGTCGACATCGTGGTATGAACCATCGTAAAGTTTAGCTTTCACGTCAACGATTGGGTAACCAGCAAGGACACCGTTCGCCATTGACTCAACCAAACCTTTTTCTACCGCTGGGATGAATTCACGTGGAACCACACCACCGACGATAGCATTTTCAAACTCGAATCCTTTACCTTCTTCGTTTGGTGTAAACTCGATCCATACATCACCGAATTGACCTTTACCACCAGATTGGCGTTTGAAGAATCCACGAGCTTGAGTAGAAGCACGGAAAGTTTCACGGTAAGATACTTGAGGAGCACCTACGTTAGCTTCAACCTTGAACTCACGACGCATGCGGTCAACAAGGACATCCAAGTGAAGCTCACCCATACCAGAGATAACTGTTTCACCAGTTTCAACGTTTGTTTCAACGCGGAAAGTTGGATCTTCTTCAGCCAGTTTTTGCAGAGCAATACCCATCTTGTCTTGGTCAGCCTTAGACTTAGGCTCAACCATCAGCTGGATAACAGGCTCTGGAACGTGGATCGACTCAAGAATCACTTTTGCTTTTTCATCTGTCAATGAGTCACCAGTAGTCGTATCCTTCAAACCAATAGCAGCTGCAATATCCCCAGCATAAACGGTTTCAATTTCTTGACGACTATTGGCATGTAATTGCACAAGACGTCCGATGCGCTCACGTTTACCTTTCGAAGTGTTCATTACATAAGAACCGGATTGAAGAACACCTGAGTAAACACGGAAGAAGGTCAAACGACCTACGAATGGATCTGTTGCAATCTTGAAGGCAAGAGCTGCAAATGGCTCTTCATCAGATGCAGGACGAGTTTCTTCTTCTTCAGTGTCTGGGTTGATACCTTTGATTGCTGGGATGTCAAGTGGGCTTGGAAGGTAGTCAATAACCGCATCAAGCATCAACTGAACACCCTTGTTCTTGAAGGCAGAACCACATAATACTGGGAAGAATTCAACGTTGATGGTCGCTTTACGTATAGCAGCTTTCAATTCTTCGTTAGTGATTTCTTCACCTTCAAGGTATTTCATCATCAAATCTTCATCAGTTTCAGCAACTGCTTCCACCAATTTTTCACGGTATTCTTGAGCTTGCTCAAGGTATTCAGCTGGGATATCTTCTTCCAAAATATCTGTACCAAGGTCGTTAGTATAGATTTCAGCCTTCATCTTGATCAAGTCGATAATTCCGCGGAAGTCATCTTCTGAACCAATTGGCAATTGGATTGGATGAGCGTTTGCTTGAAGACGATCATGCAAAGTGCTTACTGAGTAGAGGAAGTCAGCACCAATTTTGTCCATCTTGTTAGCAAATACGATACGAGGAACTCCGTATTCAGTTGCTTGGCGCCAAACTGTTTCAGTTTGAGGCTCAACACCTGATTGTGAGTCAAGAACGGTTACCGCACCGTCCAAGACACGAAGAGAACGTTGTACTTCGATTGTGAAGTCCACGTGTCCCGGTGTGTCGATGATATTTACACGGTGGTTGTTCCATTGAGCAGTTGTCGCAGCAGATGTGATAGTGATACCACGCTCTTGCTCTTGCTCCATCCAGTCCATTTGTGACGCACCTTCGTGAGTTTCACCGATTTTGTGGATTTTACCAGTGTAGTAAAGAATACGCTCAGTTGTTGTTGTTTTACCAGCATCGACGTGGGCCATGATACCGATATTACGAGTTTTTTCAAGTGAAAATTCGCGAGCCATTTGGTTATTTCTCCTATTAATTTATTTTACAATTTATTATAACATTATTTAGCAAAAACGGATAGGCAGGACCTACCCGTTCTCAATGTTTATCTTGTTTTTGTTGGTCTCAACTTGTAGATAAGTTGAATTGAACTCGGGCTAAAAGCTCGGAAAATAGATAAGCTTTCCTAGAATCTTTGATTCTGCGTCAAGCTTCCTAATTTTCAGTCGCTTTTTTAACGCCCTTAGTATCTTATTCTTACCAACGGAAGTGTGCGAAGGCACGGTTAGCTTCTGCCATACGGTGAGTGTCTTCACGTTTCTTAACAGCTGCACCAGTGTTGTTAGATGCATCCAAGATTTCTTTTGCAAGGCGGTCAACCATTGTGTGCTCACCACGTTGACGAGCAATAGTTACCAACCAGCGAAGTCCAAGTGTTGTACGACGTTCTGGACGAACTTCAACCGGAACTTGGTAGTTTGAACCACCAACACGGCGAGCACGAACTTCAAGTACAGGCATGATGTTTTCCATAGCTGTTTCAAATACTTCCAGCGCATCGTTTCCAGTTGCTTCTTTGATTTGATCAAAAGCTCCGTAAACGATAGAAGCCGCTGTACCACGCTTACCATCAAGCATAACTCGGTTGATAAGACGAGTAACTAATTTTGAATTGTAAAGCGGATCTGGCAATACTTCGCGCTTAGGCGCTTGGTTTTTACGACTCATTTATCTTTCTCCCCTTTCCTTATGCTTTTGGTTTTTTAGTACCGTATTTAGAACGGCCTTGTTTACGATCAGTAACACCTGCTGTATCAAGTGCACCGCGGACGATATGGTAACGTACCCCTGGAAGGTCTTTTACACGTCCACCACGAAGAAGCACCACGCTGTGCTCTTGAAGGTTGTGTCCGATACCTGGGATGTAAGCTGTAACTTCAATCAGGTTGCTCAGACGTACACGGGCAAACTTACGAAGGGCAGAGTTCGGTTTCTTAGGTGTCATAGTTCCGACACGGGTTGCAACTCCACGTTTTTGCGGTGAAGATACGTTTGTTTGAACTTTTTTATGGCTGTTGTAACCAACGTTCAAAGCTGGTGATTTAGATTTTTCTACTTTTGATTTACGCGGTTTGCGAACCAATTGGTTAATTGTAGGCATCTACATTCTCCTGTATTTTTTTAATTTTGGTGATGATACACTTGGTGACAGCTATCATCTGCGTGTACTTTTGCAACATTTGTCAGCACGTCTCTGTACACTTTTGAGAGACCAAAAGTAAAAAGTACCGTCTATCATTATAGCATGACGATACTTCTCTGTCAATACATTTTTTCTATTTTAAGCTTATCTCTGCTTATTAGATTGCTGCTAACTTATTGCTGCGGCTGAGTCACTGCTTCTTCTGATGCAGCAGCTGGATTTTCAGAAACAGCGGCCTGAGCTGCTTCCGGATCAATCAAGACTGCTATCGCCTGAATACGGCTTTGGAATCTAGCCTTCGTTGCTGCATCCTTGACCTTCTCTGCAGCAGTCTTAGCTAGCTGCAAATCTTCCAAAGTTTGCATGGTTTCAAGCTGTTTAACTGCTTCTTCTGCGGCCTGAACTGCTTGCTCCTCTTCCTGAATTTCTTTTTCCTGCGCTTCTTTTTGAGCAGAAGATAGCTGTAAGGAAGAGCTGCTTGATGCGATGCTGGCAGCTGAACTAACTGAATTTCTGGTGGAATTAGACTGGCCCTGCACAAAAAACATGCCGGTAATCAGAATCCCAAATAAAATCGACAATACCCCTAAACGAATCCACAGCGGACTGTGGTCAAACTTTTCTAAAACTGTTTTCATCTATAATCTCCGCCCTTTTCCCTAATCAAAAATATTTCCAATTTCCACATCAATGGTATTCGCCTTGACATCAATATTGGTTACTTTCAAGAGCGATTTATAGTCCAGATAATCGCGATTGGCCTGCGCGTTGTCCGCAAAGACAGCTACACCTGCCAACTCAGAGTCAAACTCAGATAAGAGACTAATCATCCCTGTAATAGTCCCCCCGCCTTTGAGGAAGTCATCCACAATCAAGACGCGGCTGCCGGCCTTGAGACTTCGCTTGGACAAGAACATTTTTTCGATACGATCTCCGCTGGAGCCTGATACGTAGTTGACACTGACCGTTGACCCTTCTGTAATCTTTAAATCCCGACGAACGATGACAAAAGGTACATTAAGTACATTGGCTACTGCATTGGCCAAAGGAACACCCTTAGTCGCAACCGTCATGACCGCATCAATCTGTTGATCCTTAAAACTTTTGGCAATGATCCGGCCGATATTATTCAAAATGGATGGAGTGCTGAGCAGATCAGATAGGTAAATGTAGCCCCCCGGAAGAATCCGATTGCTTTCAGACAGCTGATCACAAAGACCTTGTACAATGGTCTTAGCTTCTGTATCGGAGATGGATGGGCTAAAAATGACTCCTCCACCGGCACCAGTAATCGTTTCAATGGTCCCAATTTCAATCTCTTCAAAGGCTCGCTTAATAATGACAATATCTTCTGAAATAGAAGATTTGGCAGATTCGTATTTTTCTGCAAATGTATTTAAGCTCGTTAATTCATAAGGATGGTTAATCAAATAATTAGAAATAACCACCATACGCTCACTTCTTCTTAATTTCATTTTTTCACCAATTAAAGTTATTTTATTCATTATACCATAACAGAAACAAAAAAACGAACATTCTTTTCCAAGTAATGTCCATTTTTCGTATTTTACTGTTCAAGTTTTGGTTTGTAGAAAGAACGGCCTTCAAGAGCGAATATTTTATTGCTCATTTCACCTGGATCTACAAGTCCCAAGGCAGCAGTCATCATCATCATCTCCGCATCCAGATTATCAATCATGTGCAGAATTTCTGCCTCCATAATCTTAGGCCGTACAGGACTGCCGTATTCCAAGAGACCGTGGTGGCTGAGAAGGACATGGCGCAGTACAATAACCTCTTCCTTACTATCGTCAATTTTCAGCTCCATCAGGGTCTTGGTCAACTCTTCATCAATCAAAGCGATGTGACCAATCAGATTGCCTCGCACAGTGTACTCTGTATTTTCCGGACCGCTGAGCTCAATAACCTTGGCCAAGTCATGGAGCATAATCCCTGCAAAGAGCAAGCTTTTATTAAGCTGAGGATAAATGTCTCCGATAGCGTCTGCCAGCTTGACCATAGTAGCGGTATGAAAGGCTAGGCCAGACTCAAAAGCATGGTGATTAGTCTTGGCAGCTGGATAAGAATAAAACTCCTTGTCGTACTTGCTATAAAGCGAGCGGACCACGCGCTGCCAGACCGAATTCTCAATCTTAAAAATCATCTGAGCTAGATACTCTCGGATTTCCTTCTGGTCAACTGGTGGTTTTTCCTTGAAGTCTGCCGGGTCATTGGGCTCTCCAGCCTTAGGAAGACGCAGGGTCAGTTGATTTACCTGGGGTGTGTTATTGTAGACCTCTCGTCGGCCTTGCATGTGCACAACCTTGCCAGCAGTAAATTCTTCAACATTATGTGGCTGAGCATCCCAGAGTTTGCCCTCGATTACTCCTGTATCGTCTTGGAAAGTGAAGGCCAGATAATTTTTCCCAGCCCTTGTCTGACGGACTTCTGCTGACTTGATCAGATAGAAACCTTCAAACAGTTCATCTTTTTTCATTTGATTAATCTTCATTGTTTTCCCTTTCTTCTGAAAAATCAAGTAAGTTCAAATCGAGGTCTTGGTCAGACAGCTCAATATGGCGTAAGGTTCTTTCGATAGCTCCTGTCCGCCGAGTCAAGAGTTCATCAATGTTACCCGAAGCATGCTGCAAATGTTTCTGTGCCTTGGTCAGAATGCCACCAAACTTGTTAAACTCGGATTTGACTGAGCCCAGAACCTTGCTGATGTCGTCCGCACTTTTTTGGATATTGAGCGTTTTAAAGCCGACAGACAGTGAATTGAGCAAGGCAGAGAGGGTCGACGGTCCCGCCACCACAATCTGCTCCTCCCGTCGCAAACTGTCAAAAAAGGCTGGATTGCGAACAACTTCCGAATAGAGACCTTCCGTTGGCAGAAACATGATACCAAAGTTGGTTGTAGCCGGCGGTGCCAGATATTTACTCTTAATATCCTTGGCAAAGCGCTTGACACTTGCTAAGAGAGACTTGCGGTAGAGCTCAATCTCTTCCTTGCTGCCAGACTCATAAGCATCTTCCAAACGGTAATAATCAGCCAGAGGGAACTTAGAATCAATGGGCAGATAGACATATTCATGCTCTGCCTGCCCCGGCAGTTTAATGGCATATTCGACCCGTTCACTAGAGCCGGCCACCGTCACAAACTCTCGCTCATACTGACTAGCAGTCATGATGTCCTCAATAATCTGCCCTAGCTGCAACTCCCCTAGAATCCCTCGCGTCTTGGTGTTGGATAAGACCTTATTCAGTGTACCGACATCTCGGGCAACACTCTGCATTTCTCCCAGACCGCGATTGACAGACTCCAACTGCTTAGAGACGGTTTCAAAAGAAGTCTGAAGACGAGTCTGAAGTGTTTTTTCCAGTTTTTCTTCAACAGTCTGTCGCATCTGTTCTAGACGGGTTTCATTTGACTCTTGGATTTGCCGCATACGCTCGTCAGTTTTATCCCGATTCTTGGTAAGGTTGTCACTGATTTCCAAGCGCAGCTCTGTCAAGTTGCGGTTCAAATCTGTCCTGACCTCGCTCAAACGATCTCCCAGAGCTAATTCCAGCTCTTTCTGAGCCGTTTGCTTTTTCTGGCTTTCCTGCTCCAAGCGATAGTCCAACTGATCCGATAGATGATCTGCCTGATTTTCCAAGACTTGCTTTAGCGTCTCGGTCTGCTGACTAAGCTTTTGCCATAGAAGAAAGGTCAGCACTATATTTCCCAAAAGAATGAGGATAATTATAAACTCCATATCAGCTCCTGTCTTTGCTGTAAATAACGACTGTATAGCCGCTATCAAAGTCCAAATAAATGGGCTTATCTATAAATTCGTTAGAAGCATACACTTTTTTGAAAAAAAAGTTATCTTTATTGAGCGGATATTTGGCGCCCTCAATCGTTAAGGCAGCATCATCCGATGGCAGAAAAGCCAGATAACGCATACCAGCTACTGGCTTGATTTCATGACGCCCCTTGGGAACATAGGTCAGCAGATTCTGTCCATCTTCTAGGCAAATCTTCTCCATATAAGGAGCAATTTTCTCATTGCTAGGCAGGAAAACATTGGCCAAAGTATGATCCAGACGACCGCCAAAGGCTCCGAAAATGGTCAGACAGGCATCCGGGTAGCGCTCAAAACAAGACAGAACAGCTAATTCCAAGTCCGTATCATCCTTTTCAGGATGGGCCTGAATGACTTCCTTGCTTCGATCTTTTATATGCGACAATTCTTCCTTGGTCACAGAGTCAAAATCCCCAACAGCCAAATCAGGACAAACTCCTTGCTCAAGCAGAAAGAGGCTCCCACGATCTACTCCGACCAACACATCAAAGTCTAAGCTAAAATGCTCCAAATTCCCCCCAGCAAAAAGCGCAATCCTAGTCATGCAGGGCATCCCGTAAGGTTTGGACTTGATGATTGACATCACCTTTGAAGACATAGCTGCCTGCTACGAAGACATTGGCACCGGCTTCTTTAGCAATTCCAATCGTCTTATCATCAATACCGCCATCCACTTCAATATCAAAATTCAGCTGATTGACTTCGCGCAGAACGACCAGTTCACGAATCTTATCCATGGTTTCTGGCAGAAAGGCCTGACCGCCAAATCCTGGATTCACTGTCATCACAAGGACTTGATCAACCAAATTCAAAACATTTTTGACTGCTTCGACTGGTGTTCCCGGATTAATCACAACACTAGGCTTGACTCCCGCTGCCCGAATCTTCTGCAGTGCTCCGTGGATATGAGGCGTCGCTTCGGCATGGATGCTGATAATATCTGCACCGGCACGAGCGAATTCTTCGATATGGTGCTCAGGATTGGAAACCATCAGATGGCAGTCAAAGACTAGCTTACTGTGAGGACGCATACTGGCAACAACCCCAGCTCCAAAGCTGATATTTGGTACAAAATGACCGTCCATAATATCAATATGGGCATACTCAGCACCTGTCGCTTCTAACTTCTTCAATTCTGCTTCAAAATTAGCATAGTCCGCACTTAGAATTGAAGGGGCGATTTTGAATGATGTCATAGTTCTTCTCCTTATTTAGAATTTTTTTTGGCAACTTTTTTATAGGTTTCCCGGCGATTCTCAATCTCGCTGAGAAACTGCAAATAATTATCAAAGCGGAATGAAGCTATCTGGCCGGACTCAACTGCTGGCTTGACTGCACAAGCCGGCTCGTGAGTATGAGTGCAAGTACGAAACTTACAAGACTGGCTGAACTCAGCAATCTCTGGAAAAGCTTGATTGAGATCTTCAGCTGTAGTCACCTCGTAATCCAAAGACGAAAATCCTGGCGTATCGGCAATCTTCCCACCGTTTAGATTGTAAAAGCTGACAGCCCGTGTCGTATGGCGGCCACGACCCAGACTTTCAGAAATCTCTCCTGTTTCTAACTCTAGGTCTGGAGCGATTTTATTGAGCAGGGTGGACTTTCCAACCCCAGTCTGTCCCATGAAAACGGTGATTTTCCCTGTCAGTTGCGGCAGCAACTCCTCAGTAGCCTTAAGAACCTCATATCCGATAGCCTGATAGACATCCACATAGCTATCCAAGCTCTGCTCGTCCTCTAGCAGGTCCAACTTGCTGATGTAGATAATAGGATGAATCTGTTTATGCTCTAAAAGCACCAGAAAACGATCTAACAGATTGGCATTGAAATCCGGCTCTTTCGCGCTCATGATTACAACTGCCTGGTCAATATTGACAATCGGCGGCCGTACTAGACTGTTCTTTCGCTCTGCTATTTTTAAAATATAGCCTTCCGAGTCTTTTTCTGCTGAAAATTCGACTTCATCACCGACATAAGGTGTCTGCCCTTTTTTGCGAAAATTACCCCGCGCTCTGGTTTGATAAACCTGTCCATCCGACTCTACATAATAGAAACCAGCCAGAGCCTTAATGATTTTTCCTTGCAAGATTGCTCCTTAAAAGTTAATACACTCATTATAACAAAAAAAGCGAGATTTAGCTTGCTTGTTTTGCATAGAAGACATTTCTTAAGGTTGGCTTCATTTTTCATAGAAAACAATCGCTTTAAAATATTTGTAATAAAACTGGCATGATAAAAGCGAACAAGCTTAAAAGAACCTGTTCGCTTTTTTATATCGAATGAGATGCTCACTGTAATTTTCAGTAAGTCACAAAACTGATTAGCTGCGTTTTGCCTTAGCTACCAGCATTCCTCCTGCGAGAAGCGCTGCTAGGAAGCCAAGAATAGTAACAAGGAGATTTTCTTCCTGTCCAGTACGCGGAAGAGCTTTTCCTCCGACTTTCGGAGCTTGACCGCCTGGCTTATCAGCAGAAACCTTCCCTTCAACACTCTCTTTCTTAGCAGGGACATGACTAAAGGTCAGCTGAGTACCGTTGATCTCAAGCTTATAGCCATCTACTGGATCAGCCGCAACGCTATAGACAATTTCCTTGCCATCCTTGTACTTAGGAAGGTCGCTAAAGTTATACTGCCAACCATTTTCTCCTGACACAACCTCTTCTTTGATTGGTTTGCCATCTGCCAAGAGGCGAACAGTAACCTTAGAAGGTCGCACCTTATCTTGATTTTCAGCATCTGACCATACCGCAGTTCCCTTAACAGCAATCTGTGTTGGTTTATAGCTGTTAGTCAAAGTGAAGCTGCCATCTGTTGCTTGTTCTTGGCTACTGCTATAACCCTCAACTGTCACTTCTTCAAGGACTGTATAGTTGATTTTCTTGCCCTTCTTATTCTTAGGCAGATCTTTAGACTCAAACTTCCAGTCAGTAGCGGCTGTCACTTCCAGCTCATCTACCACCTTGTCTCCGTCCAAAATCTTGACCTTGATAGATGCTGGGCGCTTGCCATCTTGGTTATTTGCATCATCCCAAACCTTTTGACCAGAGACTTTAACGGTTTCTGGAGTATAGGAGTTGGTAATGGTGAACTTATCAATCTTAGTTTCATATTGAGCAACTGACACTTCAGAAAGCGTGTAGACAATCTCTTGACCATTTCTATATTTAGGCAGGTCTTTAGATTCAAACTTCCATCCATTAGCAGCTGTTACTTCAAGTGTATCAACAATAGTGCTTCCATCCATTACCTTAACTGTAATAGATGTTGGGCGTTTGCCGTCTTGATCGTCTGCATCATCCCAGACTTTCTGACCAGAAACTTTCACCTGCTCTGGAGTATGAGAGTTAGTGATTGTCTGACCTTCTACTTTCGGACTGTAACCTTTTTCTTTCAAAACGGCTACTGTTGCATCATCCTCTTTGACAGAGTAAGTGATCTCCTGTCCCTTGTCAAACTGAGGCAGATTGGTGAAGCTTGCTTTCCAAGTGTTAGCAGCTGTCTCATTATCAGCCGTCAAGGTCAATGTCTTACCTGCGACAGCAACTGGCTCTTTACCATTTACTGAGCTATACAGTTGCACTGTGATAGAAGCTGGACGCTTGCCGTCTTGGTTATCAGCATCTTCCCAAACCTTAGTCACAGCATATTCTGTACTTTGAGGAGTGTAAGAATTAGTAATGGTGAACTTATCAATCTTAGTTTGATAGTCCGCAACTGCTTCTTCAGTAACAGTATAGGCAATCTCTTGACCTGCTGCATACTTAGGAAGGGCTTTAGACTCAAACTTCCAATCGTTAGCAGCTGTTACTTCCAGCTCATCTACGACAGTATCACCATTTTTTACCTTAACCTTAACAGAAGCTGGACGCTTGCCGTCTTGGTTATCAGCGTCATCCCAGACTTTTTGACCGGAAATCTTGATCATCTCTGGAGTGTAAGAGTTGGTAACTGTGAAATCTTTGATTTCTTTAGTATAGCCAGCTACATCATCTTCTTCGATAGAGTAATCAATCTTCTGACCATTTTCATAGACTGGCAGATTTTCAAATTTGGTTTTCCATTGATCAGTAGCCGTCACTTCCTTGCTAGCGACTTCTGTCTTGACACCGCCGACTGTCTTCATCAGCTTAATGCTAATCTTAGTTGGACGCTTGCCGTCTTGATTGTCGCTGTCATTCCAGGTCTTGCTGGCAGTGATTTCTGTCTTCTCTGGTGTATAAGAGTTAGTAATATTGTAGCCGTTGAGACTGGTTGAATAACCTGGAACAGCTTCTTCCGTTACTGTATAGGTAATTCGTTGGCCATCCTTGTAGACTGGCAAGCCAGTAAAGTTGTAAGACCAGCCTTCTGCCTCTCCGACTGTTTGGGTATTGACTTTTTGACCATCAGCTAGCAGATTAACTGTGATAGAAGCTGGACGCTTGCCATCTTGGTTATCGCCATCTTCCCAAGTCTTGCTTCCAGACACAGTCGTTGTCTCTGGAGTGTAAGAGTTGGTGATGTTGTAACCATCCACTTTGCTAGTATAACCTGGAACAGTTTCCTCACTTACGGTATAAGTGATTTCTTGGCCTGACGCATATTTAGGTAGAGCCTTAGACTCATATTTCCATTCGTTAGCAGAAGTCACATTTTGCTCATCAACAACCGTATCTCCATTCAGAATTTTAACCTTAACAGAAGCTGGACGCTTGCCATCTTGGTTGTCCGCATCATCCCACTTCTTTTGACCAGAAATCTTGACCGTTTCTGGAGTGTAAGAGTTGGTGATGTTGTAGCCGTCCACCTTGCTCGTGTAGCCTGAGACAGCTTCTTCTGCAACAGTATAAGCAATTTCTTGGCCAGCTGCATATTTAGGAAGAGGATTAGATTCATATTTCCAACCGTTAGCAGCCGTCACTTCCTGTACATCGACAATATCTTGGCCTTTCAAGATCTTGACTCTAACAGCATTTGGACGCTTGCCATCTTGGTTATCTGCATCATCCCACTTCTTCTGACCGGAAATCTTGATGGTTTCTGGCTTGTAAGTGTTGGTCACTACAAAGCCATCAGCAGCATTGCCAGTTACCTGAGATTGATAGTGAGGAACCGCGTCTTCTTCCAGAGAATAAACAACTTCTTGTCCCTTTTCATATTTGTTCAAGTTAGTGAACTCAGTCGCCCACTGGTCAGCTTCGGTCAGAGTTCTGTTCGCAACTTCTGATTTCTGACCGCCGACTTCTTTATAAAGTTTTACAACAACATTGGCAGGACGTTTGCCGTCTTGATTCTCGGCATCATCCCATTTCTTGCTGGCTTTAATAGAGATTTTCTCTGGCGTACGACTATTGGTAACAGTGAGATTTTCCTGATCTACTTCTGGAGCATCGTAGCCATCAAGCTGTTCTTCACCGATTGTATAGGTGATTTTTTGTCCGTTGGCATCAAAGATTGGTAAATCAGTTATCTGAGCTGTCCACTCCGCATCTGTACTGCCACCAGTTACGGTCACTGTCTTATCAGCCAGTTTTTGACCGTTAGCGTAGACATCTACAGTGATGGAAGCCGGACGCTTGCCATCCTGATTGTTTTCATCTTTCCAAATTTTCTTGACTGTCAGCTTTTTGCTGGCATTTGGATCTACCGTATTCTTGACTGTCTTAACCGCTCCGTCAGCCTTGATAGTCACTTTCATCGGATTGCTGTCCAGTACATAGCCTTCCGGAGCTGTGACTTCTTCTACTGTGAATTGGCCTTTCTTGATTTCTTCACTTGAGAAAGGTTGTGTAGAAACCCGACCGTTAGCATCTGTCGGCGGCAGAGTAATCTCTTCACCGCTAGGAGTTGTCACCTTAAAGACAGCACCTTCCAGCATTTTGCCAGTCTTAGAATCTTGCTTGTAGAGAACCAGACTGTTGCTGATATCAGCTGTGATGACACCGCCCTCTGTAATCCGGCTACTGCGCTCTATCGTAGAACTCGTCTGACTAGGACGATCGTCTCTGAATGGCAGTTTTGTATTATCAACTTCCATCTCAGCCGTATTGGATACTAAAGAACCATCAGCTGGTGAAGTAGTCATATAGTTCAACATAAAGGCACGATTGCCTGGGTTATTGATGGTTAGAGTAAACTCTGTATAAGTGTCATTATAGGCAACTGTATAATCTTGACCTTCTTTCAAGATAACAGAATTCGCAATACTTGATAAACTCTGTGTGTACTCCCCTTGGCGAAGGACAAATTGCTCCGGAACGAATTGCATTGGTGCACTGCTATCTGGAATGACATCCTTGATAACAATCGGAGAATTATAAGTCTTTTGCTGAGTATTGATACGAACAGTCCAGTTGTGTGAGTAGTCACCGCTCTTTCCTAGAATAGCCGAATTATATGGCTTCTTAGCAATGACTCCTCCAATCTTAGCGTAGTTTTCACCGGCTGTTGAAAAACTGCTCTGTTTGCGCTCGTTAATGGTTACCTTATGGCTCATCGCGCCTTGAGTTTCCTCAGGCTTATAATTCCAGTCTTGATCAGCGCCTACTGTCGTCGCCTGAAAGTCAAAGAAGAAGCTCCCTCTTACTCCACTAGCAGTTGTCTTAGACTTGTAATCTGCCAAATTCTGAATAGTAACTGTGATCAGACCGCCCTTACCTGAACCATTCGATGTCATCTTAGCAGCTCCGAGCTGGACCTGCGTTTCATTATCCGTCAGAGTAAAAGTTGTACCATCAGCAATGGTTGCACCGTTCGGTACTGTAAAGGTAAAGGTATCCCCATCCTTGAGCTGGTTATCGTAAGCAGACAAATCAAAAACTAGCTCATAGCGATAATTTCCCCCTTGGACCAAATTGTAAGCACCGTTAACCTTGGTTGCTTCGCGGCCATTAGAGTGGTCCCAAATCTTAATATCTGTGATTGCATTCTTCAAAGCATCAGCTTGAGCTGTTGCTGTAAACAGCTTCAAATCCAGCAAAAACAGCAGGGGCAGCATCAAAAATAGCAGCCATTTTTTCAGTTTCATAACATTCTCCTTTTTTATTTCGTTACCTAAATAAGTAATTAATCTAATTGTAACAAATACTTGCTATAATGGCAATATCATAGAACTATTTTAGTAAAGAAAAAATAGAAATTTTTCTGCTTTTTTCATACAGTGAAAAAAACTGATATTCTCTATTGGCATTTTCACAAAAATAAGTTATAATAGAATCTCAAGCGGAGGTGGTGGAACGGCAGACACGCATGCTTCAGGCGCATGTGCCCGTACGGGTGTGAGGGTTCAAATCCCTTCCTCCGCATAAAAAGCAATCCTATCATGATTGATAGGATTTTTTGTTATTATGAAGCAGAATTACACTGCTTAGAAAAGCCAGAAAGGTCAGTCCCCCAGTTAAATACTTCTCTAAGAGACTCACGGTCACAAAGAAATTGAAAACAGTAGCCAAAAAGAGAAAAACAGTTCCGCTTAAGATGATCTTTCTCAGAACAGAAGACTTCAAGCTACTTCTTAGCCAGCTGCCAAAAGATAGATAACTGAAACCAAAGAAACCCAACATCAAGAAAAGAAGGAAGTTGACAGGACGCAGCCATAAAGGAAATACTATATAAGCTCCGCCAAATACAAAACGTCCCAGAGGCAGACCTAACATAAGCAGGAAATGGAGTAAAGACTGCGAAAACCAGAGCAGGGCAGAAAACAAAGACAGAAATTTCACTTTCATATGTACCTCATTAGCAAAATAGAAGACCAGCTATACAGAGCAGATCTTCTATTTTTTATAATCCCTCAGACTTCAAAGCGTCTGCCAGGCGCGCAAATTCCTCTAAACTCAGAGCTTCTCCCCGAACACTTGGAGATAAGTCAGCTCGTTCTAAGGCTGCTGTCAGTTTGCCTTTAGTCTCCTCAGACTTCCCAAAACAACTGGTCAGGTTATTCCAGAGAGTCTTCCGACGGTGGACAAAACTGGCCTTGGAGACCTTGAAAAAGAATTTCTCGTCCTGTACCTCAACAGCTGGCTGGTCTCTGCGCACCATCTTGAGAATGGCCGAATCCACATTTGGCGCTGGTACAAAGACTGTCCGTGGCACGATAAAGGCAACCTTAGCCGTCATGTAATACTGGACCGCGATTGACAAACTACCGTAGGCCTTGGTATTAGGCTGAGCCGAAATCCGATCGGCCACTTCTCTCTGCATCATCACGACAAACTCACTAAAAGGAATCCTACTCTCAATCAAGTGCATGAGAATCGGCGTCGTGATATAGTAGGGCAAGTTCGCCACTACCTTGATAGGCAGGTCTGGATTCTTAAACTCTGCTATGTACTGGGCCAAATCAACCTTGAGAATATCCTGATTAACCACTGTCACATTGTCAAAATCGCGCAGAGTATCCGCCAAAATTGGCACCAGACGGTCATCAATCTCAAAGGCCATGACTTCGGCGGCACTTTCGGCCAAAAATTCTGTCAAAGCCCCAATACCAGGCCCAATCTCGATGACATTGACATTTTTGTCAATCTCGGCTGTATCCACAATCTTCTGGAGAATGTTGGTATCCGTCAGGAAATTCTGACCGAAAGATTTTTTAAAAGTGAAACCGTGACGCTCCAGAATGGCACGGGTCACACTATGGTCTGCAATACGCATCTTTTCTCTTTTCTAATTCGTTATCTTTTAAGAAGGTCATTTGCTCTAGCAAGGTGTAAAGTTTTTTCTGTTCTTCTTCCTTGTAAGCAAATACGTTAGCCTTGACTTCTCTACATTTCTCGTCATACAAAAAGCCCTCATAGCCATCTTCTGTAGATAAGGCTGTATAGACTTTCGCCATCTCTTCAGGACTAATCGAAAATCTCGACTTAATTTTATACAGATTTTTCATAAAAGCGTTGAGGTGATCATAGCGGCGCATATCTACTTTGACATTGGTCACACGGATGGCCTGAACCTTGATACCTTTCCAATGCTTCCGCATATAAAGCGACAGCATCAACAAGGCCAGTTTATTCTGATAATAGGTCTTAGCAGGACTGTAATGTTTTTGTCCAGATAAATTTTCAAAATCAAGCTTCATGAAAGGATAAAGCACCAGCCCTTGGGAAGAAATATTAATAATCCGACCACTTTCTGACTTTCCCAACAAGTCTTTCAATAAGGAAGAAAGCAAGAAAGGAGCGCCCACATTGGTCGCAAATTGTTTTTCCAATCCGTCTTTGGTAAGAATCGGCTTTTTGATCGATAAATCAAAATCGGCCGCATTGTTAATTAAAACATCTAAATTCTCTTCTTTGTGGATATACTGTTCTACCGCTTTCATGACACTTTTCATATCAGATAAATCAACCAAGATGTAATCTATATGCGGGTTTCCTGTTTGTTGACGGATTTTCTCACAGGCTTGCTCAGCAGCTTCTTTTCGACGGCAAAATAGGGTCACTGACCAACCTTTCTCAGCTAACTGTTTTGCAGTTTGATATCCAATCCCACTATTGCCGCCCGTAATAATTACTTTTTTCATTTCTTACTCCGTTAGACTGAATATTTGAGCATAGCTTCTTCCACTTCCGCCAAAGTCACGCCAAACAATTCCAATCGTTTGAGTAGTTGCTTACCATTGGAATAGCCGATACGGAGCTGCTCACCCAAATACTCTCGACGCTGTCGGCTGTCGCTTCCCATAAGCAAGCCCAGCCGAACAAGATCGCTTTGGGTGATGTCAAAATTATCCTCATCATCGAAATATCCGACCAGCCCAGCTAACGCCTGCTGTAAATCCTCAAATGAAGCGTGCTCTACTCCAAGCGATTTTCCTTTGTTCTTAGACTTAGGAGCCGCCTCATCACGGCGGAGAAAGGCATGCTGAGCAGTTGGCACAGCCTCCATGATCATTCGACGAATACGCTCGCCATTGTAGTCTGGATCGGTAAAGACAATCACACCTCGCAGCTGGTGCAATTTCTCAATCCGCTCTAGGTCTTCTTCATTGATAGCGGAACCTCTCGTCTCGTAAGTGTCAACTTGGTAAAATCGCTGCAGGTTGGCTGTATCATCCTTGCCCTCAACGACGATCACCTGAGGGATTTTTATCTTCTCAGTCAAGCCCAAACACCTTCTTTGCATTATCATAGGTCGCTTGCGCTACTTCTTCGACAGGCAGCCCACGAAGCTCAGCAATTTTCTCTACAACATAGCGGGTATAGGCTGTTTTGTTTTCTCGACCACGCTTGGGAACAGGCGCCAAGTAAGGCGCATCAGTCTCAACGAGGATTTTGTCCAAAGGCAGATTCTGAGCCGCCTCCTGAATATCTATCGCTTTTTTAAAAGTGACGACCCCAGAAAAGGAAATCATCATCCCTAGCTCGATAAAGCGCTCTGCCATTTCCAAAGAACCCGAATAAGAGTGCATGATACCGCCACGAGGACCTACGCCCTCACTCTTGATAATCTCATAGGTGTCCTCCAATGCGTCACGTGTGTGAACAACAAAGGGTAGGTTCAGCTCTTTGGAGAGCTGGATTTGGCGTCGAAACACCCGCTCCTGAACATCCTTTGGAGCTGTCATCCAGTGATAGTCCAGCCCAATCTCGCCCAGAGCCACCACCTTGGGGTGACCAAGCTTGTCCAACAGATAGGCTTCCACCGCCTCATCATAAGTCCCCGCCTCAGTCGGATGCCAGCCAATCGTAGCATAAAGCTGATCATAGCTATCTGCCAGCTCCAAGGCGCGCTCAATGGTCGGTCGGTCAAAACCGACAATATTTATTTTGCTGATGCCCATTTCTGTAGCCAGCTGCAGCTCCTCTGCCTCTCGACCAGCAAATTCTTCCACATTTAAATGCGTATGTGTATCAAAAATGTTCAAACTTTGTTTCCTCCTTCTTCCCTATACTTCTCTAACCATTGGAAATACAGAATTTTAATTTTCTATATTTCCCTGTATTTCCTATTGTTTCTCACCACTTTGGTTAATTTATGGTTAGTTTTTTGGTTAGTCCTTTACAGGTGAATTTGATTGAGCTTCGTTCTTACTTCGTCTTGAATATTCTCCGTAACATGGCTATATACCTGTAAAGTAATGGACTCATCACGGTGACCTACACGCTCCATAATCGCTTTAATAGGTAATCCTAGTTCAGCAAGTAAGCTGATGTGGGAATGCCGAAGCATATGTATATTATATGCCTTTCCTTCACCTAGAACTGTATCGCAACTGTTCTTGATGAATTTGTATAATAAAGGTTGTCTCATAATATTTCCTTGCTCCGTGACAAAAACAAACTCTTCATCACGGCAATGCTCACGAAAATATAAAACAATCTCTATACAACGTTCACTCAGAATTATCGTTCTAACAGAACCTACCGTCTTAGTAGTTTGAAGTACTCGCTCGTCATACTTGTGAGCCACATAGTCAATCGTATGATCAATCTTCAAAAGACAATTTTCAAAATCTATATCTTGATAGCGAACACCGATAAATTCAGCAAAGCGAAGACCTGTTAAAAAAATGAACTCCATTGCTAATGTATAGCGTCTATCTTTATTATGATTTTCGCAATACGACAAAACTTTTCCTAATTCCTCTCTGCTGATAAAATGTTCCTTCGCTTTTTTTAGTTTTTCATAATCAGCCTTTTGCTTAGGAATCACTACATTTTTGACAGGACTCTTGGTGATATATCCGACCTTCTCAGCATAGCCAAAGATACCATTAAGATAAATCTTTCGATTTTTCCTTGTAGAATTTTCAACATTTAAACTCATTAGGTAGCTTTGTATTTGCTGGGTGGTATATTCTGACAACTTCAAGTCACCTACCGCATCAGCAAAAAATTGTAAACATTTCATTTCGCTTCTAAAACTTGATGATTTAATTTCACTAGCTCGAATAGTTTTCCATTCTGCCAACAGCTGACTAAACGTAGTCGCTTCATATTTTTGTTGCTTCAGCTCTTCTTTTGTCGGTGTCATAAGAATTTTATCTATCTTAGTTGCTAACCGCCTTTTTGCTTCTGCTTGAGAAACTCTAGATCTTGATTTCAAAGTAACAGTCACCTGTTTCCACTTTTTATCACGCTTATCATAAAATTTCTCATAATAGCGATACTTACCATTATCTAACTCTTTATAAAACATCATCTCTCCTTTTTATTATCATAAATAAAGGAAAGCTATGTAGCATAGCTTAATTATAACATAACTACATAGCTTCCTCATACTTCTTTTGTTTGTATTGCAAAAAGCGCTCATATCCCTCAATACTTATATAAACCCTCTTATGGGAGGGCTTCAAAATAAAATCTTGAAACTGCTCAATCCGCCTCATCTCAGTCAAATCATTATTTAATGTTTTTAAAGGGATATCAAATAATTCTGAAATACCTTTTTTCGTTTTGTATAAATGTTCCATAATACTCCCTTTTTCTGCTATAATAGAGTTGATAAAAGTTTTCTTTTGTCACTCATTTGGCTTGTCAGTTGCTCCGCTAAAAGTGTCTGACAGGCTTTTTATATTATCGTAAAACTCCGTTGTGTATTCTTTCACACCATACGGCGTCTCATGCTTTGTAGTACGTGAAAAATTTGGCGGGCTATTGATTTTATAAGATTCCACTATCTCTCCTTTGGTTGCTGTTAACTCCAAAGGCTTTTTTATCCCTCGGCTGGTTCTATAAATACGAATCCCTTTTGGATACATGTATAGTCTCGCTCCCTTAACGGTTGCTTTGCTCTGAGAATCTTCATCACCTATCTGTAAATTAGATAGATAAGCTATCAAGTAATTTCCAACCTTATCAGCCCTTCTCAATCGTTTGGTCTTTGTAAAACCTTTCTGCCACAAGTCTGCCAGAATTTCATTAGGAATTGTCAAAGTTGTAGTATTCTTCATCAGCACATGTAAATGCCATCTTCTACTAGCTTGTGGCTCAATAACAACAATATATTCTACATGACCGTATTCTTTGCGAATTTTACGAATAAATTTTTTAAAGTCTTTATAAACTATTTCAGTATCAATAACATGCTCCCTATATGTTAAAGTTATCCATAGTTGATTGTATCCACCAGTAAAGTTATGAGCAACCAAGCGACGCAGTTTTTTCATCGTTTGCTTGACCGATTTAAGATTATCAAATCGTGTACTATTTGATGTATTCATGTCATAAATCTCACCTGTTTCAAGATTTACATAACGTTTTCCAGATATTACCTTGATGGTCTGTTTTTGTTGTCCGTCAGCTGTAGTCATTTCAACTGTATCTCCGTAAATATAAGATTTTACTAGTTTGTTGCTCCCAATTTCTGACATACGACCTCTATCTTCTCGTGCTTTTGTTTGACGCTTATCAAGTTAAGAGCGTCAAAATTGTAATCATTAAATTCTAATTTATTCCATGATTTATTGACAACAGGTTCCCTAAGATGACTAAACTGATTGCGCCGGCACGGGCGAACAGAGTTCGACCGCACCGCCTCAACCAGTCTAATTTATCTTAGCCTACTGTCAATAACTTTCACGGCATAAAACAGAATTTAATTCTCATATCAATAATTTTGTGAGTTTTTCAAATGAAACAAAGCACTTTTAACCGCTCGCTCATTTATTTTTTCATAGATGATAAACACTAAACGATGTAAATCATCTTTTTTATAAGTATCAGCGATACCATACAATCCATTGTTTTTCATATAATAGACCCATTTTTCTTTCATTTTGAGCAAAATGTCGGAATCTAACTCACCAAAAATAGTAAACCGAAACACAATACAAGCCACTTGAAATTCTCTTCCTGCTTTATCAAACTCACAAATTGGTACTTTTTTATCCTCTATGCGAATACGATAAATTGACTTGCTCCCATCAGCTTGAATGATTTCTTGATTTTCAAAATCAGGTTGTAATTCATAATCAAACTGATCATCACTAATCTGCTCTTTTACCAACTTCATTAATTTAAAACGTGTTTGACCCAGAAAATTATTCCATCGTCTTTGTTTCTCTTCTTCTAACTGCTGTTGTTGATACTCCATGATTTTTTGCTTACAAAATCCAAAAACTTTGACGACCGTGTAAGCAATTTTCCTAGGTAGCTCTTCTATAACCGATGGCATAATTAACCTCTTTTCTACAATTCAACAATCTCTTCATCAGCTCGAATGACTTTAGCTGTGATTGACAGTTGATTACGATATTCACCGTAAACCGAAGCTTTTTCAATATCAACGATTTCACAAATTGTGCCCATAGGCATATAATCAGCATAGTCCTCGATTGCTCCATAAGGAACTTTAACAGTAAGCTGTTCTCCAATATTCGTTTTTTCGTTGGGATAGTCACTATCGTCAGAGAAAATAAGTAGTCCCACCTTTACCCCCTTTTCAACTTCAGAGCTCTTATCAATTTTTTCTATCCAACGAGTAGCAGAAATGAAGCGAAGTTCTTTTCGTTTAAGAAATTCTGGGGCGTTGAACGCAGTGAAGTGAGAAAGATTTTTTAAAGCCATGATAGACCTCCTCCTAGTTTTTAGAAACTAATACATATAATAGTTTCTGGAAAAATATTTTGATAGAATCTAATTTATTTTTTAGATTCTAAAAAGATTATATCACTAAATTTTTATGTTGTCAAGAATTTATTTCTATTTTTTGTTTCTTGTGTTATAATATTTCTATAGACATAAATAACAAGGAGAATCCAATGGCTAAGCTATCAAGAAAAACAGTTAAAGACTTATGCTTATCAATTACAAAAGCAACGCTAGAATTTGAAGGATATGAACTCTTAGATGAATCAGGATATATTCTTGCACATAAAGAAGGTGAAGCAGATTTACTTATCTATCCTTTGGCTAAGCAATTTTCTGATAAAGAAAGTCCACAATATAAAGCTGATTACAAAGCAGTAACTAAACTCGATAATTTCGTAAAATCCTATCCCGAAGAGATAGTGCCCTATATCAGTTATAGCTTTATAAAAAATGAGCTATCCCATTTAGAGACTGTTATAGCACCCATTACTCTCATACGAAAAATCGCCCAAACGGGAAGTGTCTTTTCAAACGCAAGCGGGCACCTGTATTTAAACGTAGAGCTCACTTCCAACTTACCTGAAGATGTGTTTCATTCTTCATGGATAAAATAACCGAAAATAGGGACTCATTACGAATCCCTATTTTTTCATTCTTTCAATTGAATCTTTTCTAATTGAATCAATATATTGTTCTCTTCATTAGAGCTATCATTTCTAAGATAACCCATAAAAATTTTATTTCTGTTCTCTACAGGAACAATAAAAAAACTTCGTGAAATATCATATCCTTCTACAAGGACATATATATTGTTAGTGTCCTTTAATTGATATCCCCTGCTTTTTAACAACTCTATGATAGCCTCTTTTGATTTTAATTTATCATTTGGATATAAATTATAAGAAGAAATTGCCTGTTCATAGCTCATCAAGTAACGAGTTTTTTTATTAGAAATTACTTTATCATGTGAAAACTCCCATACAGGAAAATTAGAGATCTTTCTTTGATTCTCTTCATCAGATGTTTTAGATCCGAACACTTCGTTTATTTTATAATTTCCGCTCAGATTTGTCACATATGGAGTAAATAATATCCCTGGTAGTGTTTGTTTATCAAATATATATAAATAATAAATTTGATTTTTATTAAGTTTTAAAAACACCATGCTATAACGATTATTATCTTCATCTTGAATTAAGATAAATTTTAAATCTTTATCTTTTATCCTAGTATCTTTTATTTCTTTAAAATTTTTTTTGAAATCTGAGATTATTTCTTTCTGAGATAAAACGATATTATTTTCTTCTTTAAATTCTGAATAAGATGAATAAGAAGTATAGTCTAAATTATTATCATATTCATTATCAATCCCCGATTTATGAAGCTTATACGAAGATGTGAATTCCCACTTCTCTAGCTCCACTCCTACTCTCAGTGAAAACCATGTTTTTCTTTGCATTTGTTGTTCAAAAGAATTTTGATAGCTATAATACATAAAGCTTACTGTTCCTATGGGCAACATTACACAGATAACAAATAAAGCGACTATGATTTTTTTGAAGTAACTTTCAAAAACTATCTTATCCAAATGTTTCATCCGCAACAATAAAAAGAACGTTATAAATACTGGCAGTGGCATTAATATAACTTCAAAAAGAATCCTACTTATATCTCTATCTGTCCACCCAAATATTGCACTTGAACCTAATAATAAAAATCTCATGACAAATTCTATCGAAAATGCTAAAAAGACTAAGAGAAATAATATCTTACTTTTAAAAAATTGTTTTGGTGTTCTTATGAATCCTCTCAAACCAAAAATAAGCATTACGATTAAAACTGGAGCTACAGTAATCCCTTCTATAATATTCAAGAAAGATAAACCCGGATCAAAGTCGATGCACGTATATACATACAGCGCCAATGATATGAAAGACATTAAAAGTAAAGCGAAATAATATTTCTTTCTACCTATATTAGATTTTTTATTGCCCCTATCATCTATAAATTCTCCATTTTTTAACGCTTGTGAAAACTCTTCAGGTTTAGGTTTTCGTCCATGGATAAGCTCGAAATATTCTATCCATTCCTTTTCATTCATCTTGTACAACCTCCTCTTGTACCGTTTTTTATCCATTTTATCACAAAAAGTATTGCTAAACAACACTTTTTCTATTTTTTAGACTGTTTGTTGTACTTAATTTCATGTAAAAAGGATAGTAAAATGATACAAAAGAGGATTGTAAGAATGAAAGCTAACCAATTACAGAAATACATATCAAATAGAATCAGAGAATGCCGCAAAGAAAAGAAACTGAGTCAAGAGCAACTTTCAAATGATGCAGGCTTAGGTATCAAGGCTATTCAAAATATTGAAAATTTGAAATACGACTTTAAAATCCAAACACTTGAAAAAGTGCTAACCGCCTTAGATATGACGGTGGAAGAATTTTTTAACTTCCCACTCTCTGATAATTCTGTATCTCTTGATACACTCGTAGATAATCTTGCTGAATTATCAAATGATAAACAGGTAAAACTTATTTCATCTTTTAATGAGATAGTAAAAAGTATAGACTAAAAGAGGAACTCATTACGAATTCCTCTTTTTGCATGCTACACTTGCTTTCCTTTGGTTCTTTTCTTGGTTAATTTTTTATCTCTTTTTTTAAAATACTGATATATTCAGTTTTTCAGCCAGTAGTATGCGTATCAAAAATCTTCATGGTTTACTTCCTTGTATTTCCTGTCCTTTATTATACCAAAAATGACCTGAAAAATCAGAAGTCTCTTCAAAGCAGAAAAATAAGATAGCTGCCATTCAACAGCTATCCGAATCTGCCTTCAAGTTCTCCATTGGAATAATCAAGTAGAAAGACAGTGCCAGCATTAACACAAGCGGGAGGAGAATATAAATAACCCCCAAACTGCTGGCAAGAGCTATCAACAGCATAGATAAAACACTAGGAACAGCCATGCTAAATAAATTAATAGCTGACTGGATAGCTCCCATGGACTCTTCTGGTATTAGGCTGAAAACAGATTTCTGCAATCTTGGACTCAGCAGACCGACTGTAACAGAGCAAGCAAAGCTCGCTATCAGGACAAGTAAAAAATTTTGCCAGAAAAAACCGCAAAGAATAAAACCTTCACATACTTGGCTACTATACATAGCAAGCTTCGTCGAAAGTTTTTTCAGCAAACTGCCACTCAAAATATTTCCTAAGATCAGACCAGCGGAACTTAGAACAATTAACACGGCAATGGACTGACCAACCTGCAAATTCCAAAAAGGCCTTTTCAGCAACAAAAGAGTCGCTACTGGCGTCAGAATATTCAGAGTGACCTGTCCAAAGGTTGAAACCAATAATAACCTCACAACATTTTTCAATCCCAGTAAGACTTTAAGAGAATCCAATAAATGCTGCCAATAATTTTCTCTATTTAGCTCCTTGGCACTGCTGAGCTCCGGTTCTAAATCCTGTAAGCTTTTACTAATATGCCAAAAACCAAGGTAAGCTAGTAAGAATGTCAGAGCATTTAGTCCTGCCAAAGCTCCAATACTCATCCAAGCGATGAGAAAACCGCCAGCTAGATTCCCCAAAATATGAACCAGACTCATACTAGCCTGTCGAAAGCCCATAGCAGAGGTCATATCTTGCTCAATCACCTTTACATAAACAGGGGTCAGCATGGCACCTGAAAAATAACTCAGACTATCCGACAGAAAGTTAATCAGGCAAATCACAAGCAGAGTCAAGAAAGAGAAATCTTGTCCAAGAAGCAAAAACGTTACCAGGCTATATAGCACGACCTTACTAAACTGTATAAGCAGGTATTTATGAATACGATTCTTTTGAAAGTCCGCCGCAACTCCCGTAAAAACTTGAATTAACTGGGGTAGCGTTTCAGAAAGAGAAATCAATAAAACCGCAAGTGGAGCAAAGGAATAGGCGGAAACATAGTTCATCAAAGCCAAATAAAAAACAACGTCTCCAAAACCTGAAATCCATTGATTGATGAGCAACTGGCGAAAATTTTTGTTTTTTGTAAAAACAATCATACGACATCTCCTTTACTCTTGTTAGATTTTTGTTTAACAAATCATAGCAATAAATTAGTCAATTGTCAAATTTTTATTAGATTATTATTTTACAAAAAGAAGACCTAGAATGAATCCAGGTCTTCTCAAACTATTTTAGGTCTTGTTTGAGCTTCTCTATAATTTTTTGAATCAGTTCTTTGTTGACCGTGTATTTAACAGAATCATCATCCACCACAAGCTCCAGCAAGCCAGAATTTAGCAGCTTCTGCGTATGGAATGAGATAGAGGCTCTTGTAAGCCCCAGTTTTTTAGCTATATCTTTATTCTTGGCATGCGGCTGAATCAATTCAATCAAGACTTTATAGCGTGTTTCATCACCAAGAGTTTTTAAGGTCAGAGCCAATGTTTCATCATTAAGCTCCGATTCCGCCTTTGATAACTGGGAACTTCTCGTCGAAAGGACTAAGGAATAGGAAGTGAAATCAGGAACCTTTTCGAGAAAAGAGTCAATAAACATGGGTGACAGAACAAATATTTGTGTGTCCTTTTCAAAGAGCTTGGCATTCTGCTCTTCGTCATCCATCACATCAGATAGGCTAAATTCTTGTTCAAAAGCTAGTACTTCCTGCTCAAACTGCTCATAAATAGGCTGATAGAGCTCGAACACTCTTTCCAACAAGGAAACTAATTGGTTCCGAAGCTTCTCTGGATGCTGAATAGCTTGGTACCAGTACCATTTATTTTCCGGAGACTTATCACTATTCTCTATAAAAGCCAGCAGATTCTCAGGACGTTCCTTGGCAACTTCCCCAGCAGAAAGCTTAAGTGATAAGCAATAGATGATTTGCTTTGCGTCTAGTTTTTTCAGACATTCTAACAAGTCATGCAAATTGGCCGGATCTTCTCCTTTTTCTAGCAAGTAGAGGTAGAGGAGCGGAGCCAGTCCCACCGTAGCTCCTTCAAACAAACTAACCGCAACAAGCTCGCTTTTCAAAGGAAGTAAAGCCTGATAGAGCTTATCATAGTGCGGCTGTACATCAAGAAGCAGCTCCTTTTGATTCTGCCGTAAATCCTTCCACATATGTTTATCATCCCTTGAAACGATGGCAGGCACCATGAGAAATTCATATAACTTACTACGATAGTGAACAAGCTTTACACCCACAGATTCTTCCCTCCTTACACATACTCCGCTTCTGACCAGAAAGAGTATACAATTCCTGTTTTTCATTATACCAAAAATCAGGCGAAATATTCATCGTCTTCCACTCTGTTCATCTCCTGACAAGAAATCCATCTCTATACAATAAGAACTTTTTAGAATCTTTCATCTAGTCCTTAAGACTGATTTTATCTTTTTTCGATGGTTTTTTATTGATTATCGATAAGAGTCGTGTTATAGTTACTAAGAAATGAAACGTTAGTCGGAGGAAATTATGACAGACAAAATGAAAAAGACTGCTGAAGATATGAGCATTACTCTTACAAAAATCAGTATCAGCCTTTTATTTATTGCTTCCATTATCCTGATTGCTCTTGGACCTTGGGTCGTCAATCTAGTTATCAAATTTCCCTCTCCTTTCTTTCAAGGGGAGACGCGTTTTTGGATCTTGCTGCTGCTCGGCTATGTCCTAGGCTGCCTAGCGCTGGCCTGCATTGTCCATCTCTATCGGCTCCTTAGCCGCATCGGTAAAAATCAGGTCTTTATCACACAAAATGTTCAGTACATGCGCTATCTTGGCTGGGAAGTCGGCACTGTCGCTCTTATCTCCCTCTTTATGGGACTGACAGCCTATTTGCCCATGCTCTTAGTCACTGTTTCTTGCAGTATCTTGACCCTGATTATCCGTGTCATCCGCAACGCCTTTGGCAAGGCCATTGAGCTGCAGGATCAAGTGGACTACACTATTTAGGAGGTCTTATGATTCAGATAAATTTAGACCTTGTCATGGCGCAAAAGCGCATCAGTGCTGGCCGTTTAGCAGAGCTGATTGACCTAACACCAGCCAATCTATCTATCCTAAAAAATAATCGAGCCAAGGCCGTCCGCTTTTCAACACTCAACGCTCTCTGCCGTGAACTAGACTGCCAGCCTGGCGACATTTTGGAGTATATCCCTGACGATGAGGAGGAGAAATAATTATGGAATATCCAGCACAAGAGCAGATGAATGTCCAGCCTTGTCTGCCCGCAGAAGCAGAACGACAGACCATCTTCACAGGCCTAGAGGATAAGCAACTGCGATTCTTTAAAATCAGCTATCTAATCCTCTATCTTTTAACCTACTTTTACTCTGCAGTATTTTTTAATTATCAAACTGCATCCTTTTTCCCTTTTGCAATTGGTCTTATATTGCTAAGCGAAGCCCTAATCAGGAAATTGGCCTATCCATCACTGCAGATAAAAAATCTTGGCAGCAGATTAGAGGCTAGAAGCTTTCTGATCATGACGCTAGCTCAAGCTCTGGCTTTAAGTCTCTGGGGGCTTCATCGTCAGCTAGAATTGTTTCAATTTCTAGCCATCCACATCTCATTCGCTTTCTATATTCTGTCCCGCACCGGCTGGTTAAGCCAGGGGCGTTTGGGTATCCTGGTCTGGTTTGATGCCATTCAAGTCTTCTGTATCCTGCCCTTTAAAAATTTCATTGCTGCTATTCTAGTCTTTATAGAAGGCAAGCAGCAGGACTCTTCCGACTGCTCTGATAGTCTATCTTCAAAGAAATCCCAACAGCTCGCGATTATTGTCAGCAGCTTCTTTGTAGCAGGAATCTTGGTCTACTTTGTCTGGTCCCAGCTAAGTCAGGTTTCAGACAGCTTTGCCTCCTTCTTCAGCAATACCGCTGATATTATTGAGAATCTACTTGACTCCCTCTTTTCAAGTCTTGATAGCAGCATGATTCTCTTCAAGGCCTTCCTGGCTGTTCCTGTCAGTCTCTACTTGTATGGCCTCCTAGCCGGCAGTCTGTTAGGCAAAAAAGATACTAAACTTAGCTACAAAAAATTCCAAGCAAGTATCCGCCCTTTGCGAGTAGCACCCGCTTTCGCAGCCTACATTATCATCGGCAGCCTCTGCTTGACCTATGCGCTCTTTTTCCTGACGGGTCTGGGTGAGCTCGGTCAGCTCCTAAGCGCCGGAACAGTAGCTCAGTCTATTTCTCCCCAGAATGCTTCGACTGTTGCCGTAGCTGGTTTCTGGCAGCTGGTTCGGGTCTCTATCCTTAACTTTGCAGTCCTAGGCGTCTTCTATCTGATTGCCAAAAAACCGCTCTGGGACCAGAAAGGGACACGATCCGCAGCTACTATTCTCTTTATCTTTACGGGTCTGCTGGCCTTGCTAGCTGGCTGGAAATTATTTGGCATCTATATCTACCTTTACGGACCAACACCGCTGCGCTTGATTTCGGCTTGGTTCATCCTAGTTCTCTTAGTCTGGTGCCTACTGACCCTGATTCGTTTCTATAAACCTATCCAAGCTATCCGCATCGGTATCTTTTACGCCCTGATAAGCTTTACCTTACTCTGCTATCTGTATCCAATACTTTTACCAGTAGCAAAATAAGCAACTGTACTTAACTATACACAAAAAACCAGAAAGAAAATCAATTTCTTTCTGGTTTTATTCTCCTTTTTTACATCATTTACCGGTGTTCGATAATAGACCGCTCACCTTTCTCATTCAAAGGAAAAAAATTATATTCTCAAATCACAGGTCAGCAAATGATCATTGACCATGCCAATGGACTGCATAAAGGCATATACAGTCGTAGAACCAACAAAAGAAAAACCTTTCTTTTTGAGTTCTTTACTAATTTTATCGGATAGATCCGTTCGAGCGGGCACCTCTTCAATACTAGACCATGAATTGACAATCGGTCCATTCTTTACAAAAGACCAAATATAAGAATCCAAACTACCATATTCTTCTTTTAGTTTTAAATAGGCTTTAGCATTTTTTATAACTGCCTTTATTTTCAGCTTATTTCGTATCACTCTTTGATCACTAAGCAATTCTTCAATCTTCTGCTCGTCATAGTTGGAGAGTATTTCAGGATTGAAGTTTTCATAAGCCTCTGTCATAGCATCCATTTTTGACAAAATAGTTTGCCAGCTCAAGCCCGCCTGCTGACCTTCCAAAATCAACATTTTAAAGAGTTTATGCTCGTCATGCACAGGTCGCCCCCAGTCATGGTCATGATAATTTCTCTCAAGCTCACTATTTTCAGCCCAATCGCACCTTTTTACCTCAACCATCTATTTTCTCCTTATAGTTTAATTTTCTCAACTTGATTATTATCTAAGACTAAGAAAGCATCAGAAAAAGAGACCTCAAAAAGTTGCAAAGAGTTTTTGTGTTGCTCAATAATATCTTGATAATAAGGATACTTCTGGACAAAAACGCTTCTTATATCCTCAATAGAAAGCTGACTTTCTTTGACTCTTCCTTGAATCCGGATATACCTCCCATCACCTTTCGGGACTGTTGTAAGAGCAATACGATTATTGATTGCCAGCTCTTGGATTTTATGACTATTTTTAAATGAGATAAAGAACAATTTCTTTGTCTCCTCATCATAGTAAAAATTTACAATTCTTACATTTGGGATATCCTTTACAGAAGTAGCTAGGGCCATTTCTGTCTGTTCTGCCAATAAGGCCTTAAAATATTGATTCATATTTGACTCCTTTATTATTTTTTCTAAAACTAGTATAATATAAAAAGGTATCATTATTTGAAACCATTTAATAAAAATATGGAGTTTAGCATGAATAAATCTCAAAGAATTAACGATATGCTTATTTTCCTCAATAAGAAAAGACAATTCAATCTAAAAGATATTATGAATCGATATCACATTTCAAAAAGCACTGCCCTTCGTGATATTGCCAGCCTTGAAACGCTGGGAATTCCAATTTATTCTGACTTAGGTCGGAATGGCAGTTATAAAATTCTTAGCAACGACTTGTTATCTCCTATTATTTTCTCCATAGATGAAATTTCTGCCTTGTATTTTTCCATGCTGACTCTGGAAAACTACAATATGTGTCCTTTTGATATTGACCTGCAAAAATTAAAAGAAAAATTTGAAAACTCGATTTCAGAACAGCAGTTAAGCAAGATCACAAAAATTGAGAAAATCCTTCAACCAGAAGTCAGAAAGACAATCAACAACTCTCAGTTGCGAATCATTCTTGATATTTTATTGCACAGGCAGGAAGAATTTTTTCCAATTAAGTATGAGCAGCAGTCTCTTCAGGTTCAATTTATCAAACTATATAGCCACAAAGGAGACTGGTATGTGGAGGTCATAAATAAAGACACTGGACAAAAAGAGGAACTTTCCTGCCAGTCTATCGACTTTTACCCGTAAATTTAACACAAAAAACCAGCGGTCTCGAGTCTCCGCTGGTTTCTTGATAAATCGTTTGGATTAAGCAGCCAAAACTTTGCGTCCTTTACGACGGCGAGCTGCCAATACACGACGACCGTTTTTAGTTGACATACGGTGGCGGAAACCATGTTTACGCGCACGACGGATTTTACTTGGTTGATAAGTACGTTTCACGATGAATACCTCCTCTTAGATTCTTGTATTCGTTTAGCCGGCTAGTTGTGATCAGTTACTAAACATACTTTATTATTCTATATGATTCTGGGGCTTTTGTCAATACTTACTTAAATAACTTTCTCTTTGTAAACGTAATCATAAAGTCCGAGTCGCTTCATAAAAGGGAATCAAAGCTGTCATGGCCTCCTGCAGCTGAGACAGCACCTGCTCTCTTGAAGCAGCCTGAGAAAGGGAAACATCGTATTTGACCAAGACCTTACGAACTTGACCGGCCGCTAGCTGCTGAGTAAGGAACTGGCGATTTTCCTCTGTTCCTTCAAAACGCTGACTCACACCATCTATCTGAGCAAAATAATAAGCTGGCGACTGAATGGGCAACTCCAAGACCCGATTTTGCTTGCTGAGGCTGTGCTCATCTTTCTTGCGCTCCATGAAGCTCACCTCCAGCGACACTCCGAAATCTTCTGCAGTTCCATACAAGCGCAGAGCAAACATTGGCTCAGTGATTTCCCCATAACCTTTAAGATAATTCCAAAAATGGGGCCGCAGTATCTGCGCTTGATTCATCCACTGGCTGGTTCGCTCCAAGGTCAGCTTAGGATAGAAGCTCTGAAAATCCTTGACCAAGTCAGCAAATTCCTTGCGTGCCGCCTGGCCTTTAGCTCTCAACTCCAACATAGACTCACGCAGCTGCCCCGCCTTGTCTGGAGATATATACTTAGCCCCTTGATGAGGCAGATAACTTTCAATAGCTGGAAAAAGTGACATGAAAAATCCTTTCTTTTTTACTCTTTATAATAGAATACTTCTGAGTTATTAACGTTAACACTTTGCGTAATAAGAATCCTGTCCCTCTTACGATTAGAAGCATCCATTATTTTTTGATTATCTAAAGTCATAGACATATCTACACCAGCAGGAATAAATAATATCGCTGCACCCGGACCACCATAGGATACGCCACCCTCTAAATAGGAGTTGACTATTTTAAACTGATTTCCTAATTTTAGCCCATTAGTCACCAAACCATTTTTATCAAAGGCCAACTCTTCTCCATTTCCATTTTTCCACGTACCTTCAATACTTGAGAAATCACCGTTTTGAATGCTTGATAAATCCATTTGAGTTGAAATTTCTGGATTGTCCTCTGCTCCTACGGAGCTTTTTGATTGATAAGATTCAATATCTTTCCAAGTCAACGAAGCTAAATCAATTTCTTTTTTAGAAGCTAACCCAAAAACTGAATCTACGCTTTTTTCAGAATTTGAATCTACACCTGCTATTTGAAAATCTGCTTCTTTTAGCACATCTATACCACTATTATCAGATCTCAATTGATAAAGATAACCCTTAGCATCAGGACTTAGAGAATGCCATTGAGCATAAAAGACTGTTCCATCTGCATATATTGTGGCGCTTTCTCGACTTCCACCTGCTGAGGCTACTTTTGATTGAGCTAAATAAGTTGATGTTCCTTGATTCAAATAATAAATAGCCGCTAAATAATAAGCCCCGTCAGAATGATGTCCTGTGATTAATTCATTCGTCCCATTTTTATCAATATCATAGAATGTGTATATCTGCGCACGGCCTTCAGAAGTATCTTTTGTTAATTTATACAAAGTCGAAGCATATAATTTTTCATCTTGTTCTACTGAAATCGAAGAGCTCTTTTGCTTTTTGTCCAATGCACTCTTACTCGAATCAGGAGTATTCTCCTGATTCTTTATTTTATTTTGACCACAGGCAGCAAGTAATGCTAATCCTAAAATAATTAGAAAAACTCTCTTCTTCATAATTCTTTCTCCTGGTTTATTACTACAAAAACCAGCATCTCTGCTGGCTTTCTTTTTATTCGCTGTCAATATCCACAACGACATAGCGGTTTGGCTCGTCGCCTTCGGAATAGCTAGTCACGCCATCGATGCGAGAGATGATGCGGTGGATAATTTTGCGCTCGCTGTTAGACATAGGGTCTGTGTGCTGACCGCGTCGGTCTTCCAAAGCCCGCTGAGCCAGTTTCTGCGCATAGCTTTGCAGCACTTCAGCTCGATGCTCAACATAATCATTGACATTAATGGAAATGTAGAAGCTCTTAGAATATTGGTTATAAAGATAGTTTTGCGCCAAGAGCTGCAGAGCTTTCAAGACTTTTCCGTGGTAGCCAATCACGCGCCCCGGTTCATTGGTATCAATCTGCATGTTGATAGTTCGGCGGTTGTGACTGCTGGAAATGCCCGCTTCAACATCCATCTCATCAACGATTTTCTGAACGTAGTCCGTTACGTTTTCAACTACTTCTTCAATATCATAGTCTGCTTCGACTTGGATGCCTAAATCAGCAAAAGAGCTTTCTTCTGTTTCTGTCGGCTCAGCCTTGTCTTTAGCTGCTTGTTCAAAAGAGATAACCTTGCTATCGCCCTCTTCTGCTTGAGCAATTGACTCATCAATAGCTTGGTTGGTCTTGAGAAGATCAATAGTGCCAGTCTCTTCTAAAATTGTATTGGCTTGCTTGTCATTTTTGAGAATTTCAGCCTTGACCTCATCTGAGATAACTTCGCCTTCGCCTTCGACCTTCTTGATGGCAGCTACCACACGGCCCAAATCAACCGTCGCTTCACTGACAGACTGCACAGGCTCATTCTGAGCATTAATCTCTTCGGGAACACCTTTTACAGCCTTTTGATTGGCCTTGACAACTGTCGTCTCAGCAATCGGCTCGACATCCACCTGAGCTGGCTTTTTGCCAAACAAGCCTAAAAAGCCTTTTTTCTCACGTGAAATAACAGTGATATGCGCTCTCATACGTGGAATATCCAACGTTTTCAAACCATTTTGAATGGCTTCTTCAACACTTGCTCCTGTAAAAATAACCATTGCAAGAGTCCTCCTTCTTACTTACTTTTTCTTTTTCTGTGCTTTTTTCAGGGCACGTTTCTTTTTCTGTTCCAATTGACGCTCTGACCGTTCCTTGTCTTCCCGCTCAGCAATGATTTTAAAAGGATTGCTCAGCAGTAAGGTCTGAACCACCTGATAAGCATTTGAGACCGCCCAGTAGAGGGCTACCCCGCTCGCTGCATAAAGGGCAAAAAAGAAAATCATCACTGGCATTAGGTACATCATGACTGTCATCCCGCCATTTCTCTCAGGCAAGGCCTTGTTTGAAAGCCATGTACTGAAGAAAGTGAAGAGAGCCGCCAACAGCGGAAGAATAAAGGTCGGATCTGTCGCTCCTAGATTGAGCCAGAGGAAGTGACCTGTCTTCATAAATTCAACCCGAGTCAGGGCTTGAAAAAGAGCCAAGAGAACCGGCATCTGGATAAAGAGCGGAATGAATGAGGCATAAGGATTGACACCCATTTCTTTGTAGAGTTTTTGAGTTTCCTCAGCCAAGGCTGTTCTGCTCTCCATATCCTTACCAGGATACTTTTCCTGTAGCTGCTTGATATGCGGCTGTACTTCCTGCAGCTTGCGCGAAGAAGTCGTCTGGAATTGGAAGACCGGCAGGAGAACTGTCCGGATAATCAAGGTAAAGAGAATAATCCCAATCCCCTTGCTTCCACCAAAGGATAGAAAACGAATGGTGTCCGCAAAGAAATAGACCAACTTTTCCCAAAAGCCATGTGAATCGGCCGTTACTTGACTAGTTCCGCAGGCTGTAAGAAAGAGCAACGAGGCAACCAGCAAAATCCCTAATTTACTTTTCTGTTTCACAAATGAATCCTTCCTGATAAAGTTTAGCAATCTTTAATACATGCAATAAATTTTGTTCAACTTGGTGGTAGTCCAACTCTTCCACTCCTTTGCGAGCGATAACTACGAAGTCTGCCTGGACTAACTGTTTCTGATACTGCATCAAGACATGGCGGATTTTTCTTTTAATACGATTACGAACTACTGCATTCCCTAGCTTTTTACTGACGGAAATTCCAACTCGAAAATGCTTTTGCTCTTTTTCTAACATGTAAACGACAAATTTTCGATTAGCAAAACTCTGTCCTCTTTTAAAAATCGCATTAAAATCTTTTTCGCTCTTGACGCGATAGTTTTTTCTCAAAACTCAACTCCATCCACCAAAATTATATCTATTATACCATATTTTTCGAAAATGCCAATAAGAGCCGCTATGACGCTGTTTTTGCAAATATTTAAAAGGTCGATTCACTTAAAAAACACCGCAATTTCCTTGCGATGTTCCCTATATCTTATTCCTTTTCCAGCTGTTTCTTCGCTCTTTCCAACTCCTGACGGATCTGTGCAAATCCCGTCCCGCCAAGGGAATCCCGTTTTTGTACAGCGGTCTGAGACTCAAGCGCTTGATAAATGTCTTCCTCAATCAGTGATGACACTTCTTGATAGCGGCTCAGCGGAATATCCTGTAGATAATAGCCTGCCTTGCTGCATTCCAGCACCAACTTTCCGACAATCTCATGGGCTTCCCGGAAAGGCAGTCCTTTCTTGGCCAGATAGTCAGCCAATTCTGTAGCATTAGAGAAGTCTTGCTGGGTTGAAACCAGCATTTTTTCCTTATTGACTGTCATACTAGACAGCATACCCGCCATAATATCCAGCGATTTTTGGATAGTATCTACTGTATCGAACATGCCTTCCTTGTCTTCCTGCAGGTCCTTATTATAGGCCAAGGGCAGGGATTTCATAACCGTCAGAAGACTGAAGAGATGGCCATAGACCCGGCCGCTCTTACCCCGAATCAGCTCCGCCATGTCCGGATTTTTCTTTTGCGGCATAATGGATGATCCTGTACTAAAGGTGTCTGACAGACTGACAAAGCCATATTCATAGCTGCACCAGTTAATCAGCTCCTCGCAGAGACGAGACAGATGCATGATGAGCATGCTGCTGTTAGATAGAAACTCCAAGATAAAATCTCGATCACTGACCGCATCCAAAGAATTGTGGTAAATGCCTTTGAAGCCCAATAAATCAGCCGTCAGCTCTCGGTTAATCGGAAATGTTGTCCCCGCCAGAGCCGCCGCTCCCAAAGGAGACAAATCCGTATGCTCCAGATTAAAGGCAAAGCGCTGACTATCCCGGCTGAACATCTGATAATAGGCCAGCAGATGATGGGCAAAGCTAATCGGCTGAGCATGCTGCAGATGGGTATAGCCTGGCATGATTGTCTCTACATGCTCCTCAGCCAAGTCCAGCAGCACCTGACGCAAATTCAAGAGTTTATCCGCAATCTGACCGAGCTGATCCTTGAGATAAAGGTGCATATCTGTCGCCACCTGGTCATTACGAGAGCGAGCCGTATGAAGCTTACCAGCCACTGGCCCAATCTCCTCGGTCAGAAGAGCCTCCATATTCATATGAATATCTTCATTACGGACATCAAACTCAAGCTCTCCAGACTCATAACGTGCCAACAGCTTTTCCAAACCTGCCTGAATAACAGCTGCTTCCTCTGGAGCAATGATTCCTGTCTGCCCCAGCATTTTGACATGGGCTAGGCTGCCTTGCAGATCATAAGGAGCCAGACGATAGTCAAAGCCAATGCTGGCACCAAATTCTTCTACCCAGCCTTCCAGAGAGGCTTCAAAACGTCCGCCCCACAGTTTATGATTCGCCATAGGAAAGCCCCTTTCTATTTATCTTTGTGAGCCTGGACCTCTGCGTGAACCTTAGACGGAAGCCCCCATAGCTTGATAAAACCAATCGCGGCATCCTGGTCAAAGGTATCTGCACTGGTATAGGTAGCCAGACTTTCATCATAGAGAGAATTGTCAGACTTACGCGCTACGACAGTCGCAGAGCCCTTATAAAGCTTCACTTTAGCTGTGCCATTGACCACCTGCTGAGTGGACTTGAGATAGGCAATCAGGGCTTCTGTCGCTGGATTAAACCAGAGGCCATTGTAGATGAGATTAGACAACTCATTTTCGATAATTGGTTTGAAATGAACCAGTTCTCTAACTAGAGTCAGATCCTCGATTTCCTTGTGGGCAGCTAAGAGAGTCACCGCACCAGGGCATTCATAGATTTCCCGAGACTTAATCCCTACCAAACGGTTTTCCACATGATCAATCCGCCCAACACCGTGTTGTCCTGCCAAGTCATTTAGCTCAAGGATTAAGTCCGCCAGCTTCATCTTTTTACCATCTAAAGCAACTGGTACACCTGCCTCAAAGTCAATATTTACATAGACTGGGCTGTCTGGCGCTGCTTCTGGTGCAACCGTCAAATCATAGGCATCTTCCGGTGCTTCATTCCAAGGATTTTCCAAGACTCCGCACTCATTGGCCCGTCCCCAAAGGTTTTGATCGACTGAGTAAGGACTATCCAGATCTGCAGGAATTGGCACACCATTAGCTTTGGCGTAATTAATTTCTTCTTCCCGAGACCATTTCCACTCCCGAACCGGAGCAATGACCTTGAGACTGGGATCCAAGGATGCGATAGCCACTTCAAAACGTACCTGATCGTTTCCTTTTCCGGTACAGCCATGGGCAATGGTTGTCGCCCCCGTCTTGTGGGCAATTTCAACCAATTTCTTAGAAATCAAAGGTCGGCTCAGAGCGGACACTAGAGGATATTTTCGTTCGTAGAAGGTGTGTCCTTGCAGAGCAACCAAGACGTAGTCTTCTGCAAACTCGTCTTTAACATCAATAACATGTGATTCGATAGCGCCAACTTTCAGCGCCTTGTCATGAATGAAATCTAAATCATTTCCTTCACCTACGTCCATACAAACCGCGATCACATCATAATCCTTGTTCAGCCAAGTAATGGCCACCGAAGTGTCCAAGCCACCGGAATATGCTAAAATGACTTTCTCTTTAATCATATGATTACCTCTATCCTTCTACATTTTATTTTTAAACATTCTACTGTATGAAAATGCGAATGTCAAGAGGAAATTTAATATTTATTAAAATAAAAGCGTTTTATCGATTTTTATTCAAAATCAATATATTATATACTGGACTCAAAACAAGAAAAAAAGAGTCCGTCAAGACTCCTTATTTTACGCGGTAAAAAACATCGGGATGTTCGGAAACGCTCTGGGTGATGATGAAACGATCTTGACTGGTATCAGTCGGATCTGTCCCATTGACAGTCTCCCCAGCTGGCAGACTCTTTCCTGCTGGAATTATAAGAAAGGCAGCACCGGTTTGGTTTTTCCAACGAATCCCTGCTCGGTAAATCCCATTTTCATCTGGCCCAGAGTAATCTCCTGTCTCAAGCTTGGCAACATCTGACTCGATACCAGACGCATCGAAAGTATAACTGTTCCCTTTGGCATCCTGCCAAGTACCAATCATGCTGGAAAAATCTCCAGAAGCAATAGCCTTCATATCCAAACTAGAAGTTGTTGCAGCCTCTTTCTCCCCTTTGCTAGTTTCCTTGGTAGACTTTTCAGCTTCAGTTTCCGAATTCTGCTGAGAGCCTGTATCAGAAGTTTCCTGATTATCCGCTTAGCCATCAAGTTCGCTCGAATTGCTCCCTCTTTCAGACTTTTTAGAAGATGCGGAGCTAGTCAAACTTGCTTTAGAACTATTGGAAGCAGGATTCGTCTGTTCTTTCTTTTGGTTACAGGTTACTAGCACGAGTAAAGCTACTAGCCCTCCAACCAAGATAATGATCCATTTTTTCATTTTTATCTCCTTAAGGTATTTTCTTATTACGATTGTGACATAAAAACAAAATTTGCAAAGTAAAAACCAGCTCGAAAGCTGGTTTATCTTATTGAATTTGATTCAGCATGTTTTCGATATGCTGGATGGATTTTTCGCGGCCTAGCAGGTAAATCGTATCTGGCAGCTCTGGTCCATGCATTTCGCCCGAAACGGCAATCCGAATCGGCATGAAGAGGTTTTTGCCCTTGATCCCTGTCTCTTTTTGGACAGCCTTGATTTGTGGGAAGATATTTTCCGTCACAAAATCTGCATCAGACATGGCTTCTAACTTTTCTTTGAAAGCTGTCAACACAGTCGGTACCGTTTCACCAGCCATAACCTCACGCTCCGCATCTGTCAACTCTGGGAAGTCCGCAAAGAAGAGGTCTGTCAGCGGCACGATTTCATCCACAGACTTCATTTGTGGTTTGTAGAGCTCTACAAGCTTTTCTGCCTTATCTGTCAAACGGCCCGCTTCTTCCAAGTACGGCTTAGCCAGGGCGAAGATTGTGTCAAAATCCGCATTCTTGATGTATTCGTTGTTCATCCAGTCCAGCTTCTTCTGGTCAAAGGCAGCTGGGGACTTGCTGAGACGTTTTTCGTCAAAAAGCTCAATTAATTCTTGACGAGAGAAAATCTCATGCTCGCCGCCAGGATTCCAGCCCAGCAGTGCAATAAAGTTAAAGACTGCTTCTGGCAGGTAGCCCTTCTTGCGATAATCCTCGATAAACTGCAAGGTATTGGTATCGCGCTTGGACAGCTTCTTACCTGTTTCAGAGTTGATAATCAGGGTCATGTGACCAAATTCTGGTGCTTCCCAGCCTAGAGCTTCATAAACCATGAGCTGTTTAGGTGTGTTAGCAATATGATCATCTCCACGAATAACGTGTGAAATTTCCATCAGATGGTCATCAATAACCACAGCAAAGTTATAAGTTGGGTAGCCGTCTTTCTTCTGGATAACCCAGTCACCACCGATATTGCCACCCTCGAACTCAATTTCGCCCTTGACCATGTCAGTCCACTTATAGACACCAGCTTCATTGACAGCCAGACGAACCGTTGGAATGATGCCCGCTGCTTCGCGCTCAGCGATATAGGCTGCCTTTTCTTCCTCTGACATACCTAGAAACTCATTGATATAACGCGGTGTTTCACCAGCTGCTTCCTGACGTTCACGCTCAGCCGCTAATTCTTCCTCAGTCACATAGGACTTGTAAGCCAAGCCCTTGTCCAAGAGTTCATTGACGTATTTTTGGTAAATATCCAAGCGCTCAGACTGGCGGTAGTTTTCGTGAGTCTCAGGACTTTCGTCCCAGTCAATACCCAGCCAGCGTAAGTTTTCAAGCTGTGAGCGTTCTCCGTCTTCTACATGGCGTTTGCGGTCTGTATCCTCGATACGAATAATGAAGGTTCCGCCATAGTGACGAGCATAGAGGTAGTTAAAGAGCGCAGTCCGCGCATTTCCGATGTGTAAAAGTCCAGTCGGACTTGGTGCATAACGCACTCGAATCGCTTTTGTCAAAGTTCCATTCTCCTATTTGTATTTCGGGGAATCATTCCCACTCCGATTTTCAAACGTAATCATTATATCATACTCTGAGGTCATAATACGACTTTACAGTCTATTTTTACGACAGGCGCTCTTCCAGCTGGAAGTCGATAGGAAGCCAGGCCAGCACATTCTCCATCTGCTTTTCCCAGTAATACCACTCATGCTTACCTGGACTGTGGCTGTAAGTAATCTCCAAGCCTAAGTCTTGCAGATTTTTCACTGCCTCCTGATTGGCCTTGTAGAGAAAGTCTTCTTCGCCACACCATGCCCAAAGCTTAGTCTTTTTATCAGATTGCTTGGCTATACTTTCCAGCGAATGGGGGCTGCTAGTCCAGTCTTTATAGTCTCCGAAAACTCCTCGCCAATAGGCTGGCGTTGCCATTTCAGCATTGTCTGGACGAGCATCAAGAAAACTCAAAGCGCCAGAAAGACTAGCTGCGTATGAAAAGCGGTTAGACTTGAGAGCCAACTTAAAGGCTCCATATCCACCCATGGAAAGACCCGCAATAAAATTCTTCTCCCGCTTATCCGACATATTTGGGAAAAAGCGCTTGAGCACCCGAGGCAGCTCCTCAGCGATGGCTTCGTAATAGTTAAAACCATACTGAGTATCGGTGTACCAGCCGTTGCTGGTATTAGGCATGACAACAATCAAGTTGGTCGAGCGAACCAGACGCTCAATATTTGAGCGCTTGAGCCAGCTATTGTGATTGCCGTTCATACCATGAAGCAAGTACAAAACAGGAATGTCCTTATCATCCGGCTTGTCCACACGAGCTGCGTCCGGATAAAGGACATTGACGCCCCATTCCATCTCCAAAGCCTCAGAATAATACTCTATTTTCATCACTGCCATTCGCATTTCTCCTTCTATCTTTCTGACAAGAAAAAGCCGAAGCCCGACTTTTCTTGTATTTGTGTTCAGATTTTTACCGCACTTCCATAACAACTGGCAAAATAGCTGGGCGACGCTTGGTTTGGTCAAAGAGATATTTGGCCAGACTGTCACGGACAGCACCCTTCAGCTCACCCCAGTCAAAGCTATCCTGCGCCAGATAGTCTTCCACGGTTTTATTGATAATGTCAGAGCTTTCACGCAAAATATCTCTGCTCTTCTTGACATAGACAAATCCACGGGTGTGTACTTTAGCCTTGGAAATGATTTTCTTTTCCTTACGGTTAACTGTGAGTGCCACGATGAAAATACCATCTTCAGACAAGACCTTGCGGTCACGCAGGACAATATTACCCACATCGCCAATCGCATTCCCATCAATCATGACATCTCCAGCTGATACTGCACCAGCAGGCACAAAATCACCATGGTCATATTCCATGATGCTACCTCGCTTAGGAATGAAGATATTTTCCGGCAGCATGCCAACTTCCATGGCAGCCTTAGCATGAGCATCCAAGCCACGGTACTCACCCTGAATAGGGAAGAGGTACTTAGGCTGCAGCAGGTTAATCATGAGCTGCAAATCACGCGCATTTCCGTGACCTGAAACCCGCAGGTTTTGGGTAATCAGCTTGACAATGCCCCCCGCCTGATAAATCATATTCTCCACGCGAGCCACGACCGCTTCCTTGGCAATAGACGGCGTCGTTACGATGTAAATCAAATCGCCTTCCTTGATTTCCACATAGCGGTGACGGCCGATTGACATCTTGCGCAGACCATTGATAGGCTCACCCATCCGGCCAGTCTCCAAAATAATCAGCTCATGGTCTTCAAACTTAGACATTTCCTTGGGCTTAATCAAAAGGCGTTCGTCCACCAAGGACAGCTTCTTGAGGCGTATAGCCGTACGAACGATGTTTTCAACATCAAAGCCTGTCAAAACCACTCGGCGGCCAGTCTCCGCAGCTGCATCAAAGACCTGCTGGATACGAGACAAGTTGCTGGCAACTGCCGCAACAATCACACGACCATCCCAGTCAGCAATCGTATCTTCGATTTCCTTGCCGACCTCGCTCTCGCTAGCCACCTGAACAGTGCTATCTGCATTGGCTGAATCACTGAGCAAGGCCAAAACACCCTCGCGGCCAATCTCAGCCAGACGGCCAAAGTCTGTCGCATAGGACGGACTGGCAGACTGGTCAAACTTGAAATCACCTGTATAAACGATACTGCCCTTTCTGGTCTTGATGACAACTCCCAAACTCTCAGGAATCGAGTGAGTCGTCCGGAAGAAGGAAACCACGGTTTTGCCAAATTCAATCTCGGTATTTTCATCAATCACATGGAAATCATTGAACTTCTTAACCGCATCGTTGTTTTTGACAAAAAGCTTGGCCAGCTCAATCGTCAACTCAGAACCGAAAACGGGCACCTTAGCATCTGCCAAAAGATTAGGCAGAGCACCAATCGCATCCGCGTGTCCGTGCGTCAGAAAGACACCCGCAATCCGCTTCTTATTTTCAAACAAATAGTCCATGTTGGGAACGACATAATCCACACCCAACTGCTCATTTTCTGGGTACTTCAGCCCAACATCCAATACAAAAATGGAATCATCCACTTCGGCAACGTAGAGATTTTTACCATTTTCACGTACGCCGCCCAAAGCAATCAGTTTAATATTGCTCTTGCTCATTTTTTCTCCTATTCAATTTTCAGAATCTCACTTTTATCAAAGATTCTTTATTTTATTACTAACGGTCCTTGGCTAGCCAAGTCGAATTACAGTCTTGCAAACCTAAGGTTCGCATATCTAACCTATTATAGCATTTTTTCATGTTTTTTCAAAGTCAAGCGTGCCTTCTTAGCACCCTCTACAACAAAAACGACCTCTAGCTTTACTCGGCTAGAGGTCTGGTTTACTTCGCTGGTATGAGAGCAATCAGTTCATCCAAGGTGTAACTGAATAACAATTTTTTTGATTTATTGTTTTTATTATTTTTTATAAACTTTTAATTCCTTCAACCGCTAATGATTTTCTTTTTATCTTAGCATTGGAAATCTCTATAACATAATAAAGCACTATTGATTGAATTCTCGAAGTTTGAAAACCATCTAAAAGCTTCTACTTTCTATACTATCGTTACAATCAGGCAAGCTAAGCAGGCCTGTCTGACAATTCAACCAATATGTCAAGTAAAGCAACTACTTATGTATTACAAACAACTATACCAACAAAGTAAACTTAAAACCGAATGAATTTGGTTTCCTTTCTTTCTATTTCCTTAATTCTATTATAGTACTCTATCCAGATTTTTGCAAGCGTTTACAACTAAGAAATTAAAAAACTTTTTAGCTAAGAAAAAAGAAAGGAGACCTTAAAATGATCTCCTTTAAATTCTAGATAATTTTTATCAGTAACTATAGCTAACAAAGACTTTTTATAAGGAAAATCAACTATTGGTTTTATTTATCGTCTTTTTTAACCATATTTTTAACGCCTTCGATTGCGCCTTCAACAGCATCTTTGGCATCTACTGCAACTTCTTTAACTTTAGAAACTACTTTTTCAGCAGCTCCTTCTTTTTCTGTTTTTTTATCACCAGTTAATTTGCCAAGGCCTTCTTTAACAGAACCTTTAGCTTGGTTGAATTTTTCTTCTGTAGACATAATTGATACCTCCGTTATTAGTTTCAATTTTTAAAGCAATGAAAGAATATAAGAATTCCTAATCTCAGCTAGAGAATTAACGAACGCGAGCTTTTTCATTTGATGCAGCGTCTTTAACAGCCTCTACACCATCGCCAACTTTTTCTTGAACAGCTGAGAAACCACCGCTAATGCCAGATTTTGCTTTTTCGAATTGCTCTGAAGCAAATTCACCTGTTGATTCAGCAACATCTGTCACACGATCTTGCAGGCTTACTGAGTCAGCTTCGTGTTGTTCTTTTGTTTTAATATCAACAACATTGACATTAACCTCAACAACTTCCAAATCAGTCATCTTAGATACTTCCTCTACAACAACTTTTTTGATTTCCTCATATAATGCAGGGACATTCTTTTGATATTCCACAACTACGTTCAAGTCAACAGCTACTTGTTCTTTACCAACTTCAACATTGACACCATGAGTCACGTTGTCAGAATTGACAATTTTATCTTTTAAGTTAGAGAAGAAGCCACCATCAACAGCAAGCAAGCCTGAAACTTTCTCTAAAGAGATACCAATGATTTTTTGAATGACTTTGTCATCGTAAGTCAATTCACCTTTTACTTCATGAGTTGCTGGAGCAACTTCCTTTTTTGCAACATCTTTTACTTCTTTAACATCTTTATGTGACATATTAAACTCCTTTATTATTTAAATATATTATTTTTTTGAATATAATATCCAATTCCTGCCCCTAGAGTAGCGCAAATCAAGACAAATAGAGTCTTAAAGAAGCCAAAGGATAGGATAAAACACGCTAGAATAATGCCTGCTAATCCAGACAAGATTGGATATTGATATTTTTTAAACCATTCCATTTTTTACTTCCTTACTTTACACGGCTAGTAGTTTTTTTAGCCGATTCTTTTGGCTTGAAGTCTGAGACAGAGATTTTAAGCTTGACATTATGATTGATTCCGAAGAATTCTGTCAATCCAGACGCAATTTCTTCTTGAATCAACTGACTTCTCTTGATGATGTTTTCCGAAGGAACGATTGCCCCTTTAACGGAAACCATGCATTTGTTTTTACGGCTATTTACTGAAACTGTAGGATCTTTAATTAAACCGTGGTCTGTTAACAGACTACGAACAAACCCTTCAATGGCTGAATTTTTCAGCATCAGTTTCCCATCCGCATCAGCTAGCTGAATTTCCAAACGTCTCTTAGGATAAAAAACTATCACTAACATTAGTAGTAAGATTAAGCTTGCTAAAACCACAGTGCCCCAGAAAACATACCTAGAAAGATAGTAGCCCACAAAAGGAATCTGCTTCCACGTGAATAACTTCCAACTAAATAACTGGAGCCCCAGACCGCTGACTTTATGAAAGTCTAGCAAAACAGGAATCAAAATTGTCAAGATTAAAATACAGAAAATAAGGGAAAGTATTTTTCTTGATTTTGACATATTGAATCCTCACATCATTAAATTTTAAATTGTATTTTGAAAGTAAAAAGACAATTTATGCATTTTTACCTACAAAAAATGATACAACAGCTACTACAATAACTGCACCAATGATAGAAGGAAGCAAGGCCATACCAGCCAAACTAGGACCCCAAGTTCCCAAAAGTGACTGACCGACAGCAGAACCAACTAAACCTGCAACAACGTTTGCAATAACACCCATTGAGCCGCCTTTTTTAGTGATTGATCCAGCAATAANACCAATAACACCTCCAACAATAATAGACCAAAGCATATTGATTCTCCTTTCTAATTTTTTCTAAATCAAAATTGTTTAATAATATTTTTTACTATTATTTTTTGATTAACATAATTATATAATTTTCCAACTTGGAAACATAATAATTCAACTTGGTTTTCTTTCCGTTTATCTGTACTATAGATACGCAAAGATAAGAATTCCTTGTTCTATAGGCTTTTATCAGCATTTTTAGATATATTTTAGAGTTGTTAAACGAGGTTAAATGCATAAAATATGGTATAATTGCCTGATAATAAAAACACTATATAAAGAAAGATAATATTTTAATGCGAGAATTACTGTCTAAAAAGAGCCACAGGCAATTAGAACTATTAGAACTACTATTTAAAAACAAACGCTGGTTTCATATTTCTGAACTGGCTGAACTATTGAATTGTACAGAACGTTCAGTAAAAGATGATTTATCCCATGTCAAGTCTGCGTTTCCTCAATTGATTTTTCACTCGTCCACTAATGGTATACGTATCATTAATACCGATGATAGTGATATTGAGATGGTCTATCACCATTTTTTTAAGCATTCAACCCATTTTTCAATTTTAGAATTCATCTTCTTTAACGAAGAATATGAAACTGAGAATATTTGTAAAGAGTTTTATATAAGCTCTTCATCACTCTATCGTATAATCAGTCATATTAACAAAATTATAAAAAAACAATATAATTTTAAAATTAGTCTCAATCCTGCTCGGATTATTGGAGATGAGATTGATATCCGCTATTTTTTTGCACAATATTTTTCGGAAAAATATTATTTTCTTGAATGGCCCTTTACAGATTTTTCAGTAGAACCTTTGTGTAAGCTGTTAGCACTGGTCTATAAAGAAACTGCATTTCCTGTCAATTTCGCAACTCAACGAATGTTAAAATTGCTCCTCGTTACGAATTTATATCGAATAAAGTTTGGTCATTTCTTGGAAGTTGAGAAAGATTCTTTTAACAATCAATTGTTAGAATCTTTCATGCAGGCAGAAGGAATCGAAGACATTGTAGCGAGCTTTGATTCTGAATATCATATCTCTCTGAATAAAGAAGTGATAGGTCAACTATTTGTCTCCTATTTTCAAAAAATGTTTTTCATTGATGAAAATCTATTTATGAGCTGCGCAAAAACAGACAGCTATGTAAAAAATTCGTATCAATTATTAAGTGATTTAATTGATCAGATAGAAAGCAAATATAATCTAAAAATAGACAATAATGACAATCTTATTTGGCATTTGCATAATACAGCACATCTGCATCGTCAGGAACTATCTACAGAGTTTATTCTGTTTGATCAAAAAGGGAATACCATCAAGAACTTTCAAAATATTTTCCCTCAATTTGTTTCAGATATTAAAAAAGGGATTGAACATTACCTAGAGACTTTGGATATCCATAGCACACCAATGAAAGTCAACCACCTATCCTATACTTTTATCACTCACAGCAAACATTTAGTGCTGAATCTTTTACAAAATCAGCCTAAATTAAAAGTTTTAGTCATGAGTAATTTTGATCAGTATCATGCAAAATCAGTAGCAGAGACCCTTTCTTATTATTGCAGCAACAATTTTGAACTTGAGGTTTGGAATAAATTAGAACTATCAATCGATTCTTTAAAAGAATCACCTTACGATATCATCATTTCTAATTTTATTATTCCACCCATTGAGAATAAGAGACTGATCTATTCCAATAATATTAATACGGTCGCACTCATCTCCTTACTTAACGCAATGATGTTTATTCGATTAGATGAGTGATTTAGACTATTTTGATAACAAAAAAACCGCAATCTAGCGGTTTTTATTAATCTACGAGAGCCTTTTGATCATTAATTGTCTAACGTTGTGGGAGCAATACATTATTTAGTACATATTCTTTCTCTTGTTTTTACAAAACTCTGAGCAAGCCTATTCAAACAAGCCATAATAATCCGCGATGGTCATCTTGCCCTTCTCTTCTTTGTTCAAGTCCTGAATAATCTGCCCATCTTTCATAACGATTAGTCGGTTACCGTATTTGAGGGCATCCTCCATGTGATGAGTAATCATAAGGGCTGTGAGGCGGTCACGATTGACAAATTCATTGGTCAGCTCCATCAAGGCTACACTGGTCTTAGGATCCAGCGCCGCAGTATGCTCATCCAGAAGCAAAAGCTCTGGGCGCTTGAGCGTTGCCATGAGCAGACTCAAAGCCTGTCTTTGTCCGCCAGAAAGAAATTCAATCGGTGTATCCAGATGCTTGTCCAGACCATTGCCGATTTTCTCAATCGTCGCCTGAAACTCTTCCCTGTAACTGTTGAGTCCACGGGGCACCAAGCCACGCTTTTCGCCTCGGAATTTGGCAATGAGAAGATTTTCCGCCACTGTCATCCGCGGAGCCGTTCCCATCTTAGGATCCTGAAAGACACGGGACAGGTACTTGGCCCGCTTTTCTGGTGAAAAATGAGTGACATTTTCCCCCAAGATATGAATGCTGCCGCTGGTTAGGGGGAGAGTTCCGGCAATGACATTGAACAGGGTTGACTTTCCTGCACCGTTTCCACCTAAAATTGTAATAAAATCATGCTCGTGAATGTCTAAAGAAACATCATTTAGGATGATTTTTTCTTCATCAAAGCCGCTCTTTACAAGCTTGGTTGCATTTCTTAATTCTACAATCGCTGTCATTTGCTTAACTTGGCTCCTTTAAAGAATTTATTTTTCAGGGTTGGAATCATGAGACAGACGGCCAGAATTACCGCACTGTAGAGACGGAGATAGTTGGTATTAAAGCCGAGAGCAATGACACCCCAGATCAAGAACTGATAGGCAATCGCACCAACCACAATGGTAATCAGCCGCTCTGCCAAGGTCAGACTCTGGAAGAGTACCTCGCCAATGATAAGACTGGCCAGACCAACTACGATTACTCCAATCCCGCGGGAAACATCTGCATAGCCTTCCTGCTGGGCAATCAGCGCTCCAGCCAGAGCAATCAATCCGTTTGATAGAATCAGTCCCATCAACTCCATGCGGCCAGTATTGATCCCAAAACTGCGAGCCATGTCTGGATTATCTCCGGTCGCGATATAAGCCTGCCCTAGCTTGGTATCCAAGAAAAAGAGCAGAGCTGCAATCACCAGACTGACAAAAATCAAACCTGTCAAGAGGTCATTGACTTCCCCTGAAAAGGGCAGAATATCCTGAATTTTACTGCTGCCTAAAAGCCCCAGATTGGCACGGCCCATCAGCATCAGCATGATAGAGTGGCAGGAGGTCATGACCAAAATCCCAGAAAGCAAGGTCGGAATTTTCCCCTTGGTATAGAGCAGACCTGTCACTGCACCCGCAGCACAGCCTGCTAAAACGGCCGCTGCTGTTGCTAGAAAAGGATTGACTCCCTTGGTAATCAAGGTAACAGCCACTGCCCCGCCCAAGGGGAAGGAGCCTTCTGTCGTCATATCAGGAAATCCCAGAATCCGGAAGGTCATAAAAATACCTAGACCTAGGACGGCCCAAATCAGTCCCTGAGAAATAATGGAAAGAATCATAACATTGTCCTAACTAATTAAAATCGTTTCTCTATTTTAACATAAAAAAGGAGCCAATTTCAATGCTGATGCGCAGACAAAGAAATTGACTTCCCAACTATTCCTCAACAACTGTCATTCGACCAGTATCTACATCATAAACCGCACCTGAGATTTTTACATCAGCTGGGATCAGCGGCGACTGCCTCAGCAAGGCCATATCCTCACGCACACTTTCCTCTACATCTGTAAATGGCAAAAAGTCCTGCTCGCTGACATCGACACCTAGCTCTTTATGAAGATAGGCGGTAAAATCCTCATTCTTAAAGGTCTGTGCCCCGCAGTCTGTATGATGCAAAACTACGATTTCCCGCGTTCCTAGCTGCTGCTGAGAGATGACCAGCGAGCGAATCATGTCCTCTGTTACCCGACCGCCAGCATTGCGCAAGATATGGGCATCTCCTAGTGCCAGTCCCAGAGCCTGAGCCACGTGTAGCCTAGAGTCCATACAGGTCACGATAGCTACCTTGGTCTTGGGATTAATGGGCAAATGCGCTGTCCCATGCAGATCAACATAAGCTTTATTGGCCTTCATAAAGTTTTCAAAATATGACATTTTGACTCCTGACTAATTATATTATTTGATGTTCAAACGGATTAACCTTATCATACTAGGTTTTGGCTTTAGAACTTCCCTAACTTCAAAAAAGAGAGAACCTATATGAACTGCTCTCTGTGCTAGCTTTTATCACCCACTACAGTTGACAAAGAGCCGTGAGTTATAACTTCTTAAAGTAGCGAGCAACGGGCCATTGTTCAAAACCAAAGTTCTCATAGGTTTTACGAGCCGGTGCATGACCTAGATCACCACCCGTCTCAACCATGACCATTTCCATTCCTTTTTGTTTAATCTGATCACAAGCATAGGTCATGAGCGCTTTTCCAATACCTTGACGCTGATATCTTGGAGCAACAGCTAGGATATAAATCTCACCCATCTTATCCTCAGGGTGCAAGCGAATGTGAATCCATCCGACTAATTCTTCCTCCAGAAAAGCTAACCAGACAAACTGACTCTCTTCATTTAAGACTGCTGTTAGATCATTGATTTGCCTTTTTTCCCACCCTTGAGGATAAAAATTATCATAAACAAACTTAGGAACTCCTTTTTCCATTTTTGGAAAAACTGGAGACCAAGCTTGAATTGATAATTCTAAAACAGCCTCTTTATCCAATTTCTGATAAGGTTTTATAGTAATTGTCACTTTATTCTCCTAACGTTTCTTTAATCCGCCAAAAATGCCACGAACGAGTTAGCATCCGATGGTGCTAACAGCTAAATCATAAAGGCGGCCGTTGCCTTTTCAAGGCTTGATTGGCCTTCATAAAGTTTTCAAAATATGACATTCTTTCCCCTTACTGGTACTTTGATATTCAAATAATTTTATATTATCTTACCATCTTTTCTGTTATTTGTCAGTTCTCGACTTTGTTACAAAAAAATAGGACAGTCAAATCCAGCATCTAGCCTGATCTTCTATCCTAGTTTTATTTCTTATGAGCTTCTTGGAATAAACTTGCTGAGTGAGCCTGCAAAGGTTTGAAGATTGAGACTTTGCACATAGACTTCACCAGTACCTTGGAAGGTGTTGACCACTCCTTCACCCGTTCCGATAGACTGCCAGAAGCCATTTTCTAAATGGATATTATAATTCAAAGACTGGCTCCAAGCTACTACATGGGCATTGTCAATTGTTACTTCTTGGTTATGAAGCTCAATTTTCTTAATAGAACCAAAGGCATTAGCCAAAAGAGTGCCTTGACCTTGGGTCGTCATAACGAAGAGACCGCCTTGCCCGCCAAAGATAGCCTTGCCGACAGACTGGCGCTCCATGGTATAGTAAGCCGTACCATCAAGAGCCAGAAAGGCGCCGTCATTAAGCCGATATTGTTTTTCGCCTAGCTGAAGGGGAATGACTTGACCAGGAGAATCTGGCGCTAAAGCAAGGTAGCCATTATCAGACTGGGCAACAGCCTGAGTAATAAAGGTACTTTCACCAGAAACCATTGACCGACCTACAGCCTTGACAAAACGTCCCAAGCCAGAACCGCTTGCATTGAGCTGGGTATTCAGGGTCACATTCGGCGTGTGGTAGACCATGCTGCCACGCTGGATAAAGACGGTTTCACCTTGATTGAGCGACAACTCAACCAAAGGAAACTGCATATTACTATCCATAGAAAATCGCATAAGAAATACCTCCTTCTTATTATGACTTGATTATAACATTTTCATATATTTTGGACAAAGGAAAACTGAAGCATCAAAAAAATAAGAGACCCTCCAGTCTCTTCTGAAATTTTTCAAGAATTGTCAATATGTAGATGTGGGCGAAGAACATTAGCAAAGGTTTCAATATTGAGACTTTGGATGTAAATTTCCCCAGTTCCATAGAAGGTATTAACCACTCCTTCACCAGTCCCCATGGACTGCCAGAAACCATTTTCTAAATGAATATCATATTCCAACTCTCGACTCCATGCTACTACGTGAGCATTGTCAATCGTTATCCTATCATTATGCAGCTCGACCTTTTGAATCGAGCCAAAGGAATTTACCAAGAGTGTCCCCTGACCTTGGGTACTCATCACATAAAAGCCTCCTTGGCCGCCAAAGAGAGCTCGACCTACCGACTGCGTCTCCAAAGTATAAGAGGCAGAACCATCCATAGCCAGAAAAGCTCCATCATTAAGGCGGTATTGCTTTTCGCCTAGTTCCAGAGCAACAATCTGACCAGGTACATTAGGCGCTAAGGCTAGACGACCGTTATTTGATTGGGCAGTTGCTTCAGTGATGAACACTCCTTCGCCAGAAGCCATAGAACGGCCAACAGCTTGGATTGCCTTGCCAAAGATTGATTGAGACTCTGCATTCACTTTGGCATTCAGGACAACGTTGGGAGTGTGGTATATCATGCTCCCGGTCTGAATACGAACAGACTCTGATGCATCTAAGGCAATCTCCGCCAAGGGAAATTGAGCATTATTGGTAATAGAAACATTCATACGATGATCTACCATGGTTGATTATCCTCCTAAAAAGTCCGGAAAAACAACTTATAGGAATTTCCAGACAAATCCTATTTTTTCTAGCAATATTATAGCACGCACAACAACTTTTCGCAATACTACTTTAATCAAGAAAATACCTTCTTTAAAACTTCCCCAATCGTCGTCACACCGATGACTTGGATATTGTCTGGAACTTTGAGGCCGTTCAGAGAGTTTTTAGGAGCGTAGACTTTGGTGAAGCCCAGCTTTGCTGCTTCGTTGATGCGCTGCTCGATGCGATTGACTCGACGGATTTCACCAGTCAGGCCAATTTCACCGATAAAGCACTCTTGAGGATTGGTAGGCAGATCCTTGTAGCTGGAAGCAATGGCGACCGCTACTGCCAAATCAATGGCTGGCTCATCTAGCTTGACACCACCAGCTGATTTGAGGTAGGCGTCTTGATTTTGCAGGAGGAGCCCTGCCCGTTTTNCCAGAACCGCCATGATGAGGCTGGCTCGGTTAAAGTCCAGTCCAGTCGTGGTTCGCTTGGCATTGCCAAACATGGTCGGAGTCACCAAGGCCTGCACCTCTGCTAAAATCGGCCTCGTTCCTTCCATGGTCACAACGATAGAAGAACCTGTCGCGCCGTCCAGACGCTCTTCCAGAAAGACTTCACTTGGATTGACAACCTCAACTAGCCCACCAGACTGCATCTCAAAAATACCGATTTCATTGGTCGAACCAAAGCGGTTCTTGACCGCTCTCAAGATACGGAAAGTATGCTGACGTTCACCCTCAAAATAAAGCACGGTGTCCACCATGTGCTCCAAAGTTCGAGGACCAGCTAAGGTTCCTTCCTTGGTCATGTGACCAACGATAAAGGTCGCAATATTATTGGTCTTGGCCAGCTGCATGAGCTCAGCTGTCACCTCTCGAACCTGAGAAACAGAGCCTTGAACACTGGAAATCTCTGGCGACATCACCGTCTGTATAGAGTCAATAATCAGAAAATCTGGCTTGTTTTTCTCAATCTCCGTACGGATATTTTGCATATTGGTCTCGGCGTAGAGATAAAATTCACTGTCAATATCACCGAGACGTTCCGCTCGCAACTTAATCTGCTCAGCTGATTCCTCTCCGCTGACATATAGGACGGTGCCCTGATGAGAAAGCTGAGTGGACACCTGCAGAAGCAGGGTGGATTTCCCGATACCGGGATCCCCGCCAATCAGGACCAGACTGCCAGGTACTACGCCACCACCTAGCACACGATTGAACTCGTCCATTTCCGTCTTGGTCCGATTGACATCAATAGAAGTGACCTCAGCCAGCTTCATGGGCCGAGTCTTTTCGCCCGTCAAGGAAACACGGGCATGCTTGACCTCAGCAGCCTCTACTTCCTCAACAAAAGAAGACCAAGAGCCGCAGTTAGGACAGCGGCCTAGATACTTGGGCGAATGATATTCACAATTTTGACAGACAAAGGTCGTTTTTTTCTTAGCGATGGTGATTCTCCTTATTTTCTAATAATCCAAACAAAAGTTGATAAAACCTGACACACTTGCTCTATATTAGTAAAGCCAGCCTCTTCCAGCATGTCTGCAACTTCTTGAGGCGAGAGGGAATTCATCAAACCAGCTTGATTCTCATAAGTACGCTGAACTTGTTGCTGATTAGCTCCTAGCTCTGAAGCAAGTGTTTTCCAATAGCCCAGTTGCTGGTTGGAAAAAAAGCTAAGAATCAGAAGGCCATCTTCACTTAAAGAATCATAAATTTTTCGAAGAAATAAGCTGGGATTTTCAACAAACTGCAATACTAGCAAGCAAGAACAAATCTGATAAGCAGAAGGCAGCACTGCTTCTTCAAACCGACTATTAAGATACTCCGCTTGAGGCAGATGAGCCTGTCTTTTAAGCTCTTGTAGCATCGCCTCACTTGGCTCTACTACCGTCAATCCGGCCTTAGGAAATAAGGATGCCAAACCATTCAGCTCATCCGTCTGGCTTGCCAAAGCTAACACCTTATCGACTTTTAAACTGGGTGCTAACCTAAGCAATACTCCTCGGAAAATCACATCTAGCATCACATCATAGCCTGGAATTTTCTGACGAATTTCTGTTGCATAGTCCTTGTTCTTAAATTCTTTCATATTTTCTTCTATCTCAAAATCCTTTTATTAAGATTCTTTTTACAACGAAACATTAAAACTTCAATTCACATTCAACAAACTGACAAAAATCAATCTGCTGATCAACTACAAACTGGCGGATGAGCATGCGGTGGGCTACAAGAGCTACCGTCTCGTATTCTCTGTATTTGTTTATGGTGCGCAAAAAACGGACTTTCATCTGCTCAGCCGTCTCATAACGGACAGGACTTCCTGCAGGAAGAGAACCATTATTTTCCAAAAATAACTTCCGAGCCTGCTCAAACTTATCTATCCCACTCTCATATACCTGCCATTCATGCAGAAAAGGCTCCACAAAAAGCGGCAGTTGGCGGTCTCGAATCAGATAGGAAGCCGTCTCCAAAGCCCGCGTCACAGAAGATGAAATCAGAATTTCCGCCTGTTCCAGCAGAGGATTAGCAGCTGCCTCTGTCGCCATCTGGCGACCAGCAACTGACAAAGGAGCCAAATCTAGTCCAAAGCCAGTGTAACCAGCCTCTTCCAAAAGTGAATAATCTGGCTCTCCGTGGCGGATAAAAATGATTTTCATATTAATGTCCTCATAAAGCTATCTAATCTTGATTCCGCAATCTTGCCATTGCTTCAGTGTTTTAGAGAATTTCTTCTGGTTGGCAACTCCGACAGCAGACAAATCGATGGAAACCTGATAATTCTCCTTGACAGCTGCCAAAACGGAAGCCTTGACACAGCCATTGCCATCTACCCCTATAAACTCTATGCTTTTAGCACCGTTTCCCTCTAAAAAATCTTTTAAATCCGGATTAGTAAAGCAAGAAGCCCGACGCTTCTCAAAGATGCGAGAAGATACAACCTGCAAACCAGTCGCAAATTTCTTCTTCCTATCTTTTCTCTCCCAGAAAAAACGGTTGAGAATATAGATAACCCGGTCGCTAGGATAGCTAGCAATTTTGTCATTTACAGCCGCAGTCAATGCTTCATTATCATATGCTTTTCCTGCAGCAACATAATCTGACTGCATATCTACAACTAATAAATAGTCTCCCATTTTCTTACTCTATTTCCCTGTCGATCCAAATCCACCGGTCCTCACGCCTTCCGCTTCATCTCCATCAGCAATCAGAAATGGTGCAAAGACAGCCTGCACTACACGTTCGCCAACTTCAAGGACGACTTCCTGATCAGTGATGTTTTTCATCTGAGCAAAGATATGCCCTTCGTTTCCAGGATTACCATAGTAGTCGCCGTCAATGACCCCAACGGAGTTAATCAAGACCAAGCCTTTTTTACGAGGATTGGATGAGCGGTCGTAAAGATAAAGCACCTCACCCGGCTGCATATAGGCCTTGACACCAGTCGGAACCAGCTTAATCTCCCCTGGCGCAATAGGGGTGCGCTCTGCCACTTTCAAATCGTAGCCAGCTGCGTGAGCCGTCTCTCTCTTGGGCAGCAAATCTTCATTTATAAAGCTGGAAACCAGCTCGAATCCGCGAATTTTCATGCATTTCTCTTTTCTATTTTTGCTGTCCCTATTATACTAAATTCGCCAAAAACAAGCAAAAAAACCGCCAATTGGGCGGTTCTCCCTAGTATAGATCTCTGATGATCTCTCCATTATCCAGATAAGTAAACTGCTCCGTCAAATCTGATGTGAAAACTTGATACATTTCTTTAAAGCTCAAGGCCAGCGAGTGGTGATTAAGATCCTCGCGTTTAATCCAGAACACTTCTCCTTCGTCGGACGAGACCAGCTCTCCTTCAAAACGATTGGTTTTGTAAAGAAAAACGATATAGCGCTCATCTTTTTCAGTATAAAACTGCTTGACACCACACAAGCGAGGCTCGTATATGGTCAGTCCCGTTTCCTCTTTGACTTCACGAATCACTGACTTAACAAAGGACTCCCGATGTTCAACATGGCCGCCTGGAAAGCAAAGGCCGGTCCAATCATCATTTACTTTATTTTGTACTAAAATGCGGTCCTCATCATAAACCATACACATATTTGTTAAAATAACTCGCTCCGCTCTTGACATCTCTGCTCCTCCATCTACCAACCAATTCGTTCGGCCTACTTGTGACTCATTATAACATAAAAGACATCAAATTGATGAAAATCTAGATTTCTCAGCCTTTCCAGCAAAAAAACCGCCAATTGGGCGGTTCTTATAGGGAGATTATTATGAAAAAGAAAAGTTTTAGGATTTCTAAACAAAGTTAGGAGGTCTTTGTTTATGGTCTTAGTATAGAACACTTATCTTAAATTTTCCTAAAAGTAACTTAAAAAAATGAAATAATTTTTTACAGCTCTTGCAAGAGGTACTGAAACAGCTCCAAATTGCCCTTTTCTTCGTTAATTAAAAACTCTGGATGCCATTGAAGGCCTATGATACGATGATTGTCAACCGATTCGATCGCTTCGATGGTATTGTCTCTTGGGTCAAAGGCTGTCGCGCGGAAATTAGGTGCCAATTCCTTGATGCTTTGGCGATGAACCGAATTAATCTGGCTAGCCTGACCAAACAAACGCTCCACAACGCTGTCTTTCTCCGTGCGAATGGAGTGCGAAGTACCAAATGGCAAGCCCTGCCAGTGATTTTCGATATGCTGATTAAGAGTACCGCCAAAAGCAACATTTACCAACTGCAGACCGCGGCAAATAGCCATGACTGGCTTGTTTTGGCGCAGAGCTTCTTTCAAGAGAGCCAACTCAAACTCATCGCGAACAATATTGTAGTCGTCACTGTCGATGGTCTTTTCTTCCCCATAAAACTGCGGGTGAACATTTTGCCCGCCTGACAAAATCAGCTTGTCAATCGTTTCCACATAATCCTGAACTAAACTTTTATCTCCAACGGGAATCACCATCGGCAGGCCACCAACCATTCGTACGCCGTCCACAAACTTGCGTGATACAGAGGTGTGAATATTCTTTCCAGCTTCATCAACTGGACAAAGATTGGCTGAAATTCCAACAATCGTTCTGCACATACCGTGATTCCCCCTTATTTTGATATAGTATATCTTACCACTCCTCTGCGAAGCCGTCCAATAGATTTTTTTAAAGCTGGTTATAAAAATTTTTTATCAGAATATGCAACACTACAAATCTCTTTTTTAAAATTTAGAAAAACATTTCAGAATTATCAGAAAATTATTTACTTTTGACAGAAATTTGTTATAATAAGCAGTGTAAAAACTCATGACTTGGAGGTCCCTATGAGAAAATCAAAAATTCTTCTTGCCGCAGGGCTCACTCTGCTCTCTGTCGGCTTACTTACAGCTTGTTCTGGAGGCGGAAGTTCCCAATCCAGCAAAAAAATCTACAGCTATGTCTTTACGTCTGATCCAACGACTTTGGACTACATCCAGTCGGCAAAGGGGTCTACCCACGAGCTGACTACAAATGGTGTAGATGGCTTGCTGGAAAATGATAAATATGGAAACTTAGCTCCGTCTATCGCAGAAGATTGGACAGTTTCTCCAGATGGTCTCGTCTATACCTATAAGCTGCGCAAAGATGCTAAGTGGTATACCGCTGATGGCGAAGAATACGCAGATGTCACGGCTCAGGACTTTGTGGCAGGTATCAAACATGCTGCTGATGTCAAATCAGACGCTCTCCCTCTTATCCAAGATTCTATCAAGGGGCTGAGTGAATATGCAGCCGGAACCAACAAGGACTTTTCAGCTGTTGGAGTCAAGGCACTGGACGATTATACGGTTCAATATACACTCAACAAGCCTGAAACCTACTGGAACTCTAAAACAACGTCAGGTGTTATGATGCCGGTCAACGAGGCCTTCCTAGAAAAGCAAGGCAAGGAATTCGGTCAGGCAACCAAGGCAGATTCCATTTTGTATAACGGTCCATTTATCATGAAATCCATTACTTCTAAATCCTCTGTCGAATTTGAGAAGAACCCTAACTACTGGGATAAGGACAAGGTTAAGATTGATGGTGTCAAACTGTCTTACTACGATGGTTCTGACCAAGATTCATTAGCGCGGACCTTTGGGGATGGCGGATACAGTTTGGCAAGACTCTACCCAGCCACTTCCAGTTATTCCTCAATCGCTGAGAAATACAAAGATAATATCTTCATGACAGAAGCAGGAGCGGGGGTCGGTCTAATCAGCTTTAACATTGACCGTCAAAGTTATAACCACACTTCTAAAACCAGCGATGAACAAAAAGAAGCTACCAAAAAAGCTCTGCTGAATAAAGACTTCCGCCAAGCTCTAGCCTTTGCCCTTAACCGCGAAAGCTATTCGGCTCAGGTCAACGGAGAAGATGCAGCCAAGCCAGCTGTCCGTAATCTCTTTGTTCCGCCAACTTTCGTTCAAGCCAATGGCAAGGAATTTGGCACTCTTGTCGAAGAATCACTGGCTTCCTATGGTGACGAGTGGAAAGGTATCAAGCTGGATGACGGCCAAGACGGTCTCCACAATACTGACAAAGCCAAGGCGGAATTTGCCAAAGCCAAGCAGGCTCTTGCAAATGAAGGCGTACAATTCCCAATTCACCTAGATGTTCCTGTCGCTCAGAATTCTACTAACTTCGTCAACCGTATGCAATCTCTGAAACAGTCATTAGAAGAGGCTTTAGGCAAGGACAATGTCTCTGTAGACCTGCAGATGCTGGCTGAGGACGAAGCACTAAACATCACCTTCAATGCTGAAGCTGCTAGCCAGGAAGACTGGGATATCAACGGTCTCGTTGCTTGGGATCCAGACTACCAAGATCCATCTACTTACCTGGACATTTTAGTGCCAGGTAACAGCACTCAGACCAGAACCTACCTTGGATTTGAAGACAAAGATAATGCTGCTGCTAAAGCTGTAGGACTGGATGAGTATAGTAAACTGATCGAAGAGGCCGGAAACGAAACACAAGATGTTGACAAGCGTTATGAAAAATATGCTGTAGCTCAAGCATGGCTGACAGATAGCGCCCTCGTTGTGCCAACTATGAGCAGCAGAGGAGCAGCACCATTCATTTCTCGGATTGTGCCATTTACAAACTCTTATGCTCAGACAGGTACAAAAGATGCCAACTACCATAAATACGTGGAAATCAGTGATGAGATTGTCACGACTAAAGACTATCAAAAGGCCCAAGAAAAGTGGAAAAAAGAAAAAGAGGAATCCAATAAAAAGGCCCAAGAGGATCTAGCTAAACATGTGAAATAATCACTACTTTGATGTTAATTAAAAATCCAGCAGGAACAGAAACCTGCTGGATTTTTTTAATTTTCTATCTGATTCTTCAAAAGCCTAGCTGATTATCCAGCTGCAAAACCAACCATCTACTCAAACACAAACTGGTTGTGATAGAGTTCTGAATAGAAACCGCCGAGTTTGAGGAGCTGGTGATGATTGCCCTGTTCGATAACCTCTCCGTCTTTGAGGACGATAATTTGGTCGGCATTAAGGATTGTCTTGAGGCGGTGAGCAATGACAAAGCTAGTTCGGCCAGCTACAACGGCTTCCATAGCTTGCTGAATCTTACTCTCCGTCACCGTATCGACATTAGAAGTCGCTTCGTCCAAAATCAAGACTTGCGGATCCGTCAGCAATGTTCTAGCAATGGAAATCAGCTGTTTCTGCCCAGTTGAGAAAATATTCTGATCATCATCTACCAGGGTATCGTATTTGTCTGGCAGACTTTCGATATAGTCATGGATATGAGTCGCACGCGCAGCCGTTTCTACCATCTCCTGACTAGCATCCGGCACACCGAAGCGGATATTGTCCCGAATCGTACCACTAAAGAGCACCGAATCCTGCAAGACAATCCCCACATGGCTCCGTAGGCTATCCAGCTCATAATCTCGAATGTCACGACCGTCAAACTCGATACTACCATTATCCACATCATAAAAGCGATTAAGCAGGTTCATAATGGTCGTCTTACCTGATCCAGTCGGGCCAACAACAGCCGTCATCTTGCCCTTAGGGGCTAAAATAGATACGTCTTTGAGAATAGGCTTGCCTTCTACATATGAGAAGTCCACATGCTTGATCTCCACGGAGTCTGTAAGCTCTGTGAAAGTAGGGGCATTCTCTGGCCGGACTTCCTCTGGCGCATCAAACATCTCCTGAATCCGGTCAGCCCCTGTAAAAGCCAACTGCAAACTGCCCCAGCTGGCTGCAATCTGGATGATGGGCTGATAATACTGCTGAGAAAACTGAGTAAAGGTGGTAATCAGGCCAACTGCAACAGCCGTTTCAACATTAGGGTCGCTTAGTAAGACAGCCGATCCAACAAAAATAACAATGGCTGTATTAATCAAATTCATCCCATTCATGATAGGAAAGAGAAGACCTGAAAAGGTCCGTCCTTTAAAGGTTGCTAAGCGTACTCGGTCATTCTGCTCAATGAATCCTTTGATGACCTCCTCCTGCATTCCCTGAACGATAACAGCCTTCTGACCTGAAATGGTCTCGTCCATATAAGCATTGAGGCGGCCGACTTCTTTTTGCTGAAGATTGGTGTATTTCCGAGCCAGCCTAACAATGACCACTAGGAGAAGAAAAGCAACCGGTGTGCTGGCTACCGTTATCCAGGCCAATCTAGCATTTTGGACAAACATGATAATCACGAGACCCAGATAGAGCAAGGCATTGCTCATAACCTGGATCATGCTCTCGTTTAGAGCTTGCAGGATATTGTCCAAGTCACTGGTAAAGCGAGATAAAATATCTCCATCCTGATGGCGGTCAAAGAAAGCAACTGTCATCTTGGACAGCTTGCCAAACAGGCCCTTGCGCATCTCATTGGTCGAATGGGCAATAACTCGGGTCATCAAAAGCATGTAAATCAAGCTGGAAACAGATAGACAGACAAAGGATACCAATACACTGCCCATGACGCTGCCAAAAGTCGACAGAATCTGATTAGTCTCACCCTTCTCTGCAAAAGCACGTCCCAACTCAACCAAATGCTGAACAGCCTGACCGACATAAACCGGAAAAAGGACCTGAAAAACAGTCGCTGTTATCATCATCAAGAGCACAATGACAAAGGATAATTTGTAACGCTTAAAATATTGCCAAAAAAATGCAATCGTCCGCATCTTAGTCCTCCTTTCCTTTCTGAGTTTCGTAGATTTCACGGTAGACATCGTTAGTGGCGACCAATTCCGCATGCGTCCCTTGACCAATCAGCCGTCCTTGATCCAAGACTAGAATCTTATCTGCATGTACAACAGAGCTAATCTTTTGAGCAATGATAATCGTTGTCGTTCCTTGCAGCTCTTTATTCAAGGCTTCTTGAACCAGCTTTTCTGACTTGGCATCCAAGGCCGAGGTCGAATCATCTAAAATCAAAATATTGGGATTGTTGACAACACCTCTGGCAATGGACATCCGCTGCTTCTGACCGCCAGAGAAGTTGCTGCCACGCTCCTCCACTGCACTGTCAAAACTCTCTTCCATACGGCTGATAAATTCACTGGCTTGGGCAATGCGAGCCGCCCGCTCCATCTCAGGCAGCGAAGCGTTGAGCTTGCCCTGACGGAGATTGTCCGCAATGGTCCCGCTAAATAGAATCGCCCGCTGGAGCACGATGGAAACATTTTTACGAAGAGTTCCCTGACTAAGCTCTCGCAGATCTCGACCGCCAATCTTGACAGAACCTTCCTGCGGGTCAAAAAGACGAGGAATCAGCTGGGCCAAGGTGGACTTACCAGCACCTGTCGCACCGACAACGCCAATCATTTGCCCAGGCTCAACATCAAAGCTGATGTCCTTTAGCATTGGCTCGTCATCGTTGGGATAGGAAAAAGTCACATGCTCAAAGCTGATGCTGCCTTCTAGTTCTTCATCTGGTGAGTCTGGGAAAGTCATAGCTGGCTCCGTCGCCAATACTTCCTTGATCCGACGGATAGAAATGATTCCCCTCGTCACGCCATTTCCCAAGAAACCAACCATAATGATAGTGAAAATAATCTGGCTCAGATAACCGATAAAAGAAGCGATAGAGCTGACCAGTCCTGGCTCCGCCTGAATCATGCCAGATAGAGTCCAGATAGCCAAGTAAACAGAGCTGTAGCCGACCAACATCATCATTGGCTCAATGATTGAAAAAGCGTAGCCAATATAGAGATTCTCTGACAAAAGTTCATCAGACACCTGACTGAACTTATGAAACTGATCTTCCTCCCGAACGAAGGACTTGACCACTCGCACACCACGAAGATTTTCCTTAGCAATGGCATTGATCTTATCCAAAAGAGTCTGGAATTTCTTAAAACGAGGCCCCATCATCCCCATCATGACAGCCGTTAGACCAGCTATGAGCACAATCAGCAAGAAGATAATCCACCAGAGAGAGGGCATGGTCACAATGGCCAAGATAACTGATCCGATAAAAAGAATGGGCAAGCGAAGAAGAATTTGAAAGAGCATCATAGTCACATTTTGAATCTGATTGATGTCATTCGTCATCCGCACGACTAGATTTCCAGCGTTAAATTCCTCGATATTGGCATAAGAAAAGGTCTGAATCTTGCGGAAAGTCTCCTCACGGAGATCCGATGAGACAGCCTGGGCAATGTAAGCCGCCAAGGTCACATTAATCCCTCCTGCCACCAGTCCAACTAAACCGATGCCAATCAGCCAACCGCCCATACTGTAGATGGTCTGGCTATTTTGCTCCTGCAGAGCATCTAAGATGTGCTTTAAAAACCAGGGCAGTAAAAGAGAGCTGGCAATCATCAATGAGGTCATCAAAAGCGAACTCAGTGCATACCATTTATACCGTAATAGACTTTTAAAAAACATGCTTCCTCCTACTTTTTTCATATTTGACTTAGTTTCCTTACTATATCACAGATAAAAACAATGTCAAGCAAGAAATTTCTTATATTATATGGTAAAATGAGATATAGAACTCTAAAACTGATTTAAATTCAGACTCGGAATTTCATCATAAGGAGAAGATATGGATAAACAACGAGTTGCTGTGATTGGTCCTGGTTCTTGGGGAACGGCCTTATCACAAGTGTTAAATGACAACGGACACGAGGTTCGTATTTGGGGAAATATCGCTGAGCAAATCAACGAAATCAACGACGAACACACCAATAAACGCTATTTCAAAGATATTGTACTAGACGAAAACATCAAGGCCTATCATGACTTAGAAGAAGCTTTAAAAGATGCGGATGCCGTGCTTTTTGTCGTTCCTACCAAGGTAACCCGTCTGGTAGCCAAACAAGTGGCTCAAGCCCTAGACCACAAGGTGAAAATCATGCACGCCTCCAAGGGACTGGAGCCCAATACCCACGAACGGATTTCAACCATCCTAGAAGAAGAAATCCCTGCAGAGCTACGCAGCGAGATTGTCGTCGTCTCAGGTCCTAGCCATGCTGAGGAAACCATTGTACGCGATATTACCCTAATTACTGCTGCTTCTAAGGACCTAGAAACAGCTAAGTATGTGCAGGAGCTCTTCAGCAATCACTACTTCCGCCTATACACCAATACCGACGTTATCGGAGTGGAGACTGCCGGCGCTCTGAAAAACATCATCGCAGTCGGAGCTGGTGCTCTCCATGGATTAGGCTATGGTGACAACGCCAAGGCAGCTATTATCACACGCGGTCTGGCCGAAATCACGCGTCTAGGTGTCAAGTTAGGAGCCAATCCTCTGACTTACAGCGGCCTATCTGGTGTCGGTGACCTGATTGTCACAGGGACTTCTGTCCACTCCCGCAACTGGCGGGCCGGCAATGCTCTAGGACGCGGCGAGAAGTTAGCTGATATTGAAGCCAATATGGGCATGGTTATCGAAGGAATTTCTACCACCAAGGCTGCCTATGAACTGGCCCAAGAGCTGGATGTTTATATGCCGATCACCCAGGCTATTTATAAGGTTATTTATCAAAACTGGAATATCAAAGAAGCCATTTATGAAATCATGAACAATGAATTTAAGGCTGAGAACGAATGGACTTCGTTCTAATAGAAAGGAAATAATTATGTCAAAAGTTAAGAAAGCCGTCATCCCTGCAGCTGGTCTCGGAACCCGCTTCCTGCCAGCTACTAAAGCTCTAGCTAAGGAAATGCTGCCGATCGTCGACAAGCCAACCATCCAGTTCATCGTCGAGGAAGCTCTCAAATCTGGAATTGAAGATATTCTAGTTGTCACAGGTAAGTCAAAACGCTCAATCGAAGACCACTTTGACTCAAACTTTGAATTAGAATATAACCTCAAAGAAAAGGGTAAAGACGACTTGCTCAAATTGGTCGATGAAACCACTGGTATCGGTCTGCACTTCATCCGTCAGAGCCATCCGCGCGGACTGGGAGATGCTGTCCTTCAGGCCAAGGCTTTCGTAGGAAACGAACCTTTTGTTGTCATGCTGGGCGATGACCTCATGGACATCACCAATGATAAGGCTGTACCCCTAACCAAGCAATTGATTGATGACTACGAAGCTACTCATGCTTCTACCATCGCTGTCATGCAGGTCCCTCATGATGAAGTTTCCTCTTATGGTGTGATTGCCCCTCAAGGCGAAGGTGTCAAAGGTCTCTACAGCGTGGAAACTTTTGTCGAAAAGCCAAAACCTGAAGATGCACCGAGTGATTTGGCTATTATCGGCCGCTACTTGCTGACACCAGAAATTTTTGAAATCTTGGAAAAGCAAGAGCCAGGTGCTGGAAATGAGATTCAGCTGACCGATGCAATTGATACTCTCAACAAGACGCAGCGCGTGTTCGCTCGTGAATTCAAGGGAGATCGCTATGATGTCGGTGACAAGTTCGGCTTTATGAAAACTTCTATCGACTATGCCCTCAAGCATCCGCAAGTCAAAGACTCCTTGAAGCAGTATATCATTGACTTGGGCCATAAACTAGAGAAAAAACAAGAGAAAAAATAATTGATTCAAACAACTAACGTTGAAAATAAAATTTTAGCTATAAAAAAGAGGTTTATCAACCTCTTTTTTGATATCTCATCAGTTATTTTCTAAAGACTCATTAAATCAAGGAATGATGAAAGCCTAGAAAAATCAGAAGGGCCGCTAAGGCAAGATAGCCAAACAAGACCAGCCAGCGCTGAGCTGGTTTAAAAGCATTGCTCGAGCCTTTTACAGGTAAAATGACCGCGCAGAGTATGCCGCCAATCAAACCGCCCAAATGCCCCGCCAGGCTGATACCAGGCATGAAACTAAAGATGATATTGACCACAATCAAGGTCATATAAGACTGCCCCAGCTGCTGAATATAGCTGTCGCGAACGATATATTGCAGGGTCACGATAGAGGCAAAAAGTCCAAACAAGGCGGTTGAAGCTCCTGCTGATAGAGCATCTGGACTGAAAAAGAAGACAAAGATATTTCCCATCAGGCCAGACATCATATAGAGCAGAAAGAAATTTCGCGATCCAAAAATATCTTCTGCCTGCCGTCCAATAAAATAAAGAGTAACAGCATTTACCACAAAGTGCTCCAAGCCAATATGCACAAAGATAGCAGAAAAGAGACGCCATATCTGAGCAGGATACATGATAATGGTTGGAGAAAAAACTGCTCCAAATTCAAAGACAGTTTGTTCTTCAGCATAAGAAAAACCACGTAAAATAAGCATACCCACAAAGACAAGTGTTGTCAAAATTAGCAAAATACTGGTCACAGGATATTTTTTATCATAGATGTAGTTCATAAGTCAACACTTCCTTTACTGCTATATCGTGATAATCGGGCTCAAAATCAGACTTTTGAAAACTATAGATGCTGCTGATAGATGCTCCCGCAAAATCAGCTAGATAGCGGTCATAGTAGCCACCGCCGTAACCAATCCGAAACCCTTGAGAATTGAAGACCACACCCGGCACATGAATCAGATCAATTTCTGTCTTATCCACAGCCTCTTCACTTATCGGCTCCATAAGTCCAAAAGAGCTTTTTTGCAGGCAACTTTCATCATAATCCACAAATATCATCCGACCCTGGCCATAGGTCTTAGGCACTAAAACCCGCTTGCCGTCCAACTGAGCCTGCTTGATAAAGGCTGCAGTTGAGACTTCATGCGGCATAGAAAGATAGGTAGCAATAACCTGAGCTTTTTGATAAGCTGCTGAACTGAGCAAGTGCTGGGTCAGCCAGCTATCTGCCAGCTCTTTTTCTTTTCCTGACAGTTTCTTCATCTGGTTCAGTACAGTTTGTCTCAGCTCTTCTTTCATGCAGCTCGTCCACCTTTTTCTTATCTTTCGTTGATTTTATAATCTAGGAATTTCCCAATCTTTTCAATCGCAAAGGGCAGTGCTGCCTCGTCCGGTGTCATCTTGGGATGATGGAGGGCATAGGGACTATCCACTCCCAGCCAGAACATGACGCCCTTGACCTTGCTGAGCAGATAACCGAAATCCTCGCCTGTCATAGCCGGCGCAATATCAATCAGCTCCACTTCTTCTTCCTTCTGGAAAAAGTCCATCAATTCGTCTGCTAGACCAGGATGATTTTCTACAGGCAGATAGCCACCTTGTTTAAGCTCCAAGTCCAATTCCAGACCGAAACTTTGGGCTAGCCCCTCTGCTATTTCCCGTAAGCGCTTCTGGGTCAAGAGGTTCATCTCCTGAGTCAGAGTCCGAATGGTGCCATGCAGAAAGGCAGTTTCTGCGATGACATTGTTGGTCGTGCCAGCATGGAGCGAACCAAAGGTTACAACCGCCCCCTCGATAGGATCGACATTGCGACTGACAATGGTCTGCACCTGGGTGATAAAGTAGCTAGCTGCCACCAAGGCATCGTTGGCTTCATGAGGAAAGGCTGCATGACCTCCCTTCCCCTTAAAGGTCAGCTTAACTTCACAGGTACCAGCAAAAAGGGTTCCTCTGTTAGTGGCAATATCGCCGACCTTGAGATCCGGTCGCACATGGAGACCGTAAAATTCATCTGGCAGCCAGTCGCCAAAGGCACCGTCTTCATACATAAGCATACCGCCAGCTTCATTTTCCTCTGCAGGCTGAAAGAGAAAGAGGAGATTGTGGGTAGGCTGAGTGCTCACAGCTTGTTCCAGCAGGCCTAGGGCAACCGTCATGTGCATATCGTGTCCGCAGGCATGCATCCGGCCTTCATGGGTACTGGCAAAGTCCAGACCCGTCTCCTCCACAATCGGAAGGCCATCAATATCTGTCCGCCAGCCAATCGTCTTATCCGGTGAACTTCCCTTGATAAAGACCAAAATACCAGTCCGCCAAGTTCGAATTTCCACAAAGTCTAGGCCAGCTGTCAGGCCATCAATGACCTGCATCAGGTAGGCATGGGTCTTGTATTCTTCCAGACCGATTTCTGCTATCTGGTGTAAATCACGGCGAATGTTCAGATAATCAAGCATTTTTCTTTCCTTTAAAATCTTGTCAGACCAGTCAAAGTGTCGGGCCGCACCCAATCAATTCATCTTTATGCTATTTTTAAAGAGTACGCAGAGCGTCTTCCAGAGCTGTCTTCTGCTGGGTCTTCTCGTCAATGGTCTTGATAACTCGTGCCGGAACGCCAGCAACTACTACATTTTCCGGAACATCCTGAGTCACAATCGCACCAGCTGCAACAACGGAACCACTGCCAATTTGTACACCTTCAATCACAACCGCATTGGCACCAATCAGCACGTTATCGCCAACCCGAACTGGCTCAGCACTAGCCGGCTCAATGACTCCCGCCAGAACCGCACCAGCACCGACATGACTGTTTTTACCAACAATTGCTCGACCACCCAGAATGGCACCCATATCAATCATAGTTCCAGCACCAATCTCCGCACCGATATTGATAACTGCCCCCATCATGATGACTACATTATCACCAATTTCGACTTGGTCACGGATAATAGCGCTCGGCTCAATACGGGCATTGATATCGCGCTTGTCCAAAAGCGGCACCGCTGAGTTGCGAGCATCCTGCTCCACGACATAGGTCTTATTTTCCTCTAAGTTCACTAGGAGCGGCTTAATTTCTTCCCAGTCTCCAAAAAGAACATTGCCTAACTTCACAACAGACCAAGGAATCGAACCGTGCAATTCTCCATCAAAGGTCACCTTGACCGGAGTTTTTTTCTTGGCATCAGCGATAAATTTGATAATTTCTTGAGCGTTCATTTTAGTAGCAGACATGATTCTTCCCTCGATTCGTGAATAGTTTAGCCTTTTAGTTTGTTTATCTCCTCAATCTCCAACAACTTGAAGAACAATTGAAGCAAACCAAGAAGCTTGATTAGACAATATTATAACACAAAAAAAAGGATTGCAAAACTCCTATAAGATTCTCTACATGAGATACGGATTGTAAAAAGGCACGAACTTTCGTCCGTGCCCAACAAAGCAATTCCAAACTATATATCAACGATATTATTTAATTCTTTCGTTCAAAATGTTCCCACTGTTGGCATCAATGGTCATTTTGATCTTTTGCGTACCGTTCAGAGCTTCTAGCTTGTAAGATAAGCACTCCTATTCATTTATTCTATTTAGAAAGATTACTCAATAGGTACTGTCCGTTTTCCTGACGGATAAAAGTCAAAGTTATTTCCTTATTTGAAGATGTTTCATAGTTTACAAGCATCTTCGGCTCTGATTCACCATCCCCATAAACTGAAATATGTTGATATTCTGGGTATTCCTTGATTACTTCTTTAAAGGAAGAACCGCCCTCGCCTGTTTCCGCATCACCCGTCTTTAAGTTCTCTGTAATCTGGCTAGATACCTTTTGATTATAGTCATCACTGCCGGGCATAATACTCATACCCTGAAGATGGTAGCTGCCATCCTCGTGTTTCATAAAGGTCAGAGTGGTATAACTAGAGTCAGGTAACCAAGACAATGAGAGCCCTTCTTCTTGAAACGTCACACTGCTGGCCAAGCCAAAATCTTTGACTACTTGTTCAGGGGTCAATCCTTCATCATCCGCACTAACAATGCTCAGCTTTTCAAGGTCTTTCACTTCCCATTCATACACATCCTCTTTTGACGGAGCCACAAAAGAAGCAACATCGCTTTGATGTCCCTTTCGAGACAGACTTGGCACACTTCCCCCACTCATAAAATCATTTAGGAAATAGCCGCCAAGACCTCCTAGCAATAGTCCCGCTGCCAGACCTATTCCTAAAAATCCTATCAGCTTGCCCGTACTATTTTTCTTTGGCTCTGGACTTGGCTGGCCAGCGAAGTTTGCAGCTTGCTGTGGTCCGGCAAAGTTCTGACCAGCTGGATTAAATCCCTGAGACGTTGCTTCTTGAAAAGCGGGATTTCCCCAATTATCCTGCTGAGGCATCTGCTGCTGTGGAGCGTCAAAAATGGGTTGCTGAACACCAAAATCTTGATTAGGATTCGGCATTTCAGGACTGCCCCCTTCTACTGGAAGAGGCTGCCCCTCTGTTGAGTTAGCTACAAATTGTCCTGAGTCTGATGACTGGACTTGCTGTGGATATGGAGCTAATCCTTCTAAAGATTGTTCCTGCGGTTTATTTTGTTCTGACATCGTTTCTCCTTTTATTATTCGAGTTCTATTTTATTTATTGGCAGTAGTGGACAAAAGATAGTTTCCGTCCTCCTGCTGAACGAAGAACAACCTGTAAGTACCATCATTAGGAGCGTCATAAGCCACCTCCATAATGGTTTGACTAGTATCCTCATTGAAATCTTCATCTACACGAATAGAGATACTTCGCGGACTGCCATATTCCTTAAAAACTTCCTTATAGGAAATGCCATCTTTACCAGTCTTTGCATCGCCTTTTTTCAATTTTTCAAAGTAATCAGCCGCCATCGCTTCGTCCTCAGCATTATGTTTGCTTCCTTCAAAGCGAATATTATAGATATGAAGGCTATTCAGATAGAAACCATCTTTTTTCTTCTCAAAAGCCAGAGAAGCGGTTTGATCTGTATAATAAACTGGCCAGTCCTCCTCATCATCAGAATCTTGAAGCGTTCCCCACTCTAAATCAAGGCTGTCACGAGAGATTTCTTCTTTTAAAGCCTTGCCATATTTATCAAGAATATCTTCCACAGAAGTACCATTCGTATCTGTCTGAATAGTATTGAACCGTAACTCTGACAAACTATCAATGTCCCACTTGAACTCAGTAGTATCGGGGTCAATGTACTGATCTGATTGATCTCTCTTTGATTCCCTAGCATCTGCCAAAGGATGGAGCACAGGATATTCACCTTTGATGACATCCGCTACTCCCATTCCATAGCCCCAGATTCCCCCTCCGATTAGTCCAAGACCAAGAGAGAGCAAGGCTCCGCCTATCAGGATTCCTTTCCAAGATTTATTCTTGGCCAAAGGTGGGGTTGGTCCCTGCGGACTTGAAACATGGCCCTGCTGAGGTTGAAAATGATGCGGGAATTCCTCTTGCGACTGAGCATTCCTTGAAGGCTCAAAAGAATGCTGTGTTTGCTGTTCTGTCAATCTTCTTTCCTCTTTCTTGTTTATTTCCAATAGTCTTATCAGTTCTCTTTTAATAACGAAATGCTTTGAAAGCAGTCAGTTACAAAAGATAAACTAAATAACTAAAAACTTACATTTCCTCTGACTTTATATATAAGAAATTTCCATCTGGCTGGCCTACAAACAATAGGTATTCATAACCATCTTCTGTTTTATAAGTCACCTCAGCAATCAGACGGTTGGAGATAATCTTATTATCTACGTCACGTTCGGTTGTGATGACAATTTCTGACGGAACAGGATGCTTCTTCAGGACCTCTGATAAAGCTGTTCCTCCTTCACCTGTTTCCTTGTCTCCTTTTTTCAAACGTTCAAGGTCTTTGGGAGATAATACGCTCCAATCTGTCGTTTCCTTCCCTTTTCTATATTCTTTAAAAGAATCTCCAACTACCACTTGTCTCAGATAGTAGTTCTGGTCAACTTTATCAAATTGAAAAGAAATATTTTGCTCCTTGTCCCTGACAGAAGGGCCCCATCGGAGTAACAGACGATTACGATCATATTCTGCTGAACTAGCCAAGCCATAAGTTTCAACGATTTGATCAGCCGTCAGGCCTAATCCTTCATCATTTGTATAGCTCAACCGTCCCAAGTCTTTCAATGTCCAATTAAACTGAACCGACTGCCCGTCTGTAGTAAAGCTGTCACTCTTGTCTTTGGCTTCTTCCTGAGCCTTACTCAGACGCTTAATCCTTTGAATATCCTTATTTGTCTGCGCCTGCTTGCCGATAAAATAAGCTGAACCGCTGCCAATCAAAAGACCAATTATGAGAGCAAAAATTGAAAGTCCTATGACTTTTCCGATATTACCCTTCTTATCAGGCAATCCTTGCGGCTGAATCTGCTGGAAATTCCCTTGCAATGGCTGGCTGCTAGTTTGATTTTCTTGCCAAGCCCCTTGCACTTGACCTTGACCATCTTTATCTGACATGGTTTTCTCCTTATAAATTTCATTGATTTGTCATATTGCGAAAACATTGAAAAACAATGACAAATTTTACAACATTATAACATAAATTGTTCTTTCAATCAAAAAGGGAGTGGGAAAGAACTTCAAACAAGTTAAAAAGTTCGTCTTCCCACCCCCGCACAGTTGATCAGGCAATCTTTGGGGCTTAAAAAGCGAAGGAAGATGCCAATCAACCACTGCGTCATCTATTTTTTCTAATTTAGACCCAAAAGCCTGGACTTTTGCCCAGGCTCTGAATCAAGTTTTTAGACTCTTATTTTTCTAGTATTCTTATTTAGATATTTTATCCTACTTGAGCTACTTCAAAAATCTGAATGGTAGAGCCCTTTTCAATTACTACTGCTTGGTCTGCTGCAACATGGAGAGTGCCCGGCAGGCTCCCCTCTTTTGAACCATCAAAAGAAATAGTGATATGGCCCAGTCCAGTTAAATTTTTTTCTACTACATTTCCTACGGCAGTAATCGAATATTCCTGACTATCTACGACCAGCTTTCCACCTTCTAGTATTGCACCTAGAAGATTTTTGTTATCGATTTTAAAACAATACTCTGCTAAGTCTTCCGGAGCTTCTTCTCCAAATAAAATGAGCATATTGGCATCTTGAATCATATTCTGAGCTTCAGGCCCTACTTGAATTACTTTAGCTTCAAAAATTTTCTTCATCTAATTCCTATTTATCCTTTCTCTAATTTGTCTTAAACTTATGCTTATAGATAAGTTTAACATAATAGTTGCTCTGTTTACGTGCATCTATCAAAGGTCTATTGATAAAGACCAATACTAGCTATCCAAGCTACTAGCACCCGCGGAACACCATTGAGAAAGCGTGAATAAAGCACAGAAGGGACACCAACCTCAACTGTTTCAGACTTGGCTTCAGATAGACCGAGTGCTACAGGAATGAAATCACAACCGTTTTGAGTGTTGATAGCAAATATAGCTGGCAGAGCCATTTGGGGCGGAATATTCCCTTTTCCGATTTCGACTCCAATTAAGGTTCCGATAATCTGACTGATAACAGCTCCGGGGCCTAACAAAGGAGATAGGAATGGCAAGGAACAGATAAAGCCAATCAAAATGAGTCCCCAGATGTTCCCCGCTAGGGGAACCATTAATTTTGCCAGCCAATTTCCAACACCTGAACCTTGAATAACCCCAATCAGCAAGGAAACAAAGGCCATGAAAGGAATGATTGTGTTGAGCATTGTTTGGATGGCTTCACGAGCAGCCTGGTTGAAAGTCGCAACGACCTTCCCAGCGCCCATCCCAATTCTTGCTACAATACTTGTTTCAGCTTTTTGCTCTGTAATTTTTTTACTAGTATCGTAAGTTGGCTTTTCTGTTACCACAGTTGTCGCTTTTTCGTCTTCATTAGCAGCAGAAATTTGATTAAGGCCAACTGCTGACACATAGATTTCCTCGGTGATATATTGTGCTAGAGGGCCACTTTTCCCTGTAGCGACAATATTGATTGTAGGGATCCCCTTTTTAGGATAAATACCGCAGCGAAGAGTACCGCCGCAATCCACGATTGCTAAAGCAATTTCCTCATCAGGGATAGAAGTTTTAAACCCGTTAACAGCTTCCATACCGGTCAAATCAGCAATTTTATCTACAATATCTGGCTTTTCTCCGCCGCCAGTGATATAGATAAATTTATGCTTAGCCTCACTAGGTGTAATGACCAAAGGGCCTCCGAAACCACCATTTCCTTTAACAACTTTTATACTCTTATATGACATAATTTCACTCTTTCTATCAATCAAATGTTTTACTCAAGGTAACACCTTGCTGTTTTGCAACATAGGCAGTCGTAAAATCTGTTACCCATCCACCAACAAAGTTCATGATAATTCCTACAAGCATGTAACGGATTGCCAGGTCCATCTGACTTAAACCTAAAGTTTGAATTCCTGTCGCAATTCCCATCCATACAAACAATTCCCCAGGATTGATATGTGGGAATACACCATTTGAAGTATGGCAGAACTGCATCTGAGCTGCTACAAAACTAGGTTTATAATATTCTGGCAAGAAGCGTCCCATACTGATCGCCATCGGATTCCCCAGCATAAAGGCTGAAATGAAAGGTAAAATCATATAACGGCTAACAGGATTTTTGGCAGAAATCTTAGCCAAGGAATTGACCTTTTCTTCTCCCAAGAAAGCGATAAGGGTATTCATTGCAATCAATAGCATTAAGACAAGCGGTACAATATTTGTCATCCAGCTAATAAAGGTTTCTCCACCTAATTGGAAGAGTTTCATAAAACTCTCTGCAAATTTTGTAATGTGATTCATAAGGAACTCCTTTTCTTATTTTTTTTAAATAACTGTTTAATAGATAATTGTAAGTAATTCGCATAAAAGCCGAATCCCAGAAAAGAATCAGATGAACTTGTCTCTTTCTCAATACCTGCCTCATGCCAAAGATAGACTTTTCTAGCATCTTCTATGGCTGATTGCATCAACTTATTTTCTTTTCTCACAAGAGGATTATACTTGTCAAAATAATGGATGTCTTCTCCAACATAATCGTCCATATTTTGAAAACGCGCTAAGATTGTGACTCCTTGCATTTTGCTAGCTTTAAGAACCCGACCGTTTTCATCAACCGCGAACATGACAATCGTACCGGATTTTATTCTTCCGGACTTCCTGCCAATCGCTACGCGCCCCAGTTTTCGGAGCATCGTATAGGTCTTATTGAAGTCTTTGAGTTGCTGCCAGCCGAGGAATATTTGAAATATATAAGCTGCCATGACAAATACAGCGAAAATTATTAGCGAATTCATTAAAATACTCCTTTGCTCTTAGAAAATGATAGAAACTCTGTCTCTGTTTCTACAGCCCTCAATGCTTCTTTTAGAGAAGGCTCTCCTGCAATTCGAAAAATGTCGTCATACAATTCCAGCAATTCACTTTCCATTTTTCTTTCGATTTCTGAGGGTATGGCGACTAGAAAGATAAATTCAATCCATTCATCTCCTTTTTGATAAGGCTCTTCTAGTTTTCCAAACATTAAAATAGTCTTTGCATAACCCTGGTTAATTGTATGGGGGAAGGCAATTCCTCCACCAAAAATGGTTGATTGCTTTTTCTCCCTATCAATTATCCGATTTCTAAAACCTTCATCAATCATCTGAAGTTTCTCTAACTCTGCAACCATATTTAGCAAGTATTGCTGATAGGTTTTTTGGGGGCTCAACCGAAGAAAACGTAAGCTGACTGTTTCTAGATTTTTTTGATGAAAAGCATTGGCCCTCTGCCATTCTTCCTGCAGCCATTGATCATCAAAAAGATGATTAACTTGAATGACTGGAGATTTAGAATCTTTATATTTTAGAGGAACTGTCGTAAAAATCGCGAAATAGTCCTGATTTAAATCCACATTAAAATCCTCTTCGGAATACTGAGTAATGTCTACATCATTTCCAAGGACTCGTCTGAGTTGCTGAATAATCATCGCAGCAGTTCCTCTTCCTGTTGTGCAAACTACAGCTATCTGCTTGCGAGAACCCTTAACAGCAGAATTTTGCTTTCTTAAAATCATTTCAAAATACAAAGCCAGATATCCAATTTCAGATAATTCCAATTCAGAACCAAAAATTGCAGATAGTTCTTCTCCAGCTATTTTTGCCATTTCAAAAGCAAAAGGATATTGAGTTTGAACCTCGCCATGAAATATATCATTAGCTTGCACATGGAAAATCAGTCGATTGATTAAGGGGCCTAGATGAGATTTGATTTCTTCAAATAATTCTTCATCATCAAAGTGAACCAACATTGTTTCTTTGACTTTCTTGACAATCCCTTGAAAAATCTTTGCAAGCTGTTCAGATTGATAAGATGTCTTGCTTAAAGTGTCAATAAAACGGACATTAAACGGAAAACACAAAAAGTCTATCTCAAACTGACTGAGGGAAATCTTATAAGTCATTTCAATATGATAGATTAATTTCTCAGCTAAAGGTGTCTCTGTTAAATCATTCCTATAGTAAGGAATAGGACAATTCAACACTCTAGATGTATGAATACGCTCCACCATAATTGAAATGGTCTTTCGAAGGAGTTCCTGTGTTTCTTTAGGGATTTTATAGTCCTGAACTAGCGTCTCCAGAAAAGAAGATGTTGCCTCAGTGAGTGTCCTTCCTTCAAAGTAAGGAGCCACTTGGTGAATATATAGCAAGCGCAAATTCAGCTCGCTCCCCAAGACCTCCAGCCCACGGTTGGGCTTTCCTGAAATAGTGATAGAGTAACTCTCTGCCAAAGATTTTACTTGTTTTAAATCCTTATTAAGGGTACTTCTACTAACACCTACTTCCTCAGCCAAGTCGTCAATAAGAAGAGGGGAGGTTGACTCAATTAAACGTTTTAGCAAATAGGCAATTCTTTTACTGGAAGAATTGAAGTCACTCTCCTGTTTTAAACTACCAGATAAAATCCTTTCCAACTCTGTATAGTCATACACTTCTAACATTAACTGATCATCTTGTGCGATAATCTGGATATTAGGAGCCAAAACATCATTTAATTGTTGGATACTCTTTTGCAAGGTTTGCAAGCTAATATCCAGTTCTGAGCGCATATCTAACAAGGAATAAGTTGGCTGCGAGACCATTTTATCTAAAATATTATACCACCGATTTACTAAGGTCAACTCTCTTCCCTACCTTCATTGTTTTAACCGCGAGTTTTACCTCCGGCAATATTTGTAGTGACACCTGTTATATAGCTAGAACGGTCTGAAATATAGAACGCTACAAGATCAGCTACTTCCCGTAGTTTCCCACTCCGTCCCAATGGAGTCGTTGAAGTTGAAGCATAACCAGCTCGAATATCTTCTACCGTCTTTCCACGGGTATAAGCAAGAGCTTCCTCGTAAGAAAGAGTTCGAAGACCCGTAGCTTCCATAATTCCTGGAGCAATTCCAACCACACGTACACCATGTTTACCAAGCTCTTTCGCCCATGAACGAGTGTAACTATAGACTGCCGCTTTCGTTGCAGCATAGGCACTTTGTCCTTCAGAACCTTCCAAGCCTGCTTCTGAAGCCATGTTCACAATTACACCTTTTCCATTTTTCACTAAAATACGTCCTACTGCCTGACTAACCAGATACAAACCTTTTTGATTAATCATTGTTACTTTTTCGAACGTCTCATCGTCCAACTCGTAAGGACCTTTAGGATTTTCTGCATCGATTAATAATCTAGGGACATTAATCCCCGCATTATTGACTACCGCATCAATATTGCCAAATCTTTCCACTATTTTGGCAACACCCTCTTCTACTTCAGAGCGAGAAGTTACATCAACTTTTACAAATAATAGGTTCGGGTGACGCAAATCGTTGTCGCTAAGATCAAAATTCGCTACATTGACTCCTAATTCCAACAATTCTTCGACGATTGCCTTACCGATCCCAGATGACGCACCCGTCACAAGAACTGTTTTGCCTTTAATGTCTAACCAATCATTCATTTTGATACCTCTCAAATTTTATTTACAAGGCAATTATACAGCGCTTTCATAAAAGAATTAAGACACTCTTTTTTACACTGTTCAAAAAAATAATAAACTAATTAAGAGGCTTGTACTAAAAAATCCACAAGAAATGAACTTGTGGATCTTTTTATATTCTAAATGAACTCAAAGCATATGAGAATCAAAGACGTGCATTCAACTCAGCCCCCAGCTCTTCAAAGCCTGGTTTCCCAAGAAGAGCAAACATGTTTTTCTTATAAGCCTCAACTCCTGGCTGGTCAAATGGATTGATACCATTCAGGTAGCCAGAAAGAGCAATAGCTAACTCAAAGAAGTAAATAGTATAGCCCAAAGTGAACTCATCTTGCTCAGGCAGGGTCACAAACATATTTGGCACTCCGCCGTCTGTGTGAGCTAACAGCACTCCATCTGTTGCTTTCTTATTGACAAAGTCAACATCTTTTCCTTGCAGATAGCCAAGGCCATCCAAGTCTTCTGCTAATTCAGGAATCAACACATTTTTGCGAGGCTTATCTACACGAATAACTGTTTCAAAGAGGATACGAGTTCCTTCTTGAATAAATTGCCCCAAAGAGTGCAGGTCTGTTGAGAAGTTGGCTGAAGTTGGGTAGATACCTTTTTGGTCTTTACCTTCTGACTCACCAGCCAGTTGCTTCCACCATTCTGAGAAGTATTGCAAAGATGGTTCGTAGTTAGCTAGAACTTCTGTCAAATAACCTTTACGGTACAAGATATTGCGTACAACTGCATATTGATATGCTTCATTTTCAGCCAACTTATCAGAAGCATAAGCCTTGCGAGCAGCATTTGCTCCTTCCATCAACTTGCTGATATCAGCCCCTGCAGCTGCGATTGGCAAGAGTCCCACTGCTGTCAATACTGTAAAACGACCACCAACACTATCAGGCACTACAAAAGTATCCCAGCCATTAGCATCTGCTTCAACCTTAACTGCACCTTTAGCGCGGTCTGTAGTTGCATAAATCCGTTTATTTGCTTCTTCCTGACCATACTTCTTAACCAAGAGTTCTTTGAAGACACGGAAAGCAATAGCAGGCTCTGTAGTTGTTCCTGACTTAGAAATAACGTTGACAGAGAAATCCTTGTCTGATACATAGTCTACCAAATCAGCCAAATAGCTTGAAGAGATAGAGTTTCCAGCATAGAGGATCTGAGGTGCCTTGCGTTCTTCTTTGCTTTGCAAGTTTACAAATGAATTATTCAAGAAATCAATAGCTGCACGTGCCCCTAAATAAGATCCTCCAATACCGATGACGATTAACACTTCACTATCAGATTGGATTTTAGCAGCCGCCTTTTGAATACGAGCAAATTCATCTTTATCATATTCTTCAGGCAAATTCAACCAGCCTGTCATTTCTGCTCCAGGACCTGTTCCGTTTCGTAGAGCATTATCTGCTGCAGTCACTTGAGGCTGCATATAATCTAATTCATGTGGTGCTACAAACTTATCCAGTACCTTTGAATAGTCAAATTTAATATGTGTCATGTTTATCCTCCAATTGTTCTTTTCTTTTATGATAACGCTTTAAGAAAAAATAAGCAAGTGCTTTTACTATTTTAAAACGTTTACATTTTTTATTCTATACTATTTTTCTAAATAAGCTAATCCTAGGATATAACTGAGAGCAATCGTTTGCGTAAGTCAACAAATTTTAGGCCTATTAAAGAAGAATAATTTTGATTGACAAGAAAGCCAATATGCTTCTTAAGATTGAATGTCAGCTGAATTCATTTCAGGTCCATTCGAACTAGATTCACTGCTCCAATATTCATCTGCGCCTTTCAGGCTTGATTCATTCAACATTGGAACCTAGTTCTCGCTTTGCCTAAACTGCGTCAATGTCTCTAAACTCATCTTCCTCCTTCGGAGTTGATTCGTTGAGAATCTTTATAAGGTTTACAGATTTTTCCCTTATGGGAAAAACTGCATCCATTGCTCTAAGATTCATCTGCGCCTTTCAGGCTTGATTCATTAAGAGCAATAGAAAAGAGCACACAGCTTACATCGCTTAGGGCTGCTGGATTCCTCCCCTGACCCGCTTCACGCAAAACTGTTGCTCCGTTAATTAGTATAACACAAACTTTTGATTTTGGCTAATTTTATTTTTTCTTCTCTGTCTGAAAAATTCCTGCATGATTTGAGCACACTCTTCTTGGAGAACACCTGCCTCCACTTCTACTCGATGATTCAGGCGCTCATCCGTCAGAATATCATAAAGGCTGCCAGCTGCTCCAAACTTTTGATTTGCTGCTCCATAGACAACGTGAGGAATGCGCGCTAGACCGATTGCTCCGCTGCACATGACACATGGCTCAATGGTCACAAAAAGCGTTGTATCCAGCAAGCGCCAGCTATTTTCGTGCCGATTCGCCTCTTCAATAGCCATAATTTCCGCATGCATAATAGCCCGCTGCAGCTCCTCACGTGCATTGTGACCGCGGCCGATAATCTTCCCCTCCTTAACCAAGACACAGCCGATGGGAATTTCATCATGAGCTAGGGCAATCTCCGCCTCCTTCAAAGCTTCCTTCATAAATGCTTCTTTTTCTTCAATCGTATAATTCATCATTGTCTTTCTAAAACTATAGTCATCTATCTCATTATACCACAAGCCTGCTGCACTTCTCAAAAAAAATAAAAGCCACCACTGGGGTGACTTTCAGGAGATTATTATGAAAAAAGTTTAGGATTTTTAAACAAAGTTAGGAGGTCTTTGTTTACGCTGTTAGTATAAAATATATATCTTAAATGAATCTTAAGATGAAATTTTCTTGCAAAAAAGCACAAGAAGCAATTTCCTTGTGCTGACTTTTTTATAAATTAGACCAGACGCTTTCCAAGATATTGGTCTGCTCGCGGCCAGGACCGACCGAGAAGGTAGAAATGCGAACACCAACCAGCTCACTCACTCGGCGAACATAGTTGCGGGCATTTTCTGGCAAGTCTTCCAGACTGCGGACACCGGTGATGTCCTCTGACCAGCCTGGCAGCTCTTCGTAAATCGGCTTGCAACGCTTGAGCTGTTCCAGACTAGCTGGGTAATGGTCAATTCGCTGACCATCCAAGTCATAGGCTACACAGATTTTCACTGTATCCAGACCGCTCAAGACATCGATGGAGTTAAGCGAAAGATTGGTAATCCCAGACACACGACGACTATGACGCATGACAACAGAGTCAAACCAGCCTACCCGACGCGGACGGCCAGTGGTAGTCCCATATTCGTGGCCGATATCACGAATGCGGTCACCTACTTCATCGAAAAGCTCTGTTGGGAATGGCCCATCTCCGACCCGACTTGTGTAGGCCTTGCAGACACCAACTACCTTGTCAATTTTGCTCGGACCAACACCGGAACCGATGGTGACTCCCCCTGCAACTGGATTAGAAGAAGTTACAAAGGGATAAGTACCTTGATCAATATCCAGCATGACCCCTTGAGCTCCTTCAAAGAGCACTCGTTTCCCTTGATCCAGCGCATCGTTGAGGATAACAGAAGTGTCCGTCACATACTGCTTGATTTGCTGTCCATATTCATAGTATTCTTCAAAAATATCATCAAAGCTGATTGCTGTACTATCGTACAATTTCTCAAAGAGGCGGTTCTTCTCAGCTAGATTCCGCTCCAAGCGCTCTCTAAAAATATCTTTATCCAAAAGGTCAGCGATGCGGATACCGACACGAGCAGCCTTGTCCATATAGGCAGGACCGATTCCCTTGATTGTCGTCCCGATTTTATTTTCACCTTTTGCTTCTTCCTGCAGGCGATCCAGCTCGATATGGTAAGGCAGGATGACATGCGCTCGATCAGAGATACGAAGGTTATCCGTCGTCACACCCTCTTCATGCAGGTAGTTCAATTCTTTGACCAGAGATTTAGGATTGACCACCATTCCATTTCCAATGACAGAGACTTTTTCTGGGAAAAAAATCCCTGACGGAATCAGGTGCAGTTTGTACTTCTTGCCGTCAATCACGATAGTGTGGCCGGCATTGTCACCACCCTGATAGCGGGCAATCACTTCGGCATTGGCTGAAAGGAAGTCTGTAATCTTCCCTTTTCCTTCATCTCCCCACTGGGTTCCTACAACAACTACTGATGTCATAATTCTGTCTGAGCTGAAGCAGCTCTTCCTTTCTTGAAAAGCAGGCAGGAATCTCACCTGCGATTATGTTTTATACCTCATTATATGAAAAATTTAACAATTTTTCAAGGTGGGATCCATTCTTGATTTGCTTTTTCCCTTTTGAAAACGAATTAAATTTTCAAAAAATCTGTATTTTCTGAAATTTGTTAGTTTATTAAAAATAAAAGTTCGGAATTTTTGTAAAATCGTAGCGGAAATTTGTTTTCTTTTTCTGTTTGTAATAGACTAAAATTACTACCATAGGACGGTGAAATGATGACGATTAATCAATTATTGCAGAAACTGGATACAGCAAGCCCCATTCTCCAAGCGACCTTTGGTCTGGAGAGAGAAAATCTGCGGGTAACAACTGACGGACACTTAGCTCAAACTGCCCATCCGAGTCAGCTGGGTTCCCGCAATTTCCACCCGACCATCCAAACAGACTTCAGCGAGCAACAACTGGAACTAATTACACCTATCGCTCACTCGACTAAGGAAGCACGACGCTTGCTGGGAGCTATCAGCGATGTGGCTGGCCGCTCGATTGACCAGAGTGAACGCCTGTGGCCCCTGTCCATGCCACCGCAGCTGACTGAAGAAGAGATTGTCATCGCCCGTTTGGAAAACGACTACGAACGCCACTACCGAGAGGGTTTAGCGAAAAAATATGGCAAAAAACTACAGGCCATCTCTGGCATCCACTACAACATGGAGCTAGGAAAAGATCTGGTCACTTCTCTCTTTCAAGTCAGCTCCTACCATTCACTCAAGGACTTTAAAAATGACCTCTATCTCAAGCTGGCTCGAAACTTTCTGCGTTTCCGCTGGATTTTAACCTATCTCTACGGGGCTGCCCCTTGGGCAGAAGCCGGTTTCTACAGTCAGGAAATTTCCCAGCCTATCCGCTCTTTTCGTAACAGCGACTATGGCTATGTCAATGACGAGAATATTCAGGTATCCTACGCTTCTTTGGAACAATATATAACTGATATTGAAAACTACGTTCAGTCAGGCGAGCTCAGCGCTGAAAAAGAATTTTACTCAGCCGTTCGCTTCCGTGGACAGAAGCACAATCGCGCCTATCTGGAGCAAGGGATCACTTATCTGGAATTCCGCTGCTTCGATCTCAATCCTTTTGACCATTTAGGTATTAGCCAAGAGACCTTAGATACTGTCCATCTCTTTTTACTGAGCCTGCTCTGGCTAGATGATGTAGAAAATGTTGATACGGCATTAAAAGCTGCCCACGACTTGAACCAAAAGATTGCTTGTAGCCACCCGCTGACTGCCCTGCCAGAAGAGGCAGACAGCTCAGCACTTCTCCAAGCCATGGAAGAGCTCATCCAGCATTTTGAACTGCCAACTTACTACCAAAGCTTGCTTGAGCAGCTTAAGGAGGCACTACTAAATCCTCAGCCAACCCTATCTGGTCAACTCCTGCCTCATATCCAGCAGGATTCCTTAATGGCCTTTGGACTAGAAAAAGCAGAGGAATATCACCGCTATGCTTGGACGGCTCCTTATGCTCTCAAAGGCTACGAGAATATGGAATTATCTACTCAAATGCTACTCTTTGATGCCATACAAAGAGGTCTAAACTTTGAAATTTTAGATGAAAATGACCAATTTCTCAAGCTTTGGCATGGTCACCATGTGGAATATGTCAAGAACGGCAATATGACCTCCAAGGATAACTATGTCATCCCTCTGGCCATGGCCAATAAAACAGTCACCAAAAAGATTTTGGCTGCAGCTGACTTTCCCGTTCCAGCTGGAGCAGAATTTTCTTCTCTTGAAGAGGGACTGGCCTATTACCCTTTGATTAAGGATCATCAAATTGTCGTCAAACCCAAGTCAACCAACTTCGGACTAGGCATCTCCATCTTCCAAGAACCAGCTAGCCTGGAATCTTATCGCAAGGCTTTAGAGATTGCCTTTTCAGAAGACGCTGCTGTCTTAGTCGAAGAATTTATCGCTGGAACGGAGTACCGCTTCTTTGTCTTAGACGGTCAGTGTGAGGCAGTCCTCTTGCGAGTAGCAGCCAATGTCGTAGGAGACGGTCAGCATACCGTGAGAGAATTGGTTGCCATCAAAAATGACAATCCCCTGCGGGGTCGAGATCATCGATCACCACTCGAAATCATTGAACTGGGGGACATTGAACTGCTCATGTTAGACCAGCAAGGTTATGGACCCGACGATATCCTGCCTGCTGGAGTCAAAGTTGACTTGCGGCGCAATTCCAATATTTCTACCGGTGGAGACTCGATTGATGTCACAGACAGCATGCACCCATCTTATAAGGAACTCGCTGCGGACATGGCAAAGGCTATGGGAGCTTGGGCTTGTGGCGTTGACCTGATTATCCCTGACAGCTCTGCTATTTCCACAAAGGAAAATCCCAACTGTACCTGCATCGAGCTAAACTTCAACCCCTCTATGTATATGCACACCTATTGCGCTGAGGGGCCGGGACAAAGCATCACACCTAAAATACTGGCCAAACTTTTCCCAGAAATGGATTGATAAAACACGAATCGCAGGGTATGCCCTGCGATTTTTGTTTGAATACTTGAGAGAAACGAAGAAACTTTCGTTTTAGAAATGACGCTTGCTTTATTGATAGGAATCAAATGTCTTTTTGAATTAAGCAAATATAAAAAATGGTCTCAATATATAAAATCATTTCAATCTTTATCCTTCAAAAACCAGCTTTTATGTTAAAATAGAGATATCACATTGAGAAGAAAGAGAAACGTCCATGTCGAGGAGAAATGATGATTCCAACCAGCAACCAGAATGGTTTAGCTGGATTTGGATACTTGTATTTGTATTTGGTTCTGGAGCTGTAGCCAGCTATCTAATTCCCATAGCTATTCTGGGAGCTATTGGCTACGGAATCTATCGCCACCAAAGCCAGAAAAAAGTTCGGATTGAAGCAAAGCAAGCCAGCATTGGCCGTATTGAAGATCTGAAATCAGAAATTGGTCATGCTGACCGCCGCATTAAAGAATTGGAAGGCTACCAAGAAGATGGGGACCAAGAAAGCTATCAGAATTTAGCCTTAGAAATTCTTCCCCAGCTAACCTATATCAAAAATGCTGCTAACGATCTACGTGGAGAAATTCCCACTTCTGTCTATCAGCGAATCCAGACTAAAATTCGTACTGTCGCCGATGAAATCGATGAACAACTGAAAAAGATTGAACGAGAGAAAAAACGAAAAGAAGCGCAGCCTAAGAAAACTAGTCTAGAAGAGCTAGCCCCAGAATTGGTCGCTACGGTTCGCAATATTCAGATTGACCATGAGGCCATTCTTCAAAAAATCTCCCAATCCGAAAGCAACAATAAGGAAGAGCTGACTGCCATTCATCAGTCCCAGATGGAGCACTACGAAGATATTTTAGAAGGCTACCTCAAAATCAAAGCTTCTCCCAAAGATTTTTACAATGCAGAGGAGCGGCTAGCCAAGGCCAAAGCAGCCATCAAGCAGTTTGACTTGGACCTAGACGAAGCGCTGCGCCAGTTAAATGAAGCTGATTTGAGGGACTTTGACATTAGCCTGCGTATCTTAGATAAAGAAAAGCACACAGACACCGGCTTTTAAGCTAGATAAACCAAAGGAGAAACTATGAGCCAAGAATTTAATTTTGACATTGATAAAATTGCTAACAATGCCATCAGCAAAAGCGACAAAACAACAGAAATCATCGAAGCCAATACGACTCAAGAAAATGGCCAGCTAACTTTTCTGGAAAAACTGACTCCTGAGCAACAGAGTGCTATTACGGCTAAAGCTCCACAGCTGGTGGATAATTTCGTATCAGACCAAAATGCCTTGCTGGACTTTGGTCAATCTGCTGTAGAAGAGGTCAACGGTACTGTCAATCGTATCTTAGCCGAGCAGAAAAAATTACAAATTCCCCAGGTAGATGAGCTCTTAAAAAACACTAACAAAGAACTCAATGGCTTTGTTGCAAAATACAAGGATGCTCAAGTAGCAGAACTGGACAAAAAGCCTAATTTCCTGGAAAAACTCTTCAAACAGAGCAAAAACACTCTTCAAGAATTCTATTTTGACTCACAAAATATTGAGCAGAAAATGGACGGCATGGCTGCAACAGTCGTCAAACAAGAAGATGTTCTGGCTCGCAATATTGTTTCTGCTGAAATGCTGATTGAGGACAATACCAAATCGATTGAAAACCTAGTCGGAGTTATTTCCTTTATCGAAGCTGCTCAGCAAGAATCTGGCAATCGAGCGCTCAAACTGCAGGCTGAAGTTGCTCAGTTAGATATGACAACCGTTGACTACCAAGTCAAATCGCAAGAATTAGCCCGAATGACAGAGGTGGTCAATACCCTAGAGCAGCAACATACTGAATATGTCAGCCGTCTCTATGTAGCTTGGGCGACAACGCCTCAGATGCGTAATCTGGTCAAGGTTTCCTCTGATATGCGCCAAAAACTTGGAATGCTCCGTCGCAATACCATTCCAACTATGAAACTGTCTATCGCCCAGTTAGGCATTCTCCAGCAATCCATGAAGTCTGGTCAGGTAGCTGACGCCATTTCTAATGCGAATAACGCTGCCCTGCAAATGCTCGCCGAAACGAGCAAGGAAGTCATTCCTCAGCTGGAGCGGATTTCTCAAAGTCCTACTATCGCTGTTGAGTCTGTCACTAAGCTGGCAGAAAGCCTTGTCGCACAAAACCAAGGCATTATCGAAGCTATTGATAAAGGGCGGGAAAAACGCGCTCTGCTAGAAGCTACTGTTATCCAGTCTGCAGAGACCATCAACAACTCTGTCAAACTACGTGATCAAAAGATTATCCAAGCCCTGTTGGACCAAGGCAAGGAAGCCCAGAAAGAATTAACTACAGAATAAGTAAAAGAGCCTAAGTGGCTCTTTCAGATTGAAGACAAAGTCCTTAGCACACAATTTTCTAAGGGCTTTTCTTTTTGTAAAGTAGTATCATAGAGGTAAGAGAAGTTGTGAGGTGCAAGTTATGTTTCACAAAGAAAAACCAGATTATCATCGCTGCCAACATGTTAGTCAAAATTCCCTTGATTCAATGTTTTTATGGCATTCGCTCTATGCGCCAAACCATTAAAGACATTGAAGTAAACGTAGCTTATCGTTGGTTTCTTGGACTAAGCTTGGATGACAAGGTGCCTCATTTTACCACATATGGAAAGAATTACAGCCGTCGCTTTCAAGATAAAGCACTGATTACGGAGATATTTTCACAAGTACTCCATCAAGCTTTATGTGCTGGTCTAATGGATCCTTCGGAAATATTTGTGGATGGTACCCCTATCAAAGCGGCAGCTAACAGTCACAAGTATCATAAGGAAATGGTTGCCCAACAAGCTAAATTTATGAGGGAGCAATTGGAAGTTGAGATTGATGTAGATAGGAGAAAACACGAAAAAAGTCCTTAAAGCACGCAAAAGGAAGCGAGGCTAAAGAAAAGAAAATCTCAACGACAGATCCTGAGAGTGGGTGGTTCCACAAGGGTCAACACAAGGAAGTATTTGCCTATTCTGCCCAAGTAGCGTGTGATAAGCATGGCTGGGCCTTGGCTTATAGTGTTGAAGCAGGAAATGTTCATGACAGTCAGGCTTTCCCTGCCCTTTTTTCAAAGTTAGAAGCTTTCTCCCCACGTTACATTATTGCGGACTCAGGCTATAAGACCCCAGCCATTGCCCATTATTTATTACAGCGAAACATCATCCCTGTCTTCCCCTATACCCGCCCCAAGGGAGTAAGGGGGAACTTAAGACCCGGTGATTTTGTTTATGATGCTTTCTATGACTGTTACCTCTGTCCAGAGAACCAAGTATTAGCCTATTGCACGACGACCCGAGCAGGCTACCGTGAGTATAAGAGTAACCCAAAAGTATGTGTCGCTTGTCCCCTATTATCCGTTTGTACTCAGAGCCAGAATCAGCAGAAAGTCATCACAAGACATGTATGGAAAGACGACCTTGAATTTTGTGAAGAGATTCGACATCAAAGAGGGATGAAGGAGCTCTATAAGAAGCGCAAAGAAACCATCGAGCGGCTCTTTGGGACAGCCAAAGAATACCACAACCTCCGTTATACAAGAGAGAAAGGCAAGTCCAAGATAGAAGATAAGGTTGGGCTTACTTTGGCGTGTTTGAATCTTAAAAAACTAGTAAAAATGAGGGTGGACAAGCCTTTTTATTTTGTTCAAATGACCATTATTCTATCAAAAGATGAAATATTAGCCTGACAAACAGAAAAAGACAAATACCATTTGGAATGTTTGTCTTCGGTCTGAAAGAGCCTAAGTGGCTCTTTTACTGTTTTACTTTTTAAATGATCAATACAGTCCTTTCTTCCGATTATCTCTTTAAAACAAGCAGCTTTCCAACAGTTCTTTATTACGCAGCTGGGCTAGCCAGTTATCAGGAATCCCTTCCAAACCATAGATGATGCCAGCCAGACCGCCAGCAACTGCTGCTACTGTATCAGTGTCATCGCCCAAATTAACAGCTTTCAGGACAGTTTCCGGATAAGAAGTGCTAGTCAGCAGACACCACAGTGCTGCTTCCAAGGTATCCACCACATAGCCAATAGAGCGAATGTCATCTTCGGTCAGATCTTCTAAAGTTTGCAAACGAGCATAGGTTGTACTAGTCTCTAAGCCTGATAATATTTCTGATAGTTGCCGGCCTTTTAAGAGCCTACGAGCAATGGTCACATAAAGCAGGCAGGCCTCTACGGAAGTCGCATGAGCATGTGTAATACTAGAAACAGCTTCAATATCAGACGGACTGGCTTCCGTAAAGGCAAGAGGCAGAATCCGCATCAAAGAACCATTTCCATTGGAATATTCATCAGACAGACCGTGTCCCCTTGTCAAAGCTTCGCGAGTCGCATTTCCTACATCGAAGGTCAAACCATCTGGCGTGTAGGCTCCCTCGAAGAGCCAATTTTTAAACCTCTGCTGCATATCGACAGGGTCAATCTTACCTTTTACCCTGATAGAATCACAGGTCGCCAAAACAAGGCTGGTATCATCTGACCAAGTGCCAGCTGGTTGCTGATGGCTGCCAAAACCCACCATCTCAATCGCTTTAAAACTGCCTCGGGTTAAAAATTCATACGGAACGCCTAATGCATCAGCTACCGCCAAACCATAGACTGCCGCTTTCAAAGATTGGTTCATGCTAGCCTCCTTTGTTTTATTATACTATTTTTGGTGCCAGCATAAAAGAGACCGGAGATAATCTCCAGTCTTTTTTCGTGAGAAATAGCCTAAGTAATTCATGTATTACAGTTTCTAACTTTTTCAAACCTCAAGAATGCTAGAAACAACTACTAAAAAGGAGATAGTAGCTTTGATTTTTCTTATCAAACACTTATATATACTATCAGTAAGGCATCATTAAATCACCGCTGGCTGCTGCTGTGTAATACAGTGTATATTGCCACCACCATAAGCAATTTCTGTGGTCTCTACTCCAACAATTTTTCTGTCAGGGAACATAGCCTGAACCTGCTCTACAGCCAAAGCATCATTTTCATCACCATACTGCGGTAAAATAATAGCTCCATTAACAATTAAGAAATTCAGATAAGAAGCTATAGCGATTTCTCCCTCTTCCCGAGGGATGCTGCCTTCTGCATAATCAATGCTGGCTGCTGCCTGAAGATAACAAGGTTTTTTGGTAACACATAGCTTATGAACTTTTAATTTTCTTCCTTTAGCATCTACCTGTTCAGATAGAAATTGATAAGCTGCCTGAGCTTCTTTGTAGAAAGGATGACTTTCGTCTTCTGTATAGATACAAGCCACTTCTCCTGGTCTAACGAAACAAGCTACATCATCAATATGCCCATTTGTTTCATAAGGATCAATTCCATCTTTAACCCAAATCACTTTCTCAGCGTTGAGATAGGATTTGAGATTTTCTTCGATTTCTGCCTTAGTCAAGTGAGGGTTTCGGCTAGGGTGTAGCAGGCACATCTCTGTAACCAAGACCGTTCCTTCTCCGTCAACATGGATAGAACCGCCCTCCAATACAAAATCCTTCGTTTTATAAGAGTCTACTCCTTCTATTTCGCAAACCTTGCGAGCCACCAAAGCATCCTGATCCCAAGGGAAATAAAGCCCATCAACCAGACCACCCCATGCATTGAATTCCCAGTCTACTGCTCGAAGGTCCCCTTTATCATTGACTAAAAAAGTTGGGCCGCAATCCCGAATCCAAGAATCATCATTGGTCATTTCAATAACACGTATATTATCTGTATCTAAAGCTGACACGCGCGCCAGAGCATTCTCATACTGAGTTGGAGGCACACAGAGAGAGACCTGCTCAAAGTCACTAATAGCCTTCGCTACTTGAAGAAAAGCCTGCTGAGCTGGTTTTGCACCTAAGCGCCAGTTATCGTTACGCCAAGGCCATAACATCCAAATTTGCTTTTGCTCTTCAAATTCTCCTGGCATCCGAAAGCCGTCTTGCTTAGGAGTTGAATTCATAATCCGTTTTGCCATTTTTCTACCTCATTTCTAATCTTTTATTTTTTTGACGATAATAATCAGCTCACCGATACCAATAAAGATAAGAGAACCAATAGTAACAGGAAGTTTCGCTGCCAATGTCTCAGCATCAAATGCTAATGGTAGAGCTGTGAAAATCAAGGAAATAATAATTAAAACCATAGGCAGGACAACCAGAACTTTCAAAAAGCCTGTATTACCACTCACTTTAAAAGGCCGTGTGGTATCTGGATCAATCTTTCTTAGACGGTAAAAAGCAGGAAAGACCGGAACATAAGACAGAAGGAACATGACCAAATTAAGTGAGAAAAAGGCCCAGAATAAATCCTGATTTGGCAACAGCGGAGCAATCACAACTACTAAACTTGCCACGAGGCCGTTTGCAATAGCGGAACCTATCGGCATATTTTTATCCTTGCTTCTTCTTGCAAAAAACTTGGGCATATCTCCGTTTTCTGCTGCGTAGGAAGCTGTATTATTGATTCCTAGTGACCAAGAAATCATGTTACCAAACAAGGTCAGCAAAAATAGGAAAGCCATTGCAATAATAAACCAACCTGTGCTTGTTCCCGCTAGCAGTTTGAAACTATCCATCATACCGCTGCTGGTTGAAATTTTATCCACTGGTATCGCAACCCCGATACCAAAGGCAGAGAAAATATAGATCGCTGCAATCACTAAACCAGCTACAATAATAGACTGAGGAATCTGTTTTTTAGGATTTTCCATATCACCAGCAAAAGTACAAATAACCTCAAAGCCCAACAGATTGAAAATAATGACAGAGATATAAGACAGGCTATCTAAATCAAAATTTGGAAGCAGAGAAGACGGGGTTATTTCATTAGCCATACCTTTAGTAAAGGCAACATAAAGTCCCAATCCTCCAACCAAAAGCGCCAAAATCATCTTAATCACAGCTGCTCCATTTAAAATCCAAATGCTATCACTGACCGGATAAAAGCTAATCCAGATAATCAACCATATAAATATCAGTTCTATAATAATACTGCTCCACAGAGAAAACTGAATACCTGTAATGGTTGTCAATAGCTCAGGTGTCATAACTGCTAAAGAAGCTAACCAAAGTGGGAAATTAATCCAGTAATACCAAGAAACTCTGGATCCCCAACGATGCCCAAATGCTTTGGTTACCCAATCATAAATCCCCCCATCTCCAATATAGGCAGTTCCTAGCTCAGAAGAAATCAATCCATAGGGAAGGAGAAACGTCAATAAGAGAAAGAGCCACCAGAAAAATTGAGAATTTCCAATAGCCGCGACTGGAGCAGCAGCTTCTGCAACAAATACCACACAGATAACCGACAGGACCGCACTAAATAAACTAAATTTTTTCTTGCTTTCCATCAACTTCACCCTTTCAAAATAAGATATGAGAAGTTAGAGAACGTCTTACAAAAGAAGTCTACTCTGAGAGAACAGAATTAGCTTTGTTTACCTGCTTTCGATTTTTATTTTAAGAATTCTTCCAAATCAGCTTTAGCTGCCGATTGTTTAGCTAAATCATGAGGATTTTTCTTCGCATAGTCTCTCAAAAGATAAACCAAAAGTCCTCGAATAGAAGTGAGACGATTCTCTGCTTCATCAAAACAGATAGAGTTCGTTCCATCCATGACTTCATCAGTCACTTCTTCATTGCGCGTCGCTGGCAGACAATGCATAAATTTACAATCTGCTCCTGCCCTAGCCATCATATCACTATCCACTTGATACTTAGGATAGAAGATATTCATGCGCTCTTCTTCTGACAGTTCAGCCTCATAGAGACCGTACCAAACATCCGTATAAAGAAAATCTGCTCCAACAATAGATTCTTCATCATCCGTTACCGTATATTTACCACCGGATACTTTACAAATCGCATCTAATTTTTCCTTATGCATGTCATTCAATTGGAAACCCTTAGGTCCATAATGGACAAACTCCATTCCCATCTTAGTAGTAATCAAGCCTAAAGAAAAACAAACTTGAGTAGCATCTCCGACGAAGACCACCTTACAATCTTCTAGTTTTTTATTGATTGGCAAATGTTCTACCATCGTGCAAAGATCTCCTAACTCCTGTGTTGGATGGTTATAGTCTGACATCCCGTTGATTACTGGAATAGAAGCGTACTGGGCTAAATCTACAATACTTTGATGTCGCTCCACACGCGCCATCAAAATATCATTCAAGCGAGAAAGAACTGTCGCAGTATCTTCAATCGTCTCATGCCCCCCTAGCTGAATCTGTCCCGGCGCCAAATACTGGGCATGACCACCTAGCTGGGTCATAGCAGTCTCAAAAGAGACACGAGTTCTGGTCGAAGACTGCTGGAAAATCATCCCCAAGGTTTTATCCTTAAGCAAAGGAGGATAATAACCATTCTTGATACATGCCTTGATCTTCAAGGATAAATCAACCAAGTAAAGCAATTCTTCCTTGGAGAAATCTTCTGTCGTAATATAGTCTATTTTTTTAATCATAATTGAGCCCTCCTCTATATTAATAGCTCTATCTTAACTTATTTCTAGAAGGTTGACTATAAACCCTCAGATGTAAACATACAAGAGCTGATTCAGCGGACTAAACCCTATTAAATCAAGCTTTCTGATAAAATAAACCTAAGGTTTAGTACTTTGTTACAGAGCAGTCATAAAAAAAGTTTAGGAGAATGTTATAATATTTGTATACGCTTTACTAAAAGGAGGACACTATGGAAACTGAAATTGTTTACATTTACAACTTACTTCTAATTATTCTTTATTCCACAGCCCTATCCATCTCATTAGTGAATGCTTTCAAAGAGGAGAGAAAAAGCAGGAAAACTTTCTTCTGCGTACTTTCCATATATTTTGTTGTTTTTATTTTAGATAACTCCGTTATTTCTATGACGGAACTGATCTCCAGTTTCGCTTCCGAATACAACCAGTCTTTTCAGGGGACTTCATTTATCAAAACAACTTTTTTCCTAGTCAACAATTTCTGTCAGCTATGGCTTATTAGCTCCATCAGTCACAGCAAAATTAAACGCTGGGAATACATGATTGTAGTAGGGATCTTCCTCTTTATGTTACTTCCTATCCAACAAAGCTCCTCATGGAGAACCTACCTTTATTATTTACCAAATCAGCTATGGCTATTCTATCTTGGTGCTAAGGCACTTTACAGTTATTACAACAAGAGATTGGAACCCAAGTATAAAAAATATTTAAAGAAGATTGGGCTCCTAGCGATTGTTTTTAGCTTCCTTATTTTGATGGAAGACTCCATTATTATCTTCACTGTTGACCAATACAGCATGTTTCATACAAATATCATTAACCGCAATGTCTCTGAAAATCTTTTCTCTATTAGCTTGTGCTTTTTATCAATCTATTATTTCTTAAACGATGCACCACTCTTTACTAGCTCTCACTCCAATTCAAAAAGCTACAATCAATCTTTCATATACTCTTTTTGCCAAGATTATCGTCTAACCGAGCGCGAACAGCAGATTTGCCAGCTGCTCTTAGAGCAAAAACATAATCAAGAAATCGCTGAAGAGCTCTTCCTTTCTATCGGAACGGTCAAGACACATATTCACAACATTTACATCAAAACAGATGTTAAAAAAAGAGCTGAACTATTCTCTCTATACAACAATTACTTATATGCTCACTCCTAACCCCAAAAAACAAGCGCAGTCGTGCGCTTGTTTTTCTATTTTGTGTTAAAATAAAAGGTATGGACAAAATTATCAAAACTATCTCAGAAAATGGTTCTTTCCGAGCTTATGTGCTGGATAGCACAGAGACGGTTCGGACCGCTCAAGAAAAACATCAAACTCAAGCAAGCTCTACCGTTGCACTTGGCCGCACACTGATTGCCAGCCAGATTTTGGCTGCAAATGAAAAAGGCCAGACCAAGATTACCGTCAAGGTCCTCGGGACCAGCTCACTAGGCGCGATTATCACAGTGGCAGATACAGAGGGTAATGTCAAAGGTTATGTACAGAATCCCGGTGTAGATATCAAAAAGACAGCTACCGGCGAAGTTCTAGTTGGTCCTTTTGTCGGCCAAGGAGAATTTCTCGTCATCACAGACTATGGTACGGGCAACCCTTACAACTCCATGACTCCTCTCATCTCTGGAGAAATCGGCGAAGACCTAGCCTTCTACCTGACCGAAAGCCAGCAGACACCTTCCGCAGTTGGCCTCAACGTTCTCTTGGATAAGAATGATAAGGTCAAGGTTGCTGGCGGTTTCTTGGTACAAGTTCTGCCTGGTGCCAAGGAAGCTGATATCGCCCGCTTTGAGAAGCGGATCCAAGAAATGCCTGCTATCTCAAGACTGCTGGAATCCGATGACCATATCGAAGCTCTGCTGGCTGCCATCTATGGTGATGAGCCATACAAACGCCTGTCTGAAGAGGAAATCCGCTTCCAATGCGACTGTAGCAAAGAGCGCTTCATGAATGCCTTGGCTACCCTGCCAAAGACTGACTTAGAAGAGATGCGCGACCAAGACCAAGGAGCTGAAATCGTCTGCCAATTCTGCCAGACAGCCTATCACTTTGACCAAAATGACTTGGAGGAACTGATTCGTGATAAATCTTAATACCCCTTTTATGATTGGGAATGTTGAAATTCCCAACCGCACAGTTCTGGCGCCTATGGCCGGCGTAACCAACTCTGCTTTTCGGACCATTGCCAAAGAGCTGGGAGCAGGCTTGGTCGTGATGGAAATGGTCTCTGACAAGGGCATCCAGTATAACAACGAAAAAACCCTCCACATGCTCCATATTGATGAGGGAGAAAATCCCGTTTCTATCCAGCTTTTCGGTAGCGACGAAGACAGTTTAGCTCGCGCAGCAGAATTTATCCAAGAAAACACTAAAACCGATATTGTCGATATCAATATGGGCTGCCCGGTCAATAAAATTGTCAAAAACGAAGCTGGGGCTAAATGGCTCAAGGACCCTGAGAAAATCTATAAAATCATCAACAAGGTCCAATCCGTTCTGGATATTCCCCTGACAGTCAAGATGCGGACTGGCTGGTCTGACAGCTCACTAGCTGTAGAAAATGCTCTAGCAGCTGAAGCCGCTGGAGTCTCAGCTTTAGCTATGCACGGCCGCACCCGCGAGCAAATGTATACTGGTCATGCTGATCTTGAGACCTTGCACGACGTAGCCCATGCTCTGACTAAGATTCCTTTCATCGCTAACGGTGATATTCGCAGCGTCCAAGACGCTAAACAGCGTATTGAGGAAGTCGGTGCTGATGCCGTAATGGTAGGTCGAGCAGCTATGGGAAATCCTTATCTCTTTAACCAAATCAACCACTACTTTGAAACCGGCGAAGTTCTTCCGGACCTCAGCTTCGAGGACAAGATGAAAATCGCCCACGACCACCTCTCCCGCTTGGTAAATCTCAAAGGAGAATATGTGGCCATCCGCGAATTCCGTGGTCTAGCTCCGCACTATCTGCGCGGTACTGCCGGAGCAGCCAAGCTCCGCGGTGCTATTTCACAAGCTGAAAGTATGGCTGAAATTGAAGAACTCTTGCAAATTCAAAAATAAAACAAAAGGAAGCTAATCGGACTTCCTTTTGTTTTATTTAGGGTTTGGTCACCATAACGCTTGTTACTGAACCATCTGCCCCTGTTGTAATCTGCAGATTGGCATTGCCTTGTCCGCTTAACTGCGCATTGTATTTGCCATCATCCAGCGTATAGGAGTAGGAAGCGATGGAATAATTATCAGTCTTTCCATCTGCAGACTGGACGGTGAATTGACCATTACCTGATACAGTCACAGTATTTCCATTGGCATCCTTCCAAGTACCAGCAGCCGCTGAGAAATCCCCATCCACCATAGTCAAGACACCTTTATAGCGAGCATTGCTAGCTGCCTGCTTATTCTGAAGCTGGCGATTGCTTTCCGGTGCTTGGGCTGGTTGAGTTGCTTGACTCTGAGTATTTTGTCGACCTGAAGCTTGCTGCGGCTGCGTTTGTTGGGCTTGAGGTGCTTCGACAGTAGACTGTTGCTGATTAGCAGGAATTTCGGCTTGTCCAGGCTGGCTAACTGCTCCTTCTGAAGAAGCTCTATTATTAACCTTAGGAGAAGCGCCGGCCTTGCTGGATGACGCAACTTTTGAGCTAGAAGAAGCTTGAACAGCCTTACTAGAACTAGCACTTGTTGCAATTTCTTCTTTCTTACCACATGCCCCTAAAAGCAAACTAGAAGCCAGAACTGCAGCTGCCATCATTTTTGTATAAGTACGTGTTTTCATCTTTTGTCTCCTTGTAATATCCAGAAATCTTTTTGTAACATTATTGTAACACTATGATTTTACTATGTCAATCATTTATGCAAGATTTTTCAAAAATTTTTTTACTCAAGTAAAGTTCTGTTTCTCACCCTGCTTCTTTTGTCATGAGAAACACGCTCCTACTTATCTATTCGTAATTAAAAATGAAAAAACAGGACAAATTTGTCCTGCAAGAGAAATATATGATCAACTTTCTTTTAATTTTATTTTTCTACCTTAAGCCGATAAACTTTTCTCGGTTTCTTCTTCGGTACTCGCTTGACACCAGCCTCCTCTAAGTATTCTCCAAATTTAACTAGAAAATTATTGCTAACAATAGGTCGTCTAGGCGAGATGAGATTGACCAGCTCAGTCCCTTCATAGACAGTAAACGGCGATTCCAGCAGATGAAGAAAAGTTGGATTCCAGTCCAGTCGTCCCTGAATCCGCTTGATGGATTCCAGCAGGATTTGGTAGTGGTCAAAGGCAAAGTCCTCTGCTGTCAGGAGCCGTTCACCATCTTTAAAACTATTAGTCTTAAAGTCAACATCAAGAAAGGTGACTTCCTTGGCATCATCCCCAGCTTGCGCTTGATCTACTGCTATGGCCGGCAGATAGACCAAATGGGCAATAGTGATGACCCATCCGCGCGGATCACGTCCTGGAGTAGAAACCGTCATCAGCTGTTCCACCTTTTCTAGCGGTATCTCCAGCCCCACCTCTTCCTTTACTTCCCGAATGCAGGCCTGATAAGCATCCTCATACTTATCTACAAAACCTCCGACTAGGGCATATTTATTCTGATAAGGGTGGGCCTTGCGCTTGATGACCAAGAGTTTCACCTGACCATCCACAAAACAGTAGGCCACCATATCTGCTGTTACGCTGGGCGTCTCGTACTTGGGCAAATCCTGTGTCTTGTACCATGCCAAAAAGGCGGACTCATCCGCCATGGTTTCGTAGTATTCTTTTTCCGACATTCCCGCTGGGATATCCTGTTTGGTCATGAGTTTCTTCCTTTCCTAAGCTATCTTTTTCTATCAAAAATCTCAAGCCTTGGTCTAAGCTTTCTTCACCGCCTTGGTCCACTGATACCATCCAACGATACTATTGAGGGTATAAACCCAGTACATGGCCTGGATATGGAGATTGCTACCCCACCAGAGATAGATACTGAAGAGATTGGTCGCAATCCAGAAAAGCCACTGCTCGCGGTAGAGACCAGTCATGAGAAGCTGACCAATACCATTGGTCGCATCTGTCACACTATCACGGAAAGGCCGGTGACTGTGAATACTCTTATAGGCAAAGCCCATACCAATCCAAATCAAGGCAGTTAAGGCCAAATATTTAAGCCAGCCACGCCAGTCTAACTTCTTAGCTTCAAAATGAGAAGGCTCTTCCTTATCTTGCTCATTGACCCGGTTGGACAGCCAAGTATAGAGCCCGATCGGCTGCATGATAAAGAAGTAGACTGTAGTCAAGACTTCTCCATAAAAGCTAGCATTGAAGGACAATATAAGGTAAATTGCCGAATTAACCGCTCCAAAGAGGTAATTGCTGGCCCGTCCCTCGGCTACTAGAATAACGCAAACGATGCCTGTCCAGGAAGCAAAGAGTCCCAGCCAGTCATGCTGCTTCTGACCACTGGTAAACTCCAGAATGAAAGGCAGACTGGAAAGAGCAAGCAAGTAGAGCCATTGAGTCAAGCTACGCCCGCCAAATAAATCCTGCCAGAACAATTTCGCTATACCGCTAAAACCTTGTTTTTTAGCTGCGACACAGACATTGCGGAAATTCTGAACAAAGGTTTGAGATTTTTGTTTCAGTCCTGCGTAGAGAGTCGCAGGAGAGAGTTTTTGATTTTTTACTACCATTCTATTTTACCACTTTCTTTTTTAATTCGCTTGATAAATCATATCGATTGCTTCTTTGGCCGCCTGATAATTGTCCAAATAACTGCCTGCCAGATAAACCATCGGAATATGAGCCAAACACTGCTCTTTCAGCTTTTTCAGATAGCTTGAAAAATCACTGCGTATAGCCTCGTCTGCCATACTCATATCGCGAAATCCATCGTTGACATAGGCCCCAACCGGCTCAGCAAAGAGAATCAAATCCCATTTTTCCTTGGACAAGATGCTGGCAAAGAGATTGTCAAAGGTATCTGTTTCCTCGTCTTGAACCGGACTTTCTTTCAGATAGTAATCATAGTAGGCCTTGGTTACCAGAGAATTTGTATCAGCCACGACCAGACCGCGGTTGGCGCTGCTGTCAATCAAGCGGGAAGTCTGAGCATATTGTCCTAAGAGCAGATAATAATAGTCTTTAGGTGTCAGCTCATCGTCTCGCACGTTATTTTGAATCTGGTATTCTCGAGCATATTCCAAGCTAACTGGAGCATCATAGTAGCGAGCCAAATCCTTAGCCAAAGTCGTTTTACCATTGCTGGCGCTACCCATAATCAGTACTTTCTTGGTAAAGTGACGGCGGAAAGGTTGGGCGATATATTTCCAATAACGACTAGGATTTTCCCGAATCATGGTAGCTGAGATACCAAACTGGCGCTCCTGCAAGGAAGTTTTGAAGTCACGCTTTTCTAACTCCTCCTGATAGTCAGCCTCTCCAACAAAGAAAATCAGTTCCTCGCGTTCTGCATCATAGCCCACCAACTCCAATAAAGCCGACAGCCACTTGTCCCAACCTAGAGGATAGCGGGGAAAGGAAGTTTCATCCAGTTTGTAAACCTGGGTCAATTCATCATCTGCGAAAGTCTCCCGCGTATATCGAAAACGCTTCTGCAGAGACAGACCCACTTCCTGCCCACGGTCTCCCTGATAACCTGAAACCACCACGCGCACCTTATCATAAGAACGCTTAGCCTTCTGTATCAAATCGATATGCCCCTGATGCAAGGGAGCAAATGTTCCAAATACGATTGCAATTTTTTCTTTCATAGGCCTATCCTTTTTATTGTTTTCTATATTTTTATTATAAACTATATTTTTCTTTTGTCAATAGTTTTTTATAAAATTTTATAAAAATATTTTCCAGATATTTTAAAACTATATCAAGGGCACAAAAAAAGAACCTAATGCCTTAAGCATCAGATTCTTTTTATAAAAGATTTATTGCTGATAGACTTCTTGGTAGAATTCCAGCTTGTCTCCATCCTTGACAGTGATTTGATTGGCTGCCTTAGGAGCCATTTCTCCGTTGACCTTAAACATCCAGTAGAGGCCCTTTGCTTCATCCTGAGCATGACCATCAATCGAAGTGATAAAACCATCTTTTTCTTCGACCTTATAGGCCTTCTTCAAAGCATCCATAGCTGTCTTTCCTTCTTCAACAGCCACCGTTTTCTCGCTCTTCTCCTGACCTTCTGGTGCAATACTGATACTGATTTTCAGTTCCTTTTTGACAGAAGAATCAGCCGAGCTAGAGCTCTTGTCAGTATTTGTCTGGCTGCTACCGCAACCAACAAGGAGAAGGGCAAAAGCAAGTGTGAGCAAACTAAAGATTTTTTTCATTATAGAGCCTCCTTAAAATAGGGTACAAGAGTGGGTAAAAAAACAAGGTCGACAGTCCGTGCGCTATATTGAAGGTCAAAGCATTGATAATCGCATAAGACCACCAGTGATAGTTGTACAGCAAGGCTGTCAGTGTATCGATGGCAATGCCATAGCCAAAGGATAGGAGAGCTGCTACTATTCCCTGTCCCACTAGATTTAACCGAGGATAGAGCAGCCACCAAAGGCAAAGAATCAGTCCAAAGGACAGCAACTGAAAGAGGACGATTGGGCTCATCCCCAAAAGAAAAGCTGATGTAAACATCGTCACAGCCATCACTAGGAGTGAAGTCTGCAAATCCTCAAAGATAACGATCAGGAAAAAGATAGCTGAGATAGGCTGCACATTGGGAAGAAAGGAAAATGCATAGCGAAAGGCCACACATAAAGCCGATAGGATGGCAATTTTAGCCATTTTGCGAGCAGACAAAGGCCACCTCCTTTTCTAATTGAGTGAATCAAGAGAAGTTAGACTAGGTATGCAGCTCAACAGCATCCCAGTCCTGGGCCGTATTCAGCCCCAGCAGCCAGTCGAGGCCAGACCGCCTCTCCAAAACAACACTTTCATCAAGGCCAGCCGGTGCTGGCTGGTCATGAATCCGAGCCTCAACACAGGCCCAGTGATAACGATAAATCAAGTCATCCTCATCCAGTAACTCTTCTAAGCTGCGCGGTTGGCATTTTTCCAGAAATTCCTGAAAGTCAACCGCACTAGCGACTGCGTCAATAGCAGCATCACAATCACAAATTTTATCTGGAAACGGTAAAGTATCGACTAGACCTAAGTACCAAATCAGCGACCAATAGGCCTCGTATTTCCAAACCATATTGATGATAGCTGCCGAGTCGGCACGATCTTCCAAGACCGCCCTTTCTTTGGGCGTCAACTCTTCCTGCACCCCGTATTGCTGCAGTTTATCCTGCAGCCACTGGCGGCTCTCCTCATTATAATTATTATTTTCGATATCCAAGGCCGCCTGAATAACCAAGAGGCTGGTAATAGCACGACGCGCAATTTCTTCTAGCGAGCGCGGCCACACCTGCTCAGCACCTTCGATAACCGGCAAATGCTCGATATAAGGAATACCCTCCTTCTTCAAGCGCTGGATACTAGCCGCCTTGCGCTCTTCTGGTGTTTTCACTCTGGCTTTCTTGCCAGCAAACAAATCTTTAAAAAACGACATATCAGCCTCCAATCCTTCAATTTTCCAGTTTCATTGAATGATGAAATAACTGTTCGGTATCTATAGGTATGATTGCTATCAGGGATTAACCGCGAACACACAACTTTCCATTGAAAGACTGCGCTTTCTAAGCCACTTCGAACTTGAGTTGGCCAGCCTTGACCCCGACCTTAAGAGTCTGACCAGTCGTCAAGTCTCCTGTCAAGAGGAGCTCAGACAGCTTGTCCTCTACCTGGGTCTGCAGAGTGCGGCGCAATGGCCGTGCTCCCATTTCCACATCGTAGCCTTCCTGAGCCAGCAGCTTAAGGGCACTAGCCTGGAACTTCAGCTCAATTCCCTTATCAGCAAGACTGGCAATGAGCGGTTTGACCATAACCTTGACCACTTCCTGCATATCTTCTGCAGATAAACTGTGGAAGACTACCTTCTCGTCAATACGGTTGATAAACTCCGGTCTATATGCTTTCTTGAGTTCTTCCATCATCCGTTTTTCCATATTGGCGTGATCCAAGCGAATGTCACGCGCACCAAAGCCCACCGTCTTATCATCCCGCAAACTGGTCGCCCCCAGATTGCTGGTCATGATAATAATCGTGTTGGAGAAGTCCACCTTTCGGCCCTTGCTGTCAGTCAACTGACCATCATCCAAGACCTGCAGGAGAACATTGAAAATATCCGGGTGCGCCTTTTCCACTTCGTCAAAGAGCAGGACAGAATAAGGTCTGTTGCGCACCTTCTCCGTCAGCTCTCCACCCTCTTCATAGCCTACATAGCCTGGAGGGGCTCCGTTTAGGCGGCTAGCTGCGAATTTCTCCATGTATTCACTCATATCAAATCGTATGAGAGCAGATTCGTCATCAAAGAGACTTTCGGCCAAGGCCTTGGCTAGCTCTGTCTTCCCGACTCCTGTCGGACCTAGGAACATAAAGGACCCAATTGGCCGCTTGCTGCTGCGGATACCAGACTGATTGCGTCGGATAGCTCGGCTGATAGCTGAAATCGCCTCGTCCTGCCCAATCACGCGTTTATGCAGTTCTGTTTCCAAATTGAGGTATTTCTTCGCATCTGTCTGAGTCAGCTTCTGCACTGGAATACCAGACAAACCGCTAAGGGTCGCCAAGACATCGTCTTCTTCCACTTTCAGCTTATAAAGCTTGGGTTGCTGCTCTTGCTCAAGCAACTTCGACACCTTTTTAAAATCCGCTGCCATCAAGGCCTGATCCACTGGCGTCAAATCCGACTGCTCATAATTCTGCGGTCCTCTATTCTGCACTGTCGCACTGGCCTCGTCCAAAAGATCAATGGCAGAGTCAGGCAGGTGCTTACTGGTCAGATAGCGATGGGCATATTTCACCGCCGTCTCAATCGCCTGATCACTGATCTGCACCTTGTGGTGATCTTCATAGCTCTTTCTTAAGCCTTGTAAAATAGCAATGCTGTCAGCCACATTCGGCTCTTCTATGCTGACCTTGGCAAAACGCCTAGAAAGAGCAGCGTCTTTTTCAATATGTTTCTGGTACTCTTCCTGGGTCGTAGCACCAACTGTCCGCAATGTTCCGCGAGCAAGAGCCGGTTTCAGGATATTGGCCGCATCCAAGGTCGAGTCAATACCGCTGCCAGAGCCCATGATAGTATGCAGCTCATCGATGAAGAGAATGACATGACCATCTTCTTCGATATCATTGATGATGTTGTTCATCCGCTCCTCGAAGTCTCCGCGAAAGCGAGTGCCAGCGACTACATTCATCAAGTCCAACTCCAAAACCCGCATCTTGGCAAGTTCAGCAGGAACTTGACCAGCCGCTACACGTTGGGCCAATCCTAAGGCCAGAGCCGTCTTACCAACCCCAGCGTCTCCAACCAGCACTGGATTGTTTTTAGTCTTGCGACTGAGAATCTGAACTATCCGTGAAATTTCCTGATCACGGCCAATGACTGGCTCCAATCGGCCATCTCTAGCCAGCTCGGTCAGATCACGGGTGTAGTCTTCTAGGCCTCCGCTAGTAGAAGCCGGCATCCCCATCATATTAGCCATGGTCTGCTTGGCAGCCATTACCCCCTTATTCAGACTGCGAATAGCCTTGATATCTTCCTTGCCCCAGCCAGCTCGCTGCTCCAAGACCTTTCGCAAATCACTAATTTTCGGTCCCTGCTCCTTATCCTCGTAGCTAAAGCCGGTAAATTCCAGAATACGAGAGGCCAAGGTCCCCCGATCAAATAGCATGGCCAGCAGCACATGCTCAGTACCTACATGCTTAGCGCGAACAGCTTCTGCAATCTGGCCCGCTTCCTCAAACAGCTCCTCTAAGCGATAAGAAAAAGGCAGCAGCTCAAAGTGACAGTCTTTCTGATAAGCCTGACCAGTAATCTGAAAAGCTGCTTCTTCAAATCCATCAACTTCCACAGGAAACTCATTGAGAACTGAACCAGCAACGCTGTAGGGATTATTAGCCAGAGCAATCAACAGATGCCATGATTCCAGATAATCTGTCATAAAATGGCCGGCCAAGAGCTGGGCTGCTTCCAAGCTTTCTATTAAGGCTTTTGAGTATTTCATTTATGATTCCATTCCTTTTCTGTCTAGTTGTTGTAAAATCTTTTTTAATATCCGGGCACGAATCACCGCAGCTCCATCACCTAAAATCGAGTCCGTTGCTGTTGACAAGATTAGATTGCCCTCACGTTCAGTCATAATCTTCTCGTCAAAAAGAAGCTGAATAACATCTGTGAAAACCTGCTGGCTGACACGCTCTCCCACACTGTCGTACAGGCCGCAAAGCATCTGATGCCGGTCGGAAAATTCAATCTTTCCAATTCGAATATAGCCGCCACCGCCACGCTTACTCTCAACGATATAGCCCCGACTTTCCGTAAAACGCGTCTTAATCACATAGTTAATCTGACTGGGAACCACCTGAAAAACATCAGCCAGTTCACTGCGTTTCAATTCAACCATCCCAGCCTGAGCCAGAATAGACTTGATATATGCTTCAATACTGTCCGATGTGTTTTTTGCACCCATGACTTCCCTTTCCAGTTGAGAATTTCAGAATAAATTTCTTTTTTCCTTGTTTCTCTAACATTGACTATCTTTGACTAATATTATACCGGAAAAATCTCTATTTTAAAAGAAAAAGGGATGACTGAAAGGTCTGACAATTCAAACTAGTGAAAAAGCTTTGTCAGGCTTGTGTAACCGCTTGCTTTTTGCTTTTAAAGCGTTATAATATAGGTGGAAATCCACAAGGAAAAGACAGACAGAAACTCCTGCCTGCCAACGATCATCTAAACAAGGAGGATAATCCTATGAAAATGGATTGGCTCAACTATTCTCGTCATGTACTTAAATGGCTCTTTGCAGCTCTGAGTATTTTCACCATCTTTTCTGCTGACTATGTTGATATTCCTGTCGGAGCTCTCATCGCCTGTCTTTATGCTCCCCTGCTCTTCGAACAGGAGCTGGTCAGCAACCGAGTCAAATGGTATAGCTTTCTGATTATGATGGTGGTTACTCTGCCCCTTTTGTTTATTACCAAAGTCTACCAGTTTAGCCTAACTTACCCCCAAACCACAGCTCTTCTCTTCATATTGGTAGTCTTGATTTTTACCAATGGCTTGATTGCTCATAAGGAAGAAAGAGAAAAAGCAGCTAAGTGATGCTGCTCACCATTCTAAACTTGATGTTTCAAAATGCTACAAATGAAAAGGTCTGAGAAAAAATCTCAGACCTTTTATTGTTCTATTTACAAAGCCAAAAACGATTAGTTCTGACCAAGAGCAGCAGCCATTGTTGCAGCTACTTCGTTTTCAAAGTCGTTAGCAGCTTTTTCGATACCTTCACCAACTTCAAAGCGAGCGAACTCAACTACTGAAGCATTTACTGATTCAAGGTAAGCTTCAACTGTCTTGCTGTCATCCATGATGTATACTTGTGCAAGAAGTGTGTAAGCTTGGTCAACTTTAGTGTTGTCAAGCATGAAGCGATCCATTTTACCTGGGATGATCTTGTCCCAAATCTTTTCAGGTTTGCCTTCTGCAGCCAACTCAGCCTTGATGTCTTCTTCAGCTTGAGCAACAACTGCATCAGTCAATTGAGCTTTAGAACCGTATTTCAAGTGTGGAAGAGCTGGTTTACCAACCATTGCACGGCTTTCGTTGTCTTGGTCGATGACGTGGTTCAATTGTGCCAATTCATCTTTAACAAATTGCTCATCCAATTCTTTGTATGAAAGAACAGTTGGTTTCATCGCAGCGATATGCATAGAGATTTGCTTAGCAAGAGCATCGTCTCCACCGTCAATAACTGAGATAACTCCGATACGGCCACCGTTGTGTTGGTAAGCACCGAAGTGTTGAGCATCTGTCTTTTCAATCAAAGCAAAGCGACGGAAAGAGATCTTTTCTCCGATAGTTGCAGTTGCAGATACGTATGCAGCTTCAAGAGTTTCACCTGAAGGCATTGTCAAAGCAAGTGCTTCTTCGTTATTAGCTGGTTTGCCTTCAGCGATTACTTTCGCAGTTGCATTTACCAAGTCAACAAATTGAGCATTTTTCGCAACGAAGTCAGTTTCAGCATTCACTTCAACAACAGCGGCAACATTACCGTTTACGTAAACGCCTGTCAGACCTTCAGCGGCAACACGGTCAGCTTTCTTAGCTGCTTTTGCCATCCCTTTTTCGCGAAGCAATTCAATCGCTTTTTCGATGTCACCATCAGTTTCAACAAGTGCTTTCTTAGCGTCCATGACACCAGCACCAGATTTTTCACGCAATTCTTTGACAAGCTTAGCTGTAATTTCTGCCATTTTTCTTCTCCTATTTTTTAATGTAAATAAAGGAGCTGGGCTGAGCCCCGCCCCTTTAGGTTAGTTTACTGATTATTCGTTTGAACCTTCAACAACTTCAACAATTTCTTCGATAGAATCTGCTTGAGTTTCAGTTGCAGCCAATTCTGCTTCTACTGATTCAACGCTATCTTCACCTTGACGGCCTTCGATAACAGCATCAGCCATTTTCGCAGTGATCAATTTAACTGCACGGATTGCATCGTCGTTCGCTGGGATGATAACATCGATATCATCAGGATCAGTGTTAGTATCAACCATGGCAACCACTGGGATACCTAATTTCTTAGCTTCCTTAACAGCGATTTGCTCTTTATGAGGGTCAACTACGTACATCACATCTGGGATGCGAGGCATATCTTCGATACCGCCCAAGAATTTTTCAAGACGAGCGCGTTGTTTGTTGAGAAGAGCGACTTCTTTCTTAGGAAGAACTTCGAAAGTTCCGTCTTCTTCCATGCGTTTGATTTCTTTCAAACGAGCTACACGTTTTTGGATAGTAGACCAGTTTGTAAGAGTTCCACCCAACCAACGGTGGTTGATGAAGTATTGACCTGAACGTTCTGCTTCTTCTTTGACAGCGTCTGCAGCTTGCTTCTTAGTACCAACGAAGAGGATAACTGCATCGTTAGCAGCAGCATCACGCATAAAGTCGTAAGCTTGGTCAGCATACTTTACAGTTTGCTGCAAGTCGATTACGTGGATACCATTACGCTCAGTGAAGATGTACTTAGCCATCTTAGGGTTCCAGCGACGAGTTTGGTGACCAAAGTGAACACCAGCCTCAAGAAGTTGTTTCATTGAAATTACTGCCATGAGTAAATTCTCCTTTTTGTTTTTTTCCTCTTTTAGATTTCAGCTCGCAGAACCACCCAAGGGCAACAGTCCCACAATTCATCTAAAATGAGTATTTTGCCATTTATACGGCATCCCCTATTATAACAAAAGCGCTACTCTTTGACAAGGTGTTTGCCAGATTTTCTGCCACTAAGTACGATTTCCACTTCTCAGCAGAACATTTGTTCCCGAAGCGTTCAGAATGGCAGCGTCTAACATTTTCTGCTTTGACTATGAAAGCCTCTTGACGAAAGCAAGTATTTACGATAGAATAATAAGAGTTGCGGCGGTATAGCCAAGTGGTAAGGCACGGCTCTGCAAAAGCTTGATCGTCGGTTCAAATCCGTCTACCGCCTTCATAAATATATTTCTAGAAGCCCACCAAAGGGCTTTTTTAATTTCATTTCCTATTGTTTCTAGCAAATTTTGCTGATATAATATTATAAAAATATCATTCATCATCAGCGAAAGGAAAAAAGATTGATTATGAAAAAAGTCAGCTTCTATGCCCTCAGCCTTCTCTCTCTGCTAGCTCTCTCAGCCTGCATGCCTGCCAAGCAGACGCAGCAAAGAAAAAAGACGCCTAGCTCCCTCAAAGCTTCGAAAAGTTCATCCTCTAAGGAAACATCCAGCAAATCATCTAGCAGTAGCTCTAGCACCTATGAAAGTAGTGATGAGGTATTTCAGAAACGTGCTACCTTTGATCCAGATGATGCTTCTGCACTACAATACATACCAGATGCAGCTTCTATTCCTGAACTAGAGAAAATAAGAAATTTCCATATTTCCACTGGCTTTGTCATTCAGGTAAACGGAGAGGATATCAATGGTGACAAACCTAAAACGTCTTACGATGAGGTAATAGCGGCTCTAGGCCAACCTACATTCAGCACTGATGAGAATGACCCTGGCAACTCTGTTAACATCTGGCACACAGACAACGGAGACATTATGTGCTACTTTACCAATAATGTACTGACGAATTTGAGTTTTAGCCTAAAAGACGCTCAGCCAGCCAAAAGCAGTTACTCTAGCATCACCACATCCGACACTCCCAAGACAGCTTTCGACAAGCTTGGTCGTCCGGAAATGATTATACGTTCAGAGCGCGATACAACCTTTGTCTATAAAAATTCCAATGACGAACAGTTTAGTTTCTCTACCCAGAACAATCAAATCGTTGGGGTAATGTCTACCTCTCAAATGAAACAAACCAAAGACATTATTGACTCTGTCATTAAGGATAAGTAATCTTACAATTGGCTCCAAAAACACAAAAATCCAAGACCTTTTCAGTCTTGGATTTTATTTTTGACAAGGATAGCGGCTTCGTCGATTAAAGCTCTGCAATCTGGCTAAGATTAACTTCAGCCACGGTGTCATTGCCAAACATGGAAATAATCATCTTGACCTTGTTATTATCAATTTCCGTAATCTTACCTGTATAGTCAGTAAAGGCACCATCAATGATACGAACGGTATCCCCAACCTTGACATCCAAGTCAAATTCCTGCACTGTTTGACCCATAGAGATGAGAATGTTGCGAATTTCTTCTTCCAAGAGTGGCGTTGGTTTAGAGCGGTTCCCGTGTGAACCGACAAACCCTGTTACATTTGGAGTATTCCGTACGACAAACCAAGCTTCATCTGTCATTACCATTTCTACCAAAACATAACCAGGGAAGCGATTTTCTTCGATTTCCTTGGTCTTGCCATTTTTCTCTACTTGCACGGTCTGAGTAGGGATTTCCACGCGCAAGATATTTTCCAGCATATTATAAGTCTGAGCGCGCTGCAAAAGATTTTCTTTTACCTTGTTTTCATAGCCTGAGTAGGTCTGCAGTACAAACCAACCTTTGTCAAAACTGTCCATGAGTTCATCCTTTCCTAAATAAAAAAGCCTATGGGCTTCTGCTTCTTTCTAGCCCTATTATACCATAATTTCCTCAAATGCAAAGGAATTTAATAACTATTTTCCTGACAAATCAAAGCCTTGCAATTCTGCCCAAAAATTCTTGAATCTGTATTGTCTAGTATGAGAAATTTTTATTTCAAACGATGAATTATAGATAGATTTGATTTTTTGAAGCTGACTGAAATTGTCAGCGCATAAATAAGTGCATACGTCAAAAGCCCCACCTACTCACAATAGGTGGGACTTTGAATAATATGCCTGTTGTAGACTTTTTTATTTCTACTTAAATCATTAAGAGAAAATATTCAGAATCTGGAAAAGACCGCTTGCCACTACTTTGTCAAAGATATAGATGATTACCACAAAGAATGCAGTGTATTCCATGACAGAGATAAAATCTGTCCATCTTTCTTTTCGGGTAGGCCAAGTTGTATCTTTCAATAATTTAAAAACGTCTTTAAAGAATTTCACAACAATCTCCTATCTAGTTTCTTTATGCAGGGTGTATTTACTGCAATGCTTACAAAATTTATTAACTTCTAAACGCGTTGGTTTTGGAGTGCTACTGAGCTTAACCGAGTAGTTCCTAGAACCACAGATTGTACACGCTAGACTCGCTTTTTTTAATGCCATAACGCCTCCATCTTTCTTATTATAGCAGGATTCTATACTTTTGACAAGCCGTTCAGCTCTTTTAAATCCTATTGAAACCAACTGGTAACAGTATCCCAGAGATTTTTCGCCTTCTCAGGAATACCAGTGTCATCAATGGCTTTCTTGGCTTCATCCACCAGATTTTGAGCTCGATCCTGAACGTCCTGCAGGAAGTCTTTGTTTTCAGTTGTAGTACCCGTTTCCTCCGTACCATAGGTGTCCACAGGGGCAATACCGTTGGCAGCATAGGCATTCTTCTGCCCTTCAAAGGAAGTTCCTTCTGTATATGGCAGGATGCTATTAGCAACATTTCGGAAAACCGCCGAGGCTTCATTAGCACTGGTCCCAGTTAGATAGTGTGTTTCATCAGTTTTTGGAAAACCTAACCACTGGCTGATAACCACATCTGGTGTATAACCAATAACCCATTGGTCACCAGATAGATCTGGGTTAAAGTCCGTTTCAGTCGTACCGGTCTTACCAGCCATAGTATAGCCATACGGAGCCGCATAGATACCTGTACCGTTCGAGAAGGTCCCCAGCATCATGCTGTTCATCTTATCCGTTGTTGAGCTATTAAGGACCCGAGTAGAGGTTTGGCGATGGGTCTTGACGACCTGACCACTGGCATTTTCAATTTTTGTAATGAGATGGGCATCATTCATCACCCCGCCGTTGGCAAAGACTGAGTAGGCCTGAGCCATCTGCATTGGATTGGTTGTAACTCCGCTTCCTAGGGCTACTCCCAAAGTCTTATCAACCTTGTCCATATTCAAACCAAACTTTTTCCCGTACTCAAAGGCCTTATTAATACCTAGCTCGTCTACAGTTGAAACAGCTGGAATGTTCAGAGATTCTGCCAAGGCTTGATACATCGGAACTTTAGGGGAGCTTTGGATATTGCCGTAGTTGTTGATGGTATAGTCGCCAAAGGTGGTTCTGGTATTATCCAGCTCCTTATCTGTCGGCCAACCAGCAGCAACGGCCGGACTGTAAGCAACCAAGGGCTTGATAGTAGATCCGGGACTACGGGAAGACTGGGTTGCATAATTAAAGCTTCTGAAGGTCGAACCTTCTGCACTATTGACTCGTCCAACTAATGCCCGGACACCGCCAGTTTTTGGATCCAAAGCAACACTGCCTGATTCAGCCATAGTGCCATCTTCTGCCACAGGAAAGAGAGAGACATTGCTGTAAATAACCTGCATGCTGGCTTGGTAGTTCTGATCCAACTCAGTGTAAATGCGGTAGCCATTATTAACAATCTCTTCTTCAGTTAAGCCGTAGTCATTGACCGCTTCATTGATGACCGCATCGAAATAGGATGGATAGCGATAGTCTTCTGACTTACCGGCATAAGCATCAACCAGCTGACCACCGATTCCTACAGCGGCAGCCTGATCGGCCGTCCCCTGATCAATGAAACCTGCAACAACCATATTTTGCAGCACCGTATCACGGCGATTGGTCGCATTTTCAACCGAATACAGCGGATTATATATCTCTGGTCCCTTGAGCATACCAGCCAGAACAGCCGACTGGTCCAGACTGAGCTGGCTAGCCGAAACTCCGAAATATTTCTTAGAGGCATCTTCCACACCCCAGACACCATTTCCAAAATAGGAGTTATTGAGGTACATGGTCAGGATTTCCTGCTTGCTGTATTTCTTATTGATTTCCAGAGCCAGGAAAAATTCCTTGGCCTTCCGCTCGATAGTCTGGTCCTGAGACAGATAGGCATTCTTGGCCAACTGCTGGGTAATGGTAGAACCCCCACCCGAGCGACCGGCTGTCAGGATAGCTAGGATAAAACGACTGTAGTTAATCCCGCCATTCTCATAGAAAGTCCGGTCCTCTGTTGCGATAACAGCATTTTGCAAGTCTTGACTAATCTCAGTCAGCTCGACATAAGTTCCTTTCTGACCAGACAGGCTCCCTGCTTCATTGCCATCCTTGTCAAAGATGAGCGTGGTAGCTTTGAGGGCATTCTGCAAATCCTTGACATTGGTCGTCTTAGCCACATAAAAGAGATAGCCACCGACTACAAGACCAAAGGTCAAGCCGAGAATCAGGAATATCTTGGTCAGATGAAACCTGCGCCAAAAACGGCGGATAGGGTGCTGAGAGAGAGGTTTCTTTTTGGCCTTGCCCGAACGGCTGAGACCAGACTTAGCCTGCTCTTCTGTCAGCTCTACCTCCTCTGCTGCTTCTTTTTGAGGTTTCTGTATGGTAAAATAATCTACTAATTTTTCAAACAAATCTTTTAAATTCTTCATAAACCTTATTTTATCACCTTATTTAGGTGCAGACAAGAAAGTACCCTATTTCCCGTCTGATTTTTAGTTATTTTTAAGAAAAAGGGTATATTAAATAGCCTTTTAAAAGCCTCTGCAGCAAGCCTTATCCGACACTACCTATTTCCAAACAGCAAGCTTTCTGCTACAATAAATGTATGAAATTCACACTCACTATCCCAGATGGACTGCCCGCTATGACAGTCAAAGAGCTGCTGGAAGAACAATTTCTCATTCCACGAAAAATCCGGCACTTTCTGCGAACCAAAAAGCATGTGTCCGTCAACGGCCTAGCCATTAACTGGCAGACTGTAATCAAACCTGGAGATGATATCCGCCTGATATTTGATGAAGAGGATTATCCTCAAAAGACAATCTTGCTTGGAAATGGCGAACTCGTAGAAGAACTCTACCAAGACCAGCACCTCATTATCGTCAATAAACCTGAGGGTATGAAAACCCATGCTAATGAACCAACGGAACTAGCCCTGCTTAATCATGTTTCTGCCTATGTCGGCGAGACCTGCTATGTCGTTCACCGGCTAGATAAAGAAACCAGCGGTGCCGTCCTCTTTGCCAAGAATCCCTTTGTCCTGCCCATCCTCAATCGGCTGCTGGAAAAGCGAGAAATCAGCCGCCAATATTGGGCTCTGGTCCAAGGCAAGTTCCCAAGCAAAAAGATTATCTATAAAGACAAGATTGGCCGCGACCGCCATGACCGCAGGAAACGGCTGGTTGACCCCCGGAAAGGACTCTACGCAGAAACTCATGTGACTCGGCTCAAGCAATTTGGACAGTCTGCCTTGGTCAAATGCCAACTCAAGACTGGCCGCACCCATCAGATCCGTGTCCATCTGGCTCACCACGGACACCCTCTGGTCGGCGACCCCCTCTATCATCCGCAGCCTCAGGGACGGCTTATGCTCCATGCCCATCGCCTGACCTTCACCCACCCTTTTACGCTAGAAAAAATCACTGTCGAGGCTCGCTCCGACAGCTTTGAAAAGGTCTTAAGCAGTCTGAAATCATAAAAGCTCTACTCTGAGAGATAGACTGTAACCTTATCCTAGATAAACCATGAAAAGCAACAGAAATCATCTGTTGCTTTTAGTTTGGAGTCAAAGCGAGGATAAGCTATGACAGCTTACATCACTGAGCCGGAAGTGCACTGATAAGTTTGGGCCTGATGGCTTTCTGAAAAGCTATGCTCAGCAAATAAGACAGTAAGAAAATGATAAAAAAGCCAAAACTATAAATAGTATTCCGAGGCATTATCGACCTGAAAATGAAGATAATGAAAGGATGAATGATATAAATCATGGTCGCGTATCTCTTGGCGATATTGTTCAAAACAGGAATGTCAATATCGCTCCCATTTCTGACCGCATAGAGGAAAATCGCACTGGATGAAAAAAGAGTGCTGGGATAGAGGTCGTACTCCGTCCCCATAAAATAGTACTCAATTAAAATCAAGCCTGCTATTCCTAAGCCAATAGTCCATTTTTTCACCGAAGACAAGTCGTAGGCTAAAATCCGATCCCGATGCTTAGCAAACTGCATCCCTAGAATGAAAAAGGGAAGGCCCATAAATAGGAAGTTTCGATAGTACAGGGTGCCACTAATATTGAACTCAATACAAAAGGCCAGAACCAACAAGAACAGAGACACACCAAAGCTAGTTAAGCGGTGAAAATGCTTATAAAAAACCAGATAAAGCGTGTAGATATAGGAAATAGCCAGCAGATACCAGGTCGGTGTAGCAGCCGAGCCAATCAAGTCCCTGGGACTGTTAAAGAGGAAAAAGTCTGCAAAATCAGACAGGTCTATAGCTGCCATCTTTTCTGTTAACTCTCTTGTCAGCACTAGATTGACAAAATGCACAATCGTGTAAAACATCAGACTGGCAGCTGTCAAAAGGAGCATCTGCTTGAGACGATACTTGACCTTATCTCTGGAAATATTAAAGGAAAAATAGCCCGACAGCATCATGAAAAAGGGAACTGCAAAGCGGGCCACAATTTGATAAAAAACGCCAAATTGCCCCGGCAACAGAAAGTGTAAGGAAACAATACTAAAGCAAGCTAGGGCCTTGAAAGCGTGCAAAGTTGTGTTTTCAGTCTTCATGCAGACATTATAGCATGTTTATTATTACAGCTCATCAAGGCCAGATTACATGCCCATTAAAAAACATATCAATTGATGACAATCTTTGAAAAGTTTTTCATCCGACGAAACTTATATCTCTTCTCTAGAAAAACTCTTCTGCACTATTACAGAAGAGTTTTATTCATCTAGCGGATATTCTACATTAGCCTTCATAGCCATTAGGATTTGAACTTTGCCATCTCCAAGAATCTCGCATCATATCTTGGAGAGTTTTCTCAGCTTTCCAGCCCAAAATGTCATTTGCTTTACTTGCATCAGCGAAGCAAGTCGCCACATCTCCAGGTCGCCTATCCTTTATAGTATAAGGAATTTTCACACCATTGACATTTTCAAATGCTTTAACCATATCCAGTACACTATAACCAATCCCTGTACCAAGATTGAAAACAGCGACCCCCTTGTTTTCTAAATTATGTTTCAAGGCTAAAACATGGCCCTTGGCTAAATCGACTACATGGATATAATCCCGCACTCCTGTACCGTCATACGTATCATAATCATTTCCGAAAACGCTAAGCTCTTGCAATTTACCGACCGCAACCTGAGTAATATAAGGCATAAGGTTATTAGGAATTCCATTTGGAGCCTCACCAATCAGACCAGACTCGTGAGCACCAATTGGATTGAAGTAACGAAGATTGGTTACAGACCAATCTGAATGTGCAAGAGCGAGATCCGTCAAAATCTGTTCCATCATCAGCTTGGTGTAACCATATGGATTGGTCGCTGAAGTAGATAAATCTCCTGTCAAGGATGAACAATGATTCATTCCATAGACCGTGGCACTGGAGCTAAAGATAATATGTTCTACCTTGTGCTCTTCCATAACATCAAGAAGAGAAATACCAGCACTGACATTATTTTCGTAATATTTAAGTGGTTCCCGCACCGATTCTTCTACTGACTTATAGGCTGCTAAATGAATGACTGCATCAATGTGATTGTCTTCGAAAATCTGGTTCATCATATCTTTATCAGAAATCGAACCCTTGTAAAACGGGATGTTCACACCAGTGATAGTTTCTAAGCGCTCTAGCACTTCTGGAGAGCTATTCGAAAAGTTATCCACGATAATGGCGTCATAGCCCGCGGCGACTAGTTCAACCACTGTGTGACTTCCTATATACCCCGTTCCGCCTGTGACTAAAATTTTTTTCATAGGACACCTCTTCTTGCTAATCCTCAAGTTCTCTTTAATTTTACTATTGCAACTAACAGGTATTTCTCTTCCCAAAGTTGACCGCCAAATTCTGCACTTACTAAAAATACCAAAAACTAGCCTAATTTGCTACCCTATAGCTCTGCTCTCCTGATGCCTTTTGAAATCTCTTCATGGTAGAATCACTTGCAAAACCATTTATATTCTCAGGCATAAAGAACGGAATTATTTTAGCTAATTTCTAATTATTCTCAAAAAATACCATAATCTGCAATAAATTACTGGAAAAATTGTCTTTCATTTCCACTATATACAATATCTGGTTCAGCAAACTAATTGTAGCCAGAGTAATTTTGTATGCTAACGCTACATTACAAACGTAAAAAGCCCGGACAGGGCTTAGCATTTAGATTGTTAAACTATTTATAATTTCCCGAGCATCAACGAGCCCGCAATTGCTGGAGCAGACCTTTCAAACTTTTGTATTTGTAAATGCTGTAGGTCAGATAGACAAATCCGTAAGCTGCAGCAGCTAGATAAACTGATAAAAACCAATTCGAAGCAATAAATACAAGCGTCATTAGCAACTCAACCCAGATATCTTTGACGACTTCAATCTGCATCCTCTTGGCTAAGATTAGCTCTGCCAGTATACTCCTAGTCGCCAGCAGCAGCACGATAGACAGCACTGTAGCATTCAGATTGCGCAAAGAAACTGCAAAAATCAAGGTAGTAGCAAAGCTTAAGAGCATGGCAATAACATTTACTTTAAAAATCTGCCTCTCCATTCGCAAGGCTTTTAAGTAGGTATTGATAAGCAGAGCCATCTTGCCCTCGTAGACAGACATAGGAAAGACCAGAGCCATAAATATCAAGGACTCTCTGTAAGCCGGTAGCCAGCTGTCCAAAGCTATTTTTAGAGGATAATACAGCAAAAGCACACCAAACATAAGAACCATAAGGACATTCCGCAACTGATTGTAAATCTTAGGCAACTTGCTTTCGTCCGTCCGTTTCAAAATCGGAAAGATGACCAAACCGATAGCGTTGATAAAGGTCATAAGCAGATTGGAAATGCTCAGGGTCAAGGATACTTTCCCAAATGTAGCAATGTTCCATACCTTTTGAATCCCCATTCGAACCGTACCGATAATGAGCATACTGGCTATATTTGATAGCATCAGATTGATACCGACAGCAATATTGCAAACCGTTTCCCGTACATCAAGCTTAAACTGATTGAGAGGTCGCAGGGCCATATCTCGGCATAGATACATGGCATAAAAAAGAGAAACAACTCTACCAATTAAATCTGCATAGACCATAATCTTGAAATCTCGAAAACCCACGAAAATAAAGACCAGTAAAAGCAGTAAATAGAGGAGTCGGTCTCCACTGACAACATAGGAACTTTCCTTTAGTCGATTAGTCATCTGCAAAACGTAAACAAAGAGAAAGCGCAGATTGGTGACCAACATGGTATAAACCAAAAGTATAAAAACAAACCGACTGCTCTCATCTCTAATGAAGGAAGAAATCCCTAAGAAAAATAAAATTCCAATCCCTGTCAGATAGATCAAAAGCATGAGAAACTGAGAGAAAAACTTTTCTTTATCCAGATCATCATACTCCAAACCACCGTAGCGCAGGTAGATTCCGTCCACCCAACCCAGATGAACAAAACCGGCATAAGATAAATAAAAAATATAGAGTTGCCAGTAGCCATACTCCTCTACACCCATAATCTTAGGCAAAATCAAGACAACCAGAGAAGAAACTATTACTGTCAACAAATTGGACAAGACGACATAGGAAAAATTAGCTATTATTTTTTTAAATCCACCAGACAAATTTATCCTCCTATTTCTTCCTATCTGACGCCATGCTCTCAATTAACCGTAAAAACATGGTTTCTAAATCAGTATGAGCTTGCCAGCCTAAATTCTCAAGCTTGTCCGTATTAAGACGAATCTTAACTGTCGGATTATAGCCTAGCTTTTCCACATCTTCTGCCAAATCAAAAACTAACTTCGTTTCATTGCTACCACTTAGCTCAATAACCATTTCCGCCATCTCACGAATGGAAATAGCCGTCTCTTTATTGGCGACATTATAAGCTTGACCTGCTTGGCCTTTCAGCAGAATGTAAAATATGGCTTCAATAGCATCTTTGGTATAGCAGTAGTTTCGAACAGTCTCCCCTTTAGTTCGGAGGATAATATCTCTCTTTTCAAGGACAGCCCGCGCAAACTGTGCAAAAACTCTGTTGTCTTCATAGCTCACACCTGGGCCAAAAGTCTGTGACAAACGAGTCATCCTAACCGGCACCTGATACTGATGACAATAGCCTACACATAAGGACTCTGCCATGCGCTTGCTTTCCGAATAACTGCTACGCACACTGGTTGGATCCAAATAACCGTAATCTTTCTCGCTAATGCTGGAAGCTTCCGGATTTGTCGTTCCATAGACTTCCAGAGAAGAGAGATAGACCATACTGCGAATCTGCTTATTTTTAGCCAGCTCCAGCAGTTTTTTCGTTCCATTTACGGCTAGATCAATTGTCTCCACAGGATGCTCAACGAAAAAAGAGGAGTCCGTCGCACTGGCTCCATGGATAATATAATCCAAATCCTCCTCTATCTGCCAATCTGACAGCAAGTCAGCATACACTAGCTGCAGATTCTCACTATGTAAAAAATCCTGAAATAGTTCTTCCGCTTTTTTCTGATTTCGCGCCAAGGCCACTACTCTGATATTGGCATCGTACAAATCGTTTAAAGCCATCAAAGCGGAAATACAGTGTCTGCCTATAAGTCCTGTTGCTCCGGTTACCAAGACTGTAACATTTCTCAGTTCTCTAAGAATAGGACTGACAGTAGCTAGGTCTTCCATATCCTTTTGTAAAATTGTATTATTTCCCATATCAACCAAAAATTTGTGCATTTTCACGCGCTTCGTAAATCGCTCTAAAAATATAAAAATCAGAGGGAGTCGTAATTTTGATATTTTCGCTGCCCCCCATGACTGTATGCAGAGGGAGTCCAAAATAACGAGCCAGTGTCGCAGAATCCGTCATATCAAACTGATTCTCTGCCTGAGCTTTTAAATGCAGGGAGTGAATCTTTGAAAGTGCAAAGGTTTGAGGGGCGACAGCTGTCTGACAAGTGGAACGCTCGATAACCTGATTAATAACATCCGCCTCATCGACCTGAATAACCGTTTCGATAACCGGCTTAACCGTAATAGCTGCCCCATACTTTTTGGCCGCCTCAATATTTTTAGAAATGATTCCCCCGTCAATCAAGGGGCGAACACCATCATGAATCAACACATAGTCGTCATCGTTCTTGTACTTTTCCCATAAGACAGATAGACCATTAAAAATAGACATTTGTCCAGTCTCTCCACCAGGAACCACTTGACTGACTTTTTTAATATTGAATCGAGCTAATAAATCTCTGCAATAATCCAGCCAGCCGTCTACACAGACAACCACAATGTCCGATACTGCCGGATGGTCTTCAAAGTGCTCAATCGTATGAATAATAATAGGCTTACCGTGCAACTCTAAAAACTGCTTGGGTAAGGTCTTGGTATTCATGCGGCTGCCTGTGCCGCCTGCGAATATCAGAGCTGATGTCGTCATACCGATACTTTCCTTCCTCTCCTTGTAAATCGTACTCTACTCAGTAAATCAGCTGCCATATAAATCACAAAAGCATAGATAATCCGATTAATATGGGTTGTCAGCAATGACAGCAACGTTTCCTGAAAGAATGAAATGACCAAAGGATACGCAAATAAAGCGAAAACAATAACCTTTAGCGGGGTGAAATAGCGTTTTTTGATAGAATAGTAGAAACTTCCGTAAAAGAAGCCATATAAAAGCTGAAAGATAAGGACTGAGAAATAGCCAAAATCCTTAATAAAGTAGTAATAAATTGTGTAAACATTGGTTTTATCATCGTTAAAATGAACAACAGGCAGGAAAGGTGTCAACTCATGGCTAGACAGACCGAGGGATTTCAATGTTCCATAGATAGCAATAAGAGTATTTTCTCCAAAGACTTGATTATCGCTATAAAGAGTAGGATTTTTCAGATAATAGTCTAAAGCCTGAATGGGTGAACCCATATATTTAACCAAATTATCCAAAATTCCGAACTCTGCCCGACTATCCACTCGATTGAGAACAAAGGTTCCAACTGCCATGAATAAGACAAGGAATACAAAGCCAATTATCAGCAAAGATCGAAAAAGCTTCACACCATACCTGCTGTCTCTCCACGAATAATACTTCGAGAAAAACAACATATACACAATAGCATAGCCTGCAACCAAGCCCAGCAACTCCGTACGCCCAGTAGACAAGAGGGAAACACCTAAAGAAATCAGACTAACCAGCAGTAACTTGCCCTTGTAAAAAATGCCATCTTTTCCTGAAAAAAGAGACTCGCAAAAGAAGTAGAAGAAAACAATTCCTAAGGAAAAGTTAACCCGCAACAAATTGAGGCTAAGACGACTAAGAGAGAAATCATAATTTGTAGTCATATGCCGAGCCAATTCAATGGTTTTAAACAATCCCCCAGGTACCTGCTTGCTCTGCGCCGCCAAGTAAAGCAAATCGGAATAAATAAACCTGACCGCATAAGCCAAAAACAAGAGAACTAAAATAATGAAAAAATTACTCACCTTTATTTGACTAGGTTTGGCGTCCAACTTTCTCTCAGCAAACAAATTCGATGACAAGAGGACTCCCATTAAAAAAATGGCATTTCCAACAAAGATAACAGTGACCGTTATCAGAGAAAGTCCCTCTCCCCATTTGGATGAATAAAATGCAGTAAAAATGCTTGCTATCAACCATATTGCCAAGTATATAAAAGCCGGGTTAGCATAGTCTCTTCCTACTGTTTTGATTGTCAAAAACAAGAGGAAAAGGCCACCCAAAATTAGTAAAAAAACCATTATCTTCCTTCTATTAATTCAACCCAATTATCTCTCAGTCTGACATGACGTTCTGTCTGTTCTTTTTTTTCAGGCGGTGTCATGTAATCACCGTAGCGATTGGTCAGATACTTGTCCGCATCATTAGGTCCATCGAACTCATAGCCTTCAAAGGAATACTTCTTAGCTGGATAGAAACTTTCATAGTCGATAGTCTCTCCCAAATAGCCTTTTACACCATAAGCAATTGTTATTTTTGAAGTCTTCTTATTAGACTGGATGAGTTTTTCCATCAACTTATACATATTAGCCGGCCCCATGATAAAAGAAGGGAAGCCTATCAGTCTTCTAACCCAAAGATTTTGTCTAAGTTCTTTAGATTCTTTAGCCATATAGGTCAGATGCGGAGTAAACTTCGTATAGCAGCGTGAGCTATTGTGTGACAAATCCAAGGCTCTGAATAGAAGACCCTTGAGCTTGCGAAGCATGTTATTCTCTGGGACAAAGTCAATTGGCAGCATATCAAGATAAAGATGTTTCTTTTTACTGAAACCTTCTCCTAAAACATCATAGTAGGTCAGTGACTTGCTCTGCAGCTTTAGAACCTTAAAGACACTATCTGTCGCATCCGCAGGAGAGATTAGCTCGAAGTCCTCGCTGTCCGCAAAGATTTCCTGCAGACGATTGTAGTCCTCTCGGAACATCACCAAGTCGATATCATCGTCCCAAGGGATATAGCCCCCATGTCGCAAAGAACCAATCAAGGTCCCTGCAACCATGTAGGAATGAATATGATGCCGACGACACTCTGCATCAAATTTTTTATACATTTGTAAATAGGCTTTTTGTAAAACCTTTAATTTATCATTCGTAATTTTCTGATACATGGGGCTGAAGCGTTCTCCCAAAGCCAACTCCCATTCAATCTTACTGGTTCCTCTCATTTTTCTTACCTCCCAAACTTTTTCAATAATCTCCTAGCAACTCCATTCAGTGAATAGGTGTATACCAAATCACTGATGAAATCTTTTATTGTTCGATACTCCCTTATTTGAAACATCAGGCCCAAAGCCCAAAATGGATTTCTAGACTGTAATAATTTCAGTCTAAGATTGGTCAAGGCCAAAGCCCTAGCAAGCTGGCGATGATCCGCCTCAGAAATCTGGCGCTCTTCTGCGATTTTTTGCACGGACTCATAGCGACTGATGACCTTCTGTAAATAGTTAATCCTAGATAACCTTGTTTTATTAAAACTGAGCGACGACGCAGACTGGGTTACATTCGCCTGATGAATGCGATGCTGATCTAGAAGATTGTCCAAGCAAACAACTTTTCCATACAATGGAGCCAGCATACCAAATAAAACATCATGATAGTCAAATCCAGGATAATCCGTATACTGTTGCTCTAAAATATCAGTCAGTACCGACTTTCTAAAAGCTGTCTGATAACCTGACGGCCAATTTTTCAGAAGCCAAGCTAGATTTCTTTCTCGACATTCTCCTGAAACCTTAGGTTCCTTGATGACCTGACCTTTTTGATCAATCAAGTAAGACTGGCCATACACCATAGCAGCGTCTGTTTCTAACAGTACTTTCTGCAAGGCAGCTGTTTTATCAGGCAGCCATTTATCATCCTGATCAGCGAAAAAAACAATATCATGCTCAGCCAAACTCGCTAATTTTATAAAAGTTCGATAATGACCCAAATTTTCCTGATTTTCAATTAGCTGCCAATCAGTCAGTTGGTGCTTGGTGATGTAGTCCCTGATTAGCACCACTGTCTGATCTGTCGAACAGTCATCACAGATAATGACCTGATCAGGCTTCAGCTTTTGAGTGCGGATAGAGTCTAGTTGCTCCAAAATAAAATCCGCCCCATTATAGGTCGCCATCACGACAGAAATCATTTCTCCCTCCTTCCTAAACTTTTCATCCTATATCCCCCTAACTTTTAGCTTTCTCCCTGTCTAAGCTAGACTGCTCTGTCTGTGAAGAAGATTACTTTCTTCTAAGCAGATACTTATAAATAAACGCTTTTATCCAAATAGGCGTTCCCACAAAAGCACGAATCATCAACATATTTTGATAATATTGTCCTCGGTTCAACATACCATGTGACAGCAAAAAAGTATTGACTACTTTCCAGCTGGCAATCTGATTTGTCTGGCTTCTTCTCGTATGCATGCCATTTCCGACACGAGCATAAACCAAGACCCGATTAATATTAGCGAAACGACATCCCTGAGCAGCCATTCTCGCCCAAAGATAATAGTCTTCCACTAAAGGCAGGGGCTTGTAATTGCCTGCTTTTAAAACAGATGATTTCTTGAAAAATACCGTCATGTGACAGAAAGGATTTCTCCGCTGCAACCTTTTGATAATCTCTTCATGAGAAAGCGGCATTTGTTTCTCTGCCACTATTTGATCTGGTTCCGCGTCAAATTCTATGATATTGCCACCCAGAACATCTAACTGCGGATGCTGCTCAATATAGTCCACTTGTTGCTGAAAACGGTCCGGTGTCGCAATGTCGTCTGAATCCATTCTAGCAATCCAGTCATAAGAGCAAGCCTCAACTCCCCGATGCAAAGCTTCTCCCAATCCGACATTTTCCTTTAAAGGCAGAACTTTCATCTCTGGAAATGTTCCCTGGAAATCTTGAATCGTCTGATACAGCTCTTCTGTCAGCGGCCCATCCTCTACAAGGACAAGCTCTTCTGGCTTGCGGCTCTGCTCTATAAGAACGCTATTTAGACTCTTCCTTAAGAAATCCGGATTCTCTTTCTGATAGACAGACATCAATACCGAAAACTTCACTAACAATCCCCCCAATCATCCTAAACTAATTTCCCTTCTCCGTCCTCTCAATAGACCTCCTAAAATCTGCCACCTGATAAGACTGAGGATAGCTAGACATATCTTTTTCATAAGTTAAATCTGAAAATAGCTTATTCAGAGTCGAAACATGGCGGGACAGTCCTTTTAAAATCCAGTTAAATGCAGGCAGCAAGACTACTCTCTGGCCATGAGCCCTTTTTATTTCTCTGACTAGCTGAGAGGTATTGACATAGTCCTGATTTTGAGGATAGAAAACACCGCTGTCTTGATTCTGAACAATCAGCCTGATAAACTCACAAAGGTTATCAATATAAATCATACTACGTTCATTCTGAACCAAAGGGAAGACTGGTAGTTTCTGAGCCAACTTTGACAGTCGCTTATAGTTTCCCTTAGCTTGATGACCATAAACCATGGGCGGCCGTAAAACTGCCAATTTGAAATCTTCGCTCTCCAATTCCGCCAGAAGTTGCTCAGCAGCTAGTTTGCTTTTGCCATAAAAAGAATTAGGACCTTCTTGCGTGTCTTTTGTGATAACCCGGTCTCCCAAAACTTCTCCGTAGACACTCATGCTGCTCATAAAGATAAACTGTTTGACACCTTCGCCTTTAGCTTTTTGAGCCAATTCATAAGGTAGCTGAGTATTGACTTGATTATATACCGACTCCATCTCTTTTGATGGGTTGGAGATATGGACAATCGCCGCCAAATGCAAAATTACATCAAAAGACGAAAAATCTTTCTCCTTCCAGGCTTCTCCGCGGACGTCCAACTCATCAACCTGGACATCCTCCCGTGAAGAAACATACATCTTAAAGCTCCGGCCGATATAGCTACCCTCTCCTGTAATTAATATTCTTTTCATCAGCCTTTAATCTTTCTTTTCCATATTTCCCGTGCCGCCTTCGACAACGCCTTCGCTCTTAGCAACACTCTTAATGGTGCCAAAAAAACAGCGGACATCCAATCCAAAAGACAAATGCTGGACGTAGTAGCCGTCCAATTCAGCTTTCTTAGCAATCGGCAACTCATCTCGCCCGTGAATCTGAGCCCATCCTGTCAGACCTGGCAAAACATCATTAGCTCCATAGCGGTCTCGCTCTTCAATCAAATCATACTGATTCCAAAGAGCCGGTCTTGGACCTATGATACTCATGTCACCGACAAAAATATTCCAAATCTGAGGCAACTCATCCAGAGACGTCTTCCTAAGAAACTTCCCAACCTTTGTAATCCATTGCTCAGGATTTTCCAGTAAATGAGTTGGGGTATCCTTAGGTGTATCAATTCGCATCGTTCTGAATTTCAAAATATAGAAGTGTTTCTTATGCAGACCGACCCGCTTCTGTTTGAACAAAACTGGTCCTTTAGAATCCAATTTAATAGCGAGTACTAGAAGCAGAAAAAACGGTGATAAGACAATCATTCCTAAGAATGACAAGACTATATCTAATGTTCGTTTAAAAAATTTATACATGATTATCCTAAAAACTTATTGCTGTGCAAACTTTACCAAGCTGTCCTTGAGGTCATTTGCACCAAGAGACAGAAGAGAGTCCACATAGGAATCAACCTCGGTCTTGGGCAGCGACTGAACATTTCCTACAAAAATCTTTTCATAGACTTGATCATTGACCTTTTCCTTGGCAGACAAGAGCTCTTCATATAGCTTTTCGCCCGGTCGAATGCCTGCTTCCTGAATCTGAATCTCCTCTTCAGTATGGCCGCTGAGCGTAATCATCTTTTTAGCCAGGTCCAAAATTTTCACAGGCTCGCCCATATCCAAGACAAAAACCTCTCCTCCTTGCATCAAGGCTCCAGCCTGAATCACCAAGCGGCTGGCTTCTGGTATCGTCATGAAATAGCGTGTCATTCGAAAGTCCGTCACGGTGATTGGACCTCCCTTGGCAATCTGCTCCTTGAACAAAGGAACAACACTACCTCGACTGCCCAAAACATTCCCAAAGCGGACAGCTGAGAAAAGAGTCTTTCCTTCTTCATTTAAACTGGTTACGACCATTTCTGCTACACGTTTAGTTGCCCCCATAACATTAGGCGGGTTGACCGCCTTATCTGTAGAAATCATGACAAATTTCGCGACACCAGCAGCCTTTGCTGCTTCTGCTACATTTCGCGTGCCGTAGATATTGTTTTTGACAGCTTCTGTCGGATTGTACTCCATCAAGGGAACATGCTTATGAGCTGCTGCATGATACACTCGATCAGGACGATAGGTTTCCATAATATGGAAAATTCTCTCTCTATCTTGAATATCTGCAATGATTGGAATCAACTCAATATCATCTTTATAACGGCTTGACAGCTCCTTGTGAATCAAATAAATTGAATTTTCTCCATGACCTAGAAGCAGGAGCCTAGCTGGGCAGAATTGAGCAATCTGACGGCAAAGTTCCGAGCCGATAGAGCCACCGGCCCCCGTAACAAGAACTGTCTTGCATTTAATATTGGACTTCAAACTTTGCTGATCCAGCTTAACTTCTTTACGCCCTAACAGATCTGCAATATCAATTTCCTGAAGTTTGCTGACAGATAGTTTCCCCGTAATCACCTGTTCATACTTAGGCATGGCATTGACCTTGACCTCCGTCTGTTGGCAGTACTCTACGATTCGTTCGTAATCATCCGGAGCCAACGAAGGAATGGCAATGACAATTTGTTCAACTTCATAATTCCCTACAATTTCAGGTATCTGCTCAGTTGTTCCTACAACTTTTACTCCATGAAGATACGTATTTTGCTTGTTCTTATCATCATCTACAATCGCAACTATTTTTAAATCTTTTGATTTTTGCTGGGCTGTCTTGATAAAGAGACTGGCACCATCCCCTGAACCAACAACAAGGGTCTTCGTCCCATCTACTTTCTTACCCAGTAAAGCTGAAGGATGCTGCACGAATTCATGAATCTCCCGCCAAGTCAGCCTTGAAGCAATAACCAACAAAAACGATAGTAGCATAGAAAGGACAATATATCTACTGTTTGTGGATTCATAAAAAATTTTCTCTACAATGTATACAATCGAGTAAGCTCCCAAAATTGAGCCCCCAACTCGAAACATTGTTTTGTAATCTGTATACCTTGTAATGGTAGAAAAGACATTCGACAGTGTTGCAAATGTCAAATATAGTACAATAATCCCCATTAAAATAGAGATAAAAGACAAATCCGTTATCCCGACATATTTTGCTAAGAAGAATTTTGAAATCCCCTGACTTATACTGAGCAAAATAATATCAACAATAATTAAGATGACTCTTTTTCTCGCTCTTGTCATGTTCCTAATCTCCCAATTATCCTAAAACTCTTTATTCCCTATTTCCCATAATTGCCATAGCTGCCATATCCCCCATAAGTTCCGTAGGCACCATAGCGCTCCAAATCAATGTTATATTTATTGAGGACAACACCCAAAAAAGGAGTTCCCGTTTGCTCCAACTGCTCTTTAGCTTTCATGACTGCTTTTCGTTTGATATGTCCTGCTTGTGTCACCAAGAAGCTAGCATCGCATTTCTGAGCAATGATGGCTGCATCAATGACCAGACCAATCGGTGAAGTATCCACAATGATATAGTCATAGCGGACACGCAGGTCAGTCAAAAGCGCTTCAAACTGCTTGCTTTGCAAAAGCCCCGTCGGATTAGGTGATACTGGACCAGATAAGATCACATCTAGGTTGTCCAGATCTGTATCGTTGATGACTTCATGCAGGGCAGCCTGTCCTGACAGATAGTCCGTCAGTCCTGATACTTTTCTCTGACTGCTAAACACACCGGACATGACTGAGTTGCGGATATCCGCATCGATCATCAAGGTCTTATGACCAGCTCTGGCAAAGGCGGCCGCGAGATTCACTGAGGTTGTAGACTTTCCTTCATTTGCCGTCACCGAGCTTATTTCGACCATCTTGATATTGGCGCCGCTCAGCTGTACATTAGTACTCAGAGCGTTATAGTATTCCTCGGTTAGTTTGACAAGATTCCTTTTTTTCCTAACTAATTCTAAGGTTGCCATTTTCTCTCCCTTACATTCTGTTCATATCTGGGATAACGCCCAACAGCGTCAAGCCCATGACTTCTTCAATGTCCTCTGGCTTCTTCACCCGATCATCCAGGATTTCTACAGCGATGATAAAGATCGACATCAGGACGCTGCCCCCTAAAAATCCTAAGATAACATTACGCCGAATATTTGGTGAAGAAGGCTCTGCTGGGACTGTTGCTTCTTCCAAAGTTGTCACATCAGAAACTTTTGTCACCTCGATAATTTTCTCAGCGGCGATATTACGAAAGGCATTAGCAATGCGAGCCGCTTCCTCTGGATTGTCATCCTTAACTGTAATCGAAACGATACGAGTATCCGCCGGAACGGAAACGGTGATGTGACGTGTCAGCTCTCTTGGTGACGTTTGCAGTTTCAACTCACTAATTGCCTGTGATAGAACCGCCTGTGAAAGAATGATTTCCTTAAAGTCCTTAACGAGGTATGAACCCGCCTGCAGGTCCTGATTAGTCAAAGCTGCCTGCGTTTCATTCTGACGGCTAACCACATAGATGCGTGTGGTGCTCTGATACATTTTCTTAGCAATAAAGACGCTGTAGCCAAAAGCCAGTAAAGAAAAGAGCACCGCTCCCAATACAATGGTAAATTTCTTCAGCCATAAGGCTCTCAGCAAGGACAAAATATCGATTTCTACGATTTGCTTTTCTTGTTTTTCCATTTTTCCCCTAAATCAATTCATTTTTCAATAATAAGGCTTGGTTGCCGCCAAAGAGGGCTTCTGCCCGGCGGGAACCGTATTTCTTAGCGACGATGTCAAAGGCCTCCTTCATAAAGGGCGGTCTCTGACTTAGATTGTGCATGTCGCTGGCAACAAAGTGGACCAAGTCCTTTTCCAAAAAGAATTGAGCCCGTTTTTTCATAAATTTATGCGAGTCTCCAAGCAGCTTAGGTTTTAGAACACTGGAGCTATTAATTTGAGTATAGCAGCCCATATTAATGAGTTCCTGCACCTTCTTTTCATCATTTTCCAGGCAGTGATAGCGCTCGATATGAGCCACGACCGGTGTTAGACCTAAGCGCAGAATCTGAGCCAAGCCTTTATGAATGTCCTTATAGGGCGTCGCCATGCTAAACTCAATCAACACATAGCGTGTACCAGCTAGACTGGGGAAAATCCCCTTTTCCAACTTATCCGCCACATCGCTAGTGTAGTAAACCTCTGCCCCATAGAGAACCGTCAAGTCAGGCGCTACAAGCTCTGCCAGTTCTTTTACCATTTTAAAATTAGCGCTAATGGTCTCTTCAGGCGTTTCAAACATACCCTTTCTGCGATGAGAAGTAGAGATGATGGTCCGAACTCCCTGTCGATAACTTTCTTCCAGCAGTTTTTTGGAATCCTCAAAATTCTTAGGGCCATCGTCCACATCAAATATAATATGAGAATGGATATCAATCATGGTGTTTTCCCTTCCATTACCTGCTGAATCGCTGCCTTAGCATTATCAAGGCTTTCCGGTTGGATTTCCATCATGTAGAGATTAGAATCTGGCATAGCATAGGATGGTAAATCCATGCGTCCGTTTCCGCTGATGGCTTGTGACTGAACTTGATAGCTTCCCCCTGACTCCAGCTGGGTATTGACCAGATTCATAAGAACAGGCAACTCCATGTTAGTCTGGATAGAGTCCTGCAAGCCGGAAATAATCTCGTTGTAGTTCTTCAAAGCACTGGTTGAAGTCAGCTTTTTAATGACTGCTTCGATAACCTTTTCTTGATTTTTTCCGCGGTCATTGTCACCACCCTGAAGGGAGTAACGCTCGCGAACAAAGCCTAATGCCTGATCTGAGTTCATATGGACTTTCCCTACTGGGAAATGATGATTACCATGTCGGCTGGTAAATTCTTGGTCATTTTCAACATCAATCCCACCCAGCAGGTCTACTAGCTTGAGGAAGGAAGTGAAGTTCAGACGAACATAGTAGTCAATGCGAATCCCGTAAAGATTTTCCAGCGTGTGGACAGAAGCATCTACTCCATAAATCCCTGCATGGGTCAGCTTGTCCATCTGCCCAGCCCCTCCATCTGCAATCGCCACATAAGAATCACGAGGAGTTGTAGTCAAGAGGACTTTCTTGGTCTTGCGATTGACCGTCATGATGATATTGACATCTGAGCGTGAGACAGATGAGATAGACCCATAAGTGTCAATACCGCTGACATAGATATTGAAGACATCCGCATTGGCATCATCCCTGCGCTTGCCTGTCTCTACTTGACGGGTGATTTTATAAGTATAGATTTTCTTTATCTTTGAAGCATAATCAGCATCGTGAGAAGCCAGCATATCTCCAAATGAACTATTGAGGGCAATAGCTTCCGCCTCTTGATTGATGAGGGCCTTGTAGGCTGCAATATATGAAGAGCTGTTTTCCACTGTGAGCTCTGTCTTTTTAGTCTTCTTGATGTGGTCCAGAAGAGCCGTTACATTGTCCTTGTCTCCATTTTCAGTCGGAGCTGTCAGCTTCTGCAGCTGAGTCACATCTGATTTATCGCTGTCCGCCCGGACATAAACGGCCATTTCAATTTCAGAGTAATTTGAAGTGGAGTTCACACCTCTAGATAAGTCCATCAATTCCTTGACCCCGTACATGGCTCCTGAAGATACCAGCAAGGTCACAAACAAAAGCACCGTGGTCAGAACTTTGAACTTATTTTTCCATATAAAGAAGGCTGCCAGTAAAATAACAGCCGCCAAAAAAGCAGACAAAACAAGGTTCAGGTGATGAAACGCCAGAACATTATTTTTAAATATAGAAAAAACCAGCAAACCTGAAACCAAGCTTACCAATGTCAGTAAAGCTGCATTAAAGAGCCTAAGCTTCTTCCCCTTTTTAGAAGCAGGCACATTTCTCCTATGATGATTCATAATTCTCCCTTTTTCTCCCCTGAGATATAAATACATTTTATTATATCATAAATGCATTATGATACACTAAAATATTTAAAAATATTTTAGTTTTTTTCAAATTTTGTTGACAAAAAAGGACAGTCTGTATTAATTTTCAGTAAATTCCTTCTTCATTCTCGAAAAACCGATATTTTATACTGTTTTTGGCAACAGAAAAAGAGGTGAACCCTCTTTTATATCAGTATTTTGCTTGTTTTTTAAAGCATCTTATCTCTGTCAACTTGCTCATAGGCCTGCAAGCCATCATTGAGCTTCTCCCAGATGACTACCTGGCCTGACTGAAGGGACTTCTGGACATCAATAATGCGCTGATTAGAAGAACCGCGAAACTGCAGCATGAGATTCTTCTTGGTAAGGTCAAAACGGCCGTCCACCAGAATATCAATCAAACTCAGCAGCTCCAGCTTATCCTCCGTTTCCAGCATCATCTCCTCCCAGGTGTAACCCGTCCAGGACCAAATGTCCTTGTCCGGTAGCTCTCTCCGAATCCGCTTGACCAAGGGCAGGAGAATACCTGTATTGAGAAAAGGCTCGCCGCCTAGGAGGGTCAGCCCCTGCACATAGGGCTCCGCCAAGTCTTTCATAATCTGCTCCTCCAACTCTTGGGTATAAGGAATGCCAGCGTTGAAGGACCAAGTTGCTGCATTATAGCAGCCCTCACAGTGAAACATACAGCCGCTGACATAGAGGGAGTTACGGACACCTTCGCCATCCACAAAGTTAAAGGCCTTATAGTCAATGATTCGCCCCTTGCTCAGCTCCTCACTTTTCCATTCTTGAGGTTTGGGATTGTTCATCTTCATCCTCCAAATCAATCCAGTAGCGCTGACTTCTGTCGATTGTATTTTCGTAAACACCGCCAGCAGAGAGAATCGTGCGTCGACTGGCTTCGTTGTCTTCATCGCAGGTAATCAGCACTCGTTCTAGTCCTTGCTTTCGAGCCTCTGCTAGTCCTAGCTCTAGCTGCAACTTAGCCAGGCCCTTCCTGCGTTGACTGGGCCGGATAGAATAGCCAATATGCCCACCCTCCACAAATAATTTCTCATTTAAGGATAGGCGTAGGGCTAAAAACCCCAGAGGCAAGCCAGTCTCATCAAAGGATAAAAATTTGATTGCAGGAACCCAGCCTGCTGGCAAATTGGTCGCATCCTCCTGCTGCTCTACAATCTTTAACCAATCCTCATAATCCTTTGCTTGCTTCCAAGCGGAGCCCATACCACCGTGCATATAGGATTTTGCTGCATCGAACTCAGCAATCATCTCTAAAATTGCATCTTTATCTTCCAAAGTTGGTCTTCTTAGCTCCATGTTCCCTCCTTAATTGACATCAATCCAGTAACGCTGACTTCTGTCGATTGTATTTTCGTAAACACCGCCAGCGGAGAGAATCGTGCGTCGGCTGGCTTCGTTGTCTTCATCGCAGGTAATCAGCACTCGTTCTAGTCCTTGCTTTCTAGCCTCTGCCAGCCCTAACTCTAGCTGCAACTTAGCCAATCCCTTCCTGCGTTGACTGGGCCGAATAGAATAGCCAATATGCCCACCCTCTACAAATAATTTGTCATTCAAGGATAGGCGCAGGGCTAAAAAGCCCAGAGGCAAGCCAGTCTCATCAAAGGATAAAAATTGAATGGCAGGAACCCAACCTGCTGGCAAGTTTGCCACATCTTCCTGTCGTCTCACCATTTGTAACCAATCCTCATAATCCTTTGCTCGCTTCCAAGTGGAGCCCATGCCACCGTGCATATAGGATTTTGCTGCATCGAACTCCGCAATCATCTCTAAAATCGCGTCTTTATCTTCCAAAGTTGGTCGTCGTAACTTCATAGGCTTTCCTCAATCTATATCAATCCAATAACGCTCTTTCCCGCCTCGAATATCCTCTAAAGCTCCGCCATTAGCCAGAATCACTGCTCGACTGGCTCCATTGTCACCATCGCAAGTCAATAGGACTCGTTTAATATTTTTACTTTTGGCTACTTGCAAGCCTTGTCGCAGCTGATCTTTGGCCAATCCTTTCCCACGCGCAGACGGACGGATACTATAGCCGATATGCCCGCCTTCTTGGAACAAGTAGCCATTGAGCCGCAAGCGCAGATTGAGAAAGCCCACAGCCTGACCATCCGCTGCAAAAGAGATTAGTTGGATGTAGGGCACAAAACCTTGCGGCAAGCCTAGACCTGCCTCAGCTAGCTGAATCGTCTCCAGCCAGTCCTCATAGACAAAATCCGCTCCGCCAAAGAAGCCATCCTGTCGGCTGCCAGCTGCTTCAAAGTCAGCCAGCATCTCTAAAATCTTTTCCTTGTCTTCTAGCTTCGGTCGTCTCAGTTCCATACTTCCTCCTGATACGAAGAGAGTGAGACCGCCTTGCGCCCCACTCTGACTTCTATTGTTTTGTGTTCTTTTCTAAAAATTGCTGACGCAGTTTGGCTAATCGCTCTTTCTTACCGTTGCCGCCCTGCGAATGTTTTTCATGGAAACGCTGCACCTGAGCCTTTCCTTTGTCGTCCAATTGATACTTTCCCATCTTAATTTCCTTCGTACTTAATAGTCGAGCCATTCATGTGCTTGACCCGAGCTGATATTTCCTTGTGACGGCCATTGACCATTGGGCGGGCTTGCGGATTTCCTAAGTAGCCGCAGGTCCGCTTGACCACATCAACCGTCTTGGGATCGTTGTTGCCGCAGTTTGGACAGGTGAAGCCCCGCTCGGTCGGCGTAAAATCTCCCTCAAAGTTACACTTGTAACAGCGGTCAATCGGTGTATTGGTTCCCAGATAGCCGACTCGATCATAGGCATAGTCCCAAACTGCTTCCAGAGCCTTGGGATTTTGCTGGAGAACAGGATATTCACAGTAGTGGATAAAGCCGCCTGAGGCTCCCACTTCAGGATAAATCTTCTCAAAGTCCAGCTTTTCAAAAGGCGTTGGATTCTTGCGCACATCGTAGTGGAAGGAGTTAGTATAGTATTCCTTGTCGGTAATATCTGAAACAACCCCAAACTTCTCTGTATCCAAACGGCAGAAGCGGTCGGTCAGACTTTCAGATGGCGTCGAGTAGACAGAGAAATGATAGTCATACTGATCTGACCACTCTTGTACCCTACGCTTCATATCTTTGACAATAGCAACCGTAAAGTCCTTGGCTTCAGGATTGGTCTCCCAATTACCGCCGTAAAAGACTGCTGCCACTTCATAGAGACCGATATAGCCTAGGGAAACCGTTGCACGACGGTGAGTAAAGAGCTGGTCTACCTGATCATACTTGCCCAAGCGTTGGCCAAAAGCCCCATACTGATAAAGAATCGGTGCATTGGCTGGACTGGCTTCCTTGGTCCGCTCCACTCGGTAGACCAAAGCGTCCTCAGCGATATTCATCCGCTCATTAAAGAGTTCCCAGAATTTATCCAGATCCCCCTCGGATTCAAGCGCAATCCGCGGCAGATTGACAGTAACGACACCTAGATTCATACGGCCGGAGTTGACTTCCTGACCATTTTCATCCTTCCAGCCTTGCAGGAAAGAACGGCAGCCCATCGGTACCTTGAACGATCCAGTCAAGTCGATAATCTTGTCATAGGAAAGCACATCTGGATACATGCGCTTAGTGGCACACTCCAGAGCCAGTTCTTTGATGTCGTAGTTAGGCGTTCCCGGCTCAAGATTGAGCCCACGCTTAAGGGTGAAAATCAGCTTAGGGAAAATTGCTGTTCGGTGCTCACTTCCCAGTCCCTTGATACGGATATTGAGAATGGCCTTCTGAATTTCCCGCTCAAAACGATTGGTGCCCAGACCAAAGCCCAGCGAAGTAAAAGGAGTCTGACCATTAGAGGTAAAGAGAGTATTAATCTCATACTCCAGCGACTGCATGGCATCGTAGATGTCTTTCTTGGTTTTCGCCCAGGCGTACTCTTCCTGCTTATCCGGCAAAACCCATTGCTCTGCATCCTTGAGATGCTTTTGATAATTAAGCTCAGCATAGGGCGCCAAGACTTGGTCAATTCGGTCCGCTGAGCAACCTCCGTACTGACTAGAAGCTACATTGGCAATGATTTGCGAGATTTGAGCTGTCGCAGTCTGGATAGACTTGGGACTCTCTACTTCTGCATTCCCAATCTTGAAGCCATTTTTCAGCATGCCGTCAAAGTCAATCAAACAGCAGTTCGTCATCGGTGTATAAGGGCTGTAGTCCAAATCATGGTAGTGGATATCCCCCTTCTGGTGGGCGTTGGCCACATGAGGCGGCAGCATCTTAAGGCCGATGGATTTGCCGACAATCCCAGCCGTCAAATCCCGTTGGGTATTGAAAACATCACTGTCCTTATTGGCATTCTCATTGACTACCGTACGATCTTTGTTGAGGAGCTTGTCAATGGTAAAGTTGATATCAGTCGCTTTTGAGCGCTCAAAATCCCGTTGGGTGCGGTAAGTAATGTAGTTCTCCGCAATAGCATATTCCTTGGCATTTAAAAGCTCATGCTCAACGATATTCTGAATCTCATAGATTTTAACATACTTAGCGAAGCGACTGCTGATTTCTGCCACAATGCGGTCTGTGATAGCTTCTAGCTTGGCTTCCAGCATCGGATTCAGCGGACCGACTTCCTGAGCTGCCCGCACCATAGCCTTATAGATCTTTGACACATCAAAAGCCACCCTACGGCCGTCCCGCTTCTCCACATAAATCGCTGGAGCAGTTTCAAACTTCTCTTCCCTTAAAATCATCATGAACACTTCCTTTTCCTGCCCTTAGGACAAATCAAGTCTCTTCAGACCACCCACCTGCCAAGAAATTTCTAGGAAATCTCCGACAGTAGTTCATCCAAAGAACAGTATTTTATAAATAAGTTGATACAAGTTTCATTATAACACGTTAAAATTAAAAATCAATATGTTGTGGAAAAAAAGTTAATTTTTAACTTTAGACACAACATATTGATTTTTTACTACTTGAGTTGATAAAGCTTGAAATGGTCGAGTTTGAGGTCAGCTTCCTTGTAATTTTGGGAAATTAGCTGCTTCACATCTGATAGCAATTTGACATCATTGTTAACCAAAATATACTTGGGCTGGCTGTTTTCAAGTCCCTTCTGAAGACCCAAACGATTTTCAGCCGTTCCCACATACAAAGTTGGAGTCAAGAGAGAGACAGCAGATAAGCGGCTGCTCTTCTGATACAGACTAGCCGAGGTGTCCCAGGCATAGATGGTGTCCCCATCCTTGGTCTTTTCCTTAATATACTGAGCCGCCTCACTTCTTTCAGCAGAGACACCGCTGGAAAGGATATACTCATTGACCAAAGGATAGCCAATCAGATAAAAGATGGCTAAGAGTGGCAGAAAGAACTGGCCTGAAAGATAAGAAGTCCACATGGTAGGGCGACGGCGATCCCTGCGATGACGCCCTGGTGCTTGCTGCTTGCCTTTATTGAACCACAAAGCAAAAAGAATCATGGCAAAAGGCAGAGCAGGAAGCAGTTGATAGCTTCCCTGATCTGGCAGGATAAAAACCGCAAAGACAGTAATGAAGAGCCCTAGCAGACCGATAAAGCGCAAGACGCGCAGGCTGGTTGCTTGCCCCTTTTCTCTTGAAAAGAGATTGGCACCCAAAGCAGAGATAAAACCCAAACCAAGAGTCAACAAGCCATAATAAATCAGATTAGAAATACTATGACTGCCAATCAAACTGATGGAATCCCAAGCATAGGTCACCTGACTGATAGCCTGGCCAAAGGTTCGATTGGCAACAGTAAAGTAGCCGATAGGATAAAAAATCACTGAGAAGCCAAAGAGACCAGCTAAAAGCTGATAGAAGCCTCGAGCCGCACGCTTGGCTGCGATATTGTAAACCAAAAGTACCAGAGCAGTCAAAGAGTAGAAGACTAGGCTGGAAACCGGATCAATCATAAAAGCAAGAGCTCCAAAAGCTCCATAGATAATGAACTTTTCATCCTTGATTGAATCCTGCAGATAGCGCACCAAAAAAGATAGATTCCAAAAAATAAAGGGCAGAACAAAAATACTAGAGTAAAGACCGCCAAATCCAAGAGCAAAGACTAGAAGGTAAAAGAGCAGTAGGAGGCTGCGCGATAAATCCTGTTTAGGCTGTAAGAGCACCAAGGTCTTGTGCAGGAAAAGTCCAGCCAGCCACAGAGCCAGCGTCTGAAAGACCATCCACAAAAGCTGGCCAAAAGCCAGGCTGCTGGTCCAAGCCATCAGATAGTAAAGCAGGCCACTAGTCCCATATATTTGCGAATAAGGCACCTGCCCCTGAGTCATGGCCCAGCCGGCATAGAGGTTCTGGCTTTGTAAATTCGTTGCTAGATTGGTCAACAAAGGATTGACCACACTCAGCAGGCTGATAGCCAAACTGCACAAGAGCGTCAAAAAATAGGGCGTCGGCTCTGGATTGGTAATTTTTTGCTCAGACCTTTCAGCCCTAGTCAGCTGCTCCTCTGAAACCTCTAAAACTTTTTCTTCCGTTGTATCATGCATATAAAATATTCTCCTTGATATCAGTCCCATCTAGTATATCAAATTCCTGTCCTCCTGTCAGCTTTCTCTTGACCCTTCTTCTGAGCATTATAGCTTCTAGCCAGCTCCTCCAATTCCCGAAAACAGCGATATTCTCTCGTTTCATAAGCAAGCGGCTGACTGGAAATTTTCTCCATTGTCATCTTAAAAAATTCCTTTATTTTTTACATTCGTAAAAACAGAGCAAAAATCCGCCCCCACATAAAAGCAAAAATGTCAAGAACACATCTCAGCACGATTAACAAAAGCACATGCAAAAAATCTAAAACTTCCGCCTCAGATTTTCTGTATATTGCTGCAGAATTTGCCCCCTTGGCATTAGAGCATAGGTGCAAAGAGCTGCATGATTTCTTTGATAAAGCGACGATACCAGCTGCTATCAAGATTTTCAGGAAGAATTTCCTCAGAAGCCTCAAAAATGGCTTCAAAATCTTCCTTGATAGCTGGGATACTCTCCGTATGATACATCAGGACTGCATTTTCATAATGGTGCACCAGACTGCGGTAGTCAAAATTAATCGTCCCTACCACGGCAAATTCATCATCGGCCACCACGTTCTTACTGTGGATAAAACCTGGCGTGTACTCAAAGATCTTAACCCCTGCTTCCATCAGATCCGGATAGGCTCCGCGGGTAACAATCTGAATCAGCTTCTTGTCCGGAATGAAAGGAGTCACAATGCGGACATCCACTCCCCGCATAGCAGCATTCTTGATATCCTCCGTCAGGTCATAGTCAATAATCAGATAAGGCGTGGTAATGTAGACATAGTCCGTAGCCTGACTGATGATATTTTGATAGACCGTTTTGCCAACCTGATCCTTATAAATAGGCTTAGGCCCGCTGCCATAGGGAACGTAAAGCCCTTTGCCTTCGACAGCTTTATTTTCCAGATGGTACTTGTCAAAGTCTGTAATTTCCCCACGATTGATATACCAGTTCATGAGAAAGAGCCGCGTCAGAGCCTTGACTGCCCGACCTTCCAAGCGGACACCGCCATCTTTCCAGTGGCCAAAACGGACGATATGATTGATATACTCGTCAGCCAGATTGATGCCGCCAGTATAGCCAACCTGACCGTCAATGACCAAAATCTTGCGGTGGTCACGGTTGTTGTAGGATACCGTCATTCGCGGAATCACCTTGTTAAACTTATAAGCCTCGATGCCCATCTTGCGCAGCTTACGGGTATAATCGCCTGGCAAAGTAGCCATGCAGCCAATATCATCATAGAGCAGCTTGACTTCAACGCCTTGCGAAGCTTTTTCGACCAAGATTTCCAGAACACTGTCCCACATCAGCCCTTCATCGATGATATAAAATTCCAGAAAAATGAATTTCTCAGCAGCCCGCAGATCCTCCAACATAGCCTCAAACATCTCCTCACCGATGGGAAAATAGCGAGAAGCTGTACCGTCATAGACATCCGCATTATTGTCCATACTCAGTAATGACTTGATAATGCCGTAGGCCGACTTGTTTTTCTTTTTCAGCTGGACACGAAGATCGTAGCTGTTGTCCTCACGAAATTTCATAGAGTCCATATTTTCCAGCTGGATCATTTCCTTTTTAGACAGCCGCCGCTCGCCAAACATCAGATAGAGCAGGAAGCCAAATACCGGTACCACAGCAATCAGGAGCCAGGTCACCTTACTCTCCGGCGGCATATTGCGGTTGACAATGGCTAAAATGGTCCCAATATACAGGAAAACAATCATGACCACTGACAGCCAGTTGGGTGCAATCTCATTAAAATAGAAAAACGCAACAAAGACAAAGACCAGCTCCAGCAGCATAATAATGATGCTGAAACCGTATTTTGACATTAATAAGCGGAATTTCCTGAAAGTCATACACTCTCCTATCTCATTGCATATATTCTAGTATAGCAGTAAAAGCGCCTTAAAACAACGTTTATATCAATGCAAACCGCATTTCCGACCGATGAAAAAACTATGACAGCTTTTGAAAACTGCTCTGCCTCAGACCTTCACTCCCTTTCCGCAGCTGATAAAAGGAAAAACCCTATTCAAGACAGGGCTTTTTCATCATTGTTTTGTAAAGACCAGTGTGTCATCATCATAAGGCTCTTGGGAAAGGTCCTCGATAGTCAGCTGATTGCCCTCAATGCGATAGCGCTTGACATCATCCCCAATGACCATAGTCTGGTTGGTAGCATCAATTTGAACCTGTTCTATTTCCTGATCACCATCAGGCTCGACCTTGGTCAGCTGGCCAGTAGTTCCTGAAATCTGTAAGGTCAGCTGATCGCCTTCATGACTTGTCTGATAGCTGCCATCCAGCTCGCCATTGGCTGCTTGCTCAGAAGAGGATGCAGAAGCTGATGAGCTGCTATTGGCCGCACTAGACGTGCTAGCTACCGACGAAGACTCTGCTGGCTTGCTGGAAGCGACTGACTGAGACTGAGAGGAAGGTGCTGTCTGGTTCTGATTAGAACCGCAAGCTGTCAAGGCCAAAACAGCCGCAGCAGTTAAACCTGAAATCATTAACTTTTTAGAAATTGCCATAGTATTCTCCTTTTTCTTCTGTCTTTATTGTACCAAAGCGGGACTCTGGCGGTCAATTTATAAACTTGTCAAATAAGCTCTGACTTCCGCAATAAAATAGAGAGAGCCCGTAATGAAAAGCAGCTGATTATCGTTTTGCCTCTCCCGAAAATTCTGAATAAGTTGCCGATAATCCTCTATGTAGAAGAAGCCGTCCGCTTCAGCTTGACCAAGGGAATCTCCATCAGAAAAGGAAGTAACCGTCAACTGAACATCTGGCAAGGCCTCTCGCAGATAAGCCAGCATAGCGCTATAGTCCTTACGCTTGAGAGCACCGAAAAGAAGCAGGCACTCTTTGTCATTCTGGCTCTGGATAAACTCTACTAACCTCTGCAGCGCAGGAAGATTATGGGCCCCATCAAGATAGATACCTGGACTGACTTCTTCCAAGCGCCCAGCCCAACGAGTCTCCTGCAAGGCCGTCCGAATCCTAGCAGAATCTATTTCCCAGCCTTGCTGCTGCATGAAGAGCAGGAATGCCTGCAGGGCCAGCGCTGCATTTTCCTCCTGATAGCCCCCCTTGAGACCCAGTTCAAGATTGGATAGGGTCATAGTCGAATTGGAAAAAGACTGATTCGTCAGAGAAAAATCGCGACCATACTGATAGAGTTCTATTCCCAGCTCCTCAGCTCGTTGCTTACAAACCAATCGTGCCTCCTCTGGCAGCGGCCCGATGACCGCTGGCCGCCCCGTCTTGAAAATCCCTGCCTTTTGTTCCGCAATCGCCGTTAAGCCCCTTCCCAGAGTTTCTTGATGGTCCAAGCCCACAGAGCTGATGACCGCAATATCTCCCGTAATGACATTGGTCGTGTCCAAGAGTCCGCCAATCCCTACCTCAATCAAGGCCAAATCCACTTCCTGCTCCTTGAAATAGAGAAAAGCAATCAAAGTCAGAATTTCAAAATAGGACAGCTGGTCATGACTTTTGAGCAGTTCTTGCTCTATCTTTTGCACCTGCTGACCCAGACGGATAAAATCAGCTGAAGCAATCGGTTGGCCGTTGATACAAATCCGATCATGAATACTAATCATGTGAGGCGAAGTAAAACTTCCTGTCTTGCGACTATGCCCCGCAAACAGCTGACGCATAAAGGCAATAGTAGAACCTTTGCCATTTGTACCAGTTACATGAATCGTTGGATAGCTCCGCTCAGGATTCCCCAAAAGAGTCACTGCCTGCTGCATCCGCCCTAGACCCGAACGAAAGTTTAGACCAATTCGGCTGTTCAGCCATTCTTCAATTTCATTCATTTTCTTACCCAAAAAAGAGCAGCGAAGCAGAATTCAAATCTGAATTGCAACTCGCTCCTCTTTCTAATGTTTATCATAATGCACGCTGGAAAAGAGCCAAGGCTTGGCTACTTCCCTCTACTATCAAGTTTAAACGGTCTCTCACCTGCACTTGCCCATTCCTGACCAAGGCAGAGCCAGTCTTACTCCTCCATAAAGCTGTTGAAGACTTCTTCAATCATATCCCATTCAGCATTTGAGTCTTCTGGGATTGGCTGCAGGTCTCCTTCTGTGCCATCTTCATTTTCAGTAAAGGAATAAGCTTGAATCTCTACCTCACCGTTCTCATCTTCTTCCGCATTAGCCGGAATCAAAAGAACATAATTCTTTCCAAACTCTTCCTTACCGTCAATGGTCAAAAGAATTTCAAATAAAGTTTCGTTCCCTTGCTCGTCAACCAAGGTGATTAATTCACGCTCTTCATGCTCGTGGTCATGGTTATGATCATGTGTCATACTAGTGTCTCCTTCATTTCTTTTCTAAAAATTTCGATCCAGATAATTCTGCAAAATCAGCTGCGCGGCTAGCTTATCAATAACTTTCTTGCGCTTGCTGCGGCTAATATCCGCCTGCTCCACCAGCATGCGCTCAGCAGCCACCGTCGTCAAACGCTCATCCTGATAGTCAACCGGCAGGCCAAATAGCTCAGCAATCCGCTGACCATAAGCCTGACTGGCCTCCACCCGAGGTCCACTGGTATTGTTCATGTTCTTAGGCAGGCCAATAACGAACTTATCAACCTTATACTCTTTCACCAGCTCACCCAAGCGCTCTAGGCCGAATTCGCCCTTTTCTTCATGAATCGGAATAATCTCCAGTCCTTGAGCTGTAAAACCAAGAGGATCACTAATAGCAACCCCAACCGTTTTTGAGCCCACATCTAATCCCATAATTCTCATTAGAGATCGACGCCTTGTCCTTTCAAATAATAACGAACTAACTCCTCAACAATCTCATCGCGCTCGTATTTGCGGATTTGATTGCGGGCATTGTTATAGCGAGGTACGTACGCAGGATCACCACTGAGTACGTATCCCACGATTTGATTGATTGGATTGTATCCTTTTTCATTGAGCGACTTGTAGACATCGGTCAAAGTCTCGCTAATTTCCTTTTTATTTGAATCATCGAGATTAAAACGTACTGTTTCATCTGTAAATCCCACAATTACACCCTCTTTCTTTAGAATATCCCTATTATAGCATAATTATAGGCTTTTCACAAATTTAATTCACCCGAATTCTCCTAATTTTTCAATAAGCTTTAGCTAATATTTATCCGAAGTCTGACTCTGAAATCCAGCAAAAATCCAGCTCTCTTCAGAGAACTGGATGGAAACTTCCTAATTTGAAGACGGCACTTCCACACCGTCGCTTCCCTTAAACTTGTTAAGCAATTCTTCCGGACTCAGGGTCTCGATTTGCTCAAACAGCTGCGCGTAGTTTGGAAGCTTTTTGGCTGCTTCGTAGTCTAGATTCTCAGGATCGATAGTCATCTCCAGAGAAATCTCTTCCGCTGTCATATCTGTTTTCAAGTCAAGACCGGTGATATTCACCGCCTCTTTCAGCCCCAGTGCTTCCTCGATCAAAGACAGCATTTCCTTCTTTACGGTGGAAACATCCTGTTTTGACAGAGCTTCCTTGATGTTGTCAGGAATAGCCTTGCTGACATGCAGGATAACCTTCTCATACTTCTGTCCGCTGTAGCTGACGGTTAAGATTCTGGTTTCTTTTCCATGTTCTAATTGCTTCTCAGTTTTATAGGACTTAGTGACAATATCTCCTTTTCCAGCTCCTCCCTGTGAGGATGAACTGTTATTTGACTGCTGACCGCAGGCTGTTAAGATTGCCAAAGCTGCCAGCAAAAAGACAATTAATTTTCTCATGTCTTATCTCCTTCAATATTGAGCTGATTTTATCATATCATTATAAAAACGGCGCTGTCAAACTGATTGTCACTCTGTCATTAAAATGTAATAAAAAAGAGCAGCTTATTTCTGCTCTTCTGCTCCATTCATCAGGAGATTGTTGATATATTCTTCTGGCGTCAGCTTAATCATTTCTTTGAGCTTGAGATTTTGAAAATAAGGCATAGCTGCTGCTTTTTCGATATCCAAACTCTCAAAGTCATAAGTGGACGTCATTTTCAGCTCGTTCTCATTCAAAATAGTGACTGAGCCGCTAAAGCCTTGAAGTCCACGAGCCTGCACATAGTCTGCATCCTGCTCCAGTGACTCATTGAGCGACTTCTGCGCTTCCTCCAGCCCCATTTGTTTGATGGCTTCTTTCATCTCATCATCAGTCGTAGTCAGCCTTTCAATGACCAAGCGTTTAAAATGCTCTCCCTGATAAGTCACCGTCTGACTCTGCTGGTTTCCTCGTTCATCCTTTGGAAAAACAAGCGTTCGAGTAATCACTTCCTGCTGCTTGGCATTATCAATGATAGGCAGATTATTGCTGATTTCTTTCTTGTCAGCCGCATTCGAATTCGTCTCTGTCTTTTTATGTCCACAGCCTGCTAGCAGTGCCACACTCAATCCCAGTCCTACTAAAATTTTCTTCATCTTCCATCCTCCTCAGAGATATTGTATCACAGTTCTGCCCCTTGTCAATCCATCCAGTCGCCAAAGCCCTCTGTCAACCCGAACCAAAAGAAGAGCCGAGATTCTCTTCCCGACTCTTTCAGTTATATTCAAAGATTAGAGAGCTGCCCGCAGACGAGCTTCTGCATTTTCAACATTGCGAACAGAACGTGGCAGAAAAGCACGGATATCATCTTCTTTGTAACCAACTTGGAGACGTTTATCATCCACTAAAATGGGACTTTTCAAAATACGCGGGGTCTCCATGATAATATCAAGAACTTCGTTGACACTTAACTCTTCAATGTCAACACCCAAACCTTTAGCATAGCGGTTTTTTGATGAAACAATGCTCGCGATACCATTTTCTGTTTTAGTTAAAATATCCAGAAGTTCCTCTTTGGTGATGCCTTCTTTGCCTAAATTTTGTTCTTTATAAGTTAATTGATGAGCGTTTAGCCAGGTTTTTGCTTTTTTACAACTAGTACAACTTGAGACAGTATAGATTGTGATCATGTAAGTACTCCTTTCGCTACACGATACTAATATCGTAGTCTATTATATCACAAAAACCATCGGTCTTGCGACCTATTTTGCAAAATTACTCTTCAATTTCGATGGCATCGTCCAAATCCAGAGTCACTTCTTCCATCGTTTCCACAGGGCTTTCAGCCTTGCTGCCAACCACTTCTGCCAAGTCATCGCCTTCAATCAAACCATAGCGTACACGAACCTGGCGGTCAATTTCATCAAAGACTTCTGGATGATCAGCCAAGTACTTCTTAGCATTTTCAGATCCTTGACCAATCTTTTCATCATTGTAGGAGTACCAAGCACCAGCTTTTTTAATGATATCCAAATCAGTCGCAATCTTAATCAACTCACCTGTCTTAGAAATACCTTCCCCGTACATGATTTCTACAAAGGCTTCCTTGAATGGCGGAGCAACCTTATTTTTAACAACCTTGATCTTGGTTTCTTTACCAACATTGGTATCTTTCTCATCACCAGTTCCCTTGATTTGAGTATTACCACGGACATCCAAACGGACAGAAGCATAGAACTTCAGTGCACGGCCACCTGGTGTTGTTTCAGGATTACCAAACATAACGCCAACTTTTTCACGCAGCTGGTTAATGAAAATCGCAATCGTCTTCGTTTTGTTGATAGAAGCAGACAGCTTGCGCATAGCCTGGCTCATCATCCGAGCCTGCAAGCCGACATGGCTGTCACCAATATCGCCATCGATTTCCGCACGTGGTACTAGGGCTGCAACGGAGTCCACAACCACCAAGTCCACCGCACCTGAGTCAATCAGCTTACCAGCAATTTCCAGTCCCTGTTCACCAGAGTCTGGTTGAGACAGCAGCAACTCATCAATATTAACACCCAGAGCAGCCGCGTATGACGGATCCAAAGCATGCTCAGCATCGATAAAGGCTGCGATACCACCTTCTTTTTGCGCTTGAGCAACTGCGTGAAGAGCAACGGTTGTCTTACCAGAAGACTCCGGACCATAGATTTCAATAATCCGTCCCTTAGGATAACCCCCAGCGCCAAGAGCAATATCTAAAGCCAAAGAGCCAGAACTCATAACTTGAACCTTTTGCTCTGCCCGCTCGCCCAGACGCATAATGGCTCCCTTACCAAAATCCTTTTCAATGTTTTTAAGAGCATTATCCAAGGCTTTTTGGCGCTCATCGCCGAATTTCTTTGAGATTTCGTCTAATTTTTTTTGTTTCTTTGCCATTTATTTCTCCTGTTTTTTCTAAAATATCTTTTGGCCATCTTCGTCATTATACCAAAAATCAGCTATTTAATAAAGTTTTTCGTACTAGGTTGAAGGCGTGCAGAACAGCAATTTTCCTCACATCACGACGACTGCGTCCAGCAATATTGACCTTAATAATTTCCGTTCCAGCAGCGCTAGCTAAGCCGATAAAAACAGTCCCTGCTGGATGATCTTCCAGTGAATCTGGGCCTGCCACACCTGTCAAACTGACAGCTAGGTCGCTTTCGGTCAGCTTTCTAGCCTGCTCTGCCATTTTCCCAGCCGTAAAAGCTGAAACAACTCCATGCTTCTCCAAGTCTCCCAACGAAATATCCAGCATCCGGCTCTTTTCCTCCATGCTGTAGGTGACAAAGCCACCTGAAAAAATGGAAGAGGCTCCAGCAAAATCTGCCAGGGTCGCTTGAAAGAGACCTGCTGTCAGACTCTCCGCCGCCGAAATCGTCTTCCCTTGACTCTTCAGCAACTCAAAAGCCACCTGAGCTAAGGAATTGTCATCACCGTAACCATAGAAAATCTCTGACAGTGACTGTCCCTCAAAAGTCTTATGTGCCAAAATTTCCTTTTCCACAGCCTCAAACTTGGTGTCAGCTTCTGCCTGACTCAAGGCCTTGGTGGACAATCGCAGGGTAACTTCCCCTGTCTTTGCATAAGGAGCAATGGTGGGGTCACTCTGCTGCTCAATCATCTCTGACAAAATAGTCACTAGCTGACTCTCGCCGATACCAAAGAAACGCAGCACCCGTGAGTACAATTTCTGACCTGTGGATAAGAGGGGAACCAGCTCATTATTGACCATGGGCTTGAGCTCGCTAGGCGGGCCAGGCAAGACTACATAGGTCACTCCGTCTGCTTCTAACAAGCCTCCGACAGCTAAGCCGGTCGCATTTGGTAAAGGAGCCGAGCCTTCAACCAGCTGGGCCTGACGCTCATTGTTGGGCGTTCGGGCATAATCCGGTCGACTAGCAAAAAAGCGATCCAGCTTTTCCACAGCCTGTGAGTCAAAATTGAGCTCACGTCTTAAGAACTTGGCCAAGGTCTGCTTGGTCAAATCATCCTCTGTTGGCCCCAAGCCTCCAGTCAGGATAATCAGATTACTGCGCCCTTTAGCAATTTCCAAAACAGATAGGAGACGATTTTCATTGTCCCCCACTGCTGTCTGAAAATAGACATCAATCCCCAGACTCGCCAGTTTTTCAGATAAAAATTGGGCATTGGTATTGACAATCTGACCCGTCAGAATCTCGGTGCCCACAGCAATAATTTCTGCTTTCATAGAACCTCCTACCTTACTATTCGGAATTGGCTTTATTTTATCACAAAAAATCTTAAAAAAGTTGATTTTCATTTCAGGAAATAAAAAGAACTGTCAAGCTCCTTGACAAACTTGTCAACATGCTGTGGAAAACTTTTAAGAAGGACTGGTGTTATGCAGAATAACTGGATTGTTAGGGAAATGCTATTGGCAAATGGTTTCATTATTTTTATAATAAAGATGAAAAAAGGAAATCATCTAAATAATTTTATTTGAAGAAAGGAGATCATCATGAAAATTTCACAAGTGCTCAAAGACATTCGTCAACAAAATCAACTCACTCAGGAGGCTTTGGCAGAAAGACTCAAGGTTTCCCGCTCTGCCATTGCCCGCTGGGAAAGCGAAAAAGGTATCCCTGATATTGGAAATCTCATCGCTATCAGTCGGGAATTTGATATCAGTCTGGACACACTCATCAAGGAGGATGAGCGCTTGGAGAAAAAGGTTATCGAAGATAGCAAGGCCAAAAAATGGCATTATTTAGTCATCCTCTACCTTTTTTCCATCTTGGTTTATATTGGTGCCTTCGCTTACTTGCACCATATCTTTATGGCTGGCTTCCTCATCTCCACCCTCTTTATGCTCTTCTATGAACTGCGCATCTTTATCAAGGAAAAGATTTGGAGGCAGAAGGATAACTAAACGAAATTCCTTGGATGTTAGAAAACCAAGGAATTTTTTCTATGAAACAAGGAATATAGTCGCACTATTATGAAAGAGAACAGACAAGTAAAGAAAAAAGAGGAAAGTAAAACTGCAGCTACCTTTGACAAATGAGCTGAATCAAGATTTGTATTTCAAAAATTTATTGGAACTTTTGTCTTTATGCGTTTGTCGTGTCATCATAAATTATTTTTTAAACGCTTCGTATAGTTTTTTATAGAACTCTTTCTTTTCTTTTTTTTGATTATTAAACTCTTTTTTGCCGTAATCAAAATTCGCTACTGAAAATCCCTTGCCATCATCAGAAAAAGTGAAGAATTCTATCCCAATCAATTTATTATTTTTAGCATCTACTACAGTAGTTCCTAAATTATTGTTAAATTGTTTAACTTCTTCTTCACTAACTCCAAACCCCATAGCAGTGCCATCTGCAATAATATTTGAAAACACTTCTTCTGAAGATGCTACTTCTTTGACAGATATTAGATAGACAGCATCTTCTGTTTCTACTTGCCTTACCTTATCCCATCTTTCGGTATCATTCGAAGAGATTGTATAGACTGTTAAATCCACCGAAGGTTTATTGGAATTTTCTTTTTTAATCACTTGTTTGCCAATTAAGACGATTGCGAGTACTCCAATGACTAGTAGCAAACTAATATAAATTTTCTTTTTCATGCCTGACTTCCTATATCTTTTATGTCAACGATAACATCAACTTTACTATATACAGCTGGATCATGTGTTGCTATAATAACATAATTATTCTTGGCTGCTTCACTCAATAATAAGTTGATGATTTCATTCCCAATCTCACTATCCAAGGCTCCTGTAGGTTCATCCGCTAAAATAATTTTACGCGGTTTCATTAACATTCTTGCAATAGCTACACGCTGAGCCTGTCCCCCAGACAATTCATATATTTTATGTTTTAAATAGTCCGTAGAAAGGCCTACTTTTTCAAGTATCTCAGATATAATCTTTTTGTCTTTATTGAGGAGTTTTAAATTATCATATACTGTTTTGTTTTCTATCAAAGAATAATTTTGGAATACATACCCAATAGTATTTTTAAAATAGGTTCTTTCTTTGGTTTTCCAAATATCCTGTTTATCAACTAACACTTTTCCACTGTCAATTTTTTCTAGCCTTCCTATAATGTTTAGCAAGGTACTTTTACCTGAACCCGAACCGCCAATCAAGGCGTAGCTTTTCCCAGCTTCAAAGGTTAAATTTAAATCTGTAAATATTTCTTTTGAGCCATATTTTTTTGTAACATTCACAATTTCAATTGTCATTAGTCATCCCCTTTTAGAATTTGAGTGTATCTATCAGATAATTTTCTGAAACTTATTATCATTGACATCATTAAAACCGTTAAAGAAGCAAGACCAATATACAATAACTCTATTTGTCCTGTCATGATAAATGTCAATAAGATAACCATTATAATCGTTATCATAAAATATTTTAGACTTGAAATGGCCATACCTGTTTTCGATAGGCCTAAAATGATTTTTTTGACATAGTCATTCTGTTTTAAGGCAACAAACATTTGAGCATATTGATAAATGAGTAGAAATACAATTCCGCAAATAACTATTTGCAGTATTTTTGAAAGGAGAATTTGGTGCTCTAAAGATTGAATATTAAGTTTCACAGTTTGGTAAACCTCGACTGGATTGATTGAAAAATTCAAACTAGCACTCAAATCGTTGATGTCCTTAATTGCTTCTGGACTAAAAAGTGAGTTATATATGATATTGCTTGCCAAAATAAAATCGTTAGTTTCTACCATTTTATCAGTATCTAATACAACCACTATATTACTCTTACTATTTGTCACACTTTCCAAAGGTAGATTATCTTTATTTTCAGGGACACTACTGCCATTTTCATTGAAATAGAAAAATTCTTGCCCATCAGGAATGACTTGCACCGTAAGATCATCTTTTGTATAGTTTGTACCAGTAAATTGTTCTGCTACAACCGTATTCTCGATTGATGCCTTATTCTCTTTAAATTTATTAGGAATATAGATGGTTGCTATTTTATTATCTAAAATACGATAGTTTGTTCCATTAACTTTATTTTGTACCTTAGCACCTGTTTGATTGATATAAACCAGCTCTTTATTAACCTCTGGATTCGTTATCCCATCACTTTTTAATTGCTTAGAAAAATCTTCTGTAACATGAGAAGTTTTCATAAAATCTGGAACATAGGCTGAAGATGATTTGATATATATAAAATCCAGTTTTTTTAAGGCTTTAGCAATCTCTATATACTTAGCTCCTGAGTCATTTGCTTCTTCTCCATTAGTAACAGATTCATTTTCAATACCCAAAAACTCTAGTCTTTTCCAATCTTTTACTGCACTCCATGGTTCTAAATGCTTTATCTGTATATTTATCTTTGATTGACTAGCCTTTGTTTCCCGTAAAAAGACTCCTGAAACAACTATTATGCTAGAAATAACCGCAAGCCATACGATAAAAATGAGGCTGTTTTTGGCCTTATTTTTTATAATTTCAATAGGCTTTTCAACCTGAATCGTCAGCCAAAATAAAACAAAGGTGATGAGATCAATGATTTGAAAAATTATAAAATTGGTTAGAAGTAGAGAGAAGAATAACTTGGAACTATAGGTGAAGAGACCACTCCCCAGAAAAGAGCCATAGAAAACCATCAATAAAGCAACTAAAATCAGCTCAAAAGTAACAGAAATTAAATAATCCTTTTTTAGGTTATACACAGGCAATCCTAAAGAACGTCTTATCATCCCTTCTTTAATCTTTCTCGCTCTAACAACAAATAAAACAACTAATAAGGTTAAGTAAATTGAAATCATTAACAAAAATCTTAAAGAGCCAGTAAATTGTATCATTCCTCCCATATACCAAGGGTAAGCCATATATACTACTTGCAGACCTGTAGACGTAAGTTTTTTTAAACCATTTGAATCTATTTCCCCTAGAGTATAGTACATCCCTGTTATCGGTATAGACTTTAATTGTTCATGGCTGGCATCATCAAGATTTATATAAGTCAACTGTCCTGAATTCTGAACCACCGGCTTGTATATTTTAACTTTTGTCTCTTCTGATAGGCCACTAATCATTTGATACACTTCTTCATTAGAAAGATTGCTTTTCCCTTGAATGGAGAAGGCACCATCAATTGGTAAAGGTATTGGTTTTTGAGTATCACTAATACTAACCAGACCAATGGCAGCAATTAAGCAAAAAAAGAGTCCTATAACACCTAATTTTAATTTCATAAGCTCCTACCTATATTATAAAAGACCCTATAATATTATTGGGTCTTCCAACTTTCATAAACTATTGTTAAAATTTAAAGTAGTTCCAATGTGCATTTAATCGAACATCATTCCAACTTTTTGTTGAACTTGACATTGCCCATCCATATTTTTGAGAATCAGATGACTTAACAGTTCCCCAAAGATTAGTTATCGAAGATTTTGAACCAATATTATTCGGAGATTTAACATAGTAATTAGAATAACCATAGTTATCATTCACACCATAATTCCATTCATCAATAATCGGATATGGGGCTGGATATGCTACTTCTGCACTAACGATACTAGTCATAGTAGTTAGCCCAAAACCTAAAGAAACTGTAGCTAANAAAGCTAATGTTTTATTTTTAATTCTTATTTTCATAACTACACTCCTATATTGAATATTTTATAGTTTTTAGAGAATATTTTACCTTTCCAATTTATAGCTTAGCTAGTCACAATCAACGACCCCTTGGTCTCACCTCCTTTAATTTTATAGATTCTAATTTTTAAATATATATATATTTAATCTTTGCCTGCTTTTTTGAATTATTTAGACCATTGGACTCGCCCCTTTCCTATTCTATTCACTTTACCACCATGACCACCACCATGGAAGTACACTTGTAGTAACTATTGACGTTACTGCCAGTAAAATTAAATTGTACATTATTTTTTTCATATTTGCCCTCCCTTTTATTTAATGATATACTATTTTAAAACGCTTTCTCAAAACGTAGCTTTTAGTAACATTTTCAAAGAGGGTTNTTATGCGCTGGGATTATGGAAAAATCTATAAAGAAATTAGAAAATCAAAAGGGCTGACTCAAGAAGAAATTTGTGGGGATTTTTTAGCTCGCTCAACTTTGGCACGAATTGAAAGCGGACAAGTCGTGCCAAAGTTCGATACCATGATTTTTTTACTTCGCCAGATAGATATGACACTAGAAGAATTTAAATACATTTGTGATTATTATCAACCTAGTCAGAGACAGAAAATTTTAAATTCTCTTTATAACCAAGGTGAGACTATTGTAGGGACGAAAGGTTTGTTACAATTAAAGAGAGAATGCGAGGCATATCTATGTAAACATTCCGATATTCCGATTAAACATGCTTTAGATAGCATCAATATTACTATTCATCTGAGACAAAATGGAATTTCTGAGACAAAAGAAATTAATGCTACTACCAATAAAATTTGGGCGTATTTAGAAAAACAGGACACTTGGTATGAAAGTGATTTTCGACTTCTTTCTACTATTCTTTATTTCTTCCCTTTAGAAAATATCAAACAATTTACCCAAAAGATTTTAAATAGCATAAAAAAATACCAATCATTTCGCAATGGGAATAATCTACAAATCGGACTCTTAGTCAACCTTTCTACCATCTATCTTTATAATGGATTAAAGAGAGAATGCGCTGAAATTACTAAATACATTTACGATTTGTCAAAAAAAGAAAAACGTTATGATTCCCTCGGGCTTTCACAGATTCGACTTGGAATTTGCAAAAATGATAACGAATTAATAAAAAAAGGGATTGCTCTACTACAACTTGCCGATGAAAAAGAGCTAGTAAAATCTCTAAAAGAAGAAATTGAAAAATACTGTTGAGAATCTTTCTCAAACGGTATTTTATGTAAATTGAAGTCACAGTCATTTTCATGATCGTTGATAAGGCCAGCTGCTTCTAGGAATGAATAGACACAAACGGGACCGACAAATTTGAAGCCTTGCTTTTTCAGCGCCTTGGACATAGTTTCTGACAGCTCTGTCTTAGTAGGTGCTTCCTTGTAATGGACAATCTGATTGTTAATCGTTTTGAAATCTACAAAGGACCAGATATAGTCATTAAAAGAGCCAAACTGCTTTTGAACAGCCAAAAAAGCTTGGGCATTAGCCCTAGTCGCATAGATCTTCATCTTATTGCGGATGATATCAGGATTATTTAAAAGAGCATCCAGATCCGCATCCGTCATCTGAGCAATTTTCTGGGCATCATAGAAATGAAAAGCTTCCCGAAAAGCCTGGCGTTTATTCAGAATGGTCTCCCAAGAAAGTCCAGCCTGATAGGTCTCCATGCAGAGCAATTCAAATAATTTATGATCATCATGGAGAGGCTTGCCCCACTCCTCATCATGATAGGCTACATATAAAGGGTTGTTCATCTTTACCCAACCGCAGCGTTTGGTCATATTTGGTCTCCTATTTCACCAACATCTTAAGAGCAGACTTGATATAGTTTTCTGCTGTATCCGTCGTTCCTTCAAAGAATTTCTTGATTTTCTTGAGTTCAGCAGCTTTGTAGCCCAGAGCCAGCATAGCTTCCATGGCTTCCTCCAGCTCCTGATTATCCGCAGTCTGGACGGGTGCCTTACTTTCTGCCATACCATCCGCCGCCACTACCTTTCCTTCCAAGTCCAGCACCATCTGCTGGGCTGTCTTCTTGCCAATCTTAGGAAACTTGGTCAGGTAGGTGATGTTTTTCTGCTCAATGGCTTGCACTAAGCCAGCATTATCATCCGCCGCAATGATAGCCAGAGCAGACACTGGGCCGATACCTGAGACTGAAATCAAGCTGAGAAAGAGTTGCTTCTCCTCCTCGGTCGCAAAACCGTACAGGAGCTCCGCATCTTCTCTCACCACCTGGTGCACATAGACCTTTGCTTCCTGATGAAGATGTCCTGAGTAAGCATAAGGATTAGCTACATGAAGAATATAGCCGATAGAGTTGACTTCCAACACAATGTACTTGGCTGTTATTTTACTGATGATTCCTTTAAAATATTCGTACATAATCTTCCTTCTTTTTGTATCATTTTGCCTATCTAGTATATCATATTTTCTGTTTGGAAACTGCAAACAGAAGTGCAACCAGCGGTTGACAAAATGTACAGGAAGCTGTATTCTCAAGATAACTAAAAGCTGTTAGGATAGAGTTAGCAAAGAAAAGGAGGCTGTCACGATGAAACTCGCTGATAAATTATTTGAACTAAGAAAAGAAAAAGGCTGGTCACAAGAAAAACTAGCTGAACAAATCAATGTCTCTCGCCAGAGCATTTCCAAGTGGGAATCTGGCCAAGCACTGCCAGAGCTGGAAAAAATTGTAGAGCTGAGCAAGATTTTCCAAGTGACGACAGATTATCTGCTTTTAGAAGACAGTGACAAGCCTGAAATAAAACCCGTCCTCTCAGAAGACGAAAAGAACCGCTACTACAAGGAAGTGAAATCTTATGGCTTTTGGCAGGTTCTGTATATTTTTATATCTGACCTAGCTATCTTTCTCTTCTTTGCAGGTTCTAGCTTTCCAGCAACATTCACTGCCCTAGTCTGGTTGGCCTTCTTCCTCTTAATCGCATCCGCAATAGCTATTAGCAAGGCGCTAAAGATTAAGAAAAAGTATCTGGACAAGGTTATCGGCCTTGATGATTTTAAGAAAGAAGGTGCTAAAGATGAAACTAAAAACTGACAATCCCATACCTGTCAAAACTCGTCTGAAAGAGCTGCTTGGAGACTGGCTCTTCATCTCATTCTATCTCATTGCTCTTTTTTTACTAGCTATGGGCTGTTACAATCTGGTTCTAGGAGGCATTCCTGCATTCACTGAAGTCCAGAGCCAGCTTCTGGCTTTTTCTACCTCCGTTCTTCCTCTAACTATCATCTTTGCTTGGCTAGACTATAGAAAAGGCAGTTTTGGCAAGCGTTGGGCAGGTTTACAGTTAGTTTACAAACATAGGAGCCTTTCCCACAGCCTTTTGCGCTCTGCTATCAAGTTTTTCCCTTGGCAGTTGGGACATATGGGAGCTATTCGTAGTGCTTATCAAGCAGATGCCCTGTCAATTTTCTTGTCAACTTCAGCAGGTATTCTCTTCTTGATCTTTCTGATGATGGGACTGCTTCGCAAGGACAAACGCCATCCAGCTGATTTGCTTGCTGGAACACAAGTTCAGCTCAAACATCAAAAACAGCTCTAGTTCTATGACTAGGGCTGTTTTATCTTCTATAAAGTTTAGTATTTCCCCAACTCCCGCAGGCTAGTATGATTTTCCTGAATGCGACGGAACATTTTTTCCATATCTGACTTGGTAAAGTTGACCAAGACCGGCCGACCGTGTGGGCAATTATAGGGATTGTCACACTGGGACAGCTGAAAGAGCAAGTCACGCGCAGAGTAGTCATCCAGACTGTGATTGGCCTTGATGGAGCGTTTGCAGCTCATCATAATGGCTAGCTCTGCTCGATATTTCTTGATGGAAACTTCCTTGGTCAGGAGAAGCATATCACACATCTCATAGATGCCGGCCTCAATCTCCTCTTCCTTGAACCAAATGGGATGCTCACGGAGGATAAACTGGTTGGCTCCGTACTCTTCTAAAAAGATGCCAGCGTCTTCTAACAGCTCCATCCGCTGCTTGATTCTCAGCATATCGTCCGCTGGAAATTCAAAGATATAAGGCACCAAGAGCTGCTGCTGGCTATTGTCCACATCCCCAATCTTCTCCCGATAATACTCATACTTGACCCGCTCTTGAGCAGCATGCTGGTCAATAATGTAAAGACCGCCCTTGCCCTGAGCAAATAGATAAGTGCCATGCATCTGGCCGAAATATTCTAACTCTGGGAAGCTTGACTTCTCTTCCTGTTCCAACTTATCCACAGCCCGCTCCAGACTGGCTTGATCTAGCTCTGGATGGTCTAGTTGGTCATAGCTGGCCAGCTTTCTCTCTGCAAATTTGACTGAAGTCGGTTGCGACTCTGCTTTTTCATCGGTCGCTTCATGAATAGGCTCCGCTGATTCTTCAAAGGATAGTTGTTGCTCGGCCACCTGCGGCTTGAGGAAGAAGTCATTCTGCTCCTTATCGTAGTAGAGGCGATTTTCTTTAAGGGGAAGACTGGTCTGTTCGGGCTTAGTCGCACGTTTAACAGTTGATTTGGCTAGATTTTCCAAAGCATCCGGGATAAGGTCTTGCTCCTTGAGACTGGTCGCAATAGCTTGCGAAATCAAGGCCATGAGTTCCCGCTCTTTAGAAATCCTCACCTCTTGCTTGGTCGGATGGACATTGACATCGGCCAGATAGGGGTCAATCTGAATATTGATGACCGCGAGTGGAAAACGTCCTACCATCAGCTTGCTGCCGTAGCCATCCAAAATAGCACGATTGAGCAGGAAATTCTTAATATAGCGGCCGTTGATGAGAATCGTAATATAATTCCGATTGGCGCGAGTTAGCTCAGGCAAGCTGACATAGCCGCTCACCTCAAAGTCCAGATCTGAAGCAGAGATTTCCACCATTTTCTTAGCTGTTGCCAGACCATAGATTCCCGCAATAGCCTGACGTAGATTGCCACTGCCGGCAGTTCGTGTCAGTTCGCGGCCGTCGCTGATAAGGGTGAAAGCCACTTCCGGATGGGCCAGACTGAGCCGATTAATCACATCAACGATATGGGACAGCTCAGCCTGCTGGCTCTTCATATACTTGAGCCGAGCTGGGGTGTTAAAGAAAAGATCTTCTATCTTGATTTTCGTTCCCACTGGACTACTAGTAGGCACATGCTCTTCAATCTCACCACCTTGGGCAACCAGCTGAGTCCCGTGCTGGCCGGCTTCCGTTGCTGTTTCAATGGTAAAACGCGAGACAGAAGCAATGGAAGGAATGGCCTCACCACGAAAACCCAGTGTTCGAATCCGAAAGAGATCCGCCTGCTTCTTGATTTTACTGGTAGCATGGCGGCGAAGGGCCAGAGGAACATCTTCGTGGTCTATGCCCTCGCCATTATCCGTCACCTGAATGCTCTTGAGTCCGGCTTCTTCGATTTCGATGGTAATCTGACTGGCACCCGCATCAATTGAATTCTCCACTAGCTCCTTGACCACGCTGCTAGGCCGCTCAATGACTTCACCGGCCGCAATCTGATTGGCTAGAATTTCTGGAAGTTCGATAATTTTTGACATCATTTTCTCCGTATTTGTTCTGCTATCTATTATAACACATTGGGCTCTTTCTATCAGAAGACAGCCTTTTCTCAACCACTCTGCTCACAAGACAAACCAGATAGACACAAATAGCTGCCACATAGACAAAAGGGCTTGTTTTCGCTGCCAAGTTGCGGTTTAATAAAGGTGAAAGGAGGAAGTTATGAAAGTTAAGCTAAGAATCGATTCTCAAGTCACCGAAGACTCCGTCAGCATTGAGGCTCGCCTCATGACAGAAAGCATTCAGGAATTGGTCCACTTTGCTCAACATCTAGGCAAAGAAGACAAGATTCATGTCAAAAAAGAGGACGAAATCTATCTGCTGGATGCTAAGGAAATCCACCGAATCTATACAGAAAATCGTCAGGTCCGAGTCCGAACAGCAAGAGAAAGCTATCGAGCTCAACAAGCTCTTTATCAATTGCTGCAGGTCCTACCGGACTATTTCCTGCAGATTTCTCAATCGGAGATTATCAACAACCGGCAAATCAGCCACCTCAAGCTGACTCCAAATGGTCTGATTCAAATATTTCTGAAAAACGGCGATCAGACTTACTCGTCCCGCCGTTATCTCAAATCTATCAAAGAAAGGTTGCAATTATGAAAACTCGTCTTAAAGAACTCTTTTTCGGAGGGATTGGAGGGATTTTCATTGGTCTCTTCTTCTCCATGATTGTTTCTTATTTTTACAATCCAGTTTATCTACCGCTTCATCCTCGCTCTCCTATCGGCCACTTCTTTTTGAGCCAGCATGTCCATGTTTCCCTTATCATGCTCTACTGCATGCTTATCTGGTTTATCATGGGAGCTATTTTCAGATGGAGTGGAAGCTTCTTCCAAAGAGACTGGAGCATCCTGCGCTCCGTCGTTAGCCACTTTGGCGTGATGATTCTGACCTTTGCACTTTTGGCTAATCTAGCTGGATTTTTTCCAAGAGAAAAAATACTCAGCCTGACACTGACTGCCGTCGGGGAATTCACCCTTATCTATCTAATCATTTCAGGCGCTATCTACTACCACACCTACCGCAACATTCAAAAGATCAATAGCGGCTTGTCTAGCAAATCGTGAGAAATAAAAAGAACAGACTTGAGGCATTAACAAGTCTGTTCTTTGTTTTTACAGCTTTTTCTTGAGCTCGGCCACTGCTGCCATGACTTCCAGGGGAGTCATATTGTAGATATCCAAGTCTCGGAGTTCGGTTAGAACCGGATTTTCCGTCCCTTCTGCAAAAAGAGACATCTGCTCCGCCACTTGTGACTGCTTCGGTCTGGATGCAGCAGGAAGCTCTGAGTCTAGTCCTGTATCCTGACTCTCCAAATGACTCAAAATGCTATCCGCTCGTTCCAGCAATTTCTCAGGAAGTCCGGCAATTTTCGCCACATGGATTCCGTAAGACTTGTCAGCCGGACCTGGCTCAATCTTATGCAGGAAAGTCACCTGCCCGTCCTTTTCCAAGGTTGCCACATGGACATTTTCCAAATGCTCCAAACTATCCTCTAAGGCTGTCAGCTCGTGATAGTGGGTGGCAAAGAGGGTTTTGGCCCCAGTATAGTGATGAATGTGCTCGATAATAGCCTGAGCCAGCGCCATCCCATCATAAGTCGCCGTTCCACGCCCCAGCTCATCAAAGAGAATGAGCGAACGCTCGCTAGCCTGCCGAATGGCTCGATTGGCCTCCATCATCTCCACCATAAAAGTGGACTGGCCGGACACCAAATCATCCGCCGCACCGATACGAGTGAAAATCGCATCGAATAGCGGCAGACTGGCAGACTGAGCAGGCACATAAGAGCCCATCTGTGCCATAATGACGATAATAGCCAGCTGGCGCATATAGGTCGATTTCCCGCTCATATTAGGCCCAGTAATCAGCTGGATGTCCGTTTCCTGGTCCAGCAGAATATTATTTGGAATGTAGCTTTGGGCTCCCATGACCTTTTCCACGACAGCATGCCGACCTTTTTCAATCTGCAGACGGCGCTCTGCAGTAAAGACAGGGCGCACCAAATGTAGTTGCTCTGCTACCGCAGCAAAGCTCTGCAGGACATCTACAGCTGCCAGCGTTTGTGCCAAGGCCTGCAAGCGCTGGATGTATTTGCCAGCTTCCTCGCGAATCCGCATGAAAATCTCGTATTCCAAATTAGCAGATTTTTCACGCGCCTCCAACATCTCTCCCTCAATCCGGGCCAACTCCTCCGTTCCAAAACGCTCCGAATTTTTCAGGGTCGCCTTGCGGAAGAAATGACTGGGAACATGAGACAGCTGGGAATTGGTCACATGGAAATAGTAACCATCTTTTTTGTTGTAATCAATCTTCAGATTGCTGATGCCGCTGTTGGCACGTTCTTTGACTTCCAGCTCCGCAATCCATCCGGTCCCATCCCTCAGCACAAGCCGATACTGATCCAAGGTCTCATCAAAACCGGTCCGAATGATATTGCCCTCGGTGATGATATGAGGTGCATCCGGCGAAATAGCTGAGCTAATCAAGCCCGCCAACTCTGGAATAGGATCCAATCCCTCAATCAAACGAGCTAGATGCGGACTGCCAATTCCTTGCAGGATAGCCTTAATCTGAGGCACATTGCCCAATGTAGCTGCCAGCTGCAGCAGATCCTTGGGATTGGTCTTGCCAAAAGACACTCGACTAGCCAGCCGCTCGATATCATAGACTCCCTTGAGGCTCTCCGTCAAATCACTCCGCTCAAAGAAATGTTCCAGAAAAACCTCGACGACATTCTGCCGCTGGATGATTCGCGCTTCATCAATCAGCGGACGCTGAATCCAAGAGCGCAGCATGCGACCGCCCATGGCTGTCTTGGTCTCGTCCATTAGCCAATAAAGACTGCCGTGCTTCTTGCCTGAGCGAGCATTTTCCGTCAAATCCAGACTCGCCTTGGTGGCATAGTCCATTTGCAGAAAGTCCTTGATTTCATAATGCTGAGCCTTCTTCAAATGGCTGAGCTCTCTCATCTGGGTCCGGTGCACATACTCCAGCAGTTTCCCCGCCGCCTGATGTTCCATAGGAGACAGCTCCTCGCCCAGCAGCTGGACATCGTCCAAGGCCGTCTGTACATAGGACAGTAAGAGGTTCATCTGTCCAGCCAAGACCTGCTCCTCAGCTTCTGGCAAGGCATAGCCCAACACCACTTCCCTAGCCTTCAAATTGCGGATTTCCCCGCAGACCAAGGCAAAGTCCTCTAAACTGGTCACCTGAAACTCACCGGTCACCAAGTCCATATAAGCCAGACCATAGAGGCCGTCTGAGTAATCCAGAGCCACCAGAAAGTTATTAGCAGAGTCCGGCTTACTGGAGTCCACCACTGTCCCCGGCGTGATAACCTGCACGACCTCCCGCTTAACAACCCCCTTGGCTTCTTTAGGGTCTTCCATCTGCTCCGCAATCGCCACCTTATAGCCTGATTCGACCAAAACATCAATATACTGCTGAGCCGAATGATAGGGAACTCCGGCCATGGGAATGGGATTTTCAGCATTTTTATTGCGGCTGGTGAGAGAAATCTCTAAAATCTGCGCGGCATTGACCGCATCATCATAAAATAACTCATAGAAATCTCCCATCCGAAAGAGCAAGAAAGCATCTGGATAGTCCTTTTTGATATCCAAATACTGCTGCATGCCTGGCGATAACTTTTCTACTGCCATCTCTATCCTTTCTAAAAACAAACGAGGTCAGGACTCCCGTCTCAAACCTCTCCATTTTTCCTGAAAAATGTGACCCTACATCACTTCCTGTATTTGCTCCTCAATCTCCTGAGCAGCTGCCTGATCCCGGCAAACCACTAAAAGAGTATTAGCACCCGCAACGGTTCCCAGAATGCGGCTATCGAATGAGCTATCCACGACATTGGCCAGCACTGTTGCCTCTCCCAGGCCTGTACGAAGAACCAGACTAAACTCTGCCCTGGCTACACTCTCCACATGCTTGGCTAAAAACTCTATAAAATCAATCTCTTCGGTCTCATGCGCCAAAACATAATAAGTCAGCCCCTTCTTCTTAACTTTAGTCAGGCCGATTTCACGGAGGTCACGCGACAGGGTAGTCTGTGTTACATAAATCCCTTGCGCTTCCAGACGATCCTGAATCTCCTTTTGCGTTCCTAGCTTTTCCTCCTTAATCATCGTTTTGACTAACTGATGACGGTCATTCTTTCTCATTTTTACCTCATTATTGAATATTTAGAAGCTGCATTCATGAAGAATACTCCATCCGATGAAAGACTGCTTCTCCATCAATCTAGGCAAAGATTTGCAGGAATACTGAGAATAAACAAAAAACTTTAACCAAGAGTGTCAGGGAAGGAAGCATTTAGATGGAAAACTCATCTATAAATACAGGTTCTTATCCCTCTTATTATATCAGAAAAATTCCTATTAGCCCAAAAATTATTCCCAAAAAAATTGAAGATTCCTTGAAAAATGTGATAAAATAATAACAAAAGACACAAAGGAGCAAATATGGATAACAAACAGTTGATTGCCGGCGAATTGGCCAAGGTTATTGACAGCCTTGATCAAGACGCTATTTTAAATTTATTGGAGCAGCCAAAGAGCTCTGAACTTGGCGATATCGCCTTCCCAGCCTTTTCTCTGGCAAAGACTGAGCGCAAAGCTCCTCAAATCATCGCTGCTGACATCGCTGAAAAGATTGACACAGCGCATTTTGATAAAGTCGTTGCGACTGGTCCTTATGTCAACTTTTTCCTCAGTAAGTCTGAAATTTCTGGCCAAGTCATCAAAGAAGTCATCAAAGACGGAGCTGACTATGGCCAGCAAAACGAAGGAAATAATCAGAATATCACCATCGACCTGTCCAGTCCAAACATTGCCAAGCCTTTCTCAGTCGGCCACTTGCGTTCTACTGTTATCGGTGACGCTCTTTCCAACATCTTCCGTAAAATAGGCTACAACACCATCAAAATCAACCACTTGGGAGACTGGGGCAAACAGTTTGGCCTCCTGATGGTAGCTTATAAGAAGTGGGGAAGCCAGGAAGCTGTTGAAGCCAACCCTATCGACGAGCTCCTCAAACTCTATGTGCGTATCAATGCCGAGATTGAAAACGACCCATCTCTGGATGAAGAAGGCCGCCTTTGGTTCAAGAAGCTGGAAGATGGCGACCCAGAAGCAACTGAGCTCTGGCAATGGTTCCGCGACGAAAGTCTGACAGAATTCAACCGTATCTACGAACTCCTAGGTGTCGAATTTGACAGTCTAAATGGTGAAGCCTTCTACAATGACAAGATGGACGAAGGGATTCAAATCCTCGAAGAAAAAGGTCTTTTACAGGAATCAAAAGGAGCTAGCATTGTAGACTTGGAAGACTTTAACCTTCCGCCTGCTATGATTAAAAAATCAGACGGTGCTACCCTCTACATCACACGTGATATTGCAACAGCCATCTACCGAGCTCGCACTTACAACTTTGTCAAAAATGTCTATGTTGTAGGTCAAGAGCAGGCCAACCACTTCAGACAACTCAAGGCCGTTCTGAAAAAGATGGGCTTTGACTGGAGCGATGACATGATTCACGTTGACTTCGGACTGGTGACTAAAAACCGTCAAAAGCTGTCTACACGTAAAGGAAATATCATCCTTCTCGAACCAACTCTGCTGGAAGCTATCAGCCGGGCTAAGAGCCAGATTGAAGCTAAAAACCCAGATTTGGAAAACAAGGAAGCTGTTGCTCGTGCAGTTGGGGTAGGAGCAGTTAAGTTCTACGACCTCAAAACCGACCGTCGCAATGGTTACGACTTTGATTTGGAAGCCATGGTTTCCTTCGAGGGAGAAACAGGCCCTTACATCCAGTATGCCTATGCTCGTATCCAGTCTATCCTGCGCAAGGCGAACTTCCAGCCAGATGCAGAGGCTACATACAGCTTGAACGATCCAGAAAGCTGGGAAATTATCAAGCTGCTCCAAGATTTCGGTCGCGTTGTCAAGCGTGCTGCTGATAACTATGAGCCATCTCTGATTGCCAAATACGCTATCAGCTTAGCTCAAGCCTTTAACAAATACTATGCACACACACGGATTCTGGACGAAAGCCCTGAGCGCGACAGCCGTCTGGCTCTCAGCTACTCAACAGCTGTTGTCCTCAAAGAAGCTCTGCGTTTGCTGGGAGTAGAAGCCCCAGAAAAGATGTAACCTTGATTTAGAAACATCAAAAAACGAAAACCTCACTGGTTTTCGTTTTTTTCAATATGATAAAGTTCTTCAATAATCCCTGCAACCTTCTTAATGTCTCCCAACATGCCGCGCATTTCAAAATCGGCCAAAACCGGAAATCCGAAGCGCTCTGAGTATTGCTTGGCAGTCAGACAGTATTGGTTGTTAAAGTTTCGATTGCCGCTGCCAATGACGCCCAGACACTTGCTGGCATTCTGACCATAGGCGATAAAGTCCCCCACATCGGTTGTCAGAATTTCTACATCGCCATTGTCCACACCATTGCCGCCTTCCAGATAAGTCGGCAGAAAAGCGATAAAAGGATTGTCCATTTCAAAAAAGGGCTGCCCTTCCTTTACCAAGTCTTTGATATGAATCTTCTCTACCTCTAGGCTTAGATGCTGCTCCAGCAAATAGTCTGTCAGCCGGCGGACAAAACTCTCTGTATTGCCGCTCAAGCTGATGTAAACCAAGGAAACCTTTGTCATTGTATTCTCCATTCTAAAAAATAACAGATATTGCTTCTTAAAATTGTAAGCACTTATCTGTTATTTGTCAAATCTTATTCGTTTGCAGCTAGTTCCGCTTTTTCAGCCTCTTTTTGCTGCTGGATTAGCTTAAAGACGACGATGGAAAGGAAGATTAGGCTAATGACTACTGAAAGGAGGATGGAGAAATTCAACCCCGTCATCTGTGCCGAAAGAAGAGTCGAGTCTGAAAAAGAAGAAGCTATAATTCCCTTTGATACCACATAAGCATAGGCTGTCGAAATCAAGCCCACAAGAACATCGGCAATGTAGACAAGATTGGCCTTAAATATATCTTTCCTAAAAAGGAAGAAAAGAGCCACTATTAAGAGAACGATGTGCCCGTAAAAAAAGAAATTATTGACTAGCGAATTCGCCACTTCTGCACTCTTGCTAAAATAAGTTGCATATTGGGATTTTGCTGGTTCTTCTATCTGCTTAAGAATGCTTTTCACTCCAGCATCAGAAGAAGTGAACTTGCCAAAAAGTCCCCACAAGGTTCCCACGGTTGACAAGCCCAGCAAAACATAAAGATAAATTGGTTTCTTTTTCATGAACGCCTCCTGTAAAGAAATATTTTCACTTATTATACACCGAAAAGAAAAAGCTGACAAGACCAAGAGGCTTTCACCTTTTCAGAAGCCCACACAATAGCTAAATCCCTATCCACATATTTTATTCAAAAATCAAAGCCGAAACACTGCTGTCTCGGCTTTTTTGATTCAAAGAATATTAGCTGTTCAAGTGCCATACTTCTTCTTCGTATTGAGCGATCGTACGGTCGGATGAGAAGAAGCCAGCTTTGGCAATATTGACGATGACTTTGTCCATCCAAGCATCGCGGTCTTCATAGTCCGCCAGCATGCGCTCTTTGACTTGGATATAGTCTTCTAGATCCAGCAGAGTCATGAACCAGTCCTTGCTGATCAGTTCATTGTAAAGACGTTCCAAGCGTTCAGCTTTACCAACTGCCAATACTTCATCGCTGACGATAAAGTCAACCAACGGCTTGATAGCTTCGCGCGCATAGTACTCACTAGACTTGTAAGCAGATTTTGCGTAGAGGTCAATAACAGTTTCAGAATCTTCACCGAAGATGTAGATGTTGTCTTCGCCGACCAGCTCTGCAATCTCAACATTCGCTCCGTCCATAGTACCAAGAGTCAAAGCACCGTTAAGCATGAACTTCATGTTACCAGTACCAGATGCTTCCTTAGAAGCCAGGGAAATTTGCTCAGAAATATCACCAGCTGCAATCAAGAAGCTAGACGCTGTAACATTGTAGTTTTCTACCATAACTACTTGCAGGTGTGGAGCCACTTGAGGGTCATTAGCAATCACTTCTGACAAGCAAAGGATGAGGTGGATGATGTCCTGTGCAATTGTGTAAGCAGGAGCAGCCTTACCACCGAAGAAGACAGTGATTGGACGAGCAGGGATGTTACCAGCCTTGATGTCCAGATACTTGTGGATAACATACAGAGCGTTCATTTGTTGGCGCTTGTACTCATGCAGACGCTTGATTTGGATATCAAAGATAGATTCTGGATTGATTTCCACACCTTGTGCTTCCTTCAAGTGACGAGCCAATTTACGCTTGTTATGAGCCTTGATGCCTTCCAATTTTTCTTTAACATTTGCAGCGCCAGTGAATTCCAACAAGCCTTCGAGCTTAGTTGCATCATGGTGCCAGTCGCGGCCCAGCAACTCATCCAAATAATGAGACAGGCGTGGGTTCGCATGCATGAGCCAGCGGCGGAAAGTAATACCGTTGGTCTTGTTATTGAATTTTTCAGGGTAGATATCGTAGAAGGCTTTAAGCTCAGAGTTTTTCAGGATTTCTGTATGCAGAGCTGCAACTCCATTGACACTGTATCCGTAGTGGATATCCATGTGAGCCATGTGCACACGATCGTCCTCATCAATGATTTGCACTGCTGGATCTGCGTATTTAGCTTTCACGCGCTTGTCAAGCTCTTTGATGATAGGTACCAGGTGCGGTACTACTTCTTTCAAGAATTCCAAAGGCCATTTTTCAAGAGCTTCTGCCAGAATCGTGTGATTTGTATAAGCAGTCATCTTCTGTACGATGGCAATTGCTTCATCCAGATCCAAACCACGTTCAGTCAAGAGACGAATCATTTCTGGGATAACCAGAGATGGGTGGGTATCATTGATTTGGATGACAGCGTAGTCTGCCAAGTCGTGCAGGTTGCTGCCTTTTTCAATCGCTTCGTCAATAATCAGCTGAGCACCATTTGAAACCATGAAGTATTGCTGGAAGATACGGAGCAGTTCACCTTGCTTGTCACTATCATCTGGATAGAGGAAGAGGGTCAAGTTGCGAGCGATATCTGTCTTATCGAAGTCAATACCGTCTGTGATGATATCTGCATCCACTGAGTCCAAATCAAAGAGACGAAGACGGTTCTTAGTTTCTGTCTTGTAACCTGGCACATCAATATCATAAAGAGTAGATGTCAGAGTGAAGTGAGCAAATGGCACTTGGTAGCTGCGGCTAGAGCGAACCAACCAGTTTTGCTCAGTCAGCCAGAAGTTAGGAATCGTTGTCTGTTCGTTGTTTTTCAAAACCTGTTGGAAAAGACCAAAGTGGTAGTTCAGTCCTACACCATCACCATTGAGACCAAGTGTCGCAATAGAGTCCAGGAAGCAGGCAGCCAGACGGCCCAAGCCTCCGTTACCCAGAGACGGCTCCAACTCAACTTCTTCTACTTCGATCAAGTCCTTGCCAGCATCTGCCAGTTCTTGCTTCACATCATCGTAAAGTCCAAGGTTGATCAAGTTATTAGACAAAAGTTTACCGATCAGAAACTCTGCTGAAATATAGTAGAGTTTTTTCTTACCAGTATTGACTGGCTTTTGAGCGCTGGCTAATTTAGTGTAGTTCAAAAGAGCCAGATAAAGTTCTTCATTGCTGCAATCAGCAAGATTTTTTGAATAAGTATTTTTGATATAAGTTTGTAAGTTTGACATGATTACTCCTTTCAAGTCTAGTTAGCTATTCTTTATTTGTTAATTAAATCGGTATTCATACGACGGTAAGTCTTAGTCAAGCTGTAAAGCTCACCTTCGACGATTGGATTCAGCTCTTCAGCTGTCATCCGCCAAGTCCAGTTGCCACCAATTGTGGATGGATAGTTCATCCGTGCTGCACTATCTAATTCCAGCAGGTCTTGCATGGTCGCAATGGCCATAAAGCTGACTGAAGCAAAGATTGTGCGCAGCATTGCATGAGGTACTGTTTCGTACTCCTTACGGTTGGTGTACTGAGCCATGTACTGGCGAGTAGCGTCGTCAATCTCATCCTTGTACCAACCCAAAACAGTATTGTTATCATGGGTTCCGGTATACATGACTGAGTTGTTTGGCGCCAGATGCGGGCTATCGATGCTTTCATCATCAGGATTGAAGGCGAATTGCAAGATCTTCATTCCTGGGAAACCAGTGCGCTCGCGCAGCTCGATCACTTCGTCCGTCATAAAGCCTAGGTCTTCTGCGATGATATTCAAATCACCCAAGGCTTCCTTAACCGCTGCAAAGAGCTTGTAATCAGGACCTTTTACCCACTTACCAGAAGCAGATGTTTCTGAGCCAGCAGGTACTTCCCAGTAAGACTCAAAGCCGCGGAAGTGGTCGATACGGACAATGTCGTAAATCTTGAAGCTTTCACGCAGACGCTCAATCCACCAAGCATAACCATCTTTGTCCATAGCTTCCCAGTCATAGATAGGATTGCCCCAAAGCTGGCCAGTTTCTGAAAATTCATCTGGCGGACAGCCTGCCACACAAGTTGGCTTACCAACAGCATCTGTCTTAAAGAAGTGAGGCTGTGCCCACACATCAGCACTGTCAGCTGCCACATAAATTGGCATATCACCGACAATCTCGATGTGATGTTCATTAGCATAGGCTTTTAATCTTAACCACTGCTTAAAGAAGAGATACTGGGTCACACGATGGTAGGTCAGCTTGTCAGCCAGCTTCTCACGGTATGACGCGAGGCTAGCAGCTTCACGGCGACGGATGGCTTCATCCGGCCACTCAGTCCAAGCTAGATTATCAAAATGCTCCTTGATAGCCATGTACTCAGCGAAAACTTCCAGCCAAGCTGCATTTTGCTCCACAAAGCTCTCATAGTCAGACAGATCGTCTGCTTTCAAGAAGCGAGCTACTGCTTTTTCCATGATTGGACGGCGAGCATCGAAAATCTTTGCATAATCCACTTTTCTAGGATCATCTCCGAAATCAGCTCCCTTAACATCCGCCTCGTCCAACAAACCTTCTTCTATCAGAATATCAAAATCGATAAAGTAGGTATTCCCAGCAAAAGCAGAGAAAGACTGATAAGGAGAATCACCATAACTGGTCGTTCCCAGTGGCAAAATCTGCCAATAGCGCTGCTTGGTGCGAACCAAGAAGTCTACAAAATCATAAGCACTTTGGCCAAAAGATCCGATACCGTACTTGCCCGGAAGGGATGAAATGTGCATGAGCACGCCGCTTTGACGTTTTTTCATTTTGTCACCTCGTTATTTTTTCCTCTACGCCTTTTCATTTTTACTTAATGCAAACGTTTGCGTCGACTTGATTATAACCTATTTTTTTTTTTAGTGCAAGGGGTTTTTGAGATTTTTTTCAATTTATTGGTTAATGGATATAATGCTCTTTTAGGACTCTCCTACTGCCCCAATTGTTTACCGTTTTTCTCTTCTTGCAAGCGTTCTCTTTTTGTGTTAAAATGTTCTTACAAACAGAAAACGTTTGCGTTTGCGGAGAAACTGCTTTATACTTGCTTTTTTAACCATAATAGTTAGGCAAAATCACTGGTTATAAGAACCATTTTTGGCAGAGGTTTGCATGACTCTTAGAAAGCAAGTGCTTCTACTAGTAGATTTAAAATAGTTCATGTTATCGTAAGGATTTCCAGCAAATGCAGGCCTTTAGGAGGTTTTTATGCGAGTTACTATCAAAGAAGTCGCAAAACTAGCAGGCGTATCACCCTCTACCGTGACCCGCGTCGTGCAAAATAAATCAACCATCAGTGAAGAAACTAAAAAACGGGTCCGTGCTGCTATGAAGGAGCTGGACTATCATCCCAACCTCAATGCCAGAAGTCTGGTCAGCCAGTCCAGCCAGGTCATCGGCTTGGTCCTGCCGGACGACTCAGATGTCTTCTATCAAAACCCTTTTTTCCCAACTGTGTTGCGGGGGATTTCTCAGATTGCTTCTGACTATGACTATGCCATCCAGATCAGCACCGGGCAAGATGAACAGCACCGCTTGGAAAATATGAAGCAGATGATTTTAGGAAAGCGAGTAGACGGACTGATCTTCCTTTATTCTAAGCAGGACGATCCTTTGGTCGACTTTGCAGTCAGAAACAACTTCCCCTTCCTTATCCTTGGAAAAGCTGTCTCACCTTTCATCTCTCTGGTGGACAACGACAATATCAAGGCCGGCTATGACGCGACCAGATACTTCCTTGACAAGGGCTATCGGAAAATTGCCTTTCTAGCTGGGAATAAGGAGCTGGTCGTTTCTCAGGATCGTTACACAGGCTACAAGCAAGCCCTGAATGAAGCAGACCGGCCTTTGGATGAACGCATTATCAAATTTGCCTTCGGTTTCCTTCTGGAAGACAACAGTTACAAGATTATGGAGGAGCTGCCACTGGATGAGATTGAAGCTATCGTAACCTCTGATACCTTGGTAGCAGAAGGAGCCCTGCACTATCTCAAAGATCAGGACTACCAGATTCCCATTATCACCTTTGACTCTATCAAACCGCGCATCGATGTCGATGCCTATATTGATATCAATGCCCTCGAGCTTGGGAAAGAGTCTTTCCGGACTCTCTTCCAAATCATCAAGGACAATAAAGAAGACAAGCAAATCTGCTATCGCCAGTTGATCCCGCATAGCATCAGCACTCGCTAATCCGAGTGCTTTTGCTCATTCATCAACGATTCACATATCGGCCTTGTCCCAACCAGGGCAGAGCCCTAAACTCAAAACAATTACCCGAAGAGAAATTGACAAAGAAAGAGGAAAAACATGGCCTTTCGTATTTTTCAAGCCTATTTAGATGACGAAAACATTATCACTATCGAACTGGAAAAGAGCTTTGATGCCTATTCCATCCACTTTACACTGGAAGACAAGCACAGCTCCAGCCCTTTAACTATCAAAAACATCAACAATCAGGAAGAGCGGATTATCTATACCGTGTCGGCTAATGAGCCCATTGACCTGACGCAGTCCTACAAGGTCTATGACCAAGACCGCAACCATACCGACTTGCAGTACCGCCATATCGTGAAAAAGCCTATTTTCGATGAGATTTTTGATTATGCAGGCGACGATTTGGGAGCTCAGTACAGCCCCCAAGCCACCGACTTCAGACTCTGGGCACCCATTTCCGAAAAAGTCCTCCTACATCTGAAAGACCAGGTTCACCATCTCAAACGTCTGGATAGGGGAGTCTGGCATGCCCACATTGAGGGAGATTTAGAGGGAGCCTCCTATTCTTATCTCCATAAGATTAATGGCAAGTGGATTGAAGTCCACGATCCCTACGCCCTATCCTCAGATGTCAATTCGGGCAACAGCTATGTCATTGATTTAGAAAAGATTAAAAAGCCTATCAAACGAGCGAAAACACAGCTGGATCCGACAGAAGCCGTCATTTATGAAATGAGCGTCCGTGATTTCTCTATGCAGAAAGAAGCTGGTTTCTCTTATCCTGGGAAGTTTGCCTCGCTGAGCGAATCTCCAGTCGTTCACGGTCAGAAGTTTGGTCTGGACTATCTGAAAGAACTAGGTATCAGCCACGTGCAGCTTCTGCCTGTCTACGATTTTGGCAGCGTTGATGAAAAGCATCCTGAGCTCGTCTACAACTGGGGCTACGATCCTGTCCAGTACAATGTCCCAGACGGCAGTTTTGCCAGCGACCCACGAGACCCCTATGCCCGTGTCATAGAGCTACAGGCGGCCATTACTGCCTTCCACAATGCTGATATCAGCGTCATCATGGATGTTGTCTACAATCATGTCTATGATGCCAACAGCTATGCTTTTGAAAAAATCGTGCCCGGCTATTTTTTCCGGCTCAATGACATGGGCTACCGGACCAACGGAACTTTCTGTGGCAATGATGTAGCCAGTGAGAAGGCCATGGTCCGCCGCTATATCAAGCAGTCGGTCAAACAATGGGTCAGCCTCTATGGCTTTGACGGTTTCCGCTTTGATCTGATGGGGGTTTTAGATATCCAAACCATGCAGCAGATAGCTGACGAGATCAAGGCACTCTATCCCAACATCTATCTCTACGGTGAAGGCTGGCAGATGGACACTGGACTGGCAAGTGAGCGATTGGCTCATCAGTACAATGCTGCCCAACTGCCAGATTATGGATTTTTCAGCGACCATTTCCGTGACAGTCTCAAGCAGACCATCGCCCAAGGCCGGCAAATCGAGAGCAAGACTCCTGCCAGTCAGCTTGAGAATGTCCTGACAGCCAATATCGGTCTAAAAGGCGAGCCCCACTTCACAGCGCCCCAGCAGGCCATTAATTATATCGAGTGCCATGATAATGCAACAGTTTTTGATTACTTTGATATCGTCAATCCTGCTATCACCCTGCGGGATCGGCTGGCCAATTCGCGGCTGGCCCTCCACCTCGTACTGCTGGCCCAAGGTGTGCCCTTTATCCACAGCGGTCAGGAATTTTTCCGGACTAAAAATCTGATTGACAACACCTACAATATGCCTGACGAAATCAATAAACTAGACTGGCTGCGCTCCCTGCATTACACAGAGGACATTGCTTTTGTTAAACAGCTGATTGCCTTTCGCAGGGCACATCCGCTGCTGCATCTAAAGACCAGCACCGCCATCAAGCAAGCCTGTCAGATCAACTGGCTATCAGACAGTTTATTGGAGTACAAGATTCAAGACAGCAAAGAAAGTATGACAATCGTCATCAACTTTGGCAACCAAGAGGCTGTCTACGAAAATAAAAACAAGCAAAGATTGCATCTCCAGTATCCAGCCATTGATGTCCAAAAACCAATCGCACCGCTAGCTGACAGTTACAGCCTAGCTGGGAAGCAGTTGATTGTATTGAAATAGATTATAAAACATCAGCCAATGAATAAGCTGATGTTTTTGTTTTTTACAACCCCAAATAATCCTCAACCGCTGCCTGCATTTGATCTGCAGCGACCGTCGTTTTGTGGCGCACTGGGGCTGTTTCTAAGCCATCCACAGCTGGTGGCAAGGCTACGCCAGAAAGTTCGTGCAGTTGATCCAAAGCCTCGAAGTCACTAAGTCCTGACTGACCAGTCACAGCCTCAACAGCCACGACTGGGAATTTATAAGGGCTAGCGGTAGACGCGATAACAGTCTTGCGCTGATCACCTGTCTCTGCCAAGTATTTTTGATAGACAGCGGACGCAACGGCTGTATGAGGGTCTTCGATGTAGTCAGATGCTTGATAGACCCGCTTGATTTCAGTTGCTGTTTCTTCTTCTGTCGCATAATCAGCCGCAAATAGTTCCAAAATCTCAGCGTCAAAGTCCGTTAGTTCATACTGTCCATGCTCATTCAGAGCCGCCATCAGGGCAGCTGTTTTCTCTGCGCTGTTACCAGACAGATGGAAAATCAAGCGCTCCAAGTTAGAGGAAACCAAAATATCCATGGAAGGACTAGACGTCACCTTAAAGCTCCGCTTCTTGTCATAAACCTGAGTCTTGAAGAAGTCGGTCAGGACATTGTTTTCATTCGATGCACAGATCAGCTTGCCAACTGGCAGACCGATTTGCTTGGCATAGTAGGCAGCTAGAATATTCCCAAAGTTCCCCGTCGGAACGGTAAAGTTGACCTTGTCTCCTGCTGTGATTTCTCCTGTCTTCACTAACTGAGCATAAGCATAGACATAGTAAACAATCTGCGGCACCAAACGGCCGATATTCATAGAATTAGCTGATGAAAACTGGAATTTGTGCTCCAAGAGACGAGCTCGTAGGTCTGTGTCGTTGAACATGTGCTTGACATTGGTCTGGGCATCGTCAAAGTTGCCGTCAATGGCAACAACATGCGTATTGGCACCTGTCTGTGTCGTCATTTGCAGCTCTTGGACCTTGCTGACACCATCTTTCGGATAAAAGACGATAATCTCAGTCCCAGGAACGTCCGCAAAGCCTGCCATAGCCGCCTTGCCTGTATCGCCAGAAGTTGCTGTCAGAATGACAATTTTGTTTTCCAAGCCGTGCTTTTTGGCTGCGGTTGTCATCAGATGAGGCAGGATAGACAAAGCCATGTCCTTAAAGGCAATGGTCGCTCCGTGGAAAAGTTCTAGATTATACTGACCATCCAGCTTGACCAAGGGAGCAATCGCCGCATCATCAAACTTGCTGTCGTAGGCATGGTTGATACAGTAGTCCAGCTCTTCTTCAGAAAAATCGTCCAAAAATGCAGACAAAACCAGCTTGGCTATTTCCTGATAAGAAGCGTCTTTGAGCTTGGCAAAGTCCAAATCGACCTGCGGATAGGTAATGGGCGTAAAGAGACCGCCATCTGTCGCCAAGCCTTGCAGAATCGCCTGGCTAGCTGTTACTCTATTCTTTTCGTCACGTGTTGATTGATAAACTAAGGTCATTCTCTCTCATCCTTTATCTGTAGTTCGTTTTATTATACCAAAATTTATCAGAAAATTCTCGCTTTTTCACAGAGAATATAAGAAAAAGCCCATTTCTGGGCTTGTATTCATCTTATTCATTCATAGATACGTGAACGTGGTCGTAGTGGTTTTCAGTTACGCTACCACGATCTGGCATTTGGTTCCAAGTATTAGCTGGTCCATAAATGCTTTCAAATGGTGCATAGAACTGTTGCTGCCAGATAACGTAAGAGATTCCTCTTTCAGTCATATTAGAAGTAACATCGGCTGCGACCTGGTTTCCTAATTCAGTATTCTCACCAACGATAAAGTCAGCTGCCAATCCCTTACCATGATCTCCGCTATCACCTGGACGGTAAAGACTAAATTCTGTAATGCCATATTTAGCTGCTATTTCTTCTTTCAGAGCTGCAGTCTGTGGCTGAAGACCTTCATTAGCAGGATTGTTAGTCGTCACGCTAGCAGCATCTGTTACAGCTGGAGCATTGTAAGTTGTTGGCTCAACAGCGGCAGTTGCTTGACTGACTTGGTCTTGGCCTAATTCAGTCACTTCTGGAGCTGCCTCTACTGGTGCTTCTGGACTTGCAGCTACTGCTGGCTGTGGCGCTGCTTCTACAGGAGCGGCTGCATTTGCTTCCGCAGCTGGGGCTGCTTCACTTACAACTTCTGCTACTGGGGCAGGAGCTTCCTCAGCAGGCGCTGGTGCTTGGTCTGCTGGAGCTGCAACAGCTTCCTCAACAGCTGGAGTTTCTGCTGCTTGAGCCGGTGCCGCTGGAGCGGCTTGTTCAGTACCAAAAATCTCACTTGCTGTATAATCTTCCGTTACCAAACCTGCATTATTTCCTGCTTGGTAGCTTTGGATTTCTACAGAGGTAATTTCGTTGTGCCCATTTGTTGTAATGGTCAAAACAGTACCCGGGAAAATCAAGTCAGCATTAGCAATTTGATTGACTTTAGCCAAATCAACAAGATCAATGTTCATCGCTTGAGCGATATTTCCCAAAGTGTCTCCATATTGAACAGTGTAAGTTTGTTGGTTTTCATTGCTCGTAATATCCGCTTTAATTTGCTCAACTGTTCTGGCAGTCCAGTTTTGTGACTGCTCCTCAGCTCGCGTTGTCAACAAAGGCAATGCTGACAAAGCAACAGTTGAAGCCAAAAGTAATTTCTTATTCATTTTCATATGCAAAATGCACCTTCCTAATCATTCATGATACGAAAACCATCTTACCATAAATCTTCTAAGAAAAAAGCCTTTTTCGACCTATTTAACAAAACTGTCTGCCCCCTGTAACATGGAGATTTTTTTGTAACATATAAAAAATTGCAGCAAGCAAAAGAACCCCATTTAGAGAGGTTCTGTTTTTTTGGACTTATTTGAATTTTTTCTACTCTGGTGAACTAAACCTAACCTAAGCTCTTGGCAAAAAAGATAAAATCTCCTAGAAGCTGTCGCTTCTTCGTCTATTTTTGCTGTGAATATATCTATTCACTCTGGGTTAGCTCAGCTAAATCGAGCTTCGGCTAAAAACTCGGAAAAAAGAGAACTGGCTCGGATTCATCGAATCCATCGTCCAGTTCCTATTTTTCAGTCGTTTTTTAACGCCTCCACATCTTACTTCACCTTCATCATTCGGACGAGGCTGGCTCGTTCGGCTTCTTCCAGTTTCATTTCGATGTAGTAGATGGTTTCTTTGAGGTCAGGGATGGTAGCATACTCTAGTCCGTTGACCCGACGGCGGGTTTTCTCGATTTCATCCGCCATGAGCTGGCAGCTTTTCTCAATCTCAGCCAGTCGCAGCAGGTCATGAAGCAGATCGCTCATGCTTTCAATGGTTTCATCCATCTGGCTATTAGACGCCACATAGCTATACACCACGTCTCCCTCGTCATCAGTATGCGGATTGTCAATATGGGCGTACATCTTGGGCACGCGCACACTCATGATATTCTCAGTCTCCACATGCAGATTGACCTCCCGCGTGGGCACAGCAAAAATCTCCTCGACCATGAGGTCGCTCTCCAACGCCTTTGCCATGACAAAGTCCTGCAGGTGGCCAACCAGAGCGGATTCGACCTTTTGGCGAAGCTGATTGTTCTCACGGACAGACTCAATGAAGCGCCGCATCAGCTCATCCCGCTTGTCCTTGAGTAGCTTATGCCCACGGACAGCCGTTTTGAGACGGGCTTTTAAGTTATTCAGCTCCATCCGAGTCGGCTTGACATTGAGTCGCGTCATCTTTCTTCCTCCTTGGTCTGCGGCAGGTATTGGTCAATCATATCGTCTTTGATCCGCTTAAGCTCTGTTCTTGGTAAGATGGATAAGAGTTCCCAGCCCAGATCCAAGCTTTCCACAATGGTTCGATTGGTCTGGAAGCCTTGATTGATGTATTCCTGCTCGAAGCGGTCAGTAAAGCGCACATAGAGCTTGTCCGTTTCGGACAGGGCGGATTCCCCCAGAACGACAGCCAACTCCTTGGCCTGCTTGCCTTGCGCATAGGCGGCAAATAATTGGTTCATAGTTGCGGCATGGTCTCCCCTAGTCTTGCCCTCACCTGAACCCTTGTCCTTGAGACGAGACAGAGATGGGAGGACATTGATGGGCGGACGATAGCCGCTGTTGTAAAGGTCGCGTGAAAGGATAATCTGACCTTCTGTAATATAACCCGTCAAGTCTGGAATCGGATGGGTAATGTCATCCTCTGGCATGGACAGGATCGGAATCTGCGTCACTGAGCCTTTCTTACCAACCAGACGACCAGCCCGCTCATAGAGGGTGGACAGGTTGGTATAGAGGTAACCCGGATACCCACGTCGGCCCGGCACTTCACGCCGAGCTGCAGAAACTTCCCGCAGGGCTTCACAGTAGTTGGTCATGTCGGTCATGATAACCAGAACGTGCATGTCCTTTTCATAAGCTAAGTACTCGGCTGCTGTTAGGGCAATCCGCGGCGTCGCAATCCGCTCAATAGCTGGGTCATTAGCCAGATTGATAAAGAGCACTGAGCGGTCAATGGCTCCCGTCTCCCGGAGGTCATTCATAAAAAACTCAGCTTCTTCAAAGGTAATCCCCATGGCCGCAAAGACCACGGCAAAGTTTTCATCAGAATTGAGCACGGTCGCCTGACGGGCGATTTGAGCAGCCAATTCCTTGTGGGGCAGACCAGATCCAGAAAACACTGGCAGTTTTTGCCCCCGAACCAGAGTATTGAGATGGTCGATGGCTGAAATACCGGTCTGGATAAACTCATCCGGATAGTCCCGAGCTACTGGATTGATGGCTTGACCGTCAATATCCAGATATTTTTCTGGCAAGATAGCTGGGCCACCGTCAATCGACTTGCCCATTCCATTGAAAATCCGGCCCACCATGTCTTCTGACACTGGCAGCTCTAGCGGACGGCCGGTAAAGCGGACCTTGGCTTTTTCCAAATTGATGCCGCTTGATCCCTCAAAAAGCTGGACCATAGCCTTGTCTTCCTGGACTTCCAGAACCTGGCCCTGGCGCTTGCTGCCGTCATGCAGCTGGATTTCTACCAATTCATTGAAATGCACGCCAGCGACTTGGTCGACAATCATCAGAGGGCCGACAACTTCACTGACGGTGCGGTATTCTTTAATGACGCTCATTGTCTAGTCCTCCTTGGGCAAGAATCTGGTGCAGGGTTTCCTCGATAGTCTGACTGAGAGCCTGAATTTTTTCCAACTGGTCTTCATGGATAAACTTGCTGCGGGCAATTCGGTCACGCAGCTCCACTGTTCCTTCCATGATTTCCCGGAAATAAGCTCCAAGCTCCAAGGCACGATTGGCCTCCGCATCGAAAGTCAGGATATTGCTCAATAAAGCCACCTGCTTTTTGAAAGAAGTATAGGTGTCCACATCATCAAAGGCATTCTGTTGCAGGTAGTCCTCACGAATCATCTTGGCTGCATTCATGGTCAGTCGGTCCTTTTCAGACAAGGAATCCAAGCCCACCAAACGCACGATTTCCTGCAGTTCGCTTTCCTTTTGCAGGATATTCATGGCCTTGGTCACCTTTTCTGCCCAAGCAATCTTCTCATGCTGGTCAATATAGGCTCCTACTTCGTCTAGGTAGAGTGAGTAAGAGCTCAACCAGTTGATAGCTGGGAAATGCCGACGTTGAGCCAGCTGGGCATCCAAGCCCCAGAAGACCTTGACAATCCTCAAGGTATTTTGCGTTACCGGCTCAGAAATATCGCCGCCCGGAGGTGATACGGCTCCGATAGCGGTTATAGAGCCTTCGCGCGCAGTTGAACCGAGTGTCTTGACCCGGCCTGCCCGCTCATAGTACTCAGCAATCCGGCTGCCAAGATAGGCTGGATAGCCTTCGTCACCCGGCATTTCTTCCAGACGGCCGGACATTTCCCGCAGGGCTTCTGCCCAGCGAGAGGTGGAGTCCGCCATGATGGCCACGGAGTAGCCCATGTCACGGAAGTATTCTGCAATCGTAATCCCTGTGTAAATCGACGCTTCCCTAGCCGCCACCGGCATATTGGAGGTGTTGGCAATCAGCACCGTCCGCTGCATGATGGACTGACCTGTCGTTGGGTCAATCAGTTCTGGAAATTCATTGAGTACATCGGTCATCTCATTGCCACGCTCGCCGCAGCCAACATAGATAACGATGTCAACATTGGCAAACTTGGCTACCTGATGCTGAACAACAGTCTTACCGGCTCCGAAAGGTCCTGGTACGGCTGCTGCTCCGCCCTTGGTCACTGGGAAGAAGGTATCAATGACCCGCTGACCTGTCACCAAGGGCTCAACTGGAATCAGCTTCTGAGCAAAAGGACGCCCACGACGGACCGGCCATTTTTGCATGAGAGTCCCTTTAAAGACAGACCCGTCCGCCTGCTCAATCTCGTAAACAGTCTCTTCAACAGTGAAACTGCCAGCTGAGATATTAGCCAAGCGTCCACTGACGCCGACTGGCACCATGATGCGGTGCTCCACCAGATTGGTCTCCTGCACTGTTCCCAGAATATCGCCTGCCTCAACCGCATCTCCGACAGACAGACTTGGAACAAAATCCCACTTAGTCTCTCGGTCTAGATTTGGCAATTGGACACCGCGGACGAGGAAGTCGCTCGCCGTGATGGTTTGGAAACGCTCCAAAGGCCGCTGAATTCCGTCAAACATCTGGGAAATCAGGCCTGGTCCCAGTTCAACGGACAGAGGACTTCCAGTCGTGATGACTGGCTCTCCCGGACCCAAGCCAGAAGTTTCTTCATAAACCTGAATAGAGGCTTGATCCCGCCGCATTTCAATAATTTCACCGATCAGCCCCAAATCGCCAACCCGGCAGATATCCTGAATATTCGCTTCCTGCATCCCTGATGCCAGCACCAGAGGACCAGAAACTTTGATAATCTTTCCTTGACTCACAATCTTCCTCCATTCTTGGGAGATTTTTCTTGTTTCTCAATGAAAATCTAAGCTCAAACTAAGTTAAATACGGACCTAGTTTGAATTTAATTTCCAAAGAGTATTATTGTTTTTTCATTTTAAAAATCAGATAAGGCTTTTATTTGCTGGCCCTTTTCGTCGAAATTGTCTGGGCTCAGCCATTTGTCTAGTCGACTCTTGACGGCCGGCCAATCCTTGTCAATTATAGACAGCCAGTCCGTGTCTCGGTTGCGCCCCTTATAGACTACCGCCTGACGAAACCTGCCTTCATAGGTGAAACCAAGTCGCTCTGCTGCCCGCCTTGATGGCTGATTAAGGGCATCGCATTTCCATTCATAGCGACGATACTCCAGTTCTTCAAAGACATAGCGTGCCAGTAAGTACTGGGCTTCCGTAGCCAGTCTGGTGCGCTTCAGCTTGGGCGAATAGGTCACAGCTCCCACTTCGATAACGCGATTATTTCGATCGATCCTCATCAAAGCAAAAGTTCCTAGAGCCTTGCCGCTCTCCTTGTCCACAATCGCATAGTGAAAACGATCCTGTGCTGCCAGCATCTGATCTAGCAACTGGGACCATTCTTCCCGACTCTGGACAGGATTTTGAAAGAGATAGGTCCACATATCCGCAGGAGATTCCGGGCCATACACTTCATATAAATCCCCCCCATGCTTATCCTTGGACAAACGCTCGATAATAACATACTGGCCTTCGATTCGCTCCATGTTAGGCAAATCCCCCGGCTGAAAATCCGGCAGAGCATCCCCAATGGGCTGACCTAGTTGATTGATTCGCATAAAAACCTCACAATATATCCTGTCCAACAGCCTTTTCGACATTTTCATGAATCCGCGAAAGAGCCAGTCCCGTGCTCCCCTTATGGGTAGGAATGAGCACAAGAGCAGGAATCTCCAGCTGGTCATAGTAGGCCAGGGTTTCTGGAATATCCGCAGCCATATCCTCCGTCAGATAGATAATGCCGAAATCTTCACGGGCTAGCCGACGCAGGGTATTGACCGTCTCCTGAGCTTCCTTAACCGGAAAGGTCTGAAAACCAATCAGCTTAAAAGGGAGAATGGTATCACGATTCCCCACGACAGCAATCTTGTAGCTAGTCTTGTCCATAAATCGGTCGCATCCTTTCTCTGATAAGCTCTACCGGCAGCTGATTGTCCATACCTGTCAAAATCAGCCGCAGATTCTTGACTTCCAGCTCCTTGCCCAGCAGATAGCGGGCCAGAGGGAGCGGGCCATCTGTCTCAAACTGACCAGCCGCAAGCAACTTAGCCTGCAAGAGGTCCGCTAGATATTCTAGCTCTACTGTCGTCAAGGTCTGGTTCCGCATTTTTTCCTCATAGGAGCGCAAATCCAGATCGTAACCGCAGGGATTGACCTGGCTAAACCAAGTCAAGAAATCCCCCTGCTCTGCCATGGCAATCCAGTTGGCAGCAGAAAGACTTCCTTCATCAGACAGAAGCTGCCTCATAAAGCTGCGCGGTTTTCCCAAGCCAACAGCCCGCTTGACCGTGATGGCATTGTAAAAATCAATAGTCAGATTCACCAGCTGCAGCAGACTCTCATCTTCCAACTCCTGTGTCAGGCGCTTGAGATGCTTGAAATAAGCCATATCCATGCCAATCTCCAGCACGCGCACATCCTGATAATCCTGGTATTCCTGCCAGGTCGCAAGCACCTCGTCCAGCATGAAATCTGGACAATACTCAGCCGAAAAGGCCATGACTAAGTGCTCCAAAACCTCCAGCGAATAGGTCCCCACTGGCATCAACAAATGCTCCAAGGACTGACCTGTCGCCCGACCCTTGAGAAAAACTTTGAGATTGTGGTAAGTGTAGCGGAGCGTGAAAATCTCCACTATCTCCTTACTAGGACTGATCTCAAGCGCCCAATTATAAACGGAATACAAATGCTTCATCAGTACTTGCTCAATGGCATTGAGATCCTTGATAGCTTCAGCATCCATGGCATAGACCGTTCCCTGCAGAAGAGCCGAACGGCTGGCAGCATCGTCAGCCTGCAGCAACTGGTCATATTGCTGGGGCGTCAAAAAGGAAGCCTCCTGCACGCTAATGGCTGTATTGACTTGAGAGAAGCTTGTTTCACTCATGGTCCGCCTCCTATTCTGCCTGGTCTTTGAAAATGTCTTGAGCCAGACGGTAGCTTTCCTCCTGCCAGACAGAGTCCAGCAAGTCACGATAGAGATAACTATCATCCACTCGTCCTTGGCTCAGCACAAAACCTGCCTGACCGACTATGGACTGGTCTGAAAAGTGTACTTGCGGAAAGGCTTTTTTCAAGTCTTCTAACTGGCTGGAGCTGAATTTCTCAGCTGATAGAGCACCGAAAACCAGCGTCAACTCTTCATCTGGATATTTAGCTAGGACACTCTTCAGAAAATGCTCCTCTTCAGCCTGTGACCAAGTCACCATCTGAGCATAGGCCTCCTCAAAAAGCTCTCTGAGAACCCGCTGCTTGATAACCAAAGTAGACTGGCGCTTTTGATTTTCCAGCTGCTGAATATCGCGCTGACTGCGCCGGCTGATTTCTTTCAGCTGCTGCTCCCGCTGTCCAAGCTTTTGCCGAACTAACTGGGCCTCACGTTCCTTGGCTTCCTGTTCTATTTTCTCAGTAGCCTCGGCCAAAAGCAGACGCCCCTTTTCGTGAGCCTGCTCCAAGACAGAAGCTTTGAGATCTGATATGTCAGACATAAAAGCCTCCTTACTTCACATTCAGAACCATGATGAAGGAAACAACGAAGGCCAAGATGGCGTAGGTTTCAACCATGGCCGCGAGTATTACCCCTTTCATGACCTCTTCTGGACGCTTGGCCAAAATCTGAATACCAGCGGTCGCCACTCGTCCTTGATGCTTGGCTGAAAAGTAACCAACAATGGCAACTGGCAAAGCAGCTAAGAAATAAGCCACGCCTGATTGCAGAGCCAATTCTGGCTTGATATTAAAGAAGACAGTAATCCCGATAACAAAGCCGTAGAGACCTTGGGTACCTGGCAAAAGCTGCAGAATCAGAGCTTGAGCGAATTTTTCCGGCTGCTCTTTCAAGAGGGCTGCCGCTGCTTGACCCGTGCTTCCAACACCCAGAGCTGAGCCCATTCCGCTGAGAAAGACCGCCAAAGCTACTCCCAGACCTGCAAAAAAGGCGCCGCCGTATGTTCCAAAATATGATGCTAAATGTTCCATGATTTACTCCTATGAAAATGCTGTAATTGTCGTAAAACCAACAGCTAGTTGAATGAATAATGCTTGTTTTGATGTTTTAGAAAGTGTTTTTTTAAGATGAGCTTCTCATCATTTCTTGCTTTGCTGAACGTATTTTTCGCTAGGCTTGAGCGGAGTGAAAGGCTTGCCGCCGCCGTCGTAGAATTTTCCAAAGAATTCCACGAAAATCAAACGCGCTCCGTGCACATAACCGGACAGAAAAGATAGAAACATATTGACCAAATGCAGGGCAATAAAGAGCAGAATGCCAATGCTAAAGCGAGCGACAGGTGGGAAGAGGCTAACAATCAAGTTAAAAGCCGAGCCAATGCTGGCTCCCGAAAGCCCCAGAGCCATCAGCCGTGTAAAACTGACAAGATCTCCTACATAGCCGCTGACATTGTAGAGATTAAAGAGACCTGAGCCTAATCCTGCCAAGCTCTTAGCACTGACAATGGATACTGCCAGTATACCCAGAGCATTGATGATGGCCAGCCACTGACCAATCGTTGCTGCAAAGGCCAAGGATGGGAAGAAATTTCCCAAGGCCAAGAGTAGCAGCCCCAGCAAAATCAGCACCCAAGCAAAACCCGCATTATAAGCTTCTGCATAATCCTTGAGGAGGATATTTTTCAGACCGCTGAGGAAGAGGCCCGCCAGCACTGTAATGAAGCCAAAGACGACCGAAATAACCAGAATCGTCATGGCATCAGAGCTGGTGCTAATCAGAGCGAAGGGCAGTTCAAGGCCAAAGAAAGAACCATAAACCAGTCCCCAGATGATGACTGCCACACCCAGCAGGCGGAAGAATCGCAGATTCTTAGCCAACCCCGACTTGACATGCAAGAAGTGCAGCGCCAAGCTGGTGCCCACAAAGAGCAAGAGACCGTAGCCGATGTCGGCAACCATCATGCCAAAGAATACAAAATAAAAGAGGGAAACGACGGGGGTTGGATCCTTATCACCATACTTAGGCAGGGAATACATCTCCGTCACAAGCTCGAAGGGCTCCACCAAGGCATTGTTTTTAAGCTTGGTCGGAACCTTATCTTCCTCGTCCTGTCGAATCTCTCTGGTCTGGATGAGAATGCTCTGACCAAACTGCTCTGTCAAACAAGCTTCAAGAGCTTGAACCTGCTTGCTTTCGATCCAGCCTTCCAAGGCTGCCAGATTTTGCGTACTGGCTAACTGATTTTTACTTTCTTGACGGGAGGAGAGATTGCAGAGATAGTCCAGCTGAACCTTGAGCTGATCCAACTCGTTCTTAGATGCTGCCAGACTCTTAGTTAGAGCTTCTGCCACAGCCTCCTGCTGTCGAATATTGGCCTTGAGCAGGGCTATTCGCTCAGCAGGCAGTTCCTCATGGTCATACTCAAAAGGCTTAAAGCCATACTCTTTCAAGATTTTGCGAACTTCTTCCAGAGAGCCTGTCTTATAAAAAACAAGAACCCCATGCTCTGTATCATCGGTAAAGACTTCCTGAAACTTCAGGTCAGGATGTGCTCCCAGAGCCAAGCGCAGAGCATCGTCGTCGGTATTAGGAATCGTCCCAATCAAAGCTCCCAGATGACTGAAAGTCGCAGCTGCTTGCGGTGTTAGCTCCAGTGGCTCCCACTTCTCCAGCGCAGCCACTTCTAAGCAATCAGCTTCTATCTGACCCTTGGCCTCTTGCAAGACCCTGAGTTGCTTACTGATTCCTTCTAATAGCGCAACCTCATCGCGAGCCTTCCCTGCCTGCTCTAAAGCAGTAAAGGATAATTCTAAAGGCTCTTCTTTTAAGGATTCCAGCAGTTTCTTTTTGGGCATAAAAGGCTCCAGCTCTGCAATTAGCCTCTCGAGCTTTTCTTGACGACTGAGCAAATCCTGTTGAGATAGCTGCCGATCTGGCCGGAAGACTAAAGCCTGCTCAAAGGCTGCCTGCCAGTCCTCTTCCTGCCGCAAGTCATGAATCTGAACCGACTCTAAGCCCTGTAGGTAAAAGAGAAGCTGATCCAGCAGTTCCTTGGACAGAAGCAGAGACAGCTGCCGCATTTGACTAATGGCCATAGGCTTCTACCACCTTCTCTACAATGGCTCGCGCCAAGTCTGCTTTTTTGTCCGTCAACGCAGCCGCAACCTTGGCCTCATTTTGCTGGGTTGTCTGCTCCAAGTCTTGCTGCAGGAGCACCAACTTTTGTTGGGAAGACGCGGTTAATTCTTCTGCCAGCTTCTGCGTTTCATTGTCATAGGTCAGACCCAGCTGCCTGAGATTTTCATCTACCTGCTGTCGCAGCTCCTGAGTCTGCTTCCTGTAGCCCATCAAAACTTCTTCTGCAGCAGTTTCAATTTCCTGCATTTTTTCAAGTGTTTCATTGGCCATCTATTCACCCCCTCGTTTTCAAAAACCTTCGAAAACGGATTTTAAAATCTGCATTCCTGGCTGACAGTCCAGCATCTGGTATAGTCATCTTCTGGAATACAGCTTCGTACTTGCATAAATTATATCATATTCTTTCTGAAAACATCTTTTTCAAACAGAGTTTTTCTCCTGATTCAGAAAATGTCGAACAGCGCCTAATCGTCCGGCTTCATTCCCTAGAGCTGCTGCCACTAAGTTTTTAGGCAAAAAGCGCGGATCTACTACTTGCTGCTTCATCAGACTTTCAAGACGTGGCAGAATAAGCTCAGATCTAGCTAATATGCCGCCTCCGACAATCAAGACCTCTGGATTTAGAATATAGGACAGGGTTAAGAGACCTTTAGCTAGGCGGCCCAAGAATATATCAAGTGTTTCCTGCGCCAGCTTATCTCCCTGGTCTACCGCTGCAAAAAAACTACGCCCAGTATGGCCTTGCTCACCTGTCTTTTGGCTGTATAATGCTAACAAGGCAGTTGTTGAGGCCAGAGATTGCCAGTCCTGTCCATCTTCCATAGGCAGATAGCCTACCTCACCAGCGGTATAGGTGGATCCATTGACAATCTTTCCATCATAGATAATGCCACCGCCAATGCCTGTACCGACAGTAATCATAACTGCAGAAGCATGACCTTTGGCAGCACCTAGCCAAGCCTCACCCAGAGCAGCACAATTAACATCATTTTCAATCGCAATCGGCAAACCAAATTCTTTTAAAACCCGACTACGGAAATCTGTCCCAATATAGCCTGGAATAGTATAGCCAGCATAACTGATTTTTCCTGCCTGGCTGTCAACCACACCAGCAGACGAAATCGCTACTCCATCTAGCTCAAACTTCTCCTTATAAAATGCTATTAGCTGGCAAACCTGTTCTAAAATCTGATTCGTTTTCTTTTCAAAGTCAATCTCAGTGGCGACTTCTCGAAACTCATTTAGACTACATCCATCAGACTGATAGAGATCTGCTTTAATCGTTGTCCCACCGATATCTATTCCCACAATATTCACGATTCATACTCCTTCTCTTCTTGATTTTCTTCTAAAGCTGAAAGTGTATTTGTAAAGATTTGGCTGCGATGATCTCGGTCTAAATCCATATAATAGGCATAGAAAATGTCCATCACAACTAAAACCGGAAACTGAGGAGAGATATTATTGCCCTGTGCCAAGTGCTTCTTGACAGCTACTAGAACCAGTTCATCACACTGCTGCCTCAAGTCGTCGCTGTTATTGGAAGTTACCAGCACAGTCTTGGCTCCGACTTTTTGGGCATTCTGAATAGCCTGCGTGATAATTTTAGTCTCGCCAGATATGGAAATGCCAATAACCAGACAGTCCGGATCAAGCATGACTCTATTCACCCGAATCATATGGTCATCCGTAATGGCCTTACAAACCATTCCCAACCGCATGAAGCGAAACTCCATTTCCCGAGCCACTAAGCCTGAACTCCCCTGCCCGTAGATATAGACTCGCCCAGCATTGTTGAGCATATCCCCCACGCGCAGGAACTGTTCTTCGTCAATCAAGGAAAAAGTCTTATTAAGCAATTCGCCATAATCAGACAAGACATTTCTGGTCAAATCGCGACTGACATTTTTACTTTCTGAGCTGGATTCCTGAAATTCAAAGATAAACTGCCGATAGCCTGAAAAGCCACATTTTTTAGCGAAGCGAGTCAGAGAAGGCACAGAGACATAGAGCTTCTGAGACACAGCCTGAGCCGATAGATCAGCTGTCAGCGCCTCATCAGACAGAAAATAATCTGCAATCTTCTTTTCCAGGTGTGTCAGACTGCCGTATACAGACTCAATCACTGGCAAAATGTTTTTTTCCAAAGAAACCATCAGACACTTTCCTCCTGCAACTATTTTCTTTATTCTACCACTTTCTCAAAAGTAATTCCAACCCTTCCTTGCTAGAATTCTCCAGCAGAAAATAAAGTTCAAAACTGACTAAAAAAACTGGGGCAGCATGTTAAGAACAATCTGTCTTTCTCATCCCGCCCGCAGCCTTTTATACAATTTTTACTTTAAAGACAACCTTACGGATGGGGCCGGCTTCTTCAGCTATCAGTCCAGTCTTATGGGCGTCATTAGGATCCAGCAAGAGCAGGCTGCCAGGAGTGAATATCAGGTCAAACAAAGCTTGGCCGGACATCTGCTGCCAGTCTCCTTCCGCATCATAATCCCCTTCTTCCATATTGGACAAAAAGTTATAGTGGATGCGCTCCCTTCCTTCAAAAATCAGATGCACATCGTAAAATTCCCTATGACTTTCCCAGACCCGTTCATCGTCGGTCGTAGTCGTCATTTCAATGACATTGTAAAAGAAATCATCAGACACAGGGTGGTTGCCCTTTTCATCTTGGCTGACATCATGTGTCTGTAAAAATTCTAAGACTTTTTTTAAGGCAGGATGCTGAATGTCTCTCTCAACAGCTGCTCCTTTATATTGAACTAATTCCATTAGTGCCGTACCTCCCAGGATTTATCTGCATGAATACTTGCAATATCGTAAACTGTTGTATTCTCTGGCGCAGCCCTGCCTCCAGTTAAGACGGAAACCACATAGCCTACAATTAAAGAAACCACAATTGAAATCAATGAATAAGCCCAGATACTCACTGCTTCTGCTGGCAAAGCGTACTTGATGACTAGTAGGACAATACTGGAAGCAATCATAGCCGCATAAGCTCCCTTGAGGTTGGCACGCTTGGTGAAGATTCCTAGAATAAAGATTCCTCCCAAGACACCTAGTACCAAGCCCATAAAGCCATTAAACCAAACATAAGCCGATGTAATACCTGTATGAGCCATCACGATTGAAACTACTGTGGAGAAGACTCCTACACCTAGAGAAACATATTGAGCGATTTTAGTCCGTTTCTTGTCGTCCAGATTGCTGGATACAACATCTTGAATATCCAGAGTCCAAGAAGTCGCTACAGAATTAAGACCCGTAGAAATAGTAGACTGAGCAGCAGCATAAATTGCTGCAATCAGAACACCGGTCACTCCAACTGGAAGACCATAGGCGATAAAGTAAGTGAATATCTGGTCTTGAGGAATCGAGCTGCCCTCACTGCCTGGATGCTGTACTTGATAATAGACGTATAAGCCTGTACCAATCAGATAAAAGACAGAAGCGATAAAGATTGACAAAACTCCATTCGTAAACATCATTTTATTGAGTTTCTTCACATTCTGAGTTGTCGTAAAGCGCTGAACGATATCTTGCGAAGATACATAAGAGGACAGGGTATTGATACCAGATCCCAAGATAATTAGGAAAATAGAATCTTTCAGCAAATTAGGATTGAAAATAGTTTCATTTCCTGAGATAAATTTACCGCTGGCCAGCTCACTAGCAATATCGCCAAAGCCACCCTTGAGATTAGCAATCAGGAAGAAAAGCCCTACAACTGTACCAATCAAGAGTACAGAACCTTGAATAAAGTCTGTCCACAGAACTGACTTGACCCCGCCAGTATAGGAGTAAACAATGGCAATCGCACCCATCGCGATAATCAAGATATTGACATCAATCTTCGTCAGAGTAGCCAGAGCCACTGAAGGTAGATACATAATGATGGACATGCGGCCGATTTGATAGATGATAAAGAAGACAGCTGACAAAGCCCGCAAGGCCTTAGAACCAAAACGTTTTTGCAGGTAGTCATAGGCTGTATCAATATCCAGACGTGCATAAATCGGCAAGAAGAAACGAATAGCCACTGGAATGGCAAAAATCATACCCAACTGGGCAAACCAGAGCAGCCAAGTCCCTGCATAAGAGTTCCCCGCCAGTGTCATAAAGGAAATCGGACTTAGCAATGTAGCAAAAATGGAAACAGATGTTACATACCAAGGCACCGTTCCATCACCTTTAAAGAACTCTTTACCCTGCATCTCCTTTTTGGAGAACAGCAAACCTGCTACCAGAACAACTAGTAAATACACAATCAGAATAATCATATCGATTGTGGTAAAACCAACATTTCCCATAGAATTTCTCCATTATTATTCATCTCCAGAGCGTGGGATGGGCAGGCTTAGACTGCCCTAGACTCTGGTGTCACACTCTTTATATTACAAGAAATCTTCTCTTACCTGCTTAATCATAGCAGCCGCTTCTTTGGCAATCGCATAGTCTCCCTCAGATAGAGGCTCTAACGGTGCTCGAACAGAACCAATATCTAAGTCCTCATTGAGACGAAGAATTTCTTTCATAACAGCATAGAGATTTGCGCGACCGCTGACCATCTTGTAAATCACACTATTAATCGCATGCTGCAGTTCTTTAGCACGATCCAGTTTTTTGTCAATGATAAGCTGGTTGAGCTTCAGGAAGAGGTCCGGCATCACAGCATAGGTTCCGCCAATTCCAGCCTTAGCACCAATAACTCGACCGCTGATAAACTGTTCATCTGGACCATTAAAGACAATATGATCTTCCCCACCTTCTGCGACAAAGATTTGAATATCTTGAGTCGGCATAGAAGAGTTTTTAACCCCAATAACTCGTGGATTTTTACGCATTTCTGCATAGAGGGCTGGTGTCAGGGTCGTTCCAGACAGCTGCGGAATATTGTAGATGACAAAGTCAGTATTCGGAGCCGCTGCACTCATATCGTTCCAGTACTTAGCGATAGAATAGTCCGGCAAACGGAAGTAAATAGGAGGAATAGCAGCGATAGCATCAACACCCAAACTTTCAGCATGCTTAGCCAGTTCCACACTGTCCTTAGTGTTGTTGCAAGCCACATGAGCGATAACTGTCAGTTTGCCCTTAGCCACTTCCATGACATTTTCCAAAATTAATTTCCGGTCTGCTACACTGAGGTAAATACACTCACCAGAAGAACCATTAACATAGACACCCTTAACTCCCTTATCAATAAAGTACTGAGTCAAAGCACGAACACGTTCTGGGCTTACTTCTCCTGCTTCATCATAACAAGCATAAAAAGCCGGAATGACACCTTCATATTTTTCTAATTTTGACATATTCTTCCTCTTTTCTATTCTTTTGTTGCGTCTGCAAACTTCCTTGTAATCCGCTGCGGCCGTGTAATGGCAGATCCTACTACCACACTAAAGGCTCCCAGCTCTAGAACTCTTTTCACCTTTTCAGGACTATCAATATTCCCCTCAGCAATCAGAGGGTGCTGAATCTCAGCTAAAGCTTTTCGGATGATTTCAAAGTCATTGGCTTCAATCTTATCTCCTTCGCTCTGACTAGTATAGCCCACCAAGGTTGTTCCGATAAAATCAAATCCCATTCGATCAGCTTCCAGCATCTCGTCAAGAGTTGAACAATCAGCCATCAAAAGCTGCTGAGGATATTTTTCTTTCACTTTCTGGAAAAATGCTTTTAAACTCTCTCCTTGAGGTCTGCTGGAATTTGTCGCATCTAAAGCGATAATCTCCGGATGGGCTTCCATCAGCTCATCCACTTCCGCTATAGTTGGTGTAATAAAAGCTTGGGCATCTGGATAATCTCTCTTGATAATCCCAATTACTGGCAAATCCACCGCTTCTTTAATAGCCTTGATGTCTATAACCGAGTTAGCCCGAATTCCGCTAGCACCTCCTTCTTTGGCCGCCACTGCCATACGAGCCATGATAAAGTCGCTATGTAATGGTTCGTTTGGTAGAGCCTGACACGACACAATTAACTTATGTCTCAACTCTTCCATTTGATTCCTATCCTCCTTACTCATTTATTGTAAGCCTTTACATTTATTATCTTAACATTTGTTGCAATTAGTTTCAATATGATTTTACTTTTAGAAAGTACTTTCTTTTTAAGTATTACTTTTTATCTCAGTTTGAAACTTATACAGACGAATATAGCTAAAATATTTATTTTTTTCGTGGCTGTTCCAACATTTTTCTACAACTAAAAAGAACTAGGCGAATGCCTAGTCCTAGGGGGAAGCAGTTTTGTAGACTTCCAGTCTTAAAGGAATAAAAGTTAACAAACACTATGCTCAACCAGCTTATTTGAAAGCCCATATTTGAAATTTAAATCAGCAGAGTGCCAATTAGCAAACCTCCGCCACTTGTTTATTCCAAAAGGCATCAAAATCGTCGGGCATTTCATCTCTTCCGCGATAATCTAACATTTCTTTAAGTAAAGTAGGGTTTTTCATGTCTTATCCTCCCAACGATTCTTGAAACCTCTTTCATCATACCATAGAAAGAGGAAGTTTTCAACAGGTTAATATATAGATTTTCTGTTTTTCTGAAATTTTACCGATTCATCGCCTAAGAACCTATATGAAGCAGGAGCAGTAAATAGAACAAACTAAATCCTATGTTTAGGCCAGCTCCGTTAAGGTAGGGGCGTCCGATTCTCAGCTTTTCTACCAGTAAGATAGTCAAGAGACTGAGCGGTAAAGGAGTCAGCAGCCCCAGATAAGCAGGCAATATTGTCTGACCGGTAACTATTAACAGTGAGTAAACGAACCAGCCTAGTCCGGTCAGAGCGATAGCTGTCCGCCAGGTTATATCTAGAAAGAGTACCGCTTCATTGATAAGCTCGCTATCTTCGTCTGAGCAGACCTGTCCTTTGCTTCGTTTATAAACCTTTTTGCTGATGATCCCAACGTAGTAAAAGGCCACATGTGCCACCGGCGACAGAGCAAATCCAATTCCTAACAAGGCTATTGACAGATAGGCCCACAAGCCCTTATTTGTCAAACCAAAGAGAGCATAAAGCGAGACTAACATAAGAGGGATTGAGAAGTTAGCCACCAGAGCGCCCAGACGCAGCCGACCGACAGAGCCAGACAGCATCAGCATAGACAGATTCTTATTGCCAATCCGACTCTGCTCCGTAAAGGAAGCATAGCTTTCCTTGTCTACCTCAAAGCCAACCAGCAGAATATCACCCAACAACCAGCAAAGACCACTCAACAGCCCAGCCCATAAAGATAAAAAAATCACATTGCTCTCCTTTTTTCCATTGTCCCCTTATCTTAGCACAAAAGCTCACTCAATCACAAGTAGTCAGAAGGTTTACGTCTTTTTACCCCAGCAAACTCCTTTCGTTAAGAGATCTAGCACTCACGTCGCTCCGCTCCTCAGCATCCATGTCTCTAAGCTCGGCTTCGACCAACGGTCTTGCCTGGCTAAATGTTACTCCAAGGTATACAGCTTTCTTCCTAACGAGCAAAACTGCATCCACTGCTCTATGACTCAACTTTGTCCTACGGACGCGTTTCGTTAAGACACATAGCGCTCACGTCGCTCCGCTCCTCAGCATCAATGTCTCTAAGCTCGGCTTCGACCAGAGGTCTTGCCTCGCTGAGACACATAGAAAAATCCCCCACCAAAAGGCAGGGGATGATCGACAAACTGTCTTATTCTTAATTGAGGAAGCTGCTCGCTTATTTGCGGCGTCCTGGGCGTTCCTTGTAGCCATAGTAAGCGTCTTCGATGATTTCCTGCATGTGGTCAACCATTGGAAGGCGTGGGTTGGCTGGAGAACATTGGTCTTCGTAGGCAAGGAAGGCCAATTCGCGTGAATGTTCTTTCCATTCTTTTTCGTCAATACCTTGAGCCTTGAAGTTCATTTCGATACCGACACGTTCTCCCAGTTCATAAACAGCTTTCGCAAATGATTCAACACCTTCTTCTGGAGTAGAAGCTGGCAAGCCAAGCATACGAGCGATGTCTTGGTATTTCTCATCCGCACGGTAGTAGTTGTACTTAGGCCATGTCGCTGTCTTAGCTGGACGTGTACCGTTGTAGCGGATTACATATGGCAGCAAGATCGCATTGGTACGACCGTGGATCGTATGGAACTGAGCACCAATCTTATGGGCCATAGAGTGGGAAATTCCCAGGAAGGCATTGGCAAAGGCCATACCAGCGATAGTAGAGGCATTGTGCATCTTTTCGCGAGAGTGGAAGTCAGCGTTCTTAACAGAGCTTTCCAGATTTTCAAAGACTAGTTTGATAGCTTGGAGAGCCAAACCATCCGTAAAGTCGCTGGCCATCTGAGATACATAAGCTTCTGTTGCGTGAGTCAGAACATCCATACCAGTGTCTGCTGCAACAAATCCTGGAACAGTCAGTACCAGAGCTGGGTCTACGATGGCTACAGTTGGAGTCAGAGAGTAGTCAGCGATTGGGTACTTACGGTTGTTAGCCTTGTCAGAGATAACGGCAAACGGTGTTACTTCTGAACCTGTACCAGATGTTGTAGGAATTGCGATAAACTTAGTCTTCTTACCAAGCAACGGGAATTTGAAGGCACGTTTACGGATATCCATGAATTTTTGCACAAGGTCACGGAAATCCACTTCTGGTTGCTCATAGAAGAGCCACATTACTTTAGCTGCGTCCATTGGTGAACCACCACCAAGCGCGATGATTGTATCAGGTTTGAAGGTACGCATAATCTCCGTACCACGTTCAACAGTTGTGATATCTGGATCTGGCTCTACGTCTGCAAAGATTTGGTAAACAACCTTATTACGACGAAGATCGAGTTGTTCGATGATACGATCTAGGAAACCAAGCTCTACCATAGCATGGTCTGTAACGATCATGACACGTTCCACATCACGACATTTTTGCAGGTATTGGATAGAGTCACGCTCGAAGTAAGTTTTTGAAGGGAGTTTCATCCATTGCATATTATTTCTACGTCTTCCTACTTTTTTGATGTTCAAGAGATTCACAGCACTAACGTTATCACCAACTGAGTTGCGACCATAAGATCCACAGCCCAGTGTCAATGATGGCAGGAAGGCATTATAAACATCCCCGATACCGCCGAAAGTGGAAGGTGAGTTGCAAATAACACGGATGGCACGAACAGCTTTACCAAATTCCTTAGTCAACTCTTCGTCCGCTGTATGGATAGCAGCTGAGTGACCAAGACCATGGAATTCTACCATTTGACGGGCCTTTTCAACACCGTCTTCACGGGATTCAGACTTGAGCACAGCGATGACAGGTGACAGTTTTTCACGTGTCAATGGCTCTTTTTCACCAACTTCTTTACACTCTGCTGCCAAGATATTCGTATCTTCTGGCACACTGAATCCTGCTTGCTCTGCAATCCAAGTAGCTGGCTTACCAACGATATCCGGATTGAGCTTAGCACCAGCACAGTTCTTGCTGTTTGCCTTAGCGCCGAAGCAGAACTCTTCCAACAGAGCTTTTTCTTTCTTATTGACAAAGTAAGTATGATAAGATTTGAACTCTGCTACAAATTCATCATAAACTTCCTTATCAATGATAACGGCTTGCTCAGAGGCACAGACCATACCATTGTCAAAGGACTTAGACATAACGATATCGTGCGCTGCTTGACGGATATTAGCGGATTTTTCCACATAAGCTGGTACGTTTCCGGCACCAACCCCCAGAGCTGGCTTACCACATGAGTAAGCTGCCTTCACCATTGCATTACCACCTGTCGCAAGGATTGTTGCAATCCCTTCGTGGTTCATAAGTGCAGAAGTTGCTTCCATCGATGGCGCTGTAATCCATTGCACACAGTTTTCAGGCGCACCTGCTGCAATCGCTGCATCACGCACGATTTGTGCTGCATGGGCAGAAGATTCTTGAGCAGATGGGTGGAAAGCAAAGATAATCGGATTACGTGTTTTTAAGGAAATCAGAGCCTTAAAAATAGCTGTTGAAGTTGGGTTAGTTGTTGGAGTAATTCCGCAGACAACACCCACTGGCTCCGCAATCAAGGTTAAACCAGTCACATCATCTTCCTGAATAACGCCGACAGTTTTCGTATGGCGCATATTATTCACAACGTGCTCACAGGCGAAGAGGTTTTTCGTTGCCTTATCTTCAAAAACTCCGCGGCCCGTTTCTTCATAAGCGTGCAGAGCCAACTCACCATGGGCATCCAAAGCTGCTACAGAGGCCTTGGCTACGATGTAGTCCACCTGTTCCTGATTCAGCTTTCTCATTTCCTCGAGTGCAACCAGACCTTTTTGCACCAATTCGTCGACATGCTTTTGCGCTGCCAAAGACTTGTCTTCTTGTTCTACCGTTTTCTTCTTTTCAGCCATTCTATTCCTCCAATGGTTTTGCCTTAGGTTAGACGAAGAGCACTAACCTTTGTTAAATATTTCACAATTCAATTATAACCCATTTAATGATTTTTGTAAACACTTTCACCTGACATTCACAAACTTTTCTCTATTGATTTGTGAAATAAGTAACAAATCTACTGATTTTACAGCCTATTCTTTTAGTTTTTGTGAAAAAATTTTTTATTTTTTAGAGATTTCACATACTTTTACTTTCACATAAAATTTGAAAGCGCTTTCTTATCTTAGATATAAAAAGCTCGGACGAACCGAGCTGATTATTTATGGTTTCACATTACCAGAATTTGCTTCATCTATGGCTTGCTTAATGGTATTGGCATAGAGAGTTCCCCCTTCAATGATGGACTCTGAGTTTGAGCCAAAGTGGACATAGTCTGTCCCTTCCCAAATCTGCGGATTTTCGATAGCAGTTTGATGCCAGTCGGCCACAAAGACATAGTCATACTTCTTGGCTAATTCTAGCTCATACTCCCGCTGCTGGGCCAAGACGCCGCCCTCTGAGCGACCGTCATAAGGGGTCACGAGGATCAGTTGATGACCCTTAGGCAGGCTGGAAACATACTCATCCAAAAGTTCATTCGAGTAACCGGACGAATTGGTTCCAAGAGCCAGAACAACCTGCTTCTTCAGCACTCTATTAGCAATATCTGTCTTGTAGACCTCCAAGCCTGTACTCAGACTGCGACTAACGACAGTGTCTAGCTCGATTCCTGGTAAGATCTGCTGCAATTGATCGCTAGAGCGCAGTGCAACAGAGTCACCAATCATGGTAATCCCGTCCGCCACATTGTACTCAGTCGCCTTGGACTGATCAACCTGACTTCGAGTTGTCTGCATCTTAGTGTCAGCTTGATTCAGAGCATTGACAATCAAACTTTCCTCAAAAGCTCCTACCTTTGGTGCTGTCACCGAGATAAAGAACATAATCAAAGTCAGCGGAATCATACTGTAAAAGATTGGTCTGGTAAGAGATGACAGATCCATCTTGGTTCCCATGATAACTGGCTGACGACCAGCAAGAGTTGGCTCCAAGATGTAGAAAGACAAAGCTGCAAAAGTAAGAGACAGCAGCGTGGTCAAGAGAACAGCCAAGCCGTTACTCATCAGCTGGGTAAAGATAATATAGAATGGCCAGTGGAAAAGATAAACACCGTAGCTGGTATCTGCGATAAAGTTGACAATGCCAGGCTCCTTCACATCAGGGAGCTTGTCATGCAACATCCTAGCTGCCAAAATCATCAGACAGGCCAAGATAGTCGAAATCAAGAATCCTACCAGGTAGGTCCAAAGATTATCAAACTTGAGTAGGAAGCTGAGCAAAAGCAAAACAGCTATGCTGCCCCCCATAATTCCTAGCACTTGCTTGAGAGCCAGCTTTCCCTCCAGCATCTTAAAGCGACTGCTGACATGGCCGACGCCAGATAAGGTTGCTAGGATGCTTCCTGCAAAGAAAGGAAAGACGTGGGTCAAACTTGAAAAATAAATATCAGAATAATTCTTAGTGGTCAAACCGCCAGCAAACATTGATACAAAGCTGAGCAAAAAGAGACCTGCAGAAACCAACGCAATCATACCGCGATAGCGGGCCGTTGACTTGGCAACCTTGCCCAAGCCCCAAGCAGCCAAGCCCCAAAGAACATAATAGTGCACTTCTAAAGCCAGACTCCAAGTGTGAATCAAGATGTGCGGCACAAACTGACTCTCATAACTGCCGCCAGATAGCATTTCATAAAAGTTGGTCACAAATCCCAAGGCAGCCGCAATCTGCGTTCCAATTCCAGCCACAAAATCCTTACGAATCAAGAGGGTAAAGGGCATAACGACCAAAATCATAAAGACCAGAGGGGGTACAATCCGATAAAAACGCCGTTTGAAAAAGCCTTGGATATCGATTTCTTTCTTCTTGGCAAACTCGTCAATAAGCAGAGCGGTAATCAAGAAGCCAGAAAAGGTAAAGAAGATATCCACACCAATAAAACCGCCAGGGAAAACGCCCTGGAAGTAATGATAAAGCAGAACTAGAAGCAGCCCCGTGATTCTGACGAGCGAAAACCATTTAATGCGCATTTTGATAAATTCCTTGTTTAAACGTTCCTTCATAAACGACATTGCCTTCTGTCGTTAGCTTCCCTTGTCCATCAGCCTGACCCTTGCTGAAGTCCCCTTCATATTTCCAGCCAGCCTGCGAGGTAAAGGTTCCTTTTCCGTCAAAGATGCCATTGCGAAATTGACCGCTATAACTGTCCCCATTTTGAAAAGTCATCGTCCCCTGACCGTTCATCTTCCCGCGAACCAAGGTTCCGTCATACTTGATTTTCCCCTGATCCAGCGTTAAAACGCCCTTACCAGGAATCCCCGAAGTAAAGACCAGAATAGCTGACAGTACAATGACCGTGACAGCCAAGAGTTCTAAATTCTGCCGGGTCAGATAGACCTTGTATTTATCGTAAAATTCTTTTACTTTATCCATATTCCTATCCATCCAAACGCTCTAGCCACTTCTTGCAGCCAGCCAAGACCAAATCATAGGTTTGGTCAAAATCTCCTGTGTACCAAGGATCTGGTACACTTTCTTCTTCAAACTGATAAATTTTATGCTGAAAATCCTCAGGCGCCAGCCGCTTCAAATCTCGGACATTGCTTTCATCCATACCAATGACGTAGTCAAAATCCGCAAAATCCGCTGTCGAAATCTGCTGAGAAGTCTTGTTCCTATCATAAGAAATGGCATATTTCTTAAAAATAGCCTGTGTTCCCCGATGAATGGGATTGCCTTGCTCCCAGCTTGAAGTTGCCCGGCTCTCGATTTTCAGTTGGTCTGTTAAACTCTTCATGACAAACTCTGCCATCGGACTGCGGCAGATATTGCCCAAACATACAAATACAATTTTCTTCATAGAATACCTCGCTATCTATTATAACAAAATAATGGCAAAAACTAGCCCTGAATCGTTTACAGTTTCCTGATTCTCGTTGAAAACGGGCAAGCCCTGCCCCTCTCATGTCTGAAAATAGCAAAAAACCACCGTTTGGTGGCTTTTTGTAGGGAGATTATTTTTTAAAAAGAAAAAAGTTTTAGGAGTTAAGTTAATTTCTTAACTTGGTTATAGTATAATATCCATTCCTTAAAACTTCCTTAAAATAACTTAAACATTTTACTCTTAATTTTTACTTATTTATTAGGATAGTGAAATGCCTGACCGTCTGAAGTTGTAATGGTGTTGGTTTCGTTATTATCCTTTGGATTAGACGTCACTAATTTCTGTTTATTCCGATCTAAAAAGTCTTTATTCATACTATAGACAGCATAATTCTGACCCAGACTATTCAATGTTAATCTGTATAATCAAACGACATTACACTTCTCCTCTCTCGCTATTAGAATAGATAACTAATATTTTGGATGAAGTTTTCCCCCTATGACTTTGAAGCATCTTCCATTGCTGATCAATTTCTTCATCTGTCTTTCCTTTCATTAGTCCATCATGATTTTCTTTACTATACAATTTATGATTTATTCCATAAATTATTTTTTCTCCATTATTAAATCGTATTTTTACATCACAAGACCAAGAACCTGGTTTATCATTATAGTAGGGTTCTGTTATCTCAATTTCCTCAAGACCTTCATAAGAATTCTTCAAAGCCTTTACTAGACTGACTTCATACTCTCTATTGTGGCGCTCTTCTTCGGAGTTTTTGTTCAAGGTAAACATATAAATCCCTCCTACAGTGATGATAGTCAACAATACAATAACAATGAGCCATTTGAATCTGCTCATATATCTAGATTTTGCCATAAGATTTTTAAACTTCCTTAAAATAACTTAAACATTTTACTCTTAATCTTTGCTTATTTATTAGGATAGTGGTATTCCAACTGCGGCCAGCGTTTCTGCCAATTCTTCTTAGCCAAGCGCTCAACATACACATGCTGGCGCTCCTTATTTTCAAGAAAATGAGAAGTCGGTCTGACCTGAAAGTTTAAGATATCCTCCAAACCATAGGGAGCAAAAAGTTCCAGTTTGTCATTTTCCAGCAAACGCAGGCCGATAGCAGTGCAGCGCTCAGGATACTTACTCATGGCTTCGCAAGCATTTTTATAAGGAGCCGTTCCAGGACTATGGCGGTGCATATAGGCTTGATTTCTGAGCTCCCATCGATACTGTGGCCAGTCTGCCTTGAGTTTGGCTTCCAGCTCTATCGTCTCTGCCTCAGCATAAGTCGGATCAAAGAAAATGACATCTACATCCGTCTCTGAGTCAAAACCTGGTCGCTCTGACAGCATATTCCAGATAAAATTCCTCACACATCCAGCCGCTAACCAAGAATCCTTGAGCTCCAGACTGCGAATAATTTCCAAAATCGCTCGGATGTCTGGATCCTGACCTAGTTGATTTAAGGCAATCTGTTCCATTTTCGTTTCATGTTGGATATTAGTATCCCCCTTCACTTTATCACTTACCTATATCATCATATTTTACTAGCATATTGGGAACATACATTTCTAATCTTTTTAGGATATTACCCCGGATAGCCGTATCCATCTGACTACTGATATTGGTAATAGTTGTCTTTGTCTCAAGGGCAATTTGCTTAGCTCTAGTCTGAAATTCTTTCTTCACTTTTTCACGAGCTTTCTGCGCAGCCTGAGCTTCTGCTAATGCACGCTTGCGTTCCATTATCCTTCGCATCTCTTTCAAAGCAAATTCATATTCCTTGTCTGTATAATATTCATTTATTGGAGCTCTCATATCTCTTCCTCATCTGATAATATTCTTCTTCTAGCTTATCCCTGTTCTTTCGGAAAGCTTTTTCGCATTCGAGTTGTTTTTCATCTAATTTTATAGTTTGTTGATTATAAACAGTTTGGGATTCCAACATTAGATTTTCCATGTTAAAGAAATAGTCCTGCATATCCTCGGAAGAAACCGAAAACCTCTCCAAAACATAAGTCATTTTCTCTATCTCCTCATCTACTAAATTCCCGAATTCCCTGAAGCGGTCATAAAGTTCTTTCTCATTCCTCTCAAATAACTTTTTTTCATGACGATATTTATCTTCAAACTCAGTCAATTCTCGTTCTTTTCTGTTTACATCTTCCCAAGTTACATCTCTTCTTTCCATCGTTTAAATTCCTCCGCCAATCCTGCATCTGTTGCCAGTACTTTTTCAATAGCTTCCTGAAGCTGCCCGTTTAGTCGCTCAAAAGCTGTCGCTGAATCAGCCATTTTAGCAACTTGATGATTGGTTTCACTCTGAAAGCCATCTACATATTGGTCTTTTGTAACACCTTGACTAGCATAGATAGCTTCTACTTCTTCAATGGACAGTTCTGTATAGTTAGTAAAGTCAATTTTGGACCAGAGATTCGCTACTTGATTATTTGCCTCTTCAGATAATTTCAATAACTCTTCCGCTCCAATACGCGCTGCGTTCATCATACTAGAAGACAAAATCTGTCCCTGTACAGCATCCAGATAAATCTGTTCTGCTCCACTAATACGATTGGAAGCCCACCTCGTTTTTAATTCCTTATAACGCTGCATTCTACTCAAGCTATCAGCATAAGCTTTATAGAGCCCGCTGACTAAAGGTCTACCTACCTTGCTATCAATCACCTGTCCAGTTACAGGGTCAAATATCCATTCATCAATTCTATGACTAGTTCCATCTATCCAATATATAGTTTTGGGAATAGAATTTGATATATCATTTTGACTAGTAAACCATTCAGGATGATTAAAATCATTATAGCGGACTACATCGTCATTCTTTCTACGGTAATCCACAAACATAGCAGAGTTCTTTTCCAGAAACTGTTTTTCTTCCTCAGTCAAAGCTCCATATTTAAACCAAGCATTAAAAGTGGTTGTTGGAATATGATACTTTGCCCCCAATTTAAGCATGTATGCTCCTTGAGAATAACCAGATAATTTACTTACTTCATACTGAGGATTATCCATAATCTCTTTGACAAATTGATCCGCTACCTTATATTGAGGAGATAAGTATGTTTGTCTGGCTTCAACTGCACCAGCGGCATCACGCGTAAGCGGACCCAACTTGTTAACTGGACTTTTAGGATCCGTTCCTGCCGAAATTACAGCCACACTCTTATAGTCAGGCAGTCCGTTAACAATTGGCGCAACAGCCATGCCATCAAAACCAGTCTTAGAATCCACCTTAGTCGCAATAACACGAAATTCCTGACCGTCTGAAGTCGTAATAGTGTTGGTTTCGCCTTTTTTCAATTCACTATCTGGTTTAGCAGAGACAATGTTTGTTCTATTTTCTTTACGCTGTGCGTACTCTGGATTAACACTATAAACATTCGGGCCTTGGTTTAATTCATTGAGTTGCTTATCTGTATACATGTATGTAGTCATCACTGCTCCTCCTCTGACCCATCCGAATATCTAACTTTCACTTTTGATTTAGTTAAACCTCTCCTAGACTCTAAAAAATGTTGAAATTCTTCATCTTCATTATTATATACACCTATTCTAATTTTTTTAACATTTTTATCAAAAGCTAAAACGTGTTCCTTTAACGTCCCATCAAAAAATTTGAGCTTCACATCTGCCCCCCACGCTTCTGAAGGAATTGAGGTATATGATGGATTCGAAATATAAATTTCCTCAATTCCCTCATAAGAATTCTTCAAAGCCTTTACTAGACTGACTTCATACTCTCTGTTGCGACGCTCTTCTTCCGATTTTTTGTTCAAGGTAAACATATAAATAACTCCTACAGTAATGATAGTCAATAATACAATAACAATGAGCCATTTGAATCTGCTCATATATCTAGATTTTGCCATAAGATTTTTTCTCCTTTAGCTTTATTATACTATAATTTTTAAAGCAAAGTATAATAGAATAATGTTCTTTAGAGCCAATAATTCTACGATATATTGTTCTGACGTATGAAAAAAGAAACAACGTTTCCGTCATTCCTTCATATACTCATATCCTAAATGCTCATAGGCTTTACGGGTAGCCACGCGCCCAGTCCGAGTTCGCATGACAAAGCCTTTCTGAATCAGGTAAGGTTCATACATGTCCTCTACTGTTTCACGCTCCTCAGCAATATTGACCGAGAGGGTTCCCAGCCCTACCGGACCGCCACCGTAGACCTCAATCATAGTCTTCAAAATCTTCTGGTCCACATAGTCCAGCCCTTCCTGGTCCACATCCAGCATGGAGAGAGCCTGGTCGGTTATCTTATCATCAATCAGGCCATTGCCCATAATCTGCGCGTAGTCCCGGACCCGTTTGAGCAAACGGTTAGCAATCCGCGGTGTGCCTCGGCTACGTAGAGCCAGCTCCTTCGCAGCCTCGTGGGTAATATCCATCTCAAAAATCTCTGCCGTCCGCTCAACGATTTCCGTCAAGTCGCCAGCTTCATAATACTCCATGTGACCGGTAATCCCAAAGCGAGCCCGCAGAGGATTGGACAGCATGCCAGCCCGAGTGGTCGCCCCAATCAGGGTGAATGGCGGCAAATCCAAATGGACACTGCGACTGGTCTCGCCTGAACCAATCATAATGTCGATGTAAAAGTCTTCCATAGCGCTATACAGCACTTCCTCTACCGCCATTGGCAAGCGGTGAATCTCATCTATGAAGAGGACATCCCCCGGCTCAAGGTCATTTAAGATCGCAACCAAATCACCAGATTTCTCAATCACCGGACCTGAAGTTTGCTTGAGATTAACGCCTAGTTCATTGGCAATGACAAAGGCCATGGTCGTCTTCCCAAGACCTGGAGGGCCAAAAAGCAGGGTATGGTCCAGCGCCTCATCCCTCAGCTTAGCCGCTTCAATAAAAATCTTCAGCTGGTCCTTGACCTTGTCCTGACCGATATACTCCTGTAAATATTGGGGACGCAAGGTGCGCTCCACCAATTCCTCATCGCCCATTAATTCATTATCTAAAATTCTACTCATAGAACTATTATAGCAGAAAATAAGTCAGAGGAAGCAAATCTAATCCACGTCTGAACAAAAAAAGACCACCGGATTGGGTGGCCTTTATGGGAGATTATTATGAAAAAGTTTAGGATTTCTATCAAATAAAGTTAGGAGGTCTTCATTTGATACTCATAGTATACTGGCCTTAACTTAAAGAAATCTTAACTTTGTATAACGTATCCTTTAAAATTTAACATTTGAGTTACAATCCGATAAACTTCCCGTCTTATTCTAAAATTTGAGCAAAAAAAGACCACCAGATTGGGTGGCCTTTATGGGAGATTATTATGAAAAAGTTTAGGATTATCAAACAAAGTTAGGGGGCTTCATTTGATAAAAATAAGTATAGCAGCCTTAGCTTAAGAAAAACTTAAAGTAAAATTCAGTTAGCAAAAAAGATTTTGCTGTTGATTGTGGAGGCTTTTCCCTTGCTCAAGATTAGCTACTGAAAACATAGTCTCTGAAAACTGGACAAAGAAAAACGGCAGAAGGAGGTACTGCCGTTTTTTGTGCTCTTTCGCGATTGTTTCTTTATAAAGTTGCTGGTACATCAGCAAAATACACTGTCCTGCTGGTAAAAATCTGATTGGCCTTGAGAATGACATCTGACTGCTGGCTGCTGTGAATGGCATCCGGCAGGGCCTGGGCTTCCAGAGCTAAGCCATTATGCTGAATCATAGGCTGTCCGTCAAACCGAATAGAATCATCCACGCAATTCGCTGAATAAATCACTAGGCAGGGAGCCTGAGTCTGAATGGTCAGGCGGCGGCCCGATGCTGGATGATAGAGCGTGCCTGCCTGGTTTCGGCTTGGGCTTAGCGCAAAAGGATGATCCAAGCCAGATACCAGCCGAATTTGCTCATCAGTCGCGTCAAAAATTTCTTTAAGGGAAGCGCCCTTGGCCAGCTTCTTGACAAAGTCACGCTCTGCATCAGCCTTTTTTTCAGGAAGGCCGTCAGCTGCGATAGGATAGACACCATCAGTATTGAGCTGCAGGATATGATCATCTATCGGTTGATTGAAACGACCAGACAGGTTGAAATAGCTATGGTTGGTCGGATTGACCAAGGTATCTTGATCTGTCTGAACTTGATAGGAGATTTCCAGCTCGCCCTTCTCTGTCAGGGTATAGGAAACCCAGATTTTCAGATTGCCAGGAAAACCGCCAGTTCCGTCTGTACGCTCTGTATAAAATGTGAGCCCGTCATTGCTGACTTCCTCTACTTCAAAAACGCTACTGTCCCAGCCGCTGGAGCCACTATGGTTGCAGTTTAAGCCATTATTGGCCTCTAGCTGAAAGCTCTGACCATTCAGCTCAAAAGCTGCTCCGGCAATACGTCCGGCCACCGGACCAATACTGGCTCCATGCTTGGGACTGTTCCCAATATAGTCCTCAAACTGATCAAACCCGACAACAATATTGTCAAAGCGATTGTCCTTATCAGGAGTGACATACTGGACAACGGTCGCTCCGTAGTTCATGACTATCAGACGATAACCTTGATCGTTTTCAAAAGTGTAAGCTAGAATCTCCTGACCGCCCAGCTTTCCAAAAATGGATTCTCGGTAAGATTTCATACCAAACCTCTTTTATCTATCTTGTTAAAAATCACGAACTTGCCAAGTCCTGTCTTCAAAAGGCAGGTCAAGCTTGTCCAGCCAAGACACAGCTGTTTGGCGCAAAACTTGATTAAGATCCTCGATATTCTGACGACCCGTCTCGTCCAGCCACGCTTGAGCTGCTGCAGCTCCTTCTTGGGCAAAGACCGAGACTGCATCCTTCCAGGTAGCTCGTCCGCACAGAACTCCGTTAAACTGTGAGCCCGCTTCATGGGCTAGTCGCAGCGTTTCTTGGAAAAGCTCGGCACTGACACCAGCGCTGAGGAAGATGAAAGGTAAGTGTGTCGCATCTGACTGTTCTTTAAAGAAATCTCGGGCTTCCGTCACGCTGTAGACTGGCTCAACGCCTTCTTTGGTGAAGCCCTCAACAAAGTTCATATTGACTGGCACTTCAACCTTTAAAACATCTACATGATAGCGGGGATCTGAAAAGAGCTTGACTGCCTCGTTGACCTTATGCGGCTTAAGCTTGGCATAGTTAGCGTCCAAAACACTGTCACTCTTGGCATCATAGGTCAGAATCTCCAGAAAATAAGGAATGTCCTCAGCTAAGCATTCGCTACCCACGCGCTCAACCCAGGCCTGCTTGATGTCGTTAATTTCTGGTTTGTCATCCACATCATAGTAAATCAAGACCTTGACGGCATCTGCGCCCATGTCTCGGATGCGACTAGCTGACCAGTTTGGCAGCAAGTCCGGCAGGCGGCCCTCCGCTGTAGCATCATAGCCAGTCTTCTCGTAGGCCACTATTAGCCCACAGGACTCATCCCGCAGCTCAGCTGCCGGCAGACCGAACTCTGGATCCAGCAGGATAGAGCTGGCATAGGGCGTTAGCTGACTAGAGATTAATTCTTTGAACTGAACCAGAGCTTGGTCACCCGAAGGCGCATCTTCTCCGCTGGCCAGCATTTTCTTGAGCGAACCACGCTGGTCAATGGCCAAAGCCCCGATAATCCCCTGCTCGTCTGATAGTTTTTTCAGATGGCTCACTTTTTTGTGGCTAATTTGTAATTTCTCCATAACTTTTCCTTCTCTTACTCCTCAAAAGGGTGAATGATAACTCCTTGTACTACACGATTGACCGTGCCTGTCGGAGACGGTGTATCTGGACGGTTTTTGACCTTGAGCGAGGACAAGAGAGCAAAGAGCTGAGCGTAAACGATGTAGGGGAAGATGCGATAGCTATCTCCCAGAGGCTCTTGGGTACTTAGCACCACTTGCTCGACTCCTTCCAACTGCTCCTCCCGGTCAGTCAGCAAGACCAGTCTGCGGACAATCCCGTCACCAGCCACTTCCCGCACCAAGTCCAAATCATAAGCCTTGGTATAGGCATCTGCCGAACCAAAGACCAGAACGACTGTGTCTTGGTTAATCAGCGACTTAGGCCCATGCCGGAAACCGACTGGACTTTCGTACATGGTCGCAATTTGGCCGGCTGTCAGCTCTAAAATCTTGAGCTGGGCTTCATGCGCCAGACCAAAGAAAGGCCCTGCTCCCAGATAAATGACCCGACTGAAATCCAAATCAACCAGCTGCTGCACATCTGCAACGCGTTCTAAAACATCCTGACTGAGCTGAATCAAAGCCGCAACCTTGGCTTCCTTCTGGACTAGTTCAACCCGGTCAAAGACCAAAAGGGCTGTCAGCATCATAGAGCTGAAACTAGAGGTCATGGCAAAGCCAGCATCGTTAGAAGCTTCTGGCTGCAGGAGCAAAAGATTCTTTTCATCACCTTGAGCCTGCTGAGCTAGCTTGCCTTGGGCAGCACAAGTAATGGTAATCTGATACAAGTCATCTACCAGCTGCTTGGCCAAGTCCACAGTCGCTACACTTTCTGGGGAATTTCCGCTGCGGGCAAAGGAAACCAGCACTGTCGGCACTTCTCTCTTCAGATGCACCAAGGGATTGGCAACGATATCTGTCGTCGCAATAGCATTGAAATTCCATTTACGCTCGTCATAAATCTGCCTGAAATAAGGCGTCAAGGTATCTCCGACGTAGGCTGATGAGCCGGCTCCGGCAAAAATGACCTTGATGTAGTCATGTTTGTCCTCGATTTTTTTCAGAAAAGCAGCGATATCTGAGGCCTGAGCCTTGTAACTGTCAAAGGCTTCCTGCCAAACCTCAGGCTGCTGATAGATTTCTCTCGTTGTGATGTCAGCCCCCAGACGCTGCAATTCTTCCTGTGAATAATCTAACATTCTCTTTCTCATTCCTTTCCATCATTTGAAAAAGGGGGAGCGAGACAGAGTCCAGAAAATCAAAGATTTTCGGCTCGCTGTCCCACCCCCGCAACGATGGCTAGACTTGAAATATACTTTTAACAAGCTTTTTCAAACCAGACAGCGACTGCATTTTGCAATGCTGAACCATCCATTTCCTTAGGCTAATAGGCATCTCCCAAATTCCTCTTAGACCAATATGCCTGAATCAACCACTGTGGCCAATCCTTACCTATCAGCAGTCTCCCATCTGCTGACAGCGCAAGGACTTGACCCAACTAGAAGTGATTGTTCAAGTTTTTATTCATCTTCATCATCCATTAGGCCTGCTAGGACATCATTAACCTTAACAATATTCTCTGCTGCTTTGGATGGATAGCTAACTTCTGCTCCTGTCAAAGAAGCGTTAATAAACTCAATGACCATGGGCAGATTGACCCCCGCATAAAGCTCGATATCCTGTCCTTCCATAATGAAGCGGCTGACTACATTACAAGGAGTGCCCCCCAAGAGATCCGCAAAAACCAAGTAATCCTCAAAATCTTTGACCGTCTCTAAGAATTTAGCTGCGAAATCTTCTGGACCTTCCTCCGGAAGCAGGGCTACTGCATGGATGTCTTCCTGAGGCCCCATAATCATTTCCGTAGTGGTTTTCAGTTCTTCACAAAAGCGACCGTGGCTGACTAAAACTAATTTCTTACTCATAAATTACTCCATTACTCTGGTACTTGTCCCAGCAGGAAGTAGCCGATAGCAGAGAAGCTTACTGCCATGATAATGATAATGAAGATAGCCTTAGTAGAGTTCATTCCTTTCTTGCCCAAGAGCCAGAAGATAAAGCCTGTAAAGACTGCTGGAATCAAACGTGGGAAAATCAGATTCATCATGTCTTGGAAATCAATAGCTTTTTCACCAATCTTCAGCACCCATGAAACTTCAAAGTTAATCATAGTCGCAACAAGAGCTCCAACCATGAAGATACCCAATACAGAAGCCGCTTCAACAAGAGCTGTCAAAGTGCTTTGCATGTTGGTGATGAGGTTGACCCCTTCTTTGTAGGCAAATTCTAACTGTTTCCAACGGAAAATATCATAAGCAACTGCTACAGCAATCCAAAGGAAAATTCCCCAAGGCTGGCCTGCAATAGCCATGGTAGCAGCGATAGATCCCATGATGGCTGGCACAAGAGAGCCAAAGATAGAGTCTCCAAGAGGAGCAAATGGTCCCATAAGACCTGTCTTGATACCATTGACAGCATCTTTTGATTTAACACCGTCTTTTTCTTCCATAGCTAGGTCAAAACCTGCAATAATAGTATGGAAGAAAGGTGATGTATTGAAGAATTGCGTATGCAATTTCATCATTTCTTGCAATTCTGGAGTGCCATCTCCGTACATTTTGCGCAGCTGAGGCAAGAGCATGTAGAGATAGCCAGAACCTTGCATCCGCTCGTAGTTCCAGCCTAATTGGAAAGTGAACAAGCTACGTTTATTGATTTGTTTAAAATCTTCTTTTGTTAATTTATAATTAGAGTTCGTCATCTTCAATTTCCTCACTTTCTGATTTTGTGCTAGCAGCTGGCGCAGCAACTACTGTTCTTTGGCTGTATTTGAAATGCTGTACTGCAAGGAAGATACCAAAGATAGCTACACCAATCATAGACAAACCTTTGAAGTTGTTGGCAAATGTGATCGCAGCATCTTTTGGAAGAGTCCCAACAATACTAGATACAGCCCCACCCAAAGTTTGAATGTTTGAGTAAAGCACAGTCAGCATAGCCGTCAAGCCAAAACCAAGAGCTAAGTAGTGAAGATTACGTTTAACTGGAAGGTAACGAAGCAAGATAGCAAATCCAAGTCCTGGTAACATACGACCAGCCAGTGTCAATCCTGCAGCTAGCCATTTCACACCAGCAACACCATCTACTATCGCTTGTACAAATGCTCCACCAAATGCCAGAGCCAGAAAGACTGGGAGGGCACGAGACAGAGCCCAAGGAAGTGCACCTAAGAGATAGTTGCGTTCAATACCTTTATAGTCGAAGCGTTCAACTGCTGCATCCACACGGTGCGCGAAATAAGTCGTTGTCATACGGCCTAAGATATCAAAGTAAGTTAGCAAAGTTGCTACCGGTACTGCGATTGTCGCAATAGCCAATTCTGGCTTATACCCTTGTGCTACTGAAAAGGCTGTTGCAAGAACGGCACCTGATGTTGCGTCAATACGAGAAGCTCCACCAAATGTCCCCACACCAAGAACGAACAATTGCAGGCTACCACCGATAAACAAACCGGTCACTGGTTTCCCCATAATCAAGCCAGTAATGAACCCAGCAAATACAGGGGATCCTGCTGAAGAAACGATGGTCAACTCATCACAGATTTGATAAGCTGAGTACAAAGTGAGTAGTAAAATTTGCCACCATTGTATCATAACAATGTCCTCCTAAAATTTTGTCTTATTTTAATAACTTCATGAAGTCCTCAACTGGATCGTTGGGAACCATTTGCGCGGTCAGCTTGACTCCTTTTTCGTGCAGCTTGTGAAAGGCTTCAACATCTGCATCTACCACGTTGATAGAGCGGGTAATGGAGCGAGTTTCATCTGACTGAGACATATTGCCGACGTTCAGCGTTTCCAGTGGAACACCAGCTTCGACCAACCGCAGGAAGCGGTCCGGCTTGCGAGCGACAATCAAGAGTCGCTGTGAATCATACTTGCCGGCCAAGATATTTTCTGCTGCCTTAGCAATCGGCAAGACACTGAGTTTCACACCAGCTGGCGTTGCGAGCTTGAGCCCGCTCTTTTCGATAGCATTTTCAGCTACCTCATCGTCAATTACCATAATGCGTGAAATGTTGAGCTTGGTAGTCCAAAGATTGGCTACCTGTCCATGGATCAAACGTCCATCGATACGTGCACCTACTATTGTCATAGATTTTCCCCCTTTATTGTTTTAAATGTAGGTTGGTTAACTAAGTGAATGGTTTCGCTGTAGATCCCTTCTGTCTCAAAGATAATGATGCGATTGTCGCTTTCTCTGAGCAGGCTGTGCGGGATATAAAGCGATAAGGTCGGTCCGACATTCCAGAAACGGCCAATGCTGACACCGTTGACAAAGACGACGCCCTTGCCAAAGTCGGACAGATCCAGATAAGTATCTTTAAGCGCTTTCATTATAAAGTCAAAAGCGTAGAAAGCTGGTTGGTTTTCCTGCCACCCTTTCGAAAAGTCAATCTTTTCTGGATGATCCAGCGGCAATGGGTAATGCTGCCAGTCAAGCAGGAAGTGCAGATCCTTGCAGACACCCGTACGAATGCCCTTCTGCTGAGTATCTGCCAAGAGTTTGTGCCCATAATTGACCCGGCCCATATTTTCCATCAGAATGTCAAGCTGGTGCTCTGCCTTTTTCTGGCCGTCCACCATGATATCCTGACCGATTTCTGTCTGGTACTGGGTTGCTATGTGCTGACCGTCCACATAGAGCTGCATCCGATCGCGACCGTCAATGACACGGAGTCTTTCCTGATCAGCATCCCAACTAGCCCAAGTCCGATAGAGCAAGTAGCCGACATTTTGCCCCAGCTCCTCCATCTTCATCGGATAGAGACTTTCGATAGGCTCTGCCAAGTCAGGCAGGGTCTCAAAGAGACTGACTTTCTGACTGAGGGGGATATTCCTAAGCTCAAAAGACTCTTTCACCAGCGGCTCCATCTGCGGATATTCTGGATAATACTCTTTCAGCATCCTCTGGACTGCATAGTACTTATCCGTCGGATTGCCCCGCTCATCGAGTAGAGCATCATAGTCATAGGAAGTTACCTGCGGCAGGTCAATGACCCCTCTAGCCGAACAGCCGTTCATGAAGCCAAAGTTGGTACCGCCATGAAACATATAGAGATTGATTGAGCCCTGCTGGAGCACTTCGTGAACAGCTTGAGCCAGCTCGTCTGGATCTCGCTTGATGATAGGTTCTTTCCAGCGATTGAACCAGCCATCCCAGAACTCCATACACATGAGCGGCCACTTTTTGCCATGCTCGTCAAAGAATTCCTGCATCTGGGCAAAATTGTAATCTGCCTTGGAGCCGAAATTCCCCGTCACAAAGACATCATCATCAATCAATGTACCAGCTTGAAGCGTTGCCCGCCAAGGTCCGTCTGAAGTAAAGAGCGGACAGGTTACACCTCGTTCTTCCATGAGCTGTCTGATTGCTCTTAGGTAGGCCTTGTCTTCTCCATAAGAACCGTACTCATTTTCCACCTGCATCATGAGGATGTTTCCCCCATTATCCAGCAGCCTTGGAGTCAATCTCGGCAGCAGCTCGTCATAATAGCTGGCTACAGCCTGCAGAAAGGCCTCATCTGATGAGCGGATGCGCATATTTTCATTGAGCAGCCAGGCCGGCAGACCACCGAACTCCCACTCCGCGCAGATAAAAGGCGAAGGGCGGATAATGGCATAAAGTCCCAAATCCTGAGCTGTCTGTAAAAATGCCTCAATATCTAAAATCCCTTGGAAGTTAAAGACACCTTTTTGGGGTTCGTGCATATTCCAGGGAAGATAGGTTTCCACCGTATTAAAGCCCAGAGCTTTGAGATTATAAAGGGAATGGTACCAATCCTCAGGCTGTACCCGAAAATAGTGAATGGCTCCCGATAAAATCTTAAACTCCCGATCATCCAAACAGAAGGAATGACCAATTTTGAATCTTGCCATCTGATGTTCCCTTCGGCGTAAAACCGCTTTCATCTCTTGTTAATATTAATATAATAAATTTTTACATAAATGTCAACATTTTTTTTTAAAATATGTTAAAATCTTAAGTAAGAGAAGTAAAAAAAGAGAGGTGAACAAAATGGCTATTCCAAAATACCAACAAATCAAAGATGAGCTCAAGCAGCAAATCATTTCTGGCAAATTTGAAAATGGCGATAAGTTTTACACAGAGGCTGAGCTGATTCAGATGTTTAATGTCAGCTCCATTACCGTTGTCCGCGCTTTGAATGAACTGGCCAATGATGGTTACATCATCCGCCAGCAAGGCAAGGGAACCTTCGTTTCACGTGCAAGAAAGCACAAGCTGGTGGAATTTTCTGACGTTGAGACCTTCCCTATCCAAAAAGATAAGGTGACCGTTCTCTCCATCAAACGCGGGAATGACCTGAAAATCTTGGATAAGCTAGAACTAGCACCAACGCAGTTCTACTATAAGATTGACCGGATCAGACGGACTGGCGATAAAATCTATATCTATCACCAAACCTATATCCCTGAGCAGTACATCAATCCTAACTATCCAGATATGGACTACTACAGCTCTATTTACAACCGCTTCAAAACTGACTACCACATTCACATGAATGATGAGCATTTTGAAGAGACCAATGAAATTGTCTTCCCAACACCAAAAGATGTTGCGAAAGTGCTGGAAGTTGATACCAACTTCCCGACTGTTCATCAGGTAAAGATTACCCAGCTGGAAAGCACTGGACAGATCTTAGAGTACAGCGAAACTTACAAACGCGGCGACTTCTTCAAGATCAAGTTCATTTCCTGCAATCGGGACCACTAAGATTGAAAACGATGGCTTCTAATCGGCTGTCGTTTTTTGTTTCATCTTGTGTACTTATATCTATTATAAGTCTATCTATACCAATTTGCAATCCATTCTAAGAACTTTTGTTCATTAAAAAGCGAATTCTGTCAAAAAGTAAGCACAGTTTATTGTTTTGTTCTATTTTTTAATTATTCTAAAGAAGAAAGAATAAGAAACACTGGCTGTTCTCCTGAAAATTGATACAATGATAAAGCAAAAAACTGGGGTTGAATCCCAGTTTTTTGATATAAAATGTTCCTTATTTTGCAATTGAAGTCGTTTATCAGGTCTTTAGAAAAACGGCTATTTCTTTATTTCTAATTCACGCACCTGAAGCAAAACATTAGGTAAATCTGCCCCAGCCTGAAGAAGAGCAGCAGCCGTATAAGCGCCTTCTACCAAAGGAACATTATTGATAATGATTTCCTTGTCAGAAAAGTCCGCGACCATTTCCAGATTCATCCGAGCCGAACCCAGATCGAAAAAGGCCAAAATAGTGTCCTTGTCATTGGCATCTAAAGCTGCCTGAATCCCTTCAAAGCTCGTACCAATGCTACCGTCGTCCAATCCACCTACATAGCTGATGCCCACATCTGCCGCCACCTGCGAAATGAGGTCAAACAAGCCTTGGGCCAGGTTTTTGGAATGGGAAACGATAAGAATGCCAGTATCTGCCATCAGCCTGCCTCCGTTTCTAACAGAGCCTCAAAGAGGAGACCAGATGAAGCCGAACCGGGATCAATATGACCGATAGACCGCTCACCGACATAGGAAGCCCGCCCCTTGGTCGCTTTCAGATCTTTGGTCGCTTCCACTAGGGAGCCAATTTTTTCATGCGTCAAGCATCCGGACTGCAGAGAAATAGGAATCCCCGACCAGACATCCACCATGGTCTTCTCACCCGGCACAGCCTTGCCCCGCTTCTGAATCATGTCCAGCCCAGCTTGGATGACTCCTGACAAGTCTTTGCCGTCTTTTTCGGCCTTGGCCATGCCCATGAAGGCCGAGCCATAGAGAGGGCCGGAAGCACCACCGACCTTACTAATCAGCTGCATGGAAACAGCCTGAAAAACCTCAGCCGCACTAGCAAAGTCCTTAGCAGCTAAACTCTCTACTGCTGCTGCCATTCCTCTGGCCATATTGCCACCGTGATCACCGTCGCCGATGGGAGTGTCGAGATCAGACAGATAGGCTTTCTGGTCCTGGATCTTCTCGTTGAACAACTGCATCCATTTTTTTGCTCTTGCTGCGTCCATAAGCACCTCCTTACCAAGCGGCTGTCGTGACAGGACTGTTGAGAGCTGTCAGCCAGTCTGGCTGATCCAGCTCGATAAAGGTCAGAGAAATCCCTGCCATATCAATGGAGGTCATGTAATTGCCCAGTTTTTTATAGACAACTTCGACTCCAACATCTGCCAGAAGATTTGCTACATCGGCCGCAAAGACATACTGCTCCATGAGCGGTGTTGCACCCATACCATTGATGAGGATACCAATTTTCTTGCCAGATTTGAGCTCAACAGACTGACTGAGCTTTTCGACCAATTCTTTGGCTAAGTCCTTAGACGGCTGCATCTTTTCCTTGCGATAGCCGGGCTCACCATGGATACCAATGCCAAACTCTATCTCATCATCAGCCAAAACAAAACCAGGCTTGCCGACTTCCGGTACAGTTGCACCGCTCAGAGCCAAGCCAACCGTGTGAATATTTTTGACCAGCTCATCGGCCAAAGCCTTGATTTCAGTCAGAGATTTGCCAGCACGCGCCGCATCCCCTAGAATCTTATGGACAAGAATGGTACCAGCCACTCCGCGGCGACCTTGCGTATAGAGGCTGTCTTCCACTGCGATATCGTCATCTACGACGACACTAGCCACCTCAATCCCTTCCATCTCAGCCATTTCCTGAGCCATTTCAAAGTTCATGATGTCACCGGAGTAATTCTTGATCACCATGAAGACCCCAGCTCCCTCATCTGCTTCCTTGATAGCTTGCAAGACTTGGTCAGGTGTTGGTGAAGTAAAAACCGCTCCGCAAATAGCAGCCGACAGCATGCCCTCACCGACAAAGCCAGCGTGGGAAGGTTCATGACCACTGCCACCGCCAGAAATCAAGCCAACCTTGCCTGTCTTCTTACTCTTGCGGGCAATGATATCAAAGCCCTCCACCCGATAAACCAAATCGCTGTGAATATAGGCTAAGCCCTCCAGCATCTCATCTACAACCGCTGTTGGATCGTTGATAATTTTCTTCATAGGTGTCCTCCGTTTCTCGTCGTTTCTTTATGTTGAGCAATTCGCCCTAAAAAGAAAGCGCTATCATTTTGATATTATTTTAACATTTTATCTTACCGAAAGCAAATTCTGCCACATCCTAGAATAGAAGAAAGCATCAAATTAGTTGACAAGAAAAAGTAGACAGTGTATACTAAAGATAGATAAGTAGACAGTGTATACTTTTGGAGGAGATACATGAAACGCAATACTGCCCAGCTGAAAGAACAGCTCATCCAAACAGGGATTGACGAAATCGGAAAACACGGAATTGAACAGCTTTCGCTCAGGACTGTTGCCAAGGCCTGCGGTGTAACTCACGGCAGCCCTTACCGCCATTTTGAGAGCAAGGAAGGCTACCTTAAGGTCGTTTTGACCCAGCTTTCGCTCTTTCTCAATCAGGAAATCAATGAAAATATTGATGCGACAGATTCTGCGCGTGATCAGCTGATCCAGCTTGGTCTTAATTTCATTATTTTTGCCAAGACCTACCCTCATTTTTTCGAAGCTCTCTTTATCAAATTTCCTTTTAAATATATGAAGGTAACGCAGAACACCATCCTCTTGGAGTCTGACCTGCCTGGATTTGATAAATTTAAGGAGCTTGTTTTAAAGCTTCGCGAGGAGGAAAATTTTAGCAATAGCGAAGCAGAAAGTCTTTTTCACTTTTGGAGCTTTATCACAGGCCTAGCCGTTCTAGCCAACAGTCCCATCGGACAAGACCTTGATCCCCAAGCCATCCAAAGCACGATTGAGCACATGCTTGACATTTATATCAAAGGAGAACGATCATGAAAACCTTGATTATTTACACCCACCCCAGCCCAACTGGCTTCAATGCTGCTATTCTCAAAGAAGTTCAAAACAATCTTTCTAAAAAGCACGAGGTGAAAACCTTGGACTTGTATGCTGAAAATTTTGATCCAATCTTGCGCTTTGACCAAGAACATAGACGCCGTGACCTGCACAAAGACCCTGAAATGGCAAAATACCGGGATTTGATTACTTGGGCAGACCATCTGATTTTCATTTTCCCTATCTGGTGGAGCGGTATGCCGGCCATTCTCAAAGGATTTATCGACCGTGTCCTTGCAGCTGACTTTGCCTACTCTTATAAGAAAGTCGGACTCCAAGGCCACCTGCAAGGCAAGTCTGCCTGGATTATCGTCAGCCATAACACACCAGGTTTTGCCCTGCCTTTTGTCCAAGACTATGGCAAGGTACTTAAAAATCAAATCCTGAAATTTTGTGGTATTTCTCCAGTCAAACTGACAGAGCTCAACGGAGTAGAACGCAAAACAGACCAACAACGCCAAGAAATGCTCAAGAAAATCGGACAACTGGCCAGTCAAATTTAAGATAAAGAAAACGGGAGCGGGAAAGAACTTCAAACAAGTTAAAAAAGTTCGTCTTCCCACCCCCGCGCAGTTGGTTAGGTCATCTTTGGAGCTTAAAAAGCGAAGGAAGATGCCAATTAACCACCGCGTCATCTATTTTTTCTAATTTAGATTCAAAAGCCTGGACTTTTTGTCCAGGCTCGTTTTTATGTCTAATCCAACCCTACGCGCTTGAAGATTTCATCCACGCGTTTTGTATAGTAAACTGGGTTGAAGATTTCATCAATCTCTTCCTGAGTCAGACGGGAAGCGACTTCTGGATCCGCTTCGAGCAAAGGCTTGAAGTCTACTTGATTATCCCAAGAGTAGGCTGTTTTTGGTTGCACCAAGTCATAGGCTTGCTCACGGGTCATGCCTTTCTCAATCAAGGTCAACATGGCACGTTGGCTAAAGATAAGACCAAAAGTTGAGTTCATGTTGCGGATCATGTTTTCAGGGAAGACTGTCAAGTTCTTGACGATATTTCCAAAACGGTTGAGCATGTAGTCAATCAAAATGGTCGTGTCCGGTGTGATGATACGCTCAGCTGATGAATGAGAAATATCACGTTCGTGCCAGAGAGCGACGTTTTCATAGGCCGTCACCATGTGGCCACGAATGACACGTGCCAGACCAGTCATGTTCTCAGAACCGATAGGGTTGCGTTTGTGAGGCATTGCTGAAGAACCTTTTTGACCCTTAGCAAAGAACTCTTCCACTTCGCGCTGCTCAGACTTTTGCAGACCACGGATTTCAGTTGCCATGCGCTCGATAGACGTCGCAATCAAGGCTAGAGCTGAGAAGTATTCAGCATGGAGGTCACGTGGCAGGACTTGGGTCGAAATCTCCTGCGGACGGATGCCTAATTTCTCACAGACATAACTTTCCACAAATGGTGGAATGTTGGCAAAATTCCCAACCGCACCAGAGATTTTCCCAGCTTCCACACCCGCAGCCGCAATCTCGAAACGTTCAATATTGCGCTTCATTTCGCTGTACCAAGTCGCGAGCTTAAGACCGAAAGTCGTAGGCTCCGCATGCACCCCGTGGGTCCGTCCCATCATGATGGTGAACTTGTGCTCCCGCGCCCGCTCTGCAATGATGTCAGTGAAGCGACGCAGATCCTCACGAATAATGTCATTAGCCTGCTTGTAGAGGTAGCCGTAGGCCGTATCCACCACATCGGTTGAGGTCAGGCCATAGTGCACCCACTTGCGCTCCTCACCCAGTGTCTCAGAAACCGCCCGAGTAAAGGCCACCACATCGTGGCGCGTCTCCTGCTCAATCTCCAAGATGCGGTCGATGTCAAAGCCCGCCTTCTCACGAATCAAGGCCACATCTTCCTTGGGAATCTCACCCAACTCAGCCCAAGCCTCATCAGCCAGAATCTCTACCTCCAGCCAAGCCTTATATTTATTTTCTTCAGTCCAAATGTTCGCCATTTCGGGGCGAGAGTAACGGTTGATCATGGTTAGTTCTCCTTGATTCTTATCTACCTAATAGTAGTGACGATATAATATTACCTAAAGTACCTGATACTATATCTTTAATGAACTGTTGATTAAAAAATGTTGCGTTTTCTTTAACAATTACAGTAAACTCAGTCTCATTATTTTTATTAACCGCATCAAGTAATTTCTTTAAAATTTCAACAGTTTGTTCAGATAAAACAGAAGAATTACTAATAATCTGTTGAAGCTGTTGAGAAAGTTCGGGCCAAGGGAAGGAAATATTAGCATCTATGCTGGATTTTCCTATTTTAGAATCTTTAATAATGCTTGAATTGACATTATTATCACCTTTTATTGCGACATTATTCTCTGAACCAAAATTATTTCCAATTACATTATCATTGCCCGACACATTTGTTTGAGATACCTCCTTTTCATAGATATTTTTACTATCATAATTCTCGATATTTTGATTTTTTATATCGATGTATATATTTTCCGCTTTATTACCAAAAGATTCAGTAATAATATTAAAAACAGTATCTCTAAATTTAGCGTCTTCAAAATACAATAAATAATTCCGGCTCGACCCCAAATTAAACACTATATAATATTTTGACTTCAAATGATTTTGATGTTTATTATAAACATACCACGCATACAGACCGAAAAATACTAAACCTAGAAATGGTGGGATTAATCCAATAATAAATAGAACTATCAAAATGATTATATCTAGTAGTGTAACTGGTGATTTAAACTCATTTTTGCTTAACATAGATAAATTTGTTATTTGGATGCTATTATTTCTAGTGATAATTGCATTATTTTTTATAGTTAAGCCATCAGTTTCAATAGTATATCCATTCTCAACGCTCTTTAATAACTCAGGTATCATTATATTCTCCTTAAAATTAAATCTAAATTTAATGATTGTTCATTCCAACATTTTACTCTACTGCCCACTCCGCTGCTTTCTGTGCATGGATCACTGTTGTGTCGTAGAGAGGCAGGTCAGTGTCGGATTGCTTGACGAGGAGACCAATCTCGGTACAACCCAAGATAACAGCTTCTGCGCCTGCTTTTTTCAAATCATCTATAACGGCAAGATAAGTCTGCTTTGAGCTTTCTTTGATGTTCCCTAGGCAAAGTTCGTCATAAATAATTCGATTAACCTCTGTAATACCAGCTTGGTCTGGAATCAGCACTTCTAACCCAGACTCTATTAATTTCTCCTTGTAAAAATCTTGGGTCATGGTGTACTTGGTTCCTAGGAGGCCGACTTTTTGAATACTGTCAGTCAACAAGGCCTGCGCAGTTGCTTGCGCAATATGCAAGATTGGAATCGTAATCTTTTCTTGTATCTGCGGAGCAACCTTGTGCATGGTGTTGGTGCAAATAACGATGAAATCTGCACCAGCTTGCTCTAAGCGCTGAGCAATATCTGCCAAAAGTTGACCGCTTTTCTCCCAATCTCCGACTGCCTGATAATGCTCAACCTCTGCAAAATCAACACTGTAAAGCAGAATCTTAGCAGAATGCAGGCCACCCAGCTCTTTTTTAATGGTTTCGTTGATGATTTGGTAGTAAGATGTGGTACTTTCCCAACTCATACCACCAATCAGACCGATAGTTTTCATAGACTAATTAAATTCCTCCTTGCTTATCGCCACCGACGGATAATGCGGCAGGGTGTTAAGGTCAGTATCCAGCGGCAAGTCGTAGATTGCCAAATAATTGTCTGTATACTGAGCTGTCAGTTCTTGATATTTGGCCTTTACTGTTTCCTGGTCGCTGCTGGCAAAGAGCACTTCCACAACAGCAGTTTCTTTGCCTTCTTCCACAAAGGCATTGACGATGATTTGAATCATAGAAACCTCCTATATCTTCGTAACTAAATCCAGCTTCTCAGCCTATTATTTATCCAATTCCACAATTTTTTAAGCAAATTTATAAAACAATTATGCCTTATAGTATGTTTTGTTTTAGAAAATTCTACCTTATCTATTAGCTCTCTATACTTTAGATTATCAATAATCCGATTTTTATAACTCTCACCACCATAGAAAATGCAGTCTCGTATTTTAGAGTAAGTTTGACTATCATCGCTTTTAGATGTTTTTTCTTGTGCAATTAACTCAGAATATATCTCTTTTGCTTTTGAATCCCCTAATTTTAATTTCATATTTATAATAAAACTACCAAGAGAATATGAAGAAATACACAAAAAATTCATTGTTCCCAAAATTGAAGATGTTTCGTTTGTTGTCCACTTATCTATAATAGTGTTAAACATTTTAAATGTTTCAGGTGTTTTATATATATAATCAACTATAGCTTTGGGAATTTTATATTGGTGAATCATTTGCTTATATATATCTATATCAGACCTTGACTGATTTATATATTCCATAATATATTTCACTAAGAGATGGTTAAATACTATGGGAATTATAACAGATATAAAAATACTCAACAAAATAATATTATTTGTTATTTTTCTAAGGATATAGATAGGTAATGACATAGCAAATATAAGATAAGCAACTGCTATCCATAGAAAAAACATTAAAATATTTGATTTTTTCACTACATCCTGTCTACAAATTACAATAAATATAAACGGAATTATATAATAATACAAACTAGTCCAATAATATCTAAGATTATTTAGAACACTAACCAAAAAAATAACGAGCATAATTCCTAGAACTACCAACACTATATTCTTAAAATATAGCTCTGTTTTCGGAAAAACCTTCATTATAAGCGAATACCCTAAAAGAATAGCAACAAAAGATAGCCCTACTATTTCCAAAACAATATCGCCTATTTCTCGCCTTTTTACAATATCTGATGTATGATTACTCTCAGTAATTAAAAAGTATTTCTTTTGCTTAACATCTTTAAAAATATTAATTTTTTCTTTTATCTTAGATACAAGTTCTTTACGCCACCAAAAAATCATTAAAGGGATTAAAATAAATAAGAATAATGACACAAGATATTTTCCTTGACCTGCTGCAACTACAAATGCGATAATCCAAATTATAGTAAAGAGTCGTTTTTTTCTTAACCTATCCATTAAAAATCAATCCCTTTCCCTAATTCAACCACGCTATCCGGCTCATCACTAAACAAAGTCACATGTCCCATTTTGCGATTGTGCTTCGCTTCTATTTTACCATACAGGTGAAGATGGGCGCTTGGATTTTCTGTGACATATTTCTCAGCGGCCTCGACATGTTGGCCAAGTACGTTGAGCATAACAGCTGGCGCATGTAGGTGGATGGCTGGCAATTGTGCTCCGAGAACACCCAAGATATGGGTGTCAAACTGCGAGAAGTCGCAGGCTTCGATAGAATAATGCCCAGAGTTGTGTGGCCGTGGGGCAATCTCGTTGACAATGATGTCATCAGCTGTCGCAAACATTTCCACGCAGAGGGTTCCAGACAAGTTCAGTTGTTCTGCTATTCGCACCGCCATTGCTTTAGCCTTGTCAGCCAGACTTTCCGAAATGCGAGCTGGCACGATGGTCTTAGACAGGATGTTGTTGCGGTGGATATTCTCCTGAACTGGGAAAACCGTCACATTCTTGCCATTCCCAGACACGATGACAGAAATTTCAAGGTCAAAATTAACGAATTCTTCCAAAACGCAGTCTGCTGAATCCGCTAACGCATAGGCTTCTTCCAAGTCTGCTGCCGAGCGAATAACCTTTTGTCCATGGCCATCGTATCCACCCGTCGCAGTCTTTAGGACATAGTTTTTCGATAGATCAATATCTGCCAAGTCTTGGCTTGAGGTCACAACCTTGTAGGGTGCCACAGTGACTTGAGCCTTGTTTGAGAGGAAGTCCTTTTCAAAAATGCGATTTTGCGAAATGCGGAGTAGATCTGTCCCTTGAGGAAGTTGTCCATCCTTGATAACGGCATCCAAACCGTCAGCATCAACATTTTCAAACTCATAGGTCAGGACATCGCAACGCTCAGCCAGCTGACGCAGGGCATCCACATCGTTATAAGGTGCCACGATGATTTCTGCCACACGAGAGGCTGGACAGTCCGCCACAGGATCCAGCGCGATAACCTTATGCCCCATGTAGATAGCAGAAATGGCCATCATCTGACCCAGCTGACCGCCACCGATAATTCCGATTGTTTTAGATGAGCTCATTTGTGGACTCCTCTGCGATTTTTCCTTGTTCTTCAGCAAAATTCGCTAGCGTTGCTGCTAGGTCTTGATCTTCAATGGCCAAAATCCGAAGGGCAGTCAAGGCAGCGTTTATCGCTCCCGCTTCACCGATAGCCATGGTTGCGACAGGTACACCACCCGGCATCTGTACGATAGAGTAAAGCGAGTCCAGACCGCTGAGCGCGCGTGATTTGACGGGTACACCGATGACAGGCAGAGTGGTTTTAGCCGCTACCATTCCTGGCAAATGGGCTGCGCCGCCAGCACCCGCGATAATGACCTTGATGCCACGGCTGCGGGCTTCTTCGGCATGCTGAAACATGAGGTCAGGCGTGCGGTGAGCAGAGACGACTTTCTTTTCGTAGGCTACACCGAAGCGATCTAAAATTTCAGCTGTTTTTTGCATGGTAGCCCAGTCGGATTTGGAGCCCATGATGATGGAAATAATTGGTTTCATTGTTAATATCCTTTTTCTTTTTGATAATGGTCTTAGGTGGTGGGTCGGAAGCAAACCTTCGGTTTCATTCCTAAAATTTGAGCCCGAAGTCTCAAATTTTCCCTAGACCAGAACATAGACTGTTCTGGTCTTTTCACCACGGCGACCATATCGTATTTAGCGACTGCGTCGCCTAAGCTAGAGCTAGTATGAAAATGCTCGAAGAAAATCGCAGAGTGTCAAAGAAAAGCGATGAAGTTCATCAAGGAGCTTTAACATAGTCAATCGTAGATTTCCGAAGAGTTTTATTTTACCGCCTTGCTTCCGATATCCGTTCGGTAAAAGAGACCTGTTGTGTCTTGTTTTTTTAGTTGGTCGTAGATTTTTTCCTGCGCAGCTGAGACGGTATCTGCTGTGGTGACCAGCATGTACACTCTGCCACCATTTGACAGCAGTGCTCTGCTATTTTCCTCAAACTTCGCCCCAGCATAGTAGGTGATGATGCCGCCATCTGTCTTCTCCGGCAGAGGCAGGCCTTTCTCATAGTCCAGCGGGTAGCCCTCTGAGGCAACAACCACGCCAAGGGTCACGCCCTCATCCAGCCAAGTGATAGCAGGCTCTTTTTTGTCTAAAATGTCCGTGATATTCTGCGCAAAGTCAGACGTCAGGCGCGGCAGGATAATCTGTGTCTCTGGATCGCCAAAGCGCGAGTTGAACTCGATAACCTTGGGGCCATCTGCTGTCAGAATCAGCCCAGCATAGAGCACGCCCAGATAAGGTCGGCCCTCAGCTATCATGCCTTTGAGAACGGGCTTGATAATCGTCTCAACTGACTGGTCCACCACGCTTTGTGGCAGGTGAGGCACCGGCGCATAAGCTCCCATGCCACCTGTATTGGGTCCCTTGTCGCCATCATAGGCCCGCTTATGATCCTGGGCCGTTGGCATGATGTAAAACTTGTCGCCATTGACAAAGGCAAAGAGGGAGAACTCCTCGCCATCCAGGAACTCCTCGATAACCACACGCGCACCCGAGTCGCCGAACTTATTGTCCAAGAGCATCTCCTGCGCGGCCTCGACCGCTTGCTCCACTGTCTCTGCGACGACTACGCCCTTGCCCAGAGCCAAGCCGTCCGCCTTGACCACGATAGGCGCTCCCTGCTTTTCGATGTAGGCTTTAGCTTCCTCAAAGTCGGAAAATGTGCCATAGGCTGCTGTTGGCACACCGTATTTGACCATGATTTCCTTGGCAAAATCTTTGGACCACTCCAGCTCCGCTGCTAAACGAGATGGACCGAAAGCCTTGAGCCCAGCTTGGTTAAAATCATCTACAATTCCAGCTGCCAGAGCATCATCTGGACCAATAAAAGACCAAGCAACATCATTCTCCTTGGCAAATTCGATTAGTTTGGAATGTTCGGAAATTCCAATATTTACTAAATCCAACCCATCCAAGGTCATCCCGTCATTTCCAGGAGCGACAAACACCTGCTCCACACCCTGAGACTCCAACAACTTCTTGGCAATCGCATGCTCACGACCGCCTGAACCAACAACTAAAAGCTTCATAGCCAAGATACCTCAATATCAAATATCACAGGCGCTTACGCACCAAGCTAACACATCACGTAAAAATCATTGCCATTTTTACGAATTATTTATCTAAATTATATCATAATCGTTCGTTATATTCCATTCTAATGAGAAAAAGAATATCTCCTCTATATGATCGCCGTAATTATTGTTGTCTTCAGCCTTCTCCTTTTTGAGTGGATTATGCCTATTTTAGACAGAAAATATTCAGGGCTTTTCAAATTTACTATCATTTTCAAATAAGTTTTCCGAATAATACAGGTGGGCCCATCCAAAACCATTCTCACAAAGGAGTTTTATGAAGAAATATCAAAAACTGTTTTTATTATCCGGAGCTGTCCTAGGTCTCTTTGCGAGCCACTCAACAGTCCATGCGACCGAAACGCCTGAATCTGAAGTCAAAATTCTAGGCCCTACTGATCGTGCCAGCAATGTCGATGTGACTGTGAACGATCGTACAGCCTCTATTAGTTATACCCGTTCTCAAGCTCAAGAACCTTATCTTATTGCTCATGCTGTTTGGTCTGAAGAAAACGGACAAGATGATTTGAAATGGTATGATACACCACAAACACCCATCACTGACATTGACTTAAGCAACCATCCAGGATATGGTACGTTTCATGTTCATACTTACATACGGATAGGAGAGCGCTTGGTAGCTCTAAATGCCACTACCTTTCATGTAGATAAACCAGCTAGTAAAACGAATGCATCCGTCTCAGGAGGTACAGGACGCATTAGTTTTTCCCGTAACAAAGACCAAACTCACTCAAAGATTGTCCATGCTGTCTGGTCAGAGGAAAAAGGCAGCGACGACCTTCAGTGGTATGACGCAGGAGAAGAATCAACTGAATTTAATCTTTCCAAACATCGTGGTTATGGACGATACTTCGTTGACACTTATGAAAATGTAAACGGAAAAATGATTTTCCTATCTGGTACTACGTTCCATCTTGAAAATCCGAAACCGATAATCGAAACCAGCTTCCCTCAGACCGGTATCATGGAAATTACTGTCAAAAACGTACCTGACACTATGTATAAAGTAGTTCTTCCTACTTGGTCTGATAAGAAAGGGCAAGATGATCTACAATGGTACGAAGCAAGCAAAAATCCGGATGGTAGCTACAGCGCTCGGGTGGAACTCAGAAAGCATAACTACGACACTGGAACTTACAATATCCACCTTTACGGTCAAAGCTATGTTCAACCGGAATCAACTGGTATAACAGGAACGACAGTTCAAGTTGACAGCGGAAAATTACCTTCGGACGAGGAACAGAAACCTCTTTTTACTGTGGAAAATATCAACCCCAAACAAGGGACCTACACCGTGAAAACTACCGAAACTAGCTTATCTAAACCTATTCAATCTGTCCGGGTGCCAATTTGGAGCACTAGTAATCAGAGCAATCTTAAATGGTATGCAGCCACTCCTAACGGAGATGGCTCCTTCAGCGCAACCTTTGATATCCGTAATCACCAGGCTTTGTCTGGAACCTATAACAACCATGTGTATGTCACCTATAAGGACGGCAGTGAGCGTAGCTACGCAGCAGATTCCGTCTCAATGTCCACCGACCAAATTCAAGCCAAGGTTGCAGTCATGAAAACTGAGGCCAATCGTTATGAGGTGACCGTGACAGACGCCTACGGAGATGGCGATATTATTCTGCCAACTTGGTCAGAAGTCAATGGGCAAGATGATATCAAATGGTATACTGCAAATAAGGTCGGCAATGGAACTTACAAATTTACCGTGGATACTCAAAATCACAAGGGGAGCGGTCTATTTAACACCCATGTCTATCGTAGAAAAGCGGGACAGTTAATCGGCCTGACTGGAACTAGCTATCAGGTTGAAAAATCAAGCGTTCAATCAGCTAATATTCAGCCTAACTATGCCGCTGCTAATGCGACAACCTATCCGGTCGGTCAATGCACTTGGGGAGCCAAAGCTCTAGCTCCTTGGGCAGGAAATTACTGGGGCAACGGCGGTCAATGGGCAGCTAGTGCTAGAAGAGCTGGATTCCGTACCGGCAGTAGGCCTGAGGTTGGCGCCATTGCCTGCTGGGATGACGGCGGCTACGGCCACGTCGGTGTTGTGACTCATGTCGAATCCAATACCCGCATCCAGATCCAAGAGTCTAACTATCTCGGCAAGCAATACATCAGCAACTTCCGTGGCTGGTTTGATCCAACTGCTTCTTACTGGGGCCGCCTGACCTATATCTACCCTAAATAAATCGCTTTCGCACTCTTCAAAATCACTTCAAACTAGTGCTTTAAGCAGACTGCTCCTGCTTAGTTTGTTCATAAATTTCATTGAGTATAAGTCTACTCAAAAATCCTCGGTCGAGCCGAGGATTTTTTATATTTCTCAATGCCTAAAATGCCGTACGCCGGTGAAAATCATAGTCAATCCATGCTTGTCAGCTGCGACAATAGATTCCTCATCACGAACGGATCCACCAGGCTGGATGATAGCTTTGATACCAGCGGCTGCGATTTCTTCAATATTGTCCGCAAAAGGGAAGAAGGCGTCAGAAGCCAGAGCAGCACCGTCAAGGCGAACTTTGGCTTGCTCAATAGCAATCTTGACAGAAGCCACACGGTTAGTCTGACCGGGACCGACTCCCAGCACCTGACGGTCATTGGTGATGATGATACCATTGGATTTGACATATTTGACGGACTTCCAAGCAAATTCCAAAGCCACACGCTCCTGCTCGGTCGGCTGGCGCTTGGTCACGACCTGCCAATCAGCTGGATTTTCCTCGATAACATCTTGATTTTGCACGAGGAGACCACCCAGAACACCGGTCACTTCCTTCTCGGCTCCAGAAGCTGCCTGCGCATCAAAATCCAACTCCAAAATACGTAGATTTTTCTTTTTATTGGTCAAAATAGCTAGCGCTTCTGACGTGTAGCTCGGTGCGATGATGATTTCCAGAAAAATACCGTGCATCTTCTCAGCTGTCGCAGCATCCACCTGACGGTTGAGGACGACAATCCCACCAAAAATAGAAACCGGATCAGACTCATAGGCATAGTCCCAAGCTGTCTCGATATCATCCGCTTGACCAATGCCACAAGGATTCATATGTTTTAGCGCCACAACAGTTGGCCGATCCTTAAAATCTCGAATAATCCGAATTGCCGCATCCGCATCACGAATGTTATTGAAGGACAACTCTTTCCCATTCAACTGCTTGGCGGAAGCGATGGAATAGTCCAGTGGTAAAGCAGTCTGATAGAAATCCGCATCCTGCTGGGGATTTTCCCCGTAGCGCATGGGCTGCTTGAGTTCATAGGTCAAGGTCAGCTTTTCAGGCTTGCTTTCGCCCACTTGAGCCGTGAAATAGTCCGCAATCAAAGCATCATAAGCAGCTGTGTGACGGAAAACCTTGGCTGCTAAGCGTTGCCGCGTTTCATAGGTCGTTTGGCCAACCTGTGCCAATTCTTCCAAAACCACAGCATAATCCACTGGGTCCACCACAACTGTCACGCTAGCATGGTTTTTCGCTGCTGAACGAAGCATAGAGGGGCCACCGATATCGATGTTTTCGACTGCATCAGCGTAAGTCACATCTGGTTTGAGAATGGTTTCCTTGAAAGGATAGAGATTGACCACCACAAGGTCAATCAATTCAATCTTATTATCTTTAGCCGCTTCCAAGTGGCTGTCCAAGTCACGACGAGCCAAAAGTCCGCCGTGTATATTTGGATGAAGGGTCTTGACACGACCGTCCATCATCTCTGGGAAACCAGTCACATCATCAATGGCAATGGTGCCCACTCCAGCACTATCAAGGGCAACCTTGGTCCCACCGGTTGAGATAATATCCCAGCCCAGAGCTTTCAGCTCTTTCGCAAATTCTACAATGCCTGTCTTATCTGAGACACTGATTAAGGCTTTTTTCGTCATTCTATTCCTCTTTCTTTAGGTCCAAGCGCATAGCAACTTCGTTATTTTCTTCTATAAATCCTGTTTCCTGAAAACCCAGACTAGTTAGCAGGTGCTTCATTTTTTCATTTCCAACCACATAATCTGCGATAATATGACTGCAAGCTCTATCCATCTGAGCCTTTTTGATCAGAACTTCCAAGGATTTTCGACCATAGCCTCTTCCTTGGTACTGCTGACCAATCATTATCCGCCAGATAAAGTATTCCGCTTCATCCTTGTCTATTTCCAGCAGGAGAAAGCCAACCACTTGCTCATCCCAATAGATTGCCATCGGAAACACATCTTCATTTTTCCGGTAGAGCCATGCGTCAGCTAAAGAGCGCACATTTGGAGCTACGAAACGTGCTTGTTCATCAGCTTCTGATATTTTCAAATCCAGCACTGCCTGAAAACTGCTCTCATCTACTAATTTCAGCTCAATCATTTTTTCTCCTAGCAATATCGCACAATCAAAACTTGATTTACTTCTTACCTTCTCCCCACCTCTAAACTTTCCAGCACTTGAGGATAAAGCTGATACTCGGCGGCATGAATACGTTCTTCAAAGCTTTCCAGCGTGTCTTCAGCTAAACACGGCACGCGCACTTGCTGGATAATCTTGCCAGTGTCCACACCCGAGTCCACCCAGTGAATGGTCACGCCAGACTGGTCCACGCCAGCATTCCAAGCATCCTCAATGCCATGAGCTCCTGGAAATTCTGGCAGGTAGGCTGGATGGATATTGATGATACGTCCCTCATAAGCACTAAGCAAGGTCGGACCGACAATCTTCATATAGCCCGCTAGGCAAACCAAGTCAATCTGGTGCTCTTCTAGCAGATCTACAATAGCTTGCTCGTAAGCTGCTTTACTGTCAAACTCTCTAAGCTCAAAGGCATAGCTTTTGACACCTAGCTTATCCGCCCGCTCGAGCACATAGGCATCGCGATGGTCTGAAAAGACAAACTCAACTGGAAATTGTTCCGCAATCACCTGAAAGTTTGAGCCGTTACCAGAGGCAAAAACCGCTATTTTTTTCATTTGATAAGGACACTTTCATTTTCTTTTTTGACAATCCGGCCGACTTCATAAACAGGCTCGTCAAGAAGTTCTTTGACACGATCCACATTTTCAGGAGCTACGGCCAAAATCATCCCTAACCCCATATTAAAGATTTCAAACATTTCTTGGTGCTTGATGTGACCATATTTTTCTAAGGCCTTAAAAATCGGCAAGACTGGAATCTTGTCTTCTTCAATCTCAGCAGCCAAGTCATCGGCAAACATGCGGGGCACATTTTCGATAAAACCGCCACCAGTAATATGGGCAATTCCATGAACCAGCTTTTCCTTAATCAGCGGCAGCAAAGCCTTGACATAGATACGAGTCGGCTCAAGCAGTACTTCCTTAAGTTTCTTGCCTTCCAATTCTGGTAAGACTTCTTCACCAGTGTAGTCTGCAAAGACACGGCGAACGAGTGAGTAACCATTTGAGTGGATACCGCTGGAAGCCAGCCCCAGAAGGACATCGCCCTCTGCGACTTTAGAGCCGTCAATAATCTCTGACTTTTCAGCAACTCCGACAGCAAAACCAGCTAGGTCATAATCATCTTCACCGTACATGCCAGGCATTTCAGCGGTTTCACCGCCAATCAAGGCAGCCCCAGACTGAACGCAGCCTTCAGCTACACCAGCAACAACTTGCTCCAGCTTTGCTGGTTCATTTTTCCCAGTAGCAATATAGTCCAGGAAGTAAAGGGGCTCAGCCCCTGCAGCGATGATGTCATTGACACACATAGCCACACAGTCCTGTCCAATGGTATCGTGCTTGTCATACTGAATGGCCAGCATGAGCTTGGTTCCGACCCCATCCGTACCAGAAATCAGCACCGGCTCCTTGACCCCAGTCTGAGACAGGTCAAACATGCCGCCAAAGCCACCCAGTGCTCCCATGACGCCAGCCCGCTCTGTACGTGCTACATGCTTTTTGATTCGCTCAACAACTTCATAACCTGCTTCAACATCCACACCGGATTGAGCGTATGCATTTTTATTTGTCATAATTTTCTTCCTTACTCTTATTTTTGAAAAAGATTGCGACAACTACCGCTGACCTCGTTTTAATAAAAACTCGTCTTCTCCTTCAGGCTTTCCAAATAGCGCTCTTCATAGTCATAGAGCGGAGTTGGGTACTGACCGTCAAAGTAAGCCACACAGAGGCCGCCATTCGGAGCGTCCGTCTCAATACCGACGGATTCAATGAGGCCTTCCAGCGACAGATAAGTCAGACTATCAGCTCCGATAATCTCACAGACCTCATCAACCGTATGATTGGCCGAGATGAGCTCACGACGATTCTGGATATCAATGCCATAGAAACATGGATATTTAAGTTCTGGACTGCCGATAGCCACATGGACTTCAGCTGCACCTGCATCTCGTAGGAGCTGGACGATACGTCGGCTGGTTGTTCCCCGTACGATAGAGTCATCCACCATGACCACGCGCTTGCCCTTGACAATACTGGAAACAGCGGATAATTTCATGCGAACTCCTTGCTCTCGCAACTCCTGCGTTGGTTGGATAAAAGTCCGTTGGATGTATTGATTTTTAATCAGGCCCATTTCATTTGGCAGACCAGACTCTTCGGAAAAGCCAGAGGCCGCTGACAGGGAAGAATTAGGCACGCCGACAACGATATCTGCCTCATGCTGGAATTCCTGAGCCAGCCTGCGGCCCATCCGCTTGCGGGCTGCATGGACATTGACCCCATGAATGACGCTGTCCGGCCGAGCAAAATAGACATATTCCATTGAGCAAATAGCCAGCCGGGTGTCTGTCGTATAGCTGTCGTAGGTCACGCCTTCATCATCAATAATCACGATTTCCCCTGGCTCAAGGTCACGCACCCATTCGGCACCCACCACTTCAAAAGCACAGGTTTCACTGGAAACGACCCAGGCCCCATTTTTCATACGGCCGATGGACAAAGGACGAAAGCCGTTAGGATCCAGCGCAGCGTAGAGCTTGTCCTCTCTCATGATGAGATAGGCAAAGCCGCCCTGAACTCGTCTCAAGGATTCCTTGAGCTTGTCCAAGAAATTTTCCTGCTTACTATGGCGAATCAAGTGCATGAGAATTTCCGTATCAGACGAGCTGGCAAAGATAGAACCCTTCTTTTCCAACTCCCGTCTCAGTGAATGGGCATTGGTCAGATTGCCATTATGCGCCAAGCCCATCTGCATATCATAGAAACTGAAGAAGAAAGGCTGGACATTATTGATGGAGGCCCCGCCAGACGTCGCATAGCGGACATGGCCGATAGCTGCTTCTCCTGTAAGATTATCCAAGTCTGCTGGGTTTTTAAAAACCTCTGCAACCAATCCCAAATCGCGGTGGCGTTTGAGCTTCCCATGGTCGTTTGACAGGAGGCCTGCTCCTTCCTGACCGCGGTGCTGCAGACTATGGAGTCCGAAATAGGTGACCTGAGCCGCCTGTGGATGGCCCCAGATTCCAAAAATACCGCACTCTTCATTCAGTGACTTTACTTCGTATGTCATTGTTTTACCTAAATTCTTTTATCTTGTAAAAGGGAGAAAACCTGGCCTAACAGGCCAAGCAGACTCCTTTTTTGCTTGCTTGCTCTTGCAAGCCAACTTTATTCGTGACTCGCTTGGAAATAACGAACGGCGCTTTCAAACAATTTCTGGTCTTTCTGACCTGGAATATTTTGGAAAAGGCCGTCTTCATAACGTTCTGAGTGACCCATCTTCCCGATGATTTGGCCGTTCTTGCTCATAATTCCTTCGATAGCGTAGAGAGAGCCGTTTGGATTATACTTGCTGTCCATGCTCGGCTGACCGTCAAAGTCTACGTACTGACTCCAAATCTGACCATTATCGCGCAGCTCAGCAAACTCCTCAGCCGTCACAACAAATTTCCCTTCACCATGAGAAACCGGAATGGCATGGATATCTCCCACTTGCACACCAGCCAGCCAAGGCGAGTTGGTATTGACAATGCGGGTTTCAACCATCTTGGCCACGTGCTGGTTGGCATCATTGTAAAAGAGAGTTGGACTGCTAGCCCCTGCTTCTTCAAAGTTTCCGTAAGGAAGAAGACCGGATTTAACCAGAGCCTGGAAGCCATTACAGATACCAATGATGAGACCGCCGCGAGCGATAAAAGCATCAATGGCTTTCTTAACCTTCTCGTTGAGAAGGATGTTGACAATAAACTTAGCTGACCCATCTGGCTCATCTGCAGCAGAGAAGCCGCCTGCAAAGAAGATGATATTGGCCTTGTCAATATTGTCAACCATGCTGTCAACGGACTGAACAATAGCTGCTTCATCCAAAGTAACGAATGGAACTAGATTGACTTTAGCTCCAGTTGCTTCAAAGGCTTTGGCTGAGTCATATTCTGAGTTGGTTCCAGGGAAGACTGGAATATAAACCAGCGGCTCCGCTACTGTCTCTTTGGCTTTGATAACTGTATCAGAGACAAGAGCTGGCACTTCTTCAATAACTGTTTCCTGTTTAAATTCTGTCGGGTAGATAGGATCTAGTCGGCCTTCAAAGCTTGCCAAAAGCTCTGCTCCCTCAAGCTGGACACCATTAACAATCAGTGTAAAGTCTGGCTTGGTCTGACCAATCTTCACTGCGTCTGGAATATCCTGCTCCGGACTGGTAAAGACAAATCCGCCTAGCTGCGCTTGCAAAACGGAAGACAAGTCAGCAACATCCACTTGAGCACCAATACGATTACCAAAGCTCATCAAGGCCAGACTCTCTGCCAGACCGCCGTATTTGACAGCGGCGGCTGCTGTAATCTCATACTTATCCTGAATGGCCGCAAAATTTTCAAAGTTATTCTTGATTAAGTCAAAGTCAATATCCTGAGACAGGACCTGTCCTGGCAGATAGTAGATGGACTCTCCTGTTGCCTTAAACTCTGGAGACAGGATGCGCCCAGCAGTTGAAGTAGTCACGCCAAAAGCTACTAAGGTTGGTGGTACGGTCAATTCTTCAAAAGTTCCGCTCATGGAATCCTTGCCACCAATAGACGGCAAACCTAGCTGAATCTGAGCTTCAATCGAACCAAGCAGAGCAGAGACCGGCTGTCCAAAACGCTCAGCCTGCTTGTCCATCCGCTCAAAGTACTCCTGATAAGAAAAGCGAGCCTTGGACCAGTCTGAACCAGCAGCAACCAAGCGAGCTGTCGCTTCAATCACCGCATAAGCTGCTCCATGATAAGGCGACCAAGCTGCCACATAAGGATTGTAGCCCTGCGCCATCACAGATACTGTCTCTGTCTTGCCATGCTCAACTGGTAATTTCTGCACAGAAGCCTCAGTCGGCGTAATCTGGTAGCGCCCGCCAATTGGATGATTGACAGTAGAGCGGCCAACAGAGCTGTCAAAGATAGTCTGCAGCCCCTTTTGACTGGTATGGTTGAGGTCGCTGAGCATGCTCTTGAGGTCCTGCTCCAAAGTTGCTTCAGAAGTCACAGTCTGCCCTGGCAGTGCTGCTTGGGCATCCACAACCTTGGCATCCACAACCACACGCACACCATTGGTATCTAGAAAACTCCGCTCAATATCCACGATAGTTTCCCCGTTCCAGCGCATAACCAGATTCGGCTTTTCTGTCACTTTTGCAACCACGACTGCCAGTAGATTTTCCTTAACTGCCGCAGCGATAAATTGCTCCACATCTTCTGGGCGTACCACTACTGCCATGCGCTCCTGCGATTCAGAAATCGCGATTTCTGTACCGTTAAGTCCTTGGTATTTGAGCGGTACCTTGTCAAGGTCAATTTCCAGCCCGTCTGCCAATTCGCCAATAGCTACGCAAACACCGCCAGCTCCAAAGTCATTGGATTTCTTAATGAGGCGAGTTACATTGCCATCGCGGAAAAGGCGCTGAATCTTGCGCTCCTCAATAGCATTTCCTTTTTGGACTTCCGCACCAGCCGTCTCCACAGACGCAGCTGTCTGCACCTTGGATGAGCCAGTGGCACCGCCGACACCATCACGACCCGTCTTGCCTCCCAGCAAGATAACCACATCACCTGCTACTGGTTTTTCACGGACGACGTTTTCCTTAGGAGCCGCACCTACAACCGCACCCAGCTCCATCCTCTTGGCAACAAAGCCTGGATGGAAATACTCACGGACATAGGTCGTTGCTAGACCAATTTGATTCCCGTAAGAAGAATAGCCATGCGCTGCAGTTTTTGAAATGACCTGCTGAGGGAGCTTGCCAGCCCGCGTTTCAGAAATTGGTTGGGTAATATCGCCCGCACCTGAAATCCGCATAGCCTGATAAACATAAGAACGGCCAGAAAGCGGATCACGAATGGCTCCACCGATACAGGTCGCAGCTCCACCAAAGGGCTCAATTTCTGTTGGATGGTTATGGGTTTCATTTTTAAACATCAGCAACCAAGGCTCCTTGACACCATCCACATCCACTTCAATCTCTACTGAGCAGGCATTGATCTCATCAGACACTTCCATATCATCTAGACGGCCATTGGCTCTTTCATAGCGACCAAAAATAGTCGCCATATCCATGAGAGTCTGCGGTTTGTCACCACGTCCCAGCTCATCGCGCATAGCCAAGTATTTATCATAAGTGGCCTGGAGCTGCTTTTCAAATTTAGAAGCCGAAAAATCAATCTTCTTCAACTCCGTCTCAAAGGTCGTATGTCGACAGTGGTCGGACCAGTAAGTATCTAAAACCTTAAGCTCTGTCTCCGTCGGGAAACGGCCAATCGATTTGAAATAGTCCTGAATAAAGAGCAAATCTGCCACTTCCATAGCCAGACCATGCTCCTGCTTGTAGGCCTTAAAGTCCGCTTCCGTATAGTCCTTAAAGAAATCCAGAACCGGAATGGTCTTATCTGACTCTGAGAATTGCTCCAGCTGGATAGGCTGCTCAATATCTTTAAAGCGTGAATCAACCGGATTCAGCAAGTATTTCTTGATTGCTGCCAACTCGCTGTCTGAGATGTCTTTATTGACCAAATAAAGCTGAGCGGTTCTCACCAGAACATCTGTCCCAGCGCCGAGCAAAAAGAGGGCCTCTTGAGAGCTGGCTGCCCGCTGGTCAAACTGACCCGGCAGCGCTTCGATGGCAAAAAACGCTGTCTCTGCAAGTGCAGCCTCTACTTCCTCCTCCGTCAGCAATCTATCTGTCACTTGCTCAGAGAAAATATGCTTTTCAGCCCGAGCGACTAAATCTTCTGCCAGATGAAAGACATCATAAACTTGAATCATCCGAAGATCTGACAATGTTTTCAACTGAAGATTGTGCGTCAGCTCTCTCACCAAGCTCTGCGACTTGACACCGAAGTTACTCTTCTTCTCTACAAAAATACGCTTGTCCATGATTTTTCACACCCTGTCCTTACTTAATCGCCTGCAATTTTTCCCAAACAACCTGATAGACATCTGTCAGTTCACCAAGGCCACGTCGGAAAACGTCCTTGTCCATGTGATGGCCTTCCGCATCCCAGAGGCGGCAGTTATCTGGTGAAAATTCGTCCGCCAGAATAATCTTGCCATCTTTATCAAAGCCGAACTCTAACTTGAAATCAATCAATTTCAGTCCGATTTGGCGGAACCAGTCTGACAAGAGCTCATTGATCCGACGAGTCTCCTCTTTCAAAAAGGTAATTTCTTCGTCGTTGGCAATCTTCAAGAATTTCACATGTTCGTCATTGATGAAAGGATCATCCAAATCGTCATTTTTGTAGTAAAATTCCACAATCGGCGTTTCAAGCGCGATGCCCTCTTCTACTCCAAAACGTTTGGAAAAAGTACCCGCTGTGTAGTTGCGCAGCACCACTTCCAAAGGAATAATCTCTACTTTTTTATTTAACTGGTCCGTATCCGAAACCTTCTTAATGAAATGCGTCGCCACACCAGCTGCATTGAGTTTCTCAAAAATAAAAGATGAAATCTGGTTGTTGAGCACTCCTTTACCAGCAATCTGCTCCTTCTTGACTCCATTAAAAGCCGTTGCCTGGTCCTTGTAGCGTGCCAGAATGACTTGCTCATCATCTGTAGAGAAAATATCCTTAGCTTTTCCCGAATATAATAACTTATTAGACATTTTAATATTCGCCTTTCGTGGTTTTATACCCTCATTTTATCATCTTTGAATACATTTTACAAGAAATTCCGTATAAACTTTCTGTATCCAGTTAAAGAAATCGTTTCCTTCCCAAGATACGAAAAAAGACCGGAAGATACCGATCTTTGATTTTTAATGTTGCTTCTTCAGTTTTTCGTGGATATAAGCCACCACATCGGAAATTGTTTTGAAGTTATCCATATCCTCATCAGGAATCTCAATATCAAAAGCTTCTTCCAGATTGATGATAAACTCCATCAAATCCACAGAGTCCACTCCCAGTTCTTCTTTCAAATTCAACTCTGGAGTGACATGCAGCTTACTGCTGTCATGTTCTTGAATGATTTCGACAATTTTTGCATAAATTTCTTTTTCGCTCATAGTTACTCCTTTGCATCTGAAAATTCAATGACCGATTTACCAACAACATCTGTTTCCAGCATGGTGCGAATCTGACGAATCGTGCTATAAACAGCCTTAGCATCGCTAGAGCCATGCGTTTTGACAACAGGCGCTTTCAAGCCGAATAGAACTGCACCGCCTGCACTAGAATAGTCTAGACTATTTTTGAGCCCTCGCAGGCTATCCTTGAGCAACCAAGCTCCCAATTTAGCTTTGAAACCACCGCCTAAAATAGACTTCTTCAGCTGACCCATGATACTGATAGCAGTTCCTTCGATTGATTTCAGAACTGCATTACCAGTAAAGCCATCTGCAACGACAACATCCGCCACATCATCCATCAAATCACGCGCTTCTACATTGCCGATAAAGTTAAGTGTTGAATCCCCAGCTAAAAGCTCATAGGCTTCCTTGCGTAGAGGATCGCCCTTACTGCTTTCCGTTCCGTTATTCAAGAGACCTACCCGCGGCTTCTTGATTCCTCGGACATTTTCAGCATAGAAAGAACCCAAAGTCGCATACTGGTGTAAATGATGGGCTGTGTTTTCAGCATTGGCTCCCAGATCCAGCATATCAAATCCCTGACCGCCAACCGTTGGCATAGTAGATAGAAGACCCGGTCGGTCAATGTTCTTGATACGCCCTACGATAAAGAAGCCGGCTGCCAAAAGTGCTCCAGTATTTCCAGCAGACAGCATAGCATCTGCTTCCCCTGCCTTCACAGCCTTAGCTGCCAGCACCATACTAGCCTCTTTCTTCTGACGGATGGCCTTGGTCGGCTCGTCGTCCGAGTCAATCTTCTCCTCCGTGTGGATGATGCGGACCCGCTCACCAGCAGTCAGATAAGGCTTGATTTTCGCCTCATCGCCATAAAGGAGAATTTCAATATCCGAAAACTCCTGTACTGCTTGATTGACTCCTTCGACTAGAGCCTGAGGGGCATTGTCCCCTCCCATAGCATCAACAGCTATTTTTTTCATTCGATTTATTCCTCGTTCTTATCTTTTAAAATGTTTCCCCAGTCACCTAGAGAATCTATAAATTTTTTGGATTTGAGATGGATGCCGACATATTCATCATAGAGCAGATTGATAAAATCCCGTAGCTGCTTTTTAATATCTGGCTTCAAAGAAATGGTCTCCAATTCGCTAAAGCGGACCGCCTGAAATTGGTCCAGCAGAAAAGGAAGATTAGGATTCAGATGACAACGCCGTTCATCCTGATGGTAATGATCAGGGCAAAGGACTCCGCTATATTTGAAAGAAAAGTCAAAAGGCAGACCCGTTCGATGACAAAAGGCACAGTCATGGAAGTTCAGCGAAACCCCAAAACGTGACAAAATCTGAATCTCAAAGATATTGGTCAGCACCTCATAATCCAGACCATTATTCATCAGCTCCAGAGTTTTCTGCAGAAAAGCAAAGAGCGCCGGATCCGGCTGATTGTCCTGAAGACTGGCATCTGCCAAGGCTGCCACATAGCTGGCATAGGCCATGATGAATAAGTCCTCATTGATGCGATGGTAGGTGACTACATCCTGATAATCCTCGATATAGCTAAGACCATCATCATTGATTTTCATCAGTAAGTTCGCCGCAGTCAAAGGCTGAATGACGGGTGCTAGCTTAGATTTCCCAGCATGCTTGACGAAAAACATACGCTTGCCAGCCTGTTCCGTAAAGATCTTGACCAGCTTATCATCCTCACGGAAATTGCGGTTATAGAGAACCAGACCTTGACTTGTTAGAGATTTAAGCATAGTCCTCCATGTAGTCCTTGAGGCGTTTCAGGGCTTCTCGAATCGTCTCCATACTAGCCGCATAGGACAGCCGAATATAACCTTCCCCGTATTGACCAAAAGCCGCTCCCGGGATAAAAGCCACAGCCTTCTTCTCTGCAAAATCCTGCAGAAAGGCGAAAGATTCTTGATTATAACAATCTGGTATCTTAGCAAAAATATAAAAGGCCCCATCTGGTTTGATAATCTTAAAGCCTAGCTCTGCCATTTTCTCTATGATATAATCGCGACGCTGGATATACTCAGCCTTCATTGGTTCCGCATCATCTTTCCCAACTTTCAGGGCTTCAATTCCGGCAAACTGAGCCATGGTATTGGCCGCTGTTACGAGATACTGATGACTCTTAATCAGCTGAGCAGTGAAAACTGCTGGAGCAAAGATAAAGCCCAACCGCCAGCCAGTCATAGCATGAGACTTAGACAGGCCGTTAATGACAATGGTTTGGTCTGGCAGATACTCCGCAATGGAGACATGTCCCTGCTCCGTATAGGTCAGCTCAGAATAGACCTCATCGCAGACCACAAAGACTTGGTATTTTCCTAGGACATCCGCCAGAGCTTTTATCTGCTCCCGCGAATAAGTCACACCGGTCGGATTGGCTGGATAATTAAGAATGACCGCTTTTAGCTGCTCCTCCTGTTCTAAAATAGCCGCTTCCAGCATCTCTGGAGTAAGGACAAAGTTATTGGCTGTTGTATCAATCTCGACAATCTCCGCCCCCACTAGATTGACAATGGGCTCATAGCCTGGATAAGCAGGAGCTGGCAGCAAGACCTTGTCTCCTTCTTCTAGAATGGCTGTCAGTGTAGCCGACAAGGCCTCTGTTGCGCCAATAGTGACCAAGACCTCATCTTCTGGGCGATAGTTCAGATTGTACTTTTCTTTTACAAAGCTGCTAGCCGCCTGACGCAGCTCCAAGAGACCACTCATGCCAGTGTAGTGGCTTTGATTAGCATCAATCGCTGCCTTGGCCGCTTCTTTGATATGATCCGGCGTTGTAAAGTCCGGCTCTCCTAAGGTCAACCGAAGAACCCCCGGAATAGCAGAAATCGATTGGTCGAACTGACGAATCAGCGAAATTTCTATTTTTCCTAAGTTTTTATTAAATTTCTTACTTAAATCCATACATACCTCCAGCCGCTCAATAGAACTATTATACTATAAATGCAGAAGCATAGCAAAAGCTATTACATGATTTCTTATGCAGAAAAAGGACTAAGCTTACACTCAGTCCCTTTTTTCCTTTCCTTAAAATTCTTCTCTGGCAGATAATGGATATAGCCACATCTCATGTAACAGGCCAATCAACGAGTCGGAGTATAGGTCAATTCCTTGCCATGCTTGGCCAGAAAATCTGGCAGTTCTGAATCAGGAATCTGCCGCAAATAAAGATTAGAACGAATCGTGTCATCTTCCTCACGGCAGGTTGAGAGAACTAAATACCGGTCGCTCGCCTTAATCTGGATCTTAGGATCCTTAGTACGAGCAGCCTCATAGATATTTCTGAGCTGAGTTGTAAAGTCCTCGTCGTCCTTAAACTCCGTCCGATAAAAAGCCGTCTCTTCCGGCACGATGACCAGTCCCATAGCTTGATAATAATACTTACGCTCAGGAGTCTCAATCACGACATATCTATGTTTGTCAAAATAATCCTGACGATCATAGTAGTTGACGTCATTAAACATACGATGATCTCCTGCCTTGCTGCCCCGAGCATGCCCGAAAAGCCAAGTCAAACGATCGCTGAAATCTTTATGATTGTCCTTATCCATAAAGACCGCTCCCATATAGGGCTCTTGCTTTCCTTCAAAAGTCTTCAGCAGATAAGTCTCATTATCTTTCGTTTGCACCACTGGCTCATCCAACTGTGTACCAGGAGCATAGACATAGCCTATCGTTTCTGAATTCACAGACTTCAGTTTAGCAAAACGCTCTGCTAAATAATCCTTTTCTGTCTGACTTGAAGATGCAGATGAGCTTGACGTCTCAATCCTGCTAGGATGCGAAACTCGAAGCTTACTGCCTGATGCTGATGAACGGAAAGCATAAAAAACAGAAAAAATAACCAGAACAATCAGCAGGAGGCAAATGCCAACAACAAAGAGCTGTTTCTTATTCGAAGCTTGACTCCTATCTTTTTCTTGCATAATCTAAAAATCCTTTATTTTTCATTTTTTACAAAAAATATCACCGAACGAAGGCTCAGTGATATTTAGGCGTTAGCACAAATTAAAGACAAAATTATTTGACTGCACTTGTCTTAGGAAGTGACTTTTCTTCAGAATTTTCCTCATTTTCCTTGTTTTCTTCTTTTGCTTCCGGAGCTTTTTTTGCTTTATTTTCTGATTTTTTAGCCTTCTTTTTACCTACTGCTGAAGAGGACGCCGCCGAAGATTGAGACGGTGCTGGAAAAGTCGGAACTGATGAAGAGGCTGTGGAGTAAGGTGCTGCCGAATAAGCCGGTGTAGATGGATCTGTAGTAGATGGTGCCACTGAAGGCTGATCCGCATTAGCCGACTCTCCCTCACCAATAACAAGAACTTTGTTACCAGCTTGATCCTCCATCACAGCACTTTTACCAACCGGAGCTTTCTTAGCTTCAGCAACTTGCTGATCCAGAGCTGATTGTGCATCTCTATAGGCCTGCAGTTCATCCATAACTTTATTAGATTCTGAGTCCGTACTGCCTTGGGGAACTTCATTATTATCAATGTCATTAACCCAAAGACTGGCTGTACCCTCAGCAAATACTGGTGCAGCAGCCGCGAAAAGTGAAAGGGCCACAGCACTTGAAAGCAAAACCTTTTTCATTATCTCATCTCCTCGTTACTTTTCAAAAATAATTGTAACTCCCCGTTACCTAATATTACCTACTACTAAGTATAGTTCGAACTCTTAAAAAAGTCAAGAATTTTACTACATAAAAATTTTTAAAACCAAATAATACCAAGGGATGAGACAAATTGTCAATTTACCAACTATTTAAATGGTCATTTATTTATATTTGAAACATCAAGTAATTTGAGTTTTCTTTCAAAGCAAATGTTGGACTTTTTTAAAAAAGATAGTAGAAATAAAATAAAAAAGAGGCCAGGAATCAAGTATCCCAGCCATATATCTCAGATTATTTTTTACCTATTTCAAACAAGGGTGACAGCGGACGTTTTTCATGAATACGGACAATGGCTTCCCCTAAAAGATGCGCAATTGAAATCTGCTCAATCTTATCAATTAAGCGCTCTTGAGGCAGATAAATCGTATCCAGCACAACCAATTTTTTAATCGCTGATTTTTGAATATTATCCATAGCAGGACCAGATAAGACTGGATGCGTACAGCTAGCATAGACTTCTACAGCCCCCGCCTCAGCGAGAGCATCAGCCGCATGGCAGATAGTTCCCGCTGTATCAATCATATCATCAATTAGGATACAAGTTTTTCCTTCCACCTTACCAATGATGTTCATGACTTCACTGCTATTCATCTTGTCTACACTGCGGCGCTTATCAATAATGGCAATCGGGGTTTTCAGAAACTCTGCTAACTTACGGGCTCGACTCACACCACCATGGTCAGGACTGACTACCACGTAGTCGCCCCCTGTCATATTACGTCGCTCAAAGTAATCAGCAATCAAAGGTGCACCCATCAAGTGATCCACTGGAATATCAAAGAAGCCCTGGATTTGCGCTGCGTGCAAGTCAATAGTCAGCATCCGATCCACACCAGCAATTTCCAACATATTAGCAACTAATTTAGATGTAATTGGCTCACGAGCTCTAGCCTTGCGATCCTGCCGAGCATAGCCATAGTAAGGCATGACAACATTAATGGATTCAGCGCTAGCCCGTTTCAAAGCATCTACCATAATCAAGATTTCCATCAAATTATCATTGACTGGCGAGCTGGTAGACTGCAAAATAAAGACGTGTTTCCCGCGAATAGATTCTTCAATATTCACTTGAATCTCTCCATCAGAGAACTGACGAACAGTTGATTTCCCAAGTGGCAATCCAATCTCTTGAGCAACACGCTGCGCTAATTCTTGATTAGAAGAAAGAGCAAAGAGTTTTAAATCAGAAAAAGACATGATTCCCTCCAGATTCTAAATCGTCTTTCATTGTCCAATTACAACTTTTCCCAACTACCATTGTAACTTTTTTCAGTTGATTTTTCAATTAAAAATAAAAAACGCCAGAGGCGCTTTTTACTGATTAGTTCGGATAGATATATGAAACTGTACCTTGTGCAGTTGTTGGATTAAACCATCCACGGTAGTTACCGATTGATTGTTGTCCAAGGTAGTTTGCTTCTGATACTTGGATACTTGTAGTAGATTGAACAGCTGTTACTACTGCAACGTGTCCGTATCCACCGTCAGTCCAACATGCAATTGCTCCAACTTCTGGCTGTGAACCAACACGGAAGCCTGCTGCTGCTGCACTTGCAGACCATTGTCCACCATTACCCCAGTAATCACCAGCCCAAGGAGCTAATGTCTTAGCACCCCAAGTACATTGACCTACTGGATAAGAAGATGCAGATGAGCTATAAACTGGTCTATTCGCACGGGCAACAGATTGAGTTACTGCAGGTGCTGCTGGAGCCGCTGCTTCAGCTGCTGGAGCTGAATTAACAACTGCTTGAACCTGAGCTTGCAGGGTAGTATTTCCTGAAGCTTCAATTGCTTGACGTTTTGATTCTTGCTCTGCTTTATAAGCTGCTTCACGAGCTGCCGCTTCAGCTGCTGCTTTTTCAGCTGCTGCTTTTTCTTCAAGAAGAGAATTCTTTTCGTTTTCAGCAGTCGCTTTTTCAGCTGCAAGACTTGCCTGAGCTGCTTTCAGTTCAGCTTGTTTTGTTGCCAAAGTTTGCTCATCATCAGCTAACTTCTCTTGGTTAGCAATTACAGTATTGATAGCTTCATTATTCGCAACTTGCTTTTCAGCAATTACTTCTTTATCTTTCTTTTGTTGTTCCAGCATTTTATTATTTGCTGAAACAATTTCGCTCATAGCTGCTACACGAGAAATAGCTTCTGTGATAGAGCTAGAATTTACAACTGTATTGATGTAGCTAGTAGCAGTTCCATTTGTTTGGGTACTGCGAGCTTGATTTGCAAGTGACTCATTACGAGCTACAATATTTTTAGACAGTTCGTCAATCTCTGCAGAAAGTTTTGCAGATTCAGCAGACAATTTTTCATTTTCTGCTTTAAGCTCTTCTTGTTGCTTTTGAATAGCAGATACTTGTCCTTGAATCTCGTTAACTTGTGCCTGAGCTGATTGTTGTTGCTCTGTCAAACTATTAATCTTGCTGTCTTGTGCAGCAATCTTTTCATCAGTTGTCTCCGCTTTAACGCTCACAAGTGCAGCTCCTTGTGAAAGGATAACCGTACTCAATAAAATTGATGTGAGTAGTTTTTTCTTCATAAAAATAATACACTCCTTCTTATAAGACATTAACTAGTATACCAGAAAATGCTGTATCATATGTTACGCCTTTATTACATTTTTATTTCTTGTTTATCATAAATACATTTTTTCGAAAATAGGCTGAAAAATGAGGAATATCAGGCCATTGAGAAGGATAGTCGGTACTAAACTGCTAAGGACAAAATCCTGCAAATTCAGACTAGAAAGATTCAAAAATGCTGCAAAAGCAAAACTGGTTAATTCAAATAAAAATACAAGAATCAGAACAGATAAAAAGCGAGTAAATTTATTTAAAAGCATAGTCGAACTAGACTGACAAACCAAGAGACTTAAAAAAGGAAAAAGAATAAGAGCAATACCGATGGTATGAAAATAATAAACATCGTAAATCAGCCCCAGACAGCAAAATAAGAGAATATTATAGTTTTTAGAGAGGTTGATGGAAACAAAAAGCATGAAAATAAAGATAAAATGACTGACTAGGTGCCATTGCAAAGGCAGAATATTAGCCAGAAAAGTCGAAATCTGCCCATCGATCAATAAAACAAAAAATAAAATAATAGGAGTCAAAAGATGTTCTTTAATATCTCTCATATCAGTTCCCTACCAACATTACAGCACGGATATCCGACAAATCAGCAGCCGGCTTAACCAGGACAACCTTGTTTAACTGATCCTTAGCCTCAGATACAGAAAGCACCTTACCGACAGGAATATTTTCTGCATTATAAGCACCCAAGCCACTGGTTGCCACCTCATCTCCCTCTTTTATATCTTCAGCACTATTTAACTGACTGATGATATAAGCAGAGTTTTTTTCATCATAACCAGTAATAATCCCATAAACTGGACCAGACTTCGTTTGAATCCTAACAGAAATTTTAGTTGAGTTTTCCTCGTTAGTCAATAAAGAAACTAAGCTAGACTGACTACTGGTTTCAGAAACGCTTCCTACTAGACCACCATTAGCTACTACCAACATAGCATCTGTCACATTATCAGATGTCCCTTTGTCAATGGTCAGCTCGTTTTTCCAGGATGCTGGCGTACGGGCAATCACTTCGCTGGCAATTTGAACTTGATTTTTATCAGTCTCTTTAAACTCCAGAAGTTTTCGCAACTGCTCATTTTCATCTTCTAAGGAATCTGCCTTCCCAGCCTTTTCCTCAACCTTATAAAAATTTTTCTTGAGCTGCTGATTCTCTCTATAAGTAGACATCAAATCTGACATTTCTTCTTTTTTATCAGCTACAAAAGCAAAAGGAGAACCAACAAGTCTATCTACCAATGAAATAATATTTGAAGTAGTTGATACAAACCAACTAGAAGAGGTAGATAAGATAAGTATCGTCATTGCAACAACTAATACAAAAAAAGAAAGCAGAAACTTAGACTTTTTAAATCGATTCATCAGAAAAACCTCACTAAACAGGACGAGAAAGTATAAGAAAAGGAGATAGCAAATGCTAAACTCCTCATTATACGGAGAATGGGGGATTCGAACCCCCGCGCCGGTTACCCGACCTAACGATTTAGCAAACCGTCCTCTTCAGCCTCTTGAGTAATTCTCCAATATTTTATGGGCACGAGTGGACTCGAACCACCGACCTCACGCTTATCAGGCGTGCGCTCTAACCACCTGAGCTACGCGCCCAAGTTTGAAAACTTGGTATGAACTTTCGTTCAAAGCGGGTGACGAGAATCGAACTCGCGACAACAGCTTGGAAGGCTGTAGTTTTACCACTAAACTACACCCGCATCACCACTATGATAATGTATGGCGCGAGACGGAATCGAACCGCCGACACATGGAGCTTCAATCCATTGCTCTACCAACTGAGCTACCGAGCCAATTATTGCGGGAGCAGGATTTGAACCTACGACCTTCGGGTTATGAGCCCGACGAGCTACCTAGCTGCTCCATCCCGCGTCATTACTATTCGTCCCTAAGGAGGATGTGGGATTCGAACCCACGCACGCTTTTACACGCCTGACGGTTTTCAAGACCGTTCCCTTCAGCCGGACTTGGGTAATCCTCCAAGATAACACTATGGACCTTGTAGGACTTGAACCTACGACCACTCGGTTATGAGCCGAGAGCTCTAACCAGCTGAGCTAAAGGTCCGACAAGATCATTATAGCGGCGAAGGGGATCGAACCCCCGACCTCCCGGGTATGAACCGGACGCTTTAATGCACCCTAGAGGAGTCGAACCTCTAACCGCCTGATTCGTAGTCAGGTACTCTATCCAGTTGAGCTAAGGGTGCTCATCTTCTTCTACTGCCTCTTACAAGTCTATGCCGAGGACCGGAATCGAACCGGTACGATCGTTACCAATCGCAGGATTTTAAGTCCTGTGCGTCTGCCAGTTCCGCCACCCCGGCCGCCTCAAGCGAACGACGGGATTCGAACCCGCGACCCCCACCTTGGCAAGGTGATGTTCTACCACTGAACTACGTTCGCATCCTATTCAAAAATGCCGGCTACATGACTTGAACACGCGACCCTCTGATTACAAATCAGATGCTCTACCAACTGAGCTAAGCCGGCTCATTATTATCTTATATGCGGGTTAAGGGACTTGAACCCCCACGCCCTAAAGCGCCAGATCCTAAATCTGGTGCGTCTGCCAATTCCGCCAAACCCGCTCTTATGACCCGTACTGGGCTCGAACCAGTGACCCTTTGATTAAAAGTCAAATGCTCTACCAACTGAGCTAACGAGTCTCTTACTTTTATTGAAATCTTCTCGACTTCAACGGTCCCGACGGGAATCGAACCCGCGATCTTCGCCGTGACAGGGCGACGTGATAACCGCTACACTACGGGACCTAATATGGGAGTTAACGGGATCGAACCGCTGACCCTCTGCTTGTAAGGCAGATGCTCTCCCAGCTGAGCTAAACTCCCTTCGCTAAGCGACTACCATATCTCACAGGGGGCAACCCCCAACTACTTCCGGCGTTCTAGGGCTTAACTGCTGTGTTCGGCATGGGTACAGGTGTATCTCCTAGGCTATCGTCACTTAACTATTGAATTAACGTTCCTGTCCTCTCAGACAAGCCTTGTCAACTCAAAATTGAATACAATATCAAATCTCACATTTCTCTAAACCATTCGCTGCACTCTGATGAAGCTCTTATTCTAGGATAAGTCCTCGAGCGATTAGTATTA
>NZ_RJMV01000001.1 GCF_003943735.1 Streptococcus sanguinis | reverse complement strand
ATTTATTTGGACACCGTTTGATTTCTCGGCTAATTGATGAACGGTGAAAACCTAACTTAGTTGCAATATAGGACAGATTAAAACCTGCTTCAAGATATGCTTCTATCTTTAGCCGATCAATTATGGTAATATGTAAGTAGCCCATAGGATCTCCTTGTGTCTGTTTGTGTGGTTACTTACAGTTTACACGATTTGAGAACCTATGGGTTTTTTGTTGCACTATATTTTACAATTTATCACTAGAAAAGAAAATTATGAACACAAAAATTTTAGAAACCTTAGAATTTAGCAAGATTAAAGAACTGTTTGCTCCCTATCTTCTGACCGAGCAGGGGCAGTTGGAGCTGGGCCTGCTTTTGCCGACTAGCAAGATGGAGACGGTGGCCTCAGCTTTTCTGGAAATGACAGATATGCAGCAGATTTTTGTGCAGCATCCGCACTTTAGTCTGGCTGCGACTCAGGATATTACTGCCTTGACCAAGCGCTTGGAGCTGGAGAGCGACTTGAATATTGAGGAGTTTTTGGCTCTCAAGCGCGTCTTGGCTGTGACTCAGGAGCTCAAGTCCTTTTATGAGGACTTGGAAAATGTGCACTTGGAAAAGCTGGACCGTCTGTTTGAGAACCTGGCTGTTTTCCCTAAGCTGCAAGGAAGTCTGCAGGCTGTTAATGATGGCGGCTTTATTGAAAGCTTTGCCAGCGAAAGTTTGAGCCGCATCCGCCGAAAAATTCAAGAAAATGAAAACCAGGTGCGGGAAATTCTGCAGGAGATTCTCAAAAACAAGGGAGAGATGCTGGCGGATCAGGTAGTGGCCAGCCGGAATGGCCGCAATGTGCTGCCCGTGAAAAATACCTACCGCAACCGCATTTCTGGTGTGGTTCACGATATTTCTGCCAGCGGCAATACCGTCTATATCGAGCCTAGAGCAGTTGTCAATCTCAACGAAGAAATTGCCAGCAGTCGGGCGGACGAGCGTTATGAAATTCAGCGGATTTTGCAGGAATTATCGGACCTCTTCCGTCCCCATGCAGCTGAAATTGCCAACAATGCTTGGATTATCGGACATCTGGACCTGGTGCGTGCCAAGGTCCGCTTCATGCAGGAGACGGGAGCGGTGGTGCCAGACCTGTCGGAAGAGCAGGATATCCAACTGCTCAGTGTCCGCCATCCCCTGATTGAAAATGCGGTGGCTAATGACTTGCATTTCGGGCCTGATTTGACAGAGATTGTCATTACTGGGCCTAATACGGGTGGTAAGACCATCATGCTGAAGACCTTGGGCTTGGCTCAGATCATGGCCCAGTCAGGTCTGCCGATTCTGGCGGACAAGGGGAGTCGCGTCGGGATTTTCAGTCAGATTTTTGCAGACATTGGTGATGAGCAGTCCATTGAGCAGAGCCTGTCGACTTTCTCCAGTCACATGACCAATATCGTCTATATTTTAGAGCAGGTTGATAGCGAGAGTTTGGTCCTGCTGGATGAGCTGGGAGCTGGGACTGACCCGCAAGAGGGTGCAGCTCTGGCTATTGCTATCTTGGAAGATTTGCGGCTAAGGCAGATTAAAACCATGGCGACGACCCACTATCCTGAGCTCAAAGCCTATGGGATTGAGACGGACTGGGTAGAGAATGCCAGCATGGAATTTGATACAGATAGTTTAAGGCCGACCTATCGCTTTATGCAGGGAGTGCCTGGCCGCTCCAATGCCTTTGAAATTGCTCGGCGTTTGGGCTTGTCGGAAGTTATCGTTGGCCATGCCCAAGAGCAGACTAACACAGACAGTGATGTCAATCGGATTATTGAGCGCTTAGAGGAGCAGACGCTGGAAAGCCGCAAGCGCTTGGATAATATCCGCGAGGTGGAGCAGGAAAATCTCAAATTTAACCGAGCCCTCAAAAAGCTTTACAATGAGTTTAACCGAGAAAAGGAAACCGAGCTCAATAAGGCGCGGGTGGAAGCCCAGGAAATCGTTGATTTGGCTTTGTCAGAGAGTGAGAGCATTCTCAAAAATCTCCATGATAAGTCCAGTCTCAAACCGCATGAGATTATTGAAGCCAAGGCTCAGCTTAAAAAGTTGGCACCAGAAACGGTTGATTTATCAAAGAATAAGGTGCTCAAGCAGGCCAAGAAAAATCGGGCGCCCAAGGTGGGAGATGATATCCTAGTCACCAGCTATGGTCAGCGGGGAACCTTGGTCAAGCAGCTCAAGGACGGCCGTTGGGAAGCTCAGGTCGGTCTTATCAAGATGACTCTAGAAGAGCAGGAATTTAATCTTCTCAAGGCTGAAAAAGAGCAGCAACCTAAGCGCAAGCAGGTCAATGTGGTCAAGCGGGGCAATATTGCTGGACCCAAAGCCAGACTGGACCTGCGCGGCAAACGCTACGAAGAGGCCATGGAAGAGCTTGATGCCTTTATCGATCAGGCCCTCCTCAATAACATGGCTCAGGTGGATATTATCCACGGTATCGGGACCGGCGTCATACGTGAAGGGGTGACAAAATACCTCCGCCGCAATAAGCATGTCAAGTCCTTCGGCTATGCTCCGCAAAATGCCGGCGGCAGCGGCGCGACGATTGTGATCTTTAAGTAAGAAGGATAAAGAAAAATGGCTGGTTAAGCCATTTTTTGTGCTATAATGTAGGCGTATAATAGATTGGAGGAAGAAGCCATGAGATTAAAACACGCATCAGATTCCTGCACGACTATTTTGGTGGGCAAGAAGGCCAGTTACGACGGTTCAACCATTGTGGCTCGTACAGAGGATTCACAAAATGGGGTTTTTACGCCCAAGAAATTTGTTGTAGTGGAGCCACAAGACCAGCCTCGCCATTATCAGTCAGTTTTGACATCCTTTGAGATGGATCTGCCGGACAATCCAGTCCGCTATACGGCAGTGCCAGATGCAGTTCCCAAGGATGGTATTTGGGGAGCTGCTGGGATTAACAGCTATAATGTTGCTGTTAGCGCGACGGAAACGATTACGACCAACAGCCGCGTGCTGGGGGCTGACCCTCTAGTAGAATCAGGTATCAGTGAGGAAGATATCCTTACGCTGGTTCTGCCCTATATCAAGACTGCTCGCGAAGGAGTTCTACGCTTAGGGAAAATCCTAGAAGAGTACGGCACTTATGAGTCCAATGGGATTGCTATTTCAGATATTAATGAAATCTGGTGGCTGGAAACCATTGGCGGCCACCATTGGATGGCGCGGCGGGTGCCGGATGATGCCTATGTGACCAATCCAAATCAGCTGGGTAGTGATTATTTTGAATTTAACAATCCTGAGCACTTCCTCTGTCATCCAAATCTCAAAAACTTTATCGAGGAAAACTATCTCAATCTGAATTACTCGGACGAGGGCTTCAATCCACGCTATGCTTTTGGCAGCCAGAAGGATAAGGACCGTCATTACAATACACCGCGTGCTTGGGACATCCAGCGTTTTCTCAATCCAGAAGTAGAGCAAGATCCAAGGAGTTTCTTCATTCCATGGTGCCGCAAGCCATACCGCAAGATCACGATCGAAGATGTCAAGTATGTCCTGAGCAGTCACTATCAGGATTCGCCTTATGATCCTTATGGAGCAGAGGGAGACCACCATAGCAGACGGGCCTTTAGGACTATCGGGATCAATCGGACCAGTCAGACAGCCATCTTGCAGCTGCGCCCTAATCAACCGCAGGAAACGACTGGGATCCAATGGCTATCCTACGGCTCCATGCCTTACAATACAGCCGTTCCTTTCTTTACTCAAGTCTCGACAACGCCAGATTACTTTGCCAACACGACAGACAAGGTTTCGACGGATTCTTTCTACTGGGCTAATCGACTCATTGCTGGGTTGGCTGATGCTCATTTTAGCAGTCATGTCGGAGACTTGGATGATTATCAGGAAAAGACCATGGCCTGGGGTAATGAAATGATTGGTCGGGTAGACCGAGCTCTGGCCAAGGGCGAGGATGTGGACTTTGAAGCTGAAAATCAAGCCATGAGCGACAAGGTGCAAGAAGCGACAGACCAACTCTTGGAGAAAGTTCTCTTGGATGCCAGCAATCTCATGACCAACCATTTCTCACTGAGTGATTGATAGGCATTGGTTGTTAAACTATGATGTTGTTCTAGAGGGAAAGGTTTATTATGGAAGAACTATTTAAACAATTGCTAACTCCTGCTATTATTACAGCTTTTACAGCACTAATTTCAGGAATATATGCATACTTTCAAAAGAAAAAAGAAGAATACAGAAAATATGTCTACGAAAATAAGCAAGAGGATTTTAAAAAACTAACAGTCTATGCTGAAGAAATTGCAGAACTTAGTCCAGAAAGTTCTGAGAAGATCAAGAAACTCTTATTTAAAATTTCTCAAAGGATAAACCCTTATGGCCGAAGGATTAAAACATTTGGATTATATCAATGGGTAAGAGATGATGGTTATATTTGGTTTAAAATAGATGATATTGGTAAGAAAATAAAGGAAGGGGGCGTTGAGTCTGAGGATTTAGAAGAATTAGCACATCGTATACAAGTGTCGAAGAGACTATTAGATGTGAAAATAGAGAAAGATGTCTCGTCAATTAGTAGTTCGCAACTTTGGTTCTATTTTTTACAGTACTCTATGTTGCTGCTTCAATTTTTATTAGGCTATTTTCTATTTCAACAATGGTCTAATACAAGTGATGAAAATCTGATAACGTCCATCCTTATTCTATCATACTGCTTACTTATTTCTATTTTCATTCTCCTAATTCTTCCAGAACGAATAGTTGGTAGTGGAGATAATGATAAAAAAATGATTATGTTGGAATATCTATTAATTCCTGCTGTTGATGCTTGGAGTATTGTAACTCTTTCTAGTGATAGAATTAATTTTGTAAAAAGTATTTCTTTGAGCGTAGTATTATTTTTATTATTTTCGTTTATAATTTTGCTGATTGTGGTTTTGAAATCTACAATCTTTGGAAAAAGTGAAGTTGGAAAAGTTTCCACAATATATAAATTTGAATATGCTTCTTTACAGTCTACCAAAGAAAAAGGAGTGTGGAAAAGTTTTATAGAAAATAACAAATTTTGTAAAAAGGGAAATAGGGTGGAATAAGATATAAACAGGAATTTCAATCTATATGTAGTGGCCGTAGCAAATATTTTTCTTTCTCTTGCTTTTGGTGTAAAATGTTATCAAAAGTAAGCTATTAAAGGAGAAGATTTATGGTAGCAGCAGTTACAGATGCAACATTCGCAGAAGAAACAAAAGACGGATTGGTTCTGATTGATTTTTGGGCAACTTGGTGTGGTCCATGCCGCATGCAGGCGCCTATCTTGGAGCAGTTGGCAGGGGAAGTTCATGAGGACGAATTAAAAATCCTTAAAATGGATGTGGATGAAAATCCAAATACTGCCCGCGAATTTGGCATTATGTCCATTCCGACCCTTTTGTTCAAGAAAGACGGTCAAGTCGTTAAGCAAGTCGCAGGTGTTCATACCAAAGACCAGCTCAAGGCTATTATCGCCGAATTAAGCTAAGCAAGAAGCCTCTGGGCTTCTTTTTTGTATCAAAAAACGTTTACATCCTTAAAAATTTTCACAAAATATTGACAAAAGGCGAATGTTCTTTTAGAATAATAGAAAATTAATAATCAACACCGAACGAAGTTTTTCAGAAAGAGGCGGGCGCTTCTGACTGTGAAATGGACGGAACTCTGGAGAGACCAGGAATGGCACCGAAGGGGCAAGGCGGTTTAGAACCGCTCAAACTCTCAGGTAAAAGGACAGAGCTAAGAGGCAGGGATTTCCCTACTCCAGCACATCCAGAGTACATGTTTTGCATGTGCTCTTTCTTTTTCTCGGTGTGAAAAGGAGCTTATATCATGTTGGAAATATTGAATCGTCTGGATTCTTTTGTTTGGGGTCCGCCCCTGCTCATTTTGCTGGTTGGTACCGGTATCTATCTCAGTCTGCGTCTGGGCTTGCTGCAGATTTTTCGACTTCCGCGTGCCTTTCGGCTAATCTTTGTATCGGACGAGGAGCATCAGGGCGATGTCTCGAGCTTTGCGGCTCTCTGTACGGCTCTGGCCGCGACTGTGGGAACGGGAAATATCATTGGAGTGGCAACTGCCATTAAAACCGGTGGACCGGGGGCACTCTTCTGGATGTGGGTGGCTGCTTTCTTTGGAATGGCGACGAAGTATGCCGAAGGCCTCTTGGCTATCAAGTACCGCCGCAAGGATGCTCATGGTGCTATGGCGGGCGGTCCCATGCACTATATCTTACTAGGGATGGGCGAGAAGTGGCGCCCGCTGGCCATCTTTTTCGCGATAGCTGGTATCTTGGTGGCTCTCTTGGGGATTGGGACCTTTACGCAGGTCAATTCCATCACAGAGGCCATGCAGAATACCATTCAGCTGCCTCCAGCTGTGACAGCTTCTATCTTGGCTATTTTGGTGGCTCTGGTTGTTTTCAGCGGCATCCAGTCTATTGCCCGAGTATCGACCAAGGTTGTGCCCTTTATGGCAGCTATTTATATTCTGGGGACTGTGACTGTCTTAGCGGTTAATCTCGATCGTCTGCTGCCGACTCTCCAGCTGGTCTTTAGCTCAGCATTTAGCCAGACGGCTGCTGTCGGCGGTTTTGCCGGTGCAACCATTCAGATGGCAATTCAAAACGGGGTCGCGCGTGGAGTTTTCTCCAATGAATCTGGTTTGGGGTCAGCGCCCATTGCAGCGGCGGCAGCTCGGACTAAGGAACCGGTAGAACAAGGCTTGATTTCCATGACCGGAACCTTTATCGACACCCTGATTATCTGTAGTCTGACAGGCTTGACGATTTTAATCACAGGAGTCTGGGATGGCAATCTCAACGGCGTGTCCTTGACTCAGGCAGCCTTTGCGAGTGTTTTTGCTAATTTTGGTCCGGTCTTGCTTTCAGTCTTTCTAGTTCTGTTTGCCTTTACGACTATCTTGGGCTGGAATTACTATGGTGAACGCTGTTTTGAATTTCTCTTTGGGGTGCGCTATATCCGCGTTTATCGCCTGCTATTTGTCCTGATGATTGTACTCGGTGGTTTTGTAGGTCTAGAGGCGGTCTGGATTCTTGCAGATATTGTCAACGCCCTCATGGCTTTGCCAAATTTAATCGCTCTTCTGGTGCTTTCTCCTATTGTTATCAGTGAAACGAATAAATATTTTGACAAGCATCGAAAGAACTAATTTTTGCACATAAAAAAGCCTCTAGCTTTCCGTAATGATGGAAGTCTAGAGGTTTTTGTTGAAATTAATAGCGTTTTTCTTTCGGCCAGCTGCTCATCTCGGCCACAGCTGTAAAGAGAACGTCAGTAGAAGAGTTGAGGGCTGTCTCGCAGGAGTCCTGAATGACACCGATAACGAAGCCGACGCTGACTACCTGCATGGCCAAATCATTGGAAATTCCAAAGAGGCTGCAAGCGACCGGAATGAGCAGGAGAGAACCGCCAGCTACGCTGGAGGCCCCGCAGGCAGAAGTTGCCGCTACAATACTGAGAACTAGAGCCGTTCCAAAGTCAACCCGGATACCCAGCGTGTTGACAGCAGCCAAGGTCAGGGTGTTTATAGTGATGGCAGCTCCTGCCATGTTGATAGTGGCTCCCAGAGGAATAGAGACCGAGTAGGTCTCTGGATTGAGCCCCAGATCCCGACAGAGTTTCATATTGACGGGGATGTTTGCCGCAGAGCTGCGCGTGAAAAAGACAGTCACACCACTGACTCGCAAGCAGCGCCAGACCAAGGGATAGGGATTGTCCACCAGCTGAAGCAGAAGATTGCTGAGGACTTGTCCGATTCCATCTGGCGGAGAAACCTTTTGGGAGGACGAAGCCAACTCTATACTAATGGGAAAGAAGAAGTTGACTAGAACCGCTACCAAGGCCGCCGCAAAGGTTCCCAGAAGATAGAGCAAGATGACAGTTTTCATATTGCTCTTTTGCCCTTTCTGCTGTTGAGACAGGGCATTTGCCACCAGAGCAAAGACGAGGAGCGGAGCGATGGCCTTGAGGCCGCCAACGAAGATTTGGCCTAGAAGTCTGATGGCCTGTGCTTGGGGGAAGATGACAGCCAGCAGGACACCAATGCCAATACCGATGGAAATCCGCTTGATTAGATTGGTTTTATTCCAAATGGTGATGAAGCGATGGAGCATGTAAGTTCCTTTCTTGTCTTAGATACTTATTTTATTATACGATAGAAAGGGGGGGGTGAAAGCAACGCTAGGTCGGACTAACCATTCTATGTCCGCGCTGATTGGTCTTTGTGGTATAATGGTAGTAATCTTTTTGGAGGTAGCCTATGTCTAAGACCGGAAATGTCTTTTCCCGCTATATCCAGCAGTTTGACTGGAGCAAGATTGCAGATGACCTCTTTTCCAAGCTGGTCTCTTTACTTCTGCTTTTTATCTTATTTTACATCGTTAAGAAAATCCTGCATTTGTCAGTGACCAAGATCATTGCTCCCTCTCTCAAGCTATCCAAACAGGATGTAGCCAGACAGAAAACCATTACTCGTCTGATTGAGAATCTGCTTAATTATGTCTTGTATTTTCTCTTAATTTACTGGGTTTTATCTATCTTGGGACTGCCGGTTTCCAGCCTTTTAGCTGGTGCCGGAATTGCCGGGGTGGCCATCGGAATGGGAGCCCAGGGCTTCCTGTCGGATCTGGTCAATGGCTTCTTTATTCTTCTCGAGCGACAGTTAGATGTCGGTGACAATGTCCGCCTGACTAACGGTCCTATCAACATCGCTGGAACAGTAATCAGTGTCGGGATTCGGACGACGCAGGTACGGGACGCGGACGGAACGCTTCATTTTGTACCCAACCGCAATATCATGGTTGTCAGTAATCTTTCCCGTGGAGATATGCGGGTTCTGATTGATATCCCCATTTATGCCCAGACGGATTTGGACGAGATTTACCGCATTATTGCCAAGGTCAATGAAGAAGCAGTGCCAGAACATCCAGAGATTCTTAAAGAGCCGAATATCTTGGGGCCGCAGATGGCTTCAAATGGTCAGTTTAACTTCCGTATCAGCATGATAGTGCAGGGAGGCATGCAGATTTCTATTTACCATATTTTCTACCGTCTTTACCATGAGGCGCTTTTGCGAGAGGGGATTGAGCTTCCGACGCTTGGCCCTCTTTCAAAAGGCAAGTAATTATTGATTAGAAAGGTCCATATGAATCAGCGAATTCAGCAGGAGATTGTCAGTGAGGACAATCTTGTTTACCGTTTAAAACGTCCTCTCCACAAGCAGGGGCTCTTTTGGGCAGCTCTGGTGTCTGGTATTATCATCTTTCTTCTGGCCTTGCTCAGCATTCTCCTCGTCATCACCACGATTGGCCTTATGGAGGAAAATGACCATCTCAAGTCTCTCACGGGCTACCATAACTCACCTCTTGATTCCTATTCCAGTCATGCTTTTGAGAAAACAGTTGAATTTTCCAGCGGACTCAAGGTGACAGTTCATTCGGCAGTGGAAGATAGCAAGAGAGCTATGAGCGATGAGTCAACAGGAGTAGCTGTCGTTGCGACTATCACGGTTGAAAATACTTCTAAAAAGCCCATTCTGGTCAGTCCTTATGACTTTGGACTTTATGACAAGAAGGAGAATGTCTATATTTTGGACGGCTCAACCTTTGACAATACACAAATCGGCACCAATCTGGCGCCAGGCAAGTCTATACGCTTTGACTTGGTATTTGACGGGGAAGGCGGCGATGAGGATACCTATACCGTGACCTACGAAAATGCTAAGTGGCAAAAGGAGAAAAGCAAGCCAAAGCAAGAGAAAAAGAAGGAGCAATAGGGAAAATTATCCCATTACTCTAATGTCTTTGCTATTTTCCGCACCCAGATTTGAAAGTGGAGGCATCAAATTGAATAGATAAAAGAAGATTTGAGGCAAAAGTTTCAAATCTTTTTCTTGACCCTGACCTTAGAGGAGGGTGTATACTGGTGAAAATTAGAAAAGGAGATTACCATGAAAATCAATATGATTCGTTCGGATAAAGTTTATCAAGAGATGCTAGAGCTGCCTTTAGAAAAGAGAGAAGGCTGTTTTCGGGCTAATATTTTAGCACCTTTTGCAACAAAATATCAAACGCAACACATTCCTCTGAAAGCGAAGTATCCCGGAGGCTTTGATGCTCTTTTCCTACTTGGCTTTATGAATCAGCTACCCGGCACTCTGTCAGAAAAGGATAGACCGGCTATTGATGCTCTGAGCTCTGATCAACTCTGGCAAAATTGTCAAGATACCATCAAGAGGAGTATCGGTCTTTTTGAGCAAGCTGGCTATGATTTAGAGGTTGAGGATTACTATTTTACTATTTTGTTAGGCAATCCAGAAAAGCCCATGTTACAGATCAATAAGGGTTACAGCGGAGATGGAGGAATTCCAGGCTACCTCATGCTTAGTCTGCTGCCAAATGACTATACTTTACCACGTGTGCAGGCGGCGTTAGCCCACGAGTGCAACCATAATGTCCGCTTCCAATTTATCAAATGGAACCAGCAGACGACACTAGCAGACTGGGTAGTTAGTGAAGGATTGGCAGAGTCTTTTGCTGCTGAGCTCTATGGCAAAGATCTCATTGGGCCTTGGGTTACTTCAACCAGTCCAGAGCAGTTAGAAGAGATTAAGCCCATCATCTCCAGTCAGCTTCAGCTAACGGGGATGGCGGAAATGGCTCCTTACCTCTATGGTGATGAAATTGCAGAGATACAGGGTCAAATACCGGTTGGTATGCCTTATGCTGCGGGCTATGCTTATGGCTATCATCTGATACAAGCTTATCTGAAAAAGACTGGCAAGAGCATTACTGAGGCTACGGTGTCACCGACAGAAGAAATTTTAGAAGCGACTAAAGACTTTTGGAAATGACACATTTTTGCTTGAAAATCTACCAGAACCTGATATAATGTAGGTGATTTCTGGAGGTATCAGTATGCATTACAAAAGAATTGAGTTAAAAGTCACAAATCAAGGTATCCATGAGCGCAAGATTTTTCAGGGTGTTAAGATTTTCAGCCGCAGCAAGCTGTCCAAAGATCAGAAAAGCATTCTGACGCAGAAGATTTACCTGACACCGAAGCAAAACATTGTTTACTATCAACGGACAGATGTCAACTATGACCAGAACTGGCATCATAAGAAGGATTATTATGAACTAGCTTATGGTCAGTTGGACAGAGAGACTGTTTTTAAGGTTTGCCAAGATTTTGACGAACTAAGTCCTTTCCTGGAGAATAAGCTGTTAGAGAAGCTAAAAGAAAAGCAGGTAGCAGGCAAATTTTTTGAAAAATTAGATATATAAAAATCCGGCTGCTTTGATAAGCAGTCGGATTTATTCTAGTTTGATAGTTCTTAGACAATACCTTGGGGAATCATAGCATTTGCTACGTTTTCGAAGGCAGCGATATTAGAACCAGCCAGATAGTCTTTACTAAGTCCGTAAGTTTCAACGGTAGTTTTATCTGTGTTGGGGATGCTGGTCATGATGTTCTTGAGACAGCCAGAGTATACTGACATCTATTCATCTGATAAGAGGGATTTTATCATCCAGATATTCATAGCTGGGTGGCCAGCAGCGTTAGAAATTGGTTGTTGCAGTGATGTAAAACCATAGTGTTGATAGACGGCCACGGCCGTAGCAAGTTCAGTAGTGGTTTCTAGATAAAGCTGTTCATAACCTGCTAGGCGGGCTTCTTGGAATATCTGCTTTATCAGCCGACTGGAATAACCTTTGCCACGACTGTTTTTAGTGACATACAGTTTTTGTAATTCAGCAATTTTATCAGACACAGGTGCAAAGCCACCGCAGCCAACGAGATGACCTTCATCTTCCATAACAAAGTAAGCTGCCCTCTCTTGATGTTGATAATAGTCGGCCAAATGATCTAGATGAGAATCAAAGTAGACAGTTCCTGGTTTGTCAAGTCCGAATTCTTCTAGGCTGGCTCGAATGAGCTGCGCTACAGCTGGATTGTCTCTCACTTCCATTGGCCGTAAGTTCATCATTTGTCCTCCGATAGGATGTATCAACTAGTTAAACAATACCTTGCGCAATCATAGCATTGGCTACGTTTTCGAAGGCAGCAATGTTAGCACCAGCCAGGTAGTCTTTGCCAAGTCCGTAAGTTTCAGCGGTAGTCTTAGCTGTGTTGAAGATGTTTGTCATGATATCCTTGAGACGGCCGTCAACTTCTTCGCGAGTCCATGACAGACGAAGGCTGTTTTGGCTCATTTCCAGAGCAGATACAGCTACACCACCAGCATTAGCTGCTTTAGCAGGTCCGTAGAAGATACCATTTTCTTTGTAGACTGCGATAGCATCCAGGTCACTCGGCATGTTGGCACCTTCAGATACACAGATAACGCCTTGAGCAACCAAACGTTTAGCTGCGTCACCATTGATTTCATTTTGTGTCGCACATGGCAGAGCGATGTCATATTTCTCAGCGTAAGTCCAGACAGAACCTTCATGGTAAGTAGCAGTTGCTTTTTCAGCAGCATATTCTGTCAAGCGAGCGCGGCGTTTTTCTTTAACATCAACCAAAAGATCAAAGTCAATACCGTTTTCATCGATAACATAACCGTTTGAGTCAGAAACAGAGATAACAGTTGCACCAAGCTCAGTTGCTTTTTGAAGAGCGTATTGGGCTACGTTACCAGAACCGGAAATAACCACCTTCTTGCCAGCAAAGCTTTGACCATTAGCTTTAAGCATTTCTTCGGTGTAGTAAACCAAGCCATAACCAGTAGCTTCTGGACGAATCAAGCTGCCGCCAAATCCAAGGGGTTTACCAGTCAAGACACCAGCGTCGAATTGGTTAAGGCGTTTGTATTGACCATAGAGATAGCCGATTTCACGTCCACCGACACCAATATCACCAGCTGGAACGTCAAGAGACGGGCCGATGTGCTTTTGCAATTCTGTCATAAAGCTTTGGCAGAAGCGCATCACTTCAGCATCAGTCTTACCTTTTGGATCAAAGTCAGATCCGCCTTTACCACCGCCGATTGGCAGGCCAGTCAATACATTTTTAAAGATTTGCTCAAATCCGAGGAATTTCAAGATACCTTGGTTTACAGTTGGGTGGAAACGAAGTCCGCCTTTATAAGGACCAACTGCTGAGTTAAATTGTACGCGGTAACCACGGTTGACTTGTACGTTACCTTCGCGGTCTACCCAAGGAACACGGAAGCTGATCACGCGCTCAGGCTCAGTAATACGCGCTAGGATGTTTTCTTCGATGTATTCTGGGTGTTTTTCAAAAACGGGCTCCAAAGTATTGAGAAACTCTTCAACAGCTTGGAGGAATTCTGCCTCGTGTCCGTTGCGGGCTTTTACGGTCTCGAAAGTGCTTTGGATATATTCTTTAGCAGTTGTCATCTGTCATTCTCCTTTAAATAAAATAGTAAACCATCCTGTCGAAAGCTGCTTGCAACTTATGTGACGAGGATGTGTTTAAATTTTTAAAACAGGCATCTTTTAGATGTCATATTTTATTACATGGAACATTATAGCAGACTTTTTTTCTCTTGTAAAGAAAAAAGTTGAATTTTCTAAAAATTCCTACAATTTGTTTTCTGAAATATTCCAGAAAATAGCTGAGCGAACTGGATGTTTTCCGAACGTTAGTCAGGAATTGCTGGTTTAAAAAACGAAAAAGCGGAGTTTGGTGATATAATAGAGGAAATGAGCTAAAGGCACTCGCCTTCAGAAGAAAAAGGAGCGTTTTACTATGGTTTCGACATCTACACAGATTGCTGGTTTTGCATTTGACAACTGCCTGATGAATGCAGCTGGGGTTGCCTGCATGACAAAAGAGGAACTGGAGGAAGTCAAAGATTCTGCTGCGGGAACATTTGTGACCAAGACGGCGACACTGGAATTTCGTCAGGGAAACCCAGAACCGCGCTATCAGGATGTTCCGCTGGGGTCTATCAACTCCATGGGCCTGCCCAACAATGGTTTGGACTACTATCTTGACTACCTGCTGGAACTCCAGGAAAGCGAAGCAAATCGGACTTTCTTCCTCTCTTTGGTCGGTATGTCGCCAGAAGAAACCCACACTATTCTTAAGAAAGTGCAGGCAAGTGACTTTAAAGGCATTACTGAGCTCAATCTCTCCTGTCCCAATGTCCCTGGCAAGCCACAGATTGCCTATGACTTTGAAACGACGGAAAAAATCTTGGCAGAGGCTTTTGCTTATTTCACCAAGCCGCTGGGTATCAAGCTGCCTCCTTATTTTGACATCGTGCATTTTGATCAAGCCGCTACGATTTTTAACAAATATCCGCTCAAGTTTGTCAATTGTGTAAACTCAATCGGAAACGGCCTTTACATAGAAGATGAGTCAGTGGTCATTCGTCCGAAAAATGGTTTTGGAGGTATCGGAGGTCAGTATATCAAGCCGACTGCTCTGGCCAATGTCCATGCCTTTTACCAACGTCTGAAACCGGAAATCCAAATCATTGGAACTGGTGGTGTCCTGACGGGGCGCGATGCCTTTGAGCATATCCTCTGTGGTGCCAGTATGGTGCAAGTAGGAACAACCCTTCATAAAGAAGGAGTGGCCGCCTTCGAGCGCATTACCGCAGAACTCAAGGTTATTATGGAAGAAAAAGGCTATGAAAGCTTAGAAGATTTTCGAGGAAAATTGAAGTATATTGAGGAGTAATTAAAATACGGCTGTTTCAGATTGAAGAAATCTCCATATTAGAAGACTTTTAAGGCAACGGTAATATCTGAGAACTACTGACCTCCACCTTTTAAAGGATACCCTAAAACTGTGTTATACTACAAATAAAATAAATTGATAAGATATTTGAAGGGGAAATTACGATGAATAAAACATTCTTATGGAGTGGGCTTAGTATTCTAGTAGTTACGGGACTGATTATCATAGGATTTAGTATGTATCAAAACCAGAAGAAGCAAAAGATGATACGCATTGCGACTAGTAGAGAAGCAAGGAAGGTTTATGAAGAACATATGAGAGCGAATGATCCTAATGCTCTAACAAGAGAAGGAGTTATTCAATCTTATGAAATTGATACTGAGACATTAGAATATAATCCGATGGGAGGTCTGATGGTTCGATTGTATTTTAATAACAATAAAGAATTAGACTTTCATTTTGGATTGATAAAAAATGACAATGGAGACTATGAAACATATGGATATACCGTATCTCCTAAATTATCAGCTTTGTTAAAGGAAAATGTTAAATGAGCAAAAAATATGTAAATGAATAAAATCTTCAGACGGCTATGACTGAATATAACGATAATTCTCTTAATGGTGAAGTAAAAGATCAATATGGCTAAAAAAATGAGACCGGTTGTCGGCGAGCAAAAAAATAAATATGATGAGATTCTGCCTGTATAATAGTAGTTATAGTCAGTAGCAGAAATCATTTTTGAGTTGAATCACTATAAAATTTACTCCTTTTATGAGAAAATAGTCGCAAAGAAATGAGGTGTTATTATGGCTGAAATTTATTTAGCAGGTGGATGCTTCTGGGGATTGGAAGAGTACTTTTCTCGCATTGAGGGTGTGGAGGAAACGACAGTGGGATATGCCAATGGACAGGTGGAATCAACCAACTACCAGCTGATTCACCAGACGAATCATGCAGAGACGGTTCATCTAGTCTATGACGAAAAGCGGGTTAGCCTGCGGGAAATCCTGCTCTATTATTTCCGAGTCATTGATCCTCTGTCAGTCAATAAGCAGGGAAATGATGTAGGACGTCAGTATCGGACGGGCGTTTACTATACCAATCAAGCCGATAAGACAGTCATTGAGCAGGTCTTTGCTGAACAGGAAAAACAACTGGGACAAAAGATTGCTGTTGAGCTAGAACCTTTGCGCCATTATGTTCTAGCTGAGGACTATCATCAGGATTATCTCAAGAAAAATCCTGGTGGCTACTGCCATATCAATGTCAATGATGCCTATCAGCCCTTGGTCGATCCAGGCCAATACGAGAAGCCTACAGATGTGGAACTAAAAGAGCAGCTGACGGAAGAGCAGTATCAGGTGACCCAGTATAGTGCGACAGAGCGCCCTTTCCATAATGCCTACAATGCCACTTTTGAAGAAGGAATTTATGTAGATGTGACGACTGGTGAGCCCCTCTTTTTTGCTGGAGACAAGTTTGAATCTGGCTGCGGCTGGCCTAGCTTTAGCCGGCCGATTGCCAGAGATGTTCTAAAATACTATGAAGACAAGAGTCATGGCATGGAGCGGATTGAAGTGCGCAGCCGTTCTGGTAATGCCCATCTGGGCCATGTCTTCACTGACGGTCCAGAAGCAGCAGGCGGCTTGCGCTACTGTATCAACTCAGCAGCTCTGCGATTTATTCCAAAAGAGAAAATGGAAGCAGAAGGATACGGCTATCTGCTGACCTTCATGCAGTAAAAGGGTATAAAATCAACTCAAATGCTTCAAACAGTCATATAATTTTTTTATCACGGCGATAAATTATTTATATAAGCCAAGTCTCCTTTAACATGGTAAAATGAGAAGTAATCTTATAAAATAGAAGATTTAGAATTTTATCCATTAAAGGAGAATAAATGATGAATTTGAAAAAAATCTTTTCAGTAGGCTTAGTTGGCCTTGCAGCCTTGGGTTTGGCAGCTTGCGGCGGAGGTGCAAAAAATAAAGATGCTGCTAGTGATGATAAAAAAATCTTGGTAGTTGCTTCGCCAGCACCTCATGCTGAGATTTTGGAAGCGGCTAAACCGATTTTGAAAAAAGAGGGCTATGATTTAGAAGTTAAAATTGTCAATGATTATGTGACACCTAATAAACTAGTCTTTGATGGTGACGCAGATGCAAACTTCTTCCAGCATACTCCCTACTTGGATAAATTTAACAAAGAGAATAATGAAAATTTGGTAAGTGTGGGGAATGTTCATATTGAGCCAATGGCGTTATATTCTAAGAAATACAAGTCTATCAAAGATTTGCCAAACGATGCTGTAGTATATGCTTCAACCAATCCTGCTGAAGTAGGTCGCTTTATTGATCTTTTTGTCAAAAATGGTTTGATGAAGATTAAAGATGGGGTAGATCCAGTCGATGCTCAGTTGAAAGATATTGTTGAAAATCCAAAGAATATCCAGATCAAAACAGAGATTGCTCCAGAATTGTTGGTACAAACCTATAACAATGATGAAGGAGATGCAGTTATTATCAACTCAAACTTTGCTATTGATGCGAAGCTTTCTCCAGTCAAGGACTCTATTGCTCTTGAGGATAGTGAATCACCATATGCAAATTTGATTGCTGTTAGACCAGCTGACAAAGATTCCGAAAAAATCAAAGCGTTGATTAAGGTATTGCAAGGTGATGAGATTCAAAAATTCATCAAGGATAAATACAAGGACGGATCAGTTATTCCAGCAAAATAATGAGATATAAAAGACGAACGCTTGGAGGCGACTCTGACTTACATCAAGCACAGATTTCCTCCTAAGTTCGTTTTTTTCATAGAATAAGCTATTTTATCCACTCTATGTAAGAAAATGAATGATTGCGCATCATGAAAAAATGAAAGGACTAATAATGATTCGTATTGAGAATGTATCTAAGTATTACCATACCAAGCAAGGTTTGGTAAAGGCTGTTGATGATGTTTCACTAGATATCCAAACAGGTGAGATTTATGGGATTATAGGCTTTTCTGGCGCAGGAAAGAGCACTTTAGTTCGCTTGCTGAATGGTCTTGAAACGGTTAGCAAAGGTACTGTAACCATTAACGATAAAAATATTAGCAGCCTGAAACGGAAAGACTTGTTAGAAGCACGTAAAAAGATTGCGATGATTTTCCAGCATTTCAATTTGCTCTGGTCTCGAACAGTGGAGCAAAACATTGCCTTTCCGCTGGAAGTTGCGGGAGTTCCTAAGGATGATCGTCTTAAACGTGTCAATGAGTTGATCGAGTTAGTAGGTTTAAAAGGGCGAGAAAAATCATATCCAGCTCAATTATCTGGTGGTCAGAAACAGCGTGTAGGGATCGCTCGTGCATTAGCTAATAACCCAGAAGTTCTTCTTTGTGATGAGGCAACGAGTGCATTAGATCCTAAAACAACCGATGATATACTGAGACTTCTAGTGGATATCAATAAGAAACTTGGACTGACTATTATTATGATTACCCATGAGATGCATGTGGTCAGTCAGATTTGCCATAAGGTTGCCGTTATGGAGAATGGGCGTGTAGTCGAAGAAGGGCAAGTCATTGATGTCTTTAAGAATCCTCAGCAGGAAATCACCAAACAGTTTGTCGGAGAAGAATTTGCGGAAGATGACCTGACACATGTCTATCATCATCTAGAAAAATCGCTAAAATCTGGAACTCTGGTTCGCATCCAATATCTGGGAGATAAGACAGCAGAAGGCATGCTTTCGAACGTTATTCGGGATTTGGATGCTACGATTACGATTCTGCAAGCCAAAGTCAATGTAACCCAAAAAGGCCCGTTGGGCTCCATGGTTATTGTGGTCGAAGAAAATGAAGAAAAGACACACGAAGTTCTGGATCGTTTCCGTCAGGCTGGTGTCAGTGTGGAGGTGTTAGATAATGTTCGCTAGTGTAGAACAAAGAGGGTTCTTGGCTCTCCTGAACGAAATGTTGAGTTTTAAAAATGTTGTTTGGGAAAATTTAATTGTTGCTATTCAAGAGACCTTGTATATGACTCTGGTATCAACATTTTATGTCTTTGTTATAGGATTGATTTTAGGATTATTTCTCTATCTTACAGGTCCTAACAAAGTTCTAGCCAACAGGTTTGTTAATTTTTTACTGGCAGGGATCATTAACGTATTTCGTTCCATTCCTTTTATCATCCTTTTGGTTTTATTGATTCCTTTTACTCGTTCAATCATGGGAACAATTATTGGTCCGGAAGGCGCCATTCCAACTCTAGTTATCAGCGCGGCTCCATTTTATGCTCGCTTAGTTTCTATTGCTCTAAATGAAATACCGTCTGGTGTCATTGAGGCTGCAGAATCTATGGGAGCTAATACTTTTCAGGTCATTTGGAAAGTGCTAATACCAGAATCTTTACCTGCACTTGTTTCTGGTATTACTGTAACTGCTATTGCTCTAGTAGGATCAACTGCTATTGCTGGGGTAATTGGTGCAGGCGGTCTTGGTAACCTTGCTTATCAAGTTGGTTTTACTCGGAATATGCAAGATGTTATTTTTGTATCAACAGTTTGTATTTTGATATTGGTATTTATTATTCAAATTCTTGGTGACTTCGTTACTAAGAAAGTTGATAAACGTTAAGTTGGTTTTGGAGAGCTCCATATGGGGCTCTTTTTAATGCCGTAATTGTATTAAAAGACTTGCGCAATTAGATTAGGCTTGTTATAATAGCTAAAATCTCCTAGTGAGGAGATAGGATTTTGATAAACAATGCACCAGACTTAGTACGACTAGAGAAGGGGATAGAATGACAGAGAAAATTAAAAAGTTTGTAGGTAACTTGTGGGCTTTTATTAAAAAGCATGGTCTCATTTCAGCACTTGTTTTGATTATAGGAATCTTGATTTTGGCCAATATTTATTCTGGTGACAAGCATCCGCAAAATCAGAATCATTTAGTTGGTGAAAGTACAACAATGAACCCTGGTGAAAAAGGCTATTTTCTGAAATCTAAGATTGAGAATTTGTCTTTTATTTATCAAGGAAATCTTCTCTACGGATTTGTTCTCAAAGGCGAGGACTACTGGGTTACGGATGATGATGTTATTGAAGTGGAAATTTCCTTGAAGAACTATGTTAGTCAAGAATCTTTTCAGAAAGATGATTCTGATAAATTTAAGTTAACCATTCACCGTATGGACGAAGAGCTAGATGGTGAGACAGGCAAACATAAGACAATTCAGGTAGATGTGTTTGAAGACTTTGCTGAAGAAGATGAGAATCTCCTACCTGTTGGAATTGATCGTAGGATTTATACAGAAACTTCAAGTGCTAACGGCTACGTTTCCCATCACCTCTTAATTCATGCAATAAATCGGAAAACAGGAGAAGAATCAGATTGGCTCTATGGTGTTGATATTCCTGGACTTTTGACAGATGTCTCAGATGGTAAATCAAGCTATAAATCTTATAGTCTAGCAACTACTTCCGACTTGTTACCTATGTTTTCTAACAGTATAGAATCTCCTTATAAATTTTCTTCTAATCATATTGTAGGGTTACTAAATTATGAAGCAGGGACTTCTGAATACAATTCAAAAACGAAAAAGACAGAATATATTAGTGCCCTGGCTAGAGCTTTGAAGGAACAACCAGATAGGCTTGATAATTTGCGCTTAACACAGCAATTCCCGAAAGCAACGGAAAATTTGAAAAAGGGTGGTAAATTTTATTGGATCAATACCAACCTTTCAGGAATGACTTACCTGACTCGTTTGCTAGCACCTATTGAACAGGATAATATTTTGGAAGGCTGGCAAGTCCCGGCAAATCAAACTCGTGATCTACAAAGTCATACAGTAGGGAGTTACAGTGATTATGTAAATCTTGCCTATGATGAAGGAAATTTTTCAATAGGAGTGAAAAATGAATTAGCACCTTTTATTGGACAGAATAGAGCTGATGAAACTGCTTTTTATTGGCAAATCAAAAAAGGGAACTTATCTATAGTAGATTCCCCATATAAAGTTGGAGAACTCTATTATTCTCGCTGGGTTAAGTATCTATGGGCGTCCAATACATTGGGAAAAGCTATCTACGCGGATGACGAAGAATATACCGAAAAAGAGATAAATAATCTGGAAGCAACTTTCGCTGCTCGCCAGAAGGGAGAACTGGCAGCAGAATCACCGGTTGTAGTAGCGATTCACAGTTATGGTTATAAGTCATCAGGTTTGAAGGTAGATTATACTAGTAACCAACTGGAGCGGATTAAGAAATTAACTGCTGAAGGTCCAAATCAAAATATTTATTTTGTTTTTGTAACAGCAGCTAATTCAAGCAATCTATCTCAATCTCAAGCAATTCTTGATTTGGCCAAGGAACAGCCTCAAAAACTGATTGCAACTAAGTTTGATGATCAAATTATTGCTAATAACATTTAATCCAAGGCGGATTCATCTCTCTTGGGGGACCAGAATATTCTCTTTATGGATGGGGAGTCTGAATATTTAGTCTACAATCCAGTCAATACACCTGTTTATGATCTCCAAAAAGAAGCAAACCGTCAGCTTATTGATAAAGTAAATAAGGTAAATTAGAATTTTGATTTAAAATGGAAAGGAGTTGAAATGAAAGCTTATACAAATGTCAATCTGGTGACCTGTGACAGCGCATTTCATGTTTACCGGGACGGGCTGCTAGTGGTTGAGGACGACCGCATTGCCTACTGCGGTCCCTATGATGAAAACTGGCTAGGAAAATGCAGTGAAACAGTGGATTATGAAGATGCTTGGATCATGCCAGGGCTGGTCAACTGTCATACTCACTCGGCCATGACCTTGCTGCGCGGGATTCGTGATGACAGCAATCTGCATGAATGGCTGGAGGACTATATCTGGCCAGCAGAAAGTCAATTCACAGCGGATCTAACGACCCAGGCTGTCCAGCTGGCTCTAGCTGAAATGTTACAGTCAGGAACAACGACTTTTAACGACATGTATAATCCTCAGGGAGTGGATGTTGACCGGATTTATCAGACTGTGCGGCAGTCTGGTATGCGTTGCTATTTCTCACCAACACTCTTTAGCTCAGAGTCGGAAACAGCAGAAGAGACTCTGGCACGTACTCGGGCCATTATTGAGAAAATCCGCTTCTATGATGATGAAGATTTTCAGGTTATGGTGGCGCCTCACTCGCCCTATGCCTGTGACGAAGATCTGCTAAAGGGTAGTCTTGAGCTAGCGCGTGAGCTGGATTTGAAGCTTCATATCCATGTGGCGGAGACACAGGAAGAAAATAAAATCATTCTGGAGCGCTATGGTAAACGGCCTCTGGCTTTCTTAAAAGACCTAGGCTACTTGGATCAGCCAGCAATTTTTGCTCACGGAGTTGAATTGAATCCGTCAGAGATTGCGGATTTAGCGGCTTCACCAGTCAGCATCGCCCACAATCCTATCAGCAACCTCAAGCTGGCTTCTGGAGTAGCTCCGGTGACGGACTTATTAGCCGCTGGAGTGACCGTTGGCTTAGCGACAGACTCTGTCGCTTCCAATAATAATCTGGATATGTTTGAAGAAGGTCGGACAGCTGCTCTCCTTCAGAAGATGCGGGCAGGCGATGCGACCCAGTTTACAATTGAGCAGGCTTTAAAAGCTTTGACCATTGAAGGAGCCAAAGCTCTGGGATTAGAGAAGAAAATCGGCAGTCTGGAAATGGGCAAACAAGCCGATTTCATTGTCATTCAACCTAAGGGACGACTTCACCTCTATCCTTTGGAAAATATGCTATCGCACCTAGTGTACGCAGTCAAAGGCAGCGATGTTCAGGATGTCTACATTGCAGGGCGACAGGTTGTCCGAGACGGCCAAGTGCTGACCGTTGATGTAGGAAGTTTGGGGTAAGAATGAAAGCCGATTTTCAGCTCGTTGATCAGCTCTTAGAATTGAAAAAATAGAAAATGAAGCAGGAGAATGGGAGAGATTGCCGCAATTTGAAGATTGTAGCATGCTTCTCCCTCCTCTGCTTTTTGCTTTCCTTTTCTTTTGGCAGTAAAAATAGTACAATATAGTAAAGATTGATGCGTTATTATCAAGCAAGAAAAAGCGGAGAGATGTGATGGATAAAAAAAATCTTTGGGAGAAAATTCAGACTTTTTTTCAGGAACTTTGGAAAAAGATATCGGGTTTTGCTGTGGAGTATACTCTCCTGACAGATGCCTACCAAGCTTGGCGGGGTTGGATTAAGAAGTTGCCGCTTTCTCTTCCTAAGTTCTTTAAAAAACAGCTTAGCAATCGCCAGTTTGTCGGTGCGCTTTTGACAGTTGTTGGGATGTCAGCCGGATTAATTCTGCTGTCGGAGCATGTGCAGGATTTCACCTTTCTGTCTCCTAGTAAGAAAGAGCAGCAGTCGGATTCCTCTCAGAATCAAACGGTTCGTATCATGGCGACTGGGGATTTGCTTTATCACGACGGCCTTTATCTGAGCGCCCAGAAAGAAGATGGAACTTATGATTTTTCTGAGAATTTCCAATATGCTAAGGAATGGCTTCGGCAGGGAGATTTGGTCTTAGGGGACTTTGAAGGCACGATTCGGCCGGACTATCCCTTGAATGGCTATCCACTTTTTAATGCTCCAGAAGCCGTAGTTCCAGCAATCAAGGATGCTGGCTATCAGGTGATGGACCTGGCTCATAATCACATTTTAGACTCTGGCTTAGAGGGAGTTTTCACTACAGCTCAGGCTTTTGAAAAAGAGGGAATCACTCCCATCGGTGTTTATCCGCATGAAAAACGCAGTCAGGCACCGATTTTGATAAAGGAAGTCAAAGGCATTAAGATTGCACTGCTGGCTTACTCCTATGGCTACAATGGAATGGAAGGGCTTCTCAGTCAGGAAGACTATGATAATCGCCTGTCCGATCTGGATGAAGAAAAGATGCGGGCGGAGATTGAACGGGCAGAAAAGGAAGCTGACATCACAGTCGTCATGCCTCAGATGGGGATAGAGTACCAGCTGGAGCCAACAGAGGAGCAGATGACCCTCTACCATAAAATGGTTGACTGGGGAGCAGATATCGTCTTTGGAGGCCATCCTCATGTGGTTCAGCCGGCGGAGATTTTAGAGAAAGACGGCCAGAAGAAGCTGATTATGTATTCTATGGGGAATTTTATTTCCAATCAGCGCATCGAAACCATGGAGGAAATTGAAAATGCTCATTGGACTGAGCGCGGAGTGCTGATGGATGTTACCATTGAAAAGACAGCATCAGGCACGCTGATAAAAAGTGCTCAGGCTCATCCGAGCTGGGTCAGCCGAGTTGAAAAGGGCGCTACTTCGGCAGACGGTCTACCTTTATACACTTACCAGACCTGGATTTTGGACGACTTTGTCGAAGGTGGCAAGTATCGAGACAAACTGGATCAAGAAACCAGAGCACGGATTGATACCGCCTATCAGGAAATGAATTCTCATGTTGGACTGAATTGGCCGGGGCAATAAATTGCTTGAATATGATTTTAGCCAGATTGGATTTACCAATCTGGCTTTTGCTGTTTTGAAATTTAAGATTTTGTTATAATTAAAAAGGATTATAGAACTGTTAATGAATGAAACTGACCGCTTTCGAGCTCGTCTATTATGTTATTGGAAAGAAAATGAAATGTATTTTGGTTTGTGGTTGCTTTTGTATCTTATACCTATGTTTATCTTGTTTTTGTTGCTAGTGTGCTCCCTGGTCTTGTTGATTTTCTGCCTGTTTCTGAGAAGAAATCTCTTTAAGGAAAAGCAGGGGCGCAATTTGCTGCTAGCTATCTTTTGGCTGGGACTCTTCAATCTTCTGCTGAACTTGCTAGTATAGAAATGATTGGATGATAGGAACTAGCTTTATCCTTGTTGGTTGAAACTAAATATTGATTGAAAATTAAAGAAAGGCGAAATATGAATTTTTTTGAACAACTTTTTCTTTTAATAGACTTTTTAATTCACTTTTTACCACTCTTATTTATCTTTGTTGTTTTTATCGTTTCATGGATAGTTTATATCTGTATAAAGAAACCTTTCTACAAAAGCATTTATGGGAAAGTGATTAGTCTACTCTTTTTGGGAACCTTGATTTGGAATCTGGTTTATTTTGGCGGAGAAGATCATGGTGGCTCTTACCAATTAGTAAAATTAAAGCCAGGTGAAGCTGTTTATGTAAAGATTAAAAAGCCTTATCTTGACCTAATAAAGGGTTCAGGAGTCAGTGTTTTAAAATTTAAAGATAAAACAGATGGGAAAATTAGAATATACGATTCTTATTTGAGAGAGCAGATAGGTGAAAATGAGTATATCTATGATGCAGAAAAAAAGTCTGTTCACTACTATAATGAAAAGGATGGGGGGATAACAATCCCAAACGAACAGGCTTTATCCGATTTAGGTGTTGAGTTTAACGAAAACTATAGCATTGATGTCAACTTTACCCAAAATAGAACGTTTGTTTTTAGTGTAAGCGACAGTGATCAAGATATCACTGTCCAAAACGAATCAGATAAACCCATATCTTTTTATGTCAAAGCCTATCACAGAGTCTATGGCTCAGAAGGCAGGGACCGAGATCTAGAATAATATCTTACAAACATGTTGCTGTTTCTATCCTTCTTATAATATTAGCATTACAAAAAACGAATACCCTCAGCATATTTTGTCAGCAGGTATTCGTTTTTATTTTCTATTTTAGAGCTTCATTTCTTCCGATACTGGCTTGGTGTCATTTGGTAGTATTTTTTGAACTGGCGGTTGAAGTTGGACAGGTTATTAAAGCCAGCCTGGCTGGAGATTTCCAGTACAGAGAGATTGGAGTGCTGCAGGAGTTCGGCTGCCTTGCGAAGGCGGAATTGAATCAGGTACTCAATGCAGGAAACGCCCAGATGCTTCTTGAAGAAGTTCATGAAATGGGTGGAGCTGTAGCCACAGATGCCAGCCAATTGGTCAATATTCAGGTCTTCTTGGTAATGGGCATTGATGTAGTCAATGATGGAGCGAATCTTTTCTTCCTTGCGATAGCCTTCTGGTGACAGGTCTTTGGAAATGACATAGCCGTTCTCAAAGAGCAGGTAGAAGAGCTGGTTGAGCTGGGCTTTGAGCTGAAATTCGTAGTGAGATTTGCGGAAATAGCCTGTTTCCATAGCTGCTAAGAGGCACTGGCGAATCTCCGCATAGGCTGTATCATTGGGCTTGATCACATGAGTCAAGTCCAGCTGACCATTGTAGAGGGGCTGCAGATAGTTGATGCTGGCCTGATCCATGGCAGAGTAGCCCATCAGATCCAGATGGAAATTAATAGCGTCCATATAATGGCGCTCGTCGTTGATGGGGTGGATGGAGTGCAGGGCATTGGGGCGAATCAGGATAATATCACCTTTTTCACTGTTAAAGTAGTCGTCGTCAATATGAAATTGTGCTTTTCCTTCATGGACATAAATCATTTCAACATCGGTATGCCAGTGGAAAAGAATATCTGGATGACCATTCTCAGTGATGGTGCGGGTCAGAGAATAAGGGGTTCCTTGGTTTTTAAAAACGGTATTTTTATGTAGTTGGCCTAAATCAATCATGGGGACACTCTTTCATAGAATAGTACAATTTATTAAGATAATTGTGTTAGAAAATATGTTTGACAACTATTATAATATAAATATAAAAAAAACGAAAGCGAGAAAATGCAAATGGGTAAATTTCCGCAGAATTTCCTCTGGGGCGGTGCAACTGCAGCCAACCAGTATGAAGGCGCCTATAATCTGGATGGAAAAGGCCTGTCTGTTCAGGATGTGACTCCAAAAGGCGGAGTGCCAGCCAAGCCAGGTGACCGCAATCCTTTGATTACCGATGGTCCGACACCAGATAATCTCAAGCTGGAAGGGATTGATTTCTACCATCGCTACAAGGAGGACATTGCCCTCTTTGCAGAGATGGGCTTCAAGGTCTACCGAACTTCTATTGCCTGGTCTCGGATTTTTCCAAATGGAGACGAGCTGGAGCCCAATGAAGCTGGTCTGCAATTCTACGACAATCTCTTTGACGAGCTGGCCAAATATGGCATTGAGCCGCTGATTACCCTGTCTCACTATGAAACGCCCCTGCATTTAGCGCGTCAGTACAATGGCTGGGCCAACCGTGATTTGATTGGCTTCTACGAGCGCTATGTTCGCACGGTTTTTACCCGCTACAGGGACAAGGTCAAGTATTGGCTGACCTTTAATGAAATCAACTCTGTTCTCCATGCGCCCTTTATGAGTGGCGGCATTGCCACGCCAGCTGAAGAGTTATCCAAGCAGGACCTCTATCAAGCGGTCCATCATGAGCTGGTGGCGTCTGCCTTAGCAACGAAGATTGGTCATGAGATCAATCCTGATTTTAAGATTGGCTGTATGGTTCTCGCCATGCCGGCCTATCCCATGACACCTAAACCTGAAGATGTTCTGGCAGCTCGGGAATTTGAAAATCAAAACTACCTCTTCTCTGATATCCATGCGCGTGGAAAATATCCAGCCTATATCAATCGTTTCTTCAAGGAGAATGGGATTGAGATTCAGTTTGCGCCGGGAGACAAAGAGCTTTTGGCTGAAAATACTGTAGACTTTATTTCCTTCTCCTACTACATGAGTGTGGTTGCGGCCCATGATCCGGAAAATTATTCTTCCGGCCGAGGCAATCTTTTAGGTGGTATTATGAATCCTCATCTGGCTAGCTCAGAATGGGGCTGGCAGATTGACCCAGTCGGTCTGCGCTTGGTGCTAAATAGCTTTTATGATCGCTATCAGTTGCCTCTCTTTATCGTGGAAAATGGTCTCGGTGCCAAGGATGTCTTGGTGGATGGTCCAAATGGCCCAACGGTTGAAGATGACTACCGTATTGATTATCTTAAACAGCATTTGCAGCAGGTTGGAGAAGCGCTGGAAGATGGCGTAGAACTGCTAGGTTACACGACTTGGGGCTGTATTGACCTGGTCTCAGCCAGCACGGCAGAACTCAGTAAGCGTTACGGCTTTATCTACGTTGACCGCAACGATGATGGTAGCGGAACTCTAGCCCGCTATAAGAAAAAATCTTTTGATTGGTACAAAGAAGTCATTGCGACGAATGGAGATAGTCTCTATCAGGATTGAATGACTTAAATCAAAATAAAATGGCTCCTTATAAAATAAACCAAGTCCTATCTGGCTTGGTTTTTCTATGTTTTAAGGAGGTAATTGGCTGAAGCCTCTTGATTTTAAAAGCAAGAGGAGAAAATGCAGTAGTTTGAGGGAAGCTGTCTCTATAAAAAAATTAAGAGTTTATTCGCAAAATTGCAGATATTTGAATCCGTTTACAAAAAAACAAAGACACCTCAAATAAAATATGGTATAATATATTAAGAATATTTACTTCAGGAGGGAAAATCATGAGTAGGAAAATCCGTTTCATTTCTCTGCTTACTCTATTGATTTGTTTTCTGATGGGCTGCAGTCTTTTTCAAAAGAACGGTGGAGGTCCGGGAGAGCAAGGCAGCCAATTTTCGGAAAGTGTTCGTAAGCTGAGAGAAAAATACAGCAAAAATACTCCTTATGATGTCCAAGAAAAGGTCATTCAGATCAAGGAAAATGAGCCTATTACATTTCCGACAGAGGTACAAAAGCCTAACGATTTTGAGACACTGCCACATGAAGGACAGACTGAGTTGATTTCTTCCTTTGAAATTTATGGAGACAGCAACTTACGAGCTATTTTAGGGGGTGACTTTAAGATGAATGATAAGCGGCAGATAGTGATTGAGCCAGCTTATCATTTCTCTGCGACTAGAGTGGAGGCAAATGGAGAGCATACGGAATATGGTCTAGCCAAGCAAGGTGAGAGCTGGGGTGTTTTTGATACGCTCTATTTGCTGCAACGGGATGATGAGCGAACAGGTAAAAAACTTAAAAAGCCAAAACTTTGGATCGTTAAGATAGATAAGAAAGGGCGCGACAAGCTAGCTCTGAAAACCAAGAGCAGTCTGCTCGGAGATGGACGCTTGCAGCTGGAATGGACGGAAGTACCGGGAGCGGACTCTTATTCCATTATAAAAAGAGAGTATGTGACCATGCCTGGCAGTGATGCTAAGACAGGTCTTTATAACTATAAAGAGGTCGATCGGGTCACTTCGACAGTGTATCGGACAGATTTGCCTACTCACTATGATAGCCGCAACGGCGGCCGTTCTGGTGATGATCCAATTCTTGCCAGACAACGGTTGCTGCAGGCTTACGACCAGGATTACAGTAAGAAAACAGTTGAGAAAAAGCCTTATGAACTCCTTGTTGTTCCCCTCAAAGACAAAGAAGCTTTAGGAACTATCAGCAATCCTATCTCATCTGATAGCTTTGCGAAATTGATGCCGAATCAAATCGATTTTCGGACTTTTTCTGACCAGGTTTCCGCTCTGCGGCAGAAGGGAAATATTCCTGAAGAAGCACCACTGCAGATGATGGATGGCCAGATTCAGAACTTTCCAATCGTCTATGAAAAAATTGAAAAAGAAGGCCGGGATGTCAGATGTTTGGTCTCTATCAAGGGCATGCCTACTGTCAAAACGGACTTTTTCATTGAACAGGCCAGTGTAGAAGAAGTGCAGCCTGTTGTAGATAAGCATAATGAAAAGGTCAATAAAGAGGAAAGCAAGTCGGGTGTTTCAGAGAAATATATCAGCGTAGAGCAGGCTGACTTGGATCTCAAGGGTAAAACAGTCGTTCATGATGTTAGTGATATTGAGGAAAGAGTGGCAGCCAGAAGTGCAGCGCAGGAATATTTTGCCAAGGCTCTTTTGTCCGATGCAGAATATGTTGATTACAGTGAGTTTCCGGAGCTGAGTGAAGGAGATGTCAGTGAATTGCTTCACGATGTTTTAGAGCAAAATCCAGTCATTCAGCAGGGAGTGGTTCCTGCCATTGATGCTAAGCAACATGTGGTAAGTTTTAAATACGATGCTGATGAAACTGCCAAATATAAGAAGGCCCGCAAAAAAGTCAAAGAGATTGTCAAAGACATCATCAAAGACCAGATGAGCGACCGAGAAAAGATTGAGGCAATTAATCAGTATATGATTGAGCATATTAGCTATGATAAGGCTGCTTACCAAGGCTTTTTGAATTACAAAACATCTATTGAGAATAAAGAATCAGAAGAGGCTATTTCAAAAGCGTTTAAAGATATGCAAGACGGTATTCGCAAGTATGAATCTAGTTTTGATATTACTGGTCCGCTATTTGAGGGTAAGGGAGTCTGTCAAGCTTATGCTGTAACCTTCCAGGCTCTTGCTCAGGAAGCTGGTCTCGAAACCATGTATGTGAGTGGAAATACAGATGATTTTGACCCGCATGCTTGGAACTTCGCAAAAGTAGATGGTCAGTGGCTGGCCTTAGATGTTACCTGGAATGACTCTGATGGAGATAGCGCTAAAAAAGAAAACGAATACTTGCTATTGGCCATGGATAATCCACTCTACGCACAGAGCCACTATGCCTTTGACAGATACGAAGATGCTATTAAAGAATGATGATCCAAATAGAAGCAATCTTTAAAAGATGCCTAAGTCTTGTAAGGCAAGGAAGAAGCCAATCAAAAACCCTGAGATAACAGTATCTCAGGGTTTTTTCTATGCTTTTATTTCTTCCAACTTTCGACTTCTTTCTGGTGGTTTTTGATCCACTCTTTGGCTGCGGCTTCTGGTGAGCTGCCTTCGTTAATCTTAAGCATGACTTCTTCCATGTCCTTTTGGGTCCAGTTGAAGTTGTCTAGGACCTTATTGACTTCTGGTAAGTCCTTGTCTAGATTTTTCCGAGTCATAGTGTGGATAGCTTCCTTGCCACCCATAGTTCCCTTAGGATCCTTGAGGTATTTGAGGTCGTATTTGGAGAACATCCAGTGAGGTGACCAACCAGTTACGATGATATCTTCTTTATTCTTAATAGCTTGATCCAGAGCAGTGGTCATGGCTCCTGTTGAGGAAGAAGAAAGATTCCAGCCACTGAGATTGCTGTATTCTTGCATAGTCTTCTCAGTGGCGGTCATGATACCAGCGCCGGGCTCAATACCTGTGATAGTTTTCTTGGCTTGGTCTGACAGGTCTTCGATAGAATCAGCGTCCATATAGCTTGGTACGACTAGCCCTGTCTTAACGCCCTCAAGGTTTGGCCCCAAGTCTACTAGTTTGTCCTTGTACTCTTCATAGAGAGCAGCGTGGGTGGTCGGCAACCAGGCAGAAACCATGGCATCTGCTTCGCTATTAGCAACGGACTTCCACATAACGGCATTGTCCAGCGGTGTGATGGTGACATCGTAACCCATTTCCTTGAGAGCTTCCGCTACGACATTGGTTGAGGCAACTTCGGAGTCCCATTCAACATAGGCAAGGTTGACCTTTTCTTTTTTGCTTTGCTGAAGCTTGGTCACTTGATTTCCGACAAAGGCTGTCAGGATGACAGCAGCCAGAGCAGACCAGAGCATAATCTTGTTGCGTTTTTCCTTGGCAGTGACCGGTGATTTTTTAGCCAGAGGCTGGTTGAGCTTCTGGGTCAGGCGGTCAATGATAATGGCCAGGATAACCAGAGATACCCCATTGACAAATCCGGAACCGATGTCGGCATGCTGGAGGGCAGAGAGAACGCCGCGGCCCAGTCCTGGCGCCCCAATCATAGAGGCGGTAACGACCATAGACAGAGCCAGCATGATGGTCTGATTGACCCCGGCTAGGATGGTGTTTTTAGCCAGAGGCAGCTCAACTTTGAAGAGTTTCTGCTTGCCTGTGCCCCCGAAGGAGTCTGATGCTTCAATCAGCTCGGTCGGAATCTGACGAATGGCTAGATTGGTAAAGCGGACAGTCGGTGGCAGGGCAAAGATGACAGAGGCAAAGACTCCAGGCACCATACCAATACCGAAGAAGGCCACGGCCGGTATCAGGTAGACAAAGGCCGGCATGGTCTGCATAAAGTCCAGCAAGGGCTTGATAACGGCTTCGACACGGTTGCTCTTAGCCATCCAAATCCCCAGTGGAATACCGATGATAATGGAAATGGCACTGGAGACGATGACCAAGGTCACAGTGTTCATGAGATTTTCCCAGAGGCCTTGGTTGTAAACAAAGAGCAGGCCCAGGAAGGTGAGCAGGGGCAGCCCCAGCTTACGCTTGGAAATCAAATAGGTAAAGATAGTGATGACTGCGATAAAGAGCAGGGGCGGAATGAAGAGCAGGGTATCTGTCATTCCATTCATGATGGCATTTCCGATAGCCTGAAGGACCGAGAAAAGTCCGGAGAAGGTATCGGTTACCCAGTTAGTAAAGGCCTCAACCCATTGAGAAACGGGGATTGGCTGTTGTAAAATATTCAAAATGCGAACCTCCCTTATTCTTCAGATTCAGTAGTATTGGCCAAGGCTTCGATGACTCGACCTTTGATAATAACGCCGACTAATTTGTCCTTATCATCTACAACGGCCAGAGGCGCTGGTGAATCGTAAATCAGCGGGAAAATATCGGTAATTAGGGTTTCCTGAGTGATTTTGCGGACATTCTTATCAATCACTTCAGCCAGTGCTTGATGCTCCTTACGGGCATCGCGGGCGGATTCGGCAGTCAGACTTCCCTTGAGGTGGCGCTTCCTATCCACAGCCAGCAGCATACTGACCTCTTCTTTTTTCATCCGATTAAGAGCCACGGTTGGTCCGTCGATGTCAATGTTGGTGGTCAGTGGCGTTGTCATGATATTCTGGGCGGTCAGGACCTTAGAGCGGTCCACATCCTCAACGAACTCTCGAACGAAGTCGTTGGCTGGATTGGTCAGGATTTCCTCACCAGTTCCAATTTGCATAATCTGACCGTCAGCCATGATGGCAATGCGGTCACCGATACGCAGGGCCTCATTGAGATCGTGGGTGATAAAGATAATGGTACGCTCATGCTCTGCCTGCAGATCCAGCAGTTCATCCTGCATTTCGCGTCGGATGAGAGGGTCTAGAGCTGAGAAGGCCTCGTCCATGAGCAGAATGTCAGGATTGTTGGCCAAAGCTCGAGCTAGGCCGACCCGCTGCTGCATTCCACCAGAGAGCTGATCAGGGTATTGATCCTTGAAGGACAGGAGACCGGCATTGTCCAGAGCTTGTTCAGCTAGGCGCGTGCGCTCCTCTTTATCAACACCTCGGACTTCCAAGCCGAACTCAGTATTTTCTAGAATAGTCCGATGCGGGAAGAGTCCGAAGTTCTGGAAGACCATGTTGAGCTTGTGGCGCCGAACCTCACGCAGCTCCTCTTCGTTCATCTTAGCCACATCTTGGCCGTCGATGTAAATGTCGCCTGATGTCGGGTCAATCAATCGGTTGAGCAGGCGGATAAGGGTTGACTTCCCACTACCGGACAGTCCCATGATGACAAAAATTTCTCCGGTCTGAACCTCAAAGTTTACATCGTAAACTCCGACAGTAGCACCGGTTTTTTCTAAAATTTCCGTTTTGCTTTTGGCTTGCTGGACCATTTCTAGTGCCTGCTTTTGCCTTTTGCCGAAAATTTTAGTCAAATGTTTTACTTCTAGTTTATTCAACGTATTTCTCCTTTTGCACAAGTGACTACATGTTTGTTTTGATAAGTTGTCACTTAAAAGACCATCACAGTATAACATCGTGTGGTCACTTTGTCAAACCCAAAAGACTGTCAGGCCGGCCTTTTTCGGCTATTATAAAAAAGGGAGGGTGATTTTCTGGAATATTTTTGAAAGCCGCAAAAACCTTGTCAGACAGCGGATTTGCCTGTCTATTCTGTTTTTTAGACAAAGAAAAAACAAGCGCTGTTTCACTTGTTTGTTTCAATTTCATTAAAAAATAAATTATGCATCAAACCGACTGATAATTCGTTGCCAACAAAGTAGATGGTATTGCCGGCTTCCAGCTTGGTATACGGACCAGGCGAGATTAGGAGTTGGTCGCCCTGCTGGACTGCGACAATGGTAGCGCCAGTCGAGTGCCAGATATTGAGTTCATTGATAGATTTTCCTAGGTTGATGGCGTCTGTTGAGAGCTGGAGCTCGTAGGGATTGAAAGGGAAGCGCTGCTGGACATCTTTAGTTCGACTGAGAAGCTGATTAAGGAGTTGGGAAAAGTTGGCAAATTCTTCCTCTTGGCGCTGGATGCTCTGGTGAAGCTTGCTTTTGAGGTCCTGCAGAGAGTTGACATCTTTATAAGTCTCGAGAAACTGCTGAGCTTTTTCCTTGGAGGAAATGAAGGCTCCACTGCCATGGCGGACTTCCATGATTTCCAGATCTACTAGCACATTGATAGCCTTGCGGGCTGTCTCAGGGGAGACATTGAAGTTGCTGGCTAGGGTAGAGCGGGCATAGATCTTGCTGCCGATGGGATATTTGCCGTCAACGATTCGCTCGGCAATGGCGACGGCAATCTGCTGGTAGCGTGGGAATGCGACTTCTTTTTTGCTCATGAGGACCTCCAATTTTACGACAGGAATATAGCTATGATTATAATATAAAACTGGAAGATTGAAAAGTGTCCTTCGTAAAATCGACTGTCTTATTCGCCTCTTCTCGCCTTTCTTTTTACTTTTTTAAGTAGTATAATATGTCTAAAAGTTAGAGGTCTTCTGGAAAGGGTGAGGGCATTTATGTCGCAATTTATCGTGGTATTACTGGGCTTTTTGGCGGTGCTAGTGCTTGTCATAGTCTTCGCTATTCGGAGAAAGATTCGCTTTAAGAAGCGTTTAGCTGCTGCTTGGGGAAGTCGTGAGCGGGTGGATTGCCGGCCAGACAGTGAGTCCAGTCTATATGAGTCCTTTTTGTTAGACGAAGAAGCTGGAACCTATGATAGTCTGGTGGACGACCAGACTTGGGGAGATTTGGACTTTTTTGATGTTTTTCAGGATATTGATACAGCATCCCAATCCAGTCTAGGTTCAGAGTACCTTTACAGCAAACTCCGCCTGTTGCATTTCGAGGCAGATCAGGAATTTGATGATTTGCAGGCATATTTAGCCCAACATCCAGAGGTGCGCATTCAGCTGCAGTTGCTTTTTTCTGAGATTGGCAAGAAAAACCACAATCAAGCCAAGAAACTAATCTATAAACCAGCTCAGGCTAATCACAGGGGAAGTTTTTACCTGCTTTTGGCTGGGATTCCGCTAGTTTCCCCTTTACTCTATTTTATCAATCCTAGTCTGGGATATATAATTCCCATCATCAGCATGGCCTTTAATATCGTTTACTCCATGGCCACGCGCTGGTCTCTCGAGATGAAGTTGGATAGCATGGGCTATCTGGTACGGATCTTCTATATTGGTGAAAAGATCGCCCGCCTGCCCTTGCCCCAGCAAGCTGCTCTGAAAGAAGCGGTGGCTTCTTTTAGCCGAACACGGCTTTTTGGAGAAGTCTTTCGGCCCCAGTCGGGTGCCTCTGAGTTGGAGATTTTCTATCTCTATATCAACTCCGTCTTGCTGATACCTCAGTTAGCTCAGGCCTATATCTCCAATCGTCTGGTCAAGGCCAATCAACAGGCTAGGCAAGTGCTGGAGATTCTAGGTCGCTTAGAGGCAGCGATTGCTGTACTTAACTACAAGGAAAGCCTGCCAATTTATACGAAGCCTAGCTTTACAAGCTCAGCTGGGATGAAAGGCAAGGGTCTCTATCACCCACTCTTAGAGCGGCCTGTCAGCAATGATTTGGACTTTTCTAAGAATATGATGATTAGTGGCGATAATGCTTCTGGGAAATCGACTTACCTGAGAATAGCAGCTATCAATGCTATCTTGGCTCAGGGGCTAGGCTTTGCCTGCGCAGAGAGCTTAACCTTGCAGCATGGTCATGTCTTGAGCTCAATGGATGTGACCGATGATATTGGCTCTGGGGATAGTTACTTTATCGCTGAGAGCAGGGCTATTGAGCGCATGATAGATTCCTTGGAAGAAGAGGGCTTGCACTACTTTTTCATTGATGAGCTTTTTAAGGGAACCAATACTGTTGAGCGGATTGGTGCAGGACTGGCAATCATTGATTGGCTAGCCCAGAAGCCCTGTCTTTATATGATTTCGAGCCATGATGTGGAGTTGGTAGCAGCCTCTGGTCAGCTCAATGCTCAATATCACTTTGACAGTCAATATATAGCAGGAGAGATTGTCTTTGACTATAAGATTAAGCAAGGCAGCGCTTTGACCAAGAATGCGGTTAATACACTAGAGAGCCTGAACTATCCAGAAGAGATTACGGATACAGCTAGGGAGATTATCACAGCCTACGAAGCCAGCGGCAACTGGAGCTTGCTGGAAAAGGGGCGGTCCAAATTGGATGATAAAGATAGGAATGGATAAAAAGATGACTGTAAAGATGATAGCGACAGACATGGATGGAACCTTGCTAGACGGACAGGGCCAGCTGGATTTGCCGCGTCTGGCTACTATTTTAGAGGAGCTGGAGAAGAGAGACATTCGCTTTGTGGTGGCTACTGGTAATGAAATTCTACGAATGCGTCTGCTATTGGGAGATTTGGTAGAACGAATGACCTTGGTAGTCGCCAACGGAGCCCGGATTTTTGAAAAGAACCAGCTAAGCATGAGTAGCTTCTGGGAACCTGGATTGATTAGGGATGCGCTGGCTTACTTTGCTGGGCGTGAAAGGGAGCTTCAGCTGGTTGTGACCTCCGAAAGAGGCGGCTTTGTCCAGGAAGGGACAGAGTTTCCCTTGATTGAAAAAGTCATGACCAAGGAAATGGCTCAGCTTTTCTATAAGCGTATGAATTTTGTTCCTAGTCTTCAGGATTATCCCTTTGATAAGGTATTGAAAATGAGTATGATGGTAGAAGAGGCTGCAGCAGCAGAGCATGCTCGTCTGATTAATCAGCATTTTGCAGGCCGATTGAGCGCTGTGGCCAGCGGTTATGGAGCCATTGACATCCTCCAAGATGGGATGCACAAGGCTTGGGGCTTGCAGCAGCTGATGGCTAAGTGGCAGATTCAAAGCTCGGAAATCATGGCTTTTGGCGATAGTGAAAATGATGTAGAAATGCTTGAATTAGCTGGTATTTCTTACGCTATGGAGAATGGCGATGAGCGGGTCAAAAAGGTAGCAGATTACCTAGCGCCGGCCAATACAGAAGCCGGTGTTCTACAGGTGATTGAGCAATACTTAGAAGAGGAAAAAGAATAATGGCAGTACAATTATTAGAAGAATGGCTTCTCAAGGAGCAGGCAAAATTGCAGCAAAACTACAGAGAGCTCAATCAACTCTCTGTCAAGGAGCCAGATATCATCTTTATCGGAGACTCCATCGTGGAATACTATCCGCTCCAGGAGCTCTTGCAGACGGATAAAAGACTAGTCAACCGGGGCATTCGGGGCTATAAGACTGATTTGCTTTTAGAAAACCTAGATGCCCATCTCTTTGGTCAGGCTTTGGATAAGGTCTTTATCCTGATAGGTACCAACGATATTGGCAAGGAGATGCCTCAGACAGAAACGCTGGCCAATTTAGAAGCCATTATTCAGGAGATTTCTCGTGATTATCCTCTGGCTCAGATCCAGTTGCTGTCTGTCCTTCCCGTCAATGAAGCTCCGGCCTACAAGAGCACGGTCTATGTCCGCAGCAATGAAAAGATTCAGGCCCTCAATCAAGCCTATCGCCAGCTGGCTAGCGCCTACATGAATGTCCAGTTTATTGATCTCTACGATGCTTTTCTGGACGAGGGAGGCCAGCTGCGCCCAGACTACACAAGGGACGGCCTCCATCTGACCATTGCTGGCTATGCAGCCCTGTCCAAGGCTTTGCAGGAATATTTGTAGTTTCTTCGAAAAAATACAGCTCTGTTTTTCCAGAACAGAGCTTTTTTATTTTCCTTTACTTACAAAGTTTTTCTGTGAATGATGCTTGATTTCAAAGGGATTATGAAAATTATTATAAAACACATTGGACTTTGTGAAAAAATTTAGGGCTTTGTGTTATGTAATAGTTCTATATCATCTTTGAGCATATTCTTATACAAGAGCGGAAAAACATGATAAATTGATAGAGTAAAGTTTCTTGAAGCGTTTTCATTCACAAGTGGAAATGTTTTCAATAACTGAAAATTTATTTTATTGAAGGGGAGTTATTATTATGACTCAAGGAAAAATTACTGCATCAGCAGCAATGCTCAACGTATTGAAAACATGGGGCGTAGACACCATCTACGGTATCCCATCAGGAACACTCAGCTCACTCATGGATGCTTTGGCTGAAGACAAAGATATCCGTTTCTTGCAAGTTCGACACGAAGAAACTGGTGCTCTTGCTGCGGTGATGCAAGCTAAATTCGGCGGCTCAATCGGGGTTGCAGTTGGTTCAGGTGGTCCAGGTGCGACTCACTTGATTAACGGTGTTTACGATGCAGCTATGGATAACACTCCATTCCTTGCTATCCTTGGATCACGTCCAGTTAACGAACTCAACATGGATGCCTTCCAAGAATTGAACCAAAACCCAATGTACAACGGTATCGCTGTATACAACAAACGTGTCGCTTATGCTGAGCAATTGCCAAAAGTAATTGACGAAGCTTGCCGTGCTGCAGTTTCTAAAAAAGGTCCAGCTGTTGTTGAAATTCCAGTAAACTTCGGTTTCCAAGAAATCGACGAAAACTCATACTATGGTTCAGGTTCTTACGAGCGCTCATTCATCGCTCCTGCCTTGAACGAAGTTGAAATTGACAAAGCAGTTGAAATCTTGAACAATGCTGAACGCCCAGTTATCTACGCTGGATTTGGTGGTGTTAAAGCTGGTGAAGTGATTACTGAATTGTCACGTAAAATCAAAGCACCAATCATCACAACTGGTAAAAACTTTGAAGCCTTTGAATGGAACTATGAAGGTTTGACAGGTTCTGCTTACCGTGTTGGTTGGAAACCAGCCAACGAAGTGGTCTTTGAAGCAGACACAGTTCTTTTCCTTGGTTCAAACTTCCCATTTGCTGAAGTTTACGAAGCCTTCAAGAACACTGAAAAATTCATCCAAGTTGACATCGACCCATACAAACTTGGTAAACGTCATGCCCTTGATGCTTCTATCCTTGGTGACGCAGGCCAAGCAGCTAAAGCAATCCTTGACAAAGTAAACCCAGTTGAATCAACTCCATGGTGGCGTGCAAACGTTAAGAACAACCAAAACTGGCGTGATTACATGAACAAACTCGAAGGTAAAACTGAGGGTGAGTTGCAGTTGTACCAAGTTTACAATGCAGTTAACAAATACGCTGACCAAGACGCTATCTACTCAATTGACGTAGGTAACACAACTCAAACATCTACTCGTCACCTTCACATGACACCTAAGAACATGTGGCGTACATCTCCACTCTTTGCGACAATGGGGATCGCCCTTCCTGGTGGTATCGCTGCTAAGAAAGACAATCCAGATCGCCAAGTATGGAACATCATGGGTGACGGTGCATTTAACATGTGCTACCCAGACGTCATTACAAATGTTCAATACGACCTTCCAGTTATTAACCTTGTCTTCTCAAATGCTGAGTACGGCTTCATCAAGAACAAATACGAAGATACAAACAAACACTTGTTTGGTGTAGACTTCACTAACGCTGACTACGCGAAAATCGCTGAAGCTCAAGGAGCTGTTGGATTTACAGTAGACCGCATCGAAGACATTGACGCAGTCGTTGCAGAAGCTGTAAAACTCAACAAAGAAGGTAAGACTGTTGTCATCGATGCCCGCATCACGCAACACCGTCCGCTTCCAGTAGAAGTACTTGAACTCGATCCAAAACTTCACTCAGAAGAAGCGATCAAAGCCTTCAAGGAAAAATACGAAGCAGAAGAACTCGTACCATTCCGCCTCTTCTTGGAAGAAGAAGGTTTGCAATCACGCGCAATTAAATAATTCCTCTTGTTGAAAATCAAGTGTAAACTTTGTAGACTTTATTCTTTGATTTTCTTAGAGTGGAACTTGAAAAGATCGGAGTAATCCGGTCTTTTTCTGGAGGATAGTAAATGAATTTAAATCAATTAGATATTATTGTTTCAAATGTTCCCCAAGTCTGTGCTGACTTGGAGCGTATTTTGGATAAAAAGACAGACTATGTTGACGACAGTTTTGCACAGTTCACGATTGGCAGTCACTGTCTCATGTTGTCCCAAAATCATTTGATTCCTTTGGAAAATTTCCAGACAGGAATCATTCTTCATATCGAGATTGAGGATGTAGACCAGAACTACCAGCGGTTGAAAGAGCTTGGTGCTGAGATTTTACACGGCCCAGCTGTAACTGATTGGGGTACGGAATCGCTGCTAGTTAAAGGCCCTGCTGGTCTAGTGATTGATTTTTATCGAATGAAATAGGTCTGTTTAACATAGAAAAAAAAGGCTAAAAATCCCTGACCTATGGTATAATAGGATGATATGACAAAAGACAATACTAGTTCAAACAAATTATACAAACTACTCTTAGCTTTATTAGGCTGTGTCTTGGGGCTATCGTTTCTGTTCATGATGCTGAAAGATGTCTCGTCCACTAACTGGTACAAGAGTCGATTTCAGGGGTGGCAGACCATAACGGCTGAGGTGAGCGGGTTTACGACCAGTCCGGAAAAACGATCTACACCCGCTTACTACCCTATTTATCACTACATTGTTGATGGCCAAACCTACCAGGGATTTTCAGACCTCTATCAAGATGAAGTGCCTAAGTCTGGGGAAACCATTAGCATTCTCTATAATCCCAAGTCGCCTGAGCAGAGCCAATATAAGAATGACATCCCAATCCCTGTCCTTGTACTCATGCCATTGCTGGGATTCTTATTATTTATGACATTGGCTGTCCTCTCTCTCTATCAGGCCTTTAATCCCCCACAGGGGCCAAAGTCGCAACCCAAGGCTGCAAAAAGCATCAGCATTGTTGAGGGAACGGTCCGTAAAAAGAATCCCATTGTGACCTTTGTTAGCCTAAGCATGGTTATGATAGTCCTTACTTATATTTGTATTACTGAAACAGGGCAATTCAAAGTTGTATTTTATGGTTGGAAAACTACATCCGCTCAAGTCCTTGACTATGATGTGTATGAAACTGGAGGAAGAAGAGGAGGAGGTGGTGGAGGATTAAGTCTTTATAGTAGCATCTACCAATATCAAGTAGACGGCGTGGCTTATGAAGGCCATTCTGTTCTCGGTAGATTTACACAACCCAAAATTCAAAGTCAAATCTCTATTGCCTATAACCCTGAGTATCCCTATCAGAGTGCTTCTAGTGAAAACCATCATTTCTTTTATATAGTCTTCTTGCCTGGCTTTAGTCTATTGCTAGTCGGCAAGATTCTCTCTCTAATCATTGCTGCTTGGATAAAGAAGGCTAGACTCGCTCAAGCCAGAAGACTAGGGCCTGTCTATGACGGTTATATTATCGATGTTATTCCCGCTGAACAGTTTAGAGAGTATAATCCGTTGCATGAGATTTGGCTTGAATTTGATATTAACCAAGTGCCCTATCAAACCAGCATTTGCCTGCCCTTAAGAGAGCATCATTTTATCTCTTACAGCCAGAATCCTAGACCTATCCCAGTCTATGTGGATCCTCATGATGATAGCCAGTTCCTGATAGATGACAATGATATCTATGCCATCACAAATCAAATACAGATTAGTTAATTCCCCTCCTAATTCCAGCTCCCTCATCATTGACTAGCAACTGGACGTCCTACCGTCTTGACCTCCTTTGAGGTGCCTCCACATGAGCTGAAGAGTATCGGGAATGCTGAACCTCACAGACACCATAGAACTTGGAATAGTATCAATTTTCCGTAGGATGTTAGAAGTTTATTTGCTGATTGTTTATTATAATATAAGAAAAACGTTTAATTGATAAGGAGGCAAAAAGATGACTGAAAAACTGACTTTTCCAGATGGTTTCTTGTGGGGTGGAGCGACAGCTGCCAACCAGTGCGAGGGCGCTTATGATGCGGATGGTCGCGGGCTGGCCAATGTAGATGTGGTGCCGATTGGTGAGGACCGTTTGGCCATCATCACGGGTAAGAAAAAGATGTTTGACTTTGCGGAAGGCTATTTCTACCCAGCCAAGGAAGCTATTGACATGTACCATCGCTTTAAGGAGGACATTGCCCTTTTTGGCGAGATGGGTTTTAAGACCTATCGTCTGTCCATTGCTTGGAGCCGGATTTTCCCTAAGGGGGATGAGCTGGAGCCCAATGAAGCTGGCTTGAAATTTTACGAAGACCTCTTTAAGGAATGCCACAAGTACGGCATTGAGCCCTTGGTGACCATTACTCACTTTGACTGTCCCATGCACTTGATTGAGCAATATGGTGGTTGGCGGAGTCGTCTCATGCTTGAATTTTACGAGCGTCTCTGCCGCACTCTCTTTACTCGCTACAAGGGCTTGGTCAAGTACTGGCTGACCTTCAATGAGATTAACATGATCCTCCATGCACCATTTATGGGGGCGGGGCTCTGCTTTGAAGAAGGCGAAAATGAAGAGCAGGTCAAATACCAAGCAGCCCATCATGAGCTGGTCGCGTCAGCCATTGCCACCAAGCTGGCTCATGAGATTGATCCGGAAAATAAGGTCGGCTGTATGTTAGCGGCGGGTCAAAATTATCCTAATACCTGTCATCCACGCGATATATGGGCTGGTATGGAGGAAGACAGGAAAAACTATTTCTTCATCGACGTGCAGGCGCGTGGAGAATATCCTAACTATGCCAAGAAAGCTTGGGAGCGCGAGGGTATCACTGTCGAGATGACAGAAGAAGACCTGCAGCTGCTCAAGGAGCATACGGTGGACTTCATTTCCTTCTCATACTACTCTAGCCGGGTAGCTTCGGGAGATCCTAAGGTTAATGAGCTGACCGAGGGCAATATCTTTGCTTCTCTCAAAAACCCTTATTTGGAAGCTTCTGAGTGGGGCTGGCAGATTGATCCGCTGGGCTTGCGCATTACGCTAAATACCATCTGGGATCGCTATCAAAAGCCCATGTTTATTGTGGAAAATGGTCTGGGTGCAGTGGATACTCCGGATGAAAATGGCTATGTGGCTGATGACTACCGGATTGACTACTTGGCGGCCCATGTCAAGGCCATGCGTGAAGCCATCAATGAGGACGGCGTGGTGCTTTGGGGCTACACGACCTGGGGCTGTATCGACCTAGTATCAGCCGGCACTGGCGAGATGAAGAAGCGCTATGGCTTTATCTACGTGGACCGGGACAATGAAGGAAAGGGAACACTCAAACGTTCCAAGAAAAAATCCTTTGACTGGTACAAGGAAGTCATCGCGACTAACGGAGAATCTGTGAAATAGAAAAAAGGCTGAGATATGAATGTCTCAGCTTTTTTCAAGGATGTATTTTTATTAAATATTTTACAAGATTCATTAATTCAAGAATTCTTTTATTTGCTGGGCGATTTCCTCTGGCTTTTCATCATGGATATAGTGGGAGCCTTCTAATGTCACAAGTTTGGCTTGGGCATTCTGCGCGGCAAACTCTTCCTCTAACTTGGGAGCTTCTCCGCCTTTCTGGACAGCCGCAAAGATAAGAGTCGGAATCTGAGGCACGGGTTCTTTGTTAATCGTTTCAACATTTTTCTTCCGATTCTTGACTTCGTTCATGACCGCCTGGGTGACTGACCGCTGGTGGAACAAGGCTTTAAAGACAGCTTTTTCCTGATCATTGAGAGCCCCAGACTTTATGGCTGGGCTGCTATTTTCATCAAAGAAAATCGGTAGGCGGGCTAAGCCTAACATTCTCCCCAGCTGGATAGTCTGATAAGAACCATAAAATTTCTGCTGGTCGGCCACCTCTGTATGAGGCATGGTCATATCCAGCCCGATAATAGTTTCTACTTCTTCTGGGTAATGATTGGCCCAGTGAATCATTTCTAAACCAGCAATCGAATGCGGAACCAAAACATAGGGACCGGATATCTTAGCAGCTTTGAGGGCCTTACGTGTCTGCTCCACTTGTCTATCCAATGAGCGGTCATCGTTTCCATCATCGCTGTAACCATAGCCTAGACGTTCTACCACGACGATGCGATAATCATCCTCCAGCTTGGAATAAAGAGCCTTGAAATCCAGAACCGGAGCATTGGTGCCTAGACCTGCTAGAAAAACCAAGGTCTTCTTGCCCTTGCCGGCAGTGTAGACATTAAGCTTCTTACCCTCTACCTCGACTAGCTGGCCAATCGGCTTCTCAATGAGTTTGCTTTCCTGAGCTATTTGAAAGCGGTGATAGAGAAAGATAGCCAATAAGGCCAGAGCTAAGAGTCCTACCAGCCAAGTGATTGTTTTAAGGATAAATATAAAGATTCTTTTCAACATAGGGATTCCTTTCTGTTCATCGTATTTTAGACTCGCATACTTTTATTTATAATCTTTACTCCAAGCGGTCATATCGTGATTTACACTAAAAGCGAATAGAAGTTTAATCAGGTAAAGTGATAAAAGAGCTGTCATACTGATTGGCAATTTACTGTAACTAATAAGAAGAATGCAACCCAACCCCGCCATAGAAGCACCAGTTAATGCTTGCTCCCTGCAATCTTTCAGTAGTTCGCTAACAAACAGAGCGCCTATCATCGCACCAAGCCAGACCATAGTACAGGTTAGTAAAGATTGATTAAAAAGTAGAGCTAGAAGTAAGGGCTGAATATGAATCAGGAGGAAAATACATCGTCGTTTTACAGACTCCCGATAATAATGATTAGTCCCTTGAGATAAATTAGCGATCACTCCTCCGCTGATATCTACAGATAAGAGGCAAAAAGTGATGATTTGCCATAATGGCCAATTCTGATCTGGCAAGGAAAGACGCCAGAGTAATCCAGTTACCAGAAAAGAGAAGGTCATCGTGATAACTATGGTCATCAGACTTGTTTTCCGTCCAAATAGTTCCTGTAAAAACTTAGGTGTGCAAATATCTCTCAATATTTTTTTCCTCCCTGCCCCATGATAAATTCTATCTGTTCCAATCCTTTTTCCATTAAAAGTGATGATGGCATATCCGTATAAAGATATCGGATTACCAAAAGCCCTAAACTGTTATAAAGTATTTCCAGCAGGAGGTCGATTGGGTAGTTTTCTGGCAGTAGATGGGCCTTGCTTTCCAAGTAAGTCTTAATTGATTGAAGATATTGGCTGTCAAGATACAGCAAATTGCTCAAATATTGACTTGAATCAGTATCAGAGGTGAGGATTTGAAAAATGCTCTGCCAGTCGGACTTTTCAACTTCAGTTATAGTGCCAACATCAGATATAATCTGCTTTTTAATACTTGCCACAAGCTCTGTATAAGTCTCAGCATTTTCATCAAATTTTGTAGTCAACTTAAACTGCTTCTGGATAACTATTTCAATAAAAATTTGCCCCTTGCTTTTAAAATAATTATATAGAGTTCCAGTAGCTATATCACAGACTTCTGCAATCTCTCGCATAGAAACTGCTCCAAAGCCCTTAGAGCGAAACAACTCCCCTGCCACTTCTAAAATAGCTTGACGATTTTTTTCTTTTTTACTTACTTTCATTTTTAAATCCCTTTTTAATATGAATGTGTTCATTTTATGAACTTGTTCATATTATAGTAAATAAAAGATAAAAAATCAAGAAAAAACTAAATACAATTTAGTGGTCAAAAAATAGAAAGCCAGAGAGACTGGTCAGGTGTGTCTATATTATTGTTTCTGTCGCGACAGAGTTGGAAATAGCAGCTAACAAACATTAGATATGTCTGATTGAGTCGCAAGGCCAAACTTAAAATAGCAGAATAAAACTAGGTCACTTTTTGATTTTCGGTGAGTATTAGTCGCTCAGTTATGCCTTCGACTTCTCATAGAATTTTTAAAGAAGATTATGAAATAGGGAAGGGAATTCAGATTTTTTCTCTTGCAATATATTTTTCATAATAACGATTGCTATCAAAAGGATAAGGGGTCTCTTTTGATTTGAACAGTTGCTCAGGGATAAGAACGACACTACTTACAAGAACTGTTCCACTGATAATAGCTAAAATGATTATTGACAAGCTGGGGAGATTTGTAGGATACTGGTTCAGAACATAGTAGAGAGCATGAAGCGTAAAGACAACCGCTGTCGCAAAACCTGGGTTATAAATGGTTCTTTTTCCTACTGTACGAAAACGTCGGTACATACTGAACCCAAAAATCAGGTGGCCAATCATTTCAAAAAAGCAAAAGATAAGATTCCAGATGACAATGATCTGATTGACACCGTAGAAGAGACAGACAATACCAATTAATTCAGCTAACATGATAGTCAGCATATCAGAAAATTGATTCATAGGATAGCGATCGGGCTGTTGAGAGCGCCGAAGCATGTTGTAGTTATAATGAAAACCGCCAGGAAATCTCCATTCCTCTAGACAGTGTAAAGGGAGCATGACATAGATTATAGCGACAAATCTGCTTCCAGCATCTAGTGTAGTCCAATGTGTGATAAGATATAAGAGAATACCGATTCCCATAACAAAAAGAATGGGAATCCAGATTTTTAACCAAACAGAAATCAGTTTGGACATAACAATACCTCATTTGTATAAGATAAGTCTAGTATAGACAAAATCTGCCATGAATGATACCAACAATTTTGCCCAAAGTGTCCGAAAGGAAAGTCATGAGTTTGTTATTTGCATTAGAAGAAACCAGAGAATTTTTTATGGAAGCTTTTCTCAAGGCTTTACGCGAAAAGCCTTTAAATAAAATATCAGTAAAAGAACTTTGTCAAAGGACGGGTTATAATAGGTCGACATTTTACTACTATTTTGAGGATGTTTATGATCTCAGGAAGCAAGTGGAAACCAATTTGATTCACTCTATCATTTCTGAAATCAGTCTGCAACCAAATCTGACAGACGAGAAATTTATAAAATCGTTGATTACTGTTCATAAAGTCTATGGTGAAATAATCGTATTTCTAAACAGAGATTCTTCCTTTTATGAATCTTACAAACAAGCCTTGCAACCTCATTTGCTGGCATTTTTAAAAGTTGAAAAACTAAATACAGAATTAGACTTGATTTTTGATTTTGTAATGGGAGGGATTTTCGCGCTGCTAGAAAAATATGCCAGACAGGATATTCCCTTAACAGTTGAGGAACTAACCCTCTTTATTCAAGAACAAATTAACAAATTATCAGTTTGGCATTCATACTCAAATAATGAAAATTCACACTAGGCAGGAATAACTTGAGTATGAATCAAAAAACGTATGACATGTTACTATTTGATAGCTAAGCATATGTTTTCTCTTTCTCGCCTATCTATTCTGTCAACCTGACACTGCTTCTCTACATCTTTCCCTCGTACCTCTAAGCAGCTAATATGGAGGACATCATATTTTTCCAAAAAGCCAAAGCCCACCTTCCCAAAGGAAGGCAGGCAACTTATATCACAGCACCCACCACTGGTAAAGAGACCAGTAAAGGATATTAGCGACCACTGCCAAAGCAGATAGACTGGTCATGAACGTCAGGAAGAGACGGCCCTTGCTGAGCTTTTTCCTGGATTTTCTGAACAGCGGCAGCAGAGCAGTAGCGGTTAGCAGGAGCCCCAAGGCAGCAAAGAGCATGTAGCGCCAATGAGCTAGAGAATCAAGGTCATCTGACATCAAAGGTATCATAATCATTAGTAGGTTTAGGGGAACAGCCAGAATACCAAGAGAAGTCAGTAGATTCCAGACCTTCCAAGTGCGGTCTGTGCGCTCAACCGTTTTTCGGGAAATCAAGCGATAAGCTCCTAATAAAAGGCTGATAATGAGCGTTCCAAAACTATAGACAATTCCAAGGATGCCTAATCCTAAGATGATATAGTCCTTATAGAAGTCAAAAGCAGAGATTTTCTCATAGTCCACCACAGCGACGGGGATTGTAATCTTTCCCTTGCTCTTATAGATGGTCCAAAAATTGGTACTCAAGATTCGGTTTTGAGCAGGATTGTCAATCTTTTCTATTGAGGGCATCATGAGTCTTAGAAAGGACAAGGGACCATGGAGATAGGTGCGCGGAGAACGGTAGTAGCCTGGTTTAAACTGCTTTTGAGTCTCTTCGTCAGCTGTTTTGCGTCTTCCGAAAACCAGTTCGGGCATTTGGTAGTTGTAATTCTCTTCCATGCTTTGATTGGTCATGACTATGTAGCCGATGCCACTTTCCAAGTCTAGCATGAGACGAGAGCTGAAACCATCAGTATTGCCGCCGTGGCCAATGATGCTGACTCCGTATTCGTTGATCCAAAAACCGTGGGCATTACGGGCTATGTTTGTACCTGGATAAGTCGAAGTGGGATTGTAGAGGGTATTCCAAGTTTCTGGACGTTCAAAGAGAGCCTTGCGCCCCAGCAGAGCCTGAGCAAATTTCTGTAAATCCTCCAAGGTACCGGCTGCTTGGCCAATTGAGTAGAGACCATATTCATAAAAAGCTGTCCCTAGTGAATTTCCCTTTGTATCATAGGCCTTAGACTCTTGGCGTTTTTTCTGAACATAGGGATTATCAGATAAGTCCGGTAGGAGAGCTGTCTTGTCCATGCCAAGCGGCTGGAAGATATGCTCGTGGGTATAGTCAGCAAAGGTCTGGCCGGAAATCCGTTCGACAATCAGAGAAGCGAGCCCAGCACCATAGTTAGAATAAGAGGTTACTGTTCCAGGTTCAAAGGATTGGACAGGCTGGAGCATGCGTAGATTTTCCTCTATATTTTTGTCACCTTTTGTGTAAGACAGAGATTCATCAAATCCCGTCTGATGATTCATGAGATCCAGCATCGTGATAGCTTTGTCAAAGTGCAGATTTTTAAGAAAATTCTCTGGCAGGTAGGTCTTGATATCTTCCTCTAGGTCAATCTTTCCTTGTTCCCAGAGTTGCATGACAGCTATCCAGACGGTCAGCTTGGTCACAGAGCCCCAATCAAAGACGCTGCTGTTGTCAGCTTTAATGCCTTTTTCTTTATCCATATAACCGAAGTTGCCTTGGTAAATGGTGCTATCCTTGTCAAATACTGCTGTTTCCATAGCGGCAGTCGTCTTTTCATGCTCCTTGGCATAGTCTTGGATTTTCTGGCCAACTTGGTTGCGGTCAATGCCAGATGGGAGTTTCTGCTCTTCAGCCAGTGCGGTAATTGTTCGAAAGAGTCCTAAAGTCAGAAAAGTTAAAAGGATTAGGGAAAATGTTTTTTTCATAGCTGGCTCCTTTCATATTAGAATACCCACCACTGATAGAGGGACCAATAGAGGATATTAGCGGTCACTGCTAAGGCAGATAGACTAGTCATGGCCGTCAGGAAGAGGCGGCCTTTGCTGAGCTTTTCTCTGGACTTTCTGAAGAGAGGTAACAGAGCGGCTGCGGTTAGCAGGAGTCCCAAAGCAGCAAAGAGCATGTAGCGCCACTGAGCGATTTCGCTGAAATCTCCTGAAGTTGCTGACATGAATAGCAGAAAGAGATTGATTGGGACAGCCAAAATACCAACAGCTGTTAGGAGGTTCCAGACCTTCCAAGTGCGGTCTGGCTGGTCTTGTTTCTTGCGAAAGATAAGCCGATAGACTCCTAGAAGCGGGCTGATGATGAGCAGGCCGAGGGCGTAGATGATACCAAGTCCGGCAAAGCCTAGAACAACATAGTCTTTAAAGAAATCAAAGTCAGAGACTTTCTCATAGTCTGCGACAGCCACTGCGATACGGGTCTTGCCTTGGCTCTGATAAATGGTCCAGAAGTTGTTTGGCAATCGCTGATCGTCAGATGGTTCCTGTAAGTAGTCTGCGGAGGCTGGAATCATTTTAAAGATAGCCAGAGGCCCTTGATTAAAGTTACGCAGAGTGCGATAATAGCCTGGACTGAACTGCTCTTTGGTTTCCTTGCTGGCCGTTTTGCGCGGTCCAAAGACGAGCTCTGGCATTTGGAAATTATAATTTTGCTCTGTACCTTGATTGGTCATGACGACATAGCCGATACCGTGTTCCAAGTCCAAGATTATCCGTGAAGTAGCGCCAGCTGTATTTCCGCCGTGGCCTAACACAGTAGTACCGTATTCGTTGGCCCAAAAGCCATGAGCATTGCGGATGATATCCGTGTCAGGATAGGTGGAACTGGCAGTATAGAGGGTGTTCCAGGTCTCTGGGCGCTCAAAGAGCGTCTTGCGAGCCAGCAGGGCTTGGGCGAACTTCTCCAAGTCTTTCAAGGTGCCAGTAGCCGCTCCGATAGGATAGATGCTAGTGATGAAATGGTCCTTGCTCAGTAAGTTTCCTTTAGTGTCGTAACCTTTGGTTTCTTGATGCTTTTTCTGAACGTAGGAATTGTCTGATAGATCCGGCAAAATAGCCGTTTTATCCATGCCCAGTGGTTGGAAAATATGCTCATGGGCATAGTCGGCAAAAGTCTGACCAGAGATCCGCTCGACAATCAGAGCAGCCAAGCCAGCACCGTAATTTGAATAAGCTGTGACTGTACCGGGTTCAAAAGACTGAATAGGTTGTTGTTCTTTAAGGATTTCTTCGATACTTTTATCTTCTTGTAGGTACATGGTTACCTCATCGAATCCTGCCTGATGACTCATCAGATCCAACATGGTGATAGGTTTGTCATAGCGGAGATTCTTAAGAAAGCCCTCTGGCAGATAGGTGCGGATGTCTTCTTCTAGGTTAATCTTACCTTGCTCCCAGAGCTGCATGACAGAGACCCAGATGGTTAATTTGGTTACGGAGCCCCATTCAAAAACGCTATCATCATCAGCCTTAATGCCTTTTTCCTTATCCATGTATCCAAAGTTGCCTTGATAAATGGTACCATTCTTGTCAAAGATAGCAGTTTCCATGCCAGCTGTTGTTTTTTCATGTTCCTTGACATAGTCTTGGATTTTCTGGCTGATCAGGTCACGTTCGATACCAGATGGCAGCTTTTGAGACTCCTCAGCCGATGCAGTAATTGGCCGGAAGAGTCCTAGAGTTATAATCGTTAGAAGCGTTAGAATAAATGTTTTTTTCATAGCATTTCCTTTCTGTTCAACTTAAGTATTCACATAAGCTGAGTTCAGATAGTCGGCGCAGTCTCCTTTTAATTTAGAATTAGGTTATTCTTATTTTTTTATCATGCGTTTTTCTCTTCCTTATCCGCCCGATACCAGAGATAAATACTGTAAAGGGTCAGAATACCCAAGCCGCCAAGGTAAATGAGGGAGTTAACCTGAGAGAAATCAAACTTATCAGCTAGGTTGATGCCGACAAACGTTGCTATCAGAATATCTAGTAGGGCATGGAAAATCATACAGGCAAGGACAGATTTCGTCTTCTTATGCAGTGCAGCAAACCAGATGGACTGGACTATACTTACAATGATAAAGACTAGAAAGGGATCCTGACTTCGATCATAAAAGCGGTCATAAAACCAGAGAGGAATATGCCAGCAAGCCCAAGCTAGTCCGGTTATCGAGGAGGCGATAAACATAGAGAACTTCTTTTCCAAAGCCGGCTGCAGAAAGCCTCGCCAGCCAGGCTCTTCCATGCCACCAGCCAAGGTCATAAGGTAGATAAAGGATCCAATAAATGAAAGCAGAGCTCCGTCTACTAGCTTGCCTCCGGAAGCTAATGCAAAAGTCACAGCCAGACCTCCACTGAAGAATAGGAGATAGAGCCAAGTCCCTTTCTTGCTTGAGAAGATAAAGGAACAGATGGCTTTGAAGCCTTTTATTTTCAGCACGATTAGGCTTGCTATCACCGGTCCGAACATACTGAAACTCGTTAGGAGGCCTTCCAGAGCCAGATAGAGTATAGGTGGATTTTCCGGCCAGAGATTTTTGAGAATGATAGCTAGCAACATAAATCCCCAAGTCCAGCCGAAGTTCCAGGCTAGGAACGGCCAGACTAGTTTTGGTTGTGGTTCTATTCTTGTTTTATTAGTCATAGGATTTTCTCCTTTAAATGGTTTGATTTTTGTACTCTGATAAGGTCATTGATTTTTTGCTTCGTTTAGCTGTACTCTGTATAAAAGACGGCATTTGCACTTCAGCTCTTGTTGAAAAATCCTTGACCTTAAGCTTGATAAAAGAATCAGTCAAATCAATTTTTTCATGCGAGTCTCCTTTTTCTTTAGCCCTCAAGGGCGAAAGTGATACTTCTAAAAATGATTTTGCAAAAAATTTTAAACATATTAAGCCTCCTTTTTATAGCACATACATTTCTTATTTCTTTCTATTTTAAAGTCCGATTCTCAAATATCCTTCAAGTAATTCTAAAATATTTCTAAAGTTTTTCGAATAGTCCATCTTTTATTGACTTAGCCTCTTATCCTTGCTACACTAGTGATAGGAAATTTCTGGAGGCGAGTGTTTATGGCTCATATTTTACTCATCGAAGACAATAGTGATATTCATGAAATTCTAAAAGAACTTTTTCAGAAGGAACACACGGTTTATTCTGCCTATTCGGGGACAGAGGGCATTTCGCTGTTTGAGCGGGAGGAGATTGATTTGGTCCTTTTGGATATCATGCTGCCGGGGAAGAATGGCGATGAAGTGTTGAGGGAAATTCGCAGCAGCAATGCTACGGTGCCAGTGGTTATGCTGACAGCCCTTGGTGAGAAAGCGCTGGTTAGCCAGTACCTGCTGAATGGTGCTAATGATTATATCGTCAAACCTTTCAATCTGGATGAGGTTTTTGCCCGTATCACCGTGCAGCTGCGCAGCCAGCAGACTTTGGCTGGCGAAGAAGAAGGCCAGTCCTTTAAAAATATTCGTCTGCTCAAGGCTACCTTTGAGGCGGCCTGCGGTGAGAAAAGCGTCCGTCTGAGCAAGAAAGAATATCATATCCTCCAGCTCTTGCTTCGTCATCCCAAGAAGATCTACACCAAGGAAGAGCTCTTTGAGCAGGTCTGGGAAGAGAGCTATCTGCCTGGGGATAATACCCTGAATACTCACCTCAGCAACCTACGTAAGAAACTGGCTCAGTTGGACCCAACAGAGGAATACATAGAGACTGTTTGGGGACTGGGTGTCCGGCTCAAGGAGGACTGATATGTTGGTGTTAGTCATTTTATTTGCCCTTATCAGTCTGTTTCTGGCTATTGGTTTCATACGCTATCATCTGGCGGTCAAGGATGTGGCACAGCAGATTCGTCGGAAGCGACAGACAGGGAGCCAGAATCGTCTGGCTCCTGCTGCTCATGCCCCCAGTATTTTGGAGTTGACAGAGGAAGCAGAGTTGCTCTTTCGGGAGCTAGATAAGACGACCTTTGTTGTCCAGCAGGAAAAGAAGACGCTGGATATGGCTATCAGTAATATTGCCCATGATATCCGCACCCCTCTGACCATTGCTAGCGGCTATACCCAGCAGCTGCTGAAGGATGATAGTCAGGAAAGTCAGCAGTTAATCAAAATTGCAGATAGTCTGGGAATGGTATCCAAACGGCTGGAAGCCTTGATGGAGTACCGCCGGCTGATGGAGGGGGCCATAAGGGCCAATGTCCAGCCGACAGATATATCTCAGCTGGTAACCCAGCAGCTTTTTACCTATTATGACGCCTTCCAGAAAGCCCAGATTGACTTGCAGGTAGAGTTAGCTGAAGGTCTAGAGTTAGAGACAGACCCAGAAATTCTTGAGCGTATTGTCCAAAATATGATAAGCAATGTCCTCAAGCACGGTCGTAAGGCCGCTAGCATTTCGCTGAAAAAAGACGGCGAGCACTGTATCTTTACCGTCAAAAATATCGTCCAGCAGCCTATCCAATATCTGGATAAGCTGACCAATCGCTTTTACTCAGAAAATCTATCCAGCAGCGAGGAGTCTTCAGGGCTGGGGCTCTACATCACCCAGCAGTTAGTCGAAATCCTAGGCGGAGACTTGACAATGAAAGCCGAGGACGACTGGTTTGAACTAGCTGTGACTTTGTAAAAAAGACTTGAAAAAGCAAAATAAGGAAGGCTCAGCTCTATCAGCTAGTCTCAAAATCCGCTCAAAAAACCTAAGCTAATTTTTGAATTGGCGGAGGTTTGTTTTTAGATTAAGTCGAAGAAAGGCATGATAAAGATGCCTTTTTGTTTTGTGATTTGAAAAGCAAGTCATATCAGCGAGGTCATTTTAACAGTCAAAGTGAAAAATCAGCCAACTGCTCTAAACCCTTGATATAACTGACTTGCAACTGACAGTTGACAATGATTCCAAGTTCAATCACTCAAAAAGCAACTAGATTTTTTCTTTATTCCAAGTCCAGTCGCTAGAAAGGCAACTGGTTTTTTTGTTAATCTGAAAGCAGAAGCCAAGTTTTTGATTTCGGAATGAACGAGTCGCTGTCTTTGAAGATTTGGATTAAAAACTTGAGTTTAATTATATTATAAGGAGGTATTCTCATGAATACAGAAACAACTATCAAACCACAACCAAAACTAATTTTGCCGTTTCTGGCTTGGAACTTCGGCTGGACATGGGGATTCTGGCTGCTGGACATCATCCTCAAAAAACTTTGGCCAGACAGTCCACCTACAGCCTATCTTGCTCTTGAAGCTATTCTAAATGGTATTGCTATGTTTGGGCCTATGCTGGCTAGCCTGATCGTACTGAAAAAGAAAGGCTTCAAGGCCATTTGCTCCTATCTCTTTTCAGGCAAGAAAGAGACCTGGCTCTACTTGCTAATCTATGGTGGCGGTCTGACCGCCTTCTATGCTCTAGCTTCTGGCGGCAAGCTGGTAGATGGCGCTTTAGTAAGATTTCCTTGGTTTTTTATCTATTGTATTGTCCTATCGGGCGGGATTGAAGAATTTGGCTGGCGCGGCTTCCTACAGCCAGCCTTAGAGAAAAAGTTTTCTTTCTTTGTCTCTACCTTGATGACCGGTATTATTTGGGCCATCTGGCATATCCCTCTCTGGTTTTACGATCGCTTTTATGATCGAAGCCAGGATCTGTTCTCAGTTTTTATCATTTTCAGTATCCTTCTATCTTTTTGGCTTGCAGCTCTGTATAAGAAGACCCAGTCTGTCCTTGCTTGTAACATCTTTCATGCACTCTCCAACACTCTCATCCCGACTTTTGTTGGAATAGCTCAAGCTAACAATTTGGATTTCTCTCAAGTTAATCCCTTCTTTTACTTTGGAGGTGTGATTCTCCTGACACTTTATAGTATCTATCTCTGGTATCGGACGGATAGGGAGGAAAAAGCTCTTCCATCTAAAGAAGAAGTCTAGCATTTTATGAAGAGGTGACAATCAGACTTTGCAGTCTCTCCGCCTTGTGCTATAATAAGTGTCAATGAAAGAAAGTATAAAAAATAAGAAAGAATAGGTAAAACAATCCATGAATCTATCAGACAGAATCCAGTACCTGCGGAAAGCGCGGGGCATTTCGCAGGAGGGGCTAGCCGACCAACTCGGTGTGTCCAGACAGGCAGTTTCCAAGTGGGAGAGCGAGCAGAGTATGCCTGATTTGGATAAGATCATTTCCATGAGTGACTATTTTGCGGTGACCACAGACTATCTGCTCAAGGGAATTGAGCCTGTAGTACAGAAAGAGGAAGAGCAGTCAATCAAGCACAGGAGAATAGCCAGCAATATTTGCTATCAGCTCTCTCTTGGCTTTATCGGTCTGGGCATCATCCTCTCCATTATCCTAGCTGATTTTCTCAAGATCAGTATCTTGCTAACGCCGGTGCTGATCGTTCAGGGAGTAGGGCTGCTGGTGTGGGGAACGGGCCGCAATCTATCCGAGGTAAGACCTTCTTTTCAGGTTAAGCTGGCCTTGATTTTATTCTTGCTCTTTGTTCCCCTTGGATTTCTATCTAATATTCTTTTTCCTATGGGCAAGATCTTTCCATATCCGACCAGTCTGGCAGCCAGTCTTACCTTTGTCACTTTCTACCTTATCCTAGGAGTCTGCATCAGTCTGTTCTTGAAAAAGCAAGATTGGAAGCAGTGAAAGAAAGCCGATAAAGAGGGCTAGACCAGAAAGGGTGAAATCCGCTCAAAAAAACTCAGCTAATTTAGTGATTAGCTGAGTTTTTATTTTACAAATCTCTCTTTTTCAGTGTAGCCAGTCCTGCTAAGCTAAAGACCGTGATCAGACTGAGAGCAAAGATAGCTGTTTTGATGATGACACTTGGTATTGAAGCGTCTCCGTAGACGAACTCCATCTTGATAGCCTTGAACCATTCATTATTGGCATCAACCATTTGACTAGGGAGGCCGAGTAAGATGTAGGTCATGATATAGGTGATAAAGACGACACTATAGTTTCGAGTCAAGTAGAGGACAAAGCTGGTAATGCAGTACCAAGCATAGGTACAGATGACCTGCATGACAAAGAGTATTGCGAATTGTCCCCAGAAATTAGCTGGCAGGGTTGCCATATTACCGCCGGTTCGGACAAATTCGATGACAATACCTAAAATGTAGAGCAGTATGAACTGCATAGGCAGTAAGCTACCGATAACCAGTGCTTTAGAGAAGTAATACTGGGTCCGAGTCTTGCCTGTAGTCAGGTTATTGTGATAAAGTTTGTCATTGAGATCAACACCGAGAAGCAAGCTAGTCATGACATTGCAGGCAATAAAGAGCATGCCGCTGTTGTAGGAGACGACATCTATGGCAAAAAAGATACCGTTGTCGGAACTGACAACTTTGGAAGTGAAAATGGCGAGGAGAATTCCAAAGATGCAGAAAGCCTGCACTCCCCAGAATCCTACGGAGCGGAAGAGACGGTAGTAATCCGCCTTGATACTATTAAACATGAGTGTTTCCTCCTTGTTGGTTGATTAAGTCTGTAAAGTATTTTTCTAAGTCTTTGTGGGCGTAGTAGATTTCCCCGATTGGGATGTCGGCTAGGACTAGTTCCTTGGCAATCTTGCGAATTTCTTGTACCTTACCAGAAATATGCAGCTCATCTTCCTTGTTGGTCGGTCTGAGCTGGTAGCCGAGCTTGTCTTGCACTAAATGGGCAGCTTGCTTGATATTATCCGTTTTGAGGATGATATAGTCGCCGCTTTCTCGGTTAAATTCTTCCTTAGACAGCTCCTTGATGAAATGCCCTTGATTGATAAAGCCAAAGCGAGTTGCTACTAGATAAAGCTCGGACAGGATATGGCTGGAAATGATGATGGTGATGCCTAGTTCTTGATTGAGGCGCTTGACCATTTCTCTAAATTCCTGAATCCCAACTGGATCTAAACCATTTATGGGCTCATCCAGAATGAGCAAGTCGGGACGCCCCAAAATGGCAATGGCAATGCCCAACCGCTGTTTCATCCCCAGAGAGAAATTACGGAATTTCTTCTTTCCAGTATCGGTCAGGCCGACATATTGCAGGGTTTCTTTGATGACTTTGTCAGCATTTGGAATGCCCCGATCGGTACAGTAGTAGCGCAGATTTTCATAGGCCGACATGTGGGCATGAGCTACAGGGGATTCGATGACAGATCCAGTATGGCTGAGGGCTCTGGTCCATTCTTGTTGGTTCTGAGAGCCCAGGACAGATACGGTCCCTCCGCTAGGATAGATGACTTGAGTGATGATTTTGATCAGAGTGGTCTTACCAGCACCGTTTTTTCCGATGAGACCGTAGATCTCTCCTTTCTTGATGGAAAGACTGACATCTTTCAGAGCATATTGATCACCGTATTTTTTAGTGAGTCCTTTCACTTCTAAAACATTTTGCATGATGTTTCTCCTTTAATTACTTTGTTTATACTTTTAGTATACAAACTAAATTTCAAATATTTCTCAAGAAATTCTAAAATATTTCTAAAGAAATTTAAAATTGAAAAGATTAAAATGAGCCAGTCGAGAACCAGCTCATTGTTTACTATAAATCCTTTTTGTGGAAAGTATAAAGACTTGCTGCGGTGAAGACTGTTTCTAAAACCAAGGCAATTAGAACAATTCTTAAGGTTACACCGCTACTTTGAAGCGTCTCAAAATCAAAGCTCATGGTGAAATGCTGCAGCCATAGAGATTTTGGATAAAATTGAGCAAGAGCTCCGGTTAAAGATGCGCAGAAAAGGTAACCTCCCAGGGCAGCAATCATAGATTTACTCAGATAAAGAATAAAGGAGATAATAGCTGTCCAAGCAATGACAGTCAGGCACTGCACAAAGAATAGAAGAATAAACTGAAGCAGGAAGGTGGCGGATAAATCACCAATACCGTTTAGAATGGCTGCTAGGATAAAGTTGATGCTATAATAGAGAGTCAACTGCAGGAACGTTACGCAGACCATGACTAGGGCTTTAGAGACGAAGAAACTAGTACGGGAAACGCCGCTGGTTAATGTATTCTTGTAAAGTTGCTTGTTCAGATCTGTCCCGATGACGACCATAGAGAGGATAATGATGATAAAAGTATTATTACCGATAGCGTTGGACACCGCTTGTATAAGCTGGACGGCATTTAATTTGCCAAAGACTGCGCTCAAGGTCGTCAGTAGAAAGATGAATTCGGTAATCCAAACAGCCTTGGAACGAAAGAAGCGGTAAAAATCTGCTTGAAAAGTATGTAACATGGTTTTTCTCCTTACTGGACTAAATCTGTAAAGTATTTTTCTAAATCTTTGTGAGCTGCATAGATACCATTGACATGAATGTTGGATAGGACCAACTCCCTGTTGATGTCATTTAGTTCCTGTTCTTGGGCAACAATGTGCAGTTCGTCAGGCTTATCAGCATCCTTGAGCTGGTAGTGGAGCTTGCCTTGGATGAGATTGGCAGCCTGCTCTCTATCGCTGGTCTTGAGGACGATATAATCTTCACTGGCTCGGTCAAAGTCATCTTTGGTGAATTCTGCGACAAGCCGTCCTTGGTCAATCACTCCAAACTTGGTGGCTACCAGATAAAGCTCGGACAAGATGTGGCTGGAAATGATAAAAGTGATTCCCAATTCTTGGTTGAGCCGCTGAATCATCAGTCTAAATTCCTTGATGCCAAGAGGATCTAGGCCGTTGATGGGCTCGTCTAGAATCATGAGTTCAGGCTTGCTGATAAGTGCAATAGCGATCCCCAAGCGCTGCTTCATTCCTAGCGAAAAGTTTCGGAATTTCTTTTTACCAGTATTGCTCAATCCGACATAGGCCAGGGTTTCCTTGATGAGCTGGTCGGGCTGGGCAATCTGGTGGACCTTGCAGTAGTAGTTGAGGTTTTGATAAGCAGTCATCTGATTGTAAGCGACTGGTGTTTCGATGACAGTACCTATCTTGCGCAGGGCTTCATTCCATTCCTTAGAGTTCTGCGAACCAAAGACAGAAACGGTTCCGCTGTTGGCATGAATGAGCCGGCTAATGGTCTTGAGAAGAGTGGTTTTGCCAGCTCCGTTCTTGCCAATCAGTCCATAAATATCGCCTTTCTGGATCGAAAGACTCACATGATCAAGGGCATATTGCTGGCCATATTGTTTGGTAACTTGCTTTACTTCTAAAACAGTTTGCATGGTATATTCTCGCTTTCTTAGGTTTGATTTTAGTATACAAGCTAGACTTCAAATATTTCTCAAGAAATTCTAAAATATTTCTAAAGAAATGCAGAACCAGCCCGAAATCAATAAAAAAGCAGCCAAAGGGCTGACTGCTTAGATTTATAAGTCTCTGTGCTGAAAGGCTTGGTAACCACCTAAGAGAGAACCAGCTAGGATAAAGAGTAAGAATAGTTCAGAATTTATCTGAGGGAAAACGATGACGAGGCTAGACTGAAGCATAATCAGGGCGAAAAAGACGAGATAGCTGACCAGGGTGGAGCGGGTCAGGTAGAGGAGACAGGTAACTACGGAACTGCAGGTCATAATAAAGAGAAAGGAGCGAAAGAAAGATAAGGAAAAGCTCCAGAAAAAGTTCTTTGGCATAGTCCCAAGTCCATGGAAGAGGCTTCCAAAGATAAAGGCTACAGCAAAAGCTGTTATTAGTTGAAAGATGATAATTATGACAAGAAGAGCTATTTTGGATAAGTAAAATTCTTTCCGAGAAACCCCGCCAGCTAATATATTGTTGTATAATTTTCTAGTCAGGTCACGACCTAACAGAAAGATAATGAGCACAAGGACAGTAATCATGACAAAGGGCAGGAAATCTTTAGCAAGCTGCCCGAGAGCTTCAAATCCTGTCCAACCTTGGATGACTATTTCTTCTGGATCAGAAGACGTAGAGATATAAAAATTAAAGTTGCTTTCACCAAGAGAGCTGATGAAAATGAGAAAAAAGAGCAGCCCTTCTATTAGCCAAAAAGGTTTGGAGCGGACAAGCTGATAGAGTTCCGCCTGAATAGTATGTAACATGAAATCTCCTCTGAATGATTAAGATTGTTCCTGCTTTTTATAAATCTTTCTTTTTGAAAACCATCAGCCCGCCACCTAGAAAGAGCAGGGTGACCGTTACCACTGTCAGGATAGCCTTGATAACAGCTCCGCCATCTGCTGCCATATTTGTGTTAAATCGCAGGGTCAGACAGATTAGCCATTCATTATCCGGATAAAAGATGAGGGGAATAGTCAGTAAAGTACCGCCAAGGAAATAGGTCAGAAAGCTAGATATAATCGAGTGGCTGGCATAGAGCACAAAAGAAATGATGGCAATCCATGTAATCGTGCTGAGAAATTGAACGAAGAGAGCAGCTCCTAGCTGAGGCAAAAAAGAGCTGGGGGCACTTCCAATTCCGTTGGACAGACTAGCAGTCACAAAGGAGATAGATAAAATCAGCAGGAAGTGAAAGGCTGCGATGCTAACACAAACAAAGAACTTAGAAAAATAATAGCTGAGCTTAGAGATGCCGTAGCTCAGACAGTTTTTATAAAGTTTCCGAGACAGGTCCACTCCAAGGACCATACCGATACCAATGATGGTGAAAAAGAGCAGACTGTCTGTTTTGCCTGCAAAATAGTCCAGAGCTTGAAGGCCGGTTAGTTTTCCTAGAGATTGACTAGCAGCCTCATTTCTGGAGATATTTGCTCCAAAATGAATATTTGCCTGGAAGAAGGTTGCTGATAAAATCACACAGAAAAACTCAGTAATCCAAAAGCCTTTTGAACGCATGAGCCGGTAAAAATCGGCTCGAATGAAATCCATCATGATAAGCCTCCCTTTGTCATTTGACCAAGTCTGTAAAGAAGTTTTCTAGGTTTTGTCGTGCATAGTAAATCTCCTGCACCGGTATATCTGCGACCGCAAGTTCCTTGACAATCTTGCTAATCTCATGAGAATGGGTGAAGATATGAATCTCGTCAGAAGCATTGACCACCTTGATGCGATGCATGAGCTGGTCGTGAATCAGCCGGCTGGCTTCTTCTAACTGTGACGTTTTAAGCACGATATAGTCTTCACTCTGTTCTTCAAACTCCGCCTTGGAAATCTCGCGAATCAGCCGTCCCTCCTCGATAATGCCGAACCGAGTACCCACCAAGTAAAGTTCAGACAGGATATGGCTGGAGATGATAAAGGTCATGCCAAACTCCTCGTTGAGTCGCTGCACCAGCTGGCGGAATTCCTTGATGCCGACTGGATCCAGGCCATTGATAGGTTCGTCCAGTATCATCAGGTCAGGTCTGGTAAGAAGCGCGATAGCTAGACCCAGCCGCTGTTTCATTCCGAGTGAGAAGTCGCGGAATTTCTTCTTGCCGGTATCTGTCAAGTCCACGTATTCCAAGGTTTCACGGATGACCTTATCCGCATGGGGAATATGGCGGAGCTTACAGTAGTAGCTGAGATTTTCATAGGCTGTCAGGTGGTTGTGAGCGACCGGTGTTTCGATGACCGATCCGACCCGTTTGAGGCTCTGCGTCCATTCTTGATAGTTCTGAGAGCCAAAGAGGGAGACATTGCCACTGCTTGCTTCCAAGAGCTGGGTGATGACCTTAATCAGAGTGGTCTTTCCGGCCCCGTTCTTGCCAATCAAACCGTAAATATCTCCTTTTTTTATCGTCAGACTCACATCGGTCAGAGCGTACTGCCGGCCGAATTTTTTGCTGACTTGCTGTAAAACCAAAACATTTTCCATGATTAAGTCTCCTTTTCATGAGCTTAGGAGAGAAAACTCCTCTTCTTATTAATTAGTATATCGCCAAACCTTCAAATATTTATAAAGAATTTCTCAAATATTTCTAAAGTTTTTGGTTTGTCATGTAAAAGGGTCAGAACTCATCTAGGAATTTCTCTATTATTTGAGCAAATGCTTCGGGCGCTTGGCTATTCAGAGTATGGCCGCCCTTTTCTATAATGCAAAGCTGAGAATTTTTCAGCAGCTTGTTAAGTTTGTAGGCAGCTTTTAGATTGGGCTTGTCTTTGCTGCCGCAAACAAGCAGGCTGGGGAGCTTGATTTTCTTTACCTTATCAGTAAGATTTACCTTACGCAGTTCGGTCAAAATCCGCAGCATCTGGCCTTTATCCGCCCCTTGCTTGGTGAAGACGCTTTTGGGCATCAGTTTAAAGACGAGAATCTGCAGTCTGTAGAGAAAATTATCTGCTAAATTGTATTGAGTCCCGGATAAAATCAAGCCCTTTAGATGAGGAAGAGTTTGGTCAGAAAGGTCCAGTGCCAGCAGGCCACCGAGTGACAAACCGACTAAGATAAAAGGCTGTTCTTCAGCTTGAAGGTGCTGGAGGGTTGCTTGTCGAATGTCTTGGTAACTTTCATTGCCCTTCAGAAAAAGAGCCAGCGACTCCGTTGGGACATTGGCTAGGGCTTCTTGAACTTTCTTCCAAGAATGCGCATCTTGCCCCAGTCCGTGCAGAAAGATAACTTTCATATCAGAGCTCTCCCTTATCAATCTCCAGCTCGTACAGTCCCCTGACTGCGTTGCAGGCGTAGATTTTCTCAGCCTGAGCTAGGTCAGCCAGAGTTAAAACTTTCTCAGTAGCTTGACCCTTATCTAATAACTGCTGGCGGTAGATGCCCTTGAGCAGGCCCAGTTCAGCTGGAGGCGTGTAGAGCCTGCCGTCTAGTTCCAGCAGCAGATTGCCGATAGAGGTTTCCAGCAGCTGGCCTTGGGCATTGTAGTAAATCTGTTCTTGCTGCTCCAAGGTTAGATGAGGACGATGACTGGTTTTGAAATAGGTAAAAGGCTGGGCTAGATTGGCTGTTTGCTCGACCAGTTTTGCCTTTATGAAAGTCTTTGTCAGAGGTAGTAGAGGAGCCGTTTCTAGCCCAATACTGCCGTCTTTTTTAAGAGCTATACGTAGCCTATAATCTTTTTCTTTGTCTAGCTGAGTGCATGTTTCTTCTAGCTCTTGCTCTAGTTTGTCTTGGTCAAAAGGATAGGCGAAGTAGCTAGCTGCTTCCGTCAGTCTTTGCAGGTGTTGGACTTGTAAAGTCAGTTTTCCATCCGTTATTTTTCCAGTAGAAATCAGGTCGAATCGCGGATTCTTTCGATAGAGGACGGCAGATTTTTGCTGGGTTTCGATGTATTCAGATTTCCAGGTGCTGTCCCAAGTGATGCCGCCGCCAACGCCATAGATGGCTTTCCTTCCCTCCAGCTGAATGGTGCGGATGGCGACGTTAAAAATCCGTCTCTGGTCTGGCAGACAGATACCGACTGTACCGCAGTAGACCCCGCGGGCAGCTTTTTCTGTCGCCTTGATGATTGCCATGGTCGAAATCTTAGGTGCGCCTGTGATGGATCCGCAAGGAAAGAGCGCTCTGAAAAGCTCTGCCAGTCCGACTCCCTCATGCAGTAGGGTTTTAATGGTAGAGGTCATCTGCCAGACTGTAGAGTATTGCTCGACGTTGCAGAGACGCTCAACCCGCTCGCTGCCCGTCTGAGAAATGCGGTTCATATCATTGCGTAGCAGATCGACAATCATCATATTTTCTGCTCGGTTTTTAGAATCCTGAGCCAGCCATGCAGCCTGCTCTCTATCCTGATCTAAGGTCAGTCCCCGATTGGTGGTTCCTTTCATAGGACGAGTTGTCAGTTGACCTCGGTGCTCCTCGAAAAAGAGCTCGGGGCTGATGGACAAGATGGCGGTTTCGTCATGCTCTACATAGGCATTGTAGGCCGCATTTTGCTCAACGACCAGCCTATTGTAAATAGCCAAGCTATCCTCAGGATTGAGCTCCGCGCACAGTTGCACCGTGTAGTTGACTTGATAGGTATCGCCCTGGCGGATATGATGATGAATGGTCTCGATAGCCTTCTGGTACTCTTGATCAGAAGTCAGCCCCTGCCAAGCTGCTGGCATTTCCACTTCCTCATAGGTCAAGGGAATGGCAGCCTCCTCAGCCTTATCGTGGATAGTAAAGTAGAGGAGGTATTCCTTCTGGAGCGGGGCCGCATGAACTTGGAACTTTTTCTCGAAGGCTGGAGCTGCTTCATAGCTGACATAGCCGACAGCATAGTATCCTTTCTCCTGCCAACCCTCAATCTCTGCCAAAAGTTCCTCCACTTGGTCAAGACGGCGAGTCTTTAGCTCCTTGATGGGATTCGTAAAAATCAGGCGTTGGCCCAACTGCTTAAAATCAATAATCGTTTTCTTGTGCATAAAGTTATTTTATCATAAGATAATTTGAATGAAAACGGATTTATCGGATGAAACAGCCATTCTTTGATAATGGTTGACAGATTAGAAAGTAGCTAGGTATACTATGTTAAAAAAGAAAGAATGAGATTTATATGAAGTCAAATAAATTGTTATTGGTAAATGGGGTTGCGAGTATTATAGCGGGAATTCTTATCATGTATTTTTCTTTACAAAGATCGAGTTTTGAGTTTGTTGATTTGATTGGTAGCTTCATTGAAAATTACATATGGGCACTTCTGATTCTGCTAATTAATGTTTTCTTGTTGATACTTTCCTTAGCTGGTATGTCTCATTATAGTGGGGACTCTAGGGTCAATAAGATGAATCATCAGATGCTGCTTTTTGCATCTATCATGGGATTTATTCCTTTTCTAGCTATCTTTGCAGGCCTTTTGTCTATAGGAGCTGGGGTCCTCTATCTTCAAGATTTTCAAAAAATTAAAAGTGAAGACAAAGCTGACTAACCCATTTCCTCCTGCTCGAAAGCCCTCGAAAATTATGATAAAATAAGGAAATGATAAAACCTTAAAAGGAAGCCTTATGAAAAAAATAAATGAATCCTATAAACTAATCATGTTTGCGGCGCTCGCTCTGGCTCTGGTTCTCTATATCGGGAATATCTGGTCTGGTTTGCAGAGTTTGACTTCGGTTTTTTCGCCTATTATACTGGGTGGAGTCCTAGCCTTTATCTTTAATGTCCCAATGAAAAAACTGGAAGACCTCTTGGACAAATGCCGAGTCCCTCAGAAGTTGCAGCGCGGTTTGGCCTTAGTTTTAGAGGTGCTGATTTTAGTTCTCATTATGACAGGGATTGTTTCTATTGTCGTGCCGACTCTGACCACAGCGGTCAATCAGCTGAGCGAAACAATCGGCAAGGTAGCGCCTCAGGTAGCCAAGTGGCTGCAGCAGTCTGGCTTGCTTTCCTCTAGCCAGCTGAAAGATTTGACCAAGCAGCTGCAAAACAGTGATATTGTCAACCGAGCCATCTATCTTCTGGGCAGTCTGACGGGTAATATCTCTGCTATTTTTGGCAATTTCTTCTCGGTCATCATGTCTATTTTTCTCATGTTTGCCTTCTTGAGCAGCAAGGAGCATTTGCAGACAATCACTAGTCGTCTCCTTCAGGTTATGCTTCCGGAGAAGGCTGTCAAACGCCTATCCTATGTCGGTTCTGTCATTGTTGAGACCTATGATAAGTTTCTGATGGGGCAGATGATTGAGGCTGTCATTGTCGGTGTTTTAGTCTTTATCGCCTACTCTCTGACAGGCCTGCCTTATGCGGCCTTGACAGGAGTTCTGGCTGGAGTGCTCTCTTTCATTCCCTACATCGGGCCTTTCTCAGCTTGTGCTCTAGGTGCTATCTTTATCTTCACCGACAGCCCTTGGAAAGCCCTCCTTTCTATCGCAGTCTTTCAGGGAGTGCAGCTGATTGAGGGTAATGTTATCTATCCGCGCGTGGTCGGCCAGTCCGTCGGTCTCCCAACTCTCTTTACCCTAGCTGCCGCCCTGATTGGGGGCAACCTCTTTGGATTGGTCGGCATGATTTTCTTCACCCCTATATTCGCAGTTATCTACCGCTTGGTTAGAGAGTTTGTTGTGGAGAAGGAGGAGAGGAATGAAAGTGGAGAAGTTGCCTAATGACTTAGACGATAAATTTGCAAAATAGGAGCTTAATTATGAAATGGAGCAAAACAAAGATTTTTATTACATTGTTAGTATTAGCGGGTTTATCTTTGGTATCTTGGACTCTCTATCGTTACTATAATGAACAATACTATAGGCAGTACAGCCAGTATACTGGTAAAGCTGAAATTGATGATTATGAAATCATTGCGGATGGTGCAGGCGCTATTGTCCATTGGACTTCAACGACTCCGGACGAAGACAAAAAAATGGAAGAGTTTGGGAGTTACGGATTTGTACAAAATACTCGTGTAGGTTCTCGATATATATTGCGTCAGAATATGAAATTAAAAGATACTCCTTATTATTTACAGGAGCGGCCAATTGATGGAGCTTACTGGACTTTGAGTATTTACCAAGTTAAGGGCATGAAGCTTGAGGAGGAGACGGAGTTGGATCTTTACAAGGTGGTAGAAGATTACAATGTGGATTATATACCAGCAGAGCTAGGGGATATTTATACTTGGAAAGGACAGGAATATTTAAAGATTCAGATACGGGATTTAAAGAATTATCAAAATACTAAACCACTTTTTCTTAATTTGCAAAATAAGAAGATTGAGGAAAATGAAATTCTAGCTCAAGACTTTAACAGAAAGTTGGGAGTAACAACATTAACATCTTGGGATGATAAAGCTAATGGTATTAAAACTGTTCCTGTTGGTGGGGAGTTCTCGATAGATAAAGCTTTTTTGGAACAGACTCAGTTTGAGAAGAGCTCAAAGCCCTATAAGCTCTTAGAAAAAAGAAAAGCGACTGTATTTATTTTAAATTCTAAAAATAGCGCAGTGCAATTTGAGCGTGAGGCAACCGTCTACAGCTTATTTATGCCGTCTACAGTGAATGTATATGAAGCTGTAAACATTCCCCTAGAACTGTCTGTCGACAGTCAGGAGCATATCGTCAACTCCAAAGAAGAGTTTGACAGATACTATGATATTGAAAAAGCTAAAAAGCTGTATCATGAAACAGAGTAAACAAGACAAGATATTATGGAAACCAACGAGATTTTATTCTCGCTGGTTTTTCTTTTTCCAAGGTCATAATTTCTACCTATAGCAAACAATAATTTCAGTCAATAGTGTTGTTAAAATAGGGATTTTGGATTGGTTGATGAGGTTCGTTATAGTTTTAGGCTATATCAAACTCTGGGAAATTCCAATTATACAGAGGGGGGATTTTCTGATAAGATAAAATCAAGAAAAATTTTGGAGGACGTTTATGTCAACGACTATTATTGGTTTCCCTCGTTTGGGCGAATTCCGCGAATTGAAATTTACAACTGAAAAATACTTTAGACATGAAATCTCAGCAGAAGAGCTTCTGGCTGTGGCCAAAGAGTTGCGTGCTAAACACTGGAATATTGTCAAGGAAAAGGGGATTTCAGAGATTCCGTCAAATGACTTTTCTCACTATGACAATGTGCTGGATGCGGCCTTTCTCTTTAATGTGGTGCCGTCATCTGTGCAAGGGTTGGAGTTGACTGACTTGGAGCGGTATTTTGCCTTGGCTCGTGGTTATCAGGGCGAAAAAGGGGATGTCCGCGCCCTTCCGATGAAGAAATGGTTCAACACGAATTACCACTATATCGTTCCTAAATTTGAAAAAGAAACCCAAGTCAAACTGGCTGGGCATAAGATTTTTGATGAATTTGCAGAAGCGAAAGAGTTGGGCTTGGTAACCCGTCCAGTTGTGGTTGGTCCATTCACTCTCCTGCAAGTATCTGACTTTGAAGACGGTGTAGCGCCGGCTGACTTTGTCGATGCCCTGGCTGCAGCTTATCAAGAAGTCTTTGCCAAATTAGCAGAGCTAGGTGCAGAGCGTATCCAGTTGGATGAGCCAAGTCTGGTCAAAGATCTGTCAGTAGAAGAAAAAGCTCTCTTCTTGGACCTTTATAAGAAGCTTCTGGCAGATAAGAAAGGCTTGGAAGTCTTGATTCAAACCTACTTTGGTGACGTTCGTGACATCTATGCAGACCTTGTAGAGTTGCCAGTAGATGCGATTGGTCTGGACTTTGTAGAAGGCAAGAAAACTCTTGAACTTGTCAAAGGTGGCTTCCCAGCTGATAAGACTCTTTATGCAGGGATTGTCAACGGTAAAAATATTTGGCGCAACAACTATGAAAAGAGCCTGGCAGTGCTTGAGCAAATCCCAGCTGAAAATCTTGTTTTGACAAGCTCATGCTCACTTCTCCATGTGCCATTTACAACGGCTAATGAAGAATTTGAACCAGCAATCTTGAACCACTTTGCCTTTGCGGTGGAAAAATTGGATGAAATCCGTGATTTGGATGCTATCCGCAATGGCGGTGGTGCAGAAACACTTGCTGCTAACAAAGCTCTCTTTGCAGCAGAGCGTGTTGGGCAAAATGCAGAGCTGGCTGCTCGGATCGCTGGCTTGACGGATGCGGACTACACTCGCCTGCCGGTCTTTGCAGAGCGTGAGGAAATTCAGCACAAGGCGCTCAATCTGCCACCATTGCCAACTACGACAATTGGTTCCTTCCCTCAAACCAAGGAAGTTCGTGCCAAACGCTTGGCTTTCCGCAAGGGTGAGCTGTCAGCAGAAGACTATGACAAGTTCTTGGCTGAGCAGATCGATGATTGGATCAAATGGCAGGAAGAAGTTGGCTTTGATGTGCTGGTGCATGGTGAGTTCGAGCGTAATGACATGGTTGAGTACTTCGGTCAAAACCTGTCAGGTTACCTCTTCTCTAAGAATGGTTGGGTACAATCATACGGTATGCGTGGGGTGAAACCACCAATCATCTGGGGTGATGTGACTCGTCTCAACCCAATCACTGTTAAATGGTCTAGCTATGCGCAAAGCCGTACAGACAAACCTGTTAAGGGCATGTTGACTGGACCTGTTACCATCCTCAACTGGTCATTCCCACGGGAAGACATCTCTATCAAGGATTCTACCCTTCAAATCGCTCTTGCCATCAAGGATGAAGTGCTTGACCTTGAAGCTGCAGGCGTGAAGATTATCCAAATCGACGAGGCTGCTCTTCGTGAGAAATTGCCACTCCGTCGCAGCGACTGGTACGAAGATTACCTTGACTGGGCAATTCCAGCCTTCCGTCTAGTACACTCAACAGTAGCGCCAGATACGCAAATCCACACTCATATGTGTTACTCAGAATTTACCGATATCATCCCTGCTATCGACAACATGGATGCGGACGTTATTTCCTTTGAAGCCAGCCGTTCAAACCTTGAAATCTTGGACGAGCTTAAAGCGAAAAACTTCCAAACAGAAGTGGGACCTGGGGTTTACGATATCCACTCTCCTCGTGTGCCAAATGAAGGGGAAATTGACCATACGATCGAAGCTATCTTGGCTAAGGTGCCAAGCAGCAAGGTCTGGATCAACCCTGACTGTGGTCTTAAAACTCGTGGTATCCCAGAAACCAAGGCTAGCTTGGTACGCTTAGTAGAAGCAGCCAAAGCAGCTAGACAACATTTGCAATAATCCTCCTGGAACCTCAAAAGTTGATCTTGATGGAGGATACCCCAAAAATTGAAGCAGAGCTGACAATCCTGCAGGAACTGTTCTTCTAGGATTGTCCTCAGCTATCGCTACCATCATTGAAAGGAACTTTTTGTTATATGGTTCGTCGTCATACACCTAGTCTCTCATTTGAAGTATTTCCTCCCAATCCGGCAGTAGGCAATGATAAGATTTTTCAGGCATTGAGAGAGATGCAAGATCTGGCTCCTCACTTTATTAGTGTGACAGCCAGCAATAATAAGTTTGACATTGAGGAGACGACGGTTCGTTTGACTGAGTTCATCGCCAATGATCTCAAGATTCCGACCATTGCTCACCTGCCTGCGGTCTATCTGACCAAGGACATGGTGTCTAATATCTTGCAGTCTTTGGATCGGGTTGGTGTCCATCAGATTTTGGCTTTGCGAGGGGATATTTTTCCAGATGCAGCGCCTAAGGATGATTTTACCTATGCGACTGACTTGATCGAATACATCAAGACAGAAGCGCCGCACTTTAACATCATCGGAGCTTGCTATCCAGAGGGTCATCCAGATTCGCCTAATCAGATTTCAGATATTCAAAATCTCAAGAAAAAGGTGGATGCTGGCTGTTCTAGTCTGGTGACCCAGCTTTTCTTTGACAATGAGCGCTTTTATGATTTTCAGGACAAGTGTATTTTAGCCGGTATTGAAGTGCCTATCCATGCTGGGATTATGCCGATTCTCAATCGTAATCAGGCTCTGCGCCTGCTCAAGACCTGCGAGAATATCAAGCTGCCAAGAAAATTCCGGGCTATTCTGGATAAGTACGAACATGACCCAGAGTCTCTGAGAGCAGCAGGTCTGGCTTATGCTGTGGACCAAATTGTTGACTTGGTGACCCAGGATGTGGCGGGCATACACCTTTACACTATGAATAATGCTGCAACAGCCTACCATATCTATAAGGCTACTCATGCTCTCTTTAATCATAATCCATCTGTACAATCTTTTTAAGATGAATGAAGAAACCACTAATCAGATTCAGTTGCTGTTTAGTGGTTTTTGTTTTATAATAAGGATAAAAATTTTATCCAAATCTAAGGAGGAGCTGATGGAGCATTCGCTGACCTTGGTTAAGTCTATGCAGTTTGGCCAAGAAGATTGTTTTTTTGCCTTCTGTGGTTATTCAAAAACGGAAGCCCATCATAGCTTTGGGCCGGCTGTTCGGGATGTTTATGTCATTCATATCGTACTGGAGGGACGGGGGACTTACTCCGTTGGCAATCAGCGCTATGATTTGCAGGAAGGGCAGGGCTTTGTGGTGCCACCGGGTCAGTCGGTCTTTTATCAGGCTGATGGAGAAGAGCCATGGTCTTATGTCTGGATGGGACTGGGTGGGCACCTCTTGCCTCGTTATCTACAGGCTCTGGGACTACAGTCTGGCCAATGGTCTTTTGAGTTGCCTTCTTTGCAGGAATTTAAGGCCTTGGTCTTTGAAAGTCTGGCCTATGAGGGCAGCGGAATAACAGCTGAACTAGCTCTGCAAAGGCAAGTTTATCGCTTTCTAGAGCTCTTGTCCCAACGTCTTAAGCAGACATCTTTAATCACGGAAAGTCGTCGAGTCAATCCTTATGTCCAGCAGGTCTTGGAACTGCTGAGCAGTCATCTGCCAGAAAGTCTATCTGTACAGGAGTTGGCGCAGAAATTGGCTCTGCATCCTTCCTACCTATCTCGGCTTTTCAAGGATGAAGTAGGCAAGGGGATTAAGGAGTACAGTAATGATTTGCGGCTCAATATGGCAGCTGATTTGCTGACGAGCAGCCAGCTTTCGGTGGAAGAGATTGCCAGTAAGACAGGCTTTGCTGGAACACAGAGCTTTTCAAAAGCCTTCAAAAAGGCGCGTGGCCAGTCGCCCTTGAATTTTCGCAAGGCTAGCTCTCATCTGGGACAGGAGCTGTAAAAAGTCACATTTGGATAAATAATACTAGAAAGAAAGGCTTACCAAAAGGGGTGGCCTTTTTTATAATGAAAGGGGAAGCGTGATTGCAGAATGTGAAAGGAGAAGGTCATGAATAAGGCGAGTATTTTGTTTAAGGAAGAGTGCAGGCAATTTCATCTGACTAACGACGAGGTTTCTTATATCTTTCGGGTTTCGGAGGATGGTAAACTCTTGCAGCTATACTACGGAGCGGCGGTTCCGGAGCGGGATTATTCTTATCTGGTGGAGCTGCAGCATCGGCCCATGACAACCTATCGGAAAGAAGGGGATTTACGCTATTCTTTGGAGCATGTACGGCAGGAATTTCCAGAATACGGCACGACAGACTTTCGCCATCCCGCTATCTGTCTGCGGCAGGAAAATGGCTCGCGTATTACTGACTTTGTCTATGTCAGTCATCAGATGGTAGATGGTAAGCCAGCTTTAGAGGGGCTGCCCGCTACTTATACAGAGACTCAAATGGAGGCTAAGACTCTTATTCTAACCCTGCGAGATGCGGTGACAGAAGTTGAAGTTCAGCTGTTTTATACGATTTTTGCTGATTGGCCGGTTATCGCTCGCTCCAGCAAAGTACTTAATCAAGGCAGGGAAACCTGCTATTTGGAATCCCTAGCTAGTCTGTCGCTGGATCTGCCAGATGCTGACTATGACTGGCTGCAGCTATCAGGAGCATGGGCCCGGGAACGCCATATCAAGGAGCGTCCGCTTCAGCAGGGGATTCAGTCCATTGAGTCAACCCGCGGTATTTCCAGTCCTCATCATAATCCCTTTGTAGCTCTTAAGCGACCGGAAACGACTGAATTTTCAGGCCCAGTGCTAGGAGCGGCCTTGGTGTACTCAGGCAATTTTCTCATTCAGGCTGAGGTGGACACCTATGATGTGACCCGGTTGCAGATAGGCATCAATCCTTTTTGCTTTGAGTGGAAGCTGGCTGCGGGCCAGTCTTTTACCAGTCCAGAAGCTCTGCTGGTTTACTCTGAGCGGGGCCTCAACGGCATGAGTCAAGTTTTTCATCAGCTATTTCGTCGACGCCTAGCTAGGGGTTACTGGCGCGAGCGATCTCGTCCTATTCTCATCAATAATTGGGAAGCTACCTATTTTGACTTTAGTGAGAATCAGCTGCTGGATCTTGCTGAAAAGGCTCAGGAAGTAGGGGTGGAGCTTTTTGTGCTAGATGACGGCTGGTTTGGCCAGCGGACTAATGACCGAGCTGGGCTGGGGGATTGGTTTGCCAATCCAGACAGGCTGCCGCGGGGTCTGGGCTCGCTAGCAGAGCAAATTCACGGTTTGGGCATGCAGTTTGGTCTTTGGTTTGAGCCGGAAATGGTCAATAAGGACAGCCAACTCTACCGAACTCATCCTGACTGGCTGCTGGCAGTGCCAGATAGACAGCCCCACCATGGTCGGAACCAGTTTGTTTTGGACTATTCTCGGCCGGAAGTAGTGGATGAGATTTTTGAGCGTCTATCAGCGGTTATCGAGGAAGCGCAGCTGGATTATATCAAATGGGATATGAATCGCCCTCTGACGGATGTCTTCTCAGCTGCCTGGCCAGCCAATCAGCAAGGAGAGATTTTTCACCGCTATGTCTTGGGTGTTTATGACTTGTATGAGCGTTTAATCAGTCGCTATCCGAGACTGTTATTTGAGTCCTGCTCTTCAGGTGGAGGCCGCTTTGATCCAGGTATGCTCTATTATGCTCCTCAGGCTTGGACTAGTGATGATTCGGATGCTATCGAGCGCTTGAAGATCCAGTACGGGACCAGTCTTCTCTATCCGCTTTCGTCTATGGGAGCCCATGTCTCCATCGTGCCCAATCACCAGACCAACCGTCTGACTCCGTTGAAGACGCGGGGGAATGTCGCCTTTTTCGGTTCCTTTGGCTATGAGCTGGATCTTAATCAGCTAAGCCCAGAGGAATTGACTGAAGTCAGGGAACAGATAGCTTTTTACAAGAGCCATCGAGAGCTGATTCATAATGGAACTTTTTATCGACTGCAGTCGCCATTTAAGGGTGATAGGCAGACAGCTTGGATGCTTGTCAGTCAGGATCAGAACACTGCACTTTTAGGCACTTTCAAGGTCCTCAATCAAGTCAATCGCTCTCATCAGCGTTTGCAACTGAAAGGACTGGCTGCGGATAAGGTCTATCAGCTGGAGGGGCGTACCTATACTGGGGCCGAGCTTATGCGAGTTGGGCTGGTCACCACGGACGCTTCCAGCGGTCAGCTTCTGGAGGATTCTGAGCAAGAGCCAAGCTATGACTTTGATTCTAAACTCTGGCTGTTTGAAGCAGAGGATGAGTAGATAAGATGGGAAATAAATCATAACCACCCGTCTAACGGGTGGTTATGATTTATACTTGACTGTAGGTTTCACGACGACTTATTTTTGAATCTTCTTTTTTGCTGTGTATTGGCTGTGCTTGGCATTCTTTATTCCACTCACTTCGAGTAAAGACCATGGAGAGTAGTGCCAGAGCCGTAAAGGCAGCTCCTACGTACCAGTAGGGCATATCCAGCGTCGTGGAGCGGCCAGATAGATTGACGATGCCACGGAAGAGCATGCCGGTTGTCATAATGGCTACAGCCGAGTTCCAGAGGTTGAGGCTGAGCCGAGAGAGGTTAGGGATGACCTTCATGAAGAGCAGGAGGAGGATGCCACCCACTAGAGGAATGGCAAAGAGATAGTGCATGTGGCTAGATGTTTCGCCGAAACTGAAGGATTCATAGATTCTGCTGAAAGCAAAGAAGAAAATCGTTAATAGTGCGTAGATAAGGGCTGTTTTTCTAAAACGTTTTTTGCTGGGATTAGTAACCGATGTAGACAATATCACTCACCGACCTTTCTGAGATAGTATTTCCGTTGGTTGTAGGTTTGTTAATGACCTGACCGTTAAAGTAAAGTGTAGAGGATCCGCCGCCATCAAGGTTATAGGCGGTCTTGACACCGTAAGATTTCATGATTTCTGCCATCTGGTAGAGGGAAAGTCCTTCGCTTTCTGAGGTGCGTCCGTCTGAAACGATGATGATGTAGTGGTTTTCATCAATGATACCGATAGCTGTCCGTGGATTGGAAGACATGGACTGGCCGACTTCAGAGTTGGTATCAACGACAATCTCACCATTTTCTACAAGGGATGGGCCGAAGGCCAAGAGATTGACCACACCGTCTTTGACCAGCTGATCGGCAGAGACTTGGTCTTCATAGATAATCTTGAAGGAGCCGTCTTTGTAAATAGCTAAATCACCATTGCTGGAGTCTTCTCGGACGGTATCGCGGTAGACGATGCCATTGCGGATGACATAGCCAGTTGTATTGGCTCCGTAGTAGTCGCCGTTAACCGCTAGGATAGCATTGTTGTTGGCGGCCGTTTCCGAGGTTTTTGCTGTGACATTGTTTCCGTAGGTGTCTTGGGCAAAGGCTGTTTTCAGATATTCTGATGAGCTGACGGTCACATCAGCGACGTAGACTTGGGTGTTGCTGACGGTCTTTTCAGTCAGCGTGACCGAGATGTTGTCGTCTGAATAGCTGGTATCCGTCACTGTTGCTGTTTCCGCAGCCTTGCTGGCAGCCTCGGTATTGGACGACGAACTTGCGCTTGAAACCGTGGAAATGGTCTCTGCGATGACGAAGGTTTTCAGCATGGAGTAGCTGAAGGAAGCTGTCAGAAGCAGCCCGAAAATGGAGGCATAGGCATAGCGTTTCTTTAAAAATTTCATGATGCGGTGTGTGTCCTTTCCTTAAAAATAAATCTCTTTTGGACCATCCAAGAGACGGTGAAGAGTAAGATGCCGACGATGATTTTGACAATCAGAAGATTGAGACCAAAGACAGCATAGAAGAGGCGAATCAGCAGTGTATCTAGGATAAAGAGCACTACAGCTAGGCTGAAATAGCCAGTTCCTGTCTTGAGTATACTGTCGTCGTTCTTAAAGACTAGCCTTTTATTGGTCGAATAGTTAAATATTGAGCTGGTCACGCGGGCAATCCCATTTGCGAGAAGAATTCTCAGGCTGGTCGGCACAGCAGCTAAAAACAAGAGAGCCAGTGCGTAGACGATGTAGTCTACGACGAAGCTGCTGAGAGAAGTCAGGGCAAATTTGAATATATTTTTATAAATCATGAGCCCATCCCGAATCGGTCGGAAGTGCGAGCCTTGATTGTCATTGATATAGACCGTCTCAATGGGCACTTCCAAAATGGGATATTCCTTGCTGGCTTCTAAGAGCATGTTCATTTCATACTCATAGCGCTGCCCCTCTACCTTTAGCATAAATGGAATCATGTTGGTCGTAAAGGCTCGCAAGCCTGTCTGAGTATCGGAGACACCCACGCCAGTCTGAAGCTTGAAGAGAGCCCGAGTCAGACTATTACCGAAGCGGCTGCGTAGGGGCACCTTGCCAGTAAAGGCGCGTGCTCCCAGAATCAGCCGATTGGGATTTTCAGAAACCTTGACCGCTACGCGGAAAATATCCCAGACCTTGTGCTGGCCATCCGCATCTGCTGTTACCACCGTTCCATAGATCTTTAGTGCTTGGATAAAGGTAAAAGCAGTCTTCAGCGCTTGCCCCTTGCCTTGATTGACCTGATGACGGAGCACAGTCGCGTACTGCTCTGCCTGCTCAAAGACTATCTGGCATTTGGAAGAGCTGCCGTCATCGATAACAATGATATGAAAATCACCTTTATGGTGAATTTTTTTTATCAGCTTAATAAGATTATAATCAGGCTCATAGGCCGGAATCACTAGAAAATCCATATCCATACCTCTTTCTTAGATGATTTGTAGAAAGTATACAGACTGCGGCTTAAAGATTCCTAATATAAGTTAGTTTTAAGAAAATGTTAACATTTCTTTAAGGAAAGAGCATGGAAAGAAGAGGATTAGAGGTGGTTTTGCACAATGAATGTTAGAGTATGACAAAGGGATTATGTAGATATCTCTAAAAATAGGTCATTCCGATTTTTGCAATTGCTTGGTATGTCTTAAATGTAGAATGTTAAAAAATATTCCTGAATACCCCCAAAAAAAACGACCCTAACGGTCGTTTTTTTGCATCATTCCACTTCCAATTCTTCTTGGTCAATTTTATGAGCTGTTCGGTAGGCTTGGTAAAAGATAAAGACAGCCAGAGCAGTCATAGCTGGTACGATGATTGGGATATCCGTTTCGATAGCAGTCAGCGGTGAGTTCCAGAAGAAGTGGAGAACGAAGGCTGCTAGGAAGTAGAGGAGCCCCACTCGGAAATAATTTTTCTGAGTTTTGGCATAGCGTAGCATGAGAGCTAGACCGAGAGTGGTTAGGGCGGTGTAGAGCCAGTGAGAGGCGACGCCGCCAGTGATACGGCCTAGGATACCAGAGATAGTGAAGGAGAAGCCTTCGGGCAGGTCAGAGAGGATATAAGAGAAGTCCTCGCTAATCTGAAAGCCCATGCCGGCCGTTATACCCAGCATCAAGAAGGATTTGAGCTTTTTGACGGGGACTAGATAGACAGCGAAGGCAACTGCCAACAGCTTGAGTGGTTCTTCAACCAGCGGAGCTGCGATGGCATTTTCTAGGTCACTGAGCAGAGTATTTGGGAAGCTGGTGCTGACCCATTCGTGGATATAGGTGTTGGCCAAGCCAGAGGTCCAGCCTGAAATGAAAAGGCCGCCTAGCAGAGCTATCCCAAGGCTAAGTGCAGGCGTCTGCCATTTTTTACCCAGTTGGCGAATCAAGAGTAGGGCAGGGACGATATAGAGCAGAGCCAAGAGGGCTGACAGTCCGACAATTCCATAGGAAGTACCTGACATACTGCCAGTGGTATAGGCTTGTGTCTCGTATTCTAAGCCAATCGCGCTCAGAAGGAGAAAAATGAAAAGAACAATATTTTTCTTCATAAGTAACTTTCTAAAATTTTATTTTCATCCTAGTATAACAAAAAAATCCTAAATAAAACCAATTTAAAAACTGGAAATTAAGGGTTAGTATAATACTTTACTTGCCAAACTGTCTCTTTTTGTTTATATTAGTTCTATAAGGTTTCTTGGAGGCGTTTGCATGTCGAAAAATCTGTTGAGGTTGAAATTGCTGGGAAGTCCGAGTGTCTTTCTCAATCAGGAGGAAGTCTTTTTTCCTTTTGCCAAAATCAATGCTCTGCTTTACTATCTTTACATCAATGGAGCAGTCAATCGGGAGGAGATTGCAGGAATCCTCTGGGAAAACAAGGATAATCAGACCGCCAAAAAGAATTTGCGCAATACCATTTATCAAGCTAACAAGTTACTAGGTGGGGAATGGATTGTCGCTCCCAACCGGACTGTGCTGTCGCTTAATCCCGAGTGTATGATTGAAAGTGATGTAGAACGCTTCACGGATCATCCTGCGGAGCATCTGTCGCTCTATCAGGGGGATTTTCTGCAGGGCTTCTATCTCAAGGACAGTGAGGCCTTTGATTACTGGGTGTCTAAGATGCGGACGCGATATGAGCAGCTTTATATCCAAGCCTGCTACCAACAGCTGGAAACAGAAAAAGACCAGCTGGATTTGGAAGAGGCTGAGCGGAATTTGCGCCGCTTGATCAGCATTGATGAGTTTGATGAGAAGAACTACCATCTGCTCATGAAGCTCTATCAGGATAATGATCGGCCTGGTAAGGTGATTGAGACTTATTATAAATTGGTCAATATTTTGGATAAGGAACTGGGCATTAGTCCTACGGAACCTATCCAGCAACTATATCATGAGGTGCTTGCCAAGGACCGGAGCGAGCGCAAGACTAAGCAGTTTCTGCGCAATACGGACCACTTTTTCGGGCGGGTTGATGAAATCAAGCGCTTGGAATCTTACTTTTCTAAGGTGATAGAGACTCAGGAGGCGCGTGCTCTTGTCCTAGTCGGTGGTACTGGTATCGGAAAGCGGACAGTGACTCGTCAAGTACTGGCCAATCAGACCAAGTATTTCCAGATTGTCATGGCTGAGTGCTTTAAGGAAGAGATGAAGGCAGAGCTGCAGCCTTGGCGTGGCTTGCTGGACGGCCTGGGCGACTTGGTTATTCAGCACCAGATTCTTTCTATCAGCCAGTGGCAGGTCATTTTGGAGAGTTATTTTCCTATTTTGACAGGCGGCACTTCTGGTCGTCAGTTGGATGCGGACAAGCTGGCTCAGTTTGTGGTGGATATTCTGCAGAAGATTTCTAAGAAAAAAGCTTTGATAATCTTAATTGAGGACTGTCACTGGATGGATGAGGCCAGCGTTGCTGTCTTGGAGCAAGTTATGAATCATTTGACCGGCTATCCTGTGGCCTTTGTGCTGACCAAGCATCTGAGCACCCCTTCTTATTTGGAACATTTTTTCAATCACCTGCTGGTTCGCAATAAGCTAGGCTTTATTGAGCTGCAGCCGCTGAATTTTAAGGATAGTGCAGCTTACTTGCAAGCCCAGACAGGTCAGTTAGCCATACCTGAAGAAGGCTTTGAGGATATTTATCGGGTCAGTCAAGGCATCCCTTTCTTCCTATCGGAATACGCTGAGCAGCTCCTGCGAGGCGAGAAGTTTCATCCGCTGACCCCGGCCATCAAGGCTAAGCTGTCTCTGAAGCTGGATTACCTGAGCAGTCAAGAGGAGGAGTTGGTGGACTGTCTGGCTTGCTTTAGGGGTCCTGCATCGGTTTCGCTCTTAGCCAGGCTATTAGGCCTGCCGATGGAAGAAGTGGTCGAAATCACTGAGGAGTTTGGACAGAAGGAGCTCTTGATAGAAGAGGAGCAGGGCGAGGAATTGGTAGTGTGGTTCAGCCAGGAGCTTCTGAGAATCTACGCCTATGAGCGTTTATCGCTTGCCAAGAAGCGAATGCTGCATCACCAGATTGCCCAAGGTATGGAAGACCAGCTGGGAGACTCTCTCTATCATGCCCAGCTGCTCAATGAAATCGCCTATCACTACAAGCTGTCCAAGCAGCCGATTAAGTCTCTGGAGTACGAGCTGCATTATCTCGAGGCTACTCTGAAGTTTCATCACGAGCTCTTTCCGATTTACTCGCGGGAGTTTGGCTTTATTGAAAAGACGGATGATAGCAATCAGTCAGCGGTTTTAGACCAGTTTGACCGTATCCGTCGGGAGATAGAGGGCTTAGAGAGAAAACACCAGAATCACAAGGATTTTCAGCTATTGGTTCTCCGCTTTCTCTATCTAGAAGGGCGCTATGCTATCCGGACTGGGAATTACCAGCAGGGGATGGACAATATCCAGCAGGTGATTGCTTCGGCCAAGGAGCTGCAGCAGATGGATTTTCTCCTAGAAGGCTATCGGCAGATGATTTACTACTGTATCCAGACGGAGAATATCCCTGAGATGCGCTACTATACGGAGCTGGCTCTGGATGCTTCGGTCCAGGCCAACAATCACGAGGCCATTGCTATCAACCTCCGACTCAAGGGGCTCTATCATCTCATGATTGGAGATGAGGAGCAGTCGCTTCACCATCTCTACCAGTCTATCGACTGTTTCAGCTTGACGGCTTCGCTGCGTTCCAAGTACTCGATTCAGATTGCAGCGGCTCTAGACTACTTGGCGGAGATTGAGCAGATTCGCGGGAATTTCACGGCATCTCTGGCTCATCAAAAAGAGGCCATTAAGCTGACGGAAAATAAAACAGCAGAGCCTTCGATTTTTGCTTTCTATATCGGCTTGGGTATGACTTACTATCAGATGAAAGATTATGAGCAGGCGGAGCGGATTTTCCTCAAGGCGAAAACAGCCTTGAAATCTCTCAGCTTCCCTTGGAAAGAGACCCAGTTGGAAGTGTATTTGGCCTTGATTGGCTGTGAGAAGAGAGATTACCAGCCTGTGCTTGATCTGCTGCGGAAAAAGGATAGTCTCATCAGTCGCTACGGAAATCCGCGGGACAAGGGGCTGATCTACTATCTGATGGCTGTGATTAAGTATCGTCTGCTGACTGGCAGTTTGCAGAATGCAGACTTTGAAGACTTGCTGAATCAGGACTTTGAGACCTACTATGAAACGGCCAAAAGCCAGCTCAATCCCTACCGGGATCGTCATCAGCTAAAGGAATTAGAAAACTTATGCCAAGGCTTATCTCAGGCATTAAACACAAAATAAGAGAGGATGAAAGCAATATTCATCCTCTTTTGATGTTTCTAATGAAGTTTTTAAATGCCTATCAGTCATGTGCTTGTGCCCAGACTTGGGTCAGGTAAAAGACAAAGCTGGCTGCCAGATTAGCTGTATGGTTGTCTATATCGTGAGGTGGAGAGACTTCGACAATGTCAAAGCCGATCAGCTTGCCTGAGGCAGCGATGTGCTGGAAGACCAGAACCGCTAGATTGGGATCCACACCGAGCGACTGAATGGCACTGACACCAGGCGCTGCACCAGCTGCAAAGCAGTCAATATCAATGGTCAAATAGACCTGCTCCTTGCCGGCCAAAAAGGTATCGACCACCTTACAGACTTCCTTGTAACCCATTTGGTACATATCCATTCCAGTCAGAAACTGGATAGCCTTGGATTTTGCCACAAAGTCAAAGAGAAAGAGATTGTTATTATGCTCCTGAATCCCTAGGATAAGGTAGTTAAAGGCCTGCTTCTGAGCCAGAGTGTCATCGAACATCTGGCGAAAACCGGTTCCGGAGTTAGGACCAGTCTGGTCATAGGGACGCAAATCAAAGTGGGCATCCATATTGATAACGGCCAAGTCTTGGTCAGATGCTAGTGACGACTTAAGTCCCAGATAGTGGCCGTAGGCTGTTTCGTGGCCGCCTCCCAGAACGATAGGCCGGAGATTGAGCTCTCGCAGGCGTTTGACTGCTCGAGCCAAGCTTTGCTGCAGCTGCTCCAGAGAGCGGTTAGGCCCGTCAATATCGCCAACATCAAAGACGCGGACGTTTCTACCAAGATGCCAAGGAAGCTTGGCCAGCTGAGTTCGGATAGCTTGTGGTCCTTCGACAGCCCCCACTCGGCCGTGGTTGATATAAACCCCTTTGTCACTCTTGAAGCCAATCAAAGCAAAGTTGACGCCGTCAAAGGGTCTTAAGTTAGGGTCGTTTAAGTCCAAAAACTCAATAACCATCCCCCATTTGGCAGCATATAAATCATCATCCAGTCTCTTATGATAATAGCTGTTATCTAGCTGATAGTAATCTTCTAACATGATTTTATCCTTTTCCATAACGATACTTGCGACTTTATTATAAGAGTTTCCGCCAAGCCTGTCAATGGCTTTTGGCGGGAAAAGAAGCCCAGCTGAACGAGAGCGGGCTTCTTATGTTAGCTTTTTTACAGAGTCACCAGCTTTAGAACTGAATGCTCAAGTCCACAGCCTTTTCAACGGCTGCTAGGAATTTTTCGTTTTCAATCAGCTCAGAAGCCTTGTTGAGTTCCTCATAGATTTCGATATCCTTGTCAAACTCGATAAAGCGGACATGCTGACGGAAGAGGTCGTAGGCCGGCTTGGTTCCTTTACCAAGTTCATGGTTTTCTGGTTTCAGATCCAGAGCTTGGCAGGCTGCCATAATTTCTGTTGCCACGATGCGGCGAGAATTCTTGAGAATCTCAGCTGCCTTGCGTGCTGCAGTAGTTCCCATGCTGACAAAGTCTTCTTGGTTTTCACAAGATGGGATAGAGTCTACGCTGGCTGGATGAGATAGAACCTTGTTTTCAGAAGCAAGCGAAGCACAAGCATACTGGGTAATCATAAAGCCAGAGTTGAGTCCTGGGTGTTTGACCAAGAAGGATGGAAGCTTGCTCAGTTGACTGTTGACCAGACGTTCTACACGGCGCTCGGATACATTTCCGATTTCAGAAATAGCGATGCCGAGGAAGTCGAATGGCTGTGCCATTGGTTCACCGTGGAAGTTACCGCCTGAGATAACATGGCCTTCCTTGGTGATGATAGGGTTGTCTGTAACGGAGTTGATTTCAATCTCAACCTTGGTTTTCACATAAGCGATAGAGTCCTTGCTGGCACCGTGAATCTGCGGAATACAACGCAGGGTGTAAGGGTCTTGGACCCGTTGTTGAGTGGCTACGGTCGTATTTCCACTGCCTTCCAGAAGGTTGCGGATATTGCGGGCTGTAGCCAGCTGTCCGCTCTGAGGTCGAATAGTGTGTAAGTCTTCTTCAAATGGACTGGTAATACCATTGTGGACTTCCATGGAAAGAGCACCAGCGACATCTGATAATTTAAGAAGCTGGATGGCATCGTAGGTAGCCAGAGCTCCGATACCTGTCAGGACAGTCGTTCCGTTAATCAGCGCCAGCCCTTCCTTAGCTGCTAGAGCAATTTTCTCGATACCAGCCTTGGCCAAAGCTTCTTGTCCAGAGAGCAATTCACCTTGATAGTAAGCACGGCCCAGTCCTAGCATAGGCAGAACCATGTGAGCCAGTGGTGCCAAGTCACCAGAAGCTCCCAAAGAGCCTTTTTCTGGAATGTAAGGGACAACGCCTTTATTGAGCAATTCCAGGAGCTTTTCGACGGTAGAGAGACGAATACCAGAATAACCTTTGACCAAGGAATTAATCCGGATTAGCATAATCGCACGGACTGCATCTTCAGGCAGGGGATCACCGTAGCCTGAGGAGTGCGTCCGAATTAGGTTTTCTTGCAGTTGAGTCGTATCTTCTGGTGAAATGCTGACATTGCAGAGAGAGCCGAATCCGGTTGTAACACCGTATACGACCCGCTTTTCGCGGACGATGTCATCCACGATTTTGCGGGAAGCTTCTACAGCTTTCTTAGCTTCTTGGTCGATTTCGCAAATGGCTCCATGACGAGCTACTGCGATGACGTCTTCTAAAGTAAGGTGTTCGCCATCCAAATTGATTACATGTGTCATAAGATTCATTCTCCTTCTTGTTCAAGAACTTTATTTTTACAAATCAGTACTATATAGATAAAGTATACTGCACTGGCGATAAGGACACCGATGAGGCCGTAGACATAGTTCATTGGGTTTTCACCCCAAATCATGACGAGGCTGACTAGAACCGCCAAAATTGGAATTACTGGACCAAATGGAACGCGGAAGACCACTTTCTTATCTGGATATTTCTTTCTTAATACTAGTACAGCTAGAGCAGTTGGGATGTATTGGAAGAAGCGGAAGACCACACTGAGAGCTGCTAATTCTTCAAATTTACCAGAGAAGAGCAGGACGATAGCCAGAATTCCTGAAATAATAATGGCAACTATAGGGGCATTTTTAGAGTTGGTTTCTGCAATTTTCTTAGGAAGCAGACCTTCATTTGCGATAGCTGCACCATAACGTGGAACCATGATAGATTCCCCGATGTTAAGTCCAGCAATAGAAATCAGCGCTCCGATAGAAACAATCCATGCTCCAACAGGGCCAATCATTTCGACAAAGGCGTCTTGTACAGAAGCATCTGTTTGCAGGATACGGCTGCCTAACATGGCGATAGTTCCTGCGATAATCAGCATATAGAGAACAGAGACAATACTGATAGAGCCCAAAATAGCTCGAGGTACATTCTTTTCCGGATTGCGCATTTCACCAGCAACGATAGACATGGTTTCAAATCCGATAAATCCGTAGAAGATATAAATGGCTGTACTAGAGATAGCTTTCATGATATCTACGCCAGGTTCTAGCTGAAGAAACGGAGTGAAGTTTCCTTTGTCAATTCCTCCTTTGATGAAGAAAATCGCACATAGACTGAAAGCGACAATTGGGATGAGCTTGGCTACGGTTGCGGTCAAGGTGAACATTTTGGAAGTCTTAAGACCTGATATATTCATTAGACTGAGCAAAATAATCAGGCTCACACTGAGCAGAAGTTCATAGGGGGCAAAGGATTTAAAAGTAATGACAAAAAGTCTCGCAAATCCTGCTGCCATAGCAGACCAAGCGATGATGGTAACTGCCCAGCCTAGGAAGCCAACATTAAATCCGACAAAGTCTCCAAAGGCCGCTTTGGAATATTGGAAAGCTCCGCCGTTTTTATTAAAATAACCAGCAGTTTCTGCCAAGCAGACGGCTAAGAGAATAACGAGGAGGGCAGTTCCAAGCATGACAGCTAGAGAGGCAGGACCAAGTCCTTTATAAATCTTTTGCGGTAGGAGGAAAATCCCTGATCCGATAACGGCATTGATACCGTAGAGAGTTGCACCGGAAAAGCTGAATTTCGCTTTTTCCTGTTCTTGTTCTTGTGCAGTGAGTTTAGTTGCATCCATAATAATGTTTCTCCTTTAGAGATATGGGATCCTTTCCAAGTAAAGATAGAATGGTGACAAGGCATCATGGTATCTTTACTTAGTAGGGATGTGGGTCAAACCAGCCCATATAGAAAGGGGCGTTCCCTTTGGCTGGTTACTCGAAAACATTATATGCAGCTCAGTTTCCTGAGTCTCTTTTTCCACTATCAGAAGCTGCTCTGCCTCTAGGTTAAGCACTGGCAGGGTTGTTACCGTCACCGTCAGATCCTCTAAGGCATAGATAAATTGAATTTCGTCATCTTGGCTAAGCTCTTGCCCATTCGAGATGGCAATCATCTGTCCCTGATAATGGTCGCTGTAGATTAAGTTAAAGTCGGTACAAGTCCCACGACTTGTGATAGAATCACTCCCTTCAAAGACATAGGGAGTAAAGGGAGCTAGAACCGTTTCCTCCTGCCGGCTGGCATTGTGGAGATGAAGTGTGTGGTCCAGGCTCATGAGAATGCGGTGAAAGCCGCTGAGGTCAGAAAACTGACTTTCAGCCAACTCCACAGTCGCTGTCGATAGCCGATAGTCAAAGTCCCGCTTGCCATAGTGGCCAGTTGGCGGGGAAAGATAAAGCTGTTTTGTCTTTCCTCCCGACCAATCGGAAACTTGAAAATCATTTACTCTTAAAAGGGTTACATTTGTCATTTTTGGTATTTATTAGAACAAACCGCTGATATTGCCGTCTTTGTCAACATCAATCTTTTCGCTGGCTGGTACCTTAGGCAATCCTGGCATGGTCATGATCGCACCAGTCAGAGCAACGATGAAGCCTGCACCAGCAGAAACTTTGAGCTGGCTGATAGTCACGACAAAGTCTTTAGGTGCGCCTAGTTTCTTAGCATCGTCTGAGAAGGAGTATTGAGTCTTAGCCATACAGATAGGATAGTTGGAGAAGCCCAGCTCTTCCAGTTGTTTGAGCTCACGTTTAGCAGCAGGAGTCAGGCGAACGCCCTTGCCTCCATAGACCTTAGTAACAATTTTGTTCAGCTTGGTCTCAATGGAGTCCTCTTCATTATATACAAATTGGAAGTGATTGTCTCCTTCGGCCAGTTCTACGACTTTTTCAGCCAACTCTTTACCACCGGCTCCGCCATTCGCCCAGACGTCGGAAATCACGACGTCAACGCCGCGTTTTTGGCAGGCATCATAAACTGCTTGCAGTTCTGCTTCAGTGTCCAGCGGGAATTTATTGATGGCAACGACTGCTGGCAATCCATAAACATCTTGAATGTTTTCCAGATGTTTTTCCAAGTTTGGCAGACCATCTACAACGGCTTGGACATTTTCTTCAGCCAGATCACTCTTAGCCACACCGCCGTGCATCTTGAGAGCACGGATGGTAGCAACCAGAACTACAGCCGCTGGACGAAGACCAGATGTACGACACTTGATATCAATGAATTTTTCAGCACCGAGGTCAGCACCAAAACCAGCTTCTGTGACTGCATAGTCGGCATATTTGAGAGCTAGCTTGGTAGCTAGGACACTGTTACAGCCATGAGCAATGTTGGCAAAAGGTCCACCGTGAATCAAGGCTGGTGTGTGTTCCAGTGTTTGAACCAAGTTTGGATGGATGGCGTCTTTGAGCACAGCAGCCATAGCGCCACCAGCTTTCAAGTCCTTGGCAGTTACTGGCTTACCTTCAAAGCTGTAGCCAATGATGATTTTTTCCAAACGGTTCTTGAGGTCAGTGATATTTTCTGACAGACAGAGAATAGCCATAACCTCAGAAGCAACTGTAATGTCAAAACCATCTTCACGTGGAACACCGTTGACTTTACCTTGCAAGCCGTCTACGATGTGGCGCAGTTGCCGGTCATTCATATCCACTGCCCGCTTCCAAGTGATGCGGCGAGAGTCAATGCCTAAGGCATTTCCATGATGGATGTGGTTATCAATGAGGGCTGCCAATAGGTTGTTGGCAACACCGATGGCATGAAAGTCACCAGTGAAGTGGAGGTTGATGTCTTCCATGGGTACAACTTGAGCGTGCCCACCGCCAGCAGCTCCGCCCTTGATACCAAAGACAGGTCCGAGAGAAGGCTCCCGCAGAGCGATAACGGCTTTTTTACCGATAGCAGCCAAAGCATCGACCAATCCGACAGAAGTCGTGGTCTTGCCTTCTCCAGCTGGTGTCGGAGAAATAGCTGTCACGAGAATCAGTTTACCGTCTGGTTTGTCTTTGAGGGCTTCCAGTTGGCCGGCACTGATTTTTGCCTTGTAATTTCCATAAAGAGACAAGGCGTCTTCAGCAATTCCAAGCTTTTCTGCAACCTCTTTGATGGGCTTCATTTGAACCGAATTCGCAATTTCAATATCTGATAAAACCATATTGTTACCTCTTGAGAAGAGGAAGTCCATTCATGGGAAAGAGCAGACTTCTCTTCCGTTTATCTATTAGACAACTTTCAAAATTTCTTGATAAATTTCATCGGCTAGGGCGCAGCCTTTTTGCAGGAGGTCTTCACCCTTGCTGCGGTAGTCTGCGACGAATGCTTCATCCTTGACACCTGACAGATTGATGAGGACATTGAGCCAAGCCCCTTGCAGACCAGCCTTAAGGTTGAGAGCTGCTACACCCAGGTCGCTGGCAGCATTGGTATTGGACTTGCCAACAGCCTTTTGAGTTGTTTGCAGGGCAGTCAAGATGTCTTCCATCATGCCATAAGGTGACTTGGTTGCTTCCTTTAGGGCTTGTTGCATCGCTTCTCGACGGGCAGCCTTGTCTTCGTCTGTTTCCTTAGGCATATCAAAGACGGCAGAGACTAGATTGAAGGCATCAGTGTCCTTGTCAATAGCTGCGAGCAGGCTTTCTTGGAGGCGGGCGCTTTCTGCGTGCACTTGAGCAATTTCTGCTTCAAATTCTGCGTATTTTTTCTTGCCAAGGGTCAATTCACAAACCATCTTGGTCAGGGAAATACCGTTCGCTGCGGAAAGAGCAGCGGCAGAGCCGCCTCCTGGTGCAGGAGCATCTGAGCCTAGGACTTGGGCAAATTCTGTCAAGCTTAAATCTACTAATTTCATAGGTTTCTGTCCTCCTAGCCCAGCAAATGGTTTTCCAGAACTTGCTTGCCGTAGTCAAAGTCTTCAATTTGCAGATAGTATTCTGCTGCGTCAATCAAAGCCTTGGCTGGTGCCAAACCGATGACCTCTGAGCCGAGGATTCCAACTCCATAGCGTTTAGCTTCAAAGCGAACTGTTTCAAAGACGCGATAGAGTGGGAATTTTTCCAGATTGACCATGTTGATAGAAACCTGAGCAATGTTGCGGTCTTCCAGCATAACGCCGATAGCTTTACAGTACTTGTAACCACCGCTTGATCCACGGATAATTTTGGCAATATTGTTGGCAATTTCTAGATTGTCTGTATCCAAGTTGATATTGTAGGCGATGAGCGGCATTCTAGCTCCGACAGCAGTGACACCAGCAGTTGGGTGAATCTTTCTTTCACCGTAGTCAGGTGCCCAGTCAGGTTCCAAGAGTTTTTCAGGCATGCCTTCAAATTGTCCTTTACGAACCTTAGCCAAGTTCTTACGCTCTGGACGAGTCGCAGCATCTTCATAGAGGAAGATAGGAATACCGAGCTCACGATTGATCCGCTCAGATACGGTCTTCGCAATTTCTACGCATTCCTCACTTGTGATGTCCTTGATCGGTACAAAAGGCAGGACATCAGTTGCGCCCATACGAGGGTGTTCACCCTGGTGTTTGGTCAAGTCAATATTTTCAGAAGCGTATTTGACCAAACGAAAGGCAACTTCCTGAATGTTTTGATCATCACCGACCAAGGTAAAGACGCTGCGGTTGTGGCTGGCATCAGAAGAGTGGTCCAAAAGTGTTACGCCTGGCACGCTCTTAGCTACTTCCACTAGACCGTCAATGACCGCTTGGTTGCGGCCTTCAGAAAAGTTAGGAATACATTCAACAATTTTTGCCATAAGATATTACCTCGTGATATCAATAATTTTAATTTATAATATAAACTTAATAAAGCAGAACCTCCTCCTGAGCTAGACTGATACCCAGCTCAGGTCGGAAGTTGGGGGACAAGTTTTTCCTATTCGAACAACTTTTTAACAGATTCTTTGACTAAATCTTCGTCAGTTAAGTATGGAATGGTAATGTGGTCTGTTCCTTGGTGGAGGCGGTTGTACTCGATAGCTGTCTCAATAGCATGCTCATTGCGAGCCCAGTTACGACGTGCAACTCCGCCGATCGTATCCCAAGCGATAGCAGATTTGATGATTTCATCAATACGTTCACTACCGTCTAAAACCAAGCCAAAGCCACCGTTGATTGCTTTACCGATACCAGTTCCGCCACCGTTGTGGAGAGCTACTAGACTCATACCGCGAGCTGCGTTACCAGCGTAACATTGCACAGCCATGTCGCAGGTAACATTAGAACCGTCCTTGATATTAGAAGTTTCACGGAATGGAGAGTCAGTACCAGATACGTCGTGGTGGTCACGGCCGATCATGACAGGACCAATCTTGCCTTCGCGCACTAATTCATTGAACTTGAGGGCGATATTGACGCGTCCCATACAGTCTTGGTAGAGAATCCGAGCCTGAGTTCCAACAACCAGCTGGTTCTTTTCTGCATCGCGGATCCAGTTGTAGTTGTCGCGGTCTTGGTAGCGGCGGTTAGGGTCGATCACTTCCATAGCTGCATGGTCAGTAGCGACCAGGTCTTCGTGCTTACCGCTCAGACATACCCAACGGAAAGGACCATAACCATAGTCAAAGAGCATTGGACCCATGATATCTTCTACATAGGATGGCCAGATGAAGCCGTCTTTGTCGTCAAAGCCGTTCTTAGAAATTTCCTTGATGCCAGAGTCATAGACTGCCTTCATAAAGGCATTGCCGTAGTCAAAGAAGTAGGTACCGTTGCTAGTCAGGGTCTTGATTGCCTTGAAGTGACGTTCCAATGTTTCGTCAACCAACTTAGCAAAGGTTTCCTTGTCTTCAGCCAGGAGGCGAGTCCGCTCTTCAAAGCTGATACCAGCTGGACAGTAGCCGCCGTCATAGACATTGTGGCAAGAAGTTTGGTCAGACAGCAGATCTACATGGATATTGTTCTCGTTGACATATTCTAAGAGATCTACAATGTTACCATGATAGGCAATGGAAGTTGATTCACCAGTTTCCAGAGCTTTTTGAGCCAAGTCGATAGCTTCTTTCGGACTTTCGGCTAATTGACTAATCCAGCCTTGGGAGTGACGAGTTTCAATCCGGGATTGGTCTACTTCAGCTACGATTGCCACAGCTTTAGCAATTTCGGCCGCTTTCCCTTGAGCTCCACTCATGCCACCCAGACCAGAAGAGATGAAGAGTTTGCCAGTTAGATCACCATCGTCAGCCACACCCAGTTTCAAGCGTCCAGCATTGAGGAGGGTGTTGAAAGTACCATGGACGATACCTTGAGGGCCGATGTACATCCAACCACCGGCTGTCATTTGACCATAGTTGGTTACACCCATTTCTTCTGCAATTTCCCAGTCCTTCATGTTGTCGTATTCACCGACCAAGAGGCCATTGGTGATAATAACGCGCGGAGCTTCTGGTTTAGATTTGAAAAGTCCAAGTGGATGGCCAGATTCTACAACCAAGGTTTGATGGTCGGTCATGATTTCCAAGTATTTCTTGATCAGGTTGTACTGCATCCAGTTAGCGCAGACAGATCCAGTTTCCCCGTAAGTAACCAATTCATAAGGATAAAGGGCGATTTCAAAGCTCAGGTTGTTGTCAATCATAACCTGCATAGCTTTGGCCGCAGTACAGCTCCCTTTATATTCATCAATTGGTTTACCGTAGATGCGTTCTTTTGGACGCCAGCGGTAGCCATAAATCCGTCCGCGAGTTTTCAGTTCTTCTAAGAATTCTGGAATTACTTCCTCATGGAATCTCTTTGGAATATAGCGAAGGGCATTTTTAAGCGCAATTTCGGTTTGAGCTTGAGTCAAACGGAAGCCCCGGTCAGGTGCTCGACGGATGCCTTCTTGGAAAACTGTTTTTTCAGGCAGTACATCGTCTAATTTGACGGTCATTGCTGCTGCAATTTCATTTTCGCTAAAGTATGACATGAAAAATCCTCCTTTTAGTCAAGTGTAAAATATCTTTCTCCTACATTCTATAAGACTCCCGTCCATAAAGAGTCAAGAAAATGAGAAAAGCAGTAAAAAAAGTGGGGCTCCTATCTTTTACAAGCTTTTGACTATAATTTGACGATAGTGTATTATGATGAAAAGCAAATATGTCGGAAAATGAAATGGAGGAACAAGCATGACTGCTGATTTACTATTAACTCACTTTAATCAAGTCTTCTGTCCCAAGGACCTCGGACATCCCCTTTTTGGCGAGGAGATGAAGGAAGCTCAGGTTTTGGAAGACGGCTACATTGCAGTCAAAGACGGCAAAATCCTAGCAGTCGGCAGCGGAGAGCCGGATGCCAGTCTGGTCGGACCAGATACTAAGATTCAGTCTTATGAGGGCAAGATTGCCACACCTGGCTTGATTGACTGCCACACTCACTTGGTCTACGGTGGCAGCCGGGAGCATGAATTTGCTAAGAAATTAGCTGGTGTCCCTTATCTGGAAATTCTTGCCCAAGGCGGTGGTATTCTCAGTACAGTCCGGGCGACACGAGAAGCTTCTTTTGACACTCTCTATGATAAGTCTAAGAGACTGCTGGACTATATGCTGCTGCATGGGGTAACAACAGTTGAGGCTAAGAGCGGCTATGGTTTGGACTGGGAAACAGAGAAGCGCCAGCTAGATGTCGTTGGGGCTCTGGACCGTGACCACGAGATTGATCTCGTTTCTACCTTTATGGCTGCCCACGCCGTTCCACCAGAATATAAGGGACGCTCTCAGGAATATCTGGAGCTTATCGTCGAGGAAATGCTGCCTCGGGTAAAGGCAGAAAATCTAGCTGAATTCTGTGATATTTTCTGTGAAAAAGGCGTCTTTACAGCTGACGAGTCACGCTACTTACTTTCTAAGGCAAAGGAGATGGGCTTCAAGCTTCGTATCCATGCTGATGAAATCGAGTCTATCGGCGGGGTAGATGTAGCGGCTGAGCTAGGAGCAACCAGTGCAGAGCACTTGATGATGGCGACCGATGAGGGCATTCGCAAGATGGCAGAAGCCAAGGTTATCGGTAATCTCCTGCCGGCAACTACCTTCAGTCTGATGGAAGATACCTATGCACCAGCCCGTAAGATGCTGGAAGCTGGTATGGCTATCACTCTGACTACCGACAGCAATCCAGGCTCTTGTCCGACAGCTAATCTGCAGTTCGTCATGCAGCTGGGCTGCTTTATGATGCGTCTGACGCCAGTAGAAGTTCTCAACGCTGTAACCATCAATGCGGCCTACTCAGTTAACCGTCAAGATAAGATTGGCAGCTTTGATACTGGTAAGCAGGCGGACATTACCATTCTAGACGCTAAGAATATTGACTACCCACTTTATTTCTTTGCGACCAACCTGACCCATCAGGTCTACAAGGCTGGAAAACTGGTCGTTGACCAAGGAAGAATTGTCTAGCCTCTCTAAAAACGAATCGTATTTTTCGGACTCTCTCTGGTGACAGGGAGAGTTTTTTTTATATCAAAACTTTCCCTTGCCATTCTGCCGCAAGTCTGCTATAATAGTTATTTGTGAGCAAACCTCACTTACCCCTTGCAAAGTCTCGGGGTCATTAGACCAAAAGGAGGAAAAATCAATGGCTAAATACGAAATTCTTTATATTATTCGTCCAAACATTGAAGAAGAAGCTAAAAACGCTTTGGTAGCACGCTTTGACTCTATCTTGACTGACAACGGTGCAACTGTTGTTGAATCAAAAGATTGGGAAAAACGTCGTCTTGCATACGAAATCCAAGATTTCCGTGAAGGACTTTACCACATCGTTAACGTTGAAGCAAACGACGATGCAGCTCTTAAAGAGTTTGACCGTCTTTCAAAAATCAACGCTGACATTCTTCGTCACATGATCGTCAAACTTGACGCTTAAGAAGGTAGACTATGATTAATAACGTTGTACTGGTGGGTCGCATGACCCGTGATGCCGAGCTTCGCTATACTCCGCAGAACCAAGCGGTCGCAACATTTACTCTGGCTGTCAATCGCAACTTTAAAAATCAAAGTGGCGAGCGAGAAGCAGACTTTATCAATGTTGTTATCTGGCGTCAGCAGGCAGAAAATCTTGCAAATTGGGCTAAAAAAGGAGCCCTGATCGGAATTACAGGCCGTATTCAAACGCGTAACTACGAGAATCAGCAAGGCCAGCGTGTCTATGTCACAGAAGTTGTTGCGGACAATTTCCAACTCTTGGAAAGTCGCTCTAATCGTGAAGGTCAGTCATCTGGCGGTTACGGTGGGAACAGCTTCGGCGGCAGCTCTGCTCCAAGTTATGGCAGTGCAGACTCGTCTAACCAAGTACCGAACTTTTCTCGTGATGAGAGCCCATTTGGCAATTCTAACCCGATGGATATCTCAGACGACGATCTACCTTTCTAAGGACCGAATCTAACTATAATATAAAGGAGAAAACACATGGCTCAACAACGTCGTGGCGGATTCAAACGCCGTAAAAAAGTTGATTACATCGCAGCGAACAAAATTGAATATGTTGATTACAAAGATACTGAGCTTCTTAGCCGTTTCGTTTCAGAACGTGGGAAAATCCTTCCTCGTCGTGTAACAGGAACTTCAGCTAAAAACCAACGTAAAGTAACAACAGCTATCAAACGCGCTCGCGTAATGGCTTTGATGCCTTTCGTAAATGAAGACTAATTAGATTAACAGCAGGCTCTAGCTTGCTGTTTTTTTATTTTGTCATTGACAAAATGTCAGTGGAGTGCTATACTGACCACAAGGAGGCAGAAATCATGCGTGATGTCAAGGAAGTAGAGGTGCGGCGGGCGGAGATTATGTCTGCAGCCTTGCAGCTCTTTGCCCAAAAGGGCTATCTAAAGACAAGGACTCAAGACATTATTGATAAGCTTGGAATTTCTCGAGGCCTGCTTTACTATCATTTTAAGGATAAGGAAGATATTCTCTATTGTCTGATTGAAAAGAACTCTGAGCCCTTGCTGAGAAAGCTAGAAAAAATCAGCTATCAGCCAAATGTCGGAGCCAAGGAAAAAATCAGAACTTTTATTGAGGCGACCCTTATCCCAGAGGAGAGCAGAACACAGGAAAATCAAGTCTTGCAGGAAACCGTCAATTTAGAAACAAATCGCTATGTCTTGGATCGCTTTTATCATAGACTCTGTGAGCGGATGATTGTTTTCTTTACTCATATCTTGGAGGAAGGTCAGAAATCTGGAGATTTTCATTTGAAATATCCGCATGAAACGGCTTCTTTTCTCATGACTGCCTACGTCTTTGTGTCCAATGATATCAAGATGAGTCAGGAAAAACCAGAGACTTTGCAGAATTATCTCACCAGCTTCCAGGCAATCTTAGAAAGAAGCTTAGGATTAGAGGAATCTATTTTTTAGAATAATCGGCAGTTTTCTGCCTTTTATTTAGAAGTGGAACTGACAAAATGTCAGTTCGAGACTTCAATCTTTTAATCCTGATATTTAAAAAATTTTAGGCTAACACTGACAAAATGTCAGTTTGAATAAAAGGAGAAATTCATGTTAAAAATAGAACATTTAACAAAAGTATATAGCAACGGTAAGAAGGCAGTGGATGATCTTAGTCTGATGGTGGAGCCTGGGGATATTTATGGCTTCATCGGCGCAAACGGAGCAGGTAAAACATCTACCATTAAGTCGGTTGTTGGGATTCATGATTTTGATAAAGGAGAGATTTATATCTGTGGGCACTCTATCAGTAAGGAGCCCTTGCTTTGTAAGAAAAAGATGGCGTTTCTACCGGATAACCCAGACCTTTATAAAAATCTGACTGCAAGGCAGTTTTTGGACTTTGTAGCAGATATTTATAGAGTCTCTATGGAAAAGAGGCAAGCGGCTATAGAAAAGTATTCTAAAATGTTTGAGTTGAATACTTCTTTGGATCAGTTGATATCAGCTTATTCACATGGAATGAAGCAGCGATTGGCACTAATAGCGGCCCTCTTGCATGAGCCAGAATTACTGATTTTAGATGAACCTTTTGTCGGTTTAGATCCGAAAGGCGCATATTATTTTAAGCAGATCATGAGAGAGTTAGCCGATCAAGGGCATGCGATTTTCTTTTCTACTCACGTTTTAGAGGTTGCGGAAGAACTCTGCAATAAGGTGGCTATTCTGCAAAAGGGACATTTGGTGGCTAATGGAAGGACCTCTGAAGTTAAGGGGGCATCCAGTTTGGAACAAGTATTTATGGAGTTACAGGAAGATGACTAATATTCTTTTGCTTTTAAAAGTACAATTATACAGCACATTTTCGCTTAATGATTTAAGGAAAGGACGAAGGTTGGGCAAGTATTTTAAGCTTGGCCTGCTCTTCTTGCTTGTTTTTCTATTTTCAGGCTATAACCTTTTGACGGCTTTGAGTTTAGTCAAGTTGGGGCAGGCAAATTTGATTCCAGCCTATATGATTGCCTTGGTTAGTTTTATTATTTTCTTTTTTAGTCTGATGCAGTCAAATGGCATCTTGTTTGACCAAGAGGAACTTGACAGGCTCATCGTATTACCGCTCAGTATTAGAGATATTGTCTGTGAGAAATATGCTTTTCTTTATCTTTTGAACAGTGTGTTTGCCGTCCTTCTCATGCTCCCAGCAGGCCTCGTTTGGTTTGGTTATGGTGCGTCCTTGTTGGAGTTGCTTCTTTATCTGCTTTTAATGGGATTTGTTCCTCTTTTACCTCTCTGTTTAGCATCTTTACTTGGCTTGTGCGTTGCCTACATAGCCTCAAAGGTCACTCATAAAAATCTAGTTGCCTTCCTTTTTTCTCTCCTCTTGCTTTTGGGGCTGGCAACAGGCAGTCTGTGGGCTATGAGAGCTGGACTGTCAGCGGAAAATGTTGGTCTCTTGCTTACCAAGCAGCTGACTTCTCTCTATCCTCCGGCAAGCTTGTTTTTTAACCCTCAGCATTTTTTGTGGGCTAGCCTTCTGTTGATGCTTATATCTTTTGCGCTGACAGGGCTTTTTCTAAGGTATTTAAGTAGAAATTATTTAAAAATAAATCAGATGATAACAGGGGTGAAGTCAGAAAGCAAAGTCTATAGAAGCCGGCAGAAGTCTCCCTTTATGGCTCTTTATAGGAGAGAAATTTCGAATTTTATGAGTTCCTATCTTTATATGCTCAATAGTGGACTGGGAACCATTTTAATCATCGTTTTAGCCATCTCGCTTTGTTTTATGACTCCTGATGTCCTCTTTTCTTCGATTGGACTCAGAGATAGCCGAGAATTTTTACCCCTATTACTGGCTGGCTGTCTCAGTATTTCCAATCCTGCAGCTGTCAGTATTTCCTTGGAGGGGGAAGAGATTTGGCTGCTTCAGACACTCCCGGTTTCTATGAGGCAGATAATGATGGCAAAGCTGGCCTTGACGGTGTCCTTACACTTCACAGCCTTGCTGCTGGGCTTGCCTGTTCTGGTTTGGCGTTTCTCGCTAGGAGGCTTGCAAGTAGTGGATTTGGTCCTTGTTTCACTGGCTTATTCTCTATTTACAGCTCTTCAGGGACTTGTGGTCAATTTTCATTATCCTAAGTTCATCTGGGACAATGAAATGATTGTTATTAAGCAAAGTTTTTCGACTATCTTGTCTGGAGGAATTGGCATCTTGGTTCTTGTGTTCCCTCTTTGTTTATCCTTACTATTTGGTATGGACTTGGAGATTTCGCTGCGAATCTCAGCTCTTGGACTTTTTCTCTTGGCAGCTGTTCTTTATAGGCATTTAATAAAACAAGGATATTTTAAGGAGGTCCATGGCTAATGAAAAAGAAAGATTTATTCGTTTTGTTTCTCTTAGCAGTAACCTTATTTCTGATTATCTGCCTGCTGCCAGAGCAGGTTCCCATTCATTTTAACAGCGCAGGAAAGGCGGACATTGTTGTCAATCGCTTTTGCTTGATTCTCAGTTTGCCCATTCCCTACTCTCTTTATTGGAAATATTTTCGAAACAAATCAAAAAGAGGTCACTGACCTCTTTTTGTGTGATATTAATATCTCGTCGGTCCCATAGTCGCGCTCTTGATGTTGAAGCGTTTTTTGAGATAGAAGCGCAGGGCTAGGGTAATAGCGCCGACAATAGCAACTACGATATTGGACAGGCGGGGATTGAGGAATTCAGGTAGGAGACTAGTCAGGACGATGGACATGCTCCAGAGGAGAATAGCCGCTGCCATGGTAAGGATAGACTTGAGCAGTTTAGGGCGCTGGCTACGGTCCTTATCTGGTCCGTAGAAACGGTAGATAAAGTGGTAGAGAGCATAGAAAGAAAGGCCACCGACGATGCTTCCGAGTACGAGAGTCGTCAGTCCATAGACAGATGGCTGAGAGGAAGCCAGATTGACGATAGAGGTCAGGAGGGTAAAGAAACCAAAGATAAAGAGGACAGAGTCCAGCATCATCCATTTAGGATCGTCATTTTCCTTTGGATTCTCGGCATCATAGCGCTCTTTTGCGGTCAAAGAAGCTGCCCAAGTAGTCGGGGCTCCGTAGAGGCCGCGGGCAGTGATTCCCTTGGTTTGATTTTCCAGGATTTCCGGCAGAATGCCTTCTAAGATGTTCTGGATTTCCTGGTCGGATTTGCCGTCTTGTAAAAGCTGGTTAGTCGCGATATGGATAAATTCTTTGTTTTTTTTGCTGAGTTTGTCGAGGGATACTTGTGACATAGGCGTTCTTTCTAATGGTTAAAATAGTTTTTTGTGCATGAGATAAGCCATAACCGAAGCACTCATGGCAAAGGCGATGAACATAATAATCCAGAAGGCATGTGGTTCACCGTTGAGAGGCAGTTCGTTATTTTTGAAGTTCATCCCATAGGCTGAGAAAATCATGGTCGGGATAGACATGACAATGGTCACCAGAGCCAAGGCTTTCATGATATTGTTCTGGTTATTAGAAATGATAGAGGCAAAGGTCTCCGTCATACTGTGGAGGATGTTGCCGTAGATATCAGCCATTTCAATGGCCTGCTGGGTCTCAATCAAGGTGTCTTCCAGCAAGTCCTCGTCTTCCAGATATTTCTTGATATTGCTAGTGGAGCTGGTCAGCTTCTTAATCACTCGCTCATTTGTCTTAAGGGAGGCCTTGAAATAGACGATGGTCTTTTCCAACTCCATGAGCTCAATCAGTTCTTCATTTCGTGTGGACTTGTGCAGTTGGCTTTCAATCTGCTCACTCTTGCGGTCAATGGAGCGCAGAGCTGTCAGATATAGCTCAGCATTGTGGTAGAGAATCTGAAAGATAAAACGTGACTTCATAAAAGTATAGAAGTTACGCAAGCGCCGATGAATGAAGATATCCAGCAGAGGTAATTTTTCCAAACAAGTGGTAATAATAGCCTCTTCCGTGATGATAATACCAAGGGGAATCGTGACATAGTAAGTCTGGTTATTCCGCTCCTCTGTGATGGGCACGTCAACGATGATCAGCGTGTACTCATCCTCTATCGTAACCCGAGACATTTCTTCCGCATCGAGCGGCGCTCGCAGGTCTGCAATGTCAATACCAAAGGCGTTGGCGATTTCAATTGATTCACTCTGGGAAGGGTTGACAAGATTGATCCAGGTGCCCGATTCGAGCGAATCAATCTCTTTGAATTCTGTCGTAGTAGATAAAAAGACTTGCTTCATAATCATTTTCCTTTCCAGAGTTTTTTTGCATACCGTACTATTATACTACAAATTCGGGCTTTTGGGGCAAAAGTTTGCAGAAAAATTTGTTATAATGGAGAAGGTTTATAAGTGAAACGAGGTCAAGATGCAAGATAAAATTGTGATTCATGGAGCGCGAGCTCATAATTTAAAAAATATTGATGTAGAAATCCCGAGGGATAAGCTGGTTGTGGTGACTGGTCTGTCTGGTTCAGGCAAGTCCAGTCTGGCTTTTGATACCCTCTATGCTGAGGGGCAGCGCCGCTATGTGGAGAGTCTGTCGGCCTATGCTCGGCAGTTTTTGGGCAATATGGAAAAGCCGGATGTGGATTCGATTGATGGTCTCAGCCCAGCTATTTCCATCGACCAGAAGACGACCAGTAAAAATCCCCGCTCAACAGTAGGAACTGCTACCGAAATCAATGACTACCTGCGCCTACTCTATGCTCGTGTTGGGACGCCATACTGTATCAACGGTCATGGGGCTATTACAGCTTCGTCTGTTGAGCAGATTGTTGACAAGGTTTTAGAATTGCCAGAGCGGCAGCGGCTGCAGATTTTAGCGCCGGTCATCCGCAAGAAAAAAGGCCAGCATAAGACCGTTTTTGATAAGATTCAGAAGGACGGCTATGTCCGTGTGCGCGTGGATGGCGATATTTACGATGTGACGGAAGTGCCAGAGCTTTCTAAGAGCAAGCAGCATGATATTGAGGTCGTGGTAGACCGAATTGTTATCAAGGAAGGGGTGCGCAGCCGCCTCTTTGACTCGGTCGAAGCAGCTCTGCGGATTGCTGAGGGCTATGTGGTGATTGACACTATGGACGGTCAAGAGCTGCTCTTTTCTGAGCATTATGCCTGTCCAGTCTGTGGCTTTACGGTGCCAGAGCTAGAGCCACGTCTCTTCTCTTTCAATGCGCCTTTTGGCTCCTGTCCGGACTGTGATGGTCTGGGGGTTAAGCTGGAGGTGGATCTAGATGTGGTTGTGCCAGAAGCTGGCAAGACCTTACGCGAAGGAGCACTAGCGCCTTGGAATCCCATATCCTCCAACTACTATCCGCAGATGCTAGAACAGGCCATGGCAGCCTTTGGCATTGATATGGACAAGCCTTTTGAGGAGCTGACTGAGGAAGAAAAGCAGCTGATTTTCTTTGGCTCAGATGGACGAGAGTTCCATTTCCACTATGAAAATGAATTTGGCGGCGTGCGCGATATTGACATTCCTTTTGAGGGGGTTGTCACCAATATCAACCGTCGCTACCATGAGACCAATAGTGATTTTACTCGGACGCAGATGCGGGCTTATATGAATGAGCTGACTTGTGCGGCTTGTCATGGTTATCGACTCAGCCCTCAGGCCTTGTCTGTCAAGGTTGGCGGCGAAGACGGCTTGCATATCGGTGAGATTTCAGACTTGTCCATTGCTGATCATTTGCTTCAGTTGGACAAGCTTAGCTTGACTGACAATGAAGCTACGATTGCGCAGCCTATTCTTAAAGAAATTCATGACCGCCTGACCTTCCTCAATAACGTTGGTCTTAATTACCTGACTTTGTCTCGCTCGGCTGGGACTCTATCAGGAGGTGAGAGTCAGCGGATTCGCTTGGCGACTCAGATTGGTTCTAACTTGAGTGGCGTCCTCTATATCCTGGACGAGCCCTCTATTGGCTTGCACCAGCGTGACAATGACCGTCTGATTGCCAGCCTCAAGAAGATGCGCGACCTAGGAAATACCCTCATTGTGGTTGAGCATGATGAGGACACCATGCGGGAGGCTGACTGGTTGATTGATGTGGGACCAGGAGCCGGTGTTTTTGGCGGTGAAATCGTCGCAGCTGGTACTCCTACGCAAGTGGCCAAGAGCAAGAAATCTATCACTGGCCAATACCTGTCAGGTAAGCGCGAAATCCCAGTGCCATTGGACCGCCGTGTAGGCAATGGCCGCTTTATTGAAGTGACAGGAGCTCAGGAAAATAACTTGCAGAATATCACGGCCAGATTCCCCTTGGGCAAATTTATCGCTGTGACAGGAGTTTCTGGATCCGGCAAGTCAACGCTGGTCAACTCTATCCTTAAAAAAGCCATCGCCCAAAAACTCAACCGCAACTCTGCTAAGCCAGGTAAGTTCAAGAAAATCAGCGGCATTGAGCACGTGGATCGACTGATTGATATCGACCAAAGTCCGATTGGCCGGACACCGCGCTCTAATCCAGCTACTTATACTGGAGTCTTTGACGATATTCGCGATCTGTTTGCCAAGACCAATGAAGCTAAGATTCGCGGCTACAAGAAGGGGCGTTTCAGCTTTAATGTCAAGGGCGGTCGCTGTGAGGCCTGCTCGGGTGATGGGATTATCAAGATTGAAATGCACTTCCTACCTGACGTCTATGTGGCCTGTGAGGTCTGCCACGGTACCCGTTATAATAGCGAGACTCTAGAGGTTCACTACAAGGAGAAGAATATCGCTCAGGTTCTGGACATGACGGTCAATGATGCGGTAGAGTTCTTCCAGCATATTCCCAAGATTGCCCGCAAACTTCAGACTATCAAGGATGTGGGACTAGGCTATGTGACTCTGGGGCAGCCAGCCACCACTTTGTCAGGTGGTGAAGCCCAGCGGATGAAGCTAGCCAGCGAGCTTCACAAGCGCTCTACTGGTAAGTCCTTCTATATCTTGGATGAGCCGACCACGGGTCTGCATTCTGAAGATATTGCCAAGCTCCTTCAAGTGCTATCACGCTTTGTGGACGATGGCAATACAGTACTCGTTATCGAGCACAATTTGGATGTTATCAAGACAGCTGACCATATCATTGATTTGGGACCGGAAGGCGGTGTCGGTGGCGGTACGATTATTGCGACGGGGACACCGGAAGAAGTCGCAGCTAATCCAGCCAGCTATACCGGGCAATACTTGAAAGGCAAGCTGCACGTGAAATAATTTATCAAATCCCTGTTTGATATTAAGAACAGGGATTTTTCGTGTCGGAGAATGCTCGTCAGATTTACGCCTTAGATAGGACTTGTAAAAAAATGTCCTATTTGACTTGTTTTTTGATATAATAAGTTTAGTTATTTCATGGAGGTGCCTCATGTTATCAAGAGTTGAAAAGTTTGAAGCAGCATTGGCTCAGACAGAATGCGATGCTGTTTTAGTAACCAATCTAAAAAATATTTACTATCTGACTGGTTTCAGCGGGACAGAAGCGACGGTTTTCATCAGCAAAACACGACGGATTTTCCTAACGGATGCACGCTATACGCTGATTGCCAAGGGAGTAGTCCAAGGTTTTGATATTGTGGAATCGCGCGACGCGGTTGGAGAGATTGTCAAGATTATTGCGGATGACAAGCTGCAAAAAATCGGTTTTGAGGATGAGATTTCCTATGCTTACTTCAAAATGTTGGAAAGTGTCTTCTCTGCCTACGAGTTGGTTCCCATGACGGGCTTTATTGAAAATCTGCGCATGATTAAAGATGAGCAAGAAATCGCGACTATTCGCAAGGCCTGTCAGATTTCGGATCAAGCTTTTCTAGATGTGCTGGATTTTATCAAGCCTGGTGAGACGACAGAACTGGCGGTTATGAACTTTTTAGATGCCCGTATGCGCCAGTTAGGTGCTTCAGGTGCCTCTTTTGATTTTATCATTGCTTCGGGCTACCGCTCTGCTATGCCTCATGGTGTGGCTAGTGACAAGGTCATTCAAAAGGGAGAAACCCTGACCATGGACTTTGGTTGCTACTACAACCACTATGTCAGCGATATGACGCGGACTGTTCATGTGGGACAGGTGACGGACGAGGAGCGGGAGATTTATGATATTGTTCTGCGCAGCAATCAAGCTCTCATAGATGCAGCCAAGGCTGGTCTTAGCCGGATTGATTTTGACCGGATTCCGCGCCAGATTATTAACGATGCTGGCTACGGTCCTTATTTTAGCCATGGGATTGGCCACGGTATCGGCTTGGATATCCATGAAATTCCTTACTTTGGCAAGTCAGAAGAGCCGATTGAGGCGGGCATGGTCCTGACTGATGAGCCAGGTATCTATCTGGATGGCAAATACGGCGTCCGCATCGAAGATGATCTTCTCATCACAGAAACAGGCTGCGAAGTCCTAACTCTTGCGCCGAAAGAGTTGATTGTTATATAAAATGAATATTGTATTCTTACCCCTATTATTTTTTATAAGGATGAAAAGAGGATTATGAAAAAAAGTACTTTAGCGTTTGTTGCAAGTCTTCTTGCTTTACTATTGGTTTTAGCTCCTACAGTTGATGCTGGTGTGGGTAATTCTAAGAGTGGCGGAAGCAGAAAATCTGGAGGGAGCAATCGGTCTGGAAGAAGTAGCTGGTCAGGAGGAAGCAATCGATCAGGAAGAAGTAGTTGGTCGGGAGGAACGAGTAGTTACAGTTCGAGCTCAGAGTCTGGGGCAGGATTAGGATCTTCTGGGGCTCTAGGTGTCGTTGCTATTGTTGCGGTTGGCGGTATATTTTTTAAGATTGTGAAGGGAATGGGTGGTGATATCTATTCAAGCAATGACGTGGAAATGACCACAGAAGAGAGAGTAGGAAGACAGATTCAGAATAATCAAGAAGCAATTAGAGAACTGAAAAGATTGGATCCTTACTTTGATGAAGAAAGTTTCTTGTCTCAAGCGAAAGCTGTCTACCTTCACCTTCAGTCTGCTTGGACAGAAAAAGATTGGGCTTCTGTTCGTAATTTAGAAAGTCCGAGTTTATATGAGCAACACCGAACGCAGTTACAGGAACATATTCGAGCCAAAACGACCAATGTCTTGGAACGGGTGTGTGTAGAAGATTCTAAAATTAAAGACTTTTATCCAAATCCACAAGGTCATGATAGATTAGAAGTCATCCTTTCATCTACTATGAGAGACTATATTAAAGATGATGAAACAGGTCGGATTATTGAAGGTGATCCAAGCAAAGAATTGTTTACAGTTTATCGAATGAACTTCATTCGTGTGCATGGAGCTCAGACCGAAGGAATTGCGAAAGACGATGTATCCAGCGATCATTGTCCTAATTGTGGGGCGCCGCTGACGATTGATTCTGGTAGTAAGTGCGAGTATTGTCAGGCTTCCTTGATTCGAACCGCTCAAGACTGGGTTCTGGATACTTATGATGTTGTTGATGAAATTGAATTTTATAAATAGGAGTAATTATGGGATTTATTAAAGCAGCCCTTTCTGGGGGTATTAGTAGTTTTCGTGATAGTCAATTTAAAGAAGCAGTGTTTTTGCCTGAATCTGTTCCAGAAACGGCACTAGCAATCAAAGGGAGAATTTTGACCAAAGATCCAGATGGTCAATCTCGTCATGGCAATCAGAATACAGGGCTTTTAACGGATGGCTCGCTAGTTATTGTTCCACAAGGATATGTGGCTCTATTGGTCAACAATGGAAGCTTCTTGGGAGAAGTTTTAGAACCGGGAAGTCATGAATGGCAGGCTGGAGACAACACTTGGTTATTAGAAAAAGAGGGTATCAAGGGAACTTGGGAGAACTTTAAGCATCGCTTCTCCTTTGGTGGTCAAGTTGTAACCCAGCAAGAAATCATTTATTTCCGAACTCAGCCTTTTACAGGGAATAAATTTGGCACACAAAATCCAGTTGAGTACTTTAGCGAACGCTATCAACAGCTGTTAAGTATTCGTTTTTATGGTCTGTATGATGTGAAAATTGCGGATCCTGTTCTCTTTTATATTAGTTCTGTAAGTCGTCAGATTACAGCGGAACAGCCATTTACCTTGCAAGATGTAGCACAAGGGACTTTGCGACAAAACCTGCCGCCAAAGATTGCGGTAGCAATTGCAAAGTATACTGCTGAGAACCAAGTGGATATCTATAGCCTTAATGCTAATCAAGAAGTCTTTAATGAAGTAGCAAAACAAGAGGTTAATCAGACTTGGGTGAGCTTATATGGCTTGGAAGTAACCAATGTCCTCCTTGAAGACTTAAGCTATGATGAAGATAGCATGGTGACTGTTCGCAAGCTTGATAGTGAATTAGCGGCTATGAAATACAATACGATTGAGATTGAAGAACGCAGGGCGCGTAATGAAGCCTTGGTTGCTGCGGCTAAAAACGAAGGCGGAAACGGAATGAATCTTTTGATGGGCATGAATGTTGGACAAGCTCTAGGTGGAGAACTTCAGCAACAAGCATCTTCTTCTCAAGGTAAAGCAAAAACGTTTTATATTGAGGTGGATGGCAAGTATGTCCATGTCAAGAAAGATGAAGATGGAAATATCGTTCCAGTAGACTGAGGTAAGTGTACGGTTTGGTATGGAGATTAAGTCTGAAAATTTAGTAGCTGCAACCAATTGGAGTTGATTGTTATTTGAGAATTATCAGGCTTTATGATAGAATAAGTAGAAATATAATTTTAAAAAGAGGTAATATAGAATGATTGAAGCAAGTAAGCTGAAAGCTGGAATGACCTTCGAAACAGCTGATGGAAAACTCATCCGCGTTTTGGAAGCAAGTCACCACAAACCAGGTAAGGGAAATACGATTATGCGGATGAAACTGCGCGATGTTCGTACTGGCTCTACCTTCGATACCAGCTACCGTCCAGAAGAAAAATTTGAACAAGCCATTATTGAAACTGTTCCAGCTCAATACTTGTACAAAATGGATGACACTGCTTATTTCATGAATACTGAGACTTATGACCAATATGAAATTCCAGTAGTCAATGTAGAAGAAGAATTGAAATTCATCCTTGAAAACTCTGATGTGAAAATCCAGTTCTACGGAACAGAAGTGATTGGTGTGACAGTACCGACAACAGTTGAATTGGTCGTGACAGATACTCAGCCATCTATTAAGGGAGCTACTGTTACCGGATCTGGTAAGCCAGCGACACTTGAGACAGGTCTTGTTGTCAACGTACCAGACTTCATCGAAGTTGGACAAAAATTAATCATCAACACTGCAGAAGGAACTTACGTTTCTCGCGCATAATATAGAAGAGGTAATAACTATGGCAGCTGAACAATTAGGTGAAATCGTCATTGCGCCACGTGTTTTGGAAAAAATCATTGCCATTGCAACGGCAAAGGTAGAAGGTGTTTATTCCTTCGCAAATAAGAGTATGTCAGACAGTCTTTCTATGCGCTCACTCGGTCGTGGAGTATCGCTCCATACAGATGAGACAGGTGATGTGACTGTAGATATCTACCTGTATTTGGAATACGGTGTCAGCGTTCCAACTGTTGCAGTAGCAATCCAGAAGGCTGTAAAAAGCGCAGTTTTTGATATGGCTGAGGTAGAGCTGTCTGCTGTCAATATCCATGTGGCAGGCATTGTTCCAGAAAAGGCACCGAAGCCAGACTTGAAAGATCTATTTGATGAGGACTTCCTCAATGACTGATATACTGTTGGAATCCAGAAGAGGTCTGCGCCAGCGGGCTTTTCAGGCCCTGATGAGCCTAGAGTATGAAGGGGATCTTGTAGAAGCTTGTCGCTTTGCTTATTCGTATGATAAGGACGAAGATGCTGACAATGCAGTGGAAGCTGATATTCCAGCCTTCTTGCTCAATCTGGTCTCCGGTGTGGTCCAGTCCAAGGACGACTTGGACAAGAAAATTGCCCAGCACCTCAAAAAGGGCTGGACAGTAGATCGTCTGACGTTGGTCGAAAAAAATATCCTGCGTCTGGGGATCTTTGAGATTACGGAGTTTGATACCCCACAGCTGGTAGCAGTCAACGAAGCCATTGAGCTTTCCAAGCAATTCTCTGACGAAAAGTCCAGTAAGTTCATCAATGGGATTTTGAGTCAATTTATCGTTGAATAAAATGAAGGTCGAGACAAGTGTCTTGACCTTTTTGTTTACTAGAAATTAGAGATTAAATCAGAAATAATTCATCAAAATCTGCTCAGAGAGCATGAAGTATCTGAGTGAGAAAAACTCTTATTGAAAGCCTTTACAACTTAAAAAAGAATCGGTATAATAAATACAGAAAACGTTTGCATAGATGTTCTCTATAAGAAAAAATAAAGGAGTTTTCTGTTTATGAAAAATAACTATCACCTACAGTCTCAGATGGGCGAAAAGCGTCATTATTTTGGCATCCGTCGCTTAAAAGTAGGAGTAGCCTCTGTTGTCATTGCCTCAGGTTTCCTACTGGGAAATGCCCAATTAGTCCAAGCGGATGAAACGAGCACATCGGTCAGCCCAGCAACAGAAGCAGTCTATGATGCAAATGCAGCAGCCCAACCTAATTCAGCAAATGAAGAAAAAACTGGAGAGGCAGATAGTTCAGGAGCGGGGGCTTCAGAGCAGGCTGCTCCAACTGGTGTGCTAGCAGATCAAGCTCCAGCTAGTGCAGGTTCAGAAGCAGTTGGTCAAGAAGCTGCAAATCCAAGTGAAAAAGACAAGCAAGAACCCGTTAGTCAGCCGCAAGCTTCCGCGAAAGATGCTATCGCAGAAGGCAATATTCGCTTTCATTTCAAAACCCTGCCTTCACAAAATCTAGACAGCTTGGGCTTGTGGACTTGGGATGATGTTGAGATGCCTTCTAGCCAAAAGGGAGCTTGGCCGACCGGAGCGACTAGCTTTGCGACTGCTAAAGAAGATGACTACGGCTATTATCTTGATGTCAAGATGGCCGAAAAACGAAGCAAAATCAGCCTTTTAATCAATAATACAGCTGGGCAAAATATTACAGGTGATAAGACAGTTGAACTGCTCAGCCCGCAGATGAATGAGGTTTGGTTTGACACAGACTATCAACCTCATACTTATGAGCCTTTGAAAAAAGGGATGGTTCGAATCAACTACTATCGTACAGATGGCCAGTATGATAAGAAGTCACTCTGGCTCTGGGGAGATGTCCAAAATCCAAGCAAGAATTGGCCTGATGGAGTGGATTTTGAAAATACTGGGAAATACGGTCGCTATGTAGATGTTCCTTTGAAAGATGCTGCTAAGATGATTGGCTTTTTGCTTCTAGACGAAAGCAAATCAGGAGATGATGTGAAGATTCAAAATCAGGATTATAATTTCGCTAACTTGGAGAAAAACAGCCAAATTTTCTTGCGTGATGCGGATCCGACAGTTTATACAAACCCTTACTTTGTCAATGATATTCGCATGACGGGAGCCCAGCATATTGGCTTGACCGAGATTGAAGCCAGCTTTTCTACCTTAGAAAATGCTAAAAAGGAGGACATTTTAAAGAACTTAAAGATTACGGACAAAGATGGCAATGAAGTTGCTGTTAAAGGTGTAGTTCTGGATTCTAAGACCAAAAGTGCCAAATTCATTGGTGATTTTAACCAAGCTCAGTCACCTTATCTTATCAAATATGGCAATGATCAATTCAAAACCAGCATGAACTGGCAGCTGAAGGATAGTATTTATAAGTATGATGGTGAATTGGGAGCGCGTGTTTCTCAAGCGGGCAAACAAGTGGACCTAACTTTCTGGTCACCAAGTGCGGACCAAGTCGATTTGGTAGTTTATGACAAAGAAGATCAGAATAAGGTTGTTGGTCGCCTGGCTATGCAGAGAGGAGAGTCTGGCACATGGACCAGCAGCTTGACACCTGAGAGCGGCCTAGGTATTTCAGACTATCGAGGGTATTTCTATCATTATGAGATTACTCGCGGTGGCAAAAAAGTTCTTGTGCTGGATCCCTATGCCAAGTCTTTAGCCGCTTGGAACAGTGAAGATGCGGACAAGGGGGATGCCTACAAGATTGCCAAGGCAGCTTTTGTAGATCCAAGTGAATATGGACCGAAAGACCTGACCTATGCTAATATTCCGAACTTTAAGAAGCGGGAGGATGCCTTGATTTATGAGGCACATGTTCGTGATTTTACTTCAGATCCAGCTATTTCAAAAGATTTGAAATCTCAATTTGGAACTTTCTCAGCTTTCATTGAGAAATTAGATTATTTGAAAGACTTGGGAGTGACCCACGTTCAGCTCTTGCCAGTTCTCAGTTATTATTTTGTAAATGAGCTGAAAAATGCTGAGCGAATGGACAAGTACGCTTCCAGCAACAGCAACTATAACTGGGGCTATGATCCGCAAAACTACTTCTCGCTGACAGGTATGTACTCCAGCGCGCCGACAAATCCAGCCAAGCGCATTGAGGAATTCAAAAACCTTGTCGACGAAATTCATAAGCGCGGCATGGGCGTTATCCTAGATGTGGTCTATAATCATACGGCTAAGACCTCTATCTTTGAAGATTTGGAGCCCAATTACTACCACTTTATGGATGCGGATGGCACACCGAGATCCAGCTTTGGCGGTGGGCGCTTGGGTACTACTCACTATATGAGCAGACGGGTCTTGGTGGATTCGATCAAGTACCTGACAGAGCAGTACAAGGTAGATGGTTTCCGCTTTGATATGATGGGGGATCACGATGCTGAGTCCATCCAAAAAGCCTTTGAAGAAGCCAAGAAGCTCAACCCAAATCTCATTATGCTAGGTGAGGGCTGGAAGACCTATACAGGTGATGAAAATAAAGCTGTCCAGCCTGCTGACCAATCTTGGATGAAGTCAACAGACACGGTAGCGGTCTTCTCAGATGATATTCGCAACACCTTGAAATCAGGTTATCCAAATGAGGGAACACCAGCCTTTATCACTGGTGGCAAGCGTAGTGTGGAAAATGTCTTCAAAAACATCAAAGCGCAGCCAACCAATTTTGAGGCGGATAGACCGGGGGATGTGATCCAATACATCGCCGCTCATGATAATCTGACGCTCTTTGATATCATTGCCCAGTCGATCAAGAAAGATCCGGCACTAGCTGCCAATTATCAGGAGATTCATCGCCGCCTGCGTCTGGGAAATCTGATGATTCTGACTTCGCAAGGGACACCATTTATCCACTCTGGTCAAGAGTACGGCCGGACCAAGCAATTCCGTGATCCTGCCTATAAATATCCTGTCTCAGAAGACAAGGTTCCAAACAAAGCGCATTTGTTGACTAATGAGGACGGCACGCCGTTTGACTATCCGTATTTCATTCATGATTCTTATGATTCGAGCGACGCGGTCAACCACTTTGACTGGACCAAGGCGACTGATTCAGAGAAGTTCCCTGAAAATGCCAAGAGTCGTGCCTATATGAAAGGCTTGATTGCCTTGCGGAAATCAACGGATGCCTTTACCCGCAGCTCCAAAGATGAAGTGGAGCAAAATGTGACCCTCATCACCCAGCCTGGTACGGATGGTATTGAGAAAGAAGACCTTGTACTCGGCTACCAAGTAGTTGCGTCAAATGGCGATATTTATGCAGTCTTTGTCAATGCGGACACCAAGGAACGACAATTCAACTTTGGTGAAGCCTACAAGCATCTAGCAGGTGCAGAAGTTGTGGCAGATGGCAATATGGCAGGAGTGACAGCCATTTCTGATCCAGCAGGTGTCACCAGAAACAGCAACGGTTTAGCTCTAGCTCCGCTGACAGCGACTATTTTGCGACTTCGAAAAGCGAACCCCGATCAGGAAGAAAAATCCCAAGATCCAACAACTCAAGAAGAGCAACTGTTTGCCCCTTCTGTAGCCAATGTTCAGCCTCAGGCTTTATCCTTGGATGCGCAAAAACCTCTGGCTTCAGAAATAAAAGAAGCGAATAACCAAACAGAAAAAACCTTGCCAAAAACGGGAACAAGCACTTCCCTGCTGGCACTTTTAGGTGGCTTCCTTGCTTTCCTGGCCGGTTTGTTAACCTTTAGAAAGAAAGAGTAATAATTGATTATTGCCCTGTGAGAAATTTTTTAGACTATGGCTAAATAAAGACGACTTCCAATAATGGATGTCGTCTTTGCTTGCTTATATCTGTGTTAAACACTCTTACCAGGCAAGAGGCTGACTGGCAGAAAATAGCCAGTCGTTTGGACTTCTTGACCGGCAATTTTTTTGAGGAGTAGGTCTACAGAGAGACGGGCGATATCTTTCAGTGGCTGCTTGATCGTTGCTAGCTGCGGGTAGTAGTTCTCCACAAAGTAGGTGCCATCGTAGCCGATGATTTTCAAATCTTCAGGAATCTGGATGTCCAGCTCCTGAGCGACCTTCATAATTAAAATGGCTGTCAGATCGTCTGATGTAAAAATGCCATCAGGTTTGGTCTGAGTCAGAATTTGCTTAATTTCCATTTCCTTTCGGACGGGAGAAAAATCACTGGAAACATTGATAATCGGTGCGTCCGGCAGGACGGAAGCAAAGCCAGCATGGCGCAGGCCGGTTGGTGAGTTGGAATTGTCATTACCGGTTATCATGATGATGTTTTGAGCTCCAGCCTTGATTAAGGTCTGAGCCGCTAGCACTCCGCCACCATAGTTGTCTGAGGAAACAACTGGGATATCCGGTGAGAGATTCCGGTCAAAGGCAATGATTGGAGCAGTCACGCGATTGTAGTCCTCGATGCCTAGATTGTGGCTGCCAGAAATGATGCCGTCCACCTGATTGGCTTCCAACATCTCAAGGTATTCGCGCTCCTTGTCAGAGTCATGCTCACTATTGCAGATGATGGTTTTATAGCCTTGTTTAAAGAGCTCATGCTCCAACTTGTCAATCAATTCTGCATAAAAGACATTGCTGATATTAGGAAAAATGAGTCCAATTAGCTTGGCCGATTTTCCTTGGAGGCTGCGCGCCAGATTGTTAGGCTTGTAAGCCAACTCTCGCATGGCTGCCTCAACCTTAGAAATCGTTTTATCAGATAAGTAGCCTTTTCTGTTGATGACGCGGGAAACAGTTGTGGGGCTGACTCCTGCAAGTTTTGCTACATCAGTTAGCTTTGCGACCATAATCTAATTCATAGTAAGTACCGGTTGGATTGCCCTTGGTAATGGCAATACCTGTTTGGTCTTCTTCTGGGAAGACACGGCCGGAAAATACTTTCTCTCCTTTATTGATGAAAATTTCAAAAATTGATTTATCTATAAATATACTAGCATTTGTAGCTTCTTTGTCAATATTGCAGCTTCGGCTGGTTCCAAAGTCCAGAGAGAATGGCTCACCCGCTTGACTGCGGTCAACGGTCACTTGACCAGCCTTGAGGTCAAAGTTGATTCGCAGGCCTTTGCCTTCCTTGTCCGCAAAGAGGACGATTTCATGCTCGGTGTCTGCAGCGAGATTCAGTTCTAGTTCGTAGCTGTTCTTGCTTTCTGCCAAAGCAGCGAAAGGCTGTTCTTCTGCTCGTAAATTCTTGATAGCAGGCACTGGATACTGGTAGAGCTTGCCGTCTTTCAGGGTCAATTCCTTGACAAGAGAGAGGGTTCCCTGATGGTCGAAGCGGTCAGATGGGTATTCCACATCAGGCAAGCCTAGCCAGCTTACAGCCAGTGCGCGACCGTCAGGTGCATTAAAGGCTTGGGTCGCGTAGCAGTCGAAGCCGTAGTCCAGATTTTGGATAGGGCTAGGATCAATCATAGCAGCTTTTTTTGTGTCAAACGATTGACCTATTTTATACATATTTGGATAAATGTTGTCATAATCCAGTACGTCCTTAGACAAACCTTGAGGGCAATAGAGCAGGACTGGTTGGTCGTTGATAAAGACTAGGTTTGGACACTCCATCATATAGGCTGTCTTGTCATTGGCGAAGTCTAAATCGCTGACGACTTCCCAGTTGGTATAGTCGTTATCAATAGCCTTGTAAAGCTTGACATAGCCTTGTTTGTCTAGATTTTGCCCACCGACAATGGCATAGAATTGCCCTTTGTAGTTGAAAATCTGCGGATCGCGGAAGTGGTCGGTCGCTTCAGCAGGCTGCTCAATCAAGACCTTGTCAATTTTTTCCAGCTTACCTGATTTATCTAACAAGGCACCGATTTGATAAGGATGGCGCATCCAATTCTCATCACGAACATTGCCAGTGTAGAAGAGAAAGAGCTTGTCGTCAAACTGCATGGCAGAGCCAGAGTAGGCGCCGTGGCTGTCCAGAGCAGTATCTGGCAGCACCCGAATACCAGTTTCTGTGAAGTGAACTAGGTCATCGCTTTCCAACTGTACCCAGCACTTGAGCCCATGAGCTGCTCCGAAAGGAAAGTTTTGGTAGAAAACCACCCACTTGCCGTCAAAATAAGAAAAGCCATTGGGGTCATTGAGCAGACCTGTCTGAGGCTCCACATGGTAGTTAGCCCGCCAAGGAGATTTAGCGATGTTTTCTTTGATGTGCTGTAGCTCTTCCTGAGTCCAGTCTTCATAGCGTTTGTAGCGTTTTTCAGTCGTCCAAGCCAATCTTTTGTCCTCCGAATCATATTATTTCTTATTACTATAGTAAACGTTTTCTGTCGAAAAATCAACATTTAACAGTAAAAAAATATTTTTTCTGTAAAACGCTTGACATATTTTTGAATCATGGTAAAATAATATTCGTAAAGATGATAAAATCGCTTTCAAAAAGTTAAAAATATTTATAAGGAGATTTTTGCAAATGGATTATTCAAAAGTTGCAAAACAGGTCATTGAGGCTGTTGGAAAAGATAATCTTGTGGCAGCAGCACATTGTGCAACTAGATTGCGCCTCGTGTTGAAAGATGACAGTATTATTAATCAAAAAGCATTGGACGATAATGCTGATGTTAAAGGGACTTTTAAAACAGATGGTCAATATCAGGTTATCATTGGTCCTGGTGATGTAAACTTTGTTTACGCTGAGATTATAAAAGAAACTGGTCTTAAAGAAGTTTCAACTGATGATTTGAAGCAGATTGCTGCTAGTGGAAAGAGATTTAATCCTATTATGGCTTTGATTAAACTCTTGTCCGATATTTTTGTACCTATTATTCCAGCCTTAGTTGCAGGCGGTCTTTTGATGGCTCTTCGTAATTTCCTAACCTCAAAAGGATTGTTTGGGCCTCAATCAATTGAACAAATGGTTCCAGCTATTAAGGGCCTGTCAGCAATGATACAGCTTATGTCTGCGGCACCATTCATGTTCCTGCCAATTCTTGTTGGTATCTCAGCCGCAAAGCGCTTTGGAGCTAACCAGTTCCTAGGTGCTGCAATCGGTATGATTATGACGACACCGGATCTTGGAGGGGCTGAAAAATTTTGGGATATTTTTGGTTATCATGTAACACAAACAAGTTATGTTTACCAAGTAATTCCGGTTCTAGCTGCTGTATGGATCTTGGCTCATCTTGAAAAATTCTTCCACAAGAAATTGCCGTCAGCTGTTGATTTCACCTTCACACCATTGCTATCAGTTATGATTACAGGATTCTTGACGTTTACTGTCGTAGGTCCAGTGATGTTATTGGTATCTAACGGTATTACAGATGCCATCGTTTGGCTCTACAATACAACAAGCTTTATTGGCATGAGCGTCTTTGGTGGAACCTACTCATTAATCGTAATGACTGGTCTTCACCAATCTTTCCCAGCTATCGAAACGCAATTGCTTTCAGCTTGGAGAAATGGTAGCGGTCATGGTGACTTTATCTTTGTTGTCGCATCTATGGCCAACGTTGCTCAAGGTGCAGCTACATTTGCAATTTTTTTCTTAACTAAGAATGCTAAAACTAAAGGTCTTGCATCATCTGCAGGTGTCTCAGCCCTCTTGGGTATTACAGAGCCAGCTCTCTTTGGTGTAAACTTGAAATATAAATTCCCATTCTTCTGTGCCCTTATCGGGTCAGCAGTAGGAGCTCTCTTTGCAGGTCTTCTCCAAGTCGTTGCTGTGTCTCTTGGTTCGGCAGGTTTCCTTGGATTCCTTTCAATTGATGCTAAGTCCATTCCATTCTATTTCTTATGTGAAGTTATTGCTTTTGCGATTGCCTTTGCTTTGACTTATTTCTACGGTAAGACAAAAGCGGCAGATGTCTTTGCAGCAGAAGCTGTTGCCGCAACAGCTGATGAAGCAGCAGGAGCAGAAGTAGCTAATGACACAGTTGCTGAAGAAACAAACGCCCTCCAAGATGAAACAATTATTTCTCCAATTGTTGGTCAGGCAGTAGCTTTGAGCGATGTTAATGATCCTGTTTTCTCTAGCGGAGCGATGGGACGAGGAATTGCTATCAAGCCTAGCCAAGGTGTGGTTTATGCACCGGCTGATGCAGAAGTTACGATTGCATTCGCGACTGGTCATGCATATGGTCTCAAAACTTCTAATGGTGCTGAAATTCTGATTCACGTCGGAATTGATACAGTATCTATGGGCGGCGAAGGTTTTGACCAAAAGGTTGCTCAAGGCGACAAGGTCAAAGCTGGCGATGTTTTGGGAACATTTGAAGCTGAGAAAATTGCAGCCGCTGGTCTGGATGATACGACTATGGTCATCGTTACAAACACTGCTGACTACGCTTCTGTGACTCCAGTAGCAGAAGGAGCTCTTGCTAAAGGCGACGCAGTTATTGAAGTGAAAGCCTAATGGAATTTAGAAAACGAACAAAAGTTGATTTGTTCGTTTTTTCTAATAACATGAGTCTATCTATAAGAGTGTACCAAGGAAAGTTTTTGGCAAGAAGTCTGCAAGAGATATGCTATAATGAATAGAGTAGAAATCAAATGTTAAAAGAGGATTTATAATGACAAAATTGTATGGAAGTTTGGAAGCGGGTGGCACTAAGTTTGTCTGTGCTGTAGGCGATGAACGGTTTGAAGTTGTTGAAAAGACACAGTTTCCAACGACCACGCCTATTGAAACGCTAGACAAGACGATTGAGTTCTTTTCTCGTTTCGACAATCTAGCTGGTCTGGCTGTTGGATCTTTCGGGCCAATTGATATTGATCCGAACTCAAAGACTTACGGCTTTATTACGACTACTCCTAAGCCGCACTGGGCTAATGTGGACATTGTTGGCGCTTTGCGCCGGACCCTCAATGTTCCTATTTACTTCACGACGGATGTCAATAGCTCAGCATATGGTGAAGTAGTAGCCCGCAACAATGCTGGCGGCCGTATTGAAAATCTGGTCTATTATACGATTGGAACAGGAATCGGTGCTGGCGCTATCCAGCGAGGCGAATTTGTAGGGGGGACAGGTCACCCAGAGATGGGACACTATTATGTAGCTAAGCACCCTATGGATGTGGAAAAAGAGTTCAATGGCGTTTGTCCTTTCCACAATGGCTGTTTGGAAGGATTGGCGGCTGGTCCAAGCTTAGAGGCGCGGACCGGAGTTCGTGGGGAAAATATTAAACTCAATAGTTCCGTCTGGGATATTCAAGCTTACTATATCGCTCAGGCGGCTATTCAGGCGACAGTGACTTTCCGTCCAGATGTCATCGTTTTCGGTGGCGGTGTTATGGCTCAGCAGCACATGCTGGATCGGGTTCGTGAGAAATTCACAGTTCTTCTGAATGGCTATTTGCCAGTACCCGATGTTCGTGACTATATCGTGACACCGGCTGTGGCTGGAAATGGCTCCGCAACACTGGGGAATTTTGTACTGGCTAAAGAAGTTAGCGAGCGCCACTCAAAATAAGTTTATAGGGTCTGATTTATCAGGCCCTTCTCTATGAGGAAAAATAATGGAAAAACCAATTGTCAAAGATATTTTCTTCCTGCAGCAGCCATCAGAGCAGGCTAGTAGAGAAGACCTTTATCTGGCTCAAGATTTGCAGGATACTCTGCAGGCCAATCGAGAAAACTGTCTAGGGCTCGCAGCCAATATGATTGGCGTACCTAAGCGAGTCATTATCTTTCTATATGGTTTGGTGCCGGTAGTCATGTTTAATCCGGTGCTGCGCTCTAAGTCAGGCCCTTATCAGACAGAAGAGGGCTGCCTGTCCTTGCTTGGAAGCCGTCCCACTCAACGCTATCAGGAAATCACAGTCGATTATCTGGATAAAAATTGGCAGCAGCAGACCATGACTTTGAAAGGCCTGCCTGCCCAAATCTGCCAGCATGAATTGGATCATTTGGAAGGGATTATCATTTAGAAAAATTTGACAAAATTGCAAAAAATGTCTAAAATTAGAGATAATTAGCAGAATAATATTGAAGGAGGCAAGATGTAAATGAAAACAAAAACTTTAGCACTGATAAGCGGTCTGGTTGGTTTGATTGGAGGGACTATTTTGCTGCTCTCGAATATCTTTTTTGTTCCTTTTTCAGCCCTACTAGGTGATTCTGGCCTGAATTTACTGGGAGCGGTGATTAAATTGGCAGCTCTGGGCTTGGGAATTACTTCCTTGGCTTATTACAAAGGTCAAATGCGTTTCAGTGTCGCAGCGGGCGTCCTCCTTATCGTCGGAAGCAGCAACATCGCGCCCATTCCATTTATAGGCTGGATTGCAGGCATTCTCCTTATCATTGGAGGGTCTCTATTCCTCGCTTCTTCTTCAAAATTTTAATGCGGGACCAATCAATTTTTAGGCTGTTTGTCAGTTTGAAAGGAAGGGTGAAGAAATTTTCTTCGCTTTTTTTCTTGTTGAAAAAATAGTTCTCATGGAAACTTTTTTCTTGACTTTCTTTTTTCTTGTGTTAAAATAGTTCTCACGAAAACTATTTTTACAAAGGATACAGGTATGGATAAGCCTTTACTGGAATTGAAGCGTTTTGGACGAAAGATTCATCTCATAGCGGAAAAGCTTGCCAAGGAGCAAGGGATTGAGTCCATGGCTGGGCCTCAGGGGCAGGTCTTGCATATTGTCGCCTGTCGTATGGAAGAGGGGAAGGATACCCTTATCAAGGATATTGAGCAGGAGTTGGATATTTCCAAATCGGTGGCCTCTAACTTAATGAAAAGGATGGAGAAGAATGGCTTTATCAAGCTGGAAATGGGCAAGACAGACAAGCGGGCTAAATATATCCGTCTCACTCCGCAGTCGCAGGAAAGAATGAAAAAAATCCGTGACTTTTTTGATGAAATGAACCTTTCTATTTTGAATGGTGTTTCTGAGCAGGAACTGCTGATTTTTTCTCAAGTCATGGCCAAGTTTTATCAGAATATCGAAAGTTTAGAAAATGGAGGGAAAGATGTTTAAGTTATTTAAACGGCTGACGGCAAGGGAAGTGAGCATGATTGTTCTCAGTGTGCTCTTCACCTTCCTAACGGTATATTTGGAATTAGAAGTTCCGACTTATATTTCAACAATTACAGAGCTATTGCAAACGCCAGGGACTGGTTTAGCAGATTTGTGGGAGCCAGGCCTGAAAATGATCGGCCTGTCTTTTGCTAGCTTGTTGTCAGCTATTGTGGTTGGCTTTTTTGCCGCTCGTATAGCAGCTAGCTTTACCCAGAGTTTGCGGAGCGATATTTTCAACCGTGTGCTAGACTATTCGCAGACGGAGATTAAGAAATTTTCGATTCCTAGTTTGCTAACTCGGACAACGAATGACATTACTCAGGTGCAAACTTTAATTACCATGGGACTGCAGGTGGTGACCAGGGGACCGATTATGGCGATTTGGGCTATGACCAAGATTATCGGTAAGTCCGAGAACTGGCTGACAGCAGTGCTTATTGCTGTTATAGTGAATATCCTGCTGACAGTAGTTTTGGTTACATTGGCCTTTCCTAAGCAATCAGTGGCGCAGCGTTTGGTCGATAAGCTAAATAGCGTCACTAGAGAGAGTCTGACTGGGATTCGCGTGGTCCGGGCTTACAATGCTGAGGATTATCAGGATGAGAAGTTTGCGGCGGCCAATGATGAAGTAACCCGACTCAATCTTTTCATCGGTCGTCTGATGGCCATGATGAATCCAGTTATGATGGGGATTTCCAGCGGCTTGACACTGGCGATTTACTGGATTGGTGCTTATTTGATCCAGGAGGCTGGGCTGCAGGAGCGTCTCCCACTCTTCAGTGATATGGTCGTCTTTATGTCCTATGCTATGCAGATTGTGATTGGGTTCTTGCTTATGGGTGCTCTCTTCATTGTCCTGCCTCGGACCATTGTATCGGCTGGCCGGATTAATGAAGTACTGGACCTGCATTCTTCTATCACCAGTTCGAAACAGCCTAAGGCAGCAGCGGATAGCAAGGGAGAAGTGATCTTTCGAGATGTGTCCTTCCGCTATTCCAAGAATTCAGAAGCAGTCATTGAGCATGTTAGCTTTACAGCGCAGGCTGGTGATACCGTGGCCTTTATCGGTTCAACTGGTTCAGGGAAATCCACGCTAGTCAATCTCATTCCTCGTTTCTACGATGTAACTGAAGGAGAGATTCTGGTAGATGGTGTCAATATTCAGGATTACCAGCTGGAAGACTTGCATAATAAGGTCGGCTACATCCCGCAAAAGGCGGTGCTTTTCTCTGGCGATATCGAGAGCAATCTGGACTTGGGTCAAAGCAAAGAAAGCCCGCTGGATGAGCAGAAAATGTGGGAGGCTCTTGACCTTGCACAGGCTAAGCCCTTTGTCCAAGAGAAGGAAAAGGGGCTGAAAGCTGAAGTGGCTCAAAGCGGAACCAACTTCTCTGGTGGCCAGCGTCAGCGTTTGGCTATTGCCAGAGCATTGGCTCGTAAGCCAGAAATCCTCATCTTTGATGATTCTTTCTCAGCGCTGGACTATAAGACAGACCGCATTTTGCGCAAAGAACTGGCTGAGCGGACGCAGGATATGACCAAGCTAATCGTAGCGCAGCGGATTTCTACTATCATGGATGCGGATCAAATCTTGGTCTTGGATGCTGGTAAGGTGGTCGGTCAAGGTACCCACCGAGAGCTTTTGGCCAGCAACGAAGTCTATCAAGAAATTGCCTACTCACAACTATCCAAGGAGGAATTAGAAAATGGAAAATAAGAAGCCTTCATTATTTAGCCAGATACGGCCTTATCTCAAAGGCTTCCAGCTTCCTCTTGCTTTGGCATTTGTGGGAGCTGTCTTGTCAAACATTATTACAGTCTATGGGCCAAATAAACTAAAAGAAATTACCAATCTTATCTCTGAAGGTTTGGCTACCAGCATTGATTTAAAAGCTGTGTCTGAGATTGCACTTCTGCTGACCGTGCTCTATGCAGTCGGAGCCTTGCTCAACTACGGCCAGTCCTTTATCATCAGTACGGTTATCCAGTATTTCTCTAAGCGACTGCGGACGGCCATTGCAGAGAAGATTAATAAGCTGCCGCTGGGCTATTTCGATGGTCATTCTCAGGGGGATACTCTGTCGCGCGTGACCAATGATGTAGATACGGTCGGCCAATCCCTCAACCAGAGTCTAGGTAACGTTATCTCTGCCAGCCTGCTCTTGGTGGCTGTGGTTTTGACCATGTTCTTTATGAACTGGATCTTGGCCTTAGTAACCATCTTGGCTACTATATTAGGCTTTGTCTTTGTCGGTCTCATCATGGGCAAGTCTCAGGGCTATTTCACCGCCCAGCAAAACGATCTGGCTGCGGTAAACGGTTATGTGGAGGAGATGTACTCCGGTCATAATGTCGTTACCAGCTATAATGCTATTGAGCAGTCAAAGGAGCGCTTTGCAGTTCTCAATCATAATCTCTATAACAGTATTTGGAAGTCTCAATTTATCTCTGGCATGATGATGCCGCTCATGTTCTTTACAGGTAATTTCGCCTATGTGCTGGTTATTTTGGTCGGTGCTGCTCTGGCGATTAATGGCTCTATTAGTATCGGAATTATTGTCGCCTTTATGGTTTATGTGCGGACCTTCTCTCAGCCTTTGTCACAGATTGCGCAAGGAATCACTGTCTTGCAGCAGGCTGGTGCAGCACTGGTTCGTGTCCTTGAATTTCTGGCTGAGCCTGAGATGGAAGACGACCAGCATAAAGAGCAGCAGCTTACTGCTGTCAAGGGAGATGTTGCCTTTGAAGATGTCTTCTTTGGCTACAAGCCAGACCAGACGATTATTCATGATTTCTCAGCCCGGGCCAAAGCTGGACAGAAGATTGCCATTGTCGGCCCGACGGGTGCTGGTAAGACGACCATCGTTAATCTGCTCATGAAGTTCTATGAAATTAATAAAGGGCGTATCAGCATTGATGGTATAGATATTAAGGATATGAAACGCTCCGAGGTTCACGATGCCTTTTCAATGGTCTTGCAGGATACCTGGCTCTTTGAAGGAACTATTCGAGAAAACTTGATTTACAATCAGGAGCATGTCACGGATGAAGCAGTTGTTGCCGCAGCGAAGGCGGTCGGTGTTCATCACTTTATCATGACTCTGCCGCAGGGCTATGATACGGTGCTGGATGATACGGTCAACTTATCAGTTGGTCAGAAGCAGCTGTTGACAATCGCTCGTGCTCTGCTGAAAGACGCACCGCTCTTGATCTTGGATGAAGCAACTTCGTCAGTCGATACGCGGACGGAGGAGCTGATTCAAAAGGCCATGGACAAACTCATGGAGGGTCGGACTTCCTTTGTCATTGCTCACCGCCTGTCTACTATCCGTAATGCGGATCTTATCTTGGTCATGCGCGATGGAAATATCATCGAGCAGGGCAACCATGATGAACTCATGGATCAGAATGGCTTCTATGCGGATCTCTATAATAGTCAGTTTGTCGAGGAAGATGCAGGTTGATGCTCAAATAAAACATCAGGAATGTTCGTTTTTCTGATGTTTTTTTAAATTTAACAGAATTGTAAAAAATGCTCAGTTTTCAGTGAAGACGCTCTAAAATCCTGACTTTTTTCGCAGATGCTCTATTAAAAACTTGACAGCTTTTATGCTTTATATTAAAATAAATTTAATATAAGAACTGAAAGCGAACACAACGGGGTGTTTGCTCTACATATAAGTGAGCAACGGTGCTACAAAAAATAAAAATTCCTTATTTTTTTGTAGTACTTTTTTTATCAGCAAATCTGGAGTAAAGTAATGAAGCAATTTATGCTGGCTGGTGTTTCCAGCGGTGTCGGAAAGACAACAGTTACCCTAGGGATTTTGAAAGCTCTGGCAGACAGAGGTTATCAGGTCCAGCCTTATAAGGTAGGACCTGATTATATTGATACAGCTTATCATAGTCGGATTACCAAGCGGCCTTCACGGAATGTGGACAGCTTTATGATACCGGACAATCAGAGTCTGGCTTGGTCCTACTACAAATGGCATGGAGATGCAGATGTGGCAGTAGTCGAAGGAGTCATGGGGCTCTTTGATGGTCTGGGAACGGACAAAGACTGTGCGTCTTCTGCTTCTGTTGCTAAAAAGTTGGGCATTCCGGTTGTCTTGATTATTGATGGTAAGGCAACATCCACCTCGGCGGCAGCCATGGTCCATGGCTTTGCGACTTTTGATCCGGACTTGGATATTGCTGGGGTCATTATCAATCGGGTGGCTTCACAGAACCATTATGAACTCATCAAGGGCGCCATTGAGCGTTATACTGATGTAGAAGTGCTGGGCTATCTCCCTAAAAATGCGACAGCAGAGCTGCCATCGCGCCATCTGGGTCTAATCCCTGACGTAGAAATGGAAGATCTGGACCGTCGATTTGAGGAGTTGGGAGCGGCAGCAGCCAAGCATATAAATCTAGACAGGCTGCTGAAAAAGGCAGAACTGCCCGATAAGCGGATGACAAACCCTTTTCATATCCATAATGATCAGCCCTTGACTTTGGCTTATGCTTTGGATGATGCTTTCCACTTTTACTACGAAGATAATCTAGACTTTCTAAGAGACCTCAATGTCCAGCTAGTGCCTTTCAGCCCTCTGAAAGATAAGGAACTGCCAGCTGCAGATGCTTATTATTTTGGCGGCGGTTTTCCAGAAGTCTACGCTCAGGAGCTGATGGTAAATGCTGACTTTCGGGCTTCGGTTAAGAAAGCTCACGAGCAGGGCCGGCCAATCTACGCAGAATGCGGCGGCCTCATGTATCTGGGAGAGCTGCTGGAAGTAGAGGGTCAGGTCTATGAAATGGTCGGTATTTTCAAGGGCAAGAGCCTGATGACCCCCGGCCTGAAAAGCTTTGGCTACTGCCAAGCAGAAACGCAGGTAGACAGTCTTTTTGGTCCTAAAGGTACAGAGGTCAGGGGACATGAGTTTCACCATTCAGTCTTTGAGACGGAGGAAGATACGGTCCTCAAGCTAGAGAAGGCCAGAGACGGTCAGGTCGTAGCTGCCTGGACAGGCGGTTATCAAAAGGGCCGGACCTTTGCCAGCTACTTGCATGTTCATTTTTATCAGGACGAGCAGCTGCTAGCCAACTGGCTGAACTATATCAAAGAGGCGAACTGATATGACACTCATTGCAATTTTTTTGGCCGTCTTGCTGGACTGGCTGATTGGCGACCCCTATAGCTGGCCTCATCCAGTCAAGTGGATGGGTTCCTATATTTATCTATGCATGCGCTTGCAGGAGAAAAGGCAGTTTTCGCCCTATCTATTTGGCTTTTTCCTCTGGTTAACAACAGTTGGACTGGCGCTGGGAGTCAGCTACGGGTTGCTTTGGTTGGCTGGTCTGGTTCATCCTGTCCTCTACTGGATCGTCTGGATCTATCTGGCCTATGCCAGTCTGGCGGCTAAAAGTCTGGCTTTTGAGGCCCAAAAGGTTTACCATAGGCTCAAGTTTGGCACTTTGGAAGAAGCTAGAAAGCAAGTTGGTATGATTGTCGGCCGTGAAACTTCCCAGCTGACACCAGAGGAAATCAGCAAGGCGACGATTGAGACGGTGGCTGAAAATACCAGTGACGGGGTTATCGGACCTCTGCTCTGCCTCTTTTTAGGCGGCCCCATTCTAGCTATGACATATAAGGCCATCAACACCTTGGACTCTATGGTGGGCTATAAGACGGAGAAATACCGCAAAATCGGTCTCATATCTGCCAAGATGGATGATCTGGCCAATCTGATTCCTGCGCGTTTGACTTGGCTTTTCTTGATTCTCAGCAGTCAGATTTTACTGCTGGATGTCAAAGGAGCCCTGCGGATTGGCTGGCGGGATCGCTACCAGCATGCTAGTCCCAACAGTGCTTTTTCAGAGGCAGTTGTGGCTGGGGCTTTGGGGATTCAGCTGGGCGGACCGCATGTCTATCACGGAGAGCTGATTGAGAAGCCGACTATTGGAGAGGCTTCCAGATCGGTTGAGGCAGATGATATTCAGACGGCTATCTCTCTGCTTTATACAAGTACCATGACAGGTTTAATCTTGTTCACTCTTTTTTATTTAGTAAAGCAAGCATATTTATAGGAGTATACTATGACATATATCCAAAATCCTTCCTCTATCGAGGAAAAGAGCTTTCAAATTATTCAGTCTATGATTACTGAAAAAGATCCTGATTATGTCTTCCATTCGGAAATGGAAGAATCCATTATCAAGAGGGCTATCCATACGACGGGAGATTTCGATTATCTCTACACCATGCGCTTTGAGCATGATGTCCTTAAAAAAATAGAAGAAGTAATCAGAGCTGAGGGGACTATCCTGCTAGACTCCAATATCTCTCTCAATGGGATTAACAAGCGCGTACTTGACCAGCTGGGTGTGAGCTATCGTTGTTTGATAAGCGATGAAGAAGTGGTTGCGCTGGCCAAGGAAAAGCAGATTACCAGAGCTATGGCAGCAGTTGAGATAGCAGCTAAGATTGAAGGTCCTAAAGTATTTGCCTTCGGTGGTGCTCCTACGGCTTTATCTTATCTGATTGAGCTAGCAGAGCAGGGATTGGTAGAAGTTGATGCAGTGATTGGGGTTCCAGTCGGCTTTATCAATGTCGAAGAGTCAAAAGAAGAACTGCTTCAGTCAGGTCTTCCGGCCCTTGTCAATCTCGGCAGAAAAGGCGGCAGCACGATTGTAGTAGCCATTATCAATGCCATTATCTACCAGCTGAGAGAAGTGGTGACGGATGACTATGTCCGCTACTCTACACCATCCAGTAAAGAAGGAGGAAAGAACTAGATGTCCTATCTAAAAGCAGCGCACAAGATTGAAGAAGCTAGTTTCAGCAAGATTCAGGAAATTATTGACCAAGAGCATCCAGATATTCATTTTTCGGATCCTTTTGAAGAGGCAGTGCTCAAGCGGGTTGTCTTTACCAGTGCAGACTTTGACTACCTCTACAATATCAAGTTTTCCAATCAGGTTATTGAGAAAATCCTCTACGTCCTCCGAAACAAGGGTACCATTTTTACGGATACAACCATGGTCTTGGGCGGTTTTAATAAGAAATTGCTGGATGACCTAGGTGTTTCCTACCGTTGTCTGGTCAATGAGCCGGCAGTCTTTCAGGAAGCTAAGGAAAAGGGAATTACTCGCTCCATGGCTGCTGTAGAATATGCAGCTAAAGTGGACGGTCCAAAACTTTTTGTCTTTGGGAATGCTCCAACGTCCATCTTCAAGGTTTTGGATATGGTCGAAGAGGGAAGCTTGCAGCCGGATGCGGTTGTCGGGGTTCCAGTCGGCTTTGTCGGAGCGGCAGAATCCAAGTTCAAACTCCATGAAAGTTCTGTGCCTTCTGTTGCGGCATTGGGGCAAAAGGGCGGCAGTACCATCGCAGCAGCTGTGGTCAATGCCATTCTCTACCAGCTCAAGCTAGGCACTACGGACTATGAGCGTTACAGTGTTTCAGATAAAAAGCAGGCTCCGGAGAAAGGAGAGGGCTAATGATGGATGAATACGCTTATGTCAATGGAAAGAAATTAAGAAAAGGTTTTACAACTGGTACTTGTGCGACGGCAGCGACTGTTGCAGCCTTGAGCATGATCTTAAATCAGGAAAGAGAAGAAAAGGTCACTGTGCATACGGCTTCAGGCGTGGAAGTGACCATGGATGTTCACAATCCTTCCTTTGGACCAGAAGAAGCGACAGCGGCCATTGAAAAAGATGGCGGTGATGATGCGGATGCGACACACGGTCTCTTGATTTATTCGACCGTGACCCTTTTACCAGATCAGACGGAAATCGAGATTGACGGAGGTCAGGGCGTCGGGCGCGTGACCGAGAAGGGGCTGGCTTGCGATGTCGGCATGGCAGCTATCAATCCAACTCCTAGACGGATGATTGAGCAGCATGTCCGTGAGATTATCGGTCCCAACTGTGGAGCACGGGTTATCATTTCCGTTCCTGGCGGCGAAGAAACGGCCAAGCTGACCTACAATTCCAGACTAGGTATTGTAGGTGGCATTTCAATTTTGGGAACGACAGGGATTGTCAATCCAATGTCCGAGGACAGCTGGAAAGCGTCCATCACGATTGAACTGACCATGCTCTATAATCAAGGACATCGCTCAGTCGTCTTGGTACCGGGGAATTATGGTGAAGATTTTGCGACCAACAGCATTGGGATTCCAGCTGGGCGCATCGTCAATATGAGTAACTTTGTCGGACATGTCCTCAAAGAAGTGCAGCGCATCGGCTTTACCAAGGTTTTGATGATCGGTCACATGGGCAAGTTTGTCAAAGTAGCTGCTGGGATTTTCTCTACCCACAGCAAGGACTCGGATGCCCGTATGGAAACGCTGGTGGCTAATCTGGCCCTGATGGGGGCGCCTATTGAGCTGCTGGAAAAGGTGGATAAGTGCTTGACGACCGAGGCAGCTGGGACAGCCATTAAAGAATTTTCTTATGAGGGTGTCTATCAGGTCTTGGCGGATAAGATCAAGGCTAGAAGTGAGCGTCTGCTCCGCTATCGTAAGCCAGAAGTCAGTATTGAGGTGGTCGTCTTTGGGACTGAGGAAGGCTATTTGGCATCAACCCAGCCTTTAGAGCAGATAAAGGAGGAATGGACATGATTTATGTTATCGGAATTGGTCCGGGAGATCCGAGCTATGGTCTTCTGGGACAGGAAGCCTATTTTGAAAAGGCTGACCGCATTTTGGGAAGTGAACGCCATCTGGAAATTTTACCGCCGGCTTATAAGGATAAGGGCCTAGTCCCTCCTAAAAAATTAGCTGCGCTGGCAGAATTGCTGGAGAGCTTTGGTGAGGATGAGGAAATTTTATATCTGGCCTCAGGCGACCCGCTAATTTACGGTTTGGGCAAATGGCTGTCAGAGAAGTTCAAGGGGCGCGTGGTCATCTCGCCGGGAATCAGTGCCATGCAGTATCTGGCCAGTAGGATTGCTCTGCCGATGAACGATGCTTATCTGACGAGTAGCCATGCTAAGGTGCCTAACTTTGACTTGATTATGAGTCTGTCAAAAGTCTTTATGGTGACCGATCAGAAAGTTGGCCCCTACGAGATTGCTCAAGAGGCTGTTAAAAGAGGCTTGGATAAGGTAATAGTTATCGGCGAGCAGCTGAGTTATGAAGATGAGCGCATTACTATTCTGCCTGCGAGTGAGGTAGAAGACAGAGAATATGAAATGAATGTGGTGGTAGTATTAGATGAGGGATTCGGAATTTATCAGGGCTAAAGTCCCTATGACTAAGGAAGAAGTCAGAGCCATCAGTTTGGATAAGTTGGAGCTGCATCGAGCTAAGCGCATGCTGGATGTCGGATCTGGAACTGGCAGTGTCACGATTCAGGCAGCTCGAACCTATCCAGAACTGGAAGTGGTAGCAGTGGAGCGCAATGAAGACGCGGTGGCCTTGACTCAGGAGAATATCCAGCACTTTGGCTGCCACAATGTCCGTCTCCATCAAGGCCTGGCTCCGATTGAGCTGGAAGGTAGTTTTGATGCCATTTTTGTTGGAGGAACTGGAGGCAATATGCAGGAGATTTTTGACTGGTGTGCCCAGCTCATGGAGCCGGGCGGTCGGCTGGTCTTGAACTTTATCCTGCTGGAGAATGCTCTGGAAGCAGCTCAAATAGCGGAGCAGATGGACTGGGAGGATCTAGAGATTGTATCAGTTCAGGCTAGTCGCTGGACAGGTATAGGCAAGGGGCACTATTTCAAGCCTCAGAATCCGACTATTATCGTTTCCTGTAAGAAAAAAGAAAGAGAGGCTAATTGATGTCCAAAGTACATTTTGTTGGAGCAGGCCCAGGTGATGTGGAGCTGATTACGCTAAAAGGTTACAAGCAGCTGTCTGAGGCTGATGTGGTCATTTACGCGGGATCCTTGGTCAATCCAGACCTGCTGAACTACTGTAAAGAAGGGGCTGAGATTCACGACAGCGCTAGCATGCACTTGATGGAAATCATCGATGTCATGGAGGCTGGAGTCAAGGCTGGTAAAGATGTAGTTCGCCTGCAGACGGGAGATTTCTCCATTTATGGCTCCATTCGAGAGCAGATCGAAGAGATGAAGAAGCGCGACATAGAGTTTGACTGTACGCCGGGCGTCAGTTCTTTTCTGGGAGCTGCTTCCAGTATCGGGGCAGAGTATACCGTGCCAGAGGTTTCTCAAAGCCTCATCATCACTCGGATGGCTGGCCGGACGCCTGTGCCAGATCGGGAATCCCTGAAAAGCTATGCTCAGCATCGGACCTCTATGGCCATCTTCCTGTCCGTTCAAGGCATTGAAAAGGTTGTCAGCGAGCTAATCGAGGGTGGCTATCCTCCAGAAACGCCTGTAGCAGTCATTTACAAGGCGACTTGGCCGGATGAAAAGAAGGTCTTTGGCGATTTGACTAACATTGCTGAGAAAGTCAAGGAAGCTAAGATTAGAAAGACAGCTTTGATTTTGGTCGGTGACTTTTTAGGTCAGGAATTCTACTATTCCAAGCTCTACCATGCAGATTTTCAGCATGAGTTCAGACGGGGGAAGAGCAGCCATGCCAAGTAATTCTCAACCTCGCTACGCAATTGCAACAGTGACAGCGGTCGGCAAGGACTTGGCTCTGACCCTGCGAGAAAAGTTGGGCAAGGAAATTCCTATCTATACGACGCCTCGCTTGGCAGATGACAGGGTCATTGCCATCGAAGGACGTGTGATTGAGGCGCTTGGTCAGCTCTTTCAGGAAGTGGATGTCCTCATTTGTATCATGGCTATCGGGGCAGTTGTGCGAGCTATTGCTCCGGTCTTGAAAGACAAAGCGACTGACCCAGCAGTGGTTGTCATGGATGAGAAAGCGACCAATGTCATCAGCCTGCTGAGCGGACATCTAGGCGGAGCCAATCAAGTGACGCTAGACATCGCAGAATTGCTCGGTTCCAATCCTGTTATCACGACAGCGACAGATGTGCAGAATGTAACAGCTCTGGACAATCTGGCCCAATCAGTCAATGGCTGGCGACCGGAATTGAGAGAGTTCATCAAACCTTTCAACAGCTATCTAGGCAGCGGCCGAAAAGTCTATTTCTATCAGGAAAAGGATTGGGTTACCGATCTTCGCGGTCTGACTCTGGTGGATGAGGAAGAACTTGCGGCTGTTCTCAAGGGAACAGACCCGCTGATTCTGCTGACTACAGAAAAAAAGGACATTCAAAGAGACAATCTGGCTCTCATCTATCCTCAACCCTATATCTTAGGAGTTGGAGCGAGAAAGGATGTGTCTCCTGCTGTCTTCCGAGAGGGCTTTGAGGAATTTTGTCAGCAGCAGGGCATTTCTGCCAGTGAGATTTCCAAAATCGTCAGCATTGATGTCAAGAAGGACGAAGCAGCTATTTTGGCCTTGGCTGAGGAATTGGGCTGTCCCTTTGAGACCTTTAGCAAGGAGGAGCTGTCTGTCGTAGCAGACCGCTATCCTCAGTCAGAATTTGTCAAAAAGACAGTCGGAGTCGGCAGTGTCGCCTTGGCCAGCGCAGATTTGGCCAGTCAGGGTCAAGTCCTGACAGAGCGCTTTGCCAAGAACGGCTGTACCTATGCGCTTGCAAAAGCAATAACCAAAAAGTAAATCAAAAAGAGCAGACGGTCTTATGAACCAACTGCCCTTATAAAATTTTATCATACCCATAAAGGAGAAAAAATATATGCTATACGTTATCGGATTAGGCCCAGGTAAAGAAGAATTGATGTCACAAGAAGCATTGGCTGCTATAGCCGATTGTGAAATTATCGTCGGCTACTCGACTTATATGCGGTTGATTCTTGATTTGGTCAAGGACAAGGAGCTCGTAGCGAATGGTATGCGTCAGGAAATCGACCGTTGTCAAAAGGCTATTGATTTGGCTAGAGAGACTGGCAAAAATGTCGGAGTTGTTTCCAGTGGAGATGCCGGAGTCTATGGAATGGCTGGCTTGATTTTAGAATTGCTGGGAGATGCCAATGATGTAGAAGTTAAGGTTGTTCCAGGTATTACAGCTAGTCTGGGTGCCGCTGCTGCTATGGGAGCTCCTCTTATGAATGACTTCTGTCATATCAGTCTGAGTGACTTGATGACTCCTTGGGAAATGATTGAGAAGCGTCTACATGCCGCAGCTCAAGGTGACTTTGTAGTCTGCCTCTATAACCCTCGGAGTAAAGGACGTCCAGACCATCTGACAAAAGCACTTTCTATCATGTCTGAGTACAAATCAGAGGATACGATTGTCGGTATCGGTAAGGACATTGGCCGTAAGGATGAGGAAATCATCTTGACGACTATCAAAGACTTGGATGAAACTTTGGTAGATATGACGACAATCGTTATCGTTGGTAACAAAGAAACTTATGTTAAAAACGGACGCATGATCACACCTCGAGGATATACTTTATGATGAAATTACTGCTGGGAGGGACATCTGACAGCACCGCTATTTTAGAAGTGCTTGACCGCTTGAAGATTGATGTGACCAGTTCTGTTGTCACAGACTACGGCCGGCACTTGGCTTCCAAATTCGGCCAGCCGGTCATTCAGGGCCGGCTGACAGCCGAGGACATGGTTGCCTTTATCAAAGAGAATGATGTGGATGAAATCATTGATGCAACCCATCCTTTTGCGGACATTGTGTCCAAGGAAGCCATTCGGGCGGCAGAGATGGCTGGTGTATCTTACCTGCGCTTTGAGCGTCAGGCGACCTTGGATTTGAGCGGAGCCATCGTGGTGCATTCGACCCAAGAAGCGATTGATGAGATTGCCAAGCGCGGCTACAAGACTGTTTATCTAGGAACAGGCAGCAAGACCCTGCCGCTCTTTGTCAATGGGCTGCCAGAGCAGCGGATTGTTGTTCGCGTTCTGCCGACTTCGGAAGTGCTTCTGGCTTGTGAGCAGCTGGGACTGGTAGCGGATCAGATTGATGCGATTAAGGCTCCATTTTCCAAAGAGTGCAATAAAGAGCTCTTGCTGCGCTCGGGAGCAGATGTCTTTGTTTCCAAGGAGAGCGGTACCGTCGGTGGTATTCGTGAAAAGATTGATGGCTGTCAAGAGCTGGGGATGGACTGCATTATCATCTCTCGGCCAATTGTGGCCTATCCACAGATGGTTTCTAACTTAGAAGAATTAGAGGCTTATCTGACAAAATAGCTAATAAAAGGAGAAAAAATGTCCGGTTTAGTAACATTACTGGGAGCAGGTCCAGGCGATGCGGAGTTGTTGACCCTCAAAGGCAAGAGACGGCTTCAAGAAGCAGATGTCTTGGTCTTTGACCGCTTGGTCAATCAGGAGCTCTTTCGGCATCTAAAGTCTGACTGCGAAAAGATAGATGTCGGTAAAAAGCCAGGCCAGCCCTGCATCCGACAGGAAGAGATTGAAAAGATTCTTATCGAAAAAGCCCGTCAGGGCAAGCGGGTAGTCCGCCTCAAGAGCGGTGATCCCTATATCTTTGGTCGAGGCGGAGAAGAAGGAGTCAAGCTGGTGGAAGCTGGCGTGGACTTTGAAGTGGTGCCAGGTATCACCTCTGCTGTGGCTGGTCTGACCTATGCAGGGATTCCTATGACTTATCGGGATGTAGCGACTAGCTTTCATGTTTTTACAGCCCATCTCAAGGATGAGACAGAGATGCTCAATTGGGAAGCAATTTCTGAGCTCAAAGGAACCCTGCTCTTCCTCATGGGCATGAAAAATCTGCCTACCATTGTCCAAGAGCTAACGGCTAGAGGCTATGGCAAGGACAAGCCAGCCGCCATCGTTGAATGGGGAACCCATCCTCAGCAGCGCTCGGTGGACGGAACCTTGGGTAACATAGTAGAACTAGCAGAAGCTGAGGACTTTAAGGCACCGAGTGTCATCGTAGTAGGTGATGTCGTAGCCTATAGACAGCAGCTGAATTTCCATGAGAATCTGCCGCTTTTCGGTCGGAAAACCCTTATCCAACAGTCAGAGACTGGCAGACTTCCTCGCTTGCTCAAGGATGCTGGAGCTGCGCTGACCACTTTCCCAGCTCGAGATTTGGTTGAAGAGTTAGAATTGCCTCTGCCGGATTTGGAGCAGGTAGATGGCCTCCTCTTTGCAGATATGCAGAGCTGGCCGCTCTTCTTGAAAGCCCTACGCAAGGCAGGCAAAGATTTGCGCAGTCTGCCGCACATCCGCTTTGCAGCTATTGGTCATCATACGGCTAAATCTATCGAAGCGAGCGGGATTGTGCTGGATCGGATGACGCCTCAGCAGTCGGATGCGGATTTTGCAGCTACTCTTGAAAAAGAAGGCGGCAACTGGTATATTCTGACAGCTGAGCATAAGAAAGCCAGTCTGGCAGAACTCTATTCGCTGCCGATTATTGCTAGTCACAGACTGGCCTTTGACAGTCAGATTAGCAGTGACAATTGGTCAGAGATTGAAGTTGTCTGTCTTCCGAACTCTGCTGCGGCCATGAACTTTGTCGCAGCCAGTCAAGAAGCTGGATATGACTGGAAGGATGTTCCAATCGTTGTCATGGGTGCCAGCACGCGGGCTGTTTTAGAAGAAGCAGGCTTTAGCAAGATTGTTGAGACAGATGAAGCGACCATTGCTTCCATCATTGACAAATGTCGGGAAATTCTCTGAAAGGATACAGGTCATGAGTAAAGCTATAGTAGTAGTCAGTTTCGGAACGACCTATCCCGAGACCAGACGAAAAACAATCGAGGCTTGCGAGCAGGCCATTCAGGAACATTTTCCAGACTATCCGGTCCACCGAGCTTTTACCTCCAATGTCGTTAGACGGCGGATTAAGAAGCAGGAAGGTCTAGATATTCCTACGGTCAAAGAGGTTTTGGAGCAGCTCTTGGAAGCGGGTACTGAAGAGGTCTATATCCAGCCTCTCCATGTCATTTTGGGCAGCGAGTATGAGAAGATTCTTGCCCAAGCCAAAGAGTTTGAATCAGCTTTTAAAAAGCTGGTCGTTGCCAAGCCTCTGCTCAACAGCCAGGAAGACTATGAGGCTGTCAAGGATATTCTGCTGGAACGGTATGGCCAGGGGCAAGATGCAGCAACAGTTTTGATGGGCCACGGCAGCCAGCATTATGCTTTTACAGCTTATGCAGCCTTGGATCATATGCTGAAGGGAAGCTCAGTCTATGTCGGTTGTGTAGAGAGCTATCCTCCAGTTGAGCTGATTGAGCAGGAACTGAAGAAAGAGGGCGTCCGAGAAGTGCATCTGGCACCTTTCATGCTGGTAGCGGGCGACCATGCGACCAATGATATGAGCTCAGATGAGGAAGGTTCTTGGTATCACTTCTTCAAGGAGAAGGGATATGAGGTCAAGGCCCATCTGGTCGGCCTGGGCGAATACCCTGAGGTTCAGCAGCTCTACATCCAGCATTTAGAAGAAATCATCGAATAGGAGGAAGGAATGGCGAAATTTTACGGAATTGGTGTGGGACCGGGTGATAGCGAGCTAGTAACTGTCAAGGCCAGTCGGCTTTTGGAAGACTTAGATATTCTCTATACACCAGAGGCTAAGAAGGGAAGCAAGAGCTTTGCATTAGGCATTGCGGAGCCCTATCTGAAAGAGCATCTGGAAATCAAGCAGCGGCATTTCCCTATGGTCCGTTCCAATTCGACCAAAGAAGTCCAGTGGCAGGCCATCTCTGCTGAAATCGCAGAGGATGTCAAGTCTGGCAAGAATGTCGGCTTTGTCACATTGGGAGACCCCATGGTCTACAGCACTTACAGCTATCTGCTGGCTCTGTTGGAAAAGGAAATCGACTGTCAGACCATCCCTGGCATTACCTCTTTTTGCAGCATGGCTTCTGAGCTAGGTCAGCCCCTGACCATGGATGAGGAGTCTCTGGCGGTCATGCCGGCTACGGCTTCTGCTGAGAAGATTGAGGCGGCGCTTGAGCTACATGACTCGATTGTGATCATGAAGGTAGCCAATCACCTGGATACAGTCCTGCCTCTGCTTGAAAAGATCGGTCTCTTGCAGCAGACTTTTATGGTTAGCAACTCTTCGACGGATAAGCAGCAGACTCTGCTGGGCCTTGAAGGAATCACATTAGAAACCAAGCTGCCTTATTTTACTACCTTCCTCGTGAAAAAGAAGATTTTTTAAAATCAGAGTCTATGTTCAAGGATGAAGATTCATTCTTGTGAGCTCAGGCTCTTAGAAAAGGAAAAAAACATGAAACTATTAAAAAATAAAAAAGTAACTTTTGTTGCCCTGCTGGCTATTTTGGCGGTACTGAGTACCCAGTCTGTGTCAGCTATGCATATCATGGAAGGCTATCTTCCGCTCTTTTGGTGTATCTTCTGGTTCGCCGTATTCCTGCCTTTCTTTGTAGTCGGCTTGATGCGCATCAAGAAAATTGTTGCAGAGGATCCAAATTCCAAGACTATGCTGGCCTTGTCCGGTGCCTTTATCTTTATCCTGTCTTCTTTGAAGATTCCGTCTGTTACAGGATCTAGTTCGCATCCGACCGGGGTTGGTCTGGGGACAGCTATGTTTGGCCCATCCGTTATCAGCGTTTTGGGAACCATTTGCTTGCTCTTCCAAGCCCTTCTCTTGGCTCACGGCGGCTTGACAACTCTGGGTGCCAATGCATTCTCAATGGCAGTGGTTGGTCCATTTGTTGGTTATTTCGTTTACAAGTTTGCTAAATCCATCAAGCTTTCTACACCGGTTTCAATCTTTATCTGTGCTGTGATTGCGGACTTGGCGACTTATGCGACAACTTCTATCCAGCTCGGTTTGGTCTTCCCTGATGCTAACAGTGGCTTTGTTGGTTCTGCACTGAAATTCATGGGTGTCTTCTTGACTACTCAAATCCCAATCGCTATCGTAGAAGGATTGCTGACAGTTGTCCTCTATAACTTAATCTCAGAAAATGTCAAAGAAAGAGCAGGTCTGTTCAAATGAAAAAATACAAGAATATCATCTTAATCTTGGCTGCAGTAGCAGTCACTCTAGCTGCCTTTATCTTTGCACCTAAGGGTGTGGAATACAGTGGAACAGATGACGCTGCTGAAAAAACCATTAGCTCTATCCAAAAGGACTATGAGCCTTGGTTTTCACCAATTTTTGAGCCAGCAGGTCCGGAAGTAGAAAGTCTGCTCTTCACCCTGCAAGGCAGTATCGGAGCGGGTATCATCTTCTATGTCATTGGCTACCACAAAGGGAAAAAGCAAGGCCAACAAAAGGAAAACTCTGAACATAAATAAAAGCCTTCAACAGTATGAGAGAGCTCTGGTTCTTGATAGCGATTCAGCTTGTTTGGGACTGGAGCTGCTCTGTACTGGGGGCATGGTAAAAACAAAGCTAGAAAGGAGACCTCCACTTGTTTGCGATTGATAAATACGCCTATCAAAATCGGCTGAAAAATCTGCCGGTTGCTTATAAATTTGTCATCTATCTGCTCTTGTTAGCTGCCAGCTTTTCTGGTGTCAGGAGTCTGCAGCTAGGACTTATCGTCTTGGTGGCGCCTCTGACTTGCTATGTGGCTCGGCTTCCGTGGCTGCGCTATCTGAAGTGGTATCTGCATGCCAGTATCTTTATCCTGATTAGTCTCTTGACCTTTGTCTTGACCTATCAGAACAGTCAGGAGCAGCTCTTGCTGGCCTTGCCTTTAGGTCAGGGCTATCTGGGCATTAGCCAATCTTCTGTTCAGCAGACCATTTTTATCCTCTTGCGCATCTATTCATCTTTGGTTTCGACTTATTTCTTTGTCCTGACGGTGCCTTTTGCTCAGATGCTGCGGCTTTTTAAAGCCATGCATGTGCCACGGGTACTGCTAGACTTGATTGTCCTCATGTATCGCTTTATTTTCCTGGTCTTCTATGAGTTTGTGACCATTCGGGATACCTTGGACTTGAAATTCTCCTTTTACAATAAAAGGAAGCAACACCAAGCTTGGGGCAGATTAGCCAATACTCTTTTTGTTAAATTGCTAGATGATAATCAGCATTTAAATGAAGTACTGACGCTAAGATTTGATGCAGAGCACAGTGAATAATGAAAGCGCATTTACAATAAGACTGCTTTTATACTATAATGGAAAGTAGATAGGAAACATAGATGTTACAAGTAAAGAATATTTCTTTTTCGTATGACGAAAATCCAACGCTGCACGATATTTCTATGGACTTCGAAGAGGGCCGGATTACTGGCATTCTGGGAGTCAACGGTTCAGGTAAGTCTACCATCATGAAAATCATCACCCGACTGCTCCAACCGCAGAAGGGCAGTGTTTTATATGATGGTCAGCCTGTAGGCGACTCTAAGAAGGCCTTGTTCCAGTATCGGCAGCATGTCAATATGGTCTTTCAGAATCCAGAGCAGCAGCTCTTTTATACCATTGTGAAGGACGATATTGGCATGGCCTTGGAAAACTTAGGCTATGAAGAAGACGAGATAACCAGCAGAGTGGCGACGGCTTTAGAGATGATGGACATTTCTCATCTGCAGGACAGACCGCTGCAGTATCTGAGCTATGGCCAGAAAAAGCGGGTGGCTATTGCTGGCATGCTGGCCCTGCAGCCCAAGTATCTGCTGCTTGATGAGCCTACGGCAGGATTGGATCCCAAAGGGCGGGACCAGATGGCAGCGACCATGAAAAAGCTGGTCCAGGCTGGGACCAACATCATCGTATCCAGCCATGACATGGATCTGATGTATGACTGCTGTGACTATGCCTACCTGCTGCAGAAGGGGCATTTGATTGCGGAGGGCAGCAAGTTTGATTTCTTCCAGCAGGGAAATCTGCTAGTAGAGGCAGGCTTGGCTGTGCCTTGGATTGTCAAGCTTCATCAGACTATCCAGACGCCACTGGCAGAAAATGAAGCTGCTTTCTTTGAGCAGCTAGGAGGAAATGTAAAATGGTCAAATCATTGATGGTACAGGGAACTGCCTCAGATGCTGGGAAGAGCATTATTGCGGCAGGGCTCTGCCGGATTTTCAAGCAGGATGGCCTAGAAGTGGTGCCTTTTAAGTCGCAGAATATGGCACTTAATTCCTTTATCACCAAAAAAGGAGATGAAATGGGCCGGGCTCAGGTCGTTCAGGCTGAGGCAGCTGGCAAAGAGCCGGATGTCCGCATGAATCCAGTCCTGCTCAAACCGACCTCTGACCGCAAGTCCCAGGTCGTCTTTTTAGGTCGGGTACTGCGGGATATGGATGCTGTCGAATACCATGAATACAAGCAGCAGCTCCTGCCTAAGATTAAGGAGGTCTATGAGGAGCTGGGCGCTGAGAATGATATTATCATTATTGAGGGAGCAGGCAGTCCAGCTGAAATCAATCTCAATGACCGAGACATTGTCAATATGGGCATGGCCAAGCTGGTTGATGCGCCAGTGATTTTAGTGGCGGATATTGATAAGGGAGGCGTCTTCGCCTCTATCTACGGAACGATTGAGCTCATGCCATCTGAGGATCGCAAGCGAATCAAGGGTGTTATTATCAATAAATTCCGTGGCGATGTGGCCCTGCTGCAGTCCGGTATTGATATGATTGAGGAGCTGACCCAGGTGCCGGTTATCGGAGTCGTGCCTTATGCCCAGCTGGATATTGACAGCGAAGACAGTGTGGCATTGGTGCAGAAGAGCCGGCGCTTTGATAGCAGAAAGAGTCTGGATATCGCAGTTGTCAGCCTCAAGCGCCTGTCCAACTTTACGGATTTTCACAGTCTGGAAATCCAGCCGGATGTTTCTGTCCGCTATGTCCAGCCTGGTGATGCGATTGGTCGACCGGACCTCTTGATTCTGCCGGGCAGTAAAAACACCATTGAAGACATGAACTATCTGCGCGACTCTGGTCTTGAAGCCGAGATTCTCGAGTGTCTGGAGCAGGGCGTGCGAATCTTTGGAATCTGCGGTGGCTATCAGCTGCTGGGGCAGAAGATTAGCGATCCGCTGCACCTTGAGTCCGATTTAGAAGAGACTAGAGGTCTGGGAATTTTAGAGACAGAGACGGTGCTTCAGCCGGTCAAGAGGACGACGCAGGTCAGAGCCCTGCATGAGGGGCAAGAACTAGAAGGCTACGAGATTCACATGGGGGAAACCCAGCTGGCGGATAGCCTTGAGCCATTTTCCATCATCAAGGAACAAAATGGTGAGGCGACCGAGCGTCTGGATGGAGCAGTGGGTTATGGCGGTCAGGTGCAAGGAACCTACCTTCATGGGGTCTTTGACAATCTAGAATGGACTCGCCAGTACCTGAATGAACTTCGTCTGGCTAAGGGCTTAGAACCGCTAGAGGACCAGCTTGTCAGTATCAAAGACTTTAAAGACAGAGAGTATGATAAGTTGGCAGACGTCCTGCGCAAGTCTTTGGACATGGAGCAGATTTATCAAATCATCAACAGAGAAGAGAAATGAGAATTTATACGAAATACGGAGACAAGGGCTTTACACGGCTCTACGGTGGGGACCGAGTATCCAAGACCCATATTCGGGTCGAAGCTTATGGAACGATGGATGAGTTATGCTCTCATCTAGGCTATGTCGTATCTGAGATGCGCGACTATCCTATCTTGGATGACCTGCGTTTGGAATGCGAGGAAATCCAGCAGCACCTCTTTGACTGTGGCAGCGACTTGGCTACGCCGCGGGAGTTACGCCCCTACAAGCAAGAGCCAGCCAATGTCAGCTGGCTGGAGGAGCGGATGGACGAGTATATGCATATTCCTCCGAAAATCGACCGCTTTATCATCCCGGGCGGCCATCGGATTGCGAGTCTCCTGCATGTGGCCCGCACCATGACCAGACGCTTAGAGCGACGCATGGTAGCTGTTATAGAGGCAGAAGAAGCGGTCAATGAGATAGGCTTGATCTATATCAACCGTCTGTCGGATTACTTTTTTGTGCTGGCTCGATTGGTCAATGACCGCCTAGAGGAGCCAGATACAGTCTACAAACGCAGCGCGAAAATCTTTCGGGAAAAGAAATAGGAGAAGCTAGCATGTATCCAGTCATGATTAATATCAGAGAGAAGAAAGTCGTGGTAGTGGGAGGCGGCAAGGTCGCAGCGCGGAAGATTAAGACCCTGCTGGCTGAGCAGGCTGCTGTGACAGTGGTCAGTCCGACTCTGCATGCTGACATTCCGCAGGCGGAGGTCCAATGGCTAGCTAGACCCTACCAGACAGGTGATTTGGAAGGCGCGAAACTGGTCTTTGCCTGTACAGATCAGGCGGAGGTCAACCGCCAGATTATGGAGGATGCGGCACCCAGTCAGCTGGTAAACAATACGGGCGATAAGACCTTTTCTGACTTCTACAATGTAGCCATTGCGAGAAAGAAGGACGTATCTGTTATGATTTCGACCAACGGCCTCTCGCCCAGCCGTTCCAAGGAGATTCGCAAGAAGATAGAAGCAATTTTAGACCAACTTTAAAAGAAGGAAAGAAGCATGCACCTATTATATGTGGGTTTGACCCATCGGGAAACGCCGCTGACAATTTTGGAAAAAGCCCATTTTTCAGATCAGGAGGGGCTCAAAGCTCTGAAGCTCCTGAAAAGAGAAAAAAGTATCTTGGAAAATATCATCTTGTCCACCTGCAATCGGACCGAGCTCTATCTGGTGGTGGACCAGCTGCACACTGGCCGCTACTATTCCAAGCATTTTTTGGCGGACTGGTTTCAGATTCCTGTCAAGGAGCTAGAAGAATATTTAGTCTTTCGTGAGGGGGATGAGGCCTTGCGGCATCTGCTGCGGGTCTCTATCGGATTGGAATCCAAGATTGTCGGTGAAAGTCAGGTCTTGGGCCAGCTCAAGCAGGCTTTCCTGACAGCGCAAGATGCTGGTACGACTGGAATTGTCCTCAATCAGGCTTTCAAGCAGGCGCTGACCTTTGCCAAGCGCATGCATGATACTTATCGAATCAATGACCGGCCCATTTCTATCGGTCTGACCGCCATCCAAGAATTGGACCGAATGGGGCTGGATTACAGCACTAAAAAGGTAGCTCTTATCGGTCTGGGAGAGATTGGTCAGTTGGTGACTAAGTATGCTCTGCAGCGGCCATTCGAATCAGTCATGCTGCTCAATCGGACAGTCAGCAAGGCCCAGCCTTTTCTGACAGAGGACAGGGTATCTGCCCATGGCTGGGATGAGTTGGAGGCAGTGCTGGCGGATGCGGATGTGGTCTTTTCAGCTGTTAAAACGGAAGAATATATTATCTTTCCCTCCATGCTTAAGGCGGATGCGGTCGTGTTTGACCTCTGTCTGCCTCGTTCCTGCCATCCAGGCTCATCTCTGAAGCTCTATAATATCGAAAATCTGACCAATCAACTGGAGCAATACAAAGCGGAACGGCAGGAGATTGCCGGTCGGATTGCTTTGGAGATTGATGAGGAGCTGGTCAAGTTTGCTGACTGGCGTCAGCAACTGGGCATTATTCCTCTGATTCAGGAAATCAGGGATAAGGCTTTGGAAGCTCAAGCTTCGGCCATGGAAAGCCTTAATCGTAAGTTTCCGGATTTGACCGAGCGGGAGCAAAAGCAGATTTCCAAGCACATGAAGAGTATCATCAACCAAGTCTTGAAGGAGCCAATCTTGCAGCTCAAAGAGCTGTCAGTCGGAGAGCATTCAGACTATGACATTGCCTTGATTGCCAAGATATTTGGCTTGCACAGAGAAAGGGGAAAAGATGAAGGTCATTAAGGTAGGAACCCGCAAGAGTAAGCTGGCCATGACCCAGACCCAACAGTTAGTAGACCAGCTCAAGGCGCTCCATCCAGAGCGGGATTTTGTCCTCGTTCCCTATACCACAAAAGGAGATCGCTTGACCCACGTCAGCCTCCAGGAAATTGGCGGCAAGGGAGTCTTTGTCAAGGAAATTGAGCGGGCTCTCTTGGCTGGTGAGATTGATATGGCAGTCCATAGTCTCAAGGATATGCCGGCTAAACTAGCTGAGGGCTGTGCACTCGGTGCGATTAGTCAGCGAGAAGATGTCCGGGATTGCTTGATTTTCCGTCAAGCTGGCCAGACGCTGGCTGACCTGCCTAAGGGCGCTCTTATAGGAACCAGCAGCATTCGCCGACAGGTTCAGCTGCAGGCTCAGAGACCGGATTTGGCTTTCAAGCCACTTCGGGGCAACATTGATACACGCATCAAGAAGCTGGAAGAAGGCGAGTACGACGCGATTGTCTTGGCTATGGCTGGACTTAAACGCTTGGGCTGGCTGGACCAAAGCCATCTTCACATGCAGCCTTTAGAGACCAGTCTTTGTCTGCCAGCTATTTCTCAGGGCGCTTTGGCAGTGGAATGCCGGGAAGAGGATGAGGAACTGCGGCAATTGTTGGCAACTGTTCAGGATGAGAAGACAGCTGCTGAAGTGGCAGTTGAACGGGCAGTTTTGGCTCAGATGAATGCAGACTGCACCTTCCCTATCGCTGCTTTTGCCCAGAAAAACGGTCAAAACTATCTACTAGAGGCCATGTTGGCCAAGGAGGACGGCCAATGTGTCTTTGTCAGCCTGCAGGGGCAGGATGGCCAGCAATTGGCAGAGCAGGCTGTGCGCCAGTTAGCCGATAAGGGAGCAGTAGGAATGCCATGGTTAAAAAAATAATCTTTACCAGAGAGCAGGCGCCAGACTCTACTTGGCTAGAAAAGATCAGACGGGCTGGGTTTGAGACGCATCATGTCCCTCTCATTCGCTGTCAGTCTTTACCTTTGCCTGAAGCTGTCCAAGCAGTTCTTCCAGAAGCCGACTGGGTCTTTTTTACCAGTGCTGTCGCAGTAGAGGCTTTCAGTCCCTATCTGAAAGCGGACTACCAGATTGCGACCATTGGGCCGCAGACCAGTCAGGCGCTGGACAAGCTAGGCCGAGCCTGTGATTTTCAGGCCAGCAGCCACTATGGTCTTGACTTTATTCAAGAGTGGCTGGATTTGGCTCTGCCGACGCAGAAGATCTTGCTGCCCCAGAGTAGCTTGTCCAATCCCAGTTTGGCTGAGAAATTAAAAGAAGCAGGTCATGATGTCTGGGCTTGGCCTATGTACGAAACGACCTCAAACCCTGTTGGTCAGGCTCAGCTCGAGACCTATCTGTCCCAGGAGGATGTGATTTGGACCTTTGCCAGTCCATCGGCTTGGCAGAGTTTTTGTGCTATTAAGCCCTATCTAGCATCCAGCCATCAGATTGCAGTGATTGGTCAGACAACGGCTCAGGCGGTTAAGGAGTCTGGCTATGGGGTAGACTACCAGCCCCAGAGTCCTTCTGTTGAGGAAATGGTCAAGGAAATAATCAAGAAAGAAGAGAAGAAGCATGGAATTTTATAGACATCGCAGACTGAGGAGAAGCAGCGGTCTGCGGCAGCTGGTTCGAGAAACCAAGCTGTCTGTGGATGATTTTATCCAACCCTTGTTTGTCAAGGAAGGCTTGACTGAAAAGGAAGAAGTAGCCTCCATGCCGGGAGTTTATCAGTTCTCCCTCGAGGATTTGCTGCCAGAAGTTCAGGAATGTGTGGACTTGGGCATTCGGGCTTTTATCGTCTTTGGCATTCCGTCAGAAAAGGACGAAATAGGCAGTCAGGCTTCAGCTGAAAATGGCATTGTGCAGGAAGCTATCTGTCTGATCAAGAAGCATTTCCGTGAGACAGTCGTCATTGCAGACACCTGTCTCTGTGAGTTTACCAGTCACGGCCATTGCGGTATTTTGCGAGGGGAAGAAGTGGACAATGATCTGTCTCTGACTAGACTGACAGAAGTCGCTGTCAGCCAAGCCAGGGCTGGAGCAGATGTCATTGCGCCTTCCAATGCCATGGACGGTTTTGTGGCGGCTATCCGTCAGGGGCTTGATGCGGCTGGCTTTGAAGACATTCCCATCATGTCCTATGCGATTAAGTTTGCCTCTAGCTTTTATGGACCTTTCCGAGATGCAGGTGAGAGTGCTCCGGCCTTTGGCGATCGCAAGACCTATCAGATGGATCCAGCCAATCGCTTGGAGGCTTTGAGAGAAGCCAAGAGTGATGAGGAGCAGGGAGCAGATTTTCTCATGGTTAAGCCAGCTCTGGCCTTTCTGGATATCCTCAGAGAGCTGCGGCAGGAAACCCGGCTGCCTCTGGTGACCTATAATGTCAGTGGAGAATACGCTATGGTCAAGGCAGCAGCTCAGCAGGGCTGGATCAATGAAAAAGCCATAGTTATGGAAACCTTGACCAGTATGAAGCGGGCTGGTGCAGACTTGATTATCACTTATTTTGCCAAGGATGCAGCTGGCTATCTGAAAGAAGGATAGAGACTGCGGAAAATCAGCAGTTTTCTAGATAAGGAGGACGAACTTGAAGAGAGAACATTCCAACCAATATTTTGCAGAGGCTCAAAAGCTCTTTCCAGGCGGGGTTAATAGTCCTGTCCGGGCTTTTAAGGCTGTGGGTGGCCACCCGCTTTTTATCGAAAAAGCAAGCGGAGCCTATCTGCATGATGTCGATGGCAACCGCTATATTGACTACGTCCTGTCTTGGGGACCTATGATTTTGGGGCATGCTCCTAAGGATGTGTTACCAGCAGTTGAGGAAGCTATTTGGGAGGGAACCAGCTTTGGTGCTCCTAGTCCCAGAGAGATTGCCCTTGGCCAGCTGGTGCAGGAGCGCCTGCCTTTCATGGAAAGAATGCGGATGGTCAATTCGGGAACGGAAGCGACCATGAGCGCCATTCGGGTAGCGCGTGGGGTGACCAAGCGCTCTAAAATTGTCAAATTTATCGGCTGCTATCACGGCCACAGCGATTCCTTTTTGGTTCAGGCTGGTTCAGGCTTGGCCAGCTTTGGGATTGCTGATTCTGCCGGAGTCATCGCTCAGGTAGCTGGGGAAACTCTGGCCTTGCCATACAATGACAAAGATGCTCTCAAGGCTTGCTTTGAAAAGTACGGAGATGACATTGCCTGTGTCATTTTAGAAGCAGTTGCTGGCAATATGGGCTTGATTCCAGCGGATGCGGACTTTATCAGTACTATTCGCTCCCTCACTCAGGAATACGGCTCTCTCTTCATCGTGGATGAGGTTATGAGTGGTTTCCGAGCTCATTATCAGGGGGCAGTTGGCCTCTATCAGACAGAGCCGGATCTGGTCTGCTTGGGCAAGGTTATCGGTGGCGGCTTCCCAGTCGCAGCCTTTGGCGGCAAGGCCATCTATATGGATCAGGTAGCGCCTCTAGGCAGTATCTATCAGGCTGGTACCTTGTCGGGCAATCCAGTCGCCATGACGGCTGGTTATGAAACCCTGAAACAGCTGACACCTGAACTCTTTGCTGAGATTGAAGAGAAAACAAGCTACCTCTGTGATGGCTTACGAAATCTTGCTGACAAGTACAGTATTGATCTGCAAGTCGTATCAAAAGGTACCATGTTTGGCTTCTTCTTCAGCCAGAAGCTGGTCCGCAATTTTGAGGATTCTAAGGCGGCTGACCATGCTCAGTTTGCGCGACTGCACGGTCTCTTGCTGGAGCAGGGCATTTATCTAGCGCCATCTCAGTATGAAACCAACTTTATGTCCAGTGCCCATACTAGAGCGGATCTAGACCAGACCTTGGCGGCCTTTGAGCGGGCATTTCAAGCAATGAAAGAAGAAGCAAATGGCTAAGATTGTGTTAGTGACAGGCGGTGCCAGAAGCGGTAAGTCGGCTTTTGCGGAGGATCAGTTAGCTGACCGAGAGGAAGTCTGCTATATTGCGACCGGCCTGCCCCGAGGAGAAGATCCAGAATGGCAGGAGCGGATTCGGCTGCACCAAGAACGCCGGCCGGCTTCCTGGACGACTCAAGAGCAGTATGCAGGGCTGGCCGACTGGCTGCAAGAGCAGTCGCATCCAGTTTACCTGCTGGACTGTGCCACCCTTCTGACCAGCAATCGCCTCTTTGATTTGATTGCTCAGCATTTTCCAGACAAGCTGGAGCTGACCGAGGAACACTTTCTCAGTCGGCAGGAGCAGTCTTTCCTGCTGCAGCTCTTGGAAGAAGAATGGCAAGAGCTTTTATCTACAATCCGTCAGACTGATGCTGAGTGCTGGATTGTAACGGACGAGGTTGGTCTGGGCATTGTCCCAGAGACCAGACTAGGACGCTTCTTCCGTGATGTGCAGGGCAAGATCAACCAACTGATTGCAAAGGAGGCGAGTGAGGCTTATCTAGTCATCTGCGGCCTCGCTCAGCAGTTGAAATGATAAAGGCATTGATTATCTATACCCAATTTTTTAGCCGGATTGTGATTCCAAAGGCAGTGGATATCTCCTACTTGCGACGGGGACTTCCTTTTCTGACCCTCTTTGGCCTCTTGCTGGGTTTGATTTCAGGTGGATTTTATTTCCTGACGAGCCTAGTTCTGCCTGGAATGGTCGCTTGGGTTCTGACCCTTGCTTTCGATGTTCTGCTGACAGGTGGTTTTCACTTGGACGCCTTGGCGGATACGGCAGACGGTCTCTTCTCCTCCCGTAAGAAAGAGCGGATGCTAGAGATTATGAAGGACAGCCGGATTGGCAGCAATGGCGTTCTGGCGCTCATTCTCTACTATGCTCTGATGCTGGTTCTCTACTCTTATCTGCCAGAGCCTCGCTGGTTTATCGTGGCTAGTCTGTCCATGATTGGCAAGGCCGGTCTGAGCCTACAGCTTTACCGGATGACCTATGCCAGAGAAGGCGGTGGCTCAGGAAATTTCTTCAGTGGCAGCAAGACTAGTCATATCCTGCTTGCCCAGCTTTTGCCTTTGCTCTTATCTCTGCTGGTTTTCAGCTGGAGAGGCCTTCTGGCTTACGGCTTGGTAGTTCTAGGGGCAATCGGCTATCGTCGGTTCGTTTATAATAAAATTGACGGCCACACAGGCGATACGCTAGGAGCCTATGTCGAAATTGCCCAGCTCCTCTATCTCTTAGGATTGGTGGTATTAGGATGAAAAGATGGTATCTGATGCGGCATGGTCAGACAGACTACAACCGCAGACGCTGTTTCTACGGCAGCCATGATGTCTCTATCAACCAGCAAGGCCAAAAAGATGCCAAGCAGCTGCACCTTCTGATGCAGGAGCACCCAGTTGATGTGATTTACACCAGTTGTCTCAAGAGGACGCAGGAAACAGCCCAGCTGGCTTTTCCAGACAGGCAAGTACAGGCCATAGCCGACTTTGACGAGCGGGGCTTCGGGCGATGGGAAGGCTTGACAGCAGATGAGATTCAGGCAGCCTTTCCAGAAGTCTGGCAGGCCTGGCTGGAGGCCCCCTTTGAGGTCACGCCTCCTGAGGCAGAAGTGTTCGCTGATTTTCAGACCAGAGTCTGGGCAGCAACGGACCGCCTGCTAGATAGTGCTGATGAGTCAATCGCTCTAGTGGCTCATTTGGGCGTCCTTCGCTTGATTTACCAGTATTTGGTTGACCCAGAGGCTGTTTTTTGGAACATTGATGTCCCCCAAGGACGAGTGCTGCTCTTGGAAGAGCAGGACCAGACTTGGCAGGCTACTTTACTCTAAGGATTTATTATTTAAAAACAAACAACAGGATTTATCTTGGGAAAGAGGTGACCAGATGAATACACAGATTCAGGATAAATTTACTTTTAAAAATGGTCAGACCATGCGCAATCGCGTTGTATTGGCTCCTATGACTATCTGCGCTAGTGAGCCGGGTGGCTATGTATCTCAGGCAGATATTGATTTTTTTGCCCGCCGGTCTAGGTCGGTTGGTATGGTCATTACTGGCAGTACCTATGTCCATCCTCTGGGAAAGTCCTTTGCGGAGAGCTTCAGCGGCGCCGAGGACGATAAGATAGAGGGGCTTAGCCGTCTGGCTAAGGCCATCAAGGACCAAGGGGCTTTAGCTATTGTGCAGCTTTATCATGGTGGTCGTATGGTTCTGCCTGATTTGATTGACGGTCAGCCAGTAGCACCCAGTGCTGTCAAGGCTCCGCGCGATTATCTGGCAGAGCCGAGGGCGCTCAAGAACGCTGAAGTGGAGCAGGTGATAGAGGACTTTCTGTCAGCTATCAGACGAGCCATTCAGGCTGGCTTTGACGGAGTCGAGCTTCATGGAGCCAATACCTATCTGATCCAGCAGTTTGTCTCTCCTCATTCAAATGTCCGTCAGGACAAGTGGGGCGGCAGCCTTAACAACCGCCTGCGCTTTCCAAAGACCTTGCTGAAAAGAGCTAAGCAACTAGTCAAAGAAGAGGCCGACCGCCCCTTCCTGATTGGCTACCGCTTTTCTCCAGAAGAGATTGAAGAGCCAGGTATCCAGCTTTATGACACCCTGCAGTTGCTGGAGCAGCTCATCTATCATCAAGTGGACTATCTACATATTTCGACCTCTGATGTCTGGCGCTCGTCTATCAGAGATTCTCAGGACTCAGAGCCAGTGATTCAGAAAATTATCAAAAAAATTAATGGTAGAGTACCCCTTATTGGTGTCGGTCAGATAAAGACCAAGCAGGATGCCCAGCTAGTATTGGATGCGGGGATTCCGCTCTTTGCCCTCGGCAAGGCCCTGCTCCTAGACCCAGACTGGGCTGAAAAGGTTGTCTCCGGCCGAGAGGAAGAAGTCATCCGAACTTATCGCGATGAGTTGCAGGCTGATTTGGCTCTTCCAACTGCCTTTGTCGAAGATGCCCGAAGCTATCTGGAAGGAAAAGATTAAGACATACCAGCCAGAAGGAGGACAAATAATGAGCAATCATTTGTTTTTCACTCGTCTGCTCTCTCATCTTCAGGACATAGAACCACCTTAGACAGAGAGCGAAGCGTATTTAGATTTGACTAGGACAGAACGTCTAAAAGTAGTTTACAAAATAGAAAAGGAATTTGAATATTTTATGAAATATTTTAAAAAAATAATGGTTTTAGCCTTGGCAGGCCTAGCCCTAGCTTCCTGTGTAAACCCTAGCAAAACCAGCGAGTCTGCTAGCGATGGTGACAGCAAGACTGTAACTATCGGCTATACTCAATTTCCAGAAAATATTGACCCAGCAGCGGAATACAATGGCTGGTTCACGGTCCGTTACGGAGTGGGAGAAACCCTCTTTAAGATGGACGACAAACTTGAGGTGAAACCTTGGTTGGCTGAGAAAATCGAAGCAGTATCAGACCTAGAGTGGAAAATTACCCTCAAGGATAAGGTTGTCTTCCAAAATGGTGAAAAAATGACCGGTGAAAAGGTCAAAGCTTCTCTAGAACGCCTGGTTGAGAAGAGTGAGCGGGCAGCTGCCGATCTGAGCATTGACAGCATATCTGCAGAGGGTCAAACTGTGACCATCAAGACAAAGGCTGTGCAGCCGATCATGGCTAATCTCTTGGCAGAGCCCTACTCCGCTATTGTGGATACGACTGGCAAGAGCGCATCTGATAAGGCTCCTGTCGGAACTGGACCTTACATGGTGACCAAGTACACTCCTGAGAGCGGAGCAGAGCTCAAGGCTTATGACGACTACTGGGATGGCAAGCCCAAAGTTGCTAATCTGAAGATTAAATACTTCTCTGATCCGACAGCTATTTCTGCAGCCCTCAAGTCTAAGGAAGTCGATGCCGTCTATGGTCTGCCTTATGCAAATCTAAGTACTTATGCTTCCGATAAGAACTACAAAATTTCTGAAGTAGAAGGTTCCCGCTACCTAGCTTACTATTATAACTTCGAAAATCCTTACGTAGCAGATGACAAGTTCCGTCAGGCTTTAGATACCTTGGTAGACAAGAAGACCTACTCTGAATCCCTCTTTAAAGGCTCAGCTGTGCCAGCTGTTGGACCTTTCCCTACAGGCTTTGCCTTTGCCCTGCAAAAGAGCGTCCATGAATTTAACGTAGACAAGGCTAAGAAACTCTTGGATGAAGCTGGCTACAAGGATACTGACGGCGATGGCTACCGTGAAAAAGACGGTCAAAAAGTCAGCATTGAGCTGCTGTCCTTCACTCGTCTGCCTGAAATGCCGCTGGCTGTAGAAGCAAGCCAACAACAGCTTAAGGAAGTCGGAATTGAAGCGACTATTAAGAAAGTTGAAGTCAGTGCCGTTGCCAGTGAAAAGGACTATGCCTTCACGCCTTACGCAGTAGTAGCAGCTCCTATTGGTGATCCGTATGCCTTCTTCAACAGCGCTGTTAAGACAAACGGAGCAGCTAATATCGGTCACTACAGCAACCCAGAAGCAGACAAGAAAATCGAAGAGCTGGCGACTGAAACGGATCCAGCTAAGCGCAATCAGCTCAGCAAGGAAATCCAAGAAATCATGGATAAGGACTACGGCTTTACCATTATCGGCTTCTTCAAGGTCGCTCTGGTAATGGACAAGTCCGTCTCTGGTTTGGAATCCCATCCAACAGACTACTATCACGTCAGCAACAAACTATCAAAGGAATAAAGCATGCTGGAAATGAAAGATCTGCTGGTGCAGTCAGCAGATAAAGTCATTCTCGATCGGGTCTCCCTCTCTCTTGCAGAGGGGGAGTCCCTTTCGATTGTGGGCGAGAGTGGCAGTGGCAAGTCTACCCTGCTCAAGATGCTGCTGGGCCTCCCTCTTAGGGGGCTGACAGTGACAGAGGGCAGTATTACCTTTGAGGGGCAGGAAATTCAGCCCCATGACCACCGCATTTATCTGCCTTTTGTGGGCCGAGAAGTGGCCTGGATTAGTCAGCATGCCAGTCTCAGCTTCAATAACCGCCGTAAGATCAAAAAGCATTATCAGGACTTGGTGAAAAATCAGGGCCAGAAAGCAGCAAATCTCCGTCCCTTGGAAGAATGCCTAGAGATGGTGGGGCTGCTGCCTGAAAAAGTCGTCAATAAGTATCCTTTCGAGCTCAGTGGCGGTATGATGCAGCTGGTCGGTGTAGCGCTAGCTCTAGCCAGCAGGCCCAAACTATTGCTGGCTGATGAGCCGACTAGCGCTCTGGATGTCCTGTCGAAAATGAAGCTGCTTAATCTCTTGAGCCAGCTTCATCAAGAGGAAAACATGGCCATTCTCTTTGTCACACATGATATCAGCGTAGCTGAGCATCTGGCGCAAAAGGTAGTGGTCATGAAGGAAGGACAGATTGTCGAAAGCGGTCCAGCCCATCAAGTTCTCCGCCATCCTGAGCAGGCCTACACCCAGAAATTGCTGAAGGCTGTGCCCAAGCTGGCAGAGTTTAGAGAAGGGGAGCAGCTATGAGTCAAGTATTGGTCGGTCGCCAGCTGACCTACGAGTATGGTCAGATTGGTAATCGGAGAATTGGTGTCTTTGATATTGATATTAGCTTGGAAAAGGGACGAGCTATGGGGCTGGTCGGAGAGTCAGGATCTGGCAAGAGTACCATTGCCAATCTTATCTGTCGCTTTTTAAAGCCAGATCAAGGGGAGCTGACTCTACTAGGCAAGCCAGTCTCTGCCTACAAGGATAGGGAATACTATGCTCGGGTCCAGTACATTGCCCAGCAGCCCCAGTCGACCTTTCATCCCAAGCGCAGCATTCAGCAGAGCCTAGAAGAGGTCTGTCGAAACTTTTCTTTCTATCAGCAGCCGTCTGATAGGAAGCAAGTCATCCATGACTTGCTGAGATCGGTTGGTCTGACACCTGAGCTTGCTCAGAGGCTGCCACACCAGCTGAGCGGAGGAGAATGTCAGCGGGCAGCTATTGCCCGTGCCTTGCTGATTAATCCCGATGTGCTCATCTGCGATGAAATCACCAGTGCTCTGGATGTGACCGTTCAGTATGAAGTCATGCAGCTGCTGGCAGACATCAAGGAGCGCTCGCAGACCTCCTTTCTCTTCATCTCTCATGACATCGCACTGGTCAGCAATTTTGCGGAAGATTTGGTCGTCCTCAAGGACGGAATCGTGCAGGAAAAGGGCAGCATGCGAGAGGTCGTCTCTGCTCCCAAGAGTGACTATACCAAGCTCTTGCTCAGTCAGTACAGGGAGGATAAAGATGAGGATTAAGCAAGAACTAGACTCTATGGCCCCCTGCAGCAGCTACCAAGGTAGTCTGTCCATCACGGATAATCTGGCTATCCAGTACACTCTGCTCAAAGGACAGGCCTCCCAGCCCTTGCTGACTATCTGTGCGGCAGTCCATGGCTGCGAGTATGTCGGTGTCAAGGCACTGATGGATTTGGCGCATGAGTGGGACTTTAACTTTCAGGGCTCTGTCCTCCTCCTGCATGCAGTCAATATCAGTGGCTTCTGGGCTCGGGAGACGACGCTTGTACCTGAGGATGGCCTTAATCTAAACAGGATTTTTCAAGACCAGGAGCCAGCTTCCAGCCTCAGCTATCAGATTCGGTCTGTGATTGAGAGTCAGGTCTTTAGCGTCAGTGATTTCCTGATTGACCTGCACAGTGGCAATCGGGAAGAACTGCTGACACCGCATGGTTACTACTCTCTACGGGCCAATCCCGAGGTGGTCGAAAAGTCCTATCAGATGCTGCAGGCTTCTGGGACACCGATTATCTACCAATCTCAGGACTGTGGCAATCTTTATCACGCTGCCTCGGTAGATTATGGACTGCCTAGTATCCTGCTGGAGCGGGGAGAAAACGGCACCTGTCTGCCAGAGGATGTACTGGCCATGAAAGAGTCAGTCAAGCAAGTCGCCCGCTATCTTTTTGAAGGGACCATGCCCTATTATAAGCAGGCGCCACTGATCTTTGACGACAGCTACTATCTGACCTGTCAGAGGTCGGGCTGCTGGATGTGCTTTGTTCGGCCTAATCAAACAGTACAGGCTGGTCAGGTCATCGGCGAAATCTGTGATATTTATGGCAATATTTTAGAAAAGGTGACTGCCAAGGAAGACGGTCTGGTCCTCTACCAGAAGGCGACCTTGGTCGTCCACCAAGGCGAAGTGCTGCTGGCCGTAGCCAGCAAGAAGCCTGAAAGCTACCAGACATCTGAAAGGGAGGCGCATGATTAAATTTATTATCAAAACTATTCTGCAATTCGTCCTCATCCTGCTCTGCGTCAGCTTTATCTCCTTTTTACTGGTTTATCTAGCACCGGGAGATCCGGCTGAGAGCATTCTCAACGCTCAGGGTATTCCTTTTACCAAGGAACTGCTGGAAATCAAGCGGGCAGAGATGGGTCTGAATGGCAGCTTTATGGAGCAATATCTGGCCTGGCTGGGCAGGATTGTCCATGGCGACTTTGGTGTGACCTATAATTCCGGAGCTTCGGTCTGGGAGCAGCTGATTTTCTATTTTCCCAATACAGTCTACCTAGCTTTTTATACCCTGCTAGCGACTCTGGGAATTTCCCTGCCGACAGCTCTCTACACATCCTACCATGCTGGAAAGCCGGTTGACCGCTTCTTGATGGCAGGTCTGGCTTTTCTGAATGCCATTCCTAGCTTTGTTATGGGGATTATCCTGATTCTGATCTTTTCTGTTCAGCTGCACTGGCTTCCCATTCAGGCAACGGCTAATGAGCTGGGTCTAGTCTTGCCAGTCATGACACTGGCCATGATCATGTCCACTCGCTATATCCCACAGCTGCGGACTGCTTTGATTGAAGTGCTGCATTCGCCAGAAGTCGAAGGTGCGCGTGGTCGGGGGATTCGAGAGGGGCATATCCTGTTGCATGACGTGATTTACAATGTTCTGCCCTTTCTTCTGACCTTGGTCAGCCTTTCTCTGGGCTCGCTCTTGGGCGGTGTGGCTATTATTGAGCATCTCTTTTCCTGGCCGGGCATCGGCAAGATGCTGATAGGAGTCGTCGCCAAGCGGGATTATCCCCTCATTCAGGGGGCGGTCCTCTTTATCACAGCGGGAGTCTTGACTGTAAATCTAGTCTTTCAGCTGCTTACGATTTGGCTCAATCCTCGCGTCCGACTGGCTCAGGAAAATCCCAAACTGCTGCCGCGCACGAAGAAATTAAAAGCAAGCAAGGAGGGTTCGTATGGATAAGAAAATCAATCGAAAACTCCTGGCCTTGGGCGGCCTCATCGTCCTGGCTCTGATCCTATCCTCCTTGGCCCCTCATCTCTTGGGTGATAGTTTAACCAAGGTCAATTTGGGCCAAGCCCTGCAAGGGCCGAGCAGCAGTGAGTGGTTCGGAACGGACGCTCTAGGACGGTCTGTCTTTGCGCGTGCAGTGAGCGGAGGTGCGGAAACAGTCCTGCCAGCCCTGATGATTCTGATGCTAATTGCGACGGTAGGCTCCTTTATTGGGGTAACCAGCGCCTTCATCGGCGGGAAATTCGACCAGTTCATCTTGCTGGTTATCACGGCTTTTCAGTCTTTCCCATCTATCATTCTGGTCATTGCTATCGTCAGTATCTTGGGCATCGGTCTCCAGCAAACCCTCATCGCTATCTGCTTGACGGCCTGGACCAAGTATGCCTACCTGATGCGCTCCATGACCCTGCAGCTGAAAAATGAACCCTATATCCAGTCCTCGAAAATGTATGGCAATAGTTTTTGGACAAGCCTGAAAAACTATTATTTCCCCAGTCTTTTTCCTCAGATTCTGACAACCATGAGCTTTGATATTAGCACCATTATCATGGAAATCGCTGGCCTCAGCTTTGTCGGTCTGGGAGCTCAGGCACCATCGCCTGAGTGGGGAGCCATGATTAATGACGGCCGGATTTACATTCAGGAAGCCCCTTGGATTGTGGTCTTCCCTTGTATCTTACTGATTCTGACCATTCTCCTCTTTACCAAGTTCGGAGATGCTCTCAACAGCAAGTACAATCGCATGAGTTGATCATCAAAAAAATATAAACTGCAGCCTCTATCTCTTGGGACTGAAATCATAAAAAATATGAATACAAGAAAGTGATTCAATAAAAATGAGAAAAAAACTATTTTTATTAGTTGTCCTCTTGCTGCCTTTATTCTTGGTAGCCTGCCAGCAAAACTCAAATTCTTCCAAACAAGCCAATGAGAAAGACAAACTCACTATGGGCTGGGGAGAAGACTTTGGGGATGTCAATCCTCACCGCTACAATCCAGACCAATTTGTCATTCAGGATATGGTCTATGAAGGCCTAGTCCGCTACGGTGACAATGGGAAAATCGAGCCAGCCTTGGCTGAAAGCTGGGATATCAGCGAAGATGGTAAAACCTATACCTTCAAGCTGAGAAAAGCAAAATTCTCAGACGACTCTGACTTTAACGCAGAAAATGTCAAACGAAATTTCGATACCGTCTTTTCAGAGGAAAATAAGAAAAACCACACGTGGTTTGACTTCACCAACCAGCTGGAAAGCTATCGAGTTGTAGATGAGCATACTTTTGAGATTAAGCTCAAACAAGCCTACAGTGCGACTCTCTATGATTTATCAATGATTCGTCCGATCCGCTTCATAGCTGATGCTGCTTTCCCTGACGGAGATGATACGACTAAGGACAACCTCAAGAAGCCAATCGGAACAGGTCAATGGGTTGTCAAAGATAAGAAGCCAAACGAGTACATCACCTTTACCCGTAACGAAAATTACTGGGGTGAAAAGCCTAAACTGAAAGAAGTAACAGTCAAGATTATTCCAGATCCACAAACCCGTGCTCTTGAGTTTGAGTCTGGCAATGTTGACTTGATCTATGGAAATGGCGTTATCGGTTTGGATAACTTTGCTAAGTATGCCAAGGATGATAAGTACACGACAGACGTATCTCAGCCAATGTCCAGCCGCCTCATGCTCTTGAATGCCAAGCAGGAAATCTTCAAAGACAAGACTGTCCGTCAGGCTATGAACCATGCGGTTGATAAAAAGTCTATCGCGAAAGACATTTTCCGCGGAACAGAAACACCAGCTGATACCATCTTCTCTAAGTCTACACCACACTCTGATGCCAATCTGACTCCCTATGAATACGATATCGAGCTGGCTGAAAAGATGCTGGATCAAGCAGGCTGGAAGAAAGGCTCTGACGGTATCCGCGAAAAAGATGGCAAGAAATTGAGTCTGAATGTTCCTTATATCTCGTCTAAGGCGACAGACAAGGACTTGGTTGAGTACTTCCAAGGCGAATGGAAGAAGATCGGAATCGATGTTCAGCTCAAAGCGATGGAAGAAGATGACTATTGGGAAAATATTAAGACGGGCGACTTTGATTTGATGCTGACCTTCTCTTGGGGAGCACCTTGGGATCCGCATGCTTGGATGACTGCCCTGACTTCACCAGCTGACCATGGCCACCCAGAAAATGTTTCCCTAGAAGCTCTGCCATCTAAGCCAGAAATTGATAAAATTATCAAGGCGACTCTGGTCGAACCAGACGAGGCAAAAGTCGATGAAGGCTATAAGAAAGTCCTCACCATGCTCCATGATGAAGCTATCTATATTCCAATCACTTACCAATCCGTTGTTTCCGTCTACCGCAAGGGAGAACTCGAGGGCATGCGCTTTGCTCCAGAAGAAAATGCTTTCCCACTGCGCTATATTGAGAAAAAATAAAAACTGGCTTCATAACTGCAAATTTTAATATAAAGGGAGTAGTGCTGCTAAGTTGAAAAGCTTATCAGCCGCCCCTTTTCTTTTAAGGACTATGAAAAAAGATTTATTTAAAAAAATAGTTTCTTTCTTGGCTGCCCTATTGATGATATCAGTATTGACCTTTCTCTTGGCCAAGCTATCCTCAGCTGATCAAGCAGAAAATTATTTAAGGGTATCTAAGATTCAAGTGACTCCTCAATCTTTGGAAAAAGCCAGAGATTATCTGGGCCTCAATCAACCTTGGCCCCAGCAGTATCTAGGTTGGCTGACAAAGGCGCTTCGTGGGGATTTTGGGACGTCTTATCTATTAAAGGTTCCTGTCCTGCCCTTGGTGCTGGAGCGTTTCCAGTCGACTCTTTCTCTGGGCTTGACATCCTTTGCGCTTATTTTGTTTACGTCCATTCCTTTGGGGATTTTTAGTGCAGTCTACAAGGGTTCTCTCTTTGATAAGGTCACTCGCTTTCTATCCTTTTCCAGCGTTTCCATGCCCAGCTTTTGGCTAGGCTACATGCTGATTGTGATTTTTGCTGTTCAGCTGAGGTGGCTGCCAGTTTCGGGCAAGCAGGACCTTAGCAGCTTGATTCTTCCTAGTCTGACCCTCAGTATGTCATTGATTGGCCAATATACCGCTTTGATCCGCAAGGCCGTGCTGGAGCAGATGAACAGTGTTCATGTCGAAAATGCCCTCCTGCGCGGAGTCAGTAAGTTCTTCCTGGTCAAGAATCATCTCTTGAGAAATTCACTGCCAGCTATTGCGACAGGCCTGAGCCTGACCTTGGTCTATCTTCTGACAGGATCCTTAATTGTCGAAGAAGTCTTCTCTTGGAATGGTGTCGGTTCCCTCTTTGTAGATGCGCTGCAGTCTGTGGATCTGCCCATTATCCAGTGCTGTATGCTTTTATTTGGCCTATTATTCTTGGGAAATAACATTCTAACCCAGCAGCTGCCGCTCTGGATAGACCCTAGAGTCGGAAAAAGGAGGAGCAATGTCTAAACGATTTATTTTTTCAAGTGTCATTTTGCTAGTCCTCTTTATCTGCGCTCTCTTTGCTCCCTATCTATCGAGTTTCGACCCCCAGCAAGTAGAGATCTCAAACAAACTAATGGCACCTGACGCTGTTCATCTGCTGGGAACCGATCAGCTGGGCAGAGATGTCTTGTCTCGTCTGCTGCACGGGGCTCGTTATTCCCTCTTTTTATCTTTGACTATCAGTCTGCTGGAAGTGGTCATCGGTGTAACAGTCGGCTTGCTGATCGGATGGTACCAAGGAAAGGCTGAAGCGACCTTCTTATGGTTTGCAAATGTTATTTCCGCCTTTCCTAGCTTCCTGCTATCGCTAGCTACTGTTGGGATATTGGGACAGGGAATGACCAATATGATTTTAGCCATTGTCATCATAGAGTGGGTTTACTATGCTCGGGTGACGGCCAATCTGGTCAAGAGTACCAAGGAGGAAGCCTATGTCATTTCTGCCCAGACCATGGGACTCTCTCAGATTCATATCCTCAAAACCCATATCCTGCCCTTTATCTACAAGCCCATTTTGATTATTGTGCTGATGAATATTGGGAATATCATTCTCATGATTTCTGGCTTTTCCTTTCTGGGAATCGGTGTCCAGCCTAACATTACCGAGTGGGGCATGATGCTGCATGATGCTAGAAGCCATTTTCAAACGGCAACTTGGATGATGCTGGCGCCCGGACTAGCTATCTTTCTGACTGTGGTCGCCTTTAATCTATTTGCTGAATGCTTTGAAGAGAAAGGCTGGAAACAGACATGGAAAAAATAGCAGTAAAGCAACTGACAGCCCAGATTGAGGGAAAGACCATACTGCAGGACATCAGCTTTGAAGTGGAGGCGGGTCAATCTATGGTCATTATTGGAGAGAGTGGTTCTGGCAAAACCCTCTTAACCAAGATATTGATTGGCCAGTTGCCTTCATCCTTGAGCATGCAAGGTGAAGTTCACTATGGCTCCATGTCTCTAGAGCGCAATTCTCTCAAGGACTGGCAGCAGCTGCGGGGGAGACGAGTGGCCTATATGTCTCAAAATCCGATGGCTATGTTCAATCCTTTTCAGACCATTCAAAGTCATTTTTGGGAAACCCTGCGCAGCCATAGCAAGATTTCAAAGAGCGCTTGTCTGACTAAGGCAGTAGCTTCTATGAAAGAAGTCAGACTGGGAGAGCCGGAAGAGCTTTTGAAGAAATATCCTTTTGAGCTCAGCGGCGGTATGCTGCAGCGGGTCATGCTGGCTATCTTGCTTTGCCTGGAGCCAGAGACCATCATTTTGGACGAGCCTACTTCGGCGCTGGATATCCATAATCGCGAGCAGATTATTCTCATCTTAAAGGAGCAGTTGGCTAAAGGCAAGACCCTCATCACAGTGACCCATGATTATCATTTGGCGCGGGAGCTGGGAGGCAAGATGCTTGTCATGTATCAGGGGGCTATCATGGAGGAAGGGCCGGTTGCTAAGCTCCTCGAAAGTCCTTCGCAGACCTATAGCCAAGACCTTATCTTAGGAAATCCATACGAACGGTTGGTGAGACAAGATGCTGGAATGTAGACATGTTTTTAAAAAATTCGATGGCAAAATGGTTGTCAAAGACTGTAACTTCTCCGTCCAGAAAGGTGAAATGATCGGTCTGATGGGCGAGAGCGGCAGTGGTAAGAGTACACTGGCTAAATTGCTGATTGGTCTAGAAAAGCCCAGTCAAGGCCAGGTCTTACTGGATGGCCAGCCCTACTCAGTCAAAAAGTCTGGCGTGAGAATTTTGCTGGTTTTTCAGGACTCACTCCATTCGGTCAATCCGCATTTTACAGTCGAGCAGGTCTTGACAGAGGCCCTGCCAAAAAATGTGGCTAGAGAAGAGGTAGAAGCCATTCTAGAAGACGTCGGTCTGGATAAAAGCTATCTGAATCAGCTAGCACGCCAGCTCAGTGGCGGCCAACTTCAACGGATTTGTATCGCCCGCGGCTTACTCTTAAAGCCAGATGTTCTCATCTTTGATGAGGCTCTGAGCGGTCTGGATCCCATTGTTCAGGGAAGGTTGTTACGCCTCCTATATGATTTGTGGGAGAAATACCAGCTGACTTATCTTTTCATCTCGCATGATTTCAAGCTGAGCTACGCTCTCTGCCATCGGATTTTGGTCATGGCAGACGGGGAAATTGTTGATGAGATAAAGGACTTTGAGCTGCCTATCCAAGCTCATCACCCCGTGACAAAAAAGTTGATAGGCGACAAGGGAAATTTCAACTGACGAATATCTTAACTAGCTAATCTATTTTAAAATTAAACATAAAGGAACCTATATGAAACGTACTTTTGAAACGAGAAAACTTTACTTCGGCTTTCCAGTCTTCTTTTTAGGCTATAAGGACGATGTGCACGGCTATAATATTTCGACCTCAAGCTCGGTTTATTCCTTGGGCAGTATGATGGTTATTGCCATGCGTACCAAGGGGAATGCCATTACAGAGATTACCAAGCACCAGCAGTTCACAGTCAATGTCCCAGAGAAGGATTTGACCAAAGAGTCTGAAATTGCTGGCTTCAACAGCCGCAAGGACAAGTTTGCCCTGACTGGTCTTAGCTACACAATCGGCGAGACTGTGGATGCTCCGCTGGTAGACCAATGCCCTGTATCCATTGAGTGTCAGGTGCTGGATATGGTCGAATGCGGTGCCTTGACCAATGTCATCGCCCGTGTCACTCGGCGCGTGGTTGATGAGGATTTGATTGATGAGAATGATGCTTTCCGTAGTGACCGTTTTTCTCCTATCAGCTACATGGGAGACGGAGATGGCCGGCTTTACCGCTATTTCAGCGACGAGTCAGTCAAGATGGGCTCCATCATTAAAGAAATCCGCAAACAAGAAGAAAAATAAAGAAACCGCTGAGATTCATACTATCTCAGCGGTTTAGTTTTCTATCAAAAGTTTTTCTTCTAGGCCAAATTTCTCTAGAAAACGGTCTTGCTCTTCTTGGATTTGCGGGGTCGGATTTTTGATGCCCATGACCAGTTCTATCATCTCCGGATGGACCTCACGCACCAGCTGACACAGAGCCCAGATAGCTGTAGCGACATGAATGGGATTTTGCCCCTTGTCGATAATTTCCAGCATTTTAGGAATGGCAGAGCGGTCATTGGCATTTGCCAGAGCGATAATGGCATTGCGCTGCAGGATATTTTTCCCCCGCCAGCTGCCGGCCACATGACCGAATTTCTCTTTAAACTGACCGTTGGAAAGCTCCAAGAAAGGCAGGAGTTCTGGATGAGAAAGGTCGGGGTCAATCTCTGTCGCCAGAGGATTGTCCAAGCCTTTATTGTAAGGGCAGCAAATTTGGCAGATATCACAGCCATAGATGACAGTCTTAATCTTCTTGCGAAATTCCAGATCCATGACGCCCTTGTCCTGAGTCTGAAAGGACAGACAGCGCTTGGCATTCATGCTGCCATCGCCAATCAAGCAGGAAGTAGGACAGGCTGTCACGCAGCGATTGCAGTCTCCGCATCCGTAGTCGACGGGCTGATCGGGCTCGATGTCCAGATTGGTGATGAGCTCTCCTAAAAACATATAGGAGCCAAATTCCTTGGAGATGACCAAGCCGTTCTTGCCGATAAAGCCGATTCCTGCTCTCTGGGCTACGGCGGTATCGACCAAGGCGCCCGTGTCCACCATGCCCTTGTATTCAAAGTCAGCGGTCAGCTCTTCGATTCCCTTGGCAAGCCGGTCCAGCTTGTCCTGCAGGACATAGTGGTAGTCTAATCCCCAGCTGTTGGGGGTGAATTTGCCCCGCTTGTAGGCCGTTTTCTGAGGCTGCTGCTTGAGCTTGTGGGGGTAAGCGACTGCGATAGAGATAATGGTCTTGGCTGAGGCTAGACTGAGCTTGGGCTTGATCCGCTCCTCGATGTTTTTATGTTCAAATCCTGAATTTCGCCCTTCGTCTACAGCCAAGCGCAGCGATTTCTCCAGATAGTCGAAATCATCCGCTGTCGTAAAGCCAATCTTAGAAATCCCAATTTCTTTTGCTAAGTTAATAATTTCTTCTTTGATGTTCATCCTTACTATTATAGCGGAAAAATGCCAACTTGGCGAATGATTAATAAAGGGAACTATCCTATAGAACTATACCTATAGTTTTATAAGACTTCCTTAGCCTATATACTGTATGATATAATGAAATGTGGAATTTTTTTATAGAAAGTTCCGCAAAGTTTAGGGGAAATTTTATAAAGTTAAACAATGGGAGTTTACAAAATGAAAAAGAGATATTATGAATTTTTGAATGTTCTTGTTACGGATTGTAATCCAATCAGAAACTTAGATTTTTATAAGGCTGGTTTAGTTGAGTTATTTTTCATCTCACTGGTATTTATCGTTTCTATTTTCTTACGCGGGGAGATGCATCATCTGAGCATGATAGTCATGAATTTTACTATTGTTCACACGCTTATCTTGTTCCTGGCCTTTTTACTCTTCCAAAAGTTTTTTGATATTAAAGCCTTGCAGCTCATTCCGACCAGCTCTTACCTATTTCTTCATTTTGAATTGCTTTTTTGGGGCTCCATCTTTTTTGGTGAGAACCACTTAGCATTTTTTATGATTTTTATCATACTCAGCTTGTCTTATCAGTTGATTAATTTGCTCTATCAGATAGTTATCGTTTCAAAATTGAGATATTTTGAACAGAAACAAAAGATCAATATTTTGCAGATTCACGCCATCGTCCTGTGCTGCTTGTCAGCTGCAGTAGCAGTCATCACTCGCTTGTTTATGCTGTCAGGACTCTATATGATTATTGCCTTGGTAGGTTTGAGCATCGCATTGACGCCCTTGTATCTATTGGGCTATGCACAAGTTTTCACAGGCTGGAGAAATCAAGTGCCCGAAAAATGGTAGAATTAAAGGGGATTGTCTGTCTAGTCTTGAATACGTTAGGTTTCCTCTAACACATTGATTGAGAAGATTAGAGTATATGCATTTTAATCAGTAAGGCAGAGAAATAATTTCCCTGCCTTTATTTTTTTACAAATCTGAAAGCGCTTCATTGACAAAGTCTGTCAGATAGTTTATAATATAATAACAGTATAGAAAATGGCAAGGAAGCCTGATTTGATCGCAATGAAGCGAGTGTTTCAGAATCAAAGGGGTTTTCTATGCCATTTTTTTGCGCACTATTATTTTTTATGGAGGATTGTTTCTATGCGGACAAAAGGAATTGTGCTGCTTTGTAGTTTGGCTTTGCTTCTGGGAGCTTGTCAAGCGGGGAATAACAAGACGACGACGGAGTCATCCTCGGCTAAGACAGAGACAACGGATAAGGACAAGGCTAAGACTTTGGATAAGGGCGTTTGGGAAGACAAGCTTTATGCCCGCCTGACTAAGCTCATCAAGGAGAATGGGAACACCAGCTCTAGCTATGATAAAAATAAAAAACCTTATGCCGTCTTTGACTGGGACAATACGACAGTCATTAATGACATCGGTGAAGCAACCTTTACCTATCAAATTGAAAATCTGGCCTTCAAGATGACGCCAGAAGAATTTGACCAAGCAGTGCGGACCAATATACCGAGCGACGATTTCGTTGAGGATTACCATAACAAAGATGGTGAGCCAGTAAACATTGACAAGATTGCAGCTGACTTGCTTTCTGACTACACGGTTATTTACAATAGCTATAAGGGAATGCAAGGAGACAAGTCTCTGGAAGAAGTCAAAAAGACTGACGAATACCAAGACTTTGCTTCTAAACTCCGCTATCTTTACGAAGCGATTGGTGACACCTTCAGTTCGGATATTAGCTATCCATGGGTGACCTACCTCTATGCAGGTATGACTTCTGAAGAAGTTCAAGCCCTATCTGAAAAGTCTATTGACCAGGCTCTTGAGGACAAGCTGACTTCTGAAACTTGGGAAAGTCCAGAAGGCTTGAAAGGTGAGTCAGGCCAAATCACTGTGACCTTCAAGCGAGGTGTTCGCTCAGTCAAGGAAATGCAAAATCTCTACAAGACTCTGATGGCTAACGGCATTGATGTCTATATCTGCTCAGCGTCTTATATCGATGTGATTATCCCTTATGCTAGCAATTCTAAGTATGGCTACAATATTCCTAAAGAAAATGTCACTGCTATGCGCCTGAAAAAGGATGATCAGGGAGTGATTCAGCCAGAATACGATACCAATTATGCTCAGACTCAAGGTGAGGGCAAGACAGAAACCATCAAGAAGCTGATTGCTGTCAATCATGACAATCAAGAACCAATCCTGATTGCCGGCGACAGTAATGGCGACTATGCTATGCTCAAGGACTTCCCTAAACTGCAAATGGGTATCATCTTCAATCTTTTGAGAGATCCTAGCAAGGGAATCGGTCTTTTGCAAACTAAGGCAATTGAAACTTACGGCCAGGAAGATGCCCTTTACTATCTGCAAGGCCGCGATGAAAATAAAGGTGTACTGCTCGATGGCAGGGAAACTATCAAACTAGATAGTAAGGAAGCCCAGCTAAGCAGATAGCAGGCAGTTCCCTGTCATAGAGAGGAATGGATGCAAAATATGAAAAAAATCATGTTTGTCGGTCCGGTCGGAGTGGGTAAGACAACCCTGACTCAGCGACTGAAAGGCTTGGAGCTAAGCTACTTTAAGACTCAGGCTATTGAGTTCTATGATGCCATCATTGATACGCCCGGAGAATTTCTCCAGCATCGTAAGTATTATAATGCTCTGAACGTGACGGCAACGGAGGCTGATGTGATTGGTCTCTTGGTGGCGGCTTCCAATCAGATGCAGACCTTTCCTCAAGGCTTTTCTTCCCTATTCAATAAAGAAGTGATTGGCATTGTCACCAAGATTGATATGGCCGATAAGGAAGAGCAGATTGAAAAAGCACGGCGACAGCTGAAAGCGGCTGGAGCTAAGGAAATTTTTGAAATATCAGCGACGGAAAACGAAGGAATTGACCGTCTCCAGGCTTATCTGGAGGCAGACTAAGGACGAAAAAGCCGAATATGGTATACTAGATTCTAACAAGGAAACGAGGAAGGAATGTCTATTTATGAAAGTAGAGCACGGTGGAAATGCGGCAGCTTTGGCTGAGGAATTTGGTTTTTCTCTAGAAGACTGTCTGGATTTCAGTGCCAATATCAACCCTTTGGGGATTTCTCCGCGGCTGAGGGCTTGTCTGACCGAGTCCATTGATTGGCTGGTTCATTATCCAGACATCAGCTACAGTCGCTCCAGAGAGCTTTTGGCACATCATCATGGACTAGAAAAGGACAAGGTCCTGTTGGCAAATGGTGCGGTAGAAGTCTTTTATGAGCTGGCCCGCTTCCTGCGTCCAAAAACTGTCCTGACTTTGAGCCCTACTTTCATGGAATATGAAAAAGCCTTTTCGCAAGTGCAGGCTAAGGTGGAGCGCTTTAGCCTCCCTTCTCCATCCTATGAGTGGAATCTAGCTGATATGATGCCGGCCTTGGATTCACTAACTGCTGGAGACGCTGTACTCATCTGCAATCCTAATAATCCGACGGGTACCTTGATTCGGCGTACTGAGCTAGAAAAGCTAGCTGAGGACCTGCAGGAGCGGCAAATCTTTTTGATACTGGATGAGGCTTTTATGGACTTTCTGGACGATGAGGAGGACTATAGCTTCGTCTCACGTCTGGCCACCTATCCAAATGCAGTAGTGGTGCGGTCTCTGACCAAGTTTTATGCTATTCCCGGTCTGAGACTGGGCTATGCTCTCAGCTGTCATCCAACTTGCTTTGATGAGATAGAGGGGAGCCGCGCTCCTTGGTCGGTCAATGCTATGGCGGATCACGCCCTGCCTGTCCTTTTGGAAGATCAGGCCTATCAGCAAGCTACCAAGCAGTGGCTTCGAGTAGAAAGAGATTTCCTTTTTCAAGGACTAACTGCATTTTCACAGATTCGGCCGGTCAAGCCTAGTGTCAATTATATCTTCTTTGAGTATCTAGGTCGGCTGGACCTGCGTCAGGAGCTTCGGCAGAGAAAGATTTTTATCCGTTCCTGTCAAAATTATCATGATCTGTCAGAACGGCATTACCGCATAGCCATCCGCAGCCATCAGGAAAATGAACAGCTTCTGGCTTGTCTGACAGAAGTCTTAGCGAAAGAGGCTCCTTATGACTAAGGTAATGGTTTCCTGTCCAGGTTCCTGCGGTGAATTATTTCAAGGTTTAGTTGGAGAGCAGGAAGTCCTGCTCTCCTATGGGATTGAGAAGAGCAGTCGAGTGAGATCGGACGGAGCTTCGTCTCTCGCAAGGCAAGACCAAGGTGAAAAGGTAAGGCGAGCTTTGGAGCTCCTGCCTGAGTCCAATGCTTTCTCTTTTGTTCAGGAGTCCGACCTGCCTATCAGCAAGGGCTATTCTAGCAGCACAGCAGATATGGTTAGCTGCCTGCAGGCAGCTGCTCTGGGGCAGAAGCAGCCTCTAAGAGCAGCAGATTTAACTCGTCTCTGTGCCAAGATTGAGCCTACTGACTCGGTGGCTTTTGAGAACTGGACGGTCATTAATCCCCTGACTGGTCAAGTGGTCTGGCAGACAGACTGGCAACCGGAGCTCTATGTTTATATCTTGGAGCCTGTGGAGATGGTGACTACCCTTGACTTGGTTCGGATGAAGGACAGTCCTAGCTATCCGGCTGAGGAGTCCAAACGCTTGCTTCCTCTCTTTCAGGAGGCTTGTCAGGAGAAGAGTCTGGAAAAGATTGGCCATTTAGCGAGTTATAGTGCTTTGTTGAATAACCAACGGCTGCCCAAGCCCTATCTGGAAGAATTACTGAATTTGGTAAAAAAATACCAATGCTTAGGGCTCAATGTTGCCCATAGTGGCACATTGGTTGGTCTGCTGCTGAGCAGGGAACAGCTAGAAAACTTGCCTCAATTGGAGGCTGAACTAGCTCGCTCAGCCAGTGGGGCTTATTATCAGACTCGGACCTTGAGCAGGATTATTTTTGAAGGGGTGCAGCCGGTCAGGGAGGAGACAGACTAGTTTGAAAGACTTAGAAAAAATTATTGAGCAGATTCTTCCGATAGACAAAGACAAGCTTCAAGAAGGCCGGCGCTACTGTGATCAGCTAGGAAAGCCGCCAGGCTCCTTAGGGAAGCTCGAGACCATCTATGCTCGCTTGCATGCCATGTTTTCTGGTCCCATTGATTTAGAGAAGAAGATTGTTCTCGTCTACGTGGCAGATAATGGCATTGTGGCTGAAGGCGTTTCTGCCAATCCTCAAGAAACGACCTATACTGTTGCTCGCAATATTCTAGTAGGGAAATCAGGCTTGTGTGCCATTTCAGAACATGCTGGTTCAGACATCTGCCTGGTAGACATTGGCTGCAAGAAGGATATCTTTGAGGAAAATAAGGACAAGGTCTGTCATGGGACGCGTAACATGCTCAAGGAGCAGGCCATGACTCGCGAGCAGGCTATAGCGGCAATTCTAGTCGGCTACAAGAAGACAGAGGCCTTGATCAAAGACGGCTATCGTCTCTTTGGAACTGGAGAAATGGGGATTGGCAACACCACCACCTCGGCTGCTGTCATTGCGGCAGTTCTCGGTCTTAAAGCAGAAGACGTCACAGGCTATGGAGCTGGTCTGACTCAGGATATGAAAACTCATAAAACTGCCGTTATCCAGCAGTGTTTGGATCGTCACGCTCCTTATGGAGATATTCTGGATCTGACCGCTAAGCTTGGTGGGCTAGATATGCTGGCTATGGCAGGCACTCATCTCGCCTGTGCCAGCTATCAGCTGCCATGTGTAGTGGACGGTCTTATTTCTCTGACGGGGCTGCTGATTGCCCATCAGCTGACTCCTCATGTCTTGGACTATACCTTTGCTTCCCATGCTTCGACGGAGCCTGCTTACAAACTGGTCAGTGACTTTCTAGGACTGGAGCCTATGCTTTTGCTGGATATGCGGCTAGGTGAAGGCTCGGGCTGTCCTTTGGCTTTCTTTCTGCTGGAAAATGCTGTCTATACCATGGAGCACATGCCAACCTTTGCTGAAGGCAGCTTGAGAGAAGAAGATTATGTTGATATTCGCAAAAATGTGACTTAAAGGAGGAAAAATATGCAACTCTATACAAAAACAGGTGACAAGGGCTTGACCAAGCTAGTTGGCGGCCAAAGTGTCGCCAAGGATGCAGAACGAGTTAATGCTTACGGAACCATTGATGAGCTTAACTCTTGGATTGGTTATACCATTACCAAGCTGGACAAGGATGATAAGCTGAGAGATGAGCTGCTCCAGCTGCAGCATTATCTCTTTGACTGTGGTTCAGACCTCTCTACACCAAAGGGAGTTTACCCTTATAAGGTCGATCAGCAACTGATTGACTGGATTGAGGAGAGGATTGATACCTACGCAGAAATTCCACCGGCTCTGGAAAGATTTATCCTGCCAGGCGGTGACGAGATTGCTTCCATGATTCATGTGGCTCGGACCATTGCAAGACGGGCAGAGCGTCATATCGTAGGGGCTATGTGGACTACAGAAATTAACAATAATGTCCTGATTTTTGTCAACCGTCTATCAGATTACTTCTTTGCCTTGGCTCGAGTAATCAACTTTACTAAAAATCAAGAAGACATCGCCTATGAAAGAGGTGCTAAGGTCTTCCACAATATCACCAAGGCGGATGTTGAGCGTTGGGCAAGCAAACGCCAGTGACAAAAAGAAACAGAAAAAGTTCTGTCTTTCCAAATTGACTCTTACTGAGTCTTGGAAGGACAGAACTTATTTTGATATTCTAAAAAAGAAAGCCGCCTATACATCATCGTATCTTCATGCTAAGCTTCGTTGATTAGCACTAGCTTTCCAATTATTGACTCTGCTCCTTTGCAGAAAGACAAGTGAAACCTCATCTTTAGAAAATTAACGTACTTAAACGTAGAGTCAATAATGGAAACTAAGCTAAAATGTTTGTTCCAAACTGACATCACTACCTTACATCGAGGCATGAAATCTACTAAAATTTAAGAATAAAGACCTGACTTAAAGCTGAAAAGCTTATCACAGTGGCGGGACCGCGCTGGATTTGCACCAGACTTCCATATCCTTAAAAGTACTAAAATCAATTTCCTAGTAACTAGATTGTAACACCTTTCACAGGGAATTACAAGGAAAATGAACTAAATTTTAATAAAAATTTAATTCTTCAAATAAACTTGGCTTTGCAAGGGGATGCGGCACTAAAAATTTCTTATATTAATGACTTTTTCATTGCCTTGAAAGCGCTTTTGTGTTATAATTCAATATAGTACAAAGGGGTACTGAAGATAAATAAGCAATGAAGCTATATGAAAATGCTGTGACGTGTGTAGGGGAGCAGTCTTATTTTCATATAGTTTCTTTTTGTTTAAAAATAGATACAACAGAAAGGAGAAAAGATGTATAAGATTTCCTATAAGACTGAATTGCATGTGGGCAAGGGCGCTCTGCAGCAATTAAGCCATTATAAAAACGAGCATATTTTAGTCGTTGCCGATCCTTTTTTGAAGACATCTGGCACGCTGGATGCCATTTTAGCCAACTTTGATGACAGCAATGACATTGTTGTTTTCACAGACATTGTGCCTGATCCGCCAATCGAAACGGTTGTGGCTGGTATCAAGAGTGCAGGAGACAAGCCAATCAGCATTGTGCTTTCTATTGGCGGAGGCTCTGCCATTGATGCTTCCAAGGCTATGTATTATTTTGCCAAGAAACAGGGTGCCTTCTCAGAGGCCATTCTCATCGCCATTCCGACGACAAGCGGAACTGGATCTGAAGTAACGTCCTTTTCTGTCATCACGGATGCAGAGAGAGGTACCAAATATCCTTTAGTGACCAAAGAAATCCTTCCGGATGTAGCTATCTTAGATGCGGATTTGGTTCTGTCACTTCCTGGTAACATCACGGCTGACACTGGAATGGATGTACTGACCCATGCCATTGAAGCTTATGTATCGACCAAGGCTACGGACTTCTCTGATGCCTTGGCTGAAAAGGCAATCAAGCTAGTCTTTGAATACCTACCTAAAGCCTACAAAAATGGTCAGGATGTAGAAGCGCGTGAAAAGATGCATGCAGCATCCACTCTGGCTGGTATGGCCTTTAACACAGCTTCTTTGGGTATCAATCACAGTCTGGCACATGCGGCAGGAGCTAAGTTTCATGTGCCTCATGGTCGTTTAAACAGTATTTTAATGCCCCATGTCATTCAATATAATGCTGGTATCGAATTCAACAACCGGAACCGGCAGGCGATAGACAAGACTGTAGCAAGCCGCTATCAGGATATTGCCAAACTACTGGGATGCAGTGCTTCAAGCCCTGTATCAGGAGTAAGACAGCTGGTTGAAGCCATCAAGAAACTGCAAAGAAAGCTGGAGATGCCAACTTCTCTAAGAGAATATGGTGTGAAAGCAGATGCTTTTGCTCAGTACAAGGTAGAAATTTCAGAAGCTGCTCTACATGATGGCTGTACTCCGACTAACCCTCGCGTCCCTACGGCAGAAGAACTGCTTAAAGTATTAGAGAAAGCGTTTTAATCCTCTGAATTGCTGTTATGCCAAAATTATTGTATAATGTTTAAGAGCATGCAGTACACTTCTGAAGGTTTAAAATCATGAAGAAGGTTTACTAAATTGGAAGAAAAACAAAGAATGATACAGGAATACGTTCCTGGGAAACAAGTGACCTTGGCGCACCTTATCGCCAATCCTGATGAAGTCATTTTTGAAAAATTAGGATTGCAGGCAGAAATCAAGGATGCGATTGGAATCTTGACGATCACTCCGAGTGAAGCGGCTATCATTGCGGTTGATATTGCGACCAAGGCTGCGGATGTTCAAGTTGGTTTTGTGGATCGTTTCAGCGGCTCTGTCGTGATGACAGGTGACGTTTCTTCTGTTGAGGCAGCTCTCATTGCCGTTTTACAAGGTCTGGAAGAGATTTTGGGCTTCTCCAGCACTGTCGTAACACGGACATAAAAAATCAAACTGTCGAGGGGAAGTATGAAAGGCAGAATACTAATTGTTGATGATGATCCAATTGTAAGATTAGATATCCGAAATATATTAGAGGCAGCTGATTATGAAGTGGTGGCTGAGGCATCCGATGGCTTTGAGGCTATTGATTTGTGTCAGAAATATCGTTGTGACTTGGTCATGATGGACATCAAGCTTCCGCTTCTGGATGGCCTGACAGCGGGTAAAAAGATACTCGAAGACGCTTTAGCCTACAGTGTGATTCTACTGTCAGCCTACAGCGATGAACACTATGTTCAAAAAGCTAAAACCAATGGGATTAGTGCTTACTTGGTTAAACCTTTGGATGCCAAGTCCTTGATTCCAATGGTAGAGATCTGCATTGAGAAGGGCCGCCAGCTTCAGCAGATGTCCAATGAAATGGTCAAACTGTCTAAAAAAATAGACGATCGGATTGTGATTGAAAAGGCTAAAGGCTTGCTGATGGCTCGTGATCATTTGTCAGAGCCAGAAGCTTTCAAGCGCATTCGGACAATTAGTATGCAAAAGAGAGTGCCGATGATTGAGATTGCCAAATTGCTGGTGCTCCAAGATGATGTGTAATGATGTATAAAGATAAGATAAAGCAGCTTTGTCGGGAACAGACAAATTTGGATGAGGCTGATATCGAGCATCTTGTCCAACAGGCTGACGAATTATTGAAAAACTCAGCTTATGCTAATGAAGATGTCTTCATTGACGTAAAGAATATCTTTTCGGAACATGCCATTGTCATCTTTCACAAAAAACCGGAAAGCAAGCTCAGCTTGTACGAAAACTCGGTCGTAGGTGCTATGGCTTATCTGGAAAATGAGCCAGGTGTTATCCGAACCTTGGAGACGGGCGCTCCCTCGATTGGGCTTTCGGCCAGATCGCAGGAGGGCTTAGCCATTCACCAGACGGTCTTTCCGATAGTGAGAGAAGAGCGCGTCATCGGAACGCTGATTATCGAAAAAAATGCTCCTCAGACTTTACCGGACCACTTTTCTTTGGATAAAGAGGACGACGGTTTTGGGTTGCGAAGCACTCCTGAGATTTCAGCGCAAGAGCAGTTTGTTTTATTTGATCATATTGACGAAGCTTGTCTGGTCTTTGACCAGCAGGGCTATCTCAAGTATTTCAATCAAGCAGCTGCCGATTCTTATCGCCATAAGCTGGGCTATATGGACTCGATTGAGGGAATGCACTACAGCAATCTGGTCTTAGACAGTCTGACTTTTGAAGAAATCCAGCAACTGGGACCGCAAGCCCCTCAAGAAAAACCTCACCAAGTTGAGGTACATTATGGAACATATTGCTTTTTGGTCAAACGCTATTTGCTGGCTGAAAGTGAAAATGTGGTCATGATCTGTAAGGATATTACAGACATCAAGGAAAAGGAAGCGCAGCTCTTAACCCATACAACTACCATTCGTGAAATGAACCATCGGGTAAAGAATAACTTGCAAACCGTTGTTTCCTTGCTGCGACTACAGGCTCAGCAAAGTTTAGGAGCAGACACCAAAAAAGCTCTTAATGACAGTATGAATCGTGTGCTCTCTATAGCGGCGACCCACGAACTCCTGTCTTCTCAGCAGGATGACAGCATTCAGATTGAGCATCTGCTGAAGAGAGTTATCGATAATGTTCAGCGCTGTTTTTCCGGGCATAGGGAAATAACCCTGACCTACAGCCTGGAACCGGAACTCTGTCTCGACAGCAGCCGAGCCACTTCACTGGCGCTAATCGTCAATGAATTACTGCAGAACAGCTATGAACATGCTTTTAAGGACAAAAAAAATCCAGAAAAACCGCAAATCCGTTTGCAGGTTGGATTTAAAAATGATATAATAACTTTAAAAGTACTGGATAATGGTAGCGGTTACAATCGAGAGCACACCTTTGAAAATCATCTGGGTCTACTCTTGGTGGAGCGTTTTGTCCAAGGAAAGTTGTTTGGAACCTTGTCTATCCACTCAGACTGTGAGGGGACGACAACGACCATTCGTTTTAAAAAATAAATACTACCAGACTAACAATGATGTCAGTCGAAAAAAGCAATGACGCTTGAAGAATGTAAATGAACTCCGTTTGTTTGCATTGCTTTGAGCGTCTTTTTTTGGAGGTTTTTAGTATGTCAGATAAAATTTTGAGTGTGGGGCTCGATATCGGGACAGCCACTACACAGCTGATCTTGTCAGAGCTTACCATCGAGAATATTGCTTCTGTGTTTACTATTCCTCGTGTCTATATTACAGATAAAAAAGTTCTTTATAAAAGTGAAATTATCTTCACACCAATTTCGGATCAACTTTTGATCGAGGTGGATAAGATCAAAAACTTTGTTCTGAATGAGTATGCGAAAGCAGGCATTCAGAAAAAAGATATTCAGATGGGGGCAGTCATCATTACTGGTGAGACGGCTCGCAAGGAAAATGCCAGTCAGGTGCTTCAAGCACTGAGTGGCTATGCTGGTGACTTTGTCGTTGCGACGGCCGGTCCAGACCTTGAGAGCATCATTGCTGGTAAAGGGGCCTGCAGCCATCAGTATTCTCAAGAGCATCATACATCAGTAGTCAATATTGATATTGGTGGGGGGACTTCCAATCTGGCAGTCTTCCGAGAAGGAGATGTGATTGATACAGGGTGTTTTGATATCGGAGGTCGGCTGATAAAGATGGATCCGCAGACCCAGCGGATTAGCTATATTGCTCCAAAACTGCAGACTATCATTGCAGAGCAGGGGCTTCAGCTGGCAGTTGGTGAAACGGTCCATCGAGCTGATTTGGATCGACTGATTCAAGAAATGGTCTCCGTATTAGAACAGTCTGTAGGAATTGACAATCACAGTCCTTACTATGAGCTCCTACAGACCAACCACGGTCTCAAGTTGAACTATGATCTCCACTGCGTATCTTTCTCTGGTGGTGTAGCTGATGGAATATACTTGGAAACGACCTCGGCGGATGATTTCCGCTATGGGGATATCGGTATCTTGCTAGGCAGGGCGCTGAGCAAATCCAAGATTTTTGATCAAAAGAAAGTCATCCAGTCAGCTGAGACCATCCGGGCAACCGTTGTTGGAGCGGGCAGCCATACGACCGATGTCAGCGGCAGCACCATTACCTACATCTCCGATATCCTTCCTATTAAGAACATTCCAGTTCTCAAGCTGGCAGCTTCTGATGAGCATGAGGACAAGGAGGGGCTGCAGCAGATTATCAAGGACAAGGTGGCCTGGTTCACACTGGAAAATGAAGTCCAGCAGGTGGCTTTGGCAATCAATGGAGAAAAAAGCCCAAGCTTCGCCCGGGTTTTGGAATACGCAGAGGCTATTGTCAAGGGAATGAGAGAAAGCATTGAAAAGAAAATTCCGTTGCTAGTGGTGGTCAGAGAAGATATGGCCAAGGTTCTAGGTCAATGTCTCTTTGCTCAGTTGCCTAAGGATTATCCATTTGTCTGCATTGACTCAGTGGATGTTCAAAATGGCGACTATATCGATATTGGTAATCCAGTCATTGAAGGATCGGTCTTACCGATTGTCGTGAAAACATTGGTGTTTAATTAAACTTTTATTTACACAAAGGAGGAAGTAATCCATGATTTTGAAAACAAAATTGTTTGGTCGGCTTTACGAATTTAAATCCGTAAAAGAAGTGCTGGCCAAAGCCAATGAGTACAAATCCGGGGATCAGCTAGCCGGAGTAGCAGCAGAATCTGCCGAAGAGCGTGTCGCTGCTAAGGTTGTACTAGCTCAGCTAAAACTGTCTGATTTGTTCAATAATCCGGTAGTGCCTTATGAAGAAGATGAGGTAACACGGATTATCATCGACGACGTCAATCTTCGTACTTACGAAAAGATTAAGAACTGGACAGTAGAAGAGCTGCGTGAATGGATCTTGGATAACAAGACTAAGAACGTAGATATTCAGTGGCTGTCTCGTGGGTTGACTTCTGAAATGGTAGCAGCAGTTGCTAAGTTGATGACCAACTTGGACTTGATTGTAGCTGCCAATAAGATTGTCATTACCAAACATGCCAATACAACGATTGGTATGCCGGGAACCTTCTCTTCTCGTCTTCAACCAAACCATACCACAGATGATCCAGACGGTATCATGGCTTCTACTATGGAAGGTTTTGCTTATGGATGTGGGGATGCTCTCTTAGGATTGAACCCAGTGGATGACTCAGTAGAAAGTACCAAACGTGTCTTGCATAAGTTTAACGACTTCATCGAAGAGTACAAGATTCCAACTCAGCACTGTGTGCTGGCTCACGTTACTACTCAGATCGAAGCCATGAATCAAGGTGCTCCGACAGGATTGGTCTTCCAATCTATCGCCGGATCTGAAAAAGGAAATGAAGCTTTTGGTTTTGATGCTAAAATCATTCAAGAAGCTTGGGATACAGCTCTGAAAGTGGGAACAGCTGCTGGACCGAATGTCATGTACTTTGAAACAGGTCAAGGTTCTGAACTTTCATCTGATGCTCACCATGGAGCAGACCAAGTGACTATGGAAGCTCGTTGTTATGGTTTTGCTAAACGCTTCGATCCATTCTTGGTAAATACCGTTGTTGGATTCATCGGACCTGAGTATCTCTACGATTCTAAGCAGGTTATCCGTGCTGGTTTGGAAGACCACTTCATGGGCAAACTGACTGGTATCTCAATGGGTTGTGATATCTGCTACACTAATCACATGAAGGCTGACCAAAACGACGCTGAAAATCTCTTGGTTCTTCTCGGAGCAGCTAATGTTAACTACATCATGGCGATTCCTCACGGTGATGATATAATGCTCAACTATCAAACAACTGGTTACCATGAAACAGCGACTATGCGTTCTCTCCTCAACAAACGTCCGATTAAGGAATTTGAAGAGTGGATGGAAAAGATGGGCTTGATGGAAGATGGTCACCTGACAGAAATCGGCGGAGACGGATCCATCTTTATGAAATCAAATTAGCAAGGAGGAAATCATTGTGGATGAATTGCAATTAAAAGAAATGATTCGCTCATTGTTAAATGAGATGGGCGGCGACTCAGCTGTTAAAGAAACAGCAGCGACTGACCAGAACAAAGCTGAAAAACCTGCGGTTTCTCTGCAGGAAGAAGTCAAACAAGACACTTCAGTGATTGAAGATGGCATTATTCCGGATATAACAGAAGTAGACATTCAGGAACAGTTCTTGGTTCCGAATGCCATCAATGAAGAAGCCTACAGGAAGATTAAGAAATTTACTCCGGCACGTCTGGGCTTATGGCGGGCAGGTGATCGCTACAAGACACAAAGTGTTTTGCGTTTCCGTGCAGACCATGCGGCAGCTCAGGATGCGGTCTTCTCCTATGTATCAGATGACTTTGTCAAGGAAATGGGCTTCATTCCTGTACAGACCAAGGCAGCAACTAAGGATGAGTACCTGACACGTCCAGATTTTGGCCGGGTCTTCCCAGAAGATCAGCAGGCTATTATCAAGGAAAAATGCAAACCTAATGCCAAAGTTCAGATTGTCGTTGGTGATGGTCTTAGCTCATCAGCTATCGAGGCTAATGTCAAAGACTTCCTGCCAGCTCTGAAGCAAGGTTTGAAAATGTTCGGACTGGACTTTGGTGAAGTGCTCTTTATCAAGCATGCTCGGGTTGCGGCTATGGACCAAATCGCAGAGCTGACTGGTGCAGAAGTTATTTGTATGCTGGTTGGTGAGCGTCCAGGTCTGGTAACAGCTGAGTCCATGAGTGCTTATCTGGCTTACAAGCCAACAGTTGGTATGCCGGAAGCGAAACGGACCGTTGTTTCCAATATTCATAAAGGCGGAACACCAGCCGTTGAAGCTGGAGCCTATGTAGCAGAAATCATTAAGAAGATTCTTGATAATAAGAAATCAGGAATTGATTTGAAATAATAGGAGGTAGTGGCTTTGAAAAATGATCGATTAGGTGCAAGTGTATTAAGTGCCCTTCTGATTTCAAACGTGGATGCAGGTTTGGCAGCTTCTTTGGAGCTTAAACCACATCACAGAAGCCTGGGAATTATCACTTCTGACTGTGATGATGTCACTTATGTAGCCTTGGATGAAGCAACCAAGGCAGCAGATGTCGAAGTAGTCTATGCTCGCAGTATGTACGCTGGTGCAGGCAACGCTTCAACTAAGCTGGCTGGTGAAGTCATCGGTATCTTGGCTGGTCCAAACCCAGAAGAAGTTCGCAGCGGTCTGGATGTAGCAGTCTATGAAATCGAAAATGGGGCTAGCTTCTACAGTGCCAATGATGATGACAGCATTCCTTATTTTGCTCATTGTATCTCTCGTGCGGGCTCTTACCTGTCAGAGGGAGCTAATGCAGAAGAAGGAACAGCAATTGCTTATTTGATTGCTCCACCGGGTGAAGCTATGGTGGCACTGGATGCAGCTTTGAAAGCGGCAGATGTGCAGGTTGGCGCCTTCTATGGACCACCGAGCGAAACCAACTTTGCCGGCGGCCTTCTGGTCGGATCACAGTCAGCATGCCGAGCTGCCTGCGACGCATTTGCGAATGCAGTTATCGCAGTAGCAAATGATCCTAAAAGTTATTGATTAGGAGTTGATTAAATGGCAGATAGAGCACTAGGTTTAATTGAAGTAAAAGGTTATCTAGGTGCTGTAGTTGCGGCAGATGCGGCTTTGAAGGCTGCCAATGTATCATTGCTTAATATTGAAACGGTCAAAGCTGGTTTGAATACGGTTCAATTGATAGGCGATGTCAGTGCAGTCCGCTCAGCGGTTGATGCGGCAGTTGAGTTGGTACAGGATAAACCTTACTATCTGGCCAGCCATGTAATTTCTAGGTTGGATAACCAGACAGACCTTCTCTTTGTACCAAAGAGAAACAGTAAAACAGCTAAAAAAGAGATTGCTTCTACGGCGGAAACAATCCCTTCAGAAAAAATCGAAGAAAAGCCTCAGCCTGTAAAGGAAACTAAGGCTGAACCAGCAGAGAAGCTTGAAGGAGAGACAAGGACCTACACCAGAGAAAAACTGGAAAAACTAAAAGTCGTCGAACTACGCAGCCTTGCCTATCATCAAGAAGGTATCCGTCTCAGCAAGAAAGAAATCAAATTTGCCAACAAGAAACTTCTCGTTGAGACTTTGATGGAAACAATAGGAGAGGAGTAATTGCGGATGTTTTTAGAAGATAAAGATTTGGTATCGATTCAGGAAGTAAGGAATTTGATTCGGGATGCAAAGAAAGCCCAAGCAGAACTTGCTAAAATGAGCCAAGAACAAATTGATACCATTGTAAAAGTAGTAGCGAAAGCTTGTTATGATGAGCGTGAACGCCTAGCTAAGATGGCAGCTCAGGAAACAGGCTTTGGCCGCTGGGAAGACAAGGTGTTGAAAAATGCTCTTGCTTCCAAAGGTATTCTTGAAGAAATCAAGGATATGAAAACTGTTGGGGTTCTTCGCGAAGACAAGGAAAAGAAAGTCTTGGAAGTTGGGGTTCCAGTCGGTGTCATTGCTGGCTTGATTCCATCAACCAACCCGACATCAACGGTTATGTATAAGGCTTTGATCGCCTTGAAGGCAGGAAACAGTATCGTCTTCTCTCCTCACCCAAATGCTCTTAAGTGTATTGAGGAAACGGTGGAAATCATCAAGAAAGCTGCTAAATCAGCTGGATGTCCGGATGGAGCCATCAGTGCGATTCATCGGGTATCCATCGCAGCTACCAATGAGTTGATGCGACACAAGGATACAAATCTCATTTTGGCGACTGGCGGAAATGCCATGGTCAAAGCAGCATACTCATCTGGTACACCAGCAATCGGTGTAGGTCCTGGTAATGGTCCAGCCTTCATCGAAAGAACAGCAGATGTGCCAAAAGCAGTTCGTCAGATTTTGGATTCTAAAACCTTTGACAATGGTGTGATTTGTGCATCTGAGCAGTCGATCATCGTTGAAGAAGATATGAAGGAAAAGGTTGTAGCAGAGTTCAAGAAACAAGGTGCTTACTTTGTTCCAGCAGAAGATGCTAAGAAACTGGGCTCCTTCATTATCCAGCCGAGTGGTGCGATGAATCCGAAGATGGTTGGTAAAACACCTCAGGTGATTGCTGAGTTAGCTGGTATTTCAGTTCCAGCTGATGCTCGGGTCTTGATTGCAGAAGAAACAGGCGTCGGCAAGCAGTATCCATATTCTATGGAAAAACTGGCTCCAGTCTTAGGCTTCTACACTGTCAAGGACTGGTTGGAAGCTTGTGAGCTGAGCATTAAGATCTTGCATCACGAAGGTGCAGGCCACACTCTTGCTATTCACAGTCAAAACGAAGAAATTATTCGTGAATTTGCACTGAAAAAACCAGTATCTCGCCTGCTGATCAATACGCCAGCAGCTCTGGGTGGTGTCGGTGCAACGACTGGTCTCTTCCCAGCCTTTACTTTGGGTTGTGGAGCTGTGGGTGGCAGCGCGACATCTGATAATGTCAGCCCGCTCAATCTCTTCAATATCCGTCGTGTAGCTTACGGAACAGCTGAACTGTCAGACCTGCGACAAGCAGAAAATATGGCAGTGGAAGAACCAAAAGCAGTAGCAGTTGACGGATCAAACGAAGAAGAACTGGTAACCTTGTTGGTTCAACGCGTATTGGAAAAACTAAAATAGTCAATATTAAACATTATAATTGGAGGATACAATCATGGCAATCACAAATGCATTAGGAATGGTAGAAACAAGAGGACTTGTCGGTGCAATCGAAGCAGCTGATGCAATGGTCAAAGCGGCTAACGTAACTTTAGTTGGTAAAGAACAAGTCGGCGCTGGATTGGTAACAGTCTTGGTTCGTGGTGATGTCGGCGCAGTCAAAGCAGCGACAGATGCTGGAGCAGCTGCAGCTGAAAACGTTGGTGAATTGATTTCAGTTCACGTAATCCCACGTCCACATGCTGAAGTAGAAGTAATCTTGCCTCATCAAGAATAAGATTACAGACTTTCGGATAAAATTAAAAACAAGAAAATAATTGGAGGAAATAAACATGGCAAACGCAAATGCATTAGGAATGGTAGAAACAAAAGGACTCGTCGGCGCAATCGAAGCAGCTGATGCAATGGTCAAAGCCGCTAACGTAACTTTGATTGGTAAAGAACAAGTCGGTGCTGGTTTGGTAACTGTAATGGTTCGTGGTGATGTCGGCGCAGTCAAAGCTGCAACAGATGCTGGAGCAGCTGCAGCTGAAAATGTTGGTGAATTGATTTCAGTTCACGTAATTCCACGTCCACATGCTGAAGTGGAAGTCATTCTGCCCAAATAATCTGGGGCAGATAAATATTTGCTGAAAGGGCTTGTATTGTAGTTTTCAGGCTTGATACAGGCCTCTGATGCAAATAGAATACTCAGTGAAAATGAAGCTTATGAGCAGTAGCTCGATACTAGACAGAAATGTTGATTTTCAGAGAGTATCAGATTGATTTTCACAGAGTATCAACGGAGTAGAAGGATGTGAATACATGTCAGTTTTTACAGAAGCTAAGATTAGAAAGCTTTATAGAGAATCCGTTCTCGCTGATAACGGTGTCTTTGAATTAAACAAAGATGAAAAACTGACGCCAGCAGCCAGAGGTTTTCTCAATGATCACCATATTCGAATCATTTCTTCAGGTCAGACCAAAGGGAAAACAGGCTCAGCTGCTGATGCTATCAGGGTGCCGATTACAAACCTTGAGGACTCTGCTGTGTATCCACGACTATTTAGACTGACTAAACTTTATACTTGCTTTTTGAAGAACCAGAGAGAATTGCATCAGGCTTTTCAGGATGAAAAGTGTGAGCAAGTTGGCCAACTATTGAACATAGTAGAACAAATCGTTGGTCAGCATATTCTGGATGATATTTCTGATTACCAGACAGACCTGCCTAGCAATGCAGAATTGCAGGCCATTCGGGTCAGTCGACAGCTCGATCAAGAAACGGTTATGATGAGTTATCAAGAACCGACTTGGCAGCTGAATTGCTATGAAACATATATCGAAACGACCCTCCTGCGCAAAGAATTGGAGCAGGCTGCTGATGGTGACAGAGATCAATTTGCTTGTAAGGTTTCTCAATTATTAAAATCAATTGAAGTCTTGCTCTGGTTGATAGCAAGCTAATAACAAGAGAAAGAAGAACAGCAATGACTTTAGAAAATTTGGTAAATAAAGTAATTGATAAAGTTCAGGAAGAATTGCAGGGGTCATTTGAGGTAGAAGCGAGCGGACGTCATGTCCATTTGAGTCAGGAAGATTTGGAAGCCTTGTTTGGTCCCAACTATCAATTAACAAAAGCAAAAGACCTATCACAGCCAGGCCAGTTCGCTAGTCAAGAAAGGCTGACAGTTGTCGGTCCAAAAGGCGCTTTTCACAATGTGGTTATTCTGGGACCTGTTCGCAAACATTCTCAGGTAGAAGTTTCTCTGACCGACTGTTTGCAGCTGGGCACCAAGGCTCCCATTCGCGAAAGCGGCGATATCGAAGGAACACCGGGCGTCATTTTGGCTCATGGAGACAAGGCAGTTTGTCTGGATAAGGGCCTGATTGTAGCTAAGCGTCATGTTCATATGACACCGGAAGATGCTGAACGTCTGAATGTAAAAAATCATGAGATTGTACAAGTCAGAGTAGAAGGTGCTCGTCCGCTGATATTTGATGATGTAGTCATCCGTGTTAGTCCTAAATTTGCGACTTATATGCATATTGACTACGATGAAGCTAATGCCTGTGGTTTCAAAAAAGGAACACGCGGACGGATTATTAAAAAATAAGTCGTATGAGCAAATAAAAGGTAGGTAAAGAATGGAAAATCTAGATCATTTAGTAGATTTGATTACAGACCGCCTGATGGAAAAGTTGAAGAAAAAGCCTCAGAAACCTTCAGTATACGTCATTGGAGGCGATAAGATTCCTGACTTATTAGAAGGGGAAGGCTTTCAAGTTGTAAAAGATTCTTGCACAGCAGAGATTGTTGTTGTTGAGTCACTTGGTTTTGATGCTTTTCTAAGACTCTCATCCCTTTGCCCTTTAGCGGTGGAGGAAGCAGTCATTTTAAAGAGTCTTTTGAAAGGCAAAAAAGTCCTCGTATCAGACAACGCCTTTGCTATTCAACAGTACAAGCAATCTTCTAAAGTGTACTTGTATCAGGAACTGCAGGGACAGCGAGAAAAGCTTATTCGCTACGGTCTGCAATTTTATAAAGAAGGCCAACTCTTAGCACTCCTAGAAAGCGATCAGGCTGAAGAGCCTCGCCCGGAAGTGAAACGGGCGGTGGCAGAAGAAGTCAGCCAGAAGACTAAGGCGCCAGGCAAGCCAGTTTTGCTGACAGAGAAGAGGCTGAGAGAGATGGGCTTACCTGAAAGCGGAAGCTTTAAAATAGAAAAAGGAATGATTGTGACAGCCTTGGCGAGAGATTATCTAAAACGTCAAAAAATAGAAATCATAGAATAAAGGAGTGGGTAAAGATGTTTGTTGGTAAAGTAAAAGGAAGCCTTTGGGCGACTAGAAAAGACGAAAATTTAAATGGTTTGAAATTTTTAGTGGTCGAACGGCAGCTAAATGAACATCAAAGTGACCCAGCTCTGCTTATTGTGGCCGACTGCATCGGTGCAGGCGAAGGAGACCAAGTAATGGTAACCACTGGCAGTTCTGCCCGTATGAGCCTGAATAAGGTAAATATACCTGTGGATATGGTTGTTGTGGCTATCATTGACAAGGTTGACTATCACAGTGATGAAGAATATTAGAAACTAAGGTAATGTTATGAGTATCAATGAAATTATCATTTATATCATGGTTCTATTCATGCTGATCGGTGCAGTGGATAAATGTATCGGTGGCAAACTAGGACTAAGTGAAAAATTTGAAGAAGGAATCATGGCTATGGGAGCTTTGGCTCTGTCTATGGCTGGGATTATGGTAATCGCTCCCCTCTTGGCGGATGTCTTGAAACCAATTGTCGTGCCTTTGTATGGCTTGGTGGGCGCTGACCCGTCTATCTTTGCGACAACCTTCATTGCCAATGATATGGGAGGAGCTCCTCTGGCTCTCAGTCTGGCTCAGGATCCAGCAGTAGGAAATTTTGCTGCCTTTGTGCTGGGCTCTATGATGGGACCAACCATCGTCTTTACGATTCCAGTTGCCTTGGGTATTATCGAAAAAGATGATCGTCCGTTTTTGGCTCGCGGAATCTTATACGGTTTGGTAACTGTTCCGATTGGCTGTCTTCTCGGAGGATTTTTCGTACCAGGTCTGCCTTTTGGAACCTTGATTGTCAATCTTATTCCGATTATCATTGTATCAGCTCTGATTTTCGTAGGATTGCTTTTGGCACCTAATGCTATGATCAAAGGTTTTGAAGTGTTTGGTCAGATTATTGTTATCTTGGCAACGCTTGGTTTGGCTTTTGGTGCAGCGCAGCTTCTGACTGGAAATGAATGGCTCATCAGTCTCTATCCAAAAGGTGCTGAAACACTGAAGGAAGCCTTTGAAGTTGTTGGAACGATTGCCGTAACCTTGGCTGGAGCCTTTGGTCTGGTAGCTGTCTTTACCAAGGTAGCCAACAAACCGCTTTCTGCTATCGGAAAATCCCTAGGAATGAACGAAGTTGGTGCAGCTGGTTTGGTAGCTTCTCTGGCTAATAACATTGCCATGTTCCAGATGATGAAGGATATGGACAAACGCGGTAAGATTATCAACGTAGCCTTTGCCGTATCTGCTTCCTTTGTTATCGGAGATCACCTAGGCTTCACAGCTGGTCAAAAACCGGAAATGATTGTGCCGATGATGATTGGTAAATTTGTCGGCGGTATCACAGCGGTATTACTGGCTTTCTTCTTAACGAAGAAGGAAGCTTAGACTTGGAGGTATGAAGTATGGCAGATATTAATCGTTCTGACCTAGAAACATTGGTTCGTAAGATTTTATTGGAAGAATTAGCCACTAAAGATGGTGGGAAAAAAGTCAGCAAGGCAGGCGTAGCTTCTATCGCCCTGCCTGGTCTGGATGTTCGTCCAGAAGATCGCTTGGATACAGGTGATTCGAGCCATCAAGTTTATACACGAGACTTGCTGACCTTAGACGAAAGCCCAAGATTGGGCTTAGGTCTGATGACCATGGAAAAGACAACTTTCCCTTGGCATCTGGACTATGATGAAGTGGACTATGTTATTGAAGGGCGTCTTGATATTATCGTTGGTGACGAAGTCATGACAGCTGGCCCTGGCGAAGTACTCTTTATCCCTAAAGGCAGCGACATTCAGTTCTCTGTCAGAGATAAGGCCCGCTTTATCTATGTCACCTATCCGGCTGACTGGCAAGGCTAGTTTGTCGGAAGATTCAACTATCAGATTTACTAGAATGGCAGGACAGCGGCCTGCTGTCCTGCCATTCTGTAATAATGGAAAATAAAAAAACAGATAAAAGATGAGCAACCCTGCGAAAAGTTTATCATCTGTTATCTGTCTCTGCGATTGTTATTTCTGAAGGGAAAGGCCTGTCAAGTATATTTCTTGTAGGCTTAGCTTGGCATTCCTAAAAAAGTTGGTTAGGCTTTTTTGGAGAACGCGGAAAAATCTTCCTTTTTAAAAAACAACCATACTCATTTTAACAGAAAACCTTAGAATAATCTATTCTTTTGACCCAAAAAAAGTTAAAAAAAGGAATCAGAAAGAGGTGTATAGTTATGGTGCTCCTCTTATCTGATTTCCCTATTCCCTAAAATTGTAAGCGCTTCAAAATATATGTCAGCGAAAGGAGCTGTCTTATGGAAAACAAATGCAATATTACAGAATTTGTCGGTATTAATCCGATAGGCGATACAATTGGACTTGTCATTGCCAATGTGGATCAGCAGGTGCTGGATGCTATGAAGCTAGAAAAGAGCTATCGCTCAATTGGTGTAGTCGGTGCTCGTACCGGTGCGGGTCCTCATATTATGGCCGCAGATGAAGCGGTCAAAGCAACCAATACAGAAATTGTTAAAATCGAACTGCCTCGTGATACTAAGGGTGGTGCTGGGCACGGAAGTTTGATTATCTTCGGTGGTGAGGATGTATCAGATGTCAGACGAGCTGTGGAAGTAACCTTGAAGGAAGTGGATCGAACCTTCGGTGATGTTTATGCTAATGATGCAGGGCATATTGAACTCCAGTATACTGCGCGTGCTAGCTATGCTTGTCAGACTGCCTTTGGTGCTGAATACGGTCGTGCCTTTGGCTTGATTGTCGGAGCACCTGCAGCTATTGGTGTTGTTATGGCGGATACAGCTGTTAAGGCTGCTAATGTTACTGTTGTCGGCTATGCTTCTCCAGGAAATGGTGGTACCAGCCACTCAAACGAAGCTATCCTCTTTATCAGTGGGGATTCTGGAGCAGTTAGACAATCAGTTATCTCAGCGCGTGAAGTTGGACTGGCACTTTTAGGCAGTATGGGTGACGAGCCAACCAACTCACAGCCATCTTACATTTAAGAGTGAGAGGGAGGAAACGGTATGAGATCCAAACGTTTTGAAGTATTAAGCGAACGCCCTATCAACCAAGATGGATTTGTAAAAGAATGGGTTGAAGAAGGTTTAGTGGCTATGGAAAGCCCCAATGATCCTAAACCCAGTATCAAGATTCAAAATGGGAAAGTGGTTGAGTTAGACGGCAAACCAAAAGAAGAATTTGACCTGATTGACCAGTTCATTGCCAACTACGGGATTGACTTGAGCCGGGCTGAAGAAGTTATTCAGATGGACTCACGAGAGATTGCCAATAAAATATTGACACCGAGTGTACCTCGTACAGAAATCATCAAGCTGACCAAGGCCATGACTCCAGCTAAAATCATTGAAGTAGTCAATCAGATGAATGTCGTGGAAATCATGATGTGTCTGCAAAAGATGCGGACCCGTAAGCAAACAGCTACTCAAGCCCACGTCACTAATGTCAATGATAATCCAGTGCAGATTGCAGCAGATGCAGCTGAAGGAGCTCTGCGTGGTTTTGCAGAGCAAGAAACAACGGTTGCCGTAGTGCGTTATGCTCCTTTCAATGCCCTGTCTCTGATGATTGGCTCACAAGTAGGCCGTCCTGGGGTGCTGACTCAGTGTTCCTTGGAAGAAGCAACAGAACTAGAATTTGGGATGCGTGGCTTTACAGCCTATGCTGAGACCATCTCTGTTTATGGTACAGAAGATGTTTTCACCGATGGAGATGATACACCTTGGTCCAAGGCCTTTCTGGCTTCAGCCTATGCCTCTCGTGGACTCAAGATGCGCTTCACTTCCGGTACAGGGTCTGAAGTGCAGATGGGACAAGCCGAAGGCAAGTCCATGCTCTATCTGGAAGCTCGCTGTCTCTATGTAACAAAAGCAGCTGGGGTTCAAGGAACTCAGAATGGATCAGTAAGCTGTATCGGTATTCCAGCAGCTGTTCCGAGTGGTATTCGAGCAGTCGTTGCTGAAAACTTGATTGCCAGCATGCTGGATTTGGAATGTGCTTCATCAAATGACCAAACCTTTACTCACTCAGACTTACGTCGCTCTGTTCGGACTTTGATGCAGTTTGCGCCAGGTACAGACTTTATCAACTCTGGCTACTCTGCTACACCAAACTATGACAATATGTTTGCCGGCTCTAACTGGGATGCGGAAGACTTTGACGACTACAATGTCCTGCAACGTGACCTGCGGGTAGACGGTGGTCTTCGTCCTGTACGTGAAGAGGAAGTTGTCAAGGTTCGGAACAAGGCAGCACGCGTTATGCAAGCTCTTTTCAAAGGCTTGGGCCTGCCGCCGATTACCGACGAAGAAGTCGAAGCAGCGACCTATGCTCATGGCTCTAAAGATATGCCAGAGCGGGATAAGGTTGAAGACATCAAGGCTGCTCAAGGTATTCTGGAACGCGGCGTTCAAGGGGCTGATTTGATCAAAGCCTTGGCTAATAATGGCTTCCCAGAAGTTGCCAATGAGTTGCTCAATTTGTTCAAGCAACGTGTAGCAGGGGATTTCCTGCAAACATCTGCTATCTTTGATCGGGATTGGAATGTTATTTCAGCGGTGAATTCACCGAATGACTATGTTGGTGTCGGTACAGGCCATCGTCTGGTCGGCGAAGAATGGGAAAAAGTCAAAGACATTCCTAAAGCGATTGACCCGCGTGATGTATAGGAGGAGCTAAGATGACAGAGATAAATGAAACTTTACTGCGCTCCATTATTGCAGAAGTGATGAAAGAGATGAGCGCCAATACCAACGAAACAGCTGCTGCAACAAGCGAAAAGCCTGTCACAAAGCCTGTGTCCAATGAAAAAGCTGTCATCCGTACAGTTGGTGTGGCTAAGCCTAGCCAGTCAACGGATGAAGTCGTTATTGCAGTTGGACCTGCCTTTGGAGAACAGCAGGTGAAGACGATGGTGGACATTCCTCATACGGAAGTGTTGCGTCAGCTGGTGGCTGGTATTGAAGAAGAAGGGCTCAAGGCTCGTATTGTCAAGGTCTATCGTTCTTCTGACGTTGCTTTTGTAGCGGTAGAAGGAGACCACTTGTCTGGTTCTGGCATTTCTATCGGTGTTCAGTCTAAGGGAACAACGGTTATTCACCAACGTGATTTGCCACCGCTCAGTAATCTGGAACTTTTCCCGCAGGCACCTTTGTTAACTCCTGAAACCTATCGTTTGATTGGTAAAAATGCTGCTAAGTATGCTAAGGGTGAAACACCAAATCCGGTGCCAACCCTTAACGACCAAATGGCTCGTCCTAAGTACCAGGCCTACTCAGCCTTGCTGCATATCAAGGAAACGAAACTGGTTAAAAGAGGAAAACCAGCTGATGAATGTCAGGTGATTTGATGCATATGATGTCTACAAGGAGAAATCAGAATGAGTGAATCAGTAGAAACATTAGTAAAACAAATATTAGCCGAGCTAAGCGATAGCGGCTCAGCTAGTCAAGGAGCAACCAGTCGTCCTGTCAGTTCTGATGAAGCGACAGCGGCTGATTATCCTATTTCTAAAAAACACCCAGACTGGATAAAGGTTGGTCAGGATAAGAAATTCGAAGATATTACACTGGAAAATATCTTGTCTGGCTATGTAAAAGCAGAGGATTTGCGGATTAAGCCGGAGATTTTGATCAAGCAAGGTGAAATTGCTAAGAATGCCGGCCGCGAAGCAATCCAGTATAACTTTTCTCGGGCTGCGGAACTGACCAAGGTTCCGGATGCGCGTGTACTGGAAATCTACAATGCCCTGCGCCCGTACCGGTCTTCCAAACAGGAATTATTGGACATTGCCAATGAATTGGAAAACCAATATGGAGCTGTTATCTGTGCGGGCTTTGTCAGAGAAGCTGCTGAAAATTATGAGCGCCGCAAGAAGTTGAAAGGCGACAACTAATCCGGTTTTATCAAGGCTATTTTGGGTTTGAAAAAAGATTGTTGTCACTGCTTTTATAAATGCTGCTCAAATAGCCTAATCTTGGTGGAGGTGAAAATGTGAAACGAATCATTGGAGTAGACATAGGAAATTCTTCGACCGAGTCTGCTTTAGCTGAAGTGCAAGATGATGGAAGCATTCACTTTCTTGCCTCAGCCATTGCGGATACAACAGGCATCAAGGGGACCAAGGAAAATGTCCACGGGATTTATCAATCTTTGAGAAAATTGATGGAGCAAACACCGCTTGAGTTGGGGCAAGTTGATTTGATTCGGATCAATGAAGCGACGCCTGTTATCGGCGATGTTGCCATGGAAACTATCACAGAGACGGTCATTACTGAGTCTACCATGATAGGTCATAATCCCCGTACTCCTGGCGGTCTGGGATTGGGGATTGGACTGACAGTGGATATTCTCGACTTGGTTCATCATCCGATTGATGGGAAATACATCGTAGTAGTGCCGAAGGTCATTGATTTTGACTTGGTTGCCCAGCTGATCAATGCCTATCTAGCCAAGGGCTATCAGATTACTGCTGCCATTCTGCAGGCGGATGATGGGGTCCTGGTCAACAACCGCATTAGCCAGAAGATTCCAATCGTGGATGAGATTCTCTTTATCGACAAGGTTCCTTTGGGAATGCAAGCTGCTGTTGAAGTGGTAGAGCAAGGAAAGGTGATTTCCCAATTATCCAATCCCTATGGCATTGCGACGGTCTTCGGCTTGAGCGCAGAAGAGACGAAAAGCATCGTTCCCATTGCCCGTGCCCTCATTGGCAACCGCTCGGCTGTCGTAATTAAGACACCAGCAGGTGATGTTCAGGCTAGGACGATTCCAGCAGGCAGTATCCAAATTATCGGCAAGGAGCATACCTTAAAGGTGGATATTTCCAAGGGTGCCGATGAGATTATGGAGAAAATCGTCTATGCTGGTGAGATTAGCAATGTTGTTGGAGAAGCGGGAACCAATGTTGGAGGCATGCTGGAGAAGGTGCGCCAAACCATGGCTGACCTGACCGAGAAAGAGCCTTCCGACATTTATATCCGTGACTTACTGGCCGTCAATACTTTTGCTCCGATTTCTGTGCGCGGAGGTGTGGCAGGAGAATTTTCTATGGAGCAGGCTGTCGGTATCGCCTCTATGGTAAATTCCGACAAGCTGCAAATGTCCATCATTGCCCAAGAAGTCGAACGTGAGCTGGGTATCACTGTAGAAATCGGTGGAGCAGAAGCTGAATCAGCTATCCTCGGGGCCCTGACTACACCAGGGACGGATCGCCCCTTGGCTATTTTGGACTTGGGAGCAGGCTCGACAGATGCTTCCATTATTGATAGCAGGGGTCAAATCTTGGCTGTCCATCTAGCCGGTGCCGGTGATATGGTAACCATGCTGATCAACTCGGAGTTGGGACTGGAAAATCATCATCTGGCAGAGGACATCAAACGATATCCTCTGGCTAAGGTAGAAAGTCTTTTCCATATCCGGCATGAAGACGGCACTGTTCAATTTTTTGACAAACCTCTGTCTGGAGATTTGTTTGCCAGGGTCGTCATCGTCAAGGAAAATGATGAATTTGTTCCTATTGATGACGGAGACTACTCTATCGAGAAAATCAAACTCGTTCGGCAGTCAGCCAAGGAAAGAGTCTTTGTTATCAATGCGGTTCGGGCTCTCAAGCGTGTCAGCCCTACTCAGAATATTCGAGACATTCCTTTCGTTGTCATCGTAGGTGGATCAGCTTTGGACTTTGAAATACCTCAGCTAGTGACCGAAGCCCTCTCTCAGCATGCCATTGTAGCTGGTCGAGGCAATGTGCGTGGCTTGGTGGGACCTCGAAATGCAGTAGCGACCGGACTGATTTTGACCTATGTCAGAGAGAAATGGGGGGTCGACTATGGAATTAGCTTATACTAGAAAGCCCACCATTAGGTTTATTGCTACGGACGATGCTCCTGCGGATAAGGTGGCACAAATCGGCTACGGTATCGAAGAGGAAGGTATCCCATTTAGTCTGGTCAGCCCAGATGAACTTAGCGATCCTGTGTCGCTAGCGCATGTGGCTGCAACTCAATCCCAGCTTTTAGTAGGGATTGCCTGTGACGGGCGAGACGCAGTCCTCCATTATCGTAACTTGCCGCTTGAAAAATTTATCTATCGTATCAAAGATTATTCCGCTATACCAGACCATGTCTTGCGCCTGTTTGGCTCAAATGCAGCGCGGTTGGTCAAGGGAGTCCCGTTTAAAAAATCTGACCTGTTAGAAGCATCTTTTTGACTTGTTCCGATCGATTCAAAAAGATGGCCGAGCTAACTACTGAAAAGAGGTGAAATGGATGGCTAGAGATAGAGAGAAAGACGAGCTCAGCAGTCCAGAACTATCAAGCTGGGAAGGAAACTCAGAATTGCAAGACAACATTATCCAAAAAGTCCTTGCTAGATGCCAAACCTTACTGGATAAAGAGCCTGTTCTTTTCACAAATATCTATCAGGATGCCTGGGAATTGGTAACAAGGGCCAGACGCAAGGCTGAAGAGCTAGGACTAGCCGTCGTGATAACGGTGGTTGATTCAGCAGCACAAGTCGTGATGACCTATCGTATGGAAGATGCCTTGTTAGTGAGTAACGATATGGCTTATAAGAAAGCTTACACAGCTGTTGGCATGAGGATGCAGTCCAAGGATCTAGCACCTTTAACTCAGCCTGGCCAGTGGCTCTATCAGCTGGAAACGATGACTGACAATAAGGTTGTTAGTTTAGCTGGTGGCATTCCTATTTATTGCCAGTCAGAAATGATTGGCGGTATCGGCGTCAGCGGAGGAAGTTCTGAAGAAGACCAGTCCATTGCTGAGTATGCTGTGGGACTGTAGAGAAGCAAGCTAGCTAATTAAATAATATCAGAGGAGAGAATACCACTTGCAATCCATGCTTTGGTGCTAGGGATTTTCTCCTATTTTACGAGCACATTTCTCTTATGCTTTCTTATCCTCTATATTGCCCTGTAGAAGCAATATAGAGGAGAGAGTATAAAGTATTTCGAAATGAAGGAGTATGGAGTATGGAAAAATATCTAGGTGAATTTTTAGGCACCATGGTTCTGATGGTTTTTGGGAATGGAATCGGAGCGTCTATCAGTCTTAATAAGAGTATCGCAAAAGGTTTCTCTCCCAATTGGTTTACCGTTGTATTTGGTTGGGGCCTGGCAGTGACCTTGGGTGTCTATACGGCAGGATTTTATAATACTGGCGGTCACCTTAACCCAGCTGTCACCATTGCTTTTGCGGTGGGTGGCATCTTCCCATGGGAGCAAGTGGTGGGCTATATCATCGCTCAGATTCTAGGGGCCTTTGTCGGAGCGGCTATTGTGGTGCTCTTCTATTATCCCCATTTCAAAGAAACCAAGGCAGAAGAAGGCAACTCAGTTGGCGTATTTGCTACTGGACCAGCCATCCAGAATCCAGCATTTAATCTGCTTAGCGAAATCGTTGCGACTTTCTTCTTCATCTTTGCACTTTTGATGATAACGCACGGCGAAATCACGCCTGGACTCACTCCACTCTTAGTTGGCTTCCTCATTATGGCGGTCGGCTTGTCTTTGGGTTCGACGACAGGTTTTGCCCTCAACCCAGCCCGGGACTTCGGTCCGCGCCTTGCTTATGCCCTCTTGCCAGTTCCGAATAAAGGAGATGCAAACTGGGCTTATGCTTGGGTGCCAATTGTAGGACCGACTATCGGCGCTGTCTTGGCTGTCTTGGCAGTCAATGCTATGTAATATACAAAATAGTAAATAAGCTAGCCGACCATTTGAAGCTAGCTTATTTATCTAACAAGCAGCAATGGGAAGTTTCAGTTTTCAAAAAACGTTATTTGAAAAAATCACTGTTTTCATTGCTCAGGAGAAAAATATGTCTAAAAAAATTTTTGCGATTAATGCGGGCAGTTCGTCATTAAAATTTCAACTGCTCAGTATGCCTGATGAAAGCCTTTTGGTGAAAGGAATTTTTGAAAAGATTGGCTTAAAGGAAGGTATTTTTAAGATTGAATTTGAAGGTCAAAAAGAAAAGGAACTGCTGGCCATTCCTTCACATCAATTTGCCGTTGATTACTTGCTTGACTTTCTTTTGGAGCGGAAGCTGATTGCATCTCTGGACGAGATAGATGGAGTCGGTCATCGTGTAGCCCATGGCGGAGAATCCTTTGATGATTCTGCTTTGATAGACGAGCAAGTGCTATCCATCATTGAGAAGCTGTCCTTCCTAGCTCCTAGCCATAACCCTGTCAACTTGGTAGGGATTCGAGCTTTCCAAAAGGCCTTGCCGGAGACAGGACAAGTGGCTGTGTTTGATACAGCCTTTCATCAAAGCCTCTCAGAAGCTTATTATCTTTATCCTCTTTCCTGGGATTACTATCATAAATACGGTTTGAGAAAGTATGGTTTCCACGGAACAAGTCACAAGTATATTGCTCAAAAAGTAAAGGAAATTTGGGAAGGGCAAGGAGAAACTGCAGAGCATTTGAAGATTATCAATTGCCATTTGGGCAATGGTGCTAGTATCTGCGCCATTAAAAATGGTCAGTCTGTCAATACTTCGATGGGATTCACCCCTTTAGCTGGCCTGATGATGGGCTCCCGCTCAGGTGATATTGACCCTATGATTCTTCCTTTTTTGCTGGAACAGGAAAAATTATCAGCCCAGCAATTAAGCGATGTCCTCAATAAAGAATCTGGTCTGCTAGCAATCTCCCAGCTCAGCAATGATTTAAGAGATGTTCTGGAAGCTTGTGACAGAGGCGATGAAAAAGCTAGTCTAGCAGTCAATATGTTTGTCAACCGCATCGCTCAGACTATTGCAAGCTACATCACAGATTTAGATGGCCTGGATGCCTTGGTTTTCACTGCTGGAATCGGGGAGAATTCAGCCTTGATTCGCAGCTTAGTCGTTCAAAAACTCAATTGCTTAGGACTTTCTTTAAATCAGGCAGCTAATGAGCAAGGTCAGCTCTTTATTCAAAATTCTCAGTCGCAGGCTAAAATTCTCATTCTTCCAACAAACGAAGAACTGATGATTGCCCAAGATACCATGCGCTTGTTGGAATTTAAGTAGCCAAAAGAGGGGTAGAATGTTCAAGGAGTGATAGATCTTATCAGGAACAGCTTTCTTTATTAAGAAGAAAAAGAAGACTAATTTATCCTTGCATCATTCGTATTTGAAAAGACAGAGCAAGACCTCTGCCTTTTCTTTTTTAGCTTAGATATCTTGCCATCTTCCAGTTCTGTAAGCACAGTCTGATGGAGTTTTTTTGCTTTTTTCATTCTTGAAAGATATAGGAAAACATGCTATAATGAAAAGAACATTCTAAAAATCAGAAAGATTATTATATAGTAAGGAAAAAAATGGCGAATATTTTAAAGACTATCATTGAAAATGATAAAGGTGAATTAAGAAAATTAGAAAAAATGGCTGACAAGGTCTTGGCTTATGAAGACGAAATGGCAGCCTTGTCTGATGAAGAACTTCAGGCAAAAACAGAAGAATTCAAGAAACGCTATGCTGATGGCGAAAGTTTAGATCAGCTCTTATTTGAAGCTTTTGCGGTTGTCCGTGAAGGAGCTAAGCGAGTGTTGGGTCTTTTCCCTTATAAGGTACAGGTTATGGGAGGGATCGTTCTCCATCATGGTGACGTTCCAGAGATGCGTACCGGTGAAGGAAAAACCTTGACTGCGACAATGCCAGTTTACTTAAATGCCCTTGCAGGTAAAGGAGTACACGTTGTCACAGTTAATGAATACCTGACTGAGCGTGACGCGACCGAAATGGGTGAACTCTACTCTTGGCTGGGCCTTTCTGTCGGTATCAATCTGGCAGCTAAGTCTCCATCTGAGAAGAAAGAAGCGTACGCCTGCGACATTACCTATTCAACCAATGCTGAAATCGGCTTTGACTACCTGCGTGATAACATGGTAGTCCGCGCTGAAAACATGGTACAGCGCCCACTCAACTATGCCTTGGTCGATGAGGTGGACTCAATCTTGATTGACGAAGCTCGGACACCATTGATTGTATCCGGACCGGTTTCTTCAGATACCAACCAGCTTTATCATATGGCTGACCACTATGTCAAATCACTGGATAAGGACGACTACATCATCGATGTTCAGTCTAAGACGATTGGTCTGTCTGACTCAGGTATTGACAAGGCGGAAAGCTATTTCAAGCTGGACAATCTCTACGATATTGAAAATGTTGCCCTGACTCACTTTATCGACAATGCTCTGCGAGCTAATTACATCATGCTCCTTGACATTGACTATGTGGTCAGTGAAGATCAGGAAATTCTGATTGTCGATCAGTTTACCGGTCGGACAATGGAGGGACGTCGTTACTCTGACGGTCTCCACCAAGCGATTGAAGCCAAAGAAGGTGTGCCGATTCAGGAAGAAACAAAAACTTCTGCTTCCATCACTTATCAGAATCTTTTCCGTATGTATAAGAAACTGTCTGGTATGACAGGTACAGCTAAGACAGAGGAAGAAGAGTTCCGCGAAACATACAACATTCGTGTTATTCCAATTCCAACCAACCGTCCGGTAGCACGTATTGACCATTCTGACCTGCTCTACCCAAGTATTGATTCTAAGTTCAAGGCAGTTGTTCAGGATGTTAAAGAGCGTCATGAAAAAGGCCAGCCAGTTCTGGTTGGTACCGTTGCGGTTGAAACCAGTGATTATATTTCTAAGAAATTGGTAGAAGCTGGGGTTCCTCACGAAGTCCTCAATGCGAAAAACCACTATAAAGAAGCACAAATTATCATGAACGCCGGTCAACGTGGGGCGGTTACCATTGCGACCAATATGGCTGGACGGGGAACCGACATCAAGTTGGGTGAAGGTGTTCGCGAACTGGGTGGCCTCTGCGTTATTGGTACAGAACGCCATGAAAGTCGCCGGATTGACAATCAGCTGCGCGGACGTTCAGGACGTCAGGGCGATCCAGGCGAGTCACAGTTCTACCTGTCACTGGAAGATGAGCTTATGCGCCGCTTTGGTTCAGAGCGCATTAAAGCCCTGCTGGATCGAATGAACCTTAGTGACGAAGATTCTGTTATCAAGTCTGGCATGCTGACCCGTCAGGTAGAGGCAGCTCAGAAGCGTGTCGAAGGAAATAACTACGATACGCGGAAACAAGTCTTGCAGTATGATGACGTGATGCGTGAGCAGCGGGAAATTATCTATGCTGAGCGCCACGATGTCATTACTGCTGACCGTGACCTCAGTCCTGAAATCCATGCTATGATTAAACGGACTATCAACCGTATCGTTGATGGCAGCAGCCACTCTGATCAGGATGATAAGATTGAAGCAATTTTAAACTTTGCTAAGTATAACTTAGTTTCAGAAGATTCTATTTCAGACAGCGATTTGGAAGGCAAGTCTGACCAAGAAATCAAAGATTATCTGTTTGAACGTGCATTGGAAGTCTATGACAGTCAGATTGCTAAGCTGCGAGACGAAGAAGCAGTGCGTGAATTCCAGAAGGTCTTGATTCTGCGCGTGGTGGACAGCAAGTGGACTGACCATATCGACGCCCTTGACCAGTTGCGCAATGCTGTTGGACTACGTGGTTATGCACAAAATAACCCAGTTGTCGAATATCAAGCAGAAAGCTTCCGTATGTTCAACGACATGATTGGCTCCATCGAGTTTGACGTGACTCGTCTGATGATGAAAGCGCAGATTCATGAGCAAGAGCGTCCACGGACAGAGCGGGCTATCAGTACAACAGCTACCCGCAATATCTCTGCTAAGGCGCCAAATATGCCTGAGAATACAGACTTGTCTAACGTAAAGAGAAATGACCCTTGTCCATGTGGTTCTGGCAAGAAGTTCAAGAACTGCCACGGCCGCAAAAAGTAAAACATAAAAGAAGGAGAATAGATGACCTTTAAAGCAACTAGTCAACCCATTGATGTGGCAGAAGTTCGCCAACTCGCTAAGCTAGAAGGCGAAATGTTAGCTCGCAAGGAAAAGCGTGACCGAGAGTTGGAAGCAATTCTGCGTGGTCAAGATGACCGCATTCTCTTGGTTATCGGTCCCTGCTCTTCAGATAACGAAGAAGCGGTGCTAGAGTATGCCAAGCGTCTATCTGCTCTCCAAGAAGAAGTAAAAGACCGCATTTTCATGGTCATGCGGGTTTATACTGCCAAGCCTCGGACGAACGGAGATGGTTACAAAGGGCTTATTCATCAGCCCAATGCGACTGCCGCTCCAAGTCTGATTAACGGCATCAAGGCAGTCCGCAATCTGCACTATCGGGTTATTTCCGAGACAGGCATGACCACAGCTGATGAGATGCTCTATCCAGAAAATCTGCCTCTGGTAGATGATTTGATTTCTTACATGGCTGTAGGAGCTCGCTCGGTCGAAGACCAGCAACATCGCTTTGTAGCTAGTGGAGCGGATCTGCCGACTGGCTTGAAAAATCCGACTTCTGGTAATCTCAATGTCATGTTTAACGGTATCTATGCAGCTCAGAACAAGCAGAGTTTCCTATTCGCTGGTAAGGAAGTAGAAACCTCTGGCAATCCTTTGGCGCATGCCATCTTGCGCGGTGCCCTGAACGAATATGGCAAGAATATTCCTAACTACTATTATGATAACCTGCTGGATACCATTGCCCAGTATGAAAAAATGGGCTTAGAAAATCCCTTTATCATCATTGACACCAATCATGATAACTCTGGTAAGCAGTATCTGGAACAGGTTCGTATCGTTCGCCAGACTCTGATTAACCGGGACTGGAATGAAAAGATTAAGGCTATAGTACGTGGCTTTATGATCGAGTCTTATCTGGAAGACGGTCGTCAGGACGAACCAGAAGTCTTTGGCAAGTCCATTACTGATCCTTGTCTGGGCTGGACAAATACAGAACAGCTGGTTCGTGAAATTTATGATACATTAGGAAAATAGTATGGCATTTATCGAAAAAGGTCAGAAGATTGACATTGAGCAGATTAAGTCCAGAACCAGACTGACTGGTCAGGCCTTGACTCATAAAAACAAGCGAGACCAAGAACTAGCTGAGATTCTCAGTGGGGAAGATGAGCGTATTCTCTTGGTGATTGGCCCTTGTTCGTCGGACAATGAAGAGGCTGTGCTGGAGTATGCCCGCCGTTTGTCAGAGCTGCAGAAGAAGGTCGCAGATAAGATTTTTATCGTCATGCGGGTCTATACTGCTAAGCCGCGGACCAATGGGGATGGCTATAAGGGCTTGGTTCATCAGCCTGATACTTCTAAAGCGCCTAGCCTTATCAATGGTTTGCAGGCAGTTCGTCAGCTCCACTACCGCGTCATTACAGAGACTGGTCTGACGACGGCGGATGAGATGCTCTATCCGTCAAATCTTGTGCTGGTAGATGACTTGGTTAGCTATCATGCTGTGGGTGCCCGCTCAGTTGAAGACCAGGAGCATCGTTTTGTGGCGTCAGGTATTGACGCTCCGGTCGGCATGAAAAATCCAACTTCTGGCAATCTAGGGGTTATGTTTAACGCTGTCTATGCTGCACAAAATAAGCAGACTTTCCTTTTTCATGGCCAGGAAGTAGAAACATCTGGAAATCCTTTGGCTCACGTTATTCTGCGTGGGGCTACCAATGAATACGGTAAGAACATTCCAAATTTCTACTATGAAAATATGCTGGATGCCATTTTCTACTATGAAAAGATGGGCTTGGAGAATCCTTTCATCGTTATCGATACCAATCATGATAACTCTGGCAAGCAGTATCTGGATCAGATTAGGATTGTGCGTCAGACCTTGCTTAATCGGGATTGGAACGAAAAGATTAAGAGAGCGGTTCGTGGTTTTATGATTGAGTCTTATCTGGAGGACGGCCGGCAAAATGAGCCGGAAGTCTTTGGTAAATCCATCACCGATCCTTGCCTGGGCTGGGACAATACTGTTCAGCTCATTGAAGAAATTTACAACACTTTAGATAAATAAGGAAAATTGAAAGGGACAGTCTTGACCTGTAAAGAGGACTAACTGTCGGGTGAAGACGAACTCAGCTGGCGGCCCAGCTGAGTTTTGTCGCCTTTTCAGAGAATGATATGATAAAAGGACACGGAATTGACATAGAAGAACTGGCTGCTATTGAGCGAGCCTATCTGAAAAATACCCGCTTTGCAAAGAAAGTCTTGACAAAGGCGGAGTTTTCTCGTTTTGAGGAGTTATCTGGCAAACGAAAAATTGAATTTCTGGCTGGTCGTTGGGCTGCCAAGGAGGCTTTTTCTAAAGCTTGGGGAACCGGTATCGGTAAGCTTAGGTTTCAGGATTTGGAGATTTTAAACGACCGTCAGGGAGCACCTTATTTCAGCCGGTCACCTTTTACTGGCAAGGTTTGGATTTCGATCAGCCATGCTGCTGGGCTAGTTACGGCCAGCGTTATTTTGGAGGAAAATGATGAAAGCTAGTCTGCATAGACCCAGCAAGGCAGTGATTGATTTAGCTGCTATTGCTTTTAATATTAGACAATTGAGTGCCCATCTGCCTCAGACGACAGAGAAGTGGGCTGTCGTTAAAGCCAATGCTTATGGCCACGGATCTATTGAGGTTTCTAAGCACATTGACCCCCTCGTAGATGGATTTTGTGTGTCTAATATTGATGAAGCCTTGGAGCTGCGCTCAGCTGGTATTGGAAAAAAAATTCTGGTGCTAGGAGTGTCAGATTTGGCTGCGCTTCCGCTGGCTAGAAATGAAAAGGTATCTCTGACCGTAGCCAGTTTAGAATGGCTGGATCTAGCTTTAGATGCTGAAGAAGACTTGACTGGATTGAATTTTCATATCAAGATTGACTCTGGTATGGGGCGGATTGGTTTTCGAGATAGTCAGGAAGCTCAGGAGGCAATCCATCGCTTGCAGGCTGCTGGGGCTGTCGCGGAGGGAATTTTTACCCACTTTGCAACGGCAGATGAAGCGGAGCACCAAAAGTTTGAAGCCCAGCTGACTCGTTTTCATCAGATTTTATCTGAGCTGGACAGTGTGCCTCCTCTCGTTCATGCTAGTAATTCCGCCACCTCTCTCTGGCACAGCGAGACCGTTCTAAATGCCGTTCGGCTAGGTGACATCATCTATGGTCTCAACCCCAGCGGAAGAGTCTTGGAACTTCCTTATGAATTCAAGCCAGCTCTGTCGCTGGTCTCAGAATTGGTGCATGTCAAGGAAGTAGAGGCTGGAGCAGATGTTGGCTATGGAGCCACCTACACTAGCCAGTCTCAAGAGTGGATTGGCACCATTCCTTTGGGTTATGCAGATGGCTGGACACGCGATATGCAGGGCTTTGATGTCTTGATTGATGGTCAGCGCTGCCCTATTGTTGGCCGCGTTTCCATGGACCAAATTACAGTGCGCCTGCCTCAGTCTTATCCCCTTGGCACGCCGGTTGTGTTGATTGGAAATAGCGGAGCGGAGACCATTACGGTGACAGATGTGGCAGAAAAGCGTGGCACCATTAACTATGAGGTGGTTTGCTTGATTAGCGACCGTGTACCGAGGGTCTACAAAGACTAAGAAGATTAATGCAGACCGCTTGAAGTACTTGATAATTTTCTAGCTTGATCCGCCTGTCTGTGATTTTAGATCCGCAGCAGTATCAGAACTGAAAGAGGAATTATGAATTTACACCAACCTTTGACGGTTCTGCCTGGTGTGGGACCGAAATCAGCAGAAAAATTTGCCAAGCTGGGTCTAGGGACCTTGCAGGATTTGCTGCTTTATTTTCCTTTTCGTTATGAGGATTTTAAGAGTAAGAATGTCCTAGACTTGGAGGATGGAGAAAAGGCGGTTGTTTCTGGTCAGGTCGTAACCCCGGCTAATGTCCAGTATTATGGCTACAAACGCAATCGCCTGCGCTTTACCATCAAGCAAGGGGAAGTCGCTCTGGCAGTTAATTTCTTTAACCAGCCTTATCTGGCGGACAAGATTGAAGTGGGAGCCAATATAGCCGTCTTTGGCAAGTGGGACAAAGCCAAAGCCAGTCTGACTGGTATGAAACTGCTGGCTCAGGTAGAGGACGACTTGCAGCCTGTCTATCGGCTGGCTCAGGGAATTAGTCAGGCCAGTCTGGTCAAGCTGATTAAGACTGCCTTTGACCAAGGTTTGGACTTGCTCTTAGAGGAAAATCTGCCCCAGCCCCTGCTGGAACGCTACCAGCTAGTGAGCAGAGTGGAGGCTGTGCGGGCTATGCATTTTCCAAAGGACTTGGCGGACTACAAGCAGGCTCTTCGGCGGGTTAAATTTGAAGAACTCTTTTATTTCCAAATGCAGCTGCAGGTCTTAAAGAGAGAAACAAAGGCTGTCAGCAATGGATTGAAGATTGATTGGCGGTCGGATGCTGTAGCCGAGAAAAAGCAGAGCTTACCTTTTGAGCTGACTTCGGCTCAGGAGCGCAGTCTGACAGAGATTTTGCAGGATTTGCGGTCGCCTGGGCACATGAATCGTCTGCTGCAGGGTGATGTGGGAAGCGGAAAGACAGTAGTCGCTGGTCTGGCTATGTATGCTGTTTATACAGCAGGCTATCAGTCCGCTCTGATGGTTCCGACAGAAATTTTGGCTGAGCAGCATTTTGACAGCCTAGCTCAGCTTTTTCCAGAATTGAAGCTAGCCCTGCTAACTGGGGGAATGAAAGCAGCTGAACGCCGGGAAACTTTGGCAGCGATTGAAAAAGGTCAGGTGGACATGATTGTCGGAACCCATGCCCTTATTCAGGAAGGAGTTCGTTACCATGCATTGGGGTTGGTCATTATTGACGAGCAGCATCGCTTTGGGGTGGAGCAGCGCCGGATTTTACGGGAAAAGGGAGACAATCCTGATGTCCTCATGATGACGGCGACGCCTATTCCCAGAACCCTTGCTATCACAGCATTTGGTGATATGGATGTGTCTATTATTGACCAGATGCCGGCGGGACGCAAGCCTATCATCACCCGCTGGGTCAAGCATGAGCAGCTGGAAGTCGTCCTCGACTGGCTGAAAAAAGAGCTCCACAAGGGTGCTCAGGTCTATTTTATTTCTCCCTTGATTGAGGAGTCAGAAGCTTTGGATCTTAAGAATGCCATTGCCCTAGAAGAAGAATTGACAGCCTATTTTGGTCGGCAGGGCCAAGTGGCTCTGCTTCATGGCAAGATGAAGAGCGAGGAAAAAGAGGCGATTATGCAGGACTTCAAGGAAGGACGGACTGATATTCTGGTCTCTACCACGGTCATTGAGGTCGGAGTCAACGTCCCTAATGCTACGGTGATGGTCATCATGGATGCGGACCGCTTCGGACTCAGCCAGCTTCATCAGCTGAGAGGCCGTGTCGGCCGAGGTAATAAGCAGTCTTATGCCGTCCTTGTTGCCAATCCTAAGACGGAGTCGGGCAAGCGCCGCATGAAAATCATGACTGAGACGACCGACGGTTTCCTGCTGGCTGAGGAGGATCTGAAAATGCGAGGCTCTGGAGAAATCTTTGGTACTCGGCAGTCTGGTATACCAGAGTTTCAAGTGGCAGACATCGTAGAAGATTATCCGATTTTAGAAGAAGCCAGAAAGGTTGCCAGCCAGATTACAGCTGATCCGAACTGGCGGACAGATTCTAATTGGCACTTGATTGCTCTTCATTTGGACAAGCGAGATTACCTAGATTAAAGGTTCTTTGAATTAAGTTTCCTGCAAGATATTTATAAGTAGGCTTTAAGTTTGAGGGATTATACTATTGTCAAATCAAAGAAAGAGGTAGGACCAATGACAAAGTAAACATCCCTTAAAATCCTATAACCAAAGCTTGAAGACAAGAAGACTTGCGAGGTATGAGCCACTCAAAGAATAAGAATAATTTAGAATTTTTTCATCATAAATCTCCTAACAAATCACAAACTTCACCCAATCGGTGAAGTTTTTTGTATTTAATTGAAAAGACTTGTTCGTTTCAAATAGTAGATAGGGATTGCTGCCGGATTTCTTTGACTATAAGCTTTCCCTAAGAAATCTATAAGAGATTCTTAAGTTTAGGGCTGTATCCTTATATCCAAGTAAGAACAAAAAGATTAGATACCAAACTTGAAGCTAAACACTCCAAGAGTTTCGTTTTTGCTCTTAAAGAATGAATGATAAGCGAGGTAAAAGCTATGAAAGTTACAATCAAAGTCCACTATCCGAAGACATTTAAGCAAGCTCAGAAAATGAAGGTGACCTATGGTAAGTGATTATATTTTTGAAATTCTAGAGTCTCTGTTTGAGGTTATCTTCTAAGTCCAGCGATTCAATGAAGTTTTCCCAGTGTTAGAATATGAATGAGTCAAAAAAGTGCTAAGCAACCTTAGCACTTTTTGATTTAAAGAAAATAAATAGGGATTTTTTTCTCAGCCTTCCATATAATCTCGTAGTTCTTGACCTTTGAGTCCAGCATTCAGGGCGATGAGCAGTTTGATTCTGGCTTTTTGAGCATTGAGCTCTTTGACAAAGAAGATGCCAGCCTGGTGTAGCTGAACGCCGCCACCTTCATAAGCATAGACAGGCTCAGCAATTCCGTTGAAGCAGCGAGAGACCAGAGCAACTGGCAAGCCGTCAGCTATCATATAAGCCAGTTTGTCAGCTACTTCCTTGGGGAGGTTGCCAGCACCGAATGCCTCTATGATGAGGCCGTCTATCTTGTCTAAATCCAGCATGTCCAGAAGCTCTGTCTTCATACCAGCATAAGCTGAAATGATGGGCACCAGACCAGAGATGCTGTTTAAGTCAAAGCGGACCCGAGGCTCCGCTGTCTTAAAATAGAGAATTTCCTGCTTCATAATCAAGCCAAGCGGTCCGTGAGTCGGCGTCTGGAAGGTGCTGACATTGGTCGTGTGGGTTTTGGTTACATACTTGGCAGCATGTGCCTCGTCATTCATAACGACAAGTACGCCTTTATCACTAGCTTTTTCATCGCTAGCCACCCGTAGGGCTGTCAGGTAGTTATAGACTCCGTCACTCCCCAGCTCATTGGAACTGCGCATAGCTCCGGTCAGAACGACCGGAATCTTCGGCAGCTGCATAGTATCTAGAAAGTAAGCTGTCTCTTCTAAAGTATCTGTCCCATGAGTAATGACCACTCCGTCAAATTGGTCAGCACTGGCTTTGATTTTCTGGTAGAGCTTGAGCATGTGCTGGGGCGTGATATGAGGACTGGGAATATTAAAAAAGTCAATGACTTCCGTCTCTATCCCCTCAAGCGGAACGGTCACATGGTTCATAGGGTTATCAGCATTGGTAACGACAGCCCCAGAGCCGTCAGCCTGCATGGAAATGGTTCCTCCTGTATGCAGGACCAAGATTTTCTTTGTCATAAATCCTTTTTCTCCTTGTACTCATAATGCAGAGTTGAAAAACTACATTATATTTTCATAGAGTTTTCAATTCTATTGCATAGATTTTACTCCAGCTTTTCTTTTCTGAAATTCATGTGATTGTGTGTCGTTTTTGTGTTATAATTTATTGTATCATAAAAGGAAAGAATGAGAAAATCAATGGAAGTAAAGGCCGTCTTTTTTGATATTGATGGGACACTGGTCAATGACAGTCGAACGGTTTTGAAATCTACAGAAAAGGCTATTCAGAGTTTAAAGGAGCAAGGAATATTAGTCGGTTTGGCAACAGGCCGTGGTCCTTTCTTTGTCAAACCTTTTATGGAGCAATTGGACTTAGACTTTGCTGTGACCTATAATGGCCAGTATATTTTTTCAAGAGATAGAGTGATTTCTGCCAGTCCTATTGACAAGCAGAGTTTACGGGATTTAATCGCCTATGCTAAGAAGCATCGGAAAGAGATTTCCTTGGGAACGGCTGAGGCTATGCTGGGCTCCAAGATTATGTCCTTCGGCATGAGCCCTTTCTCCCAGTGGACTAGCCGCTTCATCCCTAAGCGAATGGCGCGAACAGTCAGTCACGGTTTTAATAAAGTCATCAGCAAGGCCTTGCCCCAGCATGAAAAGGATCTTCTACAGCTGATACAAGAGCCGATTTACCAAGCATTGATTTTGGCCAGCCCGGAAGAAAGCCGTAAGATTGAAGCAGACTTTCCTGATTTGAAATTTACTCGCAGCAGCCCCTATGCGGTCGATATTATCAATAAAGACACGTCTAAGCTAGAGGGGATTCGCCGAGTCGGTAAGGAATACGGTTTTGACATTCATCAGGTCATGGCCTTCGGTGATTCTGACAATGACTTGGAAATGCTATCGGGAGTTGGCCTCTCCATTGCTATGGGAAATGGAACCAGCTCGGTCAAGGAAGTGGCCAAGCATACGACTAGCAGCAATAGTCAGGATGGGATTCACAGGGCTTTGGAGCATTTTGGTATCCTAGCGAGGGAAAAGGTCTTTACCAGCAGCGACCATCACTTTAATAAGGTTAAAGAGTTCCATAGTGTTATGGATGAAAGCACTCAGGAAGAGCCAATTGCTTGGTCGCCTCAGGACGCTCGCTATCGGGCAGGCTTCAAGCTGGAAGAGCTGGTCGAGTTTCTGCGAGCAGCTAGTAACTCAGAGGAAGACTTTGATAGCTCTGTAGCCTATCTCCATCAGGCCCTTGACAAGGCTGCCGACAAGGTTCGCTCCAAGAGTCAGGCTGAGGTTTCTCTAGTCGGTCAGGTGGATGCCTTGATTGATACTCTATACTTCACTTATGGCAGTTTTGTCCTGATGGGAGTGGATCCAGAGCAGCTGTTCGATATTGTCCATCGGGCTAATATGGGCAAAATTTTCCCAGATGGAAAAGCTCACTTTGACCCCGTTACCCATAAAATTCTCAAACCAGATGATTGGGAAGAAAAATACGCTCCCGAAGGAGCTATCAAAGAAGAACTGGAACGACAGATTCAGGCCTACCAGCGTACCTTAGAGCAGAAAGAAGAAAACTAGAGCAGTTACCTGCTCTAGTTTTTATAAAGTTTTTTCTGGATCTCTGACCACGAGTAAATCAACTTTGGCGTGGCGCAGGATATATTCGGAGGAAGAACCGACTAGCAGCCGTTCAAAGGCATTGAGACCGGTAGCACCGACCATAATCAAATCTACCTTGTGCTCTTCTGGGATATCTGTTGCCAAAATAGTCTTGGGATTGCCCATCTCAATGACAATGTCAACATACTTGATACCGGATTTTTGAGCCTTTTCTTTCAACTCAGCTGTCAGCTTTTTGGCATCTTCCTGCAAGTCCTCGTAGACATCTGCATCAAAGGTTGAGACACTTTGCAAAGCCCGGGTGTCAATGACGTGGGCGATAGTGAGACGAGAGCCGTTTCGGAGAGCTACGTTAACACCTTTTTCAAAAGCTAGTTCGGATTCGTGAGAACCATCCACAGCAACCATAATGTTTTCATATTTCTGAGTCATAGAGCTACCTCCTCTAAAATGGTCGGCAAAGGACGTCGCATCATTCACAGAATGATTGGGCTGACCAAAAATCAATCAGTCCATAACGTCCGAGTGATTTACAACTATTTTCTTGTTTCTATTGTAATCCTTTTCAGAAAAAAAGTAAAGATAAAATGGAAATGCTGTCAGGAAATTGCAAGCTGAGAAAGAGTCCGTTGCTTTGAGGGATTAGAAAAGGAATGGGGCTCTTTATCTTATCAATCGCTTCATAATTGGATGAAAAGTGAGTTTATTTTTTGTTGTCAATCGCTTTTTCTGGTGGTATAATGATAACATTCTGATGAATAGAGGAAAAATAAGAATGAAAGAATTTGACAAGTCCAGCAAGCTGGAACATGTTGCCTATGATATTCGCGGTCCGGTTTTGGATGAAGCTATGCGCATGCGGGCCAACGGTGAAAAGATTCTCCGCCTCAATACAGGAAATCCGGCTGAATTTGGTTTTACCGCTCCTGATGAGGTCATTCATGATTTGATTATGAATGCGCGTGACAGTGAGGGCTACTCTGACTCCAAGGGGATTTTTTCAGCCCGTAAGGCTATTATGCAGTACTGCCAGCTTAAGAATTTTCCTAATGTAGATATTGATGATATTTATCTGGGAAATGGCGTCAGCGAGCTGATTGTTATGTCCATGCAGGGCTTGCTTGATGACGGGGACGAGGTGCTGGTGCCGATGCCAGACTATCCACTCTGGACGGCTGCAGTCAGTCTGGCTGGTGGGAATGCTGTTCACTATGTTTGTGATGAGCAGGCAGAATGGTATCCAGATATTGACGATATCAAGTCAAAAATCACATCTAATACCAAGGCTATCATTATCATCAACCCTAACAATCCAACGGGAGCACTTTATCCTAAGGAACTGCTGCTGGAGATTGTGGAAATTGCTCGCCAAAATAATCTCATTATCTTTGCGGATGAAATCTACGACCGCATGGTGATGGACGGCAATGTCCATACGTCTGTGGCTAGTCTGGCTCCTGATATCTTCTGTGTCAGTATGAATGGTCTTTCTAAGTCGCACCGAATCGCAGGCTTCCGTGTTGGCTGGATGGTGCTATCTGGGCCTAAGCATCATGTTAAGGGTTATATCGAAGGGTTAAACATGCTCTCCAACATGCGCCTGTGCTCTAATGTCTTGGCTCAACAAGTCGTCCAAACCTCACTTGGCGGTCATCAATCTGTGGATGAACTGCTGTTGCCAGGTGGTCGTATCTATGAGCAGCGTAATTTCATCTATCAGGCTATTCAGGATATTCCAGGACTGTCAGCTGTAAAACCTAAAGCTGGTCTCTATATTTTCCCGAAAATTGACCGGAACATGTATCACATCGACGACGATGAGCAGTTTGTGCTCAATTTCCTCAAGCAGGAAAAAGTCCTTCTCGTCCATGGACGAGGTTTTAACTGGAAGGATCCAGATCATTTCCGCATCGTTTATCTGCCTCGAGTAGATGAGCTAGCTCAAATCCAAGAAAAAATGACGCGCTTCTTGCGCCAATATCGCCGTTAATAAGCGGATGTTATAAAAAGGCTGGAAAATATTCCGGCCTTTTTATAACTTATTTTACATATTTTTTAGTCCAATGGTTGTCTTTGAATTGCAAAAATAAAAAAATTAAGATGCTCTGGAAATTGAATTTGAGGTCGATTGGTAAAAATTATAGGTGCTTTTACCGACATTTTTTAGGATTTTGTCCAACATTTTTTATATATCTGTCCAAAAATGCTTAAAAAAATGTGTTAGCGTCTTCCTTCCAGAAGACAAACATGGTAGAATGTGTTTGTCAATGTTTTTAACAATGATGAAAAAGTGGAGGAGATTATATTGACAATGAAAAAGACACTTAGTGCTTTTTCTGTCAGTGCAGCGGCATTGTCTTTGGTGCTCGCAGAAGGAGTTCAGGCTGATCAATTAGTTGATAATCAGTCTTATTCTGATGCGCCCGTTAGTCAAAGCCAACCACAGGCAGAAAACACACAGAAGGATGAATCTGTTTCGAAAGAACAGGTAGACGCTGCTCAGGCTCTTGTACAAGAAGCCGACAGCAATGTTGCACAAGGGAAAGCTGATTTGGCTCAGGCTCAGGCAAATACTGCTGCGGCTCAAAGTCAGGTCGAGCAAGCACAAGCTGAAGCTAACCGGGCACAGGAGGCAGCTGATAAAGCTGGTCCGGAAGCTATTGAAACAGCTAAGCAAGAAGAGAGCAATCAAAAAGCTCAAGTGGACAGCAATAAGTCAGAACTGGCTAAAGCTGACCAAGCAACCAAGACGGCTGAAGCTGAGCGCGATGCTCAGGCAGCCAAGACTAAAGAAGCTCAAGAGCAAGCGAAAACTCAAGAAGGACGACTTGCTAAAGCGCAAAATGACGTGAAGGAAGCTCAGGCCAACCTAAGCGGTGAAGCTACAGCTAAGGCAGAAAAGAATGTGAAAGCAGCCCAAGATAAGGTGGCAGCTGACCAGTCTGCTGTTGAAACAGCTCAAGCAAAAGTAGCTACAGCTCGTCAGACTGACAGTCAGAAGCAGGCTGAGGTTGCAAAAGCTCAGACCAACCAGACTCAGGCTAAGACGGCTCGTGATGCTTCTCAGAAGAACTTGCAGGAAAAAACTGCTGCAGCTGAGAAGACTCAGTCAGACTTGAACCAAGCTCAACAGGCTTTGAAAAAGGCTCAAGCTGGAACGATTACTACTGAAGCTTCTAGCAATAAAAACCGTGTGTCTATGACTCCGGAATACATTGCAGCCTTGAGAGAGCTAGTTGCACCGAATTTATCAGAGCAAAAAACTAATGAGATTCAAAAGAGACTTGCTGCACTGAATGCCAGTGCTAAGGCTCTCAATCGTTATGTGGCTGATCCTACAGATAGCAAAGCTTTGATTGATACCAACAATATTCCACAGAATGTTCGTCAGGAACTTTCACAGTTTGCTTCAGAACTCATCAACCAGCTGCGTGTTCAGATGGGAACAGGTGAAGTAGTTGTGACACCGTCTTCAATTGATTTCGCTGATAAAGTGGCAACAGAATACCGCAAAGACAACTGGAACTGGGATTTGATGGAGGAATACCATCACGATGCTCGAGGAATTAACCGCGTAGCGCGTGAATATGGTTTGATGACCACAAGTGCTGAGCAGGAGAGCAAAGGTCTCCAGTACTATGAAAACGCTTATATCTGGAGAGAAAATGCTAGTCAAATGAGTGTGGCTGAAATGAAGAGACGGGTCTATGATTCTGTTGTTGAATTCATGTTTAATGGCTACGAATGGCTGCATGCTACATCTATCTCTGGTCTCAATACTGGTCGCCAGAAAAACTATCTGGGAGTTGATTTCTCAATGGAAGGCGACATCACTATGGCTCATTTCACCATGGTGTCAGAAGATCAAGTCAAATATGCTAGCAAAAAGAACTTCAATGCCAGCCCTATTACAGGAAAAGCTCCAACAGCAAAAGTAGATCCGCAAGAAGTAGCCAAGGCTCAAACAGCCTATGATGCTGCCTTCAAGGCCAATCAACTGGCTCTGGCATCTAAGGGAGTTGCCCAATCTACTTATAATCGGAGAGCTGCAGCTTTAGAGCAAGCCAATCAGCAACTTGCTCAGGCGCAAGCTCAAGCAGGTGAGTCAGCAACTGCTCAGGCTCAAGCAGCTCTTGCAGCAGTTCAAGAGAAGTTGGCAGCTGATCAAGCAGCTTTGGCAGCAGCACAAGCGGCTCTGCAAAACTCAAACTTGGATGACAAGACTAAAGCGGACAAATTAACTCAGGCTCAAGAAGCTCTGACTGCTGTTCAAGCAACAGTTGCCGCAGCTCAAGAAGCTCTAAAAACTGAATCAGATAAGTTGGCTCAGCTAGAAGCAGCTTTGAATGCAGCAAAAGAAAGAAAGACTAACCTTGAAAATGCTCTTACAGCAGCTGAAGCAGCCTTGCAAACAGCTAAAGAGTCATTGTCAAATCTTGAAAATGCAGAAGAAAACTTGGAACAAGCTAAAAGCAAGTTAGCTGTAGCTCAGGCAGCTTACCAAGCGGCTCTTACAGCTCAAACAGATCAAGAAGCAAAGGTGGCAGTTTTAACTGCAGTTCAAGCACAAGCTAAGGCGACATACGACTTGCTAGCTCAAACTTATGCAGAACAAAATAAGGAAGAAGATATTCGCTATTACCAGTCTGTTTTGGCTCATACAGAGGAGCGCTTCGCTCGCTATCCGCTTACTGGACAAGTAGGAGATCCTCAGCATACAGCTCTTGGAACTACTGGAGATGCTGGAAGTGCTAGCCCTGTAAATCATAAACAGGCAGCTGCTTCAGGTCATGTCTTACCTAAGACAGGGGAACATTCTTCTTGGCTTATTCTAGCAGGCCAAATGCTTCTGCTCATGGCTATGAAATTGTTCTACAAGAAACGTTTTCTTGATTAGAAAGAACAAAAGTAATCAAAAACAGTCAAATTCTTGACTGTTTTTTGTTTAATATAACTTGACATATCAAGACATATACCTGAAAAATTCTTTATTTTATAGAATTGTATGTAATTGTTTTTCAATAAAAAATTTTCAGATAATTATTGAAATTTCACTGCTTTTATGTTACAATGAAGCTAATAAATATGAGGTAAAAATATGGCCGATTTACTAGAAAAAACACGAAAAATTACGTCTATTCTGAAGCGCTCGGAAGAGCAGATGCAGGAAGATTTGCCCTATAATGCTATTACGCGTCAGTTGGCTGATATTATCCACTGCAATGCCTGCATTATCAATAGCAAGGGACGTCTTCTAGGCTATTTCATGCGCTACAAGACCAATAATGACCGTGTAGAAGCTTTTTTCCAAGATAAGAATTTCCCAGAGGAGTATGTCCAAGAAGCCAATCTGGTTTATGAAACGGAAGCTAATCTGCCGGTGACGCATGATTTGACGATTTTCCCAGTGGAGACCAAGGATGATTTTCCAGATGGCCTGACTACCATTGCTCCCATTCATGTTTCAGGTATTCGTTTGGGTTCATTGATTATCTGGCGCAATGACAAGGAATTTGCGGACGATGATCTGATTTTGGTTGAGATTGCCAGCACAGTGGTTGGTATCCAGCTGCTTAACTTCCAGCGGGAAGAGGATGAAAAAAATATCCGCCGCCGGACGGCAGTGACCATGGCAGTCAATACTCTGTCTTACTCAGAACTGAGAGCTGTTTCAGCAATTTTGGGAGAGCTCAATGGCAATGAAGGCCAGCTGACAGCATCTGTCATTGCTGACCGTATCGGGATTACCCGCTCAGTGATTGTTAATGCCTTGCGCAAGCTGGAAAGTGCTGGGATTATTGAAAGCCGCTCACTGGGAATGAAGGGAACTTATCTGAAAGTTCTGATTCCAGATGTCTTTGATGAAATTAAAAAGAGGGACTACTAATGGCTAAAGCACTGATTTCCATTGATTATACAGTTGATTTTGTCGCAGATGAGGGCAAGTTGACAGCAGGAGCGCCAGCACAGGCAATTTCTGAAGCCATTGCTCAAGTGACTAAGGCAGCTTTTGACAGAGGCGATTATATCTTCTTTGCTATTGATGCCCATGATGAGAATGATGCCTTTCACCCAGAAAGCAAGCTGTTTCCGCCTCACAATATCAAAGGAACTAGCGGTCGCAATCTTTATGGTCCTTTGGCTGATTTTTATGACAAGCATCAAGCAGACTCTCGGGTCTTTTGGATGGATAAGCGTCATTATTCTGCCTTTTCTGGCACGGATTTAGATATTCGATTGCGGGAAAGAAAGGTAGATACAGTTATTTTGACAGGAGTCTTGACGGATATTTGCGTCCTGCATACAGCAATTGATGCCTATAATCTTGGTTATCAGATTCAGGTGGTAGAGCCAGCTGTGGCTTCTCTGTCAGAGGAAAATCACAAATTTGCCTTAAACCACTTGCAAAATGTTCTGGGTTCGACTATAATAGATACAATTTAAAAGTAAAAGAGAAGCAGAGTAGGCTTGCTGACTTGCACAGAGAGTGCTGATGGCTGAGAGCAGCACCAAGAAAGCAAAAGCCGAAGAACATGTTTCGTAATCTTTTGTGTGATTAAGCACAAACGTCGCTCACGTTACGAGTTCAGAGGCTGCCTTTTAGGGCGGCGAATAACAGTGGTACCACGGCTTTCGTCTGTTTTAGAGACGGAAGCTTTTTATTTTGCAGTAGGTCCAGTGAAGACGATGGGGAAATATAGCTAATATCCTGAACAGCAGGGTGGAGCTACGAATTGATTTGAGAGGGAAAGAACATGAAAGAAATTTTTATCGGAAATTATGGTTTAGAGCAGGTCGGACAGACCATGACCGCAACTGGCTGGGTGGCCAATATCCGCAATCACGGCAAGCTAGCCTTTATTGAATTGCGGGACCGCGAAGGCTTGCTTCAGGTCTTCGTTGGCGGTGAAATCGAAGATTTTGCTAAGCTGGAAGACATTGGTAAAGAGGATGTCATTGCAGTGACTGGGCAAGTAGTTCAGCGGGAAGAGCGCTTTGTCAACAAGGCTATTAAGTCTGGTCAGGTTGAGCTAAGGGCTGAGAAGATTGAGGTCATTGCTAGCAGCAAGGCCCTGCCTTTTGAGCTGGACCAGCATGCCCATACTGGGGAAGACCTGCGTCAGAAATACCGCTATCTGGACTTGCGCCGTGAGAAGATGACACATAACCTCAAACTTCGTCACCAGGTCACATCAACCATTCGGGAATATTTGAATGATTTGGACTTTTTGGAAGTGGAGACACCTTATCTGACCAAATCAACTCCTGAAGGTGCTAGAGATTTCTTAGTTCCTAGTCGGGTCTTTAAAAATCAATTCTACGCGCTGCCTCAGAGCCCACAGATGCTCAAGCAGTTATTGATGGGCGCTGGACTCGAGCGCTATTATCAGATTGTTCGTTGTTTCCGTGACGAAGACCTGCGGGGAGACCGTCAGCCAGAGTTTACCCAGGTGGACTTAGAGCTGAGTTTTGCCAGCGAGGAAGAAATCCGAGCTCTGGTTGAAGCCATGCTCAAGGCTGTTGTCAAGAAAACTCATAGTTTAGAACTGACAGAAGCTTTTCCGACTATCAGCTATGAAGAGGCTATGAGCCGCTTTGGTTCTGATAAACCGGATACGCGCTTTGGTCTGGAGCTAAAGACTTTGACGGATTTGTGTCAGTCCAATGACTCGCTGCTCATCAAGAAAGCCTTGGATAATCAAGAAAAGGTGATGGGGATCTGTGTGCCAGATGCGGCTAGTGCTTTTAGCAAGAAACAGCTGAGTCACTACTATCAGGAAATGAAGGAATTTGGTTGCAGTCGTTTTGCCAATCTAAAGGTTGAAAATGGCCAGTTGGTTGGAGATTTGGCTAGTACCTTTGAGGCTGAGAGTCAGGATTTACTAGCACGTTTTGAGGCCAAGGATGGAGATTTGATTCTGCTAGTCATGGCTAAGAAGCGTCGGGCTCAGGAAGCTTTGGGACATCTGCGTATAGAAGTCGCAAAAGCTTTAGATTTGATTGACCCGAGTCTGCTTCATTTCCTCTGGGTTGTGGATTGGCCGCTGCTGGAGTGGAATGAAGACCAAAATCGCTATCAAGCCATGCACCATCCTTTCACACAGGGGATTTTTGAAGATAGACAGGAGCCAGACCAATTCCGCAGCCATGCCTACGACATCGTCTTGAATGGCTATGAAATTGGCGGTGGGAGTCTGCGGATTCATGACCGGAAGGCTCAGGAAGCTATGTTTGAGCTTTTAGGCATGAGCCGAGAAGACTATGAACGGGACTTTGGTTTCTTCCTGGAAGCCTTAGAATACGGCTTCCCACCACACGGCGGCTTGGCTCTGGGCTTAGATCGCTTGGTTATGATTTTGGCTGGGGAAGAAAATATCCGCCAAGTCATCGCCTTTCCGAAAAATGGTACTGGCTTTGATCCTATGCTGGAAAGTCCAAGTTTGGTGGATCTAAGACAGCTCAAAGAACTGCATTTGGAATTGAAGAATTAGCCTGAAATATGGTAAAATGAAATGATGCGAATTCCTGAAGAATGGCAGGAAGAAGCTGAAGAAAAGAGCTAGCGGATGGCAAATAAATGAGCGTCCCTAGCTTGTCAAAGTAAAGGTGAGCTGAAGCTTGGAAATAAAGATATCATCTAGAAATTCTTATTTTCAGTCGCTAAAGCTCACATATCTTATGAAAGGAATCAGAGATGAAGATTACTCAAGAAGAAGTAAGTCACGTAGCAAAGTTGTCAAAACTGGCTTTTTCACCAGAAGAAACTGCTGAGTTTGCGACGACATTAACCAAGATTGTCGACATGGTCGAATTGCTCAATGAAGTGGACACGGAGGGTGTGCCTTTCACTTCTAATGTAGCTGCTAATATCAACTATATGCGAGAAGATGTGGCTCAGCCAGGTTGGAACCGGGAAGAGCTTTTCCAAAATGTACCTGAAAAAGAGCGGGGCTACATCAAAGTGCCTGCCATCCTAGATGACGGAGGAGATGCCTAATGACTTTTAATCACAAGACTATTGAAGAGTTGCATGATTTGCTGGTCAAGAAAGAAATTTCTGCGGTAGAGTTAACTCAGGCAACTTTGGCAGACATCAAAGAACGTGAAGCGGCTGTGGATAGCTTCATTACTGTCAGCGAAGAGGAGGCTTTGGCTCAGGCTGCGGCTCTGGATGCTAAGGGCATTGATGCGGACAATCTTATGAGCGGAATTCCGCTGGCAGTCAAGGATAATATCTCAACCAAGGGGATTTTGACGACGGCTGCTTCTAAGATACTCTACAATTATAAACCAATTTTCGATGCGACCAGCGTAGAGAAGCTTTACGGTAAGGACATGATTATCGTCGGGAAGACCAACATGGACGAGTTCGCCATGGGTGGTTCCAGCGAAAACTCTTACTTTAAGACGACTAAGAATGCTTGGGACAGCAGCAAGGTTCCTGGTGGCTCATCTGGTGGTTCAGCGACAGCTGTTGCTTCTGGTCAGGTTCGTCTATCACTGGGTTCAGATACGGGTGGTTCTATTCGCCAGCCCGCTTCCTTTAACGGCGTAGTCGGCCTCAAGCCAACCTACGGCCGGGTTTCCCGTTTTGGTCTCATTGCTTTTGGTTCTTCTTTAGACCAGATTGGGCCTTTCTCTCAGACAGTTAAGGAAAATGCTCAACTTCTGAATGTTATTTCTGGTAATGATCCTAAGGATTCGACATCATCACAAGAGGAAGTGCCAGACTTTACCAGCAAGATTGGCCAAGACATCAAGGGTATGAAGATTGCCCTGCCTAAGGAATACATGGGTGAGGGAATTGACAGCAAGGTCAAGGAAACGATTCTGGCAGCAGCCAAGCACTTGGAAAGTCTAGGAGCTATCGTTGAAGAAGTTAGCCTGCCTCACAGCAAGTACGGCGTGGCAGTCTACTATATTATTGCTTCTTCTGAAGCCAGTTCTAACCTGCAGCGTTTTGACGGTATTCGCTATGGCTACCGTGCAGAAGGCATTGAAAATCTAGAAGATGTCTATGTCAAATCTCGCAGCGAAGGCTTTGGTGAAGAAGTGAAACGCCGTATCATGCTGGGAACTTTCAGTCTGTCATCTGGTTACTACGATGCTTACTTCAAGAAAGCTGGTCAGGTTCGGACCTTGATTATGCAGGATTTTGCCAAGGTTTTTGAGAAATATGATTTGATTTTAGGTCCAACTGCACCAACGGTAGCTTATGACTTGGGCAGTCAAAACCAAGATCCAGTGGCTATGTATCTGGCTGACCTTTTGACCATTCCAGTCAATCTGGCTGGCCTGCCTGGTATTTCAATTCCAGCTGGCTTTGCAGATGGCCTTCCTGTCGGCTTGCAGCTGATTGGGAACCACTTTAATGAAGCGACCATCTATCAGGTAGCCGCAGCATTTGAAGCGACGACTGACTACCACAAACAGCAGCCAGTTATCTTTGGAGGTGAAAAATAATGAACTTTGAAACAGTTATCGGACTGGAAGTCCATGTTGAATTGAAGACCAATTCAAAAATTTTCTCACCAGCTCCAGCTCACTTCGGTGAAGATCCTAATGCCAACACCAATATCATCGACTGGTCCTTCCCAGGTGTTCTGCCTGTTATGAACAAGGGTGTCATTGACTATGGTATCAAGGCTGCTCTGGCCTTGAACATGGATATTCACCAGAAGATGCACTTTGATCGCAAGAATTACTTCTATCCGGACAATCCAAAAGCCTATCAAATTTCTCAGTTTGATGAGCCAATTGGCTACAATGGCTGGATTGAAATTGAGCTAGAAGATGGCACGACCAAGAAAATCCGTATCGAGCGGGCTCACTTGGAAGAAGATGCTGGAAAGAATACCCACGGTAGTGACGGCTACTCTTATGTGGACCTCAACCGCCAAGGGGTGCCGCTGATTGAGATTGTGTCTGAAGCGGATATGCGTAGTCCAGAAGAGGCCTATGCCTATCTGACTGCTCTCAAGGAAATCATCCAGTACACGGGCATTTCTGATGTCAAGATGGAAGAGGGCTCCATGCGGGTTGATGCCAATATTTCCATCCGTCCTTACGGCCAGGAAGAATTTGGTACCAAGACTGAGCTGAAAAACCTTAACTCTTTCAACTTTGTCCGTAAGGGTTTGGCATTTGAGGAAAAACGCCAAGCAGAAATCCTACGTAGCGGTGGTCAAATCCGTCAGGAAACCCGTCGTTACGATGAAGCAACTGGCGAAACCCTGCTCATGCGGGTTAAGGAAGGTTCAGCGGACTACCGTTACTTCCCAGAGCCTGATCTGCCTATCTTTGAGATTGAGGATGCTTGGATTGAGCAAGTGCGTAGCAGTCTGCCAGCCTTTCCAAAAGAACGCCGGGAAAAGTATGTGGGCGATTACGGTCTGTCTGACTACGATGCCAAGCAGCTGACAGCGACCAAGGCTGTGTCAGACTTCTTTGAAGCAGCTCTTGCAGCAGGCGGTGACGCCAAGGCTGTCTCTAACTGGCTCCAAGGGGAAGTGGCTCAATACCTCAATGCCGAAGGCAAGACCATCTCTGAGATTGAGCTTACACCTGAGAACCTGACTGAGATGATTGCTCTGATTGCAGACGGAACGATCTCCTCTAAGATCGCTAAGAAGGTCTTTGTTCATCTGGCTAAAAATGGTGGCTCTGCCAAAGAGTATGTACAGAAAGCCGGCCTGATTCAAATCTCAGACCCTGCGCAGCTTCTGCCAATCATCCAAGAAGTATTTGCAAACAACGAAAAAGCTATCAATGACTATAAGGGCGGCAATAAGAATGCGGCCAAGTCCCTGATTGGCCAGCTCATGAAGGCTACTAAGGGCCAAGCCAACCCACAAGTAGCACAAAAACTGCTCAATGAAGAGTTGGAGAAATTATAGAAATAAGTAGAAAACCAGTCGTGAGGCTGGTTTTTTATCTTTTCTTTAGCCATCAGTTGTGTTAAAATAATTAAAAAAACAAAGGAGTCTTTATGTCAGAAATTAAAATCAAACGCGAGACAGGTTTTGTAGGGATTATTGGTAAGTTTCCAGTCTTTATCGATGGTCAGAAAGTTGGCGCAATCAAAAACGGAGAAGAGGCTGTTTTTCCAATCGCAGCTAATGAAGCAGAAGTCCGTGCTGGATCTGCTCCTATGAAAACCAAGCCAGTGACAGTTAAATCAGGGCAGACCTTGCTGATTGAAACAAATTTTACTAATTTTTCTATTTGTTTGGGAACTTTAGTAGTTGCTCTTCTATTTGGTGGATTGCTTCGTGCGATTCTCTTGATTCTTTATATTGTTTTAATGTTCCTTCTTCCTTTCTACTCAGCTAGAATTGCAGAATAAACTTGATACCAGCAGATGCTGGTTTTTTGTATGTTATTTTTTGAAAATGTAGCTAATCTTTTGACAAGATTTCTGAAAGGGTTTACAATAAAACTAACAAATTATAAAGCGAGGTATGTTTATGGCAAAAATGAATGCTGCGCGTTGGTATGGCGCTAAAGATGTTCGTATTGAAGAAGTGGATGTACCGGAAGTCAAACCACATCAGGTTAAAATTGCTGTCAAGTTCACAGGAATCTGCGGAACTGACTTGCATGAATATCTGGATGGACCGATTTTTATTCCGACAGAAACAGAGCATGTCTACTCTGGTCAGAAAGCGCCTGTGACCTTGGGACATGAATTTGCTGGAGAAATTGTTGAGGTCGGCAGTGCCGTGACACGGGTCAAGGTTGGCGATCGAGTAACAGTTGAGCCTATTTTGGCTAAGCATAATCTTGTCGGTGATTACAATCTGGACCCCGATCTAAACTTTGTCGGTTTGGCGGCAGACGGTGGTTTTGCCAAATACTGTGTTTTGGACGGTGACATTGTTCACAAAGTTCCAGACAGCCTTAGCTATGAGCAGGCAGCTTTGACAGAACCTGCTGCTGTGGCTGTTTACGCGGTCCGTCAGTCAGCTCTTAAGACGGGCGATACTGCGGTTGTCTTCGGTTTGGGGCCAATCGGGCTCTTGATTGTTGAGGCATTGCGGGCAGCCGGTGCCTCTAAGATTTATGGTGTCGAGTTATCTCCAGAACGCCAAGCCAAGGCAGAGGAGCTTGGGGCCATCATTGTGCGGCCAGAAGAAGGCGAAGACATGGTAGCTGCTATTCATCGTTTAACTGGTGGTGGGGCAGATGTGTCTTATGAAGTGACTGGAGTGCCGGTTGTGCTGGGGCAAGCTTTGGCTGCTGTTCACAAGGCAGGGGAATGTATGGTGGTTTCTATCTGGGAGCGAGAAGCCAGCGTTAATCCTAATGAATTTGCTATTCAAGAAAAAACGCTCAAGGGTATTATCGCCTATCGGCATATTTTCCCTAAGGTGCTGGAACTGATGGAGCAGGGTTATTTCTCTGCTGACAAGCTTGTGACCAAGAAGATTAAGCTAGAGGATATTGTGCAAGAAGGCTTTATCGAGCTGACTCAGGACAAGGCGCAGATCAAGATTTTGGTATCGCCAGAATAAAATCTTTGCTTAATCATGAGACGAAAATCAGTCAAAACTGGCTGATTTTTCTTTATGGTTTGTGCTGTAATAAGCAAAGATATAGAAAGAGGTTTGGAATGTCAAAAGTTTTGAAAGGGAACATCTTTTCCTACACGGTCTTTTTAAAGGGTACTTCCCTGATAGGTCCTGTCAAATCCAGTCTTCTAGCTTCCATTGATCCTATTTCAACGATCTTCTTTGCTTTTTCTGATGAATTAGCGTTTTTATGTCGTTGATCTGGTAGGGATTGTTATGATTTTAATAGCTGTTTTGCTCATTTCCTTAAAGATTTATGGCTGCAAAAAAAGAAAAAGTCCTGCAGACTCTCTTAGTTGAATCATTATATATGGGAGACAAAAAGGATAATTAAAAAAGGAGTTGACTCTTCAATCAACTTCTTTTTATTTGGAGACCATTTTCCAGAAAAAATCAATGATATAGGTCAATCCGTAGGTATAGATGACGAGAGTGATAGGCTTGCAGAGAAGGATAATCAACATGTACTTTTTGAAAGTCATCTTGGTCAGGGCCGCCAGCATGCAGAGAAAGTCGGCTGGACTGATGGGCCAAATCATCATGAAAATAAAGAAGCGCTCAAAGCGGTTGCCCTTATCCAGCCAGCCGATATATTTATCATAAGTACTCTTGCTGACGACAGACTGGACAAAAGCCGGACCGTAGGTACGAGCTAGGTAAAATATAATAGCGCAGCCAATGACGATACCGATATAGTTATAAATGGTGCCGATGATATGGCCGTAGATGAAAACGCCAGCGACAGAGGTCAGGGCGCCAGGGATAATGGGCACTACCGTCTGTAGAATCTGCAGGAAGATAAAGAGGGGTGGACCCCAGATACCTGCCTGCTGGATAAAGGCTGAGAGAGTTTCCTTGGACTGGAGAATACCTGCGAAATATGCCCAAAGACAAAAAGCCACCGTTCCTAGAGCACCAATGGCGGACGACCAGTTGATAATCTTTTGCAAAAGAGGGGAAACAGCTTGCATCTGCCTGTTTTTTTCTGCCATACAAACCTCCAGAACATTTATACTATCACCACTATAATATCATCTTTTTTCCTTTTTGTAACACTTGAGGCTGTAAGTGCCAAAAAGCCTATTTTATGCTATAATAATGAGAATACGAATTTTTGGAGAGAGATGTGGCGATTGAAGATTATATGCCGGACTTTGCGGTCGAGGCAGTTTACGATTTGACAGTAGAGAGTTTGAAAAGACAGGGTATCAAAGCGGTTTTGGTGGATTTGGATAATACCTTGATTGCTTGGAATAATCCTGATGGGACCCCAGAGATGAAGAAGTGGCTCCATGATTTGCGGGACGCGGGCATTCGGATTATTGTGGTGTCCAATAACAATCAAAAACGGGTCAAGCGGGCTATTGAAAAGTTTGATATTGACTATGTCTACTGGGCGATGAAACCCTTCACTTGGGGAATTGATCGGGCGCTCAAGCTTTTTCATTTTGAAAAAAAGGAAGTGGTCATGGTGGGCGACCAGCTCATGACGGATATTCGGGCAGCTCATCGGGCTGGGATTCGTTCGATTTTGGTCAAACCGCTGGTCGAGCACGACTCTATCAAAACCCAGATCAATCGGGCGCGTGAACGCCGTGTGCTTAAGAAAATTACTGAAAAATACGGCCCAATTCAATACAAAAAAGGAATTTAAGCATGGAAGAACTTCTCTGTATCGGCTGCGGAGCCCCTATTCAGACAGAAGATAAGGGCAAGCTAGGCTACACGCCCCAGTCAGCCCTAGAAAAAGGCTTGGAGACGGGTGAACTCTATTGTCAGCGCTGTTTCCGCTTGCGCCATTATAATGAAATCAGCGACGTCCAGCTGACGGATGATGACTTTCTGCGGCTTCTGCATGAGGTTGGAGATAGCGACGCCTTGGTCGTCAATGTTGTCGATATTTTTGACTTTAATGGATCGGTCATTCCTGGTCTGCCTCGCTTTGTCGCAGGAAATGATGTTCTCTTGGTCGGAAATAAAAAAGATATTTTGCCTAAGTCGGTCAAGGACTGCAAGGTGACCCAATGGCTGACGGAGCGGGCTCACGAAGAAGGCCTGCGTCCAGTCGATGTGGTCCTGACCTCTGCTCAGAACAAGCAGGCAATTAAGGACTTGATTGACAAGATTGAGTACTGCCGCAAGGGACGTGACGTTTATGTGGTTGGCGTGACCAATGTGGGCAAATCCACTTTGATTAACGCGATTATTCAGGAAATCACGGGCGATAAGGATATTATTACGACTTCGCGTTTCCCGGGTACAACTCTGGACAAAATCGAGATTCCTTTAGCGGACGGCAGTCATATCTATGATACGCCGGGCATTATCCATCGTCACCAGATGGCTCACTATCTTTCTGCTAAGAATCTCAAATACATCAGTCCTAAAAAGGAAATCAAGCCCAAAACTTATCAGCTCAATCCTGAGCAAACCCTATTTTTGGGTGGTTTAGGCCGCTTTGATTTTGTGGCAGGCGACAAGCAGGGCTTCACAGCGTATTTTGACAATGAGCTCAAGCTCCACCGAACCAAGTTGGAAGGCGCCAGTGGCTTTTATGACAAGCATGTCGGCAGTCTCTTGGTGCCGCCGGTTGGCAAGGAAAAGGAAGAATTTCCAGCCTTGGTCAAGCATGAATTTACTATCAAGGACAAGACGGATATCGTCTTTTCTGGTCTGGGTTGGATTCGCGTCAGTGGTCCTGCCCGAGTAACCGGATGGGCTCCAGAAGGTGTGGCGGTTGTCACTCGGAAAGCGATTATATAATACTCAAGAAACAAAGGGGAATAAATCTCCTTAAAATAAGGAAGGAAAAGGCTGTGAACAGTGATGAGACAAGCAAGTCCCAACTGACTCAAGCCTTATATAAGAACATGACACTAACATCAAAACAAAGAGCCTTTCTCAACAGTCAGGCACATAGTCTCAAACCTATCATTCAGATAGGGAAAAACGGGCTCAACGACCAAATCAAAACCAGCGTCCGTCAGGCACTGGATGCCAGAGAACTGATCAAGGTTACGCTCTTGCAAAATACGGATGAGAATATCCATGAGGTCGCGGAGATTCTGGAAGAAGAAATCGGAGTGGATACGGTGCAGAAGATTGGCCGGATCTTGATTCTCTACAAGCAGTCCAGCAAGAAGGAAAATCGCAAACTCTCTGTCAAAGTCAAGCAAATTTAAGGAAAAATTTCTGTGGAGATGTCAGCCTATGGCTATTGAATTACTGACCCCCTTTACCAAGGTGGAATTAGAACCAGAAGTTAAAGAAAAAAAACGCAAGCAGATTGGCATTTTAGGTGGGAATTTCAACCCTGTCCACAATGCTCATTTGGTCGTGGCGGATCAGGTCCGCCAACAGTTAGGCTTGGATCAGGTCTTGCTCATGCCAGAGTACGAGCCGCCGCATGTGGATAAGAAAGAGACCATTGATGAAAATCATCGGTTGAAAATGCTGGAGCTGGCTATCAAGGGCATTGCAGGACTAGGAATTGAGACCATTGAGTTGGAACGGAAGGGAATTTCTTACAGCTACGACACCATGAAGCTCTTGACAGAGCAACATCCCGATACGGACTATTACTTTATCATCGGTGCAGATATGGTGGACTATCTTCCTAAGTGGTACCGGATTGATGAGCTGGTTGAGCTGGTTCAGTTTGTCGGTGTTCAGAGGCCGCGCTACAAGGCTGGGACATCATACCCTGTTATCTGGGTGGATGTGCCCCTCATGGATATTTCCTCCAGTATGGTGCGGGATTTTCTGGCTCAGGGACGGACTCCTAATTTCCTGCTGCCGCAGCCAGTGCTAGACTATATCAAGAAAGAGGGGCTTTATCTATGACCTATGAAAGCTATATCAGTATGGGCCGTGAGGCCTTGCTGGCTAAGATGGAAACAGTCATGTCGGAGAAACGCCTGCGACATTGTCTAGGTGTGGAAAAGGCCGCCCGAGAATTAGCAGAGCGCTTCGGTCTTGATGTCGAAAAAGCGGGTCTGGCAGGACTCCTGCACGACTATGCTAAGAAGGTTTCGGATGAGGATTTCCTATCCTTGATTGACAAATATCAACTGGATCCTGACCTGAAAAAATGGGGCAATAATGTCTGGCATGGCATGGTGGGTATTTATAAGATTCAGGAAGATTTAGGCATCAAAGATGCTGAGGTTCTGCGAGCCATCGAGATTCATACAGTGGGCAGTGGCACCATGTCTGAGCTGGACAAGGTCGTCTATGTCGCCGACTATATCGAGCACAACCGGGACTTTCCGGGAGTGGACAAGGCCAGAGAGCTAGCTCAGCGGTCGCTCAATCAAGCCGTGGCATACGAAACAGCAAGAACAGTAGAGCATTTGGCTCACAAAGGAATGCCCATCTATCCGCAGACCTTGGAGACTTACAATGCCTTTGTAGGATATTTGAAGGAAATAGAAGAATGAAAACAGCTCTAATCATTATAGATGTACAAAATATCTTAGTGGAGACAGGTTTTCAGTCTGATAAAATGATGGATAAAATTTCCTTTCTGCAGCGTCAGGCTAGGAGTAAAGGTGTCGAAATTATCTACATTCAGCATATTGAAAATCCAGAAGATAGTGCATTGGAAGAATGGCAGTTGTCTTCTCTCTTGAATAGAAAGTCAGATGAAAAGGTTTTTCAGAAGAAGTATAATAGTATTTTTAAAGAGACAGGTTTGAAGGATTACTTGGATAAAGAAGATATTGGCCGTCTAGTTTTATGTGGAATGCAGACAGAATATTGTGTAGATGCATCAGTTAAAGTTGGATTCGAATTTGATTATAAACTTGTCATTCCAGAAGGTGCTTTTACAACTTTTGATGGAGAAGACGCTTCGGCAGAAAAAATAAATACTTTTTACCAAAAAATTTGGGACGGACGTTTTGCGGAAGTTCTAGATTACAAAAATATTTTTAATTAAAGAGGAACTATGAAAGAACAAGAATTATTGGAACTGGTCGTGAAAGCGGCCGATGAAAAGCGTGCAGAAGATATTGTGGCTTTGGACTTGCAAGGTCTGACTACTGTGACAGATTACTTTGTCATCGTCAGCTCGATGAACAGTCGTCAGCTGGATGCGGTAGCTGAAAATATCCGTGAGAAAGCTGCGGCGGCGGGTGTTTCTGCTGGTCATGTTGAGGGAGACGCAGCTGGTGGCTGGGTTCTCTTAGACTTAGGCGGCGTGGTCGTCCATGTCTTTTCTGAGGAAATGCGGGCGCATTACAATCTGGAAAAGTTATGGCATGAAGCAACTGGTGTGAATGTTGCAGCCTTATTGGAAGAAAAAAACAAGTGATTTTTTGCCCTTGGACAGAAAGCAGAATTCGGCTCAGTCAGCCTGCTGGCTGGGCTATTTTTGAAAGGAAAAGTATGGCAACTTATGAAACCTTCGCGTCGGTTTACGATGCGATTATGGATGATTCTTTGTATGAGAAGTGGACGGATTTCAGTCTGCGTCATTTTCCCAAGGATAAGAAAAGGCTGCTGGAGTTGGCCTGTGGTACGGGCATTCAGTCTATTTATTTTAAGCAGGCTGGTTTTGATGTAACGGGGTTGGACCTTAGTCAGGAAATGCTGGATTTGGCGGAGAAACGTAGCAGAGAGGCCGGTTTGGATATTCCCTTTATCCAGGGCAATATGCTGGATTTGAGTGGTGTTGGTCAGTTTGATTTGGTGACTTGCTATTCGGACTCGATTTGCTATATGGAAGACGAAGTCGATGTCGGTCAGGTCTTCACTCAAGTTTACCAGCATCTAAATGAGGGTGGTCGCTTTATCTTCGATGTGCACTCGATTTACCAGATTGACGAGGTTTTTCAAGGCTATTCCTATCATGAAAATGCTGAAACCTTTGCCATGGTATGGGATTCCTATGCGGACGAACCGCCTCATTCCATCGTGCATGAGCTGACCTTCTTTGTCCAAGACGAAGATGGGCGCTTCACGCGCCATGATGAGGTGCATGAGGAGCGGACCTATGAGATTCTGACCTATGATATCTTGCTGGAGCAGGCTGGTTTTAAGAATGTCAAGGTTTACGCGGACTTTGAGGACAAGGAGCCGACTGACAAGAGCGCTCGCTGGTTCTTTGTGGCGGAGAAATGAGATGACAGTAACTGGTATTATCGCAGAGTTTAATCCTTTTCATAATGGGCACAAATATCTGCTGGAGCAGGCTTCTGGTCTGAAAATTATCGCTATGAGTGGTAATTTTGTTCAGCGAGGGGAGCCGGCTATCGTGGACAAGTGGACTCGGGCACAGATGGCTTTGGAAGCTGGAGCGGATTTGGTCCTTGAGCTGCCTTTCTTGGTCAGCGTTCAGGCGGCAGACTTTTTCGCTAAGGGGGCAGTAGACATCTTAGAGAGACTGGGCATCGAACAGCTGACTTTTGGGACCGAGGAAGTGTTGGATTATGAGAGAATTTCCAAGGTCTATGGTGAAAAGTCAGAGCAGATGGAGGCTTATCTAGCTGGACTGCCTGATTCCCTATCCTATCCCCAGAAGACTCAGGCCATGTGGCAGGAGTTTTCAGGACTCAATTTTTCAGGCTCTACTCCCAATCATATCTTGGGCTTGGCTTATGCCAAGGCTGTGGCGGGAAAGGCTATAAAGCTGTGTCCGATTCAACGTCAGGGGGCTGGTTATCATTCCTTGTTAGCTAATGAGGAATTCGCCTCCGCAACTGCCCTTCGTCAGAATTTGGATCAGCCAGACTTTCTCAAAAAATTCACTCCAGCCTACCACTTGCTTGACATGGCACCCAAGGTGACCTGGGCAGACCTCTTTCCTTATCTCCGTTACCAGATAATGACAAGTCCGGATTTGACAGACTTTTATCAGGTCAACCAGGAGTTGGCCGTTAGGATTAGAGAGGCCTTGAAAAACAGTGAGACTATAGAAGAGTTGGTTGAGCAGGTGGCGACCAAGCGCTATACCAAGGCTCGGGTTCGGCGTCTACTGACCTATATTCTGGTCGGAGCTAGACGAGAAGAAGTTCCATCAGGAATCCATATTTTAGGCTTTTCCGAGCAGGGGCGCCAGCATTTATCCAAGTTTAAGGGAAATGTTGAATTGGTCAGTCGTATCGGCAAGGAGCCATGGGATGGTCTAACCCAGCAGGCTGATAAGGTCTATCAACTAGGCAACTCTGCACTTAGGGAACAGAATTTTGGACGGGTTCCGATTATGAAAGATAAGTAAGGCTGAATGTTCAGCCTTTTTGCTTTGTTTGCGACTGTAAATAAAAAATGGTATAATAAACAAATAAATTTGTTTTTGCTAAGGAGCATGATTTGCTTTTTAGCGGTTTGACTGTAGGTATGAAAGCTAGCATTCGGTCAATAAAACATTGCTGTGCTGATTGAATGCTTATCTTTCCTATCCATGTCTCAAAGGAGGAAGACTCATGAAATTCAAAAAGATTACCTTTATGGCACTTACAGCTTTACTGACGCTTAGTTTAGGTGCTTGTAGCTTGATTGGGCAGAAGCATTCTCAAAAGAATCAAGGTGGGACTGAGAATAGCTCCCGTGAGAGCCAGAAGAATACTTCTTCTGACGATATTGAAGAACTCTTGGAGAAAGCAGAAACTGCGAATGAAGATCTAACTTCAATGAAAATGAAGGTGAAATTATCTATCACTGTAGATGGTTCCAATAAAACTCAAACGATGAGCGGAGACCTTCTCTATGATAAAAGCACGGATGAACTGGCCAAGGGGCATTTAGTAATAGATGGAAAAGAGAGCGGTCAGGAGAGTTATCAAGAAGCGATTATGCCAGGTGGAGAGGATAAACTTTTGTATACTCGTTCTTCTAAAAATGGAACATGGACTAAGCAAGAAATGGGAAGCGGGGCAGATTATTATGTTCAGCCCGATTATTTCAAACTCATGGATGGCTTTTATCAAATGGCTGATGATGTCACTGTAAAGGAAAGCGGTGATGAATATGTCTTTAAATTAAGCAGTAAAAATGCTGACTTGCTGGGGCTCTTTGGTGAAGAATTCAAACTAGAGCTGACAGGTGTTACTCAGGCTGATATGGATAAAACGTTAGAAGTACGCTTGGATAAAAAGACCTTATTCTTAAAAGACTTTAAGCTAGGTCTATCTTATAAGGGTGAAGAAGGTAGTTTGGATGTTCAAACAGATACTCAATATTCTGACTGGAATAAGGTAGAGGAAGATGAGTTTAAAGCGCCTCAGTAAAGCATAAGCAAAACGATTAGCTGAGAAAGAAAGGAAAAGTCATGCCTTTATTATTTGCTTTTCGCTATCGTAGGGGACTCTATTTGACCATAGTCATCTTAGCATCTGTTTTTTTAGCCTTAGGCATCATTTTCGGCGCTTTAGCTTCCTTACTCTTGTTTTCAATTGATAAAGCCATGCCTGGATCAGGAATACGTTCGTTCAGTTTGCCTTTTATACTTGCTTTTTTCATGACTGCTGTAGTCGAAATCTTTGCAATAGTTCATGCGGGACGTAAGCTGAGTAAAAATTGCTTTGTTCTTGCGGGAACAGAGTGGGGCTTGACCGTGCGAGGCGCTTTCTTGAAAGAGCATAGCTTTGCTTGGAATCAGCTGGAAAGTGTCTTTTACCGGCCGGCTTGGGGCCGAACTTCTGACGGGCAGGTTTCTTTTCGACTGGGAGTCAGGCACTATCGGAGAGACTACCTATATGTCAAGCCTTATCATGGTAAGTCCGTCCGAGTAGATGTCACATTTTTGGATGGCAGAATAGAGGATGTTTTTGCCTGCTTAAGCAGGTGCAAACCGGATTTGCCTATTGTGAAAAATTATCAGTGATATTTTTGATGGATTTCGGTAAAGGACCGTTATGACAGGCCTGCCGGTTTCGGGAAATAGAATGTACCGTCCAGTTGCTCTTTTAGCGACTGGATTTTTTATGGAATTGAAAACAGAAATCAATTTTGTATCGATTTTAGCCTAGTAGAAGTTGAAGAAACCAACCAGAATCTTCTAGGAACAATCATTTTTTCTTAGTGATTTTTCTGATTCCCTGTGTTATAATAAGAAAGATTAAAAATGTAATTTATCAAAAGGAGAATCTCCAATGGGACGTAAATGGGCCAATATTGTGGCAAAGAAAACGGCCAAAGACGGCGCGAACTCAAAAGTATATGCTAAGTTTGGTGTGGAAATCTATGTAGCAGCTAAAAAAGGTGATCCAGATCCAGAGTCTAACACAGCTTTGAAATTCGTTATTGACCGAGCTAAGCAGGCTCAGGTGCCGAAGCATGTCATTGACAAGGCCATCGATAAAGCAAAAGGAAACACTGACGAAACCTTTACCGAAGGCCGCTATGAAGGATTTGGGCCAAACGGCTCTATGCTGATTGTCGATACTCTGACTTCAAATGTCAATCGAACTGCAGCCAATGTTCGTGCTGCTTTTGGTAAAAATGGCGGTAATATGGGAGCTAGCGGCTCTGTATCTTATCTTTTTGATAATAAAGGCGTGATTGTCTTTGCGGGTGACGATGCCGACAGCGTCTTTGAACAGCTGCTGGAAGCGGATGTGGATGTTGATGATGTTGAAGCAGAAGAAGGAAGCATCACTGTCTATACAGCGCCAACTGACCTTCACAAGGCTATCGTGGCTCTGCGTGAATCTGGCATTCAAGAATTCCAAGTAACCGAGCTGGAAATGATTCCTCAGTCTGAAGTAGAGTTGACTGGTGAGGACCTCGAAACCTTTGAAAAACTTTATAGCGTTTTAGAAGACGACGAAGATGTCCAAAAGATCTATACGAATGTAGATGGATTCTAAAGATACTTGACCTGTAGTTGGAGCTACAGGTTTTTCTGTGATGAGAAGCCTCAAACTGTATTTACCAGCGCAGCTAAGTATGGTGAAATAGAAAGGTCATATTATTAAGTTATTAAGGAGACAATGATGAAAAAAGTATTTCAATACACAACCTTGCTTTTAGCAGGAATGAGCTTAACTGCCTGTGCCTTGCTTCCGACTCCAAATCAGGATCTTACAAGTAAGCAAAGTCAGGAGAAGAAGGACAAGAAAGTAGCCAGCAATGGACAGGTAGATATCAAGATTAAGGAAGGCCAGTTTATTTTGCCAAGCAATGGGGCCGCTGATTCAAAATACTTAGCTTTGTCATTGGAAATTAAGAATAAAACAGATGAAAAAATCATGATTTCCTCTTCAGACATTGGCTTTTATGATTCAGAAGGTGAGAAAATCCAGCCGGTCGGAGTTTATGATGATGCAGAAAACTTTAAAATACTGAAATATGAAGATTTAGCTAAGGGAAAGACTCTTTCTGGTTATCTTGTATTTAAGGTTGAAAAGGATAAAAAATATGAGCTGCACTATGAGAAGAAAACTTATGATGCTGATGAGAAAACAGAAGAAATCAAGCTAAATGTTGATCCTTCGAGCTATCCTGATCAAATCGAAGATTCAAAGAAACTAGCTTCTGATTATCTGAATGCCGTTTTCTTAGGTGGAGACGCCAAAAGCAAAGACAAGGCAAAGTCATCCAAGGGCAAGGAAGATTTTGTCTTGGGCGGTAATTTGGAGCAAGATAAAAATGACTTTAGAGCAGCTTTTGCTGAAGACTTCAAACGTAAATTGCATGACTATCCCTTTACTGATAAGGAAGTCAATACCTTTATCGATGCCTATGTGGAAAATAATGCAAAACGCTCCGAAATTTCTTATACAGTAGCCCAGTACATGCCGAACGAGATAGTGATCAAGATTAAACCGAGAACGGTCAGTCTAAGTAAAACCATCCTGAACTACAGTAAAGAGTTTTCTGACAAGCATCGTTCTGAGTATGCGAATCTTTCGGAATTCTATAAAGCACAGGATAAGAATTATGCTGATGACATGATGGCTGGATTGGACTCACGGCCGCTTCTCACTCCAGAACGAGATTATCAGTTGAAATTTGTCAAAACTGATGGCAAATGGGTCTTGGAGCGTGATTTTTCTTATGAATCTATTGTCATCTCTTTTGAAGGTGATATATCATAATTCTAAAATTGGAGAGCTAATGATTGATTATTTGCTCTCTATTTTTGTGTCCTCGTCCAGCTTTGTGCTATACTGGATGGTAGCTAGGTGTATTCGAGTAAAGGAGTCTGCCATGAAAAAATTTTATGATAAACTGATGCAAACGCGGCATTATCTTCATCAGCATCCAGAGCTGTCTGGGCAGGAATTTGAGACGACGGCTTTCCTAAAAGGCTATTTGGAAGATTTGGAGATTAGGATTTTAGAATCCGGTCTGAAAACGGGCCTAGTTGCCGAGGTTGGCTCTGGCAAGCCTGTTATTGCCCTGAGAGCAGATATCGATGCTCTGCCCATTTTGGAGCGGACTGGTCTGCCTTACGCCAGTCAGAATGCAGGCGTCATGCACGCTTGCGGCCATGATTTTCATCAGACCAGCCTCTTGGGGGCAGCGGAGCTGCTCAAGTCTATGGAAGGAGATTTGAGAGGGACGGTTCGTCTGATTTTTCAGCCAGCTGAGGAAACTTCTCAGGGAGCCAGTCAGGTTCTTGCGACTGGTTTACTGGACGATGTGTCAGCTATTGTCGGCTTTCACAATATGCCCCAGCTTAAGGCGGGACAGCTGGCGCTTAAAGCTGGAGCCATGATGGCTGGGGTTGAGAAGTTCAAGGTTGAGGTAGAAGGAGTCAGCAGCCATGCGGCTAGGCCAGATCTGGGTGTTGATACAGTATTGACCTTAACCAGTATGATTCAAAATCTGCAGCCTCTAGTGGCCCGTACTGTGTCTCCTTTTGAAGCGGTTGTCTTATCTGTGACTCATATCGAAGCAGGAGCGACTTGGAATGTACTGCCGCAGTCGGGCTTTTTTGAAGGGACCATCCGCAGCTTCAATCCGACCTTGCAGCAGCGTTTCAAGGAAGACTTTATCCGAATTGTAGAGAATACAGCTGAGAATTTTGGAGCTCAGGTCAGGATTTCTTGGGACCATACTCCGCCAGTGACCTATAATGACCCCGATTTGGCCGAGCTGCTCTATGAGCACTCACAGAATCTGGCTGAGGTCCTACCAGCCAGTCCTTCCTCGGCTGGAGAAGATTTTGCCTTTTATCAGGAGAAGCTTCCGGGCGTTTTTGCCTTTATCGGCTCAAATGGGGCAGAAAATGCTCCTGACCTCCATCACGACAGCATGGTCATTGACGACGAAGCCTTCAAAGTTTCCGTTCCTTACTATGTCGAAAGTGCTCTCTTTCTCCTGCAACACTACAGGCAGAAAGTCTGGTGAATGACTGCCTCAAAGCTGATAAAGAAAAGCTATCACCTCCATAAAAAATATATAATGGTCAAGTTTCTCCTTATTTGATATGATAAAGAAAGACTTTTTAGGAGGAATTCGAAATATGAACCTGAAGAAAACCTTGAAATACTTCTCTCTGGCAGCCGTCAGTGTCTTGGCCATTGGTGCCTTGGTGGCTTGCTCATCATCAAGTGAGAAGAAAACAGAAAAAACAAAGGTAGAAGTCGGAACAGTGGGAACGACCAAACCATTTTCATACGAGGATAAAGACGGTAAACTGACTGGCTACGATATCGAAGTCCTTCGTGCTATTTTTAAGGACTCAGATAAGTATGAAGTCAATTTCAATAAGACCAAGTGGGCTTCTATTTTCTCAGGTCTGGACAGTGACCGTTACCAGATTGGTGCAAATAATATCAGCTATTCTGAAGAACGAGCTGACAAATATCTCTATGCTAGTCCATATGCGAAAAATCCAACAGTTTTAGTTGTCCGTAAGGGTGAGGGAATCAAATCGCTGGATGACATTGGCGGCAAGTCTACTGAGGTAGTTCAGGGGACTTCAACAGCTCAGCAACTAGAGGACTACAACAAGGAGCATAGCGACAAACCGACAAAAATCAATTATACGGATGGAACCATTCAGCAAATTTTAGCCAATCTCAATGACGGCCGTACGGACTATAAGATTTTTGAGCGCATAACTGTAGAGTCTATTATCAAAGACCAAGACTTGAAAAATTTGGAAGTGATTGAACTTCCAAGCGACCAGCAGCCTTATGTCTATCCGATTATTGCAAGCGGTCAGGAAGACTTGCAAAAATTTGTCAACAAGCGAATCAAAGAACTCTATGAGGATGGTACGCTTGAAAAATTATCACAAGAATTCTTTGGCGGCTCTTACCTGCCAGATGCAAAAGACATCAAGTAAGAAATCCCATCAAGTCCAGTCTGCAATTTGGTTGATTAGACTTTGAACCAAGAAATACGATAAGGGCGGGGAAGCTGATTTCCCCAGCCCTTTATCTGCTGTTAATAGGAGTAACGCATGCCTTTCTCAACTGAGACTGAACAAATCAAGAAATTTGAAAACGACGAGGTAGCCCAGCACTATTTTGAAGTGCTGCGGACCTTGATCTCTAAAAAATCGATCTTTGCCCAGCAGGTTGGTCTTCAGGAAGTAGCCAATTATTTAGGAGAGATTTTTACAGCTGCAGGTGCCAAGGTCATGATTGACGACAGCTATACTGCTCCATTTATTTTGGCGGAGTTTCTTTCTTCAAATCCTGCTGCTAAGACTATTATTTTCTACAACCACTACGATACAGTGCCGGCAGATAATGACCAGCCTTGGACCAATGATCCCTTTACACTGTCAGTTCATTACGGGGTCATGTATGGGCGAGGAGTGGATGATGACAAGGGGCACATTACTGCTCGTCTGACGGCCGTTCGCAAGTATATTCGAGAGCACGGGGATTTGCCAGTCAATATCATCTTTATGATGGAAGGGGCAGAAGAGTCCGCTTCGACAGACTTAGATAAATATCTGGCCAAGCATCGCAAACGCTTGCGAGGAGCGGATTTGCTGGTCTGGGAGCAAGGCAGTCGCAATAATCTAGGGCAGCTAGAAATCTCGGGCGGTAACAAGGGAATTGTTACCTTCGATATGACGGTCAAAAGTGCAGATGTAGATATTCATTCTAGCTTCGGCGGTGTTATCAATTCAGCTTCTTGGTATTTGCTCAATGCTTTATCCAGCTTGCGCAGTCCAGACGGCCGCATCTTAGTTGAAGGCATCTATGAGCAGGTTCAAGATCCAAATGAACGGGAGCTGGCCCTAATTGAGGAATATGCCCTGCGGACTCCTGAAGAGTTGAGTCAAGTCTATGGCTTGAAATTACCGGTTTTGCTGGACGAACGTAAGGAATTTCTCCGTCGCTTTTACTTTGAACCTTCGCTGAATATTGAAGGATTCGGATCAGGCTATCAAGGCCAAGGGGTCAAGACCATTTTACCTTCAGATGCCCAGGCTAAGATGGAGGTTCGTCTGGTGCCAGGACTGGAGCCAGAGGATGTGTTAGACAAGATTCGTCAGCAGCTGGACAAGAATGGCTATCCAGCGGTTAAGCTGACCTATACCTTAGGAGAGATGAGCTATCGCAGTGACATGAGTGCGCCTTCCATTCTCAATCTTATCGAGCTGGCTAAAGATTACTACCAAGAGGGCATCTCTGTTCTGCCGACTTCAGCTGGAACTGGTCCGATGCACACGGTTTATGAAGCCTTGGAGGTTCCTATGGCGGCGTTTGGACTTGGAAATGCTAATAGCCGAGACCATGGAGGAGATGAGAATGTGAAAATTGCTGACTACTATACGCACATAGAGCTCATTCAAGACTTGATTGGCAGTTATCGTCGAGCTGACTAGCGGGAAAGGAAGGCTTATGCTATACTCTATAAGAAAAGACAAACTGAAGCAGGCTGGCTTCTTTTACCTCTTTTATTTCCTAGCCATGATCTTAGGCGTCTTGGTTGGGCTTCTATTTGACCACTCCGGCAATATGTTTTACGCTCCAGCTTTTACAGCTTTCTTTGGCGGAGTTCTGTTCATCTTCTATACAGAGAAAATAAAGACCTTCGGTCTGATCAGCGGCTTAGGCTGTCTGCTAGGTTTCTTCTTTCTGCTCAGTCGACATGGCTTTGGAGCCTTTCTACCAGGTTTGATTTGTGGTGTTTTAGCGGATCTGATAGCTCGGTCAGGCAGCTATCAAAGGACTGTTAGAAGCTTGCTGTCTTTTATGGTTTTCAGCTTTAGCACAGCGGGTCCTATTTTCCTAATGTGGCTGGCGCCCAAGCAGTATGAAGCTAGTCTTCTTGCCAGAGGAAAGACTCAGGCTTATATCGAGCAAGTCATGCTTAAGCCAGAACCCAGCTTAGTCCTTTGGTTTGTAGCCAGCATTTTACTGGGCGCTTTACTTGGAGCCCTGTTAGGAAGGAAAATCCTTAAAGCGAGACTTTCCAAGTCAGCTTCGGTCTAAATACCATTGAAAATATAACTAAGGAGAAAATATGAACAATTTACTCGTACTCCAGTCGGATTTTGGTCTGGTAGATGGAGCTGTGTCAGCCATGATTGGAGTGGCGCTAGAAGAGTCGCCCACTCTGAAAATTCATCATCTGACTCACGATATCACCCCTTACAATATCTTTGAGGGAAGCTATCGTCTCTTTCAGACAGTTAATTACTGGCCGGCAGGAACGACCTTTGTGTCAGTAGTGGATCCGGGTGTGGGCTCCAAGCGTAAGAGTGTGGTAGCCAAGACTAAAAAAGGTCAGTACATCGTCACGCCTGACAATGGCACCCTGTCTTTCATCAAGAAGCATGTCGGCATTGAGGCCATTCGGGAAATTTCTGAAGTGGAAAATCGCCGCAAGGATACGGAGCATTCTTATACTTTCCACGGCCGTGATGTCTATGCCTATACAGGTGCTAAGCTAGCCAGCGGCCATATCAGCTTTGAAGAGGTTGGACCAGAACTCAAGGTCGAAGACATTGTCGAAATTCAGGTAGTCGAAACTACGCTTGCGGATACTTATGTCAGCGGAGCTATTGATATCCTGGATGTCCGCTTTGGCTCTCTTTGGACCTCTATCACGCGCGAAGAATTCTACACCTTAAAACCAGAATTTGGCGACCGCTTCGAGGTTACCATCTACAATAATGACATGCTGGTTTATCAAAACCAAGTAACCTATGGCAAGTCCTTTGCGGATGTCCGCATCGGTCAGCCTATCCTCTATATCAACTCCCTCTATCGGGTTGGCTTAGCGATTAACCAAGGTTCCTTTGCTAAGGCCTACAATGTTGGTGTCGGTGCCCAGTGGCATATTGAAATTAAGAGAATTGAAAATTAAGGAAGAAGAAAATGAAAAATAATACAATCAGAAACGTAGTCGCAACAGGAATTGGAGCAGCCCTATTCGTGGTCATCGGAATGATCAATATTCCAACGCCTGTACCCAATACCAGCATCCAGCTCCAATACCCTCTGCAAGCTCTTTTTAGCGTCATCTTTGGACCAATCGTCGGTTTCCTTATGGGCTTCATTGGCCATGCCATTAAAGACGCTATGAGCGGTGGCGGACTTTGGTGGTTCTGGATTGCCGGCAGCGGGGTCTTCGGTCTATTGGTTGGCTTCTTTAGAAAATTCTTCCAAGTGGAAGAAGGCAAATTTGAAGTCAAGGACATTATCCGCTTTAACTTGATTCAGTTTGGAGCCAATGCAATCGCTTGGATAATCGGCCCGATTGGTGACGTGATTGTGTCTGGTGAGCCGGTCAATAAGGTTATTGCTCAAAGTATTGTAGCAATTCTGGTGAATTCTGCGACAGTAGCAGTCATCGGAACTGTCCTTCTGACTGCCTATGCTCGCACTCGTACCCGCGCAGGAAGTCTGAAAAAAGATTAATCATAGTAATTTCTATCTAAGAATAGCTGCCTATACGACTGGGCGGCTTTTTTGCTAGTGGAGAATCATAGAGTTGTCAACTAGGAACTGGATAATTTAAGAAATTCATGACTTCCTAAAACTACTTATAATATAAAACGATATATTTAGACGAGCTAAAAAACAAGAGCAAATGTTATAACAGCTCTTGCAAATCTGAATTTTGCAGATTTTCCTAGCCTTTTTTTGAAAACGCTTTAAATTTGTACTATAATAGAGAACAGGAGTCAGTAAGTTCGTTGCCAACGAATCAAGATTAACCAAAGATTTGAATAGTTTAAAGTCCTTGGTTTCTTATGTGACTCAGCTAGTTCCAACGTGTTATTGATGATTGTGCCTCCAGTGTTTTAGCAGCAGAATCAGCTGCCCTGACGGCTGGATGTCTGGACCTCTAAGATATAGATATGGTTTGGGTAGAAAAGGTTTCAGTTGAGTTGGTTGTGACTTGCAATTTTTGCACTTCTTGATTCGTAAAAGAGAGCCCTTTTAATCTTTAGGCTCAGGGATCATCGAATTCCAATGTGTATTTTAGGTAAAATTGGTCAGTTTGGCTGGATGGCCTTTATGATGACCATTGTTGTATTTGTTCTACTTGTTGTGATGACAAGTGCTATTTTTAATAAAGGCTTCAATTAAGAAGCCTAGGAGGACATGTGGTATGAAATTTTTCTTAGATACAGCTGATGTGGTGGCTATCAAAGAGATTAATGAATTAGGGGTTGTGGATGGCGTAACAACTAACCCAACAATTATTTCACGTGAAGGCCGCGATTTTAAAACGGTTATTCAAGAAATCTGTGAGATTGTAAGTGGTCCTGTCAGTGCAGAGGTTACTGGCTTGACAGCACCTGAAATGATTGCGGAAGCACGGGATATTGCTAAGTGGGCTGATAACGTTGTTGTCAAAATTCCAATGACAACAGAAGGTTTAAAAGCTGTCTCTGTCCTTTCAAAAGAGGGAATTAAAACGAATGTTACCTTGATTTTTACAGTTTCTCAAGGACTCATGGCTATGAAAGCCGGAGCTACCTTCATCAGTCCTTTTGTTGGACGTTTGGAAGATATCGGAACAGATGCCTATCAACTGATTGCAGATTTGCGCACGATTATTGATATTTATGATTTTGAAGCTGAAATCATTGCAGCTAGTATTCGTAATTCAGCACATGTTGAAGCTGTTGCAAAACTTGGTGCTCACATTGCGACCATTCCGGATAATTTATTTGAAAAAATGACGCAGCACCCACTGACTACCAACGGAATAGCCCAATTTATGAAGGATTGGGAAGCATTTAAAAAATAAGTTTTGGGGTAGGTATGGGAAATAGAAGTCTCTGCCTCTGACTAAATGTTAAGCAGACCATAGCGACTGAGAAGACTTTGGCTCTTTGTCACCAGAGCTAGGTTGCTGATAAGCTAAGATTTGGAGAAGACCAAACTGGTCTTCTCTTTTTGATGTTTAGATTTGTGGAAATTGCTTCTGAAATAATGTAAAAAATAAAAGATAAAATGCAAATTATATATTGCATTATAGAGATTTATAAAGTGAAAGGGGAATCTGTAAGAGAATATCAGAAAAAGCGCTTTGAAAAGTATTTGGATCAATTGGAAGAAGAGCGATAACCTGTCCTTCTCGCTTAAACTTTCCAGCTCTGCTATTTTTCAAACAAATATTTTGCTCAGCTTTTCTTCTCGGGTTATAATAAATAGATGAATTAAAAAATTCAGAAAATTTTATAGAGAAAAGAGAGTTGAAATCTTATGGCAAAAGATATTCGCGTCCTACTTTACTACAAATATGTTCCAATTGAGAATGCTGAGAAATTTGCAGCTGATCATCTGGCCTTCTGTAAATCTATCGGCCTTAAAGGCCGTATCCTGGTAGCAGATGAGGGAATCAATGGAACGGTTTCTGGTGACTATGAAACCACTCAAAAATACATGGATTATGTGCACAGCCTTCCGGGCATGGAAGACCTTTGGTTCAAGATTGACGAAGAAAATGAGCAAGCCTTCAAGAAAATGTTTGTTCGCTACAAGAAAGAAATTGTGCACTTGGGCTTGGAAGACAATGATTTTGACAATGACATCAACCCACTAGAGACGACAGGAGCTTACCTGTCACCTAAGGAATTTAAGGAAGCACTCTTAGACGAAGAAACTGTCGTCCTAGACACTCGTAACGATTATGAGTACGATCTGGGTCACTTCCGCGGTGCCATCCGCCCAGACATCCGCAACTTCCGCGAATTGCCACAATGGGTTCGTGATAACAAAGAGAAGTTCATGGACAAGCGCGTGGTTGTTTACTGTACTGGTGGTGTTCGCTGTGAGAAATTCTCAGGCTGGATGGTACGTGAAGGATACAAGGATGTCGGTCAGCTTCATGGCGGTATCGCGACTTACGGCAAGGATCCAGAAGTTCAAGGTGAGCTTTGGGATGGTAAGATGTATGTCTTTGATGAGCGTATCTCCGTTGATATCAACCATGTCAATCCAGTTGTGATTGGGAAAGACTGGTTTGACGGTACTCCTTGCGAGCGCTATGTCAACTGTGGTAATCCAGAGTGTAACCGCCGCATCCTGACTTCAGAAGAAAATGAAGACAAGTACCTCCGTGGCTGTTCTCACGAATGCCGTGTTCACCCTCGCAATCGCTATGTGGCTGAAAACGGCTTGAGCCAGGCAGAGGTGGTGGAGCGTTTGGCTGCGATTGGGGAAAGTTTGGAAACATTGATAGCTCAGTAATTTAATCGTGAAGATAAAAAACTTTAGACGATTCAAACGTCTAAAGTTTTTATTTTGTGGTCATCTAGGAAATCCGCACCGGTTAAACATATAAAGTGATAAATCTTTATGCTATAATTATTATCATATTGCGAGATGATAGAGATGTTTTGATGAAAAAATCGTAACAAAAAGTTACAAAGCATATTCAATTGAGAAGTTGCTTTGTAACATAAAGGAGGAAGGGCGATTATGCTAAAAAAAAGCTTATTGTTTATTTCAGCTTTATTGGTATGCTTGTCACTTTTAGGATGTAATAGAGCAGCAAGAAAACCTGAAAAAGTATCCTCTATCTCAATTGGAGAGACCTATGCTATCTCTGGTAGTATAAAACTGGTTGATGAAAAACGCTTTGTACTTTTAGAAAATAATGCAGATTTTAAAACGAATCAAGAAATAGAAGATTACCAGAGAGATAATTATCCACTGGACTTGTATCCAGATATCTATTTTGCGGAAGGTACCTATGTGAAAGTTGGGGAAGACTATCGCTTGACGACGGTGCGAGCTGTTCGAGTAGAGTTTAAGAATGTTAAAAATATTCAAGCGAAAGTGATTTCTAGAATAAAGAGGAATGAAAACTCAAATCCCAGCAAGGATTATTTTACCTTAGAAAAGAAGTCAGATTATTACATGGTTAATGCCAAACTGCCAGTTTTAACGACGGACCAAAAAATTCCTGACTCTATTGATGAATTTCTGGCTCAATATCAGTATGAGCCAGAGGAGTTGGAGTGATAGGCCAATAGGAGGTGTATTTTGAAAAAACTTTTGCGATTGATGATAATGGGGCTGTCTGCTTTGTTGCTCTTATCTGCTTGCCAAAGTACTTTTCAAGCTCAGAAAGTTGATCAACTTGAAATCGGGACAGTTTATCATGACGGTGGGGAATTTAAATTATTAGATGGGAATCATTTTGTTATGATTCAAAATCAAGCGCGTTTTGACAGTGAAAAGAAGTTAGAACAGTATAAAATAGACAATGATGATGATGGCTTTTATCCAAATATTTATTTTGCAGAAGGGGTTTATGAGAAGTCGGGTGATGAGTATCGACTGAAAGTCCTTAGGAGTGTGGAAGTGGAATTTAAAAATGTCTCAAATATTGAGAAAAAAATTATATCTACCAAGCGGGTGGATGATATTCCTGCTAAAAACGGTTTTAGTTTAGTTAAAAAAGATAACTATTATGCTGTTAATGGGAAAGTTCCGCTGAAAACCAGTGACCAAAAAATCCCTGATTCTATTGATGAGTTTCTGGCACAGTATCAGTACGAGCCGGAGGAGTTGAAGCGATAAGCCGATAGGAGGTGTATTTTGATAAAACTTTTGCGATTGATAGTAGTGGTGCTATTCGCCTTCTTGCTCTTATCTGCTTGCCAAAATACTTCTCAACCTCAAAAAGTTGATCGTCTTAAAATCGGGACAGTTTATCAAAGTGATGGCGAGTTTAAATTGATAGACGGTAAGCGTTTTGTTCGTATGATAAATGAGTCTTATTTTGATAGTGAAGAAAAATTGAAAGAATTTCGCACCGATAATGAAGATTTTACTTTTTATCCAAATATTTATTTTGCAGAAGGGACTTATGAAAAGGTGGGGGATGACTATCAACTTAAGATCCTCAAGAGTGTAAAAGTTGAATTTAAAAATGTAGCTAATATCAGGAAGAAAATTATTTCAACTAGAATCGTTAAAAGCAATCCCACTACAAAATATATGAGATTAAGCAAGGAAGAAGGTTATTATACATTTAACAAGAAAGTTCCGCTGAAAACCAGTGACCAAAAAATCCCTGATTCTATTGATGAGTTTCTGGCTCAGTATCAGTACGAGCCAGATGAGTTAGACTGAGAAATAGCGATGATTTCTTTCAGGATTTTAAACATACAAAACTTTGGATGTTTCAAGCGTCTAAAGTTTTTTTATCATTTATTTACAGGTAAAAGTCTTGTTGGACAGAGATTTGGGAAAGTAGACTGTTTCCGCCGATTCTTGGGGCATCTCGCGGAGTATTACTTGCTTTCTGGTTTTCTTTCTGCGGTTTTGATTTTTTGTCCTTTCTTTTTGTTATGATATAATGGGCTTAATAAATGGGAAAGGAGCAAGTCTATGTCTAAAGCTATCATGGAAGAAGTGGCAGCCTATCTGCGTCAGCATGCAGATGAAGAACTGAGTCTGACCGATTTGGCTCAGCATTTCCACTATAGCCCTTCCCATCTATCCAGAACTTTCAAGAAAAAGATGGGCTTTTCTATCAAGCAATATGTGGAAGCTCTTAAGATGGAAAAAGGGATTCAGGAGATTGTAGAAGGCCGGCAAAATGTGACTGAGACCTCTATGGAAGCTGGTTATGATAGTCTAGGCAGTTTTTCCAATACTTTTAAGCGGCATACTGGACTTTCGCCTAAAAAATATTATCAGGAATCAACCAAGGCTTATGATTTTATAGTCAAACAGCTGGATGAGAGGGGAGCTTTGTTACATCAGGAGCCCGACTGTAAAAGTGGCAATCGGTTGACTGTGGCGCTATCTTATCCTGAGGGGTATGAACCACGCATTAGCTGTGTCGGGCTTTTTAAAACCCGCATACCCAAAGAAGAGCCGGTTATCGGAGTAGCACTGAGTCAGGAGAGACGGTTTACTTTTGAAAATGTACCGGATGGTCACTACTATCTTTTGGCCTGTGAATTGCTGGAGGATTTACGCCTAACTAAAAACTATGTCTTGAAGCATAACTTTCGCTGGGGCAGCGATGAGCCTCTCACTTTTTCAGGCGATAGCATCTATCAAGAGGAAATCAGCATGCGCAGGCCCTTACCCAGCGATCCACCTATTACAGTTAATCTTCCAGTTTTAATCATGCGTTCCCTAGCCAAACAAGCGCAATTGAGAATAAGAAAATTTTTATCCTAATTGATAAACTGATACTAGAGATTTATTCTCAGATATAAGAAATCGGAGGAACAATAATGAAATTAGACGTGTTTTTAAGTTTTAATGGTCAGGCCGAAGAAGCTTTTCGTTTTTATGCGGATGTTTTTCAGACAGAGATAAAGGGACTTGTCCGAGCCAGTGAGATGCTGGATCCAGCAGACCTTCCTGCAGAAAGACGGGATAAAGTTGCCTGGATTGCCTTAGATACGGAAAACTTAACCCTGAATGGTGAGGATGTAGGCGTTTTTAACGACCTATCAATTCCTAGCAATCACCAGCCCAATCAATGGTTAGTTCTGAGCCCAGACAGTAGAGAAGAAGCCGATGAGCTCTTTGCCAAACTTGCTGAAGGTGGACAAATTCTCTATCCTTTAGAGGAACAAGCTTTCGCAGAGTTTTATGGTCGCTTGATTGACCGTTTTGGCATCGGCTGGGATGTGATGAAATGAGGTAGAAGGATGGCTTATAGTGAATCCCTAGCCCAGCAAGTCCGTGCCATTTTAGCTACTGAACTTCCTCCTCATGTTTTTGAAGAAGAGATGGAAGAGAAGAAGATGTTTGGTGGTTTGGCTTTTATGGTCCGAGGTAAGATGACCGTTACTGTGAGTTCGAGAAGTCAAGAGCTTATCATGGTACGCATCGGTAAGGAAATGGAAAAGCAGGTTCTGCCTAAAAATGGTGCTAGCGTGACTTTAATGAAGGGTAGGCTTTATCATGGCTATATTGATTTAGATGGCGAAGGACAAAAAGAACTGTCTTACTGGATCAAGCTAGCCTTGTCCTACAATCAGGAGCTGACGCAGCAGAATAAAAAATGAGAAGTGCTCAGATGAGTTTGGCTTTCTTAGAAGTTTATTCATTGTCTTTTTATGAAATTCAAATATATTCTTAGAATCTGTATTGATGAAGCTTTCAATCGAAAAGTATCTTCATGGATACAGGTTTTTTCGTCTTTTTCTTCCAAAAATGTTATACTAATACCAGAGTCCGTTTTGCGAATGAAGTTTATCTTTAAAAGTCTTGGAGAAAAGCTAGTTTGTACCAGTATTGAGTTTTGATTTTGCATTTTCTCGCTTTTTGAAAGGCTTTTGTCGTTAGAAAGGAGCATGGTATGAGTATTTCTTTTTACATTCAGAACCGAAAGGGCTTGTTTAGCTATAAGGCGGTCGAAACACCCTTGTCTCTGGTTTCCTTAGTAGAAGGGCTTGAGGTCATAGGCCTCGAGGGCGATAAGGCTTATCAATCCTTGGATCAGGTCGGAACTTTTCTGGCTGTCTATTGGGAAGGGGCAGGCCGCGGGTTTGAAGTTTATTATCTGCCAGACCGGGAAACCTATCAGGTCCGCGTCTTGACACCATCAACTGTGGGTGATTGGAAAGGGGCCATTCTCTTCATGAGTCGTTTGGCTCAAAAGATGAAGCAGGATATTGTCGATGAATACGGCACCACATACACTGCTGACGGGATTTTTAATATTGATCTTGAAGCGGATATTCTCTACGGCCTGAACGATGCCAGAGTTGCAGCTGCGCCTATGCATGTTTTCGAAGGCTATGCTCATGATTTGTATATGTCGCAGGAAAAACTTCTGGAACTTTTCAAGGCAGAAGATCCTGTGGAGGAGTTTGGCAGGCAGATGGCTGAGATGCAGCAGGTTCAGAGTCAATTTTCTACTCCTAAGTATTATAAGGATCAGGGTGGGAAATACCTGGGTTCTTATGTCTTGGCAGAAGGAGTGGACACAGTCCTTCCAACTCAGCCCATGCCCAAGGGCTACCTGATTAAAGAGATGATTGAGAGCGGTGCTAGTCAAGATATGGAATGGCATCTTCATATCCTGATAGAGGATGCCAGCAGTCCGCAGGGGTATAAATATCTGACAACAAAGGATTTAAAAGCTTTTTTAGAGAAGATTCCGGACACTCACCGTAGCTATCTGGATTCCAGCCAGATCCGGATTCAGCCACTTAGTCGACTGGAACTGGAAGCCATTTTAGATCAACTTCCCGATGGAGAACCGAAGTTTTAAAGGCTAGGAAAATCTACTTTTTGAATCTTAACAGAGCTGCCAAAAGGCGGCTTTTTTTAGGGCTATCAGCAGTTCTCACAATTTTGTGACTCTTTTCGTTTTGATAACATTATTGAAAATATCTTGAAAATTTCAAAAAGAAGCTATAGAATAGAGGTCAGTTTTATAAAAAGGAGAACGAAATGAAAGAAAAACACATGCTGATCTTGGGCTGGGTGGCTACTTTTATGTCTGTTATGATGTATGTTTCCTATATTCCACAGATTATGAATAATCTAGCTGGCAACAAGGGCGATTTTATCCAGCCTTCAGTAGCTGCTCTAAACTGTACTCTCTGGGTCATTTATGGTCTATTTAAAGAGAAACGGGACATTCCTTTGGCTGCGGCTAATATGCCGGGCATCGTATTTGGCTTGATTACTGCTGCAACAGCCCTTATGTAAGATGAGATTGGGAGTTATTCCCAGTCTTTTTTGTTGGAAAATCATTGGATAAAGTACTCACTTCACTTGTAGCTATAGAGCCTGCCTATGGCATTTCCTATGTAGAAAATATGCAGGCAGCGTTCAGCAGACCGCCTTTTTATGATACAATGGTAAGATGAAGTCAGTAGACATCTGCTGGCCGTTTCATCAGGAAGAAAGGGAAAAGAGAGCAAGCCTATGATACTTGAAGAATTTGACCAAAGTCGCAAGGCCATCATCAACCCAGAGGACTTGAATGAATCCATAGAAGGCTTTCCGGGGACGGCTGTTTCCTGCTTTGCCAGGGAGACTTTTGCGCGGATGTTGGCTGATTTTGAGCATGAGCTGATTACGACGACTAGCATGGCTAATATTGAAATTCCTATCTATCGTGTTTTCGTGGATGGACGGGAACTGGCTCTCTTCAATGCACCTGTTGGAGCTTCGGCCTGTGTAGCTATTCTGGAAGACCTGATTGCTTTTGGCATGAAGAAGCTGGTGCTTTTTGGTACTTGCGGCATCTTGGATGAGGAGATTAAGGAAACATCCGTCATTATCCCGACGGAGGCCCTGCGAGATGAGGGGACTAGCTATCACTACCAGCCGGCTAACCGTGAGCAAGAAGTCAATCTTGGTCTGAAAGATTTTTTGACGGATTTTCTGAATGCGCGGGGTATTTCCCATAGCAAGGGCAAGGTCTGGACGACAGACGGCATTTATCGTGAGACTCCTGCTAAGCTCCGCCAGAGAAAGGCTGAGGGAGCTATCTGTGTGGATATGGAATGCTCAGCTGTAGCGGCTTTAGCAGCTTTTCGAGAGATAACCGTCTGCCAGTTCTTCTACGCAGCCGACCACTTGTCTGAGGAAGCTTGGGATATGCGCAACCTAGCCAATCATGCAGACTTAGACGAAAAAGATAAGATTGCCAATCTAGCGGTTCAAATCGCTCTGGCACTATAGAGAAATAAGATGAAAAAACCAATTATCCAATTTGAAGACTTTAGCTTTCAATATCAGGCCCAGTCTGAGCCGACCCTCAAGCAGATTAATCTGACTATTTACGAGGGGGAGAAGGTTCTGATTGTTGGACCATCTGGCTCTGGTAAGTCAACGCTGGGTCAGTGTCTCAATGGAATTATACCTAACATTTATAAAGGAGAGGCCAGCGGTCAGCTCTTGATTAAGGGGCAGTCAGCCTTTGAATCCAGTATTTATGATAAGTCCAATCTAGTCAGCACGGTCTTGCAGGATACGGATGGCCAGTTTATCGGGCTTAGCGTAGCAGAAGATTTGGCCTTTGCGCTAGAAAATGACGTGATGGAGCTGTCGCTTATGCGCGAAAAAGTCAAAACCTGGTCAGAGAAGCTGGATTTATCAGAGCTTTTGCAGCATCGGCCCCAGGATCTATCAGGCGGTCAAAAGCAGCGCGTCAGTCTGGCTGGGGTTTTGATTGACGAGAGTCCCATTCTGCTCTTTGACGAGCCCTTGGCCAATCTGGATCCTAAGTCAGGTCAGGATACCATTGATTTGATTGACCAGCTTCATCGGGAGACGGCAACGACGACTCTGATTATCGAGCACCGCTTGGAAGATGTCCTCTATCGTCCAGTAGACCGGCTAGTTCTTATCAATGACGGACGCATTCTCTTTAATGGACAGCCGGATGACCTGCTCAGAACCCAGCTGCTAGCTGAAAATGGTATCCGCGAACCACTCTACATTACGACCTTGCGCCAGCTGGGCGTTGAAGTGGAAAAGACTGAAGACTTGTCCCGCTTGGATCAGCTGCAGCTGGCAGATGTGACCTTTGAGGGCAGAGACTGGTCTGATTCTGATAAAGAGCTTCAGGAGCCCTTGCTGGAACTGGAGCATGTGTCCTTTGCTTACCAGAGCGGCGGCAAGCCTATTTTGCAGGATATCAATCTGAAGATTTTCAAGGGTGAGCGAATAGCCATCGTTGGTAAAAATGGAGCTGGTAAGTCAACCCTGGCCAAGGCCCTCTGTCAGTTTATCGAGACTGAGGGGAGCTATAGCTGGCAGGGTCAGGATATCAAAGGAGACTCCATCAAGGAGCGAGCTGAGCGGATCGGCTATGTCCTGCAGAATCCCAATCAGATGATTTCGGCAGCCATGATTTTTGATGAAGTGGCTCTAGGCTTGCGCTTGCGCGGACTGGAAGAAGCGGAAATCGAAGAGCGGGTCCATGCGGCTCTTAAGACCTGTGGACTCTATGAATTTCGTAGTTGGCCGATTTCAGCCCTGTCTTTCGGTCAGAAAAAGCGGGTGACCATTGCGTCTATCTTGGTGCTGAATCCAGAGATTATCCTCTTGGATGAACCGACAGCTGGTCAGGACCAGCGCCATTATACAGAGATGATGGACTTTCTAGACGAGCTCAACCAGCAGGGACATACGATTATCATGATTACCCACGATATGCAGCTGATGCTGGATTACTCAGATCGGGCAGTGGTTGTGGTGGATGGTCAGATTTTAGCCGATAAGGCTCCCGCGCAGGTTCTGACAGATCAAGAGTTGATTGCGGCGGCTCATCTAAAGGAAACGTCAATCTTTGCTCTGGCTGAGAAAATTGGTGCCGACCCTCTAGCTTTGACCGAGTTTTATATGCGAGAAAAGGAGGACAAGCATGCTTAATCAGCGAAAATTAATCGGCTACCATGCAGGCGAGACGTTTCTTCATAGTCTGTCCGGTGCCAGCAAGATGCTGTTCTTCGTTCTGGTATCAGTGGCGGCCATGATTAGCTATGATACTCGTTTTTTGCTGGGGCTAGCCCTGCTGTCCCTTTGTCTCTTTCGGCTATCCCATATCCGCATCCGAGACATTTCATTTGTTTTGGTCTTTGCGGCATCCTTTGCTGCTCTTAACTTAGTGATGGTCTATCTTTTCGCCCCTCAGTATGGTGTCGATATCTATGGAGCCAAAGATGTCCTCTGGACCGGATGGGGAGCTTATAATCTAACAGCTCAGGAGCTTTTTTATCTCTTTAATCTCCTGCTCAAGTATGTTTCGACCATTCCTCTGGCAGTGATTTTCCTTATGACAACCCATCCCAGTCAGTTTGCTTCCAGCCTGCATCAGCTTGGTATTTCCTATAAAATTGCTTACGCGGTCAGTTTGACGCTTCGCTATATTCCAGATTTGCAGGAAGAGTTCTTCCTAATCAGGATGTCTCAGGAAGCGCGTGGTCAGGAATTATCCCAGAAAGCCAAACTGTCTCAGCGCGTGAAAGGAAATCTGCAGATTATCATTCCGCTGATTTTCAGCTCACTAGAGCGTATCAATACCATTGCCACAGCCATGGAGCTGCGCCGTTTCGGCAAGAATAAAAAACGCACCTGGTACACCTATCAGGCTCTGACTAAGCGAGATATGATAGTGCTGGCACTGGCAGTCGCCTTTCTATTGCTCTGCTTTGTCCTCTTCGCAGTCAATCACGGCCGCTTTTATAACCCGTGGAGGTAGGATGGAGCATGTTCCTTATGAAGGTATGATTTTCTATGGTGTCTCCTATTTAGATGCTATTTTCATAATCTTTTGGAGAGTTATATGCTGAAAGGGAAGGAGTAATATGAAGAAAAAATGGAAATTTATAGCAGTACTCGTGTTTTTTTTGGCTTTAATTGGAGTTTATGATGCGTATCGATATTTTACTGTAGAGCGATATAAAGTGGTTTCATTTGAAATTGAACCTAAGGATTATGCATTTATTTCAGATAAACAAGGTCTAGTTATCACTTGGAAACCTGTTAATTCTAATATCAAACAAAAAAATTTAGGCGGCGGTAAGATTGCTATATATGGGAAACGATATATTGCCACTGAAAGTTATCAATTTACTCATCGATTTCATGATTCTGACTTTGATTTGAAACATCTAACTTGGGGTGAGTACTGGAAAATTCAAGTATATGATACTAGTACGGATAATTTAGACCGTAAGGAGTATGATTTGCTTGAGGCTATTCGGGAATATGATGATAGTTACGTTCCATTTTCAAGTTATACAGCCTTCTTTAGTCATGATAATGAAGAATATCGGACTATAGAATTAGAAAAAGTGGGAGGAGGAAGTGGTCGTGAGGTTTTGTTTAATCTGAGAACGGGAAAAATAGAAGATGTTCCAAAAGGGGCGAATGTAGGTAGGGATGGGCGAAATAGTATTTTTGTCAACTATACAAGCCTTAAAAATTACTATTCAGAAAGCATGGTAAATACTAATTCTTCTCTCTATTTCCCCAATTCAGTTATTAAACAATCTTCTGATTGGCGCCTAAAGGACGAATACCCTAAAGCTTATGATTTGATGACGAAGCAAGGAGGTCAATTATATCTTTTGACGGATAAGACAGATCCTAAACTGATGTCAGACATTTACAGTCTTTTAATACCGAAAGATAAGCAACTATTTGATAACTTAACTGTTTATGGTAGTATCACAAAAGACGGTCAAGATCATGTGGTCAATTCTTATGAAGAATTTATCAGTGTTTTAAAACTGGAGGAACAGGATAGTAAGTAAGCGACTTTTTATACTTGCCGTAGTCTTGTAGTACATTGAACTTCTAGTCAACAACATAAAAACCAGGCAATTTTTGCCTGATTTTTCTTTTTATAATGGTCTTTTATTTGGCATACCGGCCTTGCGGGGGTATTTGTTGGGCGTTTCTTTCTTCTTTTCAACCACTGTGATAAAGCGGGGGTCACCGTTTGGCAGGGCATAGCTGAGGTTGTCTTGGACCTTGCTAAAGAGTAGGTTGAGGGCATTTTTTGCTTCTTCCAGTTCTTCTGGAGCATTAGAAGCCTTGAGAGCCAAAAGCTTCCCGCCAACTTTTAGATAGGGAATGGTCAGCTCAGACAGGACCTGCATGCGGGCGACTGCACGGGCAGTGACGAGGTCAAATTGGGTCCGAAAGGCCTTGTCCTGAGCAAAGTCTTCTGCGCGGCCGTGGTAGAAGTGAACCTTGTCCAGCGCCAGCTCCTCTGCCAGCAGTTTGAGGAAGTTGATGCGTTTGTTGAGCGAGTCAATGATAGTCACATCCAGCTGAGGGCAGATGATTTTCATAGGGAGACTGGGAAAGCCAGCACCGGCACCGATATCTAGCAGCTTAAGCTCTTGATTATCAATCAGGCCTTGCAAAATGGGGGCAATTGAATCATAGAAATGCTTGAGATAGACTTCATTTTTCTCGGTGATAGCTGTCAGATTGATTTTTTCATTCCATTCGACCAAGAGTTGAAAATAACGCTCAAACTGGTCTTTCTGGCGGTCGGTCAGCTCGATTCCCTGCTGGCTCAATAGCTGGTAAAATTCTTGCGGTGTCATAGTTTCATCCTTGTTTGTCAGTATTCATCCTATTATATCATAAAAAGGAGACCCCAGCATTCTGCCAAAGGGCCTCTTTTCTTATATGCCAATCTGATTGAGCTCTGCCAAGAGCAGCTGGCGCCGCTCATCCTGATTAGCGGTTTGGTCAAAGAGAACTTCTTTTTTTATCTTGCCATCTAAAATAAGCAGCACCTTGTCAGCATAGGTAGCTACGCTGGCATCGTGCGTCACTAGGAGAATGCTTGCGCCCTGCTGGTGGAAGTGCTGTATGAGCTCCATAGCTTGACGGCCAGCCTGAGAGTTGAGGGCTCCTGTCGGCTCGTCAGCAAAAATGATTCGAGGCTGGTTCATGAGAGCCCGGCAAATGCCGGCTCGCTGGAGCTGGCCGCCCGATACCTGATGTATAGAGCGCTGGGCAATGTCCTTAATCCCAGTCAGAGCCATTAACTCCTTGGCTCGTTCATAGGCTGCCTTTCGCTCGCTGCTTTTCTTACCAATGATACTCGGTAGGCAGATATTGTCTAGGATATTGAGATTTTTCAGGAATGTTGCCTGCTGGAAGACAAAGCCGAAAGTCTCTCTGCGAAGGCGGTCCAAGTCCTTGTCTTTCATAGCCAGCAAATCCTGCCCTTCATAAAGAATCTGGCCTTGGTCAGGTTTGTCAATGGTGGACAAAAGATTGAGAAGAGTGGATTTTCCGCAGCCAGACGGCCCCATGATGGCGATGAATTGGCCGCTCTCAATCTCTAGCGACAAATCACGGAGAATGGGCTCCTGATTTTCCTGATAGCTTTTGCTGAGGTTATGTGCTTCTAATAACATAGGCTTCTCCTCGGATGTAGAATTAATGCTAAGCGCTCGGAAACTATCTGCTCAAGATCAATGTTCCTTGAGATAACGTCCAATTTCCAGCTTGTTCAGAGCTCGGAGACTGATGTGTGCTGCTGTGAGTCCACTAAGAAGCAGAGCCAGCGGTGTCCATAGAAAAGTAAAGGACTTATTGATGATGAGCTGGAGTTTGCTGATACCGAAGCTGCTGAGCAGCAGACTGCAGACTTCTTGCCCTAGGCTAAGGAGCAGCAGGTCGGCTATTGCCAGAGCCAGCATCAAGATGAAGCAGACGGCGAGCAGGTAGTGGCTCCTGAGTCGTTCACTGCCAAATCCCAGCATCCGATAAAGTGCCAAGTCAGCTTGGTCCTTGGTGAAAATCATATAGACAAAGAGGGTCATTAGGGTGAAGACAATGCCGAGCCCTGTCCAGAAGACACTGATCTGAATCAGGCGGAGCATGGCTAGCGTGTCATCAAAAGTCTGATGGAAAAAGTCTTCTACGTCGGTTAATTTATAGTTGGAATAGCGTTTTTTCCAATCGTTAATTTTTTTAGCTTTGTTGCTAGCATCTTTAAGACGGATGGTCGTCAGACTATTGAGCGTTTGCGCTTGCTTTGTCACAAAGACAGCCTTGGCGGTCTTGCCGCCGTAGGTCAGGTCTGAGTAGATACCGACTACTTTTAGTTTTCTGGTTTGACCGTCTACCGTCAAGGTCAGGCTGTCTCCTGCTTTTAGCTTGAGCTCTTCTGCCTGCAGCTTGGATAGGGCAATTTCATCCTCGTTTTTAGGATAGCGGCCTTGGCTGTATTTGACTGGAAATCCCGCATGGTTTCCCAGAGTTACACGCAACTGCTGGGTCTGACCTTGCTGGTCTTGATAGGAGAAATTCTGGCTCTGGTACTGATTAATTTCGGCGACATCCTTGTCTGCCTGCAGTTCTTTTAGCAGCTGGGCAGCCTTGGTATCGATATCTTCAGTCTGAGAAATATCAACCAACACATCTGGCTGACCGGCTCCTAGATACTGGATGAAATTCTTGTCCATCACAGTGCTGTAGAGACTTGCTGGCAGCAGGATAAGCAGGCTAATCAGACTGACAATGACCAACATAGTCAAATAGAGTTTTTTATGACTGAGAATCGTTTTCAGGGCGAAATAGGGCCTGTCTAAGAAGGGTATAGACGGTAAACCCATCTTCGGAGTAGAAGGAGTCGCGGTCAGACTGTTGGAAGAAGCTAATCTTAAAGCTTGGCCGGGGGTCTTTTTCTTAAAAGAGCTGAGAGGCCGGGCAGTCAGCCAAAAGACCAAGAGACAGAGCAGTAGAGCCACTAGCATTTCCAGAAGATAGCTATAGAAGGGCGTCGGACTTTGCCCCATAGACAGTGCCATTTGCTTTTTAAAAGGACTACTCAGAAGAAAGGACAGTCCCCATCCAGCGATGGTTGCTAGAGCCAGACAGAAATAATACTTGGTCAGGTAGACCCTGCTGATAAAGCTTTGGGGCAGTCCCATCACCTTCATAACGGCAATCTGCTGCAGGTCTTCTTGAATCTTGGTCAAGAGGGCAAAGCGCATGCAGAGAAAGGTGATGCCAATGATAGCCACAACCAGCAGCCCCATGACTAGGATGACTAGAGCATCATTGAAGCCGTTAATCATCTTGATAGTCGGATAGGTAATCATAGGCGGTCCGTTGGACTCGAGCTCGGCATTTTTATAGGCCTGCTCGATAGCTGAGATCTGGCTAAGCTTATGCACTCGAAAGGCAATCAGGTTCTCACTAGATGCAACTGCTTCTTTTTTCAGAGTCTGCAAATCAGTTTGTGAGATGAGGAAGCGTTTGGAGGAGACTAGACCGGCATTCATCTGGGCATCTCGGATAAAGCCCTGGACAGTTAGCTGTAGCTTGCCGACTCTTATTTGGTCACCGATTTTGATTTTTCCGCTGTTGTAATAATAAAGGGGGATATAAACTTGCCCTGGCCGAGGCTGGGCTGGTTGGTTATTCTGATCCAACAGAAAGTCAAAGTTTTGGTTCTGACTGGAAAAGCCATTATCCTGGGAGCTATCCTGAAGCGAGTCCTGCCCATTGATGCGGATGGCTGACCCTTCCACATTGACAAAGTCTGTCAGCTGCCAAGAGGCAATTTCTGGATGCTGCTGGACGAAGTTTTGCAGGCGTTCTCGGTCGACGCTTCCGCTGTGCATCTGTAGCAGGTGAGGACTTTTAGCTGTTTCCACAAAGCGCTCAATTGAGCTAGTGAGACTGACGGTCAGGCGTGTAGCTGCAAAGCTCAGGGTCAGAGTCAGAAGCAGGAAAAGCCCGATGACCAGCATGCTGACTTTGTTTTCCTTTAAATCATTTTTTATCAAGCGTTGAAACATATTCCAGCTCCTTTACTGAACGTGCTAGGGAGAGCAGATAAGCACCGATGCTGATAGAGATACCGGATAGGATAAAGAGCAGACCGTAGCCTCTGCCTCCGCCAACACCGATGATTTTTCCGACAGAATTTGCCAGCCAGCCAAAGTAAGTCAGCGAGGGTTTGAAAAGAGTGTCTGCGACCCAACCCATGCCGGCATAAGCTAGCACATAGCCTAGCTGAGAAATAATCCCGATGGTCCCCCAGACCTTGCCTTGATCGGCTTTGTTAATATTGATGCGGACCAGATAGTCAATAGCTGTATTGGCGAAAGGTAGGGCAGCAAAGAGGAGAAAGCCAAAACTGCAAATCCAGATGAAGTTTTCCTTCATTCCTAGCCCAACCATGAAGAGTCCCAGTAGAAATAGTGAGAGGCAGAGCATACGATGGAAGTGTTTTTTGATAGCAAATATCCCCAGAACCAAGCCTCCTATCAGCATCCCGCTGCTGGAGATGGTCATGACCCAGCCGGCTGTTTTGGCATCTGCGAAAGCTAGCACCAAGGGAGAAAGCAGGATTTGGACTGTTCCCAAAAAGAAGGAAAAGCCTGTTCCAGCTAAGACTAAAAACCAGATGCCTTTTTTTCCATAGACGATTTGAAAACCTTTAAGGAAATCAGCCCAGAAACGGCTATCACTGCTATAAACTTGTGAATGAATGGCCCGTCGGGCTAGCAAGGTGCAGGCTACTGTCACGAAAATGGTCGAAAAATCCAGCAACAGAATCGTGCTGATATGTCCACTCGCCAAAATCATTCCAGCCAAGGCTGGTGAAATCAGATAGCGGGCAATGCCATTAATCTGGGACAAACCAGTTGCTTTTGATAACTGATCCTCCGGCAGCAAGTCGGAAATCGTAGCTCGAAAGGCCGGATTGACCAAGGCTGAAAAGAGCGAACTAATGGCAGCTCCGATACAGATAAAAATCAAAGCAGGATTCTTCAGACTAAAGTAAATCCAGAGAACTCCTAAGCCTGACAAGCCATCTCCCAGAGCCATCAGCAATCTTCGGTCATAGCGATCTGCCAGAATTCCAGCCAGAGGAGTAACCAAAAGACCAGGCAGAAATGCACAAAGCGTAACAAAAGAAGAAACAGAAACCAAACCGGTCAGCTGGAAGATATAAACTCCTAAAGCGAAAGAAGTCATACCAGAGCCGATTTCCGAGATGAGGCTTCCAATCCAAATCAATAAAAAGAGTCTAAAACCTGATTGTTTCATAGTTACCTCCTTATGCTTGTAATGGCAAGTAAGTGTAAATAGTAAATCTAGTGCTTAGCTTTCTAGCTGCTTTGAGTTTGAATCAGGGATAGAAAGGGATTGAAGTAGCCTTTCCGGCTGTGAAAAAGAGTTTCTAAAAGATAGAGAAAAGCTTGTAGTTTTTGCTGCTGTTTTTCTAGGGATAGAGCTTGAAAGCTGCTGCCAAAAACTTGAAGCGAATAAGTAAGAATCATTTCCAAGCTTTCGTAGGGATAGTCGGTCCTCATATCTCCAGCAGTGATACCGTCTTGGATGATGGGAAGTAGAATCTGGGGTGCTCGTTCAAGAAGAATTTGATTGGTCTTTTCGTGCAGGAGCGCATTTTGTGGCTGATTGAGATGCAGCAGTACTCCCTCTCCCTCTTGGTGATTGAGATTCAGAGCAGCCATACTGCCAACCAAGCGCTCTATGATAGTCAGTCCACGATTATCAGCAAAGGCTTGGGAAGCTGTAAATGCTCTTTCAATGGTTCGCTCAATGATGGCATCCATTATCTCTTCCTTAGAAGAAAAGTAATAGTAGAGAGTACCGCGGGCGATTTGAGTCGCTTCTAAAATCTGGGAGATAGAGGTCTGGTCAAAGCCTTGCTCCATAAAAAGCTCCTGAGCGGTATCTAAGATAAAGTCTTTTTTATTAGCCATGTTTGCATCCTTTTTGGTAGTAAAATTTTTTCGACCGACAGTCGGTTTATTCTTTCCTTTATCGTACATCTTTTCTAAATCAATGTCAAGAATAAAGACAGTTCCTCTATTTTTTGATATAATAAGTCTAATCAAAATTGGAGGAGTATATCATGACTTTTATTATTGTTCTTATTATTGTCGCGGTTTTAGCATTCTTCGTTGTTGGTGCATACAATACCTTGGTTAAAAGCCGCATGCAGACTCAGGAAGCTTGGAGCCAGATTGATGTGCAGCTCAAGCGTCGTAATGACTTGATTCCTAACCTCTTGGAAACGGTCAAAGGCTATGGCAAGTACGAGCAGGCGACCTTGGAAAAGGTAACCCAACTGCGCAACCAGGTAGCTTCAGCTGCTTCACCAGCCGAAGCTATGCAAGCCAGTGACGCCCTTTCTCGTCAGATTTCTGGAATCTTTGCAGTAGCTGAAAGCTATCCAGATCTGAAAGCTAACACTAACTACCTGAAGTTGCAGGAAGAACTGACCAATACTGAAAATAAAATTGCTTATTCTCGTCAGCTTTATAATTCAGTAACTAGCAACTACAATGTCAAGTTGGAAACATTCCCAAGCAATATTGTTGCAGGAATCTTTGGCTTTAAAGCTGCTGACTTCCTTAAGACACCAGAAGAAGAAAAGGCTGTACCAAAAGTTGACTTTGGCAGCACTGGACTAGGTGACTAAGATGCTATTTGATCAAATTGCCAGCAATAAAAGGAGGACTTGGCTCCTCCTTATCGCTTTTTTCGGACTCTTGGCTCTCCTTGGAGCAGCTATTGGCTATCTCTGGCTGCGCTCTGCTGTTGGTGGTGTCTTGCTAGCCTTGATCATCGGAGCGATTTATGCCGGAGTGATGATTTTTCAGTCTACAGAAGTGGTCATGGCTATGAACGGAGCTCGCGAGGTCTCTGAGCAGGAAGCACCTGAACTCTATCATATTGTTCAAGATATGGCCATGGTCGCTCAGATTCCTATGCCACGTGTCTATATCGTAGAGGATCCCTCTCCCAATGCTTTTGCGACTGGCTCTAAGCCTGAAAATGCAGCTGTTGCAGCAACTACAGGTATCTTGCAAATCATGAATCGTGAGGAGCTTGAGGGAGTGATTGGCCATGAAGTCAGTCATATTCGCAATTATGATATTCGAATTTCAACGATTGCTGTGGCTTTGGCCAGTGCTATTACCATGTTGTCTAGCCTAGCTGGCCGTATGATGTGGTTTGGTGGCGGACGGCGCAGTAGTAATGATCGAGATAACGATAGTGGTTTGGGAATTATTCTCCTTATCGTATCGCTGATTGCTATCGTTTTAGCTCCTCTGGCAGCTACCTTGGTGCAGTTGGCCATTTCTCGTCAGCGGGAGTTTCTGGCTGATGCTTCCAGTGTAGAGCTGACCCGCAATCCGCAAGGGATGATTAATGCTCTGCTCAAGCTAGATCGCAGCGAGCCTATGGAACATCATGTTGATGATGCCAGTGCAGCTCTCTATATCAGCGATCCTAAAAAAGAAGGCAGTCTGAAGAAACTTTTCTATACGCACCCTCCTATCTCAGAGCGGGTGGAGCGCTTGAGACATATGTAAAAGCTGGGAATAAATTATTTCCAAAACTTAGACCAATAACTAGTAAAAGGATTTAGTTCTGCATTGAACAGGACTAAGTCCTTTTCATTTTACTTCCTTTCATTCATGTCTAAAAAATATTCGTTTAGATTTTGTTACAGTTTTATTTCAGTTATCCATGAACCTCAGATTATCCAAGTTTATTTTTGTATAAGTAAGGAGGCTAGTTTTGAAAAAGCCAGTGTTTTCAAGTTGTCAGGTTGAACCCTTCTGAGAATCTTATAAAATCAATATTTTCTTGAAAACCATATAACTTTCAGAAAAAATCACTATATTGAGTATTCCTATCTTTCAAATTAATCTATTTGTATTATTTGGAAATATAAAGTAATTTTTTTGTAACATATTCGAAATATATTACTAGTATATTAAATTTAGTAAAAAATTTTATTGCATATATGAAACCGAGGGCTCAATATGTTGAAAACATTTGGAAAAATTTTCAAAGTCATTAGAGAATCAAAAAACATGTCTCTTAAAGAGGCGGCAGCCGGAGATATTTCAGTGGCTCAGCTGTCTCGTTTTGAGCGGGGAGTCAGTGGTATCACGCTTGATTCTTTCTATTGCTGCTTAAAGAATATGGCTGTTTCTCTAGACGAATTTCAGTATGTTTACCATAACTACATTGAGGCAGATGATGCGCTTTTCTCAAAAAAAGTAGCTGATGCTTATCAGGAAAACAATGTTGTCAAACTCCAAAGTATATTGGCTAGCTCAGAAGCTTTGGCTGAAAAGTTCCCTGAGAAGAAGAACTATAGGCTTAATACAATTGTTGTTAGAGCAGTATTGTCTTCCTGCAGTCCAGATTTTCAGATTAGCAAGAAAGATGTAGAATTTCTGACCGATTATCTCTTTTCCGTTGAGGAGTGGGGGCGTTATGAGCTCTGGCTCTTTACTAATAGTGTGGATCTATTGACCTTGGAAACACTGGAGACCTTTGCTAGTGAGATGATTAACCGCACCCAGTTTTATAATAATCTACCGGAGAATCGCCGGCGTATTATCAAGATGCTGCTTAATGTTATCAGCGTCTGCATAGAGAGTAATCATTTGCTAGTTGCTATGAGATTCCTCAATTATCTTGACCATTCTAAAATCCCTGAGACAGATCTTTATGATCGGATGCTGATTAAGTATCATAGGGCTCTTTATTCCTACAAGGTTGGGAATAGCTATGCTCTGAGTGATATTGAGGAATGCTTATCTTTCTTGGAATTTTTAGATTCCTTCGGTGTTGCCCAGAAGCTCAAGGCTCAGTTTGAAAGAATTTGCCTTTCCCAGTTGCAGATGTGCAAATAAAATAGACTCATTTCTAAAAATATACTAGAATAAGAGTATAACTTTATACCAAATTCAGAAGGAGGCTTTATGATGGAGAAAAAAATTCATTATAAGATGCATAAAGTTAAGAAGAACTGGGTAGCCATCGGTGTGACTACCTTAGCACTTATCGTAGCGCCAAAAGTACTTGGTCTCGAAGCAGGTCTTGTCCACGCTGATGATGTTAAGCAGGTGGCAGTTCAAGAACCAGCTGCAGCTCAGGATAGTGGCTCAGGGCAGCCAGTTCAAGTACAAGCTAACTCAGCTTCTCAGCTGGAAGCAGAAAAATCAACTTCTGCAGACAAGGTGACTGATGCTGCTGTAGCCAGTGAAAAAACTGTTGAAACTGCAGCAAATACGGAAGCGACAGCTCAAACAGATGCTCAAGAGCCAGCTAAGCCGGCAGTAGAAGAAGCAGCAACTACAGAAAAGGCGGCCGTTGCTGAAGAAGCAAAAGCGGCTAATGCAACATCAGAAACTGCTAAAACTGCAGCAATTGCTCAGGATAGACAAGCAAGTCCAGCAACTGCTGACAAACAAGCAAAGAAGACTGTTACAGACAAGATTGTTGCAAATCCAAGGGTTGCAAAGAAAGATCGTTTGCCAGAACCGGCTCAAAGACAGGGAGCGATAGCTGAAAGAATGCGTGCTGCTCAAGATCAAGCAGCGCCTGTTAATGCTGAGCATGATGATGATGTCTTATCTCACATCAAGACCATTGATGGCAAGAAATACTATGTTCAGGACGACGGTACAGTTAAAAAGAATTTCGCTGTTGAGCTCAATGGAAAAATTCTTTATTTCGATGCAGAGACTGGAGCACTGATTGATTCAGCTGAGTATCAATTCCAGCAAGGTACTAGCAGCCTCAACAATGAATTTACCAGAATGAATGCCTTCCATGGTACAACGGACAAGGACATCGAAACAGTAGATGGCTATTTGACAGCAGATAGCTGGTATCGTCCAAAAGCTATCCTCAAGGATGGAAAAACATGGACTCAGTCTACAGAGACCGACTTGCGTCCCCTATTGATGGCTTGGTGGCCTGATAAGCAAACGCAGGTTAGCTATCTCAACTATATGAACCAGCAAGGTCTGGGAGCAGGAGCTTTTGAAAACAAAGTGGAACAAGCTATCCTGACAGGTGCTTCTCAGCAGGTTCAGCGCAAAATCGAAGAAAGAATCGGTAAAGAAGGCGATACTAAATGGCTGAGAACACTGATGGGCTCATTTGTCAAAACTCAGCCAAACTGGAATATCAAGACAGAGTCTGAAACAACTGGTACTAATAAGGACCACTTGCAAGGCGGAGCTCTGCTTTATACCAATAGTGATAAGACTTCTCATGCTAATTCTAAGTACCGCATCCTTAACCGCACACCTACCAACCAAACTGGTACACCTAAGTACTTCATTGACAAGTCAAATGGTGGTTATGAGTTCTTGCTAGCTAACGACTTTGACAACTCTAATCCAGCTGTTCAGGCTGAGCAACTCAACTGGCTGCACTTTATGATGAACTTTGGAAGCATCGTAGCCAATGATCCGACTGCTAACTTTGACGGAGTCCGTGTCGATGCGGTGGATAATGTCAATGCGGACTTGCTCCAAATTGCCTCTGACTACTTCAAGTCTCGCTACAAGGTTGGAGAAAGTGAAGAAGAAGCCATCAAGCATCTGTCTATCTTGGAAGCTTGGTCTGACAACGACCCTGACTACAACAAAGACACCAAGGGTGCTCAATTACCGATTGATAATAAGCTTCGTCTGTCCTTGCTTTATTCGTTCATGCGTAAGCTTTCTATCCGTAGTGGTGTAGAGCCAACGATTACGAATAGTCTGAATGACCGTTCTACTGAAAAGAAAAATGGCGAGCGGATGGCCAACTATATCTTTGTTCGGGCTCATGATAGTGAAGTGCAAACCGTTATTGCTGACATCATCCGAGAAAATATCAATCCAAACACGGATGGTTTGACCTTTACCATGGATGAGCTCAAGCAAGCCTTCAAGATCTACAACGAAGATATGCGCAAGGCAGACAAGAAGTATACGCAGTTCAATATCCCAACTGCTCATGCTCTCATGCTCTCCAACAAAGACTCTATCACTCGGGTCTACTATGGTGATCTCTATACAGATGACGGTCAATACATGGAGAAAAAATCTCCTTACCACGACGCTATCGATGCCCTGTTGCGTGCTCGGATTAAGTATGTAGCTGGTGGTCAGGACATGAAAGTCACCTATATGGGTGTCCCTCGTGAGGCTGATAAATGGTCTTACAATGGTATTTTGACTTCTGTTCGTTACGGTACTGGTGCCAACGAAGCAACAGATGAAGGTACAGCAGAAACTCGTACCCAAGGGATGGCAGTTATTGCTTCTAATAACCCGAACCTGAAACTGAACGAATGGGATAAACTGCAAGTCAATATGGGAGCAGCCCATAAGAATCAATACTACCGTCCTGTGCTCCTGACGACTAAAGATGGTATTTCCCGCTATTTAACTGACGAAGAAGTGCCTCAATCCCTCTGGAAGAAGACAGATGCCAATGGTATTTTGACCTTTGATATGAACGATATCGCTGGCTACAGCAATGTCCAAGTTTCTGGTTATCTGGCTGTTTGGGTACCAGTTGGTGCTAAGGCAGATCAGGATGCTCGTGTAACAGCCAGCAAGAAGAAAAATGCCAGCGGTCAGGTTTACGAATCTAGCCCTGCTCTTGATTCTCAGCTGATTTACGAAGGCTTCTCTAACTTCCAAGACTTTGCAACTCGTGATGACCAATATACCAATAAAGTCATTGCTAAAAATGTCAACCTCTTCAAGGAATGGGGAGTGACTTCATTTGAGCTGCCACCTCAGTATGTATCTAGCCAAGACGGTACTTTCCTAGACTCTATCATCCAGAATGGTTATGCCTTTGAAGACCGCTATGATATGGCTATGAGCAAGAACAATAAATATGGTTCTTTAGATGACCTGCTCAATGCTCTCCGTGCTCTTCACAGTGTCAATATCCAAGCCATTGCGGACTGGGTGCCAGACCAAATCTACAACCTGCCAGGCAAGGAAGTGGTAACAGCAACTCGTGTCAACAACTACGGAACCTACCGTGAAGGCGCAGAAATCAAGGAAAATCTTTACGTTGCCAATACTAAAACGAATGGTACTGACTATCAAGGCAAGTATGGTGGAGCATTCTTGGATGAACTCAAAGCTAAATATCCAGAAATCTTTGAACGAGTACAGATTTCCAACGGTCAAAAGATGACGACTGATGAGAAGATTACCAAGTGGTCTGCTAAACACTTCAACGGTACCAATATCTTGGGTCGTGGTGCTTACTATGTCCTTAAAGACTGGGCTAGCAACGAATATCTCAACAACAAGAATGGTGAGATGGTACTGCCTAAACAATTAGTTAATAAGAATGCCTACACAGGATTTGTTAGTGATGCTAGTGGTACTAAGTACTATTCAACTAGTGGCTATCAAGCTAGAAATTCCTTTATCCAAGATGAAAATGGAAATTGGTATTACTTCGATAAACGAGGCTATTTAGCAACAGGTGCTCATGAAATTGATGGCAAGCAAGTTTATTTCCTCAAGAATGGTATTCAGCTGCGTGACTCGCTCCGTGAAGATGAAAACGGCAATCAGTACTACTACGATAAGACTGGTGCCCAAGTTCTCAACCGTTACTACACTACTGATGGCCAAAACTGGCGTTACTTTGATGCCAAGGGTGTCATGGCTAGAGGCCTGGTAACCATGGGCGGCAATCAGCAATTCTTCGACCAAAATGGCTACCAAGTCAAGGGCAAGATTGCGCGTGCCAAAGATGGTAAACTTCGTTACTTTGATAAGGATTCAGGTAATGCTGCTGCTAACCGCTTTGCCCAAGGTGATAATCCAAGTGACTGGTACTATTTCGGAGCAGATGGTGTTGCAGTAACAGGTCTTCAAAAACTTGGTCAGCAAACACTTTACTTCGACCAAGATGGCAAGCAAGTCAAGGGTAAAATCGTGACACTTGCAGACAAGAGTATCCGTTACTTCGATGCCAACTCAGGAGAAATGGCAGTCGGCAAGTTTGCGGAAGGTGCCAAGAACGAATGGTATTACTTCGATCAGACTGGTAAAGCAGTGACAGGTCTTCAGAAGATTGGTCAACAAACCCTTTACTTTGACCAAGATGGCAAGCAAGTCAAAGGTAAAGTAGTAACTCTGGATGATAAATCTATCCGTTACTTCGATGCTAATTCAGGAGAAATGGCAGTCGGCAAGTTTGCAGAAGGTGCCAAGAACGAATGGTATTACTTTGATCAGTCTGGTAAAGCAGTGACAGGTCTTCAGAAGATTGGTCAACAAACCCTTTACTTCGACCAAAATGGCAAGCAAGTCAAAGGTAAGATTGTCTATGTCAATGGTGCTAACCGTTACTTTGATGCCAATTCAGGTGAAATGGCGCGCAATAAATGGATTCAGCTGGAAGATGGAAGCTGGATGTACTTTGACCGCAATGGTAGAGGCAGACGCTTCGGCTGGAACTAATAGTAATAGAGTAGGCTAAATGAAACTTAATCTTTAGCTTTCTAATACACAAAAACGATAACTTCTTATTTGGAAGTTATCGTTTTTTGCTATCTTCTGGGAAAATAAATTTAGAAACAAGATTGAATATATCACATTTCTTTAACATCTTTCTTTTCTTCGATAGATAGGAGCAGAGCAATTACACCGATAATGCTGAAGATGAGCCAGCTAGCGTTCATATTCCAGAGGGCTAGGCTGCTGAAGACCATAGTACCAAAGGGAACAGAGAAAGAAAAGAGCAGACTCAGAAAGCTGGAAGTCTGAGCGAGAACATCAGAAGGCAGTTTGCTCAGTAAGAGGGTGTTGATTTTGGGATTGATCTTGCCGGAGATATAAGCTAGTAAAAATCCAAAAGCAATGCCGACGAAAACAGGCAGATGCAAGAAATTGCTGACAGCAAGCAGAATCATGGTAAGAGCAGCGCAGAGGGTTAGTTGATTTAGAGAGAGACGGCTAAAGTAATCATTGGGAGTCAGGCTGGCTGCGATCATTGCTAGGACAAGAGTGGTCTGAAGAACCAAGAGAGACTGGCTAAAGGATAGCTGGAAGATGGGGTTGTCCAGCAAGTAGAGATTATAAAGAGCTATAAGAGAACCTGCCATAGCGTTGACGACCAAGATTTGAGCCAGTAGTTTGAGAAAATTGTTAGAACCTTCCTGCTCAAAGATCAGTTTGGACGATGTGTACATTTTCTTCAATTCTTCCTTCAGAGGGGCTTTTTTCTCAGAAATTGCCACTGGGTCATGGGTCAATCGACGACGTACCAGGTAGAGGATGGTGGAGGATAGGAGAAAAGTCAAGGCGTTAACCAAAGCAACTAGGAAAAAGTCTTGCTGGCTGACGGTTAGGAGCCAAACTCCCAAAGCTTGTCCGGCCAGGCTGCAGAGAAAGCTGATAAGCTGGGTAAAAGAGAAGGCTTCCATAAGGTCTTTCTCTGGAACATTCTTTTTCAAAATCGGCATTTGCAAGCCGCTCCGATAGTCGCTGATGATATCAGAAAGGATATTCATCAAGCAGACGGCTGAGAAGGCTAGATAAGAGCTGGAGCGAGTCATGAAGGCAACAAGGACAAAGAGCAGGGCTTGAAGATAACCAAAATGAATCAGCCAACGAGCCTTATGAACGGTCTTGTCAGCTTTGATGCCGGCAAAGATAGTAAAGAATGTTGGAACTAGGACGATAAAATTAGCCACAGCAATAGCAAACTTGGGATTGGGCATGCTGGAAGCAAATACCACAAAAACAATATTGAAAATAGAAGCTCCCAAGGTGTTGAAGATTCGGGAAAGGCTGAGTGAGGCATAGACCCCATTTTTAAAGAATAATTTCATCGTAGACTCCTTTTCTAAACGACAAGAGTGTATAAAAGCTTATTGGGCACATCTGTAATCTAGCTTTTTTTCTCTTTCTGATGACCATTATAGACCGTTTAAAGCCAAAAAAAAAGGGCTTTTCGGCAACTGGTTAGGTATCATAAGTAAGTGGTAAAATTTTGGAAGTGACTTGCGCTAGCTCTTTCTGTTTTTAGTATAAAATAGAAAATCTAAGACACAGGAAATGTTGCATATATTCAACGGATTTTTGGGTAGAAACTTTTAAATCAGAAAAGTGGAGCTTGAGTAGGATCAAAAAAATCCACTTTCAAACCCAAAATCGCTGAGTTTAAAAGTGGAGATTTGCATTATTTACTATATTTTTGAAAAGCAGTATCAAGTGTGTCTTGATAGTAGTCGGCGCTATGTTGGCAGTTCAAGATTCGAAAAATATCGACCGCTTTCTTCATTTGAGTGAGCCCCTCTTCTGTTTTCCCTTTCAAACAGATCAACTCTCCCTGAGCAAAGAGATAGACAATTCGGAAGTATGTCTCATTTTCTTCGTAAAAGTGTCGCTCAATGACTTGTTGGAAATAGTCTGCCTGGGTGATATTTTCCTGACTGATGGCCAGCAAATATCCATTAAGAAAAGTAGTGTGCAGGGTGTTGCGATTGTTGGCAAATAAGGCTGCAAAATCCTTTCTTGAGAGGATTTCTTTGGTGTATTGGGAAAACAAATCTAGAGATAAAACTGGAGTGCAGACAGAGAAGAGATTGAGCTCGTAGCGACCCCAAATATCAACTGAAAAAAGGTAATCATGCAGGAAATCCAGCTCGCCTGGGCTGGCCTTCTCTGACTCCTTAAGGGCACAGAGATAGGCCTTTACAATTAGGCGCTCAACCCAATCGCTAGCGCGCTTGCTTTTTTGAGTGATTTTTTCTTTTTTCAGATAAAGTTCTTCTAAGAGGTCAAGCTGATTGGCTTGCAACAGGTCTTGAATTTGGCTTAAGAGCTCCTTGTGAGAATGATGATCTTGGATGCCCGCTGCAACAGTAAACTCTTCTATCTCCGTTCGGATGGCGCTGAGCGCGCTAAAAAGTTTCTGTGCTGTCAGTTCGCTCTGCCCATTTTCAAAGCGAGAGAGCATAGATTTTGAAAATTCTCCACCAGTCGCCTCGGATAAAGAGATGTGCCTAGCCTCGCAAAAAAATCTAAAAACCTGTCCTAGATGTTCCATTGTCTTCCCTCCTTGTATTTTATTATAACAAAATAATTTTCAATAACAGAGAAGCGCTCAAACATGATATAATAAAAGAAAAAAACAAAGAGGAACTTATGTTACATATTCAAGAAATTCGAAAGAATCCAGAAGGTTTAACCTTTGAGAAAAAGCTGGACTTGGCAGAGGAGTTAAAAGAGCGCAATCCTGAGATTTTAGATGTTCAGGATATTGTAGCCAAAGGAAAGGTTCAATATGAAGACGGCCTCTATTTTCTGGATTATGACCTGTCTTATACCATCACTCTGACGTCCAGTCGCAGCATGGAGCCGGTGGAGCTCAAGGAGTCTTATCTAGTCAACGAAATTTTCATGGAAGAAGGACAGGCCGCATCGCAGGATATGATTGATCAGGACTTGGTGCTGCCGATTGAAAATGGCGAGATTAATGTAGCCGAGAGTGTAGCTGACAATATCCTGATGAATATCCCGCTGAAAATTCTAACAGCTGAGGAAGAAGCCGGCCAAGGCTTTCTGTCAGGTCAGGACTGGCAAGTTATGACGGAAGAGGAATTTGCCGCTGCTCAGGAAGCTCAAAAAGAGAAGAACAATCCTTTCGCTGGTTTGCAAGGACTGTTTGATGAATAATTCTTGTAAAAATTGTGAAATCGATAAAAAATAAAAGAAAAGATAAATTGTTATGACCCGCACCCCAAAAGTTAGACAGAAAATCTAACGATTGGGGTGTTTTTGGTATGAAATTAGTTTATACAAATGAACTGAATAGATAACCTAAAAAGAATGGCGTTTCTTGGGTTCAGATTGACCTCCAATACAATATAGCTGGCCCAAATCTTCAATATTATTCCCCTGACTTAAAGCAAGAAATAATTGAGAAGATACTAGTAGATGGCCAGCCCTATACAATAAGCTCCCAGACTCAGTTTGGGAGCTTATTGATTTATATCTTCTGTTTGGCCTTGATAGTGGTAAATGCAGAGTCGGTTTGCTTGGTCTGGTCGACTGACGGTAAAGTGGAAGTAATGTTCCTTTTTATCCAAGCTTTTGGTCTTGGAGAGTTTGAAATAAGAGGCTTGGCGGCTGGCCATGTGGAGTAGGATGTCGTCTTCCATGACCATTAGAGGCTGGGGAAGATTGGAAAATTGATAAAAATCCTCTTGAAATTGATAGTAATTCTGGGAAAAATAGTCGAATTGAAGTTCCTCATGTACATTCTGAGTGGTCATCTACGCCTCCTGAAGCATGTATCGAAAGAATCTGATGGATAGCAAGGCCTTTGTAATGGTCACCTTCCTGCAGGAGGACTTGCTTGCAGTCCAGATGAAAGACGGTAGCAGTAACGTCGATCAGCTTTTCCTGATTAAGAAAGGTGATTCGGATGGGAACTTGCTGGCTGTAAGCTTGGTTGAGTAAGTGGAATTTTTCCTGTCTGTCAAGCTGGGTCAGGCGACTGATATCTAGTTCTTTTTTGGCCAGAGCAGTGCTGTGTTCAGAGAGGAAAAAGCCAGCCCACTTAGCCATGCCTCGATCCTGAAAGTCACGAGCCGACTGGTAGGGGAGGTAGGAGCGGTCGGTCATGATAAGCCCTCCAGCCCTCCAGCTGAATGGCCACCTGTTAGCTTGCTTCGAGCGATGGCACGGGAGGAGTCCAGCAAGGCCGATCCCTTAAGCAAAGAGGCAAATCCGAAGCGATCTCTGATGCGGTCAATCGTCAGCTGGAGCTCCTCTTCTTTTTGAATTTGCAGAGGATCATCAAAGAGAGAAATCAGACCATAAGCTTGATCGACAAAGTCACTGTAAAAAACGCCAATCTGTCGGATAGCCCTGCCCTGATATTTAGAACGAAAAAGCTGAACGACGATTTGAGCCAATCGATCGCTGTTATTGGTAGGCTCAATTTTTCTCTGTGTATGAATGGAAGGCAGGCGCTCCTGCTTGGAATAGCGGGCATAGATGGAGACACACTGGCACTTCTTACCAGACCGTCTGAGCCGAATGGCGACTTGCTCAGCCATTTCTTGGAAAACAAGCTCAATCTCTGCCTGCTGTCTATAGTCTCGGGGGAGAATTTGCGAATTCCCTAGTCCATGCGACTTGACCTGATAAGGCTTGTGAACATTGCTTTCATCAATGCCATGAGCGTGAAACCAAAGCTGCAGACCCATAACCCCCATTTCTTTTTTGAGAATATCGGGGTTAAAGTGAGCTAAATCATAAATGGAGTGGATGCCTAGTTTCTCAAGACGAGTGGCCGTTCGGTGGCCAATGCCCCAAAAATCAGTCATGTTTGGAATAGTCCAGACCTTACTGGGAACATCTTCATAGGACCAGTTGACCCGCATCTTTTTTGTATGTTTGGCTTCAATGTCCAAGGCTAATTTGGCTAGAAGAGGATTGGCGTTGCTCAGGCCGATAGAGGCATAAATCCCGGTCTTCTTCCAGATAGCCTGTTGAATGCGGGCAGCCAGCAGGTCCAGTTTGGTCCTGCGGTCCAGCGTCTGATCGGGAATGAAGTAGTTGATAGAGCTTGTCAAATCTAGGAAGCCCTCATCGATTGAGTAGGGGAAAATGTCGTCGGGAGCTGCGAAATCCTGGAAAATTTTTTGGATTTCCATATTTTTCTGGATGTAGTAGTTCATTCGAGGTGGGACCAATAGGGTCTTTTGAGCCGCATCTTCAATAAAGCGCACATAATCTGCTGTAATCGGCAGTCCCTGCTTGCGGGCAGCAGCATAGTTGAACTTGCGGGTGTGAACATCAAAAGGAAGATTATAGCTTCGGCTGACATTCTGGCTGCCGAAATTCTTTTTAAAGAGAGGGGTGGCAGCTAGTATCAGTCCGGCAGAATTTTCAATTCGGCTCATGACACAGAGCGAGGTTTTTAAAGGGTCAAGGCCGAGGGCAATGCATTCACAAGAGGCGTAAAAACTTTTCATATCCACAAAAGCAATGTCTGAACGAGGCTCGCGTGAATAATCAAATAGGACCATAGTTTTATACCTCAATCGGCAGAAAATGTCCAACTACGATACCAACAATGCTAGGCTGGTCTTCGTAGGGAGCAAAGAGATCCTCGTAGTCAGGATTGATAGACTCTAAACGTAGACCTTCAGCTTCACGATAGACTTTTTTGATATAGGTCTTGCCATTCCACATGAGAGCATAGACTGCCCCATCGTAGTCGAATCCTGTCTGTTTCATAAGGGCAACAGAGCCATTTGGATACTTGGGCTCCATAGAATCCCCAGAGACCCAAGATGCAAAGTCGTGCTGGATGTCTTGATCAAAGTAGACAGTTTCGTAGTCTGTCTCATTGTCATAATAACTGTGCCCGCGACCTGCAGCTAGCTCAACGGATAGAACTTTATAGGCTGTAAGAGAGCTAACCTTGCGCTGTCTCTCTAGGAGTTGACTAGCTAGCTGGTCTACTTCCTTTTTATGCGGTGGGGTTAGTAAAGGGTAGGTGTAGAGCGTACTGGTCTCATCCACAAAGTAGTTCTCTTGGACCTTGAGACAGGTGGCCAACCTCCTGAGATTTTTTGCGTGGGGTTCTGCTAGGCCATTTTCCCAGGCAGAGTACGTCTTTCTGGAAATTCCGAGCTCTTGGTAAATGGAAGCCTGTGCCAGATTAAGCTCCAGCCGGCGTTTTTTTAATTTTTCATGCGAAAACATATCACACCTCCTATGTAACGTTTTAAAAGTTACGTATAGTATACCAGATGAAATCGAGAAAAGCAAGTTCTTTATTGAATATTGTTATTTCCATCAAGAGTGTGGTAAACTGTAGGGAGGAATATGACTTGGAGGTAGAGAGATGTTTCCTATGACAGCAAAAACGATCATGACAGAAGAAGCTTATCGCCGTTTCGCTTGGACCAATTTTTGGTATAAAAAGAATGGAATCTTCTCACTGATTCTCCCTGAGATAGTGGTGCTGATATGCGGTGCAATCTGTTTTTTTATCGGGGAACCTTTACCAGGCGTAGCTTTTCTTGTTACTGTGGCTGTCCTTCCTTTTCTTTACTATCTGTCCATGAATCGACATATTAAAAAGTTTTATAGAGGCAACCCCCTCTGGCATGATATAGAGCAGGAGTTTAGCTTCTATGAGACAGACTTTCGTGTCGTTAATCGGAATAACAATGCCAGATTTGACTATCAAGATATTGTGGCGATTATAGACAAGCCAGAAACTTTTTATATCATGGTTGGCCGGTCAATGGGGCTGATCTTGGATAAGGCAGACTGTCAGCCTGAATTAATTGATTTTTTACTAAAACTAAAAGAAAACAGAAGTCTCTAATTTGGGGCACTTCTGTTTTTTGTCTGTCAAGTTTTCAAAAAATTGGCCTCTTGTGCGATGTGTGTTATAATGTTTTTTATGAGAGTTGTTGCAGGTAAATACGGGGGTAGGCCCCTCAAGACTTTGGACGGCAAGACGACTAGACCTACGACCGATAAGGTCAAGGGGGCAATTTTTAATATGATTGGTCCCTATTTTGACGGCGGTCGGGTGCTGGATCTTTATGCTGGGAGCGGGAGTTTGGCCATTGAAGCTATTTCGCGAGGTATGGAGGCAGCTGTCTTAGTCGAGAAGGATCGTAGAGCTCAGGCTATTATTTCAGAGAACATTCAGATGACCAAGGAGCCGGAACGTTTTGACTTGCTCAAGATGGAGTCTGGCCGAGCCTTGGAAATGTTGACAGGGTCTTTTGACTTGGTTCTCTTGGACCCGCCTTATGCCAAGGAGCAGATTGTGGAGGACCTTGAGAAGCTAGAGGAGCGCCAGCTCTTGGGTCAAGATGTCCTGGTAGTCTGTGAGACAGACAAGGAAGTGGAATTGCCGGAAGAAATTGCAGGGCTAGGCATTTGGAAGCAGAAGATATATGGAATTTCAAAGGTAACGGTGTATGTCAGATAAGATAGGATTATTTACAGGATCTTTTGACCCAATCACTAAGGGACATGTAGATCTGATCGAGCGGGCCAGTAGGCTCTTTGATAAACTCTATGTAGGAATTTTCTATAATCGGGAAAAGTATGGATTTTTCAGGATTGAAGCTCGAGAACGCATGGTCAAAGAAGCTCTGCAGCATTTGGATAATGTCGAGGTAATCACTTCTCAGAATGAGCTAGCAGTGACAGTGGCCAGAAGACTAGGAGCCAAGGCCTTTGTACGCGGTCTCCGCAATAGTCAAGACCTAGACTATGAAGCCAATATGAACTTTTTCAATCAGGAATTGGCGGGAGAAATAGAAACGATTTTCTTACTCAGCAAGCCGGTCTATCAGTATATCAGTTCATCACGTATTCGTGAGCTGATTGCTTTTCAGCAGGATATCGCGGCCTATGTGCCCCAAAGTGTAATCAAAGAATTAGAAAGAATCAACGATGAAAAGAATTAAGAAGTATCTATGGCCGACGTTCATTGGCGTCACTATCGCCTTTTGTATAGCAGCTTTTTGGGTTCGTCTGCCTTATTATATAGAAGTTCCTGGTGGTGCCGAGGATGTTCGGCAGGTCTTGCTGGTTGATAATAAGGCTGACAAGGAAGCGGGTTCCTACAACTTTGTGACGGTCGGAGTAGAGCAGGCAACCTTTGCTCATCTGGTCTATGCTTGGCTGACCCCTTTTACAGATATTTATTCTGCTAAGGATATGACGGGGGGCTCCACAGACGATGAGTTTAATCGGATCAACCAATTTTACATGGAAACATCGCAAAATATGGCTAAATATCAGGGGTTGACGACAGCTGGTAAAGAAATTAAAATGGACTATCTGGGAGTTTATGTCTTGCAGGTGGCTGATAACTCAACCTTCAAGGGAGTTCTCAATATTGCTGATACGGTAACTGGTGTCAATGATAAGACATTTGAAAGCTCTGAGGAGCTGGTTAAGTATGTCAACTCGCAGAAGCTTGGGGATAAAATCAAGGTGACTTTCCAAGAAGATGGTCAGGAGAAATCGGCAACCGGAAAGATTATCAAGCTGGAGAACGGTAAGAACGGGATTGGGATTAGTCTGATAGACCGGACGGAAGTCAGCAGTAATATTCCGATTACATTTTCAACTGAGGGTATCGGCGGTCCTAGTGCTGGTCTCATGTTCAGCCTCGCCATTTATACCCAGTTGGCTGATCCGACCCTTCGTGATGGCCGCGATATTGCAGGGACCGGAAGCATCAGTCGGGAAGGTGAAGTTGGCGAAATCGGCGGAATTGATAAGAAAGTTGTTTCAGCGGCCCAAAGCGGAGCAGATATCTTCTTTGCACCGAACAATGAACTGACAGAGGAAGAGAAGAAGCTTTCTCCTAATGGGAAAAACAACTACCAAACGGCTCTGGAGACAGCCAAGAAGATTAAAACGGATATGAAAATTGTTCCAGTTAAAACACTGCAGGACGCCATTGACTATCTGAAAAAGAACAAGTAAGATCTTAGCTTTTGCTAAGATTTTTCTTGTGAGGTAGACAAAGTTATCTAGCCTTCTTTACTTTAAATCGTCTGACTTTTTTCAGAAAGATATTTTTGATGAAAAGTCCGCGAAATACTGGCTGATTTATGATAAAATAAAGTGTTGTAGATAAACTATCCAAGAACGTTAAAGGAAGAGTATGCGTAAAGATATTTCACCTGAATTGTATAATTATAATAAATTCCCAGGACCGGAGTTTAAACAGATTGACAGCAAGATTGTTGCAGAAAAATTCGAGTTTGAATTGATTGAGAACTATAAGGAAGGCTTTGACTTGACGGCCTTTCATCAGCGTTTTTCAGAAATTCTCACTAAGTTTGACTATATTGTCGGTGACTGGGGCAATGAGCAGCTGCGCCTACGTGGTTTTTACAAGGACGAGCGGGCTAATGAAAGCGATGAGAAGATTAGTCGCTTAGAAGACTATTTGCTGGAGTACTGCAGCTATGGCTGTGCTTATTTTGTCTTGGAAAATCCAAATCCCCAGCGTGCTTCCTTTGATAAAAAATCGCATGGCAAGAAAGAGACAGAAGGTCGGTCAAAACGTTCTCGCAATAGCCGTTCTGGGAGCAACCGCAATCGCAGAAGTGAGCGAGAACGAGACAGCCGCTCTAAAAGAGACAATAAACGCTCTCGCAACAATTCCCAGCAAGATAGGCAGAAAAAGCAAAAAGACAGCAATCGCCATTTTGTGATTCGCCAGAATAAAGGAGAAAAATGAAACCATCTATTTATAGCTTAACGCGTCAGGAAATGATCGAATGGGCGGAAGCTCAGGGAGAAAAGAAATTCCGTGCTGCCCAGATTTGGGAGTGGCTCTACCGCAAGCGGGTCCAGTCTTTTGAAGAGATGACCAATCTGTCCAAGGACTTGATTGCCAAGCTAAATGATCAGTTTGTCGTCAATCCGCTTAAACAGCGCATTGTTCAGGAGTCAGCTGATGGTACGGTCAAGTACCTCTTTGAGCTGCCGGACGGTATGCTGATTGAGACCGTGCTCATGCGCCAGCACTATGGACTTTCTGTCTGTGTGACTACCCAAGTTGGCTGCAATATCGGCTGCACCTTCTGTGCCTCTGGCTTAATAAAAAAGCAACGCGACCTCAATAACGGTGAGATTGTAGCTCAGATTATGCTGGTTCAGAAGTATTTTGACGAGCGTGGTCAGGATGAGCGGGTCAGCCATATCGTGGTTATGGGAATCGGCGAGCCTTTTGACAACTATGACAACGTGCTCAAGTTTGTCCGGACGGTCAATGATGACAAAGGTTTAGCTATCGGAGCCCGCCATATCACGGTTTCGACATCAGGTCTGGCTCATAAGATTCGTGACTTTGCCAATGAAGGTGTGCAGGTCAATCTAGCTGTATCCCTCCATGCCCCGAATAATGATCTGCGGACCAGCATCATGCGGATTAACCGGTCTTTCCCTATCGAAAAGCTTTTTGCAGCTATTGAATACTATATTGAGACGACCAACCGCCGAGTGACCTTTGAGTACATCATGCTCAATGAAGTCAATGACGGGGTAGAGCAGGCCAAGGAACTGGCTGAGCTGCTCAAGAACATTAAGAAGCTGTCTTATGTCAATCTTATTCCTTACAACCCAGTTAGCGAGCACGACCAATACAGTCGCAGTCCCAAAGAGCGGGTGATGGCCTTCTACGATACCCTCAAGAAAAATGGAGTCAACTGTGTGGTTCGTCAGGAACATGGTACAGATATTGATGCAGCCTGCGGTCAGCTGCGTTCCAATACTATGAAGCGTGATCGCGAGAAAGCATTGGTAGAAAATGTTCAGCCTTAAGAACTACCTGACTTCAGCCGGTGAGCTGACTGCTAAGGGACGGAGATTGCTGGTAGGGGGAAGCTGGCTCTATTTCTTGATGCTTTGCATTCTGTGCTTTATTCCTCAGGTTCCAGAGCCGGGAATGGAAACGCCGGGAATCCAGTATTTTGGCCGAATAGTGGTTTTGTTAATCCCTTTTAACTCCTTTGTCAATATTGGCGAGATTACTTCTTGGATCCAGCTGGTCAAGGTCTTTATCCAAAATCTAGCCAATATCTTCTTGCTGTCACCCTTAATCTTTCAATTGCTTTGCCTCTTTCCGAAGTTGCGGAAGACAAAGAAGGTCGTATGGCTGAGCTTTGGGATAAGCCTGTCTATCGAAGTGACTCAGATTCTGCTAGACCTTCTTATTAACGCCAATCGAGTCTTTGAGATTGATGATCTCTGGACCAATACTTTGGGTGGTTATCTGGCTTGGCGGGCATTTCAGCTTGGTCAGAAAATCTGGAAAAATCGTCAAAGCGACGCTTTCAAAAGAGATTAGCGAGCGAAAGGTTCGGATTTAGAAGAAAAAAATAAATTTTTTCTTGACAAGAAAAAGGGAAAGGCCTATAATAAAATAAATCATCAGAAAAGTAATAATTTTTTCTACTTTCAGGGAGTCTGTGGTTGGTGGAAACAGGCAGTGGAAGATTATGAAGTGGGCTGATGCAAAAAATGAATTTGAAGCAATAAAAATTCGGTGAGCACACCTTACAGTGCAGCTTGTTGTTAGACAAGACAGAGATATGGAGGCAGTCTATACTTTGCTCCATAATTGAGGTGGCACCGCGATTTTACGCCCTCACACAGAGTTTTTTCTGTGTGTGGGCTTTTGTTTTGCTTGAAAATAAAGAAAAGAGGCAATCAAGATGACAGAAACTAAAGGATATTTTGGACAATTCGGCGGCTCCTTCGTACCGGAGCCTATCCAAGCCTTGCTGGATGAATTAGAAGCGACTTTTGAGAAGTATAAGGATGACCCAGAATTTTTAAATGAATACCGACATTATTTGGCGGATTATTCAGGTCGGGAAACCCCGCTCTACTTTGCAGAAAGTCTGACCCAGCATCTGGGCGGAGCTAAGATTTATCTAAAGCGGGAAGATCTCAATCATCTGGGCTCTCATAAGCTCAATAATGTTTTGGGGCAGATTCTTCTAGCTAAGCGCATGGGCAAGACCCGGGTCATTGCTGAAACTGGAGCTGGCCAGCATGGTGTGGCAACTGCGGCAGCAGCAGCTAAGTTTGGTATGAAGTGCGATGTTTACATGGGAGCAGAAGATGTAGAACGTCAGCGCCTCAATGTCTTCCGCATGGAAATGATGGGAGCGACTGTTCACGCAGTGGAAACAGGCACCAAAACTCTCAAGGATGCTGTGGATGCGGCCTTTGGGGCTTGGATGAATGATTTGGAAGCCTTCTATGTCTTGGGGTCAGCTGTCGGTCCTCACCCCTATCCAACGATTGTCCATGAGTTCCAAAAGGTGATCAGTGAAGAATCTCGCCGTCAGATTTTGGACAAGGAAGGCCGCTTGCCAGACTATGTCATTGCCTGTGTAGGTGGTGGATCCAATGCTATCGGTGCTTTCTCTCAGTATGTGGCGGATGAAGAAGTTAAGTTAGTGGGGGTTGAAGCCGCTGGACGGGGTCTTGATACAGACCAGCATGCGGCGACCATGACCAAGGGAAGTGTCGGAGTAGTGGACGGTATGAAGACTTACGCTGTCTTTGCTGAAAATGGTCAGGTAGCGCCGGTTTACTCCATTTCAGCAGGCTTGGACTATCCTGGAGTTGGTCCTGAACATGCTTTCTTTAAAGATTCTGGACGAGTAGAATACGTGGCAGCGACAGATGATGAAGCTGTGGATGCCTTGCTTCTCTTGACACAAAAGGAAGGAATTTTGCCAGCGATTGAAAGCTCTCACGCCATTGCTGAAGCCATCAAGCGAGCTCCGAAATTGTCATCTGACAAAATCATCATTATCAATGTATCTGGTCGTGGAGACAAGGATGTGGCAGCCATTGCTGACTATCTAGAAAAACGAAAATAAAATACCCAGCAGAAGAGTAGTAATATCTCTCCTTTCAGAGAGTCTGTGGTTGCTGTAAACAGGCAGGAGAAGTTATGAAATGGGCTGCTGGAGTCAACATTTTGTCATTTAGTTGAACTTTTATTACTTTGTTAGCATGCTTTGCTGTAAACCAGTATGCTGCCTTCTACTAAAAGGGATCTAAATGACTGTAAATAAGTAAATGAGATGTGGAGTCTGAAAACTCCATAACTGAGGTGGCACCGCGATGATACGCCCTCACAGGATGAACTGTGCGGGCGTTTTTCTGTAGTTCTGAGGCAAGTTATGACAGTGGACAGGTGCTATCTGTTCTTGTGGAATGCGGTCATAGCTAGCAGTTTGTTCCTCCTTAAACGCTTCTGATTAAATAGAAAGAAACATTATGCAAAAGATTTTACCAGCTGATATTTTATCGCCGATTCTGGCTTATATGCGGATTCAGGGCGACCACAAGGTGATTTTGGAAAGTATTCCAAGAGATAGCGAGACAGCTCGCTTTTCTATCCTAGCCTATAATCCAGTCTTTGAAGTTCGCTATGAAAATGGCCGTTTAACAAAGAATGGGCAAGTGATTGAGGCAGATCCATTGGACTTTCTGCATGAGTTAGCCGTAAAAAAAGGCCATCATTCAGAACTGCCTTTTGGTGGTGGAGCCATCGGTTTTGTTGGCTATGATATGATTTCCCTCTATGAGGAGATTGGCCAGATTCCAGCTGATGTGATTGGGACGCCGGACATGCACTTTTTCGTCTATGAGAGTTACATGGTTTTTGACCATAAAAAAGATAAGGTCTATATCGTTGAGGAGGCGCTCTACAGTGATAGAAGCGAAGCAGAATTGGCTGCTAGTCTGGAGCATATCATGGCTGAGCTAGCGCAGCCTGCGGCAGATGAATTTTCACCGCTGGAACTGTCCAGTTTGAACTTCCAGAGTCATATCGAGCAGACAGCTTTTGAAAAAATGGTGGAAGAAGCGCGTAGCTTGATTCGGCAGGGAGATATGTTCCAATGTGTGCTCAGTCAGCGTTTTTCAGCAGAGTATTCTGGTAGGCCGCTGGATTACTATCGCAATCTGCGCGTGACCAATCCTTCCAACTATCTCTATTTTTATGACTTCGGGGATTATCAGATTATCGGAGCCAGCCCAGAGAGTCTGGTCTCTGTCAAGCAGGGGCAGGTTACGACCAATCCTATCGCTGGGACCAGGCCGCGCGGGCAGGATGAAAGAGAAGATAAAGCCTTGGCGAAGGAGTTGCTGGCTGACGAGAAGGAAGTGGCGGAACACCGCATGTTAGTTGATTTGGGGCGTAATGATATTGGTAAAATTGCCCAGAATAACAGCGTGGAAGTCACTAAGTATATGGAAGTGGAGTATTTCCGCTATGTCATGCACCTGACCAGTGTAGTTCGTGGTCAGCTTCTGCCTCAACTGACAGCTATGGATGCGCTCAAGTCCACCCTGCCGGCCGGCACCGTTTCGGGTGCGCCTAAGATTCGAGCTATGAAGCGCATTTATGAGCTGGAGCAGGAAAAACGTGGCGTTTATGCGGGGGCTATTGGCTATCTGTCTGCGACAGGGGATATGGATTTTGCCATTGCTATCCGGACTATGATTTTGAAAAATGGCAGAGCTTACGTTCAAGCTGGAGCGGGTATTGTTTATGACTCGATCCCTGCTAATGAATACCAAGAAACCATCAACAAGGCCAAATCAATGACCAAGATAGGAGAGATGCAATGATTTTATTGATTGATAATTATGATTCTTTTACTTATAATCTAGCCCAGTATATCGGCAATTTCGCAGAAGTTAAGGTCTTGCGAAATGATGATGCAGGACTTTATAAAGCGGCAGAAGAAGCAGATGCTTTGGTTCTTTCTCCGGGTCCAGGCTGGCCAGCAGATGCAGGACGGATGGAAGAGCTTATCCGCGATTTTACTGGTAAAAAGCCGATTTTGGGGATTTGCTTGGGGCACCAAGCCATTGCAGAAGTATTTGGCGGAAAGCTAGGATTGGCTCCCAAAGTCATGCACGGCAAGCAAAGTATTCTGCGCTTTGAGGGGAATTCTCCTATCTATGAGGGGCTAGAGGATGGGCAGCCAGTCATGCGCTATCATTCGATTTTGATTGAGGAGATGCCAGAGGACTTTGAAGTGACGGCTCGGGCAGCTGATGATAACTCGATTATGGCTATCCAGCACAAGAGTCTGCCCATTTATGGTTTTCAGTATCATCCAGAAAGTATCGGCACGCCGGACGGCTTGTCGTCTATCAAGAATTTCATTGACTTAGTAAAGTAAAGGAGAATGTATGAAAGAGATTATTGCAAAACTAGCTGATTTTAAGGATTTAAGCAGCGCTGAGATGACAGATGTGATTGAGCGTATTGTCACTGGACGAGTGACAGAGTCTCAAATTGTAGCTTTCTTGCTGGGGCTTAAGATGAAGGGGGAGACGATTGAGGAACGAACTGCTTTGGCTCAGGTTATGCGAGGCCATGCTAAGCAGATTCCAACCACTATTCGCACTGCCATGGACAATTGCGGTACAGGCGGAGACAAGTCTTTCAGCTTCAATGTTTCGACTACAGCAACTTTTGTACTGGCAGGTGGCGGGATTAAGATGGCCAAGCACGGCAATCGCTCCATTTCTTCTAAGTCAGGCTCAGCTGATGTCTTAGAAGCTCTGGGTATCAATCTAGACTTGGACGCTGCTAGCTTGGGTAAGATTTTTGAGCAGACAGGTATCGTCTTTCTCTTTGCAAAGAATATGCACCCTGCCATGAAATACATCATGCCAGCTCGTCTTAGCCTCGGCATTCCCACTATCATGAACCTAACCGGTCCGCTCATCCATCCCATGAGTCTAGAAACTCAGCTTTTGGGAACCAGCCGGCCGGATATGCTAGAGAGTACGGCAGAGGTTTTGAAAAATATGGGCCGTAAGCGTGCAGTAGTTGTGTCGGGGCCGGATGGTCTGGATGAGGCGGGTCTTCATGGCCGTACCCAGTATGCTCTGCTGGAAAATGGACAAATCAGCCTGCACAGCTTTCTGCCGTTAGATATTGGCATGAAAGAGATACCTCTTGAAGCGATTCGTGGGGGTAATGCCAAGAGAAATGCAGAAATTCTGCTATCTGTCCTGCAAAATCAAGCCAGTCCCTATCTAGAAACGACAGTGCTGAATGCGGGATTGGGCTTCTATGCTAATGGGAAATCAGACAGCATAGAAGAAGGAATAGCTTTGGCCCGCCAAGTGATCGCTAGTGGCGCAGCCTATGAAAAACTCAAGCAACTACAGGAGTATCAAAAATGAGCAAAGAATTTCTCCCGACCATTCTAAAGCAAAAAGAGCAGGAAGTGGCGGCTATGTCTTATGAAGAGCTGCAACCTCTGCGCTCGACCTATTCCCTCTATGATTATCTTAAAAGCCATCCTCAAGAGCTGCAGCTGATTGCTGAGGTCAAAAAAGCCAGTCCAAGTCTGGGAGATATTAATCTCGGTGTGGATATTGTGGAGCAGGCTCGCACCTATGAACGATGCGGTGTAGCCATGATTTCGGTCCTGACAGATGAGATTTTCTTCAAAGGACATCTGGATTACCTGAGAGAGATTTCCAGTCAAGTGACCATTCCGACCCTCAATAAGGACTTTATCATTGATGAAAAACAGATTGTTCGCGCCCGCAATGCAGGAGCGACAGTTATTCTCTTGATTGTGGCTGCCTTGCCTGAAAAGCGTCTGCAAGAACTCTATGATTTTGCGACAGGTTTAGGCTTGGAAGTTCTGGTCGAAACCCATAATCTGGCGGAGCTGGAAATTGCCCATAGAATAGGAGCTCGGATTATCGGTGTCAATAACCGCAATTTAGTCACTTTTGAGACAGATATCAATACAAGTCTCCAGCTGTCTGCCCATTTCAAAGATGACAGGGTTTACTTATCTGAGTCTGCTATTTTCAGCAAGGAAGATGCTGAGCTAGTAGCTCCTTATTTCCATGCTGTTTTAGTCGGAACAGCCCTGATGCAGGCTAAGGATGTTGCAGAAAAAATCAAGGAGCTGAAAATTGACAAAGGTTAAGATTTGCGGCTTATCAACGATCAGCGCTGTGGAAACTGCATGCCAGGCTGGTGCTGACTACATTGGATTTGTCTTTGCTGAGAGCCGTCGGAGGGTCAGTTTGGAGCAAGCTCAGAAGCTAGCTGCCTTGGTGCCGCCTGCTGTCCAAAAGGTAGGAGTTTTCGTCTCTCCGGGCTTGGCAGAGCTGCAGGAAGCTATTTCAGTGGCAAATCTGGATTTGGTGCAGATTCATGGCGATTTTGATCAAGAGCTCCTGACTCATATTGGCCGGCCGGTTATTCGAGCTTATCAGGTCAAGGGAGCGTTAAAAGGAGTCAGACAACAAGCGGACTACCTGCTCTTTGATGCACCACTTGCTGGTAGTGGTCAGACCTTTGACTGGCAATCTTTTGACAAGAATCAAATCCACCAGCCCTTCTTTATCGCCGGTGGTTTGAATGCAGGAAATGTCCAAGAAGCGATTCAGTACTTCGCTCCTTACGCAGTTGATGTCTCCAGCGGGGTCGAGACTGACGGCCAGAAGGACTTAGAAAAGATAAAAGAATTTATAGAAAGAGTGAAAGATGGCATATAATCAACCCAATCAAGAAGGATTTTACGGTGAGTTTGGCGGACGCTTTGTTCCAGAAACGCTGATGACAGCAGTTTTGGAGCTGGATAAAGCCTACCGTGAGAGTAAAAAAGTCCCAGCCTTTCAGGCTGAGCTGGACGAGTTGCTGAAGCAGTATGTAGGGCGAGAAAATCCTCTCTATTTTGCTAAGAATCTAACAGCCTATGCTGGCGGTGCTAAGATTTATCTGAAGCGGGAAGACCTCAACCATACCGGGGCTCATAAAATCAATAACGCCTTAGGACAAGTCCTATTAGCCAAGCGGATGGGCAAGAAGAAAATCATTGCGGAGACTGGTGCAGGTCAGCACGGAGTAGCCACGGCCACAGCTGCAGCCCTTTTCAATATGGACTGTACTATCTATATGGGTGAAGAAGATGTCAAGCGCCAAGCCCTCAATGTCTTTCGGATGGAACTTCTGGGAGCCAAGGTGGAGTCTGTGACTGATGGCTCTCGAGTCCTCAAGGATGCAGTCAATGCTGCCTTGCGAGCTTGGGTGGCTCAGGTCGATGATACTCACTATATTATGGGCTCAGCCTTGGGACCACATCCTTTCCCAGAGATTGTCCGCGACTACCAGAGTGTGATTGGGCGTGAGGCCAAGCGTCAGTTTGCTGAGCAAAATGCAGGTGCCCTGCCAGATGCTTTAGTGGCCTGCGTTGGCGGTGGCTCCAATGCTATTGGACTCTTTTATCCCTTTGTAGATGATGGCTCAGTGGCTATGTATGGAACAGAAGCAGCTGGGCGGGGCGTGGATACAGATGAACACGCTGCGACCTTAACCAAGGGCCGGCCGGGTGTTTTACACGGTGCCTTGATGGATGTCTTGCAGGATGAGCAAGGACAGATTCTGGAAGCTTTCTCTATCTCTGCCGGGCTAGACTATCCGGGCATCGGTCCTGAACATTCTCATTTTAATGCTATCCAGCGCGCCACTTATGTGCCAGTCACAGATGAAGAAGCTTTGGAAGCCTTTCAGCTCCTGTCTCGTATCGAAGGAATTATCCCCGCTCTAGAGTCTAGCCACGCTATTGCTTACGCAGTTAAGCTGGCTAAGGAGTTGGGACCAGATAAATCAATGATTGTCTGCCTATCCGGCCGTGGTGACAAGGATGTCGTTCAGGTAAAGGAACGCTTGGAAAAAGAAGCGGCTCAAAAAGGAGGTGCCCATGACTAAAACACTCACTCAGCATTTAGAAGCCATCAAAAAAGCAGGTAAGGGGATTTTCCTTCCTTATATTATGGCTGGTGATCACGAGAAAGGTTTGGCAGGTTTGCCGGAAACTATCGCTTTTTTGGAAAACTTGGGTGTGTCAGCCATTGAAATCGGCCTGCCATTTTCAGATCCTGTTGCAGATGGGCCGGTTATTGAAGAAGCCGGTCTGAGAAGTCTGGGTCACCATACTTCCGCCAAGTCTTTAGTCGCAAGTTTGCAGAAGTTGGGCACTCAGCTGCCTCTCATTATCATGACCTACTTCAATCCCATTTTCCAGTACGGTCTCAAAGATTTTGTCAAGGATTTGGCTACGACACCGGTTAAGGGATTGATTATTCCGGATCTGCCCTACGAGCATAGGGACTTTATTCTGCCTCTGCTGGATGATTCAGATATCGCTCTTGTTCCTTTAGTAAGTCTGACGACTGGACTAGAACGTCAGCAGGAGCTGATCAAGGAAGCTGAAGGTTTTATCTATGCTGTAGCCATCAACGGTGTGACAGGTAAGAGCGGAAGCTACCGCAATGATTTGGACCAGCATTTGAGCAAGCTCCATGATATTGCTGAGATTCCAGTGCTGACAGGTTTTGGCGTTTCAACTTTAGAGGATGTTGACCGATTCAATCAAGTCTCAGACGGAGTCATTGTCGGATCTAAGATTGTCAAAGCTCTTCATGAAAAGGACGCCAGTATAGCAGCCTTTATCCGAGAAGCAGCAGCTTATAAGAAATAATCACTACCACACCAAACAAAAGACAGGGGACAAAAGCTAGCCTGTCTTTTTTATTTTTAAAGCAGAAGCAGGCGAGGCCAGAGAAGCTAGCGATTTGGATAAGAACTAGAGCCTGACCCATGTTCTTGAATTTTATCACCATAAAAAAGTAAGTTTCGTATAATTCATTTTTAAGAAATGTTTGATTTTTGATGTTGATTGAATATTAGTTTGGATATTGCTTATGAATGGTATCTATATAGCTGGTGAAATGTTTCAAGAAATGCTTAGGAGATATAACAGTGATGTATTTTCCAAAAGCAAGCAAGGTATTGTATCCCCAATCATTGTCGTTTAAAGGATAAGTAATCTCGTAAATATTGCTATTAATAGGTTTTATGGCATTATAGCCTAAGAGTTCCACAAATCGATCAAGGACAATTTTCTGGACATGTAGGATGACAGGTACTTTGTTTTCATTCATCCATGTACCACCATCATAGGGAAGTGGTGTAAAATGTCTTTTTGAAAAAGTATCAGAGAGAGTAAGTTCACTAATTCTAGCAACTTTAAAAACAGAAAAACGCGCTTTATCAGTATCGTAGGCATCCATATACCAACTCCGGTCCTTATAGACAATACGGTAAGGCTCACAATTTTTTTGACTCACCAGTCCTTGTAAATTAATATAGGAAAATTTTATTTTTACTCTACCTCTGATAGCTTCCAATAACTTAAAAATCAAAGTTCGTATTTCCAAGTTCCCTTGAGATAGAGACAAATCAATTTCGAAATCAGAGTATGTATTGGTAGCATTTAATTTCAATATAGCATTGAAAGTAGAGGTATCTTCCAATACTTGATAGCGACTTTTTAAACCGGATTCGATTGAAAGTCGTTCGGATTGAGTCAAGGGAGGTTTATCAGTTTGAAAGTCTTCCATAAGAAAAATTCCTCCGTTTTTTCCTTTCATTACATAGAGAGGAATGCCTGCAAGAGATAAATCATCAATATCTCTCATAATAGTTCGGGTGCTGACTTTAAAAAGTTCTGATAGTTCTTTAGCTGTTGTTTTTCGTTGATTTACTAAATGAGAAATGATTCCCATTTGACGGTCAATTTTCATGATTTTCTCCTTAAATATGACAGATAGATGTCATATTACTTTTGTTATGATTATACCATAAAGAAAGGAGTTCATATAATGAAACATCAAACCAAACCATCGTTTACCCTGATTTGCAGGAGTACTTTGATAGAAGGAACTACGGTTCATGAACAGCACTATTCTAAAGAGAAGACAGCGTTCTACGCTCAGTTATTTAAAGAAGGAATGCTGGGGAAATTGATGCCCCATTCTCTAGACAAAAAAGGCTATGCTTTGATTGTTCCTCATAAAGATGGTATTCAATACTACGCAGGAGTTGCGGCAAAGAATGCTGTGGCAGACTACGAAAGCATTCTCGTCCCAGAGAAAGATTATTTAGTAAGTTCAGCCAGTGGTGATAAATCAAGACCCCTGTTTGACCAATTGGAGGATAACTTTTTTGAGGAAGAAAGCAGTTCCCTTTACCAAGATGGAATTATCTTAGAAATACTTTTAAACGGGAATCCTATGGATGCAGAAGTTGAGCTTTGGGTTCCAGTTCAGTAAAAGAGTAGGGATTTATAAGAAATAATCACCACCACACCAAACAAAAGACAGGGTACAAATGCCAGCCTGTCTTTTTTCTTTTTAAAGCAAAAACAGGCGAGACCAGCGAAGCTAGCGATTTGGATAAGAATGAGAATTTCCGTCAGACTGAAAATGGCTGAGCAGGAAGCAAGGAATAGAAAGTCGCCAGCTCCAATACGAAGATTATAAAAGAAGGCTAGAAGTCCTAGGGCTAAAAAGAAGAGCATGAGAAGATTGACGCCCGCTGTCATCAGCAGCAAAAGCTGAAAAACCAACCAGATCATCAAAGGGTATTGCTGCTCTCTTTGATCGTAGATGGCTAGAGTCAAGCCCATGGTGAGTAGTAGGAGTTGACTGATGGAAATCGTGCCAAGCGAAGTTGCCAGAAAAAGACCGCCCAAGATAGATTCAAAAAATAAATAGCGTAAGGGAATCTTGTCTCCGCAGAAGCGGCAACGAAGCCGGTTCATGACTTGGGAAAAAATAGGAATCAAATCACGCGGTGCTAATATTTTCTCGCAGGCATTGCAATGACTAGCGGGAGAGATGACAGACCTCTCTGGGAAGCGGTCGATGACCAAGCCTAGGAATGAGGCAAAGACAGTGCCAAGTAGAAAAAAGTATAGATGAATCATACTTATTTATTCGTAATTTTAAACAGAAAAATTCTGAAATTTTGCAACTTTTCTAATAAAGTCTTTTTTTGAATCTTTTGTCTTGACTTTCTTATTTAGAAGCATTATAATTAAACCATAATCTAAAAAGATTAGAATCATTATAAATAAAAACGAGGTAAATACAATGACACAAGTAAAAAATGGTGCAGCAACTGACGTAGCAACTTTCAGCAATCAAAAGTCTTTGCCAAAGACTAAGGCTATTCTTAATCAAGTAGTGGCAGACCTTTATACAGCTCATATCGCTCTTCACCAAGTTCACTGGTATATGCGTGGAGCAGGCTTCATGGTTTGGCATCCAAAAATGGATGAATACATGGAAACTTTGGATACAACTTTGGATGAAGTTAGCGAGCGCTTGATTACATTGGGAGGCAAGCCTTATTCTACCTTGACAGAGTTTATCCAACACAGCAAGATTGAAGAAAAAGCTGGTGAATTCAGCAAGGATGTAGAAGAAAGTCTGGCACGTGTGATTGATATTTTCCGCTATCTGACAGGTCTTTACCAAGAAGCTTTGGATGTAACAGACGAAGAAGGGGACGATGTAACCAATGATATCTTTGTCGGTGCCAAGGCTGACCTTGAAAAGACTATCTGGATGCTGACAGCTGAAATTGGTCAAGCACCAGGTTTATAAAAAATGATCCATGCGAAGCAGAAGGGAACAGACTTTCCTTTCTGCTTTTTTCATCTTGAAAAGCGCTGGAAAATCTGATAAAATATAGCTCATGAAAACCCTGTATGATGTTCAGCAATTTCTTAAAAGTTTCGGAATCATTATCTATATGGGCAAGCGCCTTTACGATATTGAAATGATGAAAATCGAGCTGAAGAGGATTTACGACGCCGGTCTAATGGATAAGCTAGCTTATTTTGAGGCGGAGGCTGTCTTGCGCCGAGAACATCGCTTAGAGTTAGAATATTTAGAAAAGAAAAAGGAGACTTGAGATGACAATTTGGATTTTGTGGGCGGTACTTTTGGGAATACTTGGCTGGATGGGCTTTAATTATCTGCGCCTTCGTCAGGCAGCAAAAATCGTGGATAACGGGGAATTTGAAGACTTGATTCGCCAAGGTCAGTTGGTTGATCTGCGGGATCCATCTGATTTTCACCGTAAGCATATCTTAGGTGCTCGCAATATTCCATCTCAGCAGCTCAAGGATAGTGTCGGTGCACTTCGTAAGGACAAGGCTGTTCTCCTCTATGAAAATAGTCGCGGTCAGCGCGTGACCAATGCGGCTCTGTATCTGAAAAAACAAGGATTTAAAGAAATCTATATTCTTTCTTATGGGTTGGATTCTTGGAATGGCAAGGTGAAAGCTAGCTGATAAAACAATTCATGAACGGTTTTAGGAATTAAGAAAAAGCTTTATTTTTTAAAGCTTTTTTTTACCAACTTTTCTCCAAATATTTTTTAATAATTCCTAATTCTTCTTGGTTTAAAGGACGGCAATCACCTTTTGCTAGGTCTGGGTCTAATGTAAAATCTCCAAATTGAATTCGTTTGAGATAGGTGACTTTAACACCAACTGCCAGAAACATCTTTTTGATCTGGTGGAATTTCCCCTCAGAAATCCTGACGCTAGCACGGCTCAGACTGGAGCGGCTAGAGAAGATAGTGAGCTGGGCGGGCTGACAGACAGTACCGTCTAAAAAGCGAATGCCTTCTTGAAAGGCAATTTTGTCCTGAAGGGTCAAAGGTCCATTGACTTCTACATAGTAAGTTTTTTCGACATGATATTGAGGGTGCAGCAGCTGAAATCCCAAAGGACCATTATCGGTAATCAGAAGAAGTCCTTCTGTATCTCTATCCAGCCGTCCGATAGAGTAAAGATTTTCTTTTTCTATCTCCTTATCCAGCAAATCCAGGACAGTCAATTTTTCAGCGTCACGATTGGCTGTGACTGCGCCAGAGGGTTTATTCAGCATGTAGTAACGGTGGGCAGGGCCGCTGACCTGTTTTCCTTGAAAAGTAATCTGCTGCAGGCCGGTATCAACGTTTTGGCTGAGTTTGTAGGCGGGCTTACCATCCACTAAAATCTGTTTTTGCAAAAGGCTTTGTTTCATCTTTTTTCGGCTGATATGATTGGCAGCCAGCAGTTGGTCGAGGCGCATCTGTTTTCCTTGTTTTTTTTTCTAAATCATATCATAAATTTTCAGGATGGGAAATGCAAATACTCATGCAGCTCCCATATTTTTTAATGAAAACATTTACACTTATCAAAGCCGTGTTTTTTGCCTGCGTCTGTGGTATAATTGTTCAGTTAGAAATAAAATTTAAAAATTCAGAGGAAAAAATGACAAAATTAAGAGAAGATATCCGTAACATTGCGATTATCGCCCACGTTGACCACGGGAAAACAACCCTTGTTGACGAATTATTGAAACAGTCTGAAACTCTTGATGCTCGTACAGAGTTGGCAGAGCGTGCTATGGACTCAAACGATATCGAAAAAGAGCGCGGTATTACGATCCTTGCTAAAAATACAGCCGTTGCTTACAACGGAACTCGTATCAATATCATGGACACACCAGGACACGCGGACTTCGGTGGTGAAGTAGAGCGTATCATGAAAATGGTTGACGGTGTTGTTTTGGTGGTAGATGCCTACGAAGGAACCATGCCACAAACTCGTTTCGTATTGAAAAAGGCCTTAGAACAAGACCTTGTCCCAATTGTTGTTGTCAACAAAATTGACAAACCATCAGCTCGTCCAGCAGAAGTAGTGGACGAAGTATTGGAACTCTTCATTGAGCTTGGTGCAGACGATGACCAGCTTGATTTCCCAGTTGTTTATGCTTCAGCTATCAACGGAACATCTTCATTGTCAGACGATCCAGCTGATCAAGAAAAAACAATGGCTCCAATCTTTGATACCATCATCGACCATATCCCAGCTCCAGTGGACAACTCAGATGAGCCTTTGCAGTTTCAAGTCTCACTCTTGGACTACAATGATTTCGTAGGTCGTATTGGTATCGGACGTGTCTTCCGAGGGACTGTTAAGGTTGGGGATCAAGTTACCCTTTCTAAACTAGATGGCACTACCAAGAACTTCCGTGTCACAAAACTCTTTGGTTTCTTTGGCTTGGAGCGTCGTGAAATCCAAGAAGCTAAAGCGGGTGACTTGATTGCCGTATCAGGTATGGAAGATATCTTTGTTGGTGAAACTATCACTCCAACAGACGCAGTTGAAGCTCTTCCAATCCTACACATCGATGAGCCAACTCTTCAAATGACTTTCTTGGTCAACAACTCACCATTTGCTGGTCGCGAAGGGAAATGGGTAACCTCTCGTAAGGTTGAAGAACGCTTGCAAGCAGAATTGCAGACAGACGTATCCCTTCGTGTTGACCCAACAGATTCACCAGATAAGTGGACAGTTTCAGGTCGTGGAGAATTGCACTTGTCAATCCTGATCGAAACCATGCGTCGTGAGGGATATGAGCTGCAAGTATCTCGTCCAGAAGTTATCGTGAAAGAAATTGACGGTGTCAAATGTGAGCCATTTGAGCGCGTCCAAATCGATACTCCAGAAGAGTACCAAGGATCTGTTATCCAAAGCCTTTCTGAACGTAAGGGTGAAATGTTGGATATGATTTCAACTGGTAATGGTCAAACTCGTTTGGTCTTCCTAGTTCCAGCACGTGGTTTGATTGGTTACTCTACAGAGTTCTTATCTATGACTCGTGGTTATGGGATTATGAATCATACATTTGACCAATACTTGCCATTGATTCCAGGTGAAATTGGTGGACGTCACCGTGGTGCCCTTGTTTCCATTGATGCTGGTAAGGCAACGACTTACTCTATCATGTCTATCGAAGAGCGCGGAACTATCTTTGTCAATCCAGGTACTGAGGTTTATGAAGGAATGATCATCGGTGAAAACTCTCGTGAGAATGACTTAACTGTTAATATCACTAAAGCCAAGCAGATGACCAATGTTCGTTCGGCAACCAAGGATCAGACAGCAGTAATCAAGACGCCTCGTATCTTGACCTTGGAAGAATCTTTGGAATTCTTGAATGATGATGAATACATGGAAGTAACGCCAGAATCCATTCGTCTGCGTAAGCAAATTTTGAACAAACAAGAACGCGAAAAAGCCAATAAAAAGAAAAAATCAGCTGCAGCTGAATAAGCAAAAGGGAAAGGAGCAGCAAGATGGTTTATCTTATCATTGGGATTTTAATCCTCTTTTTCTACATTTTTGCTGTTCCATCCAGTATTAAAGGGACTGTTAATGCTGTGACTATGGTTTTACTGATTGTGGCCTTGATTATCTTATTTGGCTTAGGCATTTTTAAAATTTTCCAGTTGCCGGCTGAATATTTTGTAGGTTTCGGCCTATCCGTAGTGACCGTCTTGGCTTTGCGGGATATTAATCGTCTCAAGCAGCCTAAAAAATCAAAAAAGAATTTTGATGAAGAATAATAAATGAGCAAGAACTTAGAAGGTCGGATTGACGTTTTGAGTTTTTGCTCTTTTTTTTACAAAAACAATAGGTTTATGTTACAAAATATTTCAAACAGATGAAAACATATCATTTTTTTCAAAACTTGCTTACAGTCGAAAATAAAAGACTCCTATGACTTTTTTATTTTCACAAAAAAAGGTAAAATAGAATGAAGTATGAATGGAAGAGGTTGCTTATGAAAAAAATAGCAAATTTTGCCAATAAAAAGGTTTTGGTTCTGGGATTGGCCAAGTCGGGTGAGTCTGCTGCTCGCCTTTTAGATAAATTAGGAGCTATCGTGACAGTTAACGACGGTAAACCTTTCGAGGAAAATCCTGCTGCTCAATCCTTGCTAGAAGAAGGTATAAAAGTGGTGACAGGAGGTCATCCCTTGGAGTTGCTGGACGAAGATTTTGAACTAATGGTGAAAAATCCAGGTATTCCTTATGACAATGCTATGGTCGTTCGAGCTCTTGAAAAGAAGATTCCTGTTATCACTGAAGTAGAGTTGGCTTATCTCATTTCAGAAGCACCGATTATTGGTATTACGGGTTCAAATGGTAAGACGACGACCACAACCATGATTGCGCAAGTCTTGACGGCTGGCGGTCAAAACGGTTTATTGTCTGGTAATATCGGTTTTCCTGCTAGTCAAGTAGCCCAAACAGCCAGCAGCAAAGATACGTTGGTCATGGAACTGTCTTCCTTCCAGTTGATGGGGATTGAGGCTTTTCATCCGCAAATAGCTGTTATTACTAACCTCATGCCGACTCATTTGGATTATCACGGTTCTGTTGAGGACTATGCAGCTGCCAAGTGGAATATCCAGAAAAACATGACAGCTGATGATTATCTGGTTTTGGATTTCAATCAGGACTGGGCCAAGGAAATGGCTAGTCAAACTCAGGCTACTGTTGTCCCTTTTTCAACAACTGAAAAGGTGGATGGTGCCTATTTAGAGGGTGATGTCTTGACCTTCCGTGGAGAAGCGATTATGCAGGCGGCTGAAATCGGCGTTCCTGGCAGCCACAATGTCGAAAACGCTCTGGCTACGATTGCAGTAGCCAAGCTGCGTGGTATTGATAATCAGACGATTAAAGAAGTCTTGTCAGCTTTTGGAGGTGTTAAGCATCGTCTCCAGTATGTGGGGCGGGTAAATGAGGTTGCCTTTTACAATGACAGTAAGTCTACTAATATCTTGGCAACCCAGAAAGCCTTATCTGGTTTTGACAATAGCAAGGTGATTCTGATTGCAGGTGGCTTGGATCGTGGCAATGAATTTGACGAGCTAGTGCCTGACCTCAAAGGACTCAAGAAAATGGTTATCTTAGGACAATCGGCTGCACGTGTAAAGAGGGCGGCTGATCAGGCTGGTGTTTCTTATCTGGATGCGACTGATGTCCGGGATGCGGCTCATAAGGCCTTTGCTCAATCGGAGCCAGGAGACATTGTCTTGCTCAGTCCTGCCAATGCCAGCTGGGATATGTATAGTAATTTTGAAGTTCGTGGCGATGAATTCCTCGCAGCATTTGAAGAATTAAAAGGTTAAGATGAAGAAGATTGTATTTACAGGCGGAGGAACGGTCGGGCATGTAACCCTCAACCTTCTCCTGATTCCTAAATTTATCAAAGAAGGCTGGCAGGTCCACTATGTTGGTGATAAGCATGGTATTGAGTACCAGGAAATCCAAAAGTCAGGACTGGACGTGACTTTCCATTCGGTAGCTACGGGCAAGCTTCGCCGCTACTTTTCTTGGCAGAATCTGTTTGATGGCTTTAAGGTCGTTTGGGGGATTTTCCAGTCGCTGGGTATTATGCTCAAGGTACGGCCGCAGGCTCTTTTTTCTAAGGGAGGCTTTGTATCCGTTCCGCCCGTGATTGCAGCCCGATTGTCCGGAGTGCCCGTCTATGTTCATGAATCGGATCTATCCATTGGCTTAGCCAATAAAATTGCCTATAAGTGTGCGACCAAGATGTATGCGACCTTTGAGCAACCTTCCAGTCTGACCAAGATTGAGCATGTCGGAGCTGTAACCAAGGTCGGCAGTCAAGAGTCAGTCCCACCGCAGGAACTAGAAGAAATTCGTCAGTATTTTGATAAGGAACTGCCAACCCTGCTTTTCGTCGGTGGTTCTGCAGGTGCTAAGGTCTTTAATGACTTTGTCAGCCAGAATCAGGCTGCACTGACCGAGCATTATAACATCATCAATCTGACAGGCGATGCAAGTTTGGATGTTCTGTCTGAACGTCTCTTTCGCAGAGCCTATGTGACTGACCTCTACCAGCCTTTGATGGACTTGGCAGATGTAGTGGTGACACGCGGCGGTTCCAATACAATCTTTGAGCTCTTGGCCATGGCTAAGCTGCACATTATCGTTCCTCTGGGACGGGAAGCCAGCCGCGGCGATCAGATTGAAAATGCCGATTATTTTGTGAAAAAGGGATATGCCAAGCAATTGGCAGAGGAACAGCTGGATATGAGCAATTTACAGACAGCCCTTGATGACCTTTTGGCGAATCAAGCTTCTTATCATCAAGCTATGAAGAATTCTCAGGAAATCAAGTCTGTAGATGAATTTTATGCTTTATTGAAGGCGGATATTGACAAAGGAAAGAAATGAGCAAGAAAAACCACGATGAGCCAAAGGAAGAGGTAAGTGAGCCCCTCTCTGAATGGCAGAAACGAAATAAAGAATATCTTGAAAAGAAGGCTCAGGAAGAGGCCAGTAAACAAAAGGAGCTGGAAGAAGAGGAAGTAAAAGAAGCTGAAGCTGAGGACTCAATCGAAGGCGAAGAAATAGCTGAAGAGACGGAAGAAGATGACTCATCTTATGAAGAGGAAGAAACAGAATATTTGGAAGATGAATCATCTGAATCTGAGCTAGAGACTGAATTGAGTGAGAAAGAGCGCAAAAAACTGGAGAAACTTCAGAAAAAGGCAGAAAAAGAAGCTGCTAAGGTGCATATCTCGAGGATTCATATTTATCGAGCACTGCCAGTTTTGCTGGGCAGTGGCTTGATTTTTCTCCTGTCAGTTTATTTTTTGACGCCACTGGCGACCATGAAGATTATCAAATTTTCAGGGAATCAAATGGTCAGTCAGGAAGACCTGCTCAAAAGCAGTAAGATTGATGAGAAGGACTATACTTTAACAACCTTTATCAATGGCGGCAATCATATCCGCAATATGAAAGCTTCTAGTCCTTGGATTAACAACCTGGAGATGGCTTATCAGTTTCCGATTACTTTTCAGGTAAAGGTCAAGGAGTACGGAGTTCTGGCCTATCTGCATAAGGGTGGGCAGTACTATCCTATTCTGACAAATGGGGAGATTATTTCGGACCCGACTGCTGCAGATTCTATGCCGGAAACCCATATTTCGATAGAGTTTTCAGATAAAAAATTGATTAAAGAATTTGCTCTTCAAATTGAAAAAGTACCGGCTTCGGTTAAGAAAAATATTAAGACAGTTCAGCTGACCCCAAGTAAGGTGACTCCGGACTTGGTTACGCTGACTATGCATGACGGTAATAAAATCTTGGTACCAATTTCACATATTGCTAAAAAACTACCATATTACAAGGGAATCCAATCACAGTTGGAAGAGGGTGTACCTAGTGTTGTAGATATGGAAGCAGGGATTTTTAGTTATGTTGAAGGAGCTCAAAACGAGTCGTCTTCTTCTGACGAAGAAAAGCAGAAAGCAGAAGAGGAAGCGACGGGACAGCCAACAGAACAAGCGGCTGAGCAGGTGACAGAAAGTCAAGAACAAGAATCTGCAGAGCCACAAAATTCAACAGAAAACCCGGGAAATACCGAAAATCGCTAAATTATATGTAGAAAAACTGCGCATTTTCATTTTCTTTATGTTATAATAAAGCTTGGGTAACTCTAATTTTTAGCGTTATTAGTATAGACCGGAAACATGGAAGATAGAGAGGACTGGTGTAATGGCTAGAGACGGCTTTTTTACTGGATTAGATATAGGAACTAGCTCAATTAAAGTGTTGGTGGCAGAGCACATCAACGATGAAATGAATGTTATTGGGGTCAGCAACGCAAAAAGTGCTGGCGTTAAAGATGGAATTATTGTTGATATTGAGGCTGCTGCTGCTGCCATTAAGACAGCTATTTCTCAAGCAGAAGAAAAGGCAGGCATTTCAATTGGTTTAGTTAATGTCGGACTTCCGGCTAATCTCTTACAGATTGAGCCAACTCAGGGCATGATTCCTGTGACTAGTGATTCTAAGGAAATCACAGATACAGATGTAGAGAATGTTGTTAGATCTGCTCTGACTAAGAGTATGACTCCTGACCGTGAAGTGATTACTTTCATTCCAGAAGAGTTTGTAGTGGATGGTTTCCAAGGGATTCGTGACCCACGCGGTATGATGGGGATTCGCTTAGAAATGCGTGGACTTCTCTACACTGGACCACGGACTATTCTCCACAACCTCCGCAAGACAGTGGAGCGCGCGGGAGTTCAGCTTGAGAACGTAATTATCTCCCCATTGGCTATGACTAAGTCAATCTTGAACGAAGGGGAACGTGAGTTTGGTGCAACTGTTATTGATATGGGCGGCGGCCAAACTACAGTGGCTTCTGTTAAAGGTCAAGAACTTCAATATACGAATATATACCAAGAAGGCGGCGACTACGTAACCAAGGACATCTCCAAGGTTTTGAAGACTTCGCAAAAGTTGGCTGAAAGTCTTAAGTTTAACTATGGGTCTGCTTATGTTCCAGAAGCTGGGACAGAGTCCTTCCAAGTAGAAGTGATTGGCGAGATTGAGCCAGTTGAAGTAACTGAAAAGTATCTGGCTGAAATTATTTCTGCTCGTATCCAACACATTTTTGAGCAAATCAAGCGCGATTTGGATAGAAGGCATCTTCTTGAGTTGCCAGGCGGCATTGTGATTATTGGTGGAGCAGCTATTCTTCCAGGAGTGGTTGAGCTTGCTCAGGAAGTGTTTGGCGTAAATGTCAAGCTTTATGTGCCAAATCAAATCGGCATTCGCAATCCAGCCTTTGCACATGTTATCAGTTTGTCAGAGTATGCTGGAAACTTAACAGATGTGGACATGCTGGCTCAGGTTGCTGTTCATGGTGATGAGCAACTACGCCATCGACCTGTATCCTTTGAGCGTCCTGCTCAGTCAGTACCACGCTTTGAACCTCAACCAGCTGATGAGATTCCTGAGGAGCCGGTCCAAGAAGTTCCAGTTGCCAGTGCTGATGTGCCAAACCAAGAACCAAAAACCGGTATTACAGATCGGATGCGCAACCTAATTGGCAAAATGTTTGATTAAGGAGAATACAGAGAATATGACATTTTCATTTGACGCTGCTGCCGCACAAGGCGCAGTAATTAAAGTTATTGGTGTCGGTGGAGGTGGCGGTAATGCCATCAACCGAATGATTGATGAAGGTGTTGCTGGTGTTGAATTCATCGCAGCAAATACAGATGTTCAAGCTCTTAGCAGTGCCAAAGCTGAAACAGTTATTCAGCTCGGTCCTAAGCTGACTCGCGGGCTCGGTGCTGGAGGTCAGCCTGAAGTTGGCCGCAAGGCTGCTGAAGAAAGCGAAGAAGTCCTGACTGAAGCTCTGCAAGGAGCAGATATGGTCTTCATCACTGCTGGTATGGGTGGTGGATCTGGGACAGGTGCTGCTCCAGTAATCGCTCGTATCGCCAAAAATGTTGGTGCTCTGACTGTTGCTGTAGTTACACGTCCTTTTGGTTTTGAAGGAAGCAAGCGTGGAACTTTTGCGGTAGAGGGAATCAACGAACTTCGAGAGCATGTAGACACACTCTTGATTATCTCAAATAACAACTTGCTTGAAATTGTAGATAAGAAGACTCCGCTCCTTGAAGCACTCAGTGAAGCAGATAATGTTCTTCGCCAAGGTGTCCAAGGGATTACTGACTTGATTACCAGCCCAGGACTGATTAACCTTGACTTTGCCGACGTGAAAACAGTTATGGCAGACAAGGGTAATGCTTTGATGGGAATTGGTGTTGGTAGCGGTGAAGAACGCGTTATCGAAGCTGCTCGCAAAGCTATTTACTCACCTCTTTTGGAAACAACCATTGATGGTGCAGAGGACGTAATTGTCAACGTTACTGGTGGCCTAGATATGACCTTGATTGAAGCTGAAGAAGCTTCAGAAATTGTCAACCAAGCAGCAGGTCATGGGGTGAACATCTGGCTCGGTACTGCGATTGATGAGTCTATGAAGGATGAAATTCGCGTGACTGTTGTGGCTACTGGTGTCCGTCAGGACAAGGTTGAAAAGGTCAGCGGCATTCGTCAGACACCACAACCTACTAGTCCAAGCCGTCCGCAGCAAGTTGAGCCAAATCGCGAAGTTCGCTCAGGACAGTTTGAACGAAACTTTGATATGACCGAAACGGTTGATATTCCTGCTCCAAGCCGTCAAAGAACGGATGCGCCTAAAGGTTCAGCCTTTGGTGATTGGGATCTTCGCCGCGAAGCGATTGTTCGTCAGGCTGAACCAAGTTCCTCAGCCCGCGTGGAGCGCTATGCAGAAACTAATGAAGATGATGATGAGTTGGAAACACCTCCGTTCTTCAGAAATCGTTAATCTAAATCATGAATTTGCAGAATAATAAAGAGCTGGTCTTTCAATCCGTCGCTCAGGCGGCGGAGCAAGCCCAGCGTTTGAAAGATTCAGTAAATATCATTGCAGTTACCAAATATGTTGACTGCGAAACTACTCAGGAGCTTGTTCGTACAGGTATTCAGCATATCGGAGAAAATCGGGTAGATAAATTTCTAGATAAATACCATGCTCTGAAAGATGAGAATCTGACCTGGCACCTGATCGGCAGTTTGCAGAGGAGAAAAGTCAAGGATGTGATTAACTATGTTGATTACTTTCACGCTTTAGATTCTGTAAAATTGGCCAAGGAGATTGACAAACGGGCTGAACATGTGATTAAATGTTTTCTGCAGGTGAATATTTCTAAAGAAGAGAGCAAGCATGGCTTTTTGATTGAAGAACTTGAAGTTATCCTGCCTGAACTTAAAAAATTAGAAAATGTTCAAATTGTGGGATTGATGACTATGGCTCCGTTTGAAGCTAGTCATGAGGAGCTGAACCAAATTTTTGAAAAGGCTCATCAACTACAAAAAGAATTAAAAAAGAAACAGTTAAATAATATGCCCTTTTCTGAATTAAGCATGGGAATGAGCCGTGATTATCCAGAAGCAATTGCCCATGGCTCGACCTATGTCAGAATTGGTACAGCATTTTTTAAATAGGAAAGAAATATGTCATTAAAAGATAGATTTGATAAATTTATAGATTATTTTACAGAAGATGGAGATGAGAGTGAGCTTCAGGAGCAGACTGTCAGCAGACCTGCGGCGCCTGTTAAGCAGAAGCCTGAATTGGTTCAGCCTAAGCCAGTCAGAGAGAGCAAGCCGGCTCCTCGTCCGGTTGCTGCGGCCAAGCCACAGCCTAAACCACAGGCACAACAGAAATCTTCGACAGAGAATATTACCAGACTGCATGCACGTCAGCAGGAATTGGCTCAGCACCGTGCAAATGCGGATGAGAAGATTACGATTGATGTTCGTTATCCGAGGAGATATGAGGAAGCGACTGAAATTGTTGACCTGCTTTTGGCCAATGAAAGCATCCTGATTGACTTCCAGTATATGACTGAGGTACAGGCTCGTCGCTGTTTAGACTACCTAGACGGTGCGCGTTATGTCTTGGCTGGAAATTTGAAAAAAGTTGCAAGCACTATGTATTTGCTGACTCCGATTAATGTAGTGGTAAATGTGGAAGATATCCGTCTGCCAAACGATGTTGAAATCAGCGAATTCGACTTTGATATGAAGCGCAGTAGATAAGAGATATGTTATATTTTGTAATTCGTGCCATCTCTAATCTTTTCGATCTTTATAGCATTGCCTTGATTGTCTATGCACTTCTATCTTGGTTTCCAGGAGCCTATCAAACTAAATTCGGAGAGTTTCTAACACGCATTGTAGAACCGTATTTAAAACTTTTCCGCCGTCTTCCCTTGCAGTTTGCAGGGCTGGACTTTACCGTTTGGGTTGCAATTCTGGCTTTAAACCTTTTAAATCGTGTGGTCTTTTATTTAATAAGCGTCTTACTAATGTTATTATGATGAAAGATTTATATCAACACTTTTCGCATGAGGATCGAGAGTTTATTGATAGGAGTCTGGAGCTGCTTCAGCGGGTTCAAGATACCTATGCGTTTGAAACAACGCCTTTTCTGAATCCCCATCAGGTCTCAATCCTGAAGAATATTGGCAAGCAATATGATGTGCAAGTCTTTGCTAGTTCGGATTATTTTCCAAGTGAACTGGCAAGAGTTCTTGTGGCGCCTTCTTATTACCAACTGAATATGGATGATTTTGAATTGAGCTTGCTGGAAATTTCCTATGCAAGCAAATTTTATAAAATCAGTCATTCGCAGATTATGGGAACTCTTCTCAATCAATTAGGGATTGAAAGACGGACCTTTGGTGATATTCTTGTGGTTGGAGACCGTGCTCAGCTCTTTGTAGATAAAAGACTGGCCCAGTATTTTATAGATCATGTCACCAAAGTTGCAAAGATGCCTGTCAAATTAAAGGAAGTATCCTTTGCAGAGCAGTTGAAAGAGCAGAATCAGTCTGTCACCAGAGAAATTTTAGCATCTAGCCTTCGCTTGGACAAGTTGGTAGCTAGTACCTTTAAGTTATCAAGGAGTCAGGCTGCTCAGCTGATTTCTGGCAAGCATGTGAAAATGAACTATGCTGTTAATGACAATACCAGCCAGCAGGTCGGGCTTGAAGACTTGATTAGCGTTAGACGATTTGGAAGATTTAAGGTTTTAAGAGAAAATGGCCTTTCCAAGAATGGAAAACATAAGTTAACTGTTGAATTATTAGCTAGTAAATGAGGAGGAACTATGACACTTACAGCATTAGAAATTAAAGATAAATCCTTTGGAACCAAGTTTAGAGGCTATGATGTTGAAGAGGTAGATGAATTCCTTGACATCGTTGTCCGCGATTATGAGGACTTGGTTCGTGAAAACCACGAAAAAGAAGCAAAAATTCGCAATCTTGAAGAGCGTCTGACATATTTTGATGAGATGAAAGACTCTCTCAGCCAGTCTGTTTTGATTGCTCAAGATACGGCTGAGCGCGTTAAGGTTGCTGCCAATGAGCGATCTACAAATATTGTTCGTCAGGCAGAGCAGGATGCGCAGCATTTATTGGATGGAGCTAAGTACAAGGCTGATGAAATTTTGCGTCAGGCGGCTGACAATGCTAAGAAAGTAGCCATTGAAACAGAAGAACTGAAAAACAAAACACGTGTCTTCCATCAACGTTTGAAATCAACCATTGAGAGCCAACTCAGCATTGTGGATTCGTCTGAATGGGAAGAAATCCTTCGTCCGACAGCTACTTATCTGCAGACCAGCGATGAAGCTTTCAAGGAAGTTGTATCTGAAGTACTGGGAGAAGAGGCAGTTATCCGCGAGGAAGAAGTGGATGTTACTCGTCAATTTTCTCCAGAGGAAATGGCTGAGTTGCAAGAGCGCATTGAAGCTGCTAACCGTGAATTAGCTGCGACTCAAGCTTTTTCTCCGCTTAGCGATGAAGATATAGAAGCTCACGCAGCTGAGGAAAACTCAGAAGCTGACCATCACGATGATGATACAAATGGGGAACAAAAAGTTCCAGTAAATATTTTATAATTTTTAAAGAAGCTAAGATTGTAAAAACACAGACCAAGCAAAATACTTTCAGCGAGCAGATGATGGTGAGAGATCTGCAGTCCATCTTGCTTGGGCTATCATTTTACAGAACTTTCGTCTGAAATCAGTAGGATGAGACGGCAGTCCACGTTACGGACAAAGAGGGGCAAGAGGAGCATCATGCTATTCTCTTGCCTAAACAAAGGTGGTACCGCGAATTTTCGTCCTTTTTGGAGAAGTTTGCGGTTTTTAATTTGTAATTTTAAAAATAAAGAGGAATAGAATGAAACTGAAAGAAACACTTAATCTTGGGAAAACTGCTTTTCCTATGCGGGCCGGTCTTCCAAATAAGGAGCCAATCTGGCAAAAGGAATGGGATCAAGCTAAGCTTTATCAACGCCGTCAGGAGCTGAATGAAGGCAAGCCGCACTTTATCCTGCATGATGGCCCTCCTTATGCTAACGGGAATATTCACGTCGGCCATGCTATGAACAAGATTTCCAAAGATATCATTGTTCGCTCAAAGTCTATGGCTGGTTACTATGCGCCTTACATTCCAGGATGGGATACGCATGGTCTTCCGATTGAGCAGGTATTGGCAAAACAAGGCGTTAAGCGCAAAGAGTTGGACTTGGTAGAATATCTCAACATGTGTCGGGACTATGCGCTTAGCCAAGTCGAAAAGCAAAAAGAGGACTTCAAGCGTTTGGGTGTTTCTGGTGACTGGGATAATCCTTATGTTACTTTGACTTCTGATTATGAAGCGGCTCAGATTCGTGTCTTTGGCGAAATGGCTAAGAAAGGCTACATCTACCGTGGCGCTAAGCCAGTTTACTGGTCTTGGTCTTCTGAGTCAGCTTTGGCTGAAGCAGAAATTGAATACCATGATTTGGTTTCCACCTCTCTCTACTATGCTAACCGCGTCAAAGAGGGTAAAGGAGTATTGGACACAGATACTTACATCGTTGTATGGACAACAACTCCATTTACCATTACAGCTTCCCGTGGTTTGACAGTTGGAGCAGATATTGACTATGTTTTGGCCCAGCCTGCGGGTGAAAGTCGCAAGTTTATTGTAGCGTCTGAATTATTGAACAGCTTGTCTGAGAAATTTGGCTGGGCTGATGTTCAAGTTTTGGCTACCTACCGTGGTCAAGAATTAAACCACATCGTGACAGTTCACCCATGGGATACCGCTGTAGATGAACTTGTTATCCTGGGTGACCACGTTACGACTGACTCTGGTACTGGTATTGTCCATACAGCGCCTGGTTTTGGTGAGGACGACTATAATGTCGGTGTAGCTAATGGCTTGGAAGTATTTGTCACTGTTAATGAGCGTGGTATTATGATGGAAAATGCTGGTCCTGACTTTGAAGGACAGTTCTATGATAAGGTTGTGCCGACGGTTATTGAAAAGCTTGGTGATTTGCTCCTTGCTCAGGAAGAAATTTCTCACTCTTATCCATTTGACTGGCGTACTAAGAAGCCAATCATCTGGCGGGCAGTACCGCAGTGGTTTGCCTCTGTATCTAAATTCCGTCAAGAAATTTTGGACGAAATTGACAAGGTTAAATTCCATTCTGAATGGGGGAAAGTACGCCTCTACAATATGATTCGTGACCGTGGTGACTGGGTTATCTCTCGTCAGCGAGCTTGGGGAGTTCCACTTCCAATCTTCTATGCCGAAGACGGAACACCAATCATGACAGCAGAAACCATCGAACACGTGGCTCAGCTCTTTGAGGAGCACGGCTCTATCGTCTGGTGGAAGCGTGAAGCAAAAGACCTCTTACCAGAAGGATTTACTCATCCAGGTTCTCCAAATGGCGAATTTACCAAGGAAACGGATATCATGGACGTTTGGTTTGACTCAGGTTCATCATGGAATGGTGTAGTGGTCAACCGTCCGGAATTGACTTACCCAGCTGATCTTTATCTAGAAGGTTCAGACCAATACCGTGGTTGGTTCAACTCATCTCTTATCACATCAGTTGCCAACCATGGCGTGGCCCCTTACAAACAAATCTTGTCACAAGGATTTGCTCTAGATGGTAAGGGTGAAAAGATGTCTAAATCCCTTGGAAATACCATTGCTCCAAGTGACGTGGAAAAACAATTTGGTGCGGAAATCTTGCGTCTTTGGGTAACCAGTGTCGACTCCAGCAATGACGTTCGTATCTCCATGGATATCTTGAGCCAAGTTTCTGAAACCTACCGTAAGATTCGGAATACCTTGCGTTTCTTGATTGCTAATACCTCTGACTTTAATCCAGTTGAGGATGCTGTAGCTTACGAAGAGCTTCGCTCCGTTGATAAATACATGACTATCCGCTTCAATCAATTAGTAGACACTATTCGCAAGGCTTACGCAGACTTTGAGTTTCTGACAATTTATAAAGCGATTGTCAACTTTGTGACCGTTGACTTGTCTGCTTTCTATCTGGATTTTGCCAAAGATGTCGTCTATATCGAAGCAGCTAAATCATTGGAACGTCGTCAGATGCAGACTGTTTTCTATGACATTTTGGTCAAGATTACCAAGCTGTTGACGCCGATTCTGCCACACACAGCAGAAGAAATCTGGTCTTACCTAGAACACGAAGAGGAAGAATTTGTTCAGTTATCCGAATTGCCAGAAGCTCAGACTTTCCCAAATCAAGAAGAAATCTTGGACACTTGGTCTGCCTTTATGGACTTCCGCAGTCAGGCTCAGAAAGCCTTGGAAGAAGCCCGCAATGAGAAGGTTATCGGGAAATCGTTGGAAGCACACCTGACTGTCTATCCGAATGAAGTCATCAAGACCTTGCTGGAAGCGGTCAACAGCGATGTGGCTCAGCTTCTTATCGTTTCACAATTAACGATTGCTGAAGGACCTGCTCCAGAAGGCGCTCTAGTCTTTGAAGATGTAGCTTTTGTCGTAGAGCATGCGCAGGGGCAAGTCTGTGATCGCTGCCGCCGCATTGACACAACAGTTAAAGAGCGCAGTTATCAAGCCTTTGTCTGTGACCACTGTGCAGAAATTTTAGAAGAAAACTTTTCGGAAGCAGTTGCAGAAGGCTTTGAGAGCAAGTAAGTTTCCAAAATAAAAAATGGCTTTGCCCTTTAATGGCGAGCCATTTTTTTAGATAGATTTGAGGATGTTTTGGTTTGGAGCTAGATTAGAAGAAAGAAACAGTTGCGTTTGCAACTATTTTCTGTTATACTAGTTATACCTTAGGAGTGTCTATTTTAGCTAGAATATTTTGGAGCTGAAAGAGCTCAGAGGAAGTCAGTTGCTGCAGAGCCTGACTGGCATAGGTATTTTCAAAGCCAATCAGCTGGTCGTAGAGTTTGAGAGCCTGATTGCTAGGATAGAGCTCTTTGAACTTCTTATTTTGAGCTTTGGTCTTTTTGATAATCAAGCCCCTATCTTCCAGCTTTCCTAGGGATCGGCTGAGGGTAGTCTTGTCAATCTGCACCAGCTCTGCCAGTTGTGATTGGCTGAGACCTTCATTTTCGACAATACGAATGAGCAGTAGAAATAAATTATTGTCTAGGCCGTAGTTACTGGCTTTCTGATTCATTTTCATCATGGCTTGTCTGGAAATAAATCCCATTTTCCGGAAAAGTTGACGGTAATCCATAGGAACTCCTCGATAGTTGCATTTGCACTTATTATACATTAAAAAGATAAAGGAAACAAGTATGTGGTCTAGGAAAAAATTAACAGAGCTGAACCCGATAGAATTTTATCAAATCTTAAAATTGCGCATTGACACCTTTGTGGTGGAGCAGGAGCGCATTTATCATGAACTGGATGAGAAGGACCTAGAAGCAGTGCATGTTTACCATGCTAATAAACAAGGGGAAATTGATGCTTATGCTCGGGTCTTTGAAGAGGGAGAGCATTTAGTCTTTGGTCGAGTAGTCACAGCTCAGTCTGTACGAGGACAGGGATTAGGAGGACAGCTTATTAGAGAAATCTTGCAATTATGTGCTGAAAAATGGCCAGGAAAGGAAATTGAAATAGAGGCTCAGGATCAGGTGGCTGCTCTCTATGAAAAGTATGGCTTCAAGGCAGTTGGTCAACCCTTTATTTTTGAATCGACACCTCACATTACCATGATCTATAAACAATAAAAAAACTAAGGCCAGGCCTTAGTTTTTACTGTTTAACAGGAATGGAAATTTCGATTAGATTATTAGCGTAAATCGTTCGGATAGCAGCTTTATCAATAGCATTTGCATCAATTTTTCTCTTCAAGAAAAATTCTCTGATTTTTTCGATTTCCTGTTCGCGTACAGCACGGTGCATGTTTGAAATCAAAATTTCATAGTGAAGAGGAGCTTGTGTAAAAACAACATCGCTGTTTCCAGCAGAATAAACTTCGACTAATATCGCATCGGTGCTTTCCAATTGGCTTTTGACAAGGTCAGCATGACTGTTTGTTGTATTAATAAGCTTCATACGATTTCCTCCTGCTTTATACCTGCTATTATTATAACATGTTTGCTATAAATTGTGAATGATTTCTTTAAGCTTTAAGTGTATTTTTCCAGGCTTGGATACCCCATTTATGGCTGCCGCGTTTTAGTGTTTCAATAGCTTCTTCGACTGGGAACCAGGCAAGCTGGTTGAAATCTTCCAGCGGTTTTTGGACTTCTTGGAAAGAGGTGACCTGATACAGGTAGGCCGGGTTGTAGAAATGGGTGTCGCGATGGCGAGAGTAAAAATATTCATCAGCTTGTCCAAGATAGCGTCCAAGCTGGGCTGTGAATCCAAGTTCTTCCATCAGCTCGCGTTCAAGGGCAGTCTGATGGTTTTCCCCCTCTTCAATCTCTCCACCGGGCAGAAACCAAGCCCCATTAGGCGCCTGGACCAAAATAATCTTTTCTTTCTTTTCGTCTGGGATAACGGCATAGACTCCGTAGCGGGTCACATATTCTACATTTGCTTCCTTTTCACCAAAGGTTGGATTTGTCATTCTAATATCCTCAATCTCTAGTCAGTTTACTATCTATCATAATGGACTAAGGACCAGCTGTCAAGAATTTACTCAGTTTATTGGACAGAAAAAGAATGATAGTCGTTTAAAGAGATGTTCTTCAAATTATAAATTCTTTCCTCCGACCGTTTAAAAAAATCTTCTTTATGGGAATGGTAAAACATTTATAGAAGAAATTGTTATAATAGTAGCGAGGTGGTTTTATGACAGAAAGCAGACTTTTTAAAATCTTATATCTTCTTTTAGAGCAAGGCCGCACAACAGCTCCCGAATTAGCCTCACTATTTGAAGTATCTATTCGGACCATCTATCGAGATGTAGACAAGCTGAGTTTGGCAGGAATCCCTATCTATTGCAGCCCAGGCAAGGGCGGGGGCATTTTTCTGATGAAGGATTTTGTCTTAGACAAGGCCTTGTTTTCAGAGTCTGAGAGGGATGAGTTATTAGCTGCTCTTCAAGGCTTGCAGATTTTAACAGATGGCGAGCAAGTAGAAACCTTGGCTAAGCTGCAGTCCTTGTTTCAAGTTCAGGCGACTTATTGGCTAGAGGTGGATTTCACTGACTGGCGCAAGAAAGCAGATCAGAAAGAACTGTTTGATACCATTAAGCAGGCGATCTTGCAAAGAAGAGTCTTGTCGTTTTCTTACTTGAATGGGCGTGGAGAAAGAGAGCAGCGCAAGATAGAGGCGCTGAAGTTAGTATTTAAAAGCCAAAACTGGTATGTTGCTGGCTTTTGTCGTTTAAGACAAGCCCCGCGCTTTTTTAAACTCAGCAGAATGAGAGACTGTCAGATGTTAGAGGAACGATTTAAGCAGAGAGTCTTGGATGAGACATTTAGTCCTGAAGAGCGGCTAGGAGATACCGTAAAAGTCTTCTTGAAATTTGACCGGAAGCATGCCTTTCGAGTGTACGAGGAGTTTTCAGAAGCAGAGATAGAGGAGACTGATGGGAGCCTTTATGTCCAAACGCATTTGCCGAGTCACGATAGTCTTTATACCTACTTGCTATCCTTTTTGGATGGAGTTGAAATATTGGAGCCGCCTCGGTTACGGGAAGAATTCAAAGAAAAGTTAAAAGCCATTGCCGATATTTATAAAAGCTGACAGAGGTTGTCAGCTTTTCTTTGCTATACTGTTTGTAGTAAAGAAAGGAGGGCTCTCTCATGAAATATGAATGGAGAAAAGCCAATCGAGAAATATATCAAATCAAGTCTGAACCCTGTCTCATAGATGTTCCTGCCCAGTCTTTTATCATGATTGACGGCAAGGGCAATCCTAATGCTGCTGACTTTTCGGAACGAGTTGGTGCTCTGTACAGCTTAGCCTATGCTATCAAGATGAACTACAAAAAGACAGCGGCCGAGCAAGAATTTACAGATTTTACAGTCTATCCCTTGGAAGGACTTTGGCAGAAAGAGCAGGCAGGAGAACTCATTAAAGAAGAATTGATCTATACTATTATGATTGGGCAGCCGGACTTTATCACTGGAGAGATGGTGAAAAAGGCTCTGGAACAAGTCCGTGTCAAAAAGCCTAATCCTCTCTATGACGAGATTCGCTTTGAAGAAATGACGGAAGGAGCGTGTGTCACCGTGCTGCACCTAGGACCTTTTGACGAAGAACCTCAATCCTTCGCTAAAATGGATGCCTTTTGCCAGAGTCACCAGCTGACACGGATTTCAAACACTCATAGGGAAATCTATCTCAATAATCTGAATCGGACAGACCCTAGCAAGCTGAAAACAATTCTGCGCTACAAGGTTCAGAAAGATTAATAAAGAAATAGAGCAGAAAACTAACTATTTTCTGCTCTATTTTGTCGACATTTATTTTTCTTCTTGAGATGAATTAACCGACTCAGTGCTTTCAGTTTTCTTGGCTGACTTGATGAGAATCTTGCCATTGCTGGTCATGATAGCTTTGAGCTCTTTTTCGCTTGGATTTTCCAGATAGAAGTCGGTAATAGCATCTTCGATATGGTCCTGAATGGTACGGCGCAGTGGGCGAGCCCCCATTTTTGGATCGTAGCCCAGGTCAACTAATTTTTCCTTGACCTTCTCCGTAACATCCAGATGAATGTCGTTGGTTGCCAAACGTTGATTGACATCGTCCAACATAAGGTTGACGATTTGCAGAAGGTTGTCCTTGCTGAGCGCCTGGAATTCGATAATGCCGTCAAAGCGGTTCATAAACTCAGGACTGAAGAAGTTGCCCAATTCACCCAAGACGGAGTTGGTGCGGCCTTCACGCGCTGCTCCAAAGCCAACGCTGGCTTCAGCTTTGCCAGTTCCAGCATTAGATGTCATGATAATAATGGTGTCCTTGAAGCTGACAGTTCGGCCTTGGCCATCGGTCAGGCGGCCATCATCTAGAACCTGCAGGAACATGTGCATAACATCAGGATGGGCTTTTTCCACCTCATCCAGCAGAATGAGTGAGTATGGATTGCGGCGGACACGCTCAGTCAATTGACCAGCTTCATCATAGCCGACATAGCCCGGAGGGGCACCGACCAGCTTGGCCACGCTGTGTTTTTCCATGTATTCACTCATATCAAAGCGAATCATGCTATCAGCCGAGCCAAAGAGCTCAATGGCTAGTTGCTTAGAAAGCTCAGTCTTACCGACGCCAGTTGGTCCGACAAAGAGGAAGCTGCCGATTGGGCGATTAGGACTTCCTAGTCCGACTCTGTTACGGCGGATGGCCTTGGCAATCTTATCCACAGCATCATCTTGACCGATGACATGGGCCTTTAGATCGCTGGCGAGATTGACCAGCTGAGACTGTTCCTTTTCTTTGAGATCGCCAACTGGAATATTGGTCTTTTGCTCTACGATGTGCTCAATCGTTTTCTCACTGATAATCGGAGTATCCTTGTCTAGCACACTTGTCTGCTGGAGTTCCTTGTACTTGGCAATCTGGTCGCGGAAGTAAGCCGCCTTCTCGAAGTCTTCGTCGCGGGTTGCCTGAGCCTTGAGGTTTTCGGCCTCAATCAGACGTTGGTCAATGACCTTGGGATCAACGAAGTTGAGGGTCAGATTCATCTTAGAACCAGCCTCATCCAAAAGGTCAATAGCCTTGTCTGGTAGGAAGCGGTCTTGGATGTAGCGGTTGGAGAGAAGGGCAGCAGCTTCAATAGCCGCATCTGTGTACTTGACATGATGGTAGTCTTCGTATTTTTTCTGAATCCCTTTGAGGATGGTAATGGTTTCTTCAACCGTCGGCTCGTCTACCTTAACGGGCTGCATACGGCGCTCCAGCGCAGCATCCTTCTCGATGATACGGTATTCATTGAGAGTGGTTGCTCCGACCATCTGGAGTTCTCCGCGAGCCAGAGCTGGTTTGAGGATGTTCCCAGCGTCCATATTGCCATCGCCAGCAGAGCCTGCTCCGACAATTTCATGGATTTCATCAATGAAGAGAATGACATCCTGACGAGAACGAATCTCATCAATGAGCTTCTGCATTCTCTCCTCAAATTGGCCACGGATACCAGTTCCCTGTACTAAGCTGACAACGTCTAGGCGGATAACTTCCTTGCCTTGGAGTTTATGAGGCACATCACCATCGACAATTTTCTGGGCCAGACCTTCCACCACGGCAGTTTTTCCGACTCCTGGCTCTCCTATGAGAACAGGATTGTTTTTGGTGCGGCGGTTGAGGATTTCAATGACACGGACGATTTCTTCATCACGGCCAATAACAGGATCAATCTCGCCTTGGCGAGCCAATTCAGTCACATTGATACCATATTCTTCCAGCAAACCTTTTGGTTTTTGCGGAGCTGGCTGAGGCTGGCCTCCCTTGCTGGGATTGGAACCGTAGCCGCCACTGCCTCCATAGGCTCCGCCAGATTGGGTAGGAGGAGTAGTTGGTTCCTGAGGCTGTTGAAAATTGCTGAGGCTATTGAAGAAGTCATCGATAGGATCTGTTCCGTGATTGTTGGCATTAGCAATTCCACCGAACAAGGAATGTTCGGGGTCTGTTTTCATGATTTGGTAGCAGTTTTGGCACAAATCCACCTGCTGTTTATGGCCATTTACATTGGTATAAAGGTGAATCGTAGATTCATTGATTTTACAATTTTGACAAAGCATGCAGATACCTCTTTTCTTTTAGTGTGCAAGCTATTTATAGAAATAATTAAAGGTCAAAAATAGTCAAAGTTTTATAGTTTCATTATATCAGTATTCTCGAACTTTGCAAGAATTTACTACAAAATCCTCCCTTAGACCGAGCAGAATGAAAACAAATTCTTGAAAAATTACAAAAAATTGGCTTTTAGTGGTATTTCGGTCGCTATTTATGGTAAAATAAGAGGGAACTAAGTAAATAGGAGAAACAAAATGGAATCACATTTAGTTAGAATTATCAACCGCTTAGAAGCTATGGCTAAGGATGGCGGAAATTTGAAACGTAATTTTGAGCGTGAAGGAGTTGTTGTAGCAGAAGTAGCTTACAGTTACGATGAAGAAAACGGCTCTGTATTCACCTTGCGTGATGTCGCAGCGCGTGAAACCTATACTTTCGACAGCATCGATTTGATTGCAATGGAAATTTATGAATTACTCTACTAAAAAGCACTTAGCTGCTTTTTATTTTTACCCTTTTTATCTTATTTTAAAAGAGATAGAAATGATTCAGTAGGGCTGAAAATTTTACCACTAGCTGCCAATGAATCCCTACCTTATAACCTTATATAAGAAAAAGTTATAGGCTGGGCACAAATTTTTTTGGTATAATGAAAAAGATAATGAAAAAGAAATGAGAATGACATGGCGCAGATTATTGATGGTAGAGGTTTGGCAGAGAAGCTTCAGAAAAAATTAGCCGAAAAAACGGCTCGCCTCAAAGAAAAGACAGGTCAGGTACCGGGCTTGGTAGTGATTCTAGTGGGAAATAATCCAGCCAGTCAAATCTACGTGCGTAATAAAGAGCGCTCAGCCTTGGCTGCTGGCTTTCGGAGTAAGGTAGAACGTCTGCCAGAAGAAACTAGCCAAGAAGAGCTCTTGAGCTTGATTGAAACTTATAATCAAAATCCTGATTGGCATGGCATTTTGGTCCAGCTGCCCTTGCCTGAGCATATCGATGATGAAGCTGTGCTGCTGGCTATTGATCCAGACAAGGATGTTGATGGCTTTCATCCCCTTAATATGGGCAAGCTATGGAGCGGCCATCCGGTTATGATTCCGGCTACTCCTGCAGGCATTATGGCAATGTTCCATGAATATGGCATTGAACTGGAAGGCAAGCGAGCGGTCGTCATCGGGCGGAGTAATATTGTCGGTAAGCCCATGGCTCAGCTCCTTTTAGCTAAGAATGCGACGGTAACTCTGACACATTCGCGGACCCACAATCTAGCCAAGACTGCTAAGCGGGCAGATATTTTGGTGGTGGCTATCGGACGTGGACATTTTGTGACCAAGGACTTTGTCAAGGAAGGGGCTGTCGTCATTGACGTCGGTATGAACCGAGATGAAAATGGCAAGCTGATTGGCGATGTTAAGTTTGATGAAGTGTCTGAACTTGCCAGCCTGATTACCCCTGTACCTGGAGGCGTTGGGCCTATGACTATTACCATGCTGATGGAGCAGACCTACCAGGCCTTTAAACGGAGTCTTGAATCATGAAATTTGTTTTTGATTTGGATGGGACCTTGTCCTTTGATTATATGACGATTGATGAGGAGATTAAGCAGGTCCTGCTAACGGCTCCTCAGTTTGGGCATGAAGTTCTGTTTGCTTCGGCGCGCTCCTATCGGGATTGTCTGGGACTATTGGGTCCGGAACTGAGCCAGCAGATAGTGATTGGACTGAATGGCGGAGTAGCTTATCAGAAGGGACAGCTGATGTTTGAGCGTCAGCTGCATCAGTCAAGTTACCAAGCCATTTTAGATACTTGTTTGACCTATAATTTGCCTTTTTTCGTTGATAATACTTTTGATTACAGTGGTCAGATTTTAGAAAAAATCCCTTTTATTGCCAGTGTAGATCCTCTCAAGCGGGCAAGACGGCTGGAACTAACTGAACTCCAGCATCCTATTAAGCTTGTTATTTACATGGGGAATCATGAGCAACTCTTAGATGATATACAGGCTCGTTTTACAAACTTGCCTAATCTGAGTCTAGACTATCATGAACATGAGAAATGTTTTTATATCAATCCGGCTGAAACCAATAAAGCTTCAACTGTAAAGGAACTCTGCGGTTCGGATTATGTGGCTTTTGGTAATGATCAAAATGATATCCAGCTCTTTAAGAATTCTCTCTACGCTGTGCAGGTTGGGGATTTCTCAGGATTGAGCGATTATGCGGATGAGCAGGTCGCCTTTCAGGAAAATTTACCCAAGGCAGTCGCAGCAAGAATCTTACAAAAATTTGCAGATTTCCGGGAAAAATAACTTTCTTGCGATACGAGGCACCTTTTTAGGTGCCTTTTGGTGTATAATGAAGATATGTTTGGTCATCTTGAGACCAGTACAGGATGAAGTTGGTCTAGGAGAATATCATGTCAAAAAATGCTGAAAATATTTTAAAAAGAGTCATTAGGGAACGTCCCTTGGATAGTCACAAGGGTGACTACGGCCGTCTTTTACTGATTGGAGGGACCTATCCTTATGGGGGCGCCATTATCATGGCAGCTTTGGCTGCGGTTAATAGCGGAGCGGGTCTGGTGACTGTTGCTACAGATAGAGAAAATATCGCCCCTCTGCACAGTCATTTACCGGAGGCCATGGCCTTTGACTTAGGGGACCAAGACCGATTGACAGAGCAACTGGCCAAATCAGATCTAGTCTTGATTGGTCCGGGTCTGGCGGAGAATCAACTAGGTCTAGACATCCTACAAAAGGTAGTTCAGACTGTGGCAGAACAGCAGATACTTATCATGGATGGCGGCGCCATTTCACTTTTTAGCAAAGCAGCTTTGCCATTTCCAAAAGCCCAAACAGTTTTTACCCCTCACCAGAAGGAGTGGGAAGGCTTATCGGGTTTGAGCTTGTCAGATCAGACAGCGGCAGCCAATCAGGCGGCGGTCAATCAACTGCCTCTGGGCAGTATTGTCGTACAGAAAAAGCATGGGACGACCATCTATCAAAGTGGGCAAGAGCAGGTCTTTGAGCTGACAGTAGGCGGACCTTATCAGGCAACTGGCGGAATGGGGGATACTCTGGCCGGTATGATTGCTGCTTTTGCGGGTCAGTTTAAATCAAGCAGCCTCTTTGAGCGAGTGGCGGCTGCAACCCTTCTTCACTCCCTTATCGCTGATGATTTGAGTCAGGAAGCTTATGTCGTCCTGCCAACGGCAATCAGCAGGGCCATTCCAAGGTGGATGAAGGAGATGAGTCAGTAGACATTTTCTTGGGTTTTAAGTCAGCTGGGTTTCTTTTGTGGAAGTCCAGTTTTTTTCTTGCTTTTCAGGGGATTTTTAGACTTTGTAATCGGTTTTTTATGCAGTTTTTTGTTATAATAAAAGTTACGGAAAAACTAGAAAAGAAAGGAAAAGGGCATGCCAGAATATTTGTCGGTTTCGACCTTGACCAAATATCTGAAGATGAAGTTTGAGCGGGATCCTTATTTGGAGCGGGTCTATCTGACTGGCCAGGTGTCCAATTTCCGCCGGCGCCCCAATCATCAGTATTTCTCATTGAAAGATGAGAAAGCCGTCATTCAGGTTACGATTTGGTCTGGTGTCTACCAGAAGTTGGGCTTTGAGCTGGAAGAAGGCATGAAAATCAATGTCATTGGTCGGGTGCAGCTATATGAGCCGAGCGGTTCCTATTCTATCATCATTGAAAAAGCGGAGCCGGATGGTATCGGTGCCTTGGCTATCCAGTTTGAACAGCTCAAGAAAAAACTGGGAGAAGAAGGGCTTTTTCAAGAGAAATTCAAGCAGGCCTTACCCCAATTTCCTAAGAAAATCGGCGTCGTAACCAGTCCCAGCGGAGCGGTCATCCGGGATATTATCACGACGGTCAGCCGTCGCTTTCCGGGAGTGGAGATTGTTCTTTATCCGACAAAAGTGCAGGGAGATGGGGCTGCAGCTCAAGTAGCTGACCACATCAGACTGGCCAATGAGCGGTCGGATTTGGATGTGCTAATTATCGGTCGAGGTGGCGGTTCTATCGAAGATCTCTGGGCTTTCAACGAAGAGGAAACAGTTCGGGCTATTTTTGAGTCTCGAATTCCTGTTATCTCTAGTGTCGGCCATGAGACAGATACGACTTTGGCGGACTTTGTAGCAGATCGCAGGGCTGCGACTCCGACGGCTGCGGCTGAACTAGCAACACCAGTCACCAAGCTGGATCTTCTGGGACATTTGCAGCAGCAGGAAAATCGAATGTCTCGAGCTATGTCCAATCGCCTGAGCTATTATCGCGAGAGATTGAATAAGCAAACCCAGTCGGTTATCTTCCGACAGCCAGAGCGGCTTTATGATGGTCATCTGCAGAAATTAGACCAGCTCAACCTGCGACTCAAGCAAAAAATTCGCGAATATTATAGTGAAGAGCAACAGCGGTTCAAAATCTTGCAGCATCGTTTGGAAGCATTGAATCCGCTTAGTCGCGTTCAGCGTCTTCAAGAGCAGACTGCCCAGCTGGAGCGTTTGCTGCGTAGCAATATGGCTGTCATTTATGATAACAAGGTGGCTCAAGTCAGGAGATTGTCCGAGGCCTTGCTTATGCTGGATACCAGTCGAATCGTGGCGCGTGGCTATGCTATTGTCCAAAAGAATCAAAAGGTTGTCGAGTCAAGTGCAGGCATTGAAGAAAAAGATGAGCTGACCCTGCTTATGCGGGATGGGCAGCTGGAAGTAGAGGTAAAACATGTCCAAAGAAAAGAAATTTGAAGAGAATTTAGCAGACTTGGAAGTCATTGTCCAAAAGCTGGAAAATGGTGATGTAGCGCTGGAAGAGGCGATTGCGGAATTTCAAAAGGGGATGAAGCTTTCAAAGGAACTCCAGGCTAGTCTGGACAAGGCAGAAAAGACCTTAGTTAAGGTCATGCAGGCAGACGGCACAGAAACGGAAATGGAATGACAAGAAACGAGAAACTAGAAAAGATCGGTCTGACGATTGAGGATTTTTATAAATCTCAGCAAGTGTCGGCGGATTTGACTGAAGTTATTTTGTACTCCGTGCAGGCCGGAGGCAAGCGGATTCGTCCCTTACTGCTATTGGAGTTGATCCAAGCCTTTGGCCTAGAACTGGCTGAGGCCCACTATCAGGTCGCGGCGGCTCTTGAGATGATTCACACTGGCAGCCTTATTCATGATGATTTGCCGGCTATGGATGATGACGACTATCGTCGTGGTCGCCTGACTAGCCATAAGAAGTTTGGAGAGGATATGGCTATTTTGGCGGGTGATTCTCTCTTTTTGGACCCCTATGGACTATTGGCAAGGGCCGAGCTGCCTAGTCAGGTCAAGGTGGAATTAATTTCTGAGTTGTCTCTGGCAGCAGGGAGCTTTGGTATGGTCGCAGGACAAGTTCTGGACATGCAAGGCGAAGGCCAAGCAATTAGTTTAGAAGATTTAAAAAAAATCCATGCTAATAAGACTGGAAAACTTCTGGCGTATCCCTTTGTCGCAGTTGGTTTGATTGCTCAGGCTGAGCAGTCTGTTCAAGACAAGCTTCGTAGGATTGGAGAGCTCTTGGGCTTGGCCTTTCAAGTGCGGGATGATATTTTGGATGTGACAGCCAGCTTTGAAGAGCTGGGCAAAACCCCGCAGAAAGATTTAGCTGCGGCCAAGTCGACTTATCCAGCCTTTCTGGGACTGGATGGAGCTAAGAACTTTTTCAATCAGACCCTTGATGAAGCTGTGGACATTCTGAAAGACTTGGAAGAAAAGACAGAGTTTTCAGGCGGAGAAATTCAAAAGATAATAGAAAGTTTGAGATTGAATGGCTAAGGAAAGAGTAGATGTGCTGGCTTACAGACAAGGGCTCTTTGAGACCAGAGAGCAGGCCAAGCGCGGCGTAATGGCTGGACTGGTTATTGCTGCGGCCAATGGCCAGCGCTTTGACAAGCCAGGAGAAAAGATTGACACGGCCACAGAGCTGCGCTTAAAAGGTGAGAAACTCAGATATGTCAGCCGAGGCGGCCTCAAGCTAGAAAAGGCTTTGCAAGTCTTTGATATTTCGGTCACTGATCGAGTGACCTTGGATATCGGAGCTTCGACTGGCGGTTTTACAGATGTCATGCTGCAGCACGGAGCTAAGCTGGTCTATGCAGTAGATGTTGGTACTAATCAGCTGGCTTGGAAGCTCAGGCAGGATGAGCGGGTTTTCAGCATGGAGCAGTTTAATTTTCGCTATGCCCAAAGGACTGACTTTGAACAGGAGCCTAGCTTTGCCAGTATTGACGTCAGCTTTATATCGCTGAGTTTGATTTTGCCAGCTCTGCATGAGATTTTGGCTCGGGATGGCCAAGTGGTTGCATTGATCAAGCCCCAGTTCGAAGCGGGACGCGAGCAGATTGGGAAAAAAGGGATTGTCAAGGATAAAAAGGTCCATTTGGTAGTTCTGGAAAAGGTCACGGAATTTATGATGGAGACTGGCTTTTCTGTCAGGGGACTGGATTTTTCGCCTATTCAGGGAGGTCAGGGCAATGTAGAATTTCTGGCCTATTTAGAAAAGAGTACAGAACCGCAGCCTCTTGATTCAGCAATAATGACAGCTGTCGTAGAGGCGGCACACAAGGAATTTAAGGATGAATAAGAAGGATAGATTAGAAAAGATTAGACGCTTTGTCAGTGACTATGACATTGGCACACAGGAGGAAATTGTAGAACATCTCAGGGAATCTGGGATTACAGCGACCCAGGCTACGGTCTCTAGGGATATCAAAGAACTGGGGATTGTCAAGATACCGCTCAAGGACAGCACCTATATCTACGAGCTACCTAAGACCATGACTAGCAGTCTGGGCTTGGCTGAAAATAACATCCTGTCCTGTCAGGTTTTAGGAAATATGATCAATCTCAGTCTGGTACCGGGGAGCACAGCACTGGTCAAGCGCCATCTTAGGAATGAATTTGCTGAGGATATTTTCAGTATCTTGGCAGACAACGACAGTATTTTGATGGTTATGATGACAGAGGAAGCAGCTGCAAGGATTGCAACCATCATTCACCATTGGTAGGAAAGCCTATGTTATTAGAAATTTCGATTAAAAATTTTGCCATTATTGAGGAGATTTCCCTTAATTTTGAGCAAGGTATGACGGTTTTAACCGGGGAAACCGGAGCCGGCAAGTCTATTATTATTGACGCGATGAACATGATGCTGGGCAGCCGCGCTACGACGGATGTTATTCGTCATGGAGCGCCCAAAGCTGAGATAGAGGGACTTTTTTCGCTGGAAAATAGCAGAGCTTTGCGAGAGATTTTTGAGGAGCAGGGCTGGGAGCTGACCGATGAGCTGATTATCCGTCGGGAAATTCTGCAAAACGGCCGCAGTGTCAGCCGTATCAATGGTCAGATGGTTAATCTGTCTGTTCTAAAGGCTGTTGGCCAGCATTTGGTGGATATCCATGGTCAGCATGATCAGGAAGAATTGATGAGACCCCAGCTTCATATCGCTATGCTAGATGAGTTTGGAACAGCAGACTTTTTGCATCTCAAAGGCCGCTATCAGGAAACCTTTGACCGCTATCGAAGCCTGCGCAAGCAAGTCCTGACTTTGCAGAAAAATCAGCAGGAGCATAAGGCCAGGATTGAGATGCTGGAGTTTCAGATGGCGGAGATTGAAAGCGCGACCCTCAAAAGCGGTGAAGATACCGCCCTGCATCAGGAACGAGATCGTTTGCTCAACCACAAGCTCATTGCCGATACACTTACAAACGCCTATACCATGCTGGATAATGAAGATTTTTCCAGTCTGACCAATGTCCGCTCAGCTATGAATGACCTTGAGTCTATCGAGGATTACGATCCAGCCTACAAGGAGCTTTCGGGCAGCTTGTCAGAGACTTATTATGTCTTGGAAGATGTCAGCAAACGTCTAGAGGATATTTTAGATGGACTGGATTTTGACGGAGATCGGCTGCTGCAGGTGGAGAGTCGCTTAGACTTGATTAATAGCATCACTCGTAAATACGGCGGCCAAGTAGATGATGTGCTGGATTACTTTGCTCAGATTTCCAAAGAATATAGCCTTTTAACTGGAAGCAACTTGTCCTCAGAGGATATGGACCGAGAGCTGAAGGTCTTGGAGAGAGAGCTGGTAGAGCTGGCTCAGGAGCTGAGTCAGGCTCGTCACGGCCTAGCAGCCCAGCTGGAAGCGGAAATCAAGCAAGAGCTGCAAGACCTCTACATGGAAAAGGCGCGCTTTAAAGTGCTGTTCAGTAAGGGCAAGTTTAACCGTGAAGGCAATGAACAAGTAGAATTCTACATCTCAGCCAATCCGGGCGAGGATTTCAAACCTTTGGTGAAGGTTGCGTCTGGCGGGGAACTCTCCCGTCTCATGTTGGCTATCAAGTCTGCCTTTTCTCGTAAGGAAGGTAAGACTAGCATTGTCTTTGACGAAGTGGATACGGGCGTTTCTGGCCGAGTGGCCCAGGCTATTGCTCAGAAGATTCACAAGATTGGCTCCAACGGCCAAGTCTTGGCTATTTCCCATTTGCCGCAGGTCATTGCGATTGCCGATTATCAGTTCTTTATTGAGAAGATTTCGGACGAGAATTCAACCGTCTCAACAGTACGGTTGTTGACGGCTGACGAGCGTGTTCAGGAAGTCGCTAAGATGCTGGCTGGCGAAGATGTGACAGAGGCTGCTTTGACCCAGGCCAGAGAATTATTGAAAAAATAAGTAAGCGAGACTGAGACGCTAGTGTTTGGGTCTCCTTTAGGAGGTGGCGCGTATGACAGAATACTTTGCAATCGGAGATGTTCATGGCAAGGCTGCTATGCTGGAGGAATTGCTGAAACACTGGGATGGTCGCAGCCAGCTGGTTTTTCTGGGTGACTTGATAGACCGTGGCGAGGACAGCCGAGCAGTTTTGGAGCGGGTCAAGGACCTAGTGGACCAAGAAGGAGCTGTTTGTCTGTCTGGCAATCATGAGTATATGTTTCTAACCTGGCTGGACAATCCTGAAAAGTCTTATGACCACTACCGACGCAATGGCGGAGATACGACGATTAATTCGCTTTTAGGCCGACCTCTCAATGCTCCTGTAGATGGACTAGCAGACGCGGAACGTGTCAAGACGGAGGCGGCCGATTTAGTAGATTTTATTCGACAGATTCCTTTCCTATTGGAGACAGAGCAGTACATTTTTGTCCATGCTGGCCTAGATTTGGAGCTGAAAGACTGGCGAGAGACCACTGATTATCAAAAAGTTTGGATTCGAGCGCCTTTTCACGAAGGCAGCAACCAGACTGGCAAAACGATTGTCTTTGGCCATACACCAACATTTTATCTCTTACATAAGGCACCGGGAACTGATCAGCTATGGATGACTGAGGATGGCAAGATTGGTATGGATGGCGGAGCTGTCTATGGAGGAGTACTCCATGGAGTTCTCTTTGGCCATAATGGCATCATAGAGCGGTATGCCATCAAAAATGATGGTTTGGTAGCCGAAGACTGAAAAAGATTGGGAAATCCAATCTTTTTTTGCTGAGATTCTCTTTGAAAACCAGCATTTTCCTAAAATTTTCCCCCAATAAAGCTAAAAAAGCTGCATGTAAACACTTTTTCATCTAATTTTAAAGAAGCGCAAAAAGATTAAAAAAATAAAACAAGCAGATTAAATTTAGGAAACGCTTGAACAGGGTTATGATTTTAGCGAATATTCCCCCACAAAACCATAAAAATTTGGTATAATGTAGTGTAATAACAAGTTAAAATTTAGATACAGAGTAGGAAATCTATGACAAAAATAAAAATCGTAACAGACTCATCTATAACCATTGAACCAGAGGTTGCTAAGGAATTAGACATTACAATTGTGCCTCTCTCTGTTATGGTGGACGGGGTGGTCTATTCGGATGCAGACCTCGAGGAAGGTGAGTTCCTTCGTCTTATGAAGTCTAGTCGCAATCTTCCTAAAACCAGCCAGCCGCCTGTTGGAGTTTTTGCTGATGTTTTTGAGCGCTTGGCAGAGGATGGAGCACAGATTATCTCCATTCACATGTCTCACGCCTTATCAGGAACTGTCGAAGCAGCCCGTCAGGGAGCGACTTTGGCTAATGCTGATGTGACGGTTGTTGACAGCTCTTTTACTGATCAGGCTATGAAGTTCCAAGTCACAGAAGCAGCTAAGCTGGCCAAGGAAGGAGCTAGCCTGGAGGAAATTCTAGCCAAAATCGAGGAAGTGAAGGAAAAGACAGAGCTCTATATCGGTCTCTCTACCTTAGAAAATCTAGTTAAAGGAGGCCGTATTGGCCGAGTTTCCGGTCTGATTAGCTCCTTGCTTAATATTCGGGTTATCATGCAAATGAAGGACCATCAGCTAGAGCCCATTGTCAAGGGGAGGGGAGCTAAGACCTTTAAAAAATGGTTGGATGATTTGACAGCAAGTCTGCAAAATAAGCAAGTGGCTGAGATTGGAATTTCCTATGCTGGAAGTCCAGAATTGGCACTAGAAATGAAGGAAAGTTTACAGCCATATGTCAAGAAACCTATTTCAGTGCTGGAAACGGGGTCTATTATTCAGACACATACAGGGGAAAATGCTTGGGCTGTGCTGATTCGTTACGAATAAAACCATAATAATTTAGAAAATAGCGGCTTAGTACTTGACCTGAAAGCTATTTTTAGATATGATAATATTTGTTAGGGTTATCAACCCAGAAAAAATTTGGAGGATTTGTTAAATGGCTAACAAACAAGATTTGATCGCAAAAGTAGCAGAAGCTACAGAATTGACTAAAAAAGATTCAGCAGCAGCAGTTGACGCTGTATTCGCAGCTGTAACTGAGTACCTTTCAAAAGGTGAAAAAGTTCAACTTATCGGTTTTGGTAACTTTGAAGTTCGTGAGCGTGCAGCACGTAAGGGTCGCAACCCACAAACTGGTAAAGAAATCAAAATCGCAGCTTCTAAAGTACCAGCTTTCAAAGCAGGTAAAGCTCTTAAAGATGCTGTAAAATAATTTTGACTATAAAAGCCTGTCCTACTTGTCTCTGGTGAGTAAGACAGGTTTTTCTTTTTGACATATCAGTTTTTGGTCTTATCTTAGTAGCTTTAAGAAAGTTGATTGATGAACTTTCTTGGAGTTTTTATTTTGCAGTAAAGTGAAGTAATTTGTTTCTAAACAAAAGAGAATGATAAAGGTCGAACATTTTTAAAGACTTAAAATAAAAAGTTGAAAATTTTAGCAAAAGCACTTTTAAATCATAGGTCTTTATGATAAAATGAAGGGAACATTTCTTTTTGCGTAATGATTGCGAGATCATTGAAAAAGTTTAGGAGGTAAGAAATGAAATGGAAACCACTTCAGGACTCACTGCGTCCTGTTAATCCTTTTGGCAGCAAATTTCGCTTGCTGATGGGATTATTTGTTGTGCTTTTTTCAATCTTTCTGCTCCCCATTCAGACGTTGTCTGCCTTGGAGGAGCAGTTGGCTTGACCAAACGTCAGCGTGACTAAGATTAAGCTTCAGTAAAAAAGCTTTGAAAATCTAGAATATATGAAAAGTCTGTTGTCTCAACTTTTGTTGGGAATAGCAGGCTTTTTATTTTTCAAGGAAAGATAAGCATTATAAGCAGTCAAATGCTTGAATTTTTCATAAAATTAAAAATAAGCTTGTATTTTTCTAGTAAGTATGGTAAACTATTTTAGTAAAAAATTATACAAAGGAGACTGTTGATGAAGACAAAAACATTAGCACTCGTAAATGGGCTTGTTGGACTTATTGGTGGTATTATTCTACTTTTGTGGCCTTTCTTCATTTGGATTATCTATTTTATGCTAGGTGTATTTGACATCCTGAAAATTGCAATCCTAGCTTTGGGGATTGCTGGTATTGTCTACTATAAGGATGACAATCGTGTGGGACCAGCAGGCTCTATCTTGATGATTGTAGGTGGAATTTTTACCTTTAATGACTTCTTGGGCTGGATTGGTGCTATTCTTTCTATCATAGGCGGTTCTCTTTATTTAGCAAGCTTGAAGAGATTCCAAGCATAGAGCGAGGATTGAAAAAAATACTAGTTTAAAGCTTGCATTGCCTTAAATGGATAAGCAATCATGCAGAAGCAGGATGGTGAACTTTGGTTAGTTCTGTCCTGCTTTTTTCTTTTTAGCTTATTTACAATCATTCTTAATAGCCAAATAAGCCTAGTCATGGTATAATGGTAACGACTTAGATGAGAGGCTATAACGGAGCAAATAATGAAACAAGAACATCAGCATGACTTTGACCAAGTAATTGGCCATTTGCGCGCCAAGGGCGTGCGTATTACAGAAACACGGAAGGCGGTAATTGACTATATTATCCAAAGTCATGACCATCCTAGCGCTGAAATGATATATCAGGACTTGAAGCCCAATTTTCCTAATATGAGTCTGGCAACAGTCTATAATAATCTCAAGGTTCTGATTGATGAGGGCTTTGTCGCTGAGCTCAAGGTTCGCAATGATACGACGACCTACTTTGACTTTATGGGCCATCAGCACCTCAATGTCATCTGTGAAAAATGTGGCCGTATCGCTGATATGGAGCTGGAACTTCCTGATGTGAAGCATGAGGCTGAAGTGCAGACTGGCTACCACATCACCCAAAGCCAGACGACTGTCTATGGCCTATGCCCCCAATGCCAGCAAGAGGCGGTGTGACTGCGAGAATGATTAGGAGTTTTTGGAGTCTCAAAGACGAACAAAGTTGTGACTTGCTTCGCAAATTCAATCTGCAACTTCAAAGCAGTACTTTGAGCTATCGGCTACTGCGCCAATATTCTATTACTAATAAAAGGTAAGGCTAGAACTTATGTCTCTTAGCCTTTTTCTATGTGTTTTAGCAAGGCATGTTCGCAGGATATCATCTGAGCTTAGAGACGTTGGTACCTAGTCAAGTACAGCACTTAGCAAGATCAGATATTTTAAGCACAACCCCTTATATACTTATGCTATTATTTTACAGTCAAATTCTCTTTTGATATAATGGAAGCAGAATAAATCCTTGTACAAAGAGATTCGAAGAGTTCTGAAGGATTTACAATATAGGTAAATTCGTCATAAGTCTGTAGTATCGAAATCTTTAAGGGGTATTACTTTGTGGGTAGGGTAGATTTTTAGGAGGTCTTATGTTCTGGTGGAGAAAGAAATGGCTGGATGAGTTGTCAGACAGTGATGAATCGCCTCTTTTGGAATGCCGTCATCTTCTCTTTGAGGATGAGGCGGGTTATCCTATTTGTCCTTCCTGCGGTGGACTCATAAAAGAGAATTTTCCTAAGAAAGGCGCGGACAAAGCACGTCTGCACCTGATACGGGAGAAGATGCAGCGAGTATGGAGTGTAAGATTTGGAAGGGAATTTTCAGCAGCTTTGTTTGTGATACCAGCTATTTTTCTTCCAGAATTTTTAAGCCGTTGGATTTTAACCACTGGAGATTACGGCTTTTCTAGCTTTTTCATTGCTAGCCGTCATACGCCTACAATGATTAGCTTTACTTATGAAGGCTATATTCCTTTATTTATCTTTTTTATGGGCAAAGAACGCTTTAAACGTTTCTCTACTTTTTCTTTAGGATTTGAGCGTTTTCATAAAATCCTTTATTCTTGGCCTGTTCGGCTTGTTACTTTTATCGCTGTTATTTGCTTCATTAATATTATTATGCCAAAGATTTATGGGGTTGAAGGAGATGTCTTTATAGGTAAACATAGCCAGCTAACTCCCGCCCAGCATGCTAAAGGTGTAGAACTTTTCATCTTTGTCAATATGCTCTCCATATGGATTGTATCTGGCTTGCTGCTTATTTATCAGTTGATAGACAGGCAGCGGACTTGGTGGATCAAGGAAGCTAATGAGGCTTATCTGTCTGGCGGGTGTTGATATGAAGAGAAATTTTGATTTTTAGGAGGTCTTATGTTCTGGAGAAAGAAATGGTTGGATGAATTGCCAGACGGCGAAGAATCTCCTTTTTTTGAATGCCGACATCTTCTCTTTGAGGATGAGGCTGGCTATCCCATTTGTCCTTCTTGCGGCAAGCTAATAAAGAAAAATCTTCCTCAAAACAGTGTGGATCGCTCACGTCTTTTTCTGATTTATCAAAAAGTGAAGCGACTCTGGATTATGAAATGGAAACTTATTATAATCACTCTAATTGCATTTATATCTTATAGTTTTCCAATAGATTTTAGTAATTGGCTTTTGAGGAATGGAGACTATGGTTTTAGAGACTTTTTTCCTATTACACCTCATACACCGCTAGTATCTGACTTTACCTACATTGCTTATCTTCCTCTTTTTATCTTCTTTTTTATTGGAGAGCGTTCTAGGCGTTTCACTAGCTTTTCTTTGGGCTTCGTTCGTTTTCATAAAATCATCTATTCCTTACCTGTGCAGCTAGCTTTTTTCTTGGCAGTATTTGCTGGGATTAATCAAGTAATGCCAGGTGTCTACAAGGTGATTGGAGATAATTACATATCAAAGTATGATTACCTAACTCCGGCCCAGCATGCTAAAGGTGTAGAACTTTTCATCTTTGTCAATATGCTCTCCATCTGGATTGTATCTGTCTTACTGCTTATTTATCAGTTGATAGACAGGAGACGGACTTGGTGGCTCAAGGAAGCTAATGAGGCTTATCTGTCTGGCGGGTGTTGATATGAAGAGAAATTTTGATTTTTAGGAGGTCTTATGTTTTGGAGAAGAGATTGGGAGGAAGAGATATCAGGAAGCAGAGAATCGCCTTTTTTGGAATGCCGTCATCTTCTTTTTGAAGGGGAATCGGACTATCCTATTTGTCCTTCCTGTGGCAAGCTAATAAAGGAAAATCTTCCTCAAAACAGTGTGGATCGCTCACGTCTTTTTCTGATTTATCAAAAAGTGAAGCGAGTATGGAGTGTCAAAATTGGGATTACTTCAACACTGCTCATTATCATTCTATCTTATTGGTTGCCACAGGTTATAGGTGGCTGGTTTCTATGGACAGGCGACTATGGATTTAGTAGATTTATTCCTTCTAGTTCTCATAATCCCACCTTATTTAGTGTGACACTTTTTGGCTACATTCCCTTATTTATCCTTTTTGTAGCAAGAGAGCGTGTTAAGCGATTTTTTACCTTCTCATTGAGGATTGAGCATTTTCATAAAATTCTTTATTCTTGGCCAGTTCAGCTTACTCTCTTTATCTTTGTTATCATCTTATTAAGTGCTTATATGCCTAAGTTTTACGAAATGGAAGGAGAATCTTTGATTGTCAAGCAAATTCAGCTAACTCCCGCCCAGCAGATTAAGGGAGTAGAGCTCTTTGTCTTTGTCAATATGCTTTGTAACTGGATAGTAGCAGGCTTGTTGGCCATTCATCAACTGATAGACAGGAGACGGACTTGGTGGTTCAAGGAAGCTAATGAGGCTTATCTGTCTGGTGGGTGCTAAGGTAAAGGTTTCTGCTCGGAAATACAAAAGCGCTTTCTTGCTGAAAAAGGTCTGATTTGACGAAATAGGCTAGCTTTTTAGGCGAAAATTTTGTAAAATAGAATAGATAAACGGGGACTGCCTCGGAAAATAAAAGGAGAATCCATCTAATGGTAAAATTAGTTTTTGCTCGCCACGGTGAGTCTGAATGGAACAAAGCGAACCTTTTCACTGGTTGGGCTGATGTTGACTTGTCTGAAAAAGGTACACAGCAGGCAATCGACGCTGGTAAACTGATTAAAGAAGCTGGTATCGAGTTTGACCAAGCTTACACTTCAGTATTGAAGCGTGCGATTAAGACAACTAACCTTGCTTTGGAAGCAGCTGATCAGCTTTGGGTACCAGTTGAAAAATCATGGCGTTTAAACGAGCGTCACTATGGTGGCCTGACTGGTAAAAACAAGGCAGAAGCAGCTGAGCAATTTGGTGATGAACAAGTGCATATCTGGCGTCGTTCATACGATGTATTGCCTCCAGCAATGCCACGTGATGATGAGTACTCAGCACACACTGACCGTCGTTATGCTTCACTTGACGACTCAGTTATTCCAGATGCTGAAAACTTGAAAGTGACTTTGGAACGTGCTCTTCCATTCTGGGAAGACAAGATTGCTCCAGCTTTGAAAGATGGCAAAAATGTCTTTGTAGGTGCACACGGTAACTCAATCCGTGCCCTTGTGAAGCACATCAAACAATTGTCTGACGATGAAATCATGGATGTGGAAATTCCAAACTTCCCACCATTGGTATTCGAATTTGACGAAAAATTGAACGTAGTAAAAGAATACTACCTTGGAAAATAAGCTTAAAAGAATCTGAGAATAATCTCAGATTCTTTGCTTTTCCGGAGAGGAAGGACAAGGATTACTAGAAGCCTAGCTAGCAAGTCTTTTAGGTTCCGAGGTTTAGCGGATTTCTTCTTAGCTCGTCCATATTTTCAGATTTTCTATCAGTTTTGAAACATTCATCGAGCTGGATTTATGGTAAAATAAAGGTCAGAACTTTTACTAGAATGAGAGAGAAAATGGCAAGGAAGAAGAGAAAATTTGACAGTCATTCCATCACCAGAAGGCTTTATCTGCTGTTTGGAATCGTGATGTTTTTGTTTTTAGCCTTGATTGCTCGTCTGGGCTATATGCAGGTGGTCAATCAGGACTTTTACACGGATAAGTTAGCTAAGGCCAGCAAGACCAAGATTACCACTAGCTCAGTACGTGGGCAGATTTATGATGCTACTGGCAAGCCCTTGGTGGAAAATACGACCAAGCAGGTGGTGACCTATACGCGAGATAACCGGCTGACGGCTGGAGAGATTCGAGCGACAGCTCAAAAGCTCCTGACCTATGTCAGTATCAGCGATACAGAGGTGACAGACCGCCAAGAGGTGGATTATTATTTGGCGGACAGCGCAGTCTATCAGGAAGTGGTGGAAAAGCTACCCAAGGACAAGAAATTTGATACAGATGGCAACCGCCTGCCTGAGTCCAAAATCTATAAGGCGGCAGCTGAGAGCATTGACCCTAAGCAGCTGGGCTATACGGATGAGGAAAAGAAGGCCATCGTTCTCTTTAGTCAGATGAATGCGATTTCCAACTTTGCGACGGGGACCATCCAGACAGATGCGCTAACAACAGAGCAGGTAGCTGTACTGGCTTCCAGCAGCAAAGAGCTGCCAGGTATCAGTGTCTCAACGGGCTGGGACCGCAAGGTCTTGGATACCTCGCTGGCTTCTATCGTGGGTAATATCTCGACAGAAAAGACTGGACTTCCGGCTGAGGAAGTGGATGATTATCTGAAAAAAGGCTACTCTCTCAATGACCGGGTGGGGACCTCCTATCTGGAAAAGCAGTATGAGTCAGTTCTGCAAGGCAAGCGAGCTGAGAAGGAGATTCATCTAGATAAAAATGGTAATATGGAGAGTGTGGAAAATATCTCTGACGGTAGTAAGGGTGACAATCTCAAGCTGACGGTGGACTTAAGCTTCCAGCAGGGAGTGGAGGACATTCTAAAAAATGCCTTTAATGCGGAGTTGGCGAGTGGCAATGCGACCTACTCTGAGGGTGTCTATGCTGTAGCTATGGATCCAAATACCGGCGCCGTCTTGGCCATGGCAGGCGTCCGGCACGACCTGGAAACGGGAGAAAATTCGGTCGATGCTTTGGGAACCATGACTAATGTCTTCGTTCCGGGATCTGTGGTCAAGGCTGCAACTCTGACCTCAGGCTGGGAGAATAACGCCATTAGCGGAAACCAAGTCCTGACAGACCAGCCGATTAGCTTTGGCGGTACGGACAGTATCACTTCTTGGTTCACCCAGTATGGTTCACGTGCCATCACAGCCCAAGAGGCCTTGGAATACTCTTCCAATACCTATATGGTGCAGGTAGCGCTGAAGATGATGGGGACGCCTTACTCAGCTGATATGAAGCTAGATTTTGATGAGCTGGATCCGTCCATGAAAAAGTTGAGGTCGACTTTTGCAGAATATGGTCTAGGCACTTCGACAGGGATTGACCTGCCAAATGAGTCCACAGGCTATCTTCCAGACAAGTTTACGTTTGCCAACTATCTGACCAATTCGTTCGGCCAGTTTGACAACTATACAACGCTTCAGCTGGCCCAGTATGCCTCAACAGTAGCTAATAATGGCAAGCGTGTGGCTCCGCATATCGTTGAAGGCATTTACGGCAACAGCGACCAAGGAGGACTGGGTGATTTGGTGCAGAAAATTGACACCAAAGAGCTGAACCAGGTCAATATCTCTGACGAGGATATGAGCATTATCAAGCAAGGCTTCTATCAAGTGGTTCATGGCAGCAGCGGCTTTACGACTGGTCGGACCATTTCTCAGGGAGAGAGTGTGCCAATCAGTGCCAAGACTGGTACGGCTGAGACCTTTGTGGACAAGGGTAAGAAAGAAGCCATCAATACCAATGTTGTGTCTTATGCACCGAGTGAGAAGCCGCAGATTGCGGTGGCGGTGGTGTTCCCTCACAATACGAACCTATCTTCTACTGTCAGCCACAGTATCACTCGCGATATTATCAATCTTTACAACCAACAACACCCTATGAATTAGTGCTCAATGAAAATCATCAGCAAACGGAGAAAGCTTAAGTTGTCAGTGCTCAAGTAGAGCAATCTGGTTTGAGGAGATTTTTTGAGAATAGAGAAAGGATTTTATGCTTTACCCAACCCCTATTGCCAAGCTGATTGACAGTTTCTCTAAGCTGCCCGGCATTGGCATCAAAACAGCCACTCGACTGGCTTTTTACACTATTGGCATGAGCGATGACGATGTCAATGAATTTGCCAAGAATCTGCTGGCTGCTAAGCGTGAGCTGAGCTACTGCTCTGTCTGCGGCAACCTGACGGACGAAGACCCTTGTGCAATCTGCCAAGACCAGTCGCGCGATCAATCAACTATTTTGATCGTTGAGGACAGCCGAGATGTGTCAGCCATGGAAAATATCCAGGAATACCACGGACTCTATCATGTCCTGCACGGTTTGATTTCACCTATGAATGGCATTGGACCGGACGACATCAATCTCAAGAGTCTGATTACTCGTTTGATGGATAGTGAAGTGACGGAGGTTATCGTCGCAACCAATGCGACTGCGGATGGCGAAGCGACCTCCATGTACATCTCCCGGGTCTTGAAGCCCGCTGGGATTAAGGTGACTCGCCTAGCGCGTGGTTTGGCGGTTGGCTCCGACATTGAGTATGCGGACGAGGTCACATTGATTCGCGCTATCGAAAATCGGACGGAATTATAAACATAAAGGATTTTTCTGGCTCTAGCTGGCTGGAAGAGTCCTTTTTTCTGTTCAAAAATGCTGGGAATTGTGATATACTAAAACGGACTGATACAGAAGCTCCTGCTTAGAAGAATCGACTAGCTAGGTAGATGCAAAACCAAGCTTTTTAGGTTGTTTTATTTCGAGCTGGCAGCTTTTGTAAATCGTACTATTTTTAGAAAATGATAGGAAAAATCATGGCAAAACAAAGATTGATTTTATTGTATGGCGGACGCAGTGCAGAGCGGGAAGTTTCGGTTTTATCAGCTGAGAGCGTCATGCGGGCTGTCAATTATGATAGATTCTCGGTGAAGACTTACTTCATCACCAAGGATGGAGATTTTATCCAAACTCAGGAATTTGAAGCAAATCCGGCGGCTGATGAGAAGTTGATGACTAATGCCACAGTGGACATGTCTCGGAAGATTAAGCCCAGCGATATTTACGAAGATGGAGCAGTGGTCTTTCCAGTCTTGCATGGTCCTATGGGCGAAGATGGCTCTATCCAAGGCTTCCTAGAAGTGCTCAAAATGCCTTATGTCGGCTGTAATATTTTATCTTCTAGCCTAGCTATGGATAAAATCACGACCAAGCGAGTGCTGGAATCAGCAGGCATCGCCCAAGTGCCTTATGTGGCGCTGGTCGATGGTGAGGATCTAGAGCAAAAAATCCAGGAAATCGAGGAGAAATTGACCTATCCCGTCTTCACCAAACCTTCCAATATGGGCTCCAGTGTCGGCATTTCTAAATCGGAGAACCAAGCAGAACTGCGTGCTTCTCTGGACCTGGCTTTCAAATACGACAGCCGGGTACTGGTTGAGCAGGGAGTGACAGCTCGGGAGATTGAGGTTGGGCTTCTAGGCAATGTTGACGTCAAGAGTACCCTGCCTGGAGAGGTGGTCAAGGACGTGGCTTTCTATGACTACGAAGCCAAATACATTGATAATAAAATTACTATGGATATTCCGGCCAAGATTCCAGAAGAAGTGGTGAGCCTGATGCGTCAAAATGCAGAGACCGCTTTCCGAGCTCTGGGAGGTCTAGGACTGTCCCGCTGTGATTTCTTCTATACAGAAGATGGTCAGGTCTTCCTTAATGAGCTGAATACCATGCCAGGTTTTACCCAGTGGTCCATGTATCCACTGCTTTGGGAAAATATGGGGCTGGCCTATCCTGACTTGATTGAGAAGCTAGTTGGCCTAGCTGAAGAGGCATTTGCTAAGAGAGAGGCGCATCTTCTCTAAAATATGATATAATAGAGGGGCTGAAAATTTTCGGTCCTTTCTTTTTGCGAGCAAACCGAAAAACGAGGAAGAAGTATGAAATTAGATTTATATGAAATCGCAGAAGTCCTATCTGCGAAAAATGATGTGACTCAGTTTGAAAATGTTGCGCTTAGAAATGCGGAGTTTGACAGCCGCTTGATTGAGTCGGGTGATCTTTTTGTGCCACTCAAGGGGGCGCGTGACGGCCATGACTTTATCCCAACAGCCTTTGCTCAGGGAGCTGCCGCTACCCTATCTGAGCGTCCAGTGGCAGAGGGGGCTTATCTCTTGGTCGATGATGTCCTGACAGCCTTTCAGCGCTTGGCCCAGTATTATCTGGAAAAGATGCAGGTGGATGTGCTGGCGGTGACAGGTTCCAATGGTAAAACGACAACTAAGGATATGTTGGCCCAGCTACTAGCAACCAGCTACAAGACCTATAAGACACAAGGCAATTACAATAACGAAATCGGTCTGCCCTACACGGTTCTTCACATGCCTGAGGATACAGAGAAACTTGTCTTAGAAATGGGGCAGGACCACTTGGGCGATATCCATCTCCTGTCTGAACTTGCCAAACCTAAGACGGGCATTGTAACTCTGGTGGGAGAAGCCCATCTGGAATTTTTCGGCAGCCGAGCTGAAATTGCCCAAGGCAAGATGCAGATTGCAGACGGTTTGAGAAAAGATGGTTTCTTGATTGTTCCGGCAGATAAGATTGTCAACGAATTTCTGCCAGCAGACTGCAAACTAGTTCGCTTTGGTCCTGATGCGGATATCTTCCTGACGCGTCTGGAAGAGCGCAAGGACAGCTTGAGCTTTGACTGCAACTTTTTAGAGCAAAGGATTGACCTGCCTGTGACCGGTAAGTACAATGCAACTAATGCTATGATTGCAGCCTATGCGGCTCTGCAGGAGGGTGTATCTGAGGCGGATATTGCTCAAGCCTTTTCTGAGCTGGAGCTGACCCGCAATCGAACAGAGTGGAAGAAAGCTGGTAATGGCGCAGATATCCTATCGGATGTCTACAATGCCAATCCAACAGCCATGCGCTTGATTCTGGAGACTTTCTCGACCATTCCGGCCAATCCAGGCGGACGAAAATTGGCAGTGCTGGCGGATATGAAAGAGCTGGGAGCGGACTCTAAGTCCATGCACGGCTCGATGACTACTAGCCTCAATCCAGAAATTGTGACCGACCTTTTCCTCTATGGGCAGGATATGGAAGCTCTCTATGACTATGCCAAGGAGATTTACCCGCCAGGCAAGGTGCAATACTTTATCAAAAATGACGAGAAAGACCAGTTTGAACAGCTGAAACAAGCTGTCAGAGAGAAGCTGACTCCTGCCGACCAGATCCTTCTCAAAGGTAGCAATTCTATGAATCTGGCGAAGCTAGTAGAGGACTTGGAAGATGGAAACTAAAGAAACTGCAAAAACCATTCAACGTCTCCTTTCTATTACAGAGACAGGTCTAGCATTTAGTCGTGATGAATTTGATCGAGAACGTTACTTAGAACTCCGTCAGCTTTTGGGACACCTCCTGGCTGATTGGTCAGATTTGGATGGGAAAGAATTGGCAGAGCTGTTGCGCCCAACGGATTTTTATGCTACTCCTTTGATTGATGTCCGAGCTGTACTGGTTCGAGACGGAAAAGTCTGTTTAGTCAAGGGTAAAAATGAGAAAACTTGGGCTTTACCAGGCGGCTTTTGTGAAGTCGGCCTATCTCCTAAGGAAAATATCATCAAGGAAGTCCAAGAAGAAACGGGATTTAATGTTTCAGTTTCGCGTCTGCTTGCAATTTTTGATACTAATAAATTTCAATTTCAGAGTAAGCAATATGCTAAACTGGTCTTCGAGTGTCAGATAGAGGATGGAGATTTTCAGCCTAATACAGAAATAGAAGAGTTAGCTTTCTTTGCTATCCAATCTTTACCAGAATTATCTTCTAAGCGGACTACAAAAGAACAGTTGGAAATCCTTTGGGAGATTTATCAAGGAGACAGAGAACAGTATTTGGATTAGTGAAGTAAGTTTCTGGGATACTCTTTGTCTGAAAAAGCTAGAAATTATTGCAACAACAGGTAAAATCAACCTCGTTCAAACCTTATATTAGAATGGGAACCTAGGAGATGGGAATAAGAGATATGTTTACAACCTATAAAACCGAACCGCCTCAACTGGGACTTTGGTATTTTGTTCTTTTGGGGCTGGTCTTTGCGATTATCTGGCTTTCCTATCTCTACTACAATCGGAAAGCTTACCAGCAGCTATTTGTCGGGATGCAAGCTTGCCAGCTGATAGGCCTCTATTCTTGGTATATGCTGACTGCTGCCCCACTGTCTGAGAGTCTGCCCTTTTATCATTGCAGAATGGCTATGTTTGCCTTGATGTTTCTGCCTAATCGCTCAGTGTATAAATTTTACTTTGCACTTTTGGGGACTTTTGGCTCGATTGTAGCCTTTATCTATCCGATTTTTGATCCTTACCCTTTCCCCCATATCACTATTTTGTCCTTTATCATTGGCCATCTAGCGCTCTTGGGAAATTGTTTGATTTATCTTTTCAGATATTATCATACTTTCTCTATGAGCTGGCAGCGAGTGGTGTGGACGACCTTTATGATGAATGCTTTTTTGCTTGTTATCAATATGTTGACAAAGGGTTCTTATGGATTTCTTACAGATCCGCCGCTTGTTGGCAATCACGGACTCCTGCTCAATTATCTGCTTGTCTCAATTGTCTTAAGTGCAGCAGTTTGCTTGGTTTCTGAAATTTTTAAGCGCGTGGAGCAGACCAAGACAGTTTCCCTAACTTAATTATCTCATGGAGGATTTATGAAAGATTTTTTAACTACGACAAAAACGGTGGCACCGCCTATCTCGATTTTATGGTATGCTGTGATGATTGCTCTGGTCTTGCTGTCTATTTGGAGCTCGCTCAAATACCATGATAATCCGCGTTTTGTTAAAGCTTTTAAGTGGATTCAGATTGCTCAGCTGCTGATGCTTTATAGCTGGTATTTTGGTTTTCGAATTCCCTTTTCCAATAGTCTGCCCTTCTATCATTGCCGCCTGGCTATGTTTGCGGTGGTCTTTCTGCCAGACAAATGGCGCAGCAAGCAGTATTTTGCTCTTTTAGGAGCTAGCGGAGCGGTCTTTGCCTTGGGCTATCCAGTCTTTGACCCCTATGATTTCCCGCACATTACCAGCTTTTCTTTCCTGATTGGCCACTATGCACTCTTGGTTAATTCCTTGATTTATCTGATGAATCACTACGACAAGAGCCTGCTCAAGAAATACATGATTGTAGCCTACACCTTTGGACTCAACCTTTTCCTAGTCGGCGTTAATCAAGTGACGGGAGGTAATTACGGTCTGCTAAAAAGTCCGCCTTTCATCCCTGATGCCCCCCTATGGATAAAGTACCTTCTTGTGTCGGTCATCCTTTCTCTGGCCCTGGTTCTCTTCGATATATTGTTTAAGAAACGGTGGAAAAAGCAGTTAAGTCTGGTCCGCAGTTAATTCACTTTAAATTTATAGCTCCTGTCAAGTTAATGTGGCAGGATTTTTCTTAAATTAGAGAGCTTTATCATGACTTGACTTGCTTCTAGTAACAAATGGACTGTTTGTCTATCAACTCTTTAAGTTGGTTCAACTAGACGCTTCTGTGACAGCTGAAGAGAAAGAAGAACTGGAAACCAGAAAAAACGCCTGCTCCATTTACTGGGTTTGAACTTAATAGTTGCAATTTGTGTCATTGTCAGATTTTAAGGGAAATTTTATTGACATAGGAGAATAGAATCGCTCGAAAGGGCGATTTTTATCTTCTTTAGATAATTGAAAAAAAGCGCTAAATCCGCTATAATAGGTAGGTTGAAAGGATTGAAATACTCCGATGTAAAATAAAAAAACAAATACTAAGATTTACAATTATCCTAAATGAAAGAAAGAGAAGAAGATGACTTTACAAGAAGAAATTAAGAAACGCCGGACCTTTGCCATTATCTCCCACCCGGACGCGGGGAAGACGACTATTACGGAGCAGTTGCTCTACTTCGGAGGCGAGATTCGTGAAGCTGGGACAGTCAAGGGCAAAAAGACGGGTAATTTTGCCAAGTCTGACTGGATGGATATTGAGAAGCAGCGGGGGATTTCAGTGACTTCCTCTGTCATGCAGTTTGACTACGATGGTAAGCGGGTCAATATCCTGGATACGCCAGGACACGAGGATTTCTCAGAAGATACTTATCGGACCTTGATGGCGGTGGATGCTGCGGTCATGGTTATTGACTCGGCCAAGGGGATTGAGGCTCAGACCAAGAAGCTCTTTGAGGTTGTCAAGCATCGTGGTATTCCAGTCTTCACTTTTATGAACAAGCTGGACCGTGATGGTCGCGAGCCCTTGGACTTGCTGGAAGAACTGGAAGATATTTTGGGAATTGCCAGCTACCCAATGAATTGGCCGATTGGAATGGGGAAGAGCTTTGAAGGTCTTTATGACCTCTACAATGAGCGGCTGGAGCTTTATAAGGGCGAGGAGCGCTTTGCGACTCTGGCAGAAGGTGACCAACTGTTTGCTTCCAATCCTTTCTATGAGCAAGTTAAGGAAGATATTGAGCTCTTGAGCGAAGCTGGGAATGAATTCTCAGAAGAAGCGATTTTGGAGGGCAAACTGACACCTGTTTTCTTCGGCTCAGCCCTGACCAACTTTGGCGTCCAGACTTTCCTGGAAACCTTCCTCAAGTTTGCTCCGGAACCGCATGGCCATAAGAAGACAGACGGTGAGGTAGTCGAGCCACTCAGCCCAGACTTCTCAGGCTTTGTCTTCAAAATTCAGGCCAATATGGACCCGCGCCACCGTGACCGTATCGCTTTTGTCCGTATCGTTTCTGGCGAGTTTGAGCGCGGTATGAGTGTCAATCTGCCTCGCACTGGCAAGTCTGCTAAGCTGTCTAATGTTACCCAGTTTATGGCAGAAAGTCGGGAAAATGTGACCAATGCTGTAGCTGGTGATATTATCGGGGTTTATGATACGGGGACTTATCAGGTCGGTGATACCTTGACTGTAGGCAAGAATAAGTTTGAATTTGAACCTCTGCCAACATTTACTCCAGAGATCTTTATGAAGGTTTCAGCTAAGAATGTCATGAAGCAAAAATCCTTCCATAAGGGGATTGAACAGCTGGTGCAAGAGGGAGCCATCCAGCTTTATAGCAACTACCAGACAGGCGAGTACATGCTGGGCGCTGTCGGTCAGCTCCAGTTTGAGGTCTTCAAGCACCGCATGGAAAATGAATACAATGCTGAAGTGGTCATGAATCCCATGGGTAAAAAGACGGTTCGCTGGATTTCACCAGATGACCTGGACGAGCGTATGTCTTCTAGCCGTAATATCCTAGCCAAAGACCGCTTTGATCAACCAGTCTTCCTATTTGAAAATGACTTTGCCCTGCGCTGGTTCGCGGACAAGTATCCGGATGTTAAATTGGAAGAGAAGATGTAATTCAGTACCAACAATTGGAGCTAAAGTTACTAATTGTTGGACGCTAAGTGCTATTGTATAGACTAGTTAACTGCCTTACTAACTCATCGGCGAAAAAATAATCATTTTCGCCTCTTCGTGTCGCAGTGAATGGGATTGTTATGATTGTATAACAAACTAAAATTACTAAGGCCGAGTTCTGTTGGACCCTTGCTAGCCGCTTGACTAATCTCATCAGGCGAGACAATTAATTTGATTGGTTTTATGCTTCGACATTGCATATTTACTTGCAGGAAGAGTTTGTGAAGTTGGCGCTAGTTTATTAGAGAATCATTCTACCTCATAGAAAGGAGTTCCATGTTTCTGGAAAGAAAACTAAAAGATCAGTCTGTCTGGATCAACATTGACTCAGATAGTTTCAAAAAGAACGCCCGGATTTATCAGGATTATGAAATTGATAAAGAGACCATCGAGTATGCGCTCGATAAGAACGAGCGGGCTCACATGGACTACAATCGTGAGAATGGAACAGTTGTCTTTATCTACAATGTCCTTAATCTAGCGACAGATAAGGAATATTATGAAACGATTCCCATGACCTTTGTGGTGCAGCAGGGGCGGCTCATTACTATCAGCAACCAAGACAATGCCTATGTTGTGGATATGATGAAAGCCTATACTGAGCATCATGAGCCAGTATCGGTCTATAAGTTTCTCTTCGCTAGTCTGGAGTTGATCTCCAATTCTTACTATCCAGTCGTTGAGCGGATGGACAAGCGCAAGGATGAGATTAATGCTCTCCTGCGTCAGACAACTACCAAAAAGCATCTTTTTGCTCTGTCGGACTTGGAAACATCTATGGTCTATCTGCTTGCTGCTGCCAAGCAGAATCACATGCTCCTGGAACATATCAAAAGCCATGGCATTTACCGCCGTTTTGATGAATTAGAAACCGAGCAGTTTGAGGACGCCATGATTGAGGCTCGTCAGCTCGTCTCCATGACCGATTTGATTGCTCAAGTTCTCAGCCAGCTCTCTGGCTCCTACAATAACATCCTGAACAACAATCTGAATGACAATTTGACGGTCTTGACCATTATTTCGGTCCTTTTGGCAGTACTCGCAGTTATCACTGGTTTCTTTGGTATGAATGTTCCTCTGCCCTTGTCTAATGATAAAAACGCCTGGATTTATATTGTTGTCATTAGTTTGATCATCTGGGGACTTCTGACCAAGCTTCTTAAATGGCTGGCCAATAAGAAGTAAGCAATTGAAATTATTTATACTATAGCAAGCACCGAGAATTGTGCTTGTTTTTTCGTGCTTGGGAAAATAATTATTAGTACAGTTGGCCTATATTTAAAAAACTGTTATTTTATGTTATAAAATATAACATAAAAATTATAATTTTTATTGCATAAAATTTCATAATAAAGTATAATATAAAACAATTTAAAATAAGTGAGGGGTAGAAATATGGCAGAATACCTAAACGATTTAAATTACAAAGGCAATGTATACCGATATACTGACCTTGGGAAAGCCTCAGCTCTAATAGGAGGAGATGTAGAAGAGCTTCCTTATTCTATACGAATATTATTAGAAAGTGTTCTTCGTAAGGAAGATGGTGTTGACGTAACAAAAGATAACATTAGCTCTTTAATGCATTATCAAGCTAAATCACCAAGCGGAGAAGTTCCTTTTAAACCAAGCCGAGTTATTCTCCAGGATTTTACAGGTGTTCCTGTTGTGGTGGATTTGGCAAGTATGCGCGATGCTATTGTTGGACAGGGAGGTCGGGCCAATCAGATTAATCCAGAGATTCCGGTTGATTTAGTTATTGACCACAGTGTTCAAGTGGATTTTTATGGCTGTGACACTGCTCTAGAGGCCAATATGACCCAGGAATTTGTCCGCAACAATGAGCGCTACGAATTTCTCAAGTGGGCAGAAAAATCATTTGATAATTATCGGGCAGTTCCTCCTGCTACAGGAATTATCCATCAGGTCAATATCGAATTTCTCAGTGATGTCATCATTGAAAAGGATGGCCAACTCTATCCGGACAGCATGTTTGGAACGGACAGTCATACGACCATGATTAATGGTATCGGTGTTCTTGGATGGGGAGTTGGTGGGATTGAGGCTGAGGCTGCCATGCTGGGTGAGGCTTCTTATTTCCCTGTTCCTGAGGTGATTGGTGTTCGTCTCTTGGGCAAGCTGCCTAAGATTGCAACAGCGACAGATTTGGCTCTAAAGGTCACGCAAATCTTGCGGCAGGAAAATGTTGTTGGCAAATTTGTCGAGTTCTTTGGGCCTGGCTTGTCTAACCTAAGTCTGGCTGACCGGGCAACAGTGGCCAATATGGCTCCGGAATACGGAGCTACCTGTGGCTATTTTCCGATAGATGAGGAAACGCTCAATTACATGCGCCTGACCAATCGATCAGAAGAACATATCGAGATGACCCGTCTCTATGCTCAAAAAAATCACCTCTTCTATAATGAAAAGGTTGAGCCGAACTATACCAAGATAGTCGAAATTGATTTGTCCAGCATTGTGCCGAGCATCTCAGGGCCCAAGCGGCCCCAAGATTTGATTGAACTAACAGCTGCTAAAGAAGAATTTCAAGCTAGTCTAGTCAGGGAAGCGGGGGTCCGAGGCTTTGGGCTAGATGAGAGCGAGCTGGAAAAGTCTGCAGTGGTTCAGTTTGCTGACCATGAGGAGACGATTAAGACCGGCCATGTGGCTATCGCTGCCATTACTAGCTGTACCAATACATCTAATCCCTATGTCCTGATGGCGGCAGGACTTTTAGCCAAGAAAGCAGTAGAAAAAGGCTTACGCGTTTCAAAGACTGTCAAGACTTCTTTAGCTCCGGGCAGCAAGGTGGTCACAGGCTATCTCAAGAAGAGTGGTCTTCAGTCCTATCTGGATCAGCTTGGTTTCAATCTTGTCGGCTATGGCTGCACCACTTGTATTGGAAATTCAGGCGATCTCCGACCGGAAGTGGCTCAGGCGATTGCGGATACTGACTTGCTGGCTAGTGCTGTTCTTTCAGGAAATCGCAATTTTGAAGGGCGGATCAATCCACTGGTCAAGGCCAATTTCCTAGCTAGTCCGCCCTTGGTGGTTGCCTATGCTCTGGCTGGAAATACCAATATTGATCTGACCAGCGAGCCACTAGGTTATGATCAAAAGGGGCAGCCGGTTTATTTGATGGATTTGATGCCGGAGCATGACTTGGTTGCCGACTATGTTCAAAAATATGTGACGCGACAGCTTTTTGAAAAAGAATATGCTCATGTGTTTGACGACAATGAAAAATGGAATCAGATTCCGACAGCCTCTTCTCAAAATTATCAGTGGAACCAGGCTTCGACCTATATTCAAAATCCACCTTACTTTGATGGCTTAGCTGATGATTTAGCCATTCAGCCACTGAAAAATCTTGCTGTGCTGGCAAAATTTGGGGATACGGTGACGACAGACCATATCTCCCCAGCAGGAAATATTGCCAGAAACAGCCCAGCAGCTTCCTATTTGATGGAGCATGGAGTGGATTACCAAGAGTTTAATTCTTATGGCAGCCGTCGGGGCAATCATGAGGTCATGATGCGGGGGACTTTTGCCAATATTCGGATTAAAAATGAATTGGCGGATGGGAAAATTGGTGGTTACACAGATTATAAAGGAGAGTTGCTATCCATTTATGAGGCGGCCATGCGCTACAAAGAGGAGCAAATTGGCACCATTGTCCTAGCTGGCAAAGACTACGGTATGGGGTCCAGCCGTGATTGGGCAGCTAAGGGGGCTAATCTTTTGGGTGTCAAGGTGGTGCTGGCAGAGAGTTTTGAGCGTATCCACCGGTCCAATCTGGTCATGATGGGTATTATTCCTCTGCAGTATCTAGAGGGTGAAAATGCGGCTAGTCTGGGTTTGACAGGTAAGGAAAGTTTCGACATCAATCTGCCACAGGACCCACAAGTTGGTCAGCTAGTTGATGTAGTAGCTCGAAAGGGTGCTGAAGAAATAGCTTTTCAAGCTCGGCTGCGCTTTGATGCAGAGGCGGATATTCGTTACTACGAAAATGGAGGAATTTTACCCATGGTCGTTAGAAAGAAATTAGAGGAGGTGTGAGCATGAGTCAGACGGACGGTTTGAAAGATACCATTGCCTGTGATACCAGGATTAGCCAGATTGTTGATGATTCTTTGTCTTATGCAGGCTACAATATTTCTGAATTGGTAGAGCACCAAGCGAGTTTTGAAGAGGTGATTTATCTGCTGTGGTATTTGCATTTGCCGACTCAAATTGAGCTCAAGCATTTTGAAGAAGATCTGCGAGCTAATTATGCCATTAGCGATGCGGTGGAGCAGTGTATTCTCATCCAGTCCCGCAAGCACCTTCATCCCATGAGTGTCTTGCGCTCAACGGTCAGTCTTTTGGGCGTTTATAATGTCCATGCTGAGGAAGCGTCTCTAGAAGCGACCTATGAGCAGAGCATCCAGCTTATGGCAAAGATGCCGACCATTATTGCGGCTTTTGCAAGACTGAGGTCGGGTCAGACTCCAATAGAGCCGCGGGAGGATTTGGACTTTGCAGCTAATTTCCTCTATATGCTCAAAGGACAAGAGGCGAGTGAACTTGAGGTCAAAGCCTTCAACTGTGCCTTGGTGCTCCATGCCGATCATGAGCTCAATGCTTCAACCTTTGCGGCTCGAGTCTGCGCCTCAACCTTGACCGATATTTATTCCTGCGTGACAGCAGCTGTTGGAGCGCTTAAGGGTTCCCTTCATGGCGGTGCTAATGAATGTGTCTTTGATATGCTGAAAGAGATCAGAGAGGAAGGGGATTGCCAGGCCTACCTAGACCGTAAACTGGCCTCTCACGAGAAGATTATGGGCTTTGGCCATCGAGTTTACAAGACTCAAGATCCGCGTGAAAAATACCTGCGACAAATGGCCAAAGACTTGACGCAGGGAACCAAGGACGAAGTCTGGTATCAGCTTTCAGAAGAAATTGAAGCCTATATGAAGCATACCAAGCACCTGATACCGAATGTCGATTTTTATTCGGCTACGGTTTACCATGTGTTGGGCATTGACAGCAGTATTTACACCCTGATTTTTGCTATGAGTCGGGTGGCTGGCTGGATTGCCCATATTCAGGAACAGCGCAAGAACAATAAGCTGATTCGACCACGTTCTAACTATATCGGTGCTCAAGGTTTGGAGTATCTTCCCATCGGAAGGAGATAAAATGGCAGATAAGATTTTATTTGAGAAAGGGCAATTGCTGGTACCGGATGCTCCTATTATTCCTTACATCCAAGGTGACGGGATTGGAGTGGATATCTGGGAAAATGCCCAGCTGGTCTTTGATAAGGCTGTAGAAAAGGCTTATGGTGGCCAGAGAAAAGTTGTTTGGAAGGAAGTTTTGGCTGGGAAAAAAGCAGCAGACCAGACAGGTGACTGGCTACCGGACGAAACGTTGGCAACGATTAAGAGCCATCTAGTGGCTATTAAGGGGCCGCTAGAAACCCCAGTCGGAGAAGGGATTCGTTCCTTGAATGTGGCCCTGAGACAGGAATTGGATCTCTATGCCTGCCTGCGGCCGGTTCGTTATTTCAAGGGAGTTCCCAGTCCGCTCAAGCACCCAGAGAAGACAGAGATCACGATTTTTCGGGAAAATACAGAAGACATCTACGCAGGGATCGAGTGGGAGAGTGGAACGGCTGCAGTCCAAAAAGTTATCGCTTTCCTGCAGAAGGATATGCAGGTTGACAAGATTCGCTTTCCAGAAAGCTCTGCTATTGGGATTAAGCCTATCTCTAAGCAGGGCAGCGAGCGGCTGATACGGGCGGCCATTGACTATGCACTAGCCAAAGGACTAAGGCGGGTAACTTTGGTTCACAAGGGCAATATCCAGAAATTTACAGAGGGCGGTTTTCGGAAATGGGGCTATGAACTAGCTCAAAGAGAGTATGCGGACGAGCTGGCTTCTGGAAAACTAATCATCCAGGATGTGATTGCAGATAATTTTCTGCAGCAGATTTTGCTCTATCCCGAGAAATTTGATGTTGTCGCCTTGACCAATCTAAATGGTGATTATGCCAGCGATGCTCTGGCTGCTCAGGTGGGCGGGATTGGTATTGCGCCAGGAGCCAATATCAATTACGAGACTGGTCATGCTATTTTTGAAGCTACTCACGGTACGGCGCCAGATATAGCGGGTCAAAATAGGGCTAATCCTTGCTCTCTTCTCTTATCAGGGGCCATGCTCTTTGATTACATTGGTTGGTCGGAGGCATCTCATCTCCTGACTAAGGCTGTTGAGAAGGCTCTCTTTGAGCAAAAAGTGACAGGCGATTTTGCCAGTCAGCTGGAAGGAGTAGCAGCTTTGACCACTAGTCAATTTGCTGAGGAGTTACTGGCTAATATAGAAAAGTGTCCATAATGAAGAAAAAAGCGATGAAGAATCTGCCTGTCTAGACAGTCTCTTCATCACTTTTTTGTCTTTTTCGATATTCCAGTCCCCAGCCGATGATCCAGCAGAAGACGAGCAGATAATTTTCAATCCAGCCCAGAAAGTTTGCTTGATTCGCCTTTTCCAGATAGCCTAGCAGATGGTTGGTGCCAAAGCCCAGCCCACCCAGAATCAGTGCTAGCAAGGTCATACGCAGATAGAACCAATCATACTTTATGTTAGCGGCAATGACTAGAGGCAGAATAGCCAGATTCCAGAAACCGATTTCCCGCTGCCAGTAGGAAGCTATACCATAGATGGACTCATTGCCCAAGAGCTGGGGCTGGAAAATCTGGATCATAGCCGCGCCCAGCATAGCTAAGATCAATAAGATGAAAGTCACTCGTAAAAATTTATTCATACCTGTCTCCTTTCTTCTTTGTAGATTATAATGTTTTTGAAAATGATTTTCAAGTTTTCATTTTTTACAAAAGAAAGCTCTAATAAAATATTTTACAGGCAAGTCCTATCTTTTTGGGTACTTTTGTGGTATACTAGATTAGTTGCAGAAATACAGTTTTTCTATTCAGTGGGAACTAGCGACCGAGTCGGCGCTTTTTTAGTGCTTGGACTTGAGAGACCATATTTATGAAGAGAAGAGCGAATACTCTCAGAAAATCGAGATTTAGCAAGAGAAAAGCACTTGGGATGTTTCGATAGGTGAGTATCAAAAGCCTTATAAGGTGGCTTCGCACCGCCTTTAGAAAGAAGAAGAACATTGAAATTTAATGAATTACATTTATCTGCTGAATTACTAGCAGAGATTGAAAAAGCTGGCTTTGTAGAAGCAAGCCCTATTCAAGAGCAGACGATTCCACTTGCTATGGCAGGTAAGGATGTTATTGGTCAGGCCCAGACAGGGACAGGAAAGACAGCAGCCTTTGGCTTCCCAACATTGGAGAAGATTGATACAGATAATCCTGTTGTGCAAGCATTGATTATCGCTCCAACCCGTGAATTGGCTGTGCAGAGTCAGGAAGAGCTTTTTCGTTTTGGCCGCAGCAAGGGCATCAAGGTGCGTTCTGTCTACGGTGGCTCCAGCATCGAAAAGCAAATCAAGGCCCTCAAATCAGGTGCTCATATCGTTGTAGGAACACCTGGTCGTCTCTTGGATTTGATCAAACGCAAGGCGCTTAAGCTGAATCAGATTGAAACCTTAATCTTGGACGAAGCGGATGAAATGCTTAACATGGGATTTTTGGAAGATATTGAGTCTATCATTTCCCGTGTGCCAGAAGAGCGTCAGACCTTGCTCTTTTCAGCGACCATGCCGGATGCTATCAAGCGCATCGGTGTCAAGTTCATGAAGGAGCCTGAGCATGTCAAGATTGCTGCTAAAGAGCTGACGACGGAGCTGGTGGATCAGTATTATATCCGTGTCAAGGAAAATGAAAAATTTGATACCATGACCCGCCTGATGGACGTGGAGCAGCCAGAGCTGTCAATCGTCTTTGGCCGGACCAAGCGTCGGGTGGACGAGCTGACTCGTGGCCTAAAAATCCGCGGTTTCCGAGCAGAAGGTATCCATGGTGATTTGGACCAAGGCAAGCGCCTCCGCGTTCTGCGCGACTTTAAAAACGGCAATTTGGATGTCTTGGTGGCGACAGATGTAGCCGCGCGTGGTTTGGACATTTCTGGTGTGACCCACGTCTACAACTACGATATTCCGCAGGATCCAGAAAGCTATGTTCACCGGATTGGTCGGACTGGTCGTGCTGGTAAGTCAGGTCAGTCTATCACTTTCGTGGCGCCAAATGAAATGGGCTATCTGCAGATCATCGAAAATCTGACCAAGAAGCGTATGAAAGGCCTCAAGCCAGCTACGGCAGAAGAAGCTTTCCAAGCTAAGAAAAAAGTGGCTCTTAAGAAGATTGAACGCGATTTTGCGGATGATAGCATCCGTTCTAACTTTGAGAAATTCGGCAAGGATGCCCGCAAGCTGGCAGCAGAATTCAGCCCAGAAGAGCTGGCTATGTATATCCTCAGCTTGACGGTGCAGGATCCAGATGCCCTTCCTGAAGTAGAAATTGCCCGTGAAAAACCATTGCCATTTAAACCGTCTGGCGGAGGCTTTGGCGGAAAAGGCAAGGGCGGTCGTGGCGGAAATAGCAACCGTCGCAACAATGACAATCGCCGTGACCGAGGTGGCCGTCGCGACCAATTTAAGAAAGGTCGTAAAGAAGAGCGGTTTGATAAAGAAAATCGCTACCGCAAGGACCACAAGAAGCCACGCAATACTTCTAGCGAAAAGAAAACCGGCTTTGTTATCCGTAACAAGGGTGATAAATAAGGCGATTTGTTAACTAGAGTTGGCGGCAATTTTAGCGTCGAGAGAGAATGCAAGTTCTCTCTTTTCGTTTGTTCAATAAATCTTCTTATTCTCAGTCCTGCAGAAATATAAGTATGAGCCAATGTAGTTTCCTTAATCATGCTGATTGAAGCAGTCCTGTTTATCAAAGTAAATTATAGCCCCCTTATTTCCGCTGTGAACAGTTCTTGGTCTTCTTGCTATAGAACAGGATTCAAAGTATTTCAACTAATTTCGACATCAGAATTCAACATATCAGCTATTTAAAATAAAAAAATTCACAAATCTTTGTTTATATGCTGGAACTGTTGTATAATAAGGTAAAGGTGAGTCTGTAAGAAATTCAGGAGCAAAAGGAGAATGTAAAATGAAAGAAAGTAGACATAGAATCATTCTGCAAGAACTGGATCAAACAGGTGTGGTTGCTGTTAAAAACCTCAAGGAAATGCTGGGTGTCACGGATATGACCATTCGTCGGGATTTGATTGATTTAGAGAAGCAGGGCATGCTGACCCGTGTTCATGGCGGAGCCCATAAGAAGGTCAAAAATGCTCTCAACGAGATTTCCCACTCAGAAAAACAAATGCTGAATGTAGAGGAGAAGAAGCAGATTGCCCGTAAATGTGCGGATTTGATTGTTGACGGGGATACGGTTTTTATTGGGTCAGGCACCACAACCGATTTTATCGGAGACTATTTGGATGGCAAAAATATCAGCATTGTCACCAATTCGCTGCCAATTTTTGAAAAGTTAAAAGAAAGAGCCAACTTAGATTTAATTCTGATTGGCGGACGTTATCGGGCCAAGACTCAAACCTTTGTCGGTCAGTTTGCCAATAATCTTTTGAAAGAAATCAAGGTTTCTAAGGCCTTTATTGGGGCGAATGGCATTGACGGTCATAATGTTACCACCAGCAATGAAGAGGAAGGCAACGGCGACGCAATTATCCTTAACAATGCCATCAGCAAATACATTGTAGCAGATAACAGCAAGTTTGACAGCTATTCTTTCTATTCTTTTTACCGGCTGGACAATCTCAGTGCAGTTGTGACGGACGATAATATCGCTCCGAAAGTCAAGGAAAAATACAGCACCTACGTTGAAATTCTATGATGTGTGGCCGGTGAGAGAAACTTGTTTCAAATGAATAATTTATAGAGGCTGTGACTGGGATTTTGTCTAGAAATTCTAGTCGCAGTTTTTTTATATCTTGGTCGATTTTGTAAACAACAGTCTTGACTTTGCTGCGGAATTCCTTATATAATAAAATGTATTATTAAATTTTAGGAGGTCTTATGACAATCATTATAGTGATTTTTGCAGCAGTGTCGCTTTTTCGTTTGGTGTTTTTGAGGAAATCCTCTCAGAATGAGCAGGATATTCTGGCTAAGGGTGGCATGGAGTACGGGGTGAAAAACTCAACTATCATGAAGTACCTGCACATGCTTTTTTATGCGGTTTGCTTTCTGGAATTGCTGCTGAAAAAGCCAGCTTTTGACTTTGTGAGCCTACTGGGAGCTGTCTTGTTGCTCTTTTCTATGTTTATGCTCTACCTTGTTGCCAAGCTCTTAGGGCCAGTTTGGACCATCAAGCTCATGCTGGTTAAGGATCATAAGTTTGTTGACCACTGGCTCTTTCGCAATGTCAAACATCCTAATTATTTCCTGAATGTTGTTCCAGAATTGGTGGGCTTGGCCCTGCTCAGTCATGCTTACTTTGCTCTGTTTATCCTCTTCCCACTCTACTGTATCACACTCTATGTCCGTATCAAGGAAGAAGAGCAGTTACTCAAGGAAGTTATCATTCCAAATGGAATTGCTGGTGAATAAAGTTAATAAAATGCATATCGACTGCAAAAGAAAGGCTAGGACGTTTATGTCCTAGCCTTTTCTTTCATTATTTCTCTTATTTCATCAACCATTTGCTGGGGTTGGTTCGCTTCAAAGAGTAAGCTATTTGCTTCAGGCTGGTGGGCAGTTTGGCTGAAAGCCAAAACTGGCTTTCCCTTGCTGATAGCCCTTTGGACAATTTGGTCGACTTCTCCCCAGTGATTAATATCCAAGTAAATATCCGCCCTATCGAGCAAATCCTCAATAAAGTCATCCTGGTGGATATTGGTGTAGAGGTTGATATTAGGATAGTCCTTAAAGCTGGCCAAATAAGGAGAAATATTGGTCTTAGCGGCTATGTGAAATTCCAAGTCTGGCAGATTTTCTGCTAAATAGGCCAATTGTTCCAAGGTATCAGAAGCTGTCAGCGTGAAGGCATGGAAATTGCCCTGCGGCCGCTCCTTGATGATAAGCTCTTCCTTGCTCATAGCGATAGAGTTACTGGGAATATCCTGGAAAATCAAGCTGTTGGCTCCAACGATGACATTATCGCCAATGGTCACACCTTTGAGGATTACAGTATTGGCTCCAATCCAGCAGTTAGCTCCAATCTTGACTGGCGCAACAGTAAAATCAATCTTCTCAATATGGTAATTAGAATACTGATGATTATGGTCAAAAATGCGGACCCCATCGCCAAACATGGTATCCTTGCCGATTTCGATAGAGTGTTGACAGCGGACAGTACAATGGTCGTTAAAGAAAACCCTGGTTCCTAGCTTGAATTGTGCGCCACTTGCTACATTCAAGCTGATAAAGGATTGGAAAATGACATCTTGGCCGATATCAAGCTGGGCATCTGGGGAAATTTCGATATGATGAAAGTCGCCTTTAAACTGGATTTCAGGCATGTTGAGTCCTTTCTTTGATGTAAGCCAGTTTGGCTTGTCTAGTTTTCTTTTTAAAGAGTGCTTCAGCCGACATGGCAGCCGGCTTGGTAGGGTGTTCTTCTTGGTAAAGTAAGGTAACTGGCAGCCGAGTGCGAGTGTATTTGGCACCTTTGCCAGCTTGATGTTTTTTGAGTCGGGCTTGGACATCCGTTGTGTAGCCGGTGTAGAGGGAGCCGTCCCCGCATTCAAGCACGTACATATAGGCTTTATTTTCCATAGTAAATCTCGTGAATCTCCGGAGTGTAACTGCCATCCTGATTGTGAATAAAGAGAGGGGGCAGGATTTTTAGACCGTCGCGGGAACCATCTTTAATCGCTTCGATAAGCAGCATATTGGCCTCTTTACCCAACTTTGGATAGACAAACTGAATGCGCTTGGGAGCCAGGTTGTGGGCTTGCATGGTATCTAAAATATCCAGAAAGCGTTCTGGTCGATGAACCATGGCCAACCGACCATTAGATTTGAGGACTCGTTGGGCAATCTTGCAAATCTCTTCCAGATTTGTTGAGATTTCATGGCGGGCTAATAGGTAGTGCTGGCTTTCATTGAGATTGGATTGCTTGTCCACTTTGAAATACGGGGGATTGCAGAGAATCATATCAACCTTGCTGCCAGTGATATAGAGTCCTAGGTTTTTCAGATCGTCCTGAATAACTTGCATTTGCTGGGTTAAATCATTGAGCTCAATGGAGCGCTCGGCCATGTCTGCCAGACGTTCCTGAATCTCGACTGCCAGAATCTTGGCCTTGGTGCGAGTGCTGGCAAAAAGTCCAACAGCGCCATTTCCAGCACAGAGATCGACAATCAACCCCCGCTGGGGCAGCTTAGGAAAGCGGGAAAGCAGTACGCTGTCTACCGAATAGCTGAAGACCTCACTGTTTTGAATAATCTTGACATCCGTTGAAAAGAGCTGGTTGACTCGTTCTCCGTCTTTTAGTTTTGCTTCGTTCATAAGTCAATTATAGCATGATTTAGCAAGGATTCCAAAGGGATATGGGAAGTTTTTGCACAATCAAAAAAACATGCGAGGGCTCTCGCATGTTTCCATGAGCTCAAATGATAATTCTTTTTTTAGCTAGCTCTTAATCAAATCTGTATTTCTGCTTGATGGTGCAGGCAACAAAGACAAGCCCGAAAACGACCATGAGAATCAGATAGACTGGTAAAGTTGCGGCTGTCAGCGTCGCAATTTCCAAAAGGTGCTGCAGGACAAAAGCTGATAGATAGAAGCCAAAGACAGAGAAGATAATAAGCAGGCTGCGCCAGAGGTTGAGTGGCAGACAGGCCCGGATGACTGACAGGAAGCTGATGCTGCCTAGCAAGTAATAGGTCAGGGTGGCCATTTCTATATCGCTCCAGCCATGACTGCTGCCCCAGATGCGCACAAATAGCACGCTGAAGACAATCATGAGGGAGCTTGGCAGAGCTAGCTGCAGGGAGCGTTTGAGGAAGTGCTTTTCAACCGGCTTAATATTGCGCTCAAAGGTGAGGACAAAGGGCGGGAAACCTTCGACAAACTGGTCAATCAAGGTGATCTGAATCGGGATGAATGGGAAAATCAAGAGGTATTCAGATTTTCCTAGCAGGATACTGGCGATACAGATGATAGCCAGGATAAAGGAATAGATCGTCTTGATGAAGAAAATCGGAGCAATCCGGCCGATATTGTTAACAACCCGGCGGCCTTCAAAAAGAATCTCGGGGACATCGTTAAAGTCGGAGTTAAGAAGGACCAAGTTGGCAATTTGCCGAGTTGCGGGGTCGCCCTCCGCCATGACGATGGAGCAGTCTGCTTCACGCAAGGCCAAGATATCATTAACCCCATCTCCGGTCATGGCTGTTGTCCGACCAGCGGCCTTAAGAGTCTGGATCAGCAGCTTTTTCTGATGGGGAGAAACACGGCCGAAGATGGCTGTTTCTTCTGCTTGCTCAACCAATTCTTGATCGCTGATTTTAGAGCAGTCGATGTAGCTGTTGTAGTTGGCAAATCCAGCCTGGCTAGCAATATGGGAAACGGTCACTGGATTGTCACCAGAGATGATTTTCAGATCAACATCCTGAGAGCGCAGGTAGTCCAGTGTCTCAGCCGCTCCCTCACGAATAGGATCAGTGATTTCCAGAACAGCTAAAGCGGTCATATCTTCAGGCAGTTGAATACTGTGTTTGTCTAGCACTTGGTCGCTGTGAGCTAGCACCAAAACCCGCGATCCGCGTTTTTGAGCCTCTCCAACCGCTGCAGGATTGCTGTCCAGCAGCATTTCGGGAGCCCCCAGAAAGATAGTTCCGACACTGGATAAATGCATAGCGCCCCATTTTCGGTCACTAGAAAATGGGATGACATTGTCGCTAGTATAGGCATGGTCCAGATGGCCGTAGCCCTTGCGAATAGCTTGGGCTGTTGGGTTATTATCCTCGCTGGTTTGAATGTAGGCTGCTAAGATTTGATCGACGGTCTCATCAGAAAACTTATCTGACAGGCTATGCAAGGCTTCAACAGTCATCTTACCTTGGGTAATTGTCCCAGTCTTGTCCAGGCAGAGAGTATCCACCCGAGCCAGAGTTTCAACTGAATACATTTCCTGAACAAGCACCTTGCGCATACCTAGCTTGATGACAGCTGTCAGGAGTGACGTGACTGTCAGCAGGGCGATTCCCTTAGGCAGCATACCCAAAAGAGCTGTTGAGCTGGTAATGACAGAGTTTTTGACAGGCAATCCCTTTATCATCAGGGCTTCAAAGAAGAGAGCCATTCCGAAAGGAATGATAATTTTTCCAGTAAAGCGGGAAATTTTCCCAAGATTGTATAGAATACGCGAGTTGATAGGCTTGAGGGTTTTAGCCTCAGTCATGAGCTTGTTGGCATAGTTGTCTGCTCCGACATGGTGCACCTCAGCATAGATCTGCCCACTGGCTAGAAAGCTACCAGACAGCAGCTCAGCGCCTTCTTCCTTGAGCACTAGGTCACTCTCCCCTGTTAACATGGCTTCATTGGCCTCGGCAACACCCTCTACTACACGGGCATCACTGGGAATTTGCTCGCCAGCTGACAGCTTGATCAGGTCACCCAGTACAATTTCTTCTGGCTGAATTTTGACTTCCTGGCCGTTGCGGATGACTGTGACCAGCTCTCGGCTGACCAGATTGAGCTTGTCAATCATGTGTTTGGCTCGCAGCTCTGTGATAATACCAGTGACGGCGTTAAAGCTGATTACTGCGAAGAAGACCAGATTGCTCCAGGCTTGGACAGAGACCAAGGCTAGAGCAATAACAAAGTTAAGGGCATTAAAAAGGGTGAAAACATTCCGCTTAACGATTTGCCAGTTACTAGTACTGGTGTCACTTGTAAAATCGTTGGTCAGGCCCTGCGAAATCTTTTCATCTACTTGGGTTTGGTTTAAACCGATTAATTCTTTCTTGTTCATGAGATTAATGATACCATTTTTTTATGGAAATGGCTATCAGAATCAGCTGTTACAGCCAAAGTTTGGAAAAATATTGCAGACTATAATGGGATAGGGTATAATGGGAAAGGATGTAATAAATTTCAAGTACAATCACAGTTTGAAATAAGGAGAGTTTATGTTTTATACTTATTTGCGAGGTTTAGTGATTTTTATCCTGTGGACCTTGAACGGCAATGCACACTACCACAATAAAGAAAAGATTCCTTCAAAAGATGAAAATTATATCTTGGTGGCCCCTCACCGGACATGGTGGGATCCAGTTTACATGGCTTTTGCGACCAAGCCCAAGCAGTTCATTTTCATGGCCAAGAAACAGCTTTTTGAAAATCGGGTGTTCGGCTGGTGGATTCGCATGTGTGGTGCCTTTCCTATTGACCGGGAAAATCCTGGTCAGTCAGCTATCAAGTACCCTGTCAATATGCTGAAAAAGAGCAATCGTTCCTTGATTATGTTCCCAAGCGGCAGCCGCCATTCTACGGATGTCAAGGGAGGAGTGGCAGTGATTGCTAAGATGGCTAAAGTCCGTATCATGCCAGTGGTCTATGCTGGTCCCATGAGCCTCAAAGGCTTAGCAGCTGGGGAGCGCGTGGATATGAATTTTGGTAATCCCATTGATATTTCAGACATTAAGAAGATGAATGATGAGGGAGTTGAGGAAGTGGCTCGCCGTGTTCATGCTGAGTTTGACCGTCTGGATGCTGAAGTAGCACCTTACCAGACACAAAAGAAAGGCAATATTTTCTTGCGGATTTTACGTGCCTTTGTCTTTATTCCTGCTATTTTGATTGGAATTTTGACCATCATTTTCAGCTTTTTTGCTAGCTTTGTCTGGGATCCAGATAAGCATAGAAAATAAGATACTAATCAGCTTGCTGAGCAATCTTGCTTGGGAGCTGATTTTTTTATGCGAGTGAGCTATAATGTTGGTATGTTTTATAAGGAGGATGCTATGTCTCTTACTTTTTTATCTTTTGTAACCTTATCACTGTTTATGCTGCACGAGTTTGATGAGATTATCCTGGTTCGGCCTTGGATTTCTCAGAATCAAGACCATCAAAGCTATCAAAAGGAGATGTTCATTGCCAGAAGAGGAAGTTATCTTTCTGCTGAAAGTATAGCTCTAATGATTGCGGAGGAATTTTTGCTAGCTTTTATTCTCTTGCTGCTTGCGATTCTATTTCGCATTCCCGAGCTAGCTCTGGCTATTGGCTTCTGTCATACTCTTCATCTGCTGGGCCATATCATGCAAGTGTTTCGCTTTCGTCGCTGGGTACCGGGCGGCTTCACAGCTTTGACGACTTTTCCTATACTCATCTTAGTCTTCATCCTTTATCTATATCAGCAGTCAGTTTCTTGGCCGCTGCTTCTAATTCTAAGCGTGCTTATGATGGCTTTTCTTTTGGCAAATCTGACGTTTTTACATAGCAGAGCTCAAAAGTTAGAAGCTTGGATATACAGGATAAGCAAAGTAAATTGATATTACAGTTCCTATTTTCATCAATGACCATTCTATCTATACGATTACTTGTAAAATAAAGATTTTAAAAAATGACAAGCTGAAAATTCTCGCGGTTTGTCATATTTTTTTGAATTTTTTTACGAATAAAAAGACAAAGGAGAAAAATATGCTTGAAGAAATCATTGAGAAGCTTAAAGAATACAAGCTCTTTGTCGGTCTGGCAGTGGTTGGCGCTGTGCTAGGTGGCTTTTTCCTCATCAAAGGAAATCATCAACCGCAAAACCAGGTAGCCGCCTTAAGTCAAGAGGTAACTTCCTCATCCAGCTCAGCTGATGAAGAAAGCGAAAAGATTGTCTCTAAGGCCAAGGCGGACGAAGAGGAAAGCGAGCAGATTACTGTGGATATTAAGGGAGCAGTCAATAATCCTGGCGTCTATGAGCTGAGAGCAGGAGCGAGAGTCCATGAAGCCATCCAAAAAGCTGGCGGATTGACAGCAGACGCCGAGGCTAAGTCCATCAATCAGGCACAAAAATTAACGGATGAAGCAGTAATCTATGTGGCAAAGATTGGTGAAGAAGGAGCTGATGTCACCCAGACTGGCCAGCGTCAAGCAGGAGCTTCTGATTCTGCTGGTGCTAGCGGTGGAAAGTCGGACAAGGTCAATCTAAATACTGCGACAGAGGCTGAATTGCAGACCATCTCAGGTATTGGACAAAAGCGAGCTTCTGACATCATCGCCTACCGCGAAAGCAGTGGCCGCTTCAAGTCAGTAGATGATCTGAAAAAGGTGTCAGGGATTGGAGATAAGACCTTAGAAAAGCTGAAAGAATATGTCACAGTGGATTAAAAAGTTACCCCTCACCCCTATCTATCTGGCTTTCATCCTTGTATGGGCCTATTTTGCAGTCTATTCTGGCAGTTCTTTGGCTTATTTTGGGCTGGGTGTCCTTCTGCTTCGTCTCTTTTTCAGCTATCCCCTCAAAAAAAGTCTAGCTGCTTTGGCATTCCTGTCCCTTTTTGTCTTCTTTTTCTTGCTTCGTCGGGAAATGGCAGAGCAGGCCTTTAGGCAGGAAGCTCCGTCAGCTAGCTCGGTTAAAGTCTTGCCAGATACAATCAAAGTCAATGGAGATTCCCTATCCTTTCGAGGGCGAACGGATGGTCGACTTTATCAGGTCTTCTACAAGATCAAATCAGCCGGTGAAAAGAAAGTTTTTCAGCAACTGACAGATTTGGTCGTACTTGATATTGAAGGAGAGTTTGAACAGGCCAAGCAACAACGAAATTTTTCGGGCTTTGACTATCAGGCTTATTTAAAGAGTCAGGGGATTTATCGTACCTTAAAAATCAATAAGATTCAGTCACTAAGACCAATTTCCAGCCTGAATCCACTGGATTGGCTGTCTGTCTGGCGCAGAAAAGCGCTGGTCTATATTCGAAGTAATTTTCCTAGTCCAATGAGCCATTACATGACAGGACTCTTGTTTGGTGACTTAGATACGGAGTTTGCGGAAATGAGTGACCTGTATTCTAGCTTGGGTATCATCCATTTGTTTGCCTTGTCTGGTATGCAGGTAGGTTTCTTTTTGGATGGTTTTCGCAGAATTCTTCTACGTTTGGGGATGAAGAGGGAGACAGTAAATGCTTTGCAGCTGCCTTTTTCATTTATCTATGCTGGACTCACAGGCTTTTCTGTTTCTGTCGTCAGAAGCTTAGTTCAGAAGTTGTTGGCCCAGCAAGGACTGACCAGATTAGATAACTTTGCTCTGACACTGATGGTTCTCTTTATCATCATGCCCAATTTTCTTCTGACAGCAGGCGGTGTCTTGTCCTGCGCCTATGCCTTTTTGATTTCTATGATGGATTTTGAAAAGTTACCGCCGATTCGTAAGCTTTTAGCGGAAAGTCTGACTATTTCATTGGGGATTTTGCCTATACTAATCTACTACTTTGCAGAATTTCAGCCTTGGTCCGTGATTTTAACTTTTTTATTTTCACTACTCTTTGACCTGCTGATGCTACCAGGGTTAACCCTCATTTTTATTTTGTCACCACTTTTAAAAATCACTCAAGTCAATTTTTTCTTTGACTTACTCGAAGATGTGATTCGTTGGGTAGCTGATTTTGCTCCGCGCCCTTTGATTTTTGGGAAGCCCAACCTCTGGTTACTGTTCGCTTTGCTTTTGGTTTTGGCTTTAATCTATGACTTTCGGAGAAAGAAAAGCTGGCTTTTATCTTTTAGTTTGCTTGCTCTTCTCTTATTTTTCCTAACAAAGCATCCGCTGCAAAATGAGATTACAGTAGTGGATATTGGTCAGGGAGATAGCATTTTTCTCCGGGAATGGCAGGGCAGGACGATTTTGATTGACGTTGGGGGACGAGTCGAGATAGGAAAGAAAGAGGCTTGGCAGGAGCGACAGACTTCATCCAATGCAGAAAAGACCTTAATTCCCTATCTCAAAAGTCGTGGTGTTGCTAGTCTGGATGTATTGGTCCTGACTCATACCGATACCGATCACATGGGAGATATGCTGGAGGTAGCTAAGCATTTTTCCATCAAGGAAATCTATGTTTCCAAAGGAAGTCTCACTCAGCCTGATTTTGTTCAAAAGCTGGAGCAGATAGAAAGTTCTGTCCATGTCGTAGAAGTGGGAGATGAGATTCCGGTATTTGACTCAGCTTTGCAGGTTCTCTATCCTAGTGGGACAGGCGACGGTGGAAATGATGATTCGATTGTACTCTACGGGGAGTTCTTTCAGACAAAATTTTTGTTTACAGGTGATTTGGAAAGGCAGGGAGAAATTGAACTGCTGCAGCGATTCCCTCAGCTGAAAGCAGATGTCTTAAAAGCAGGTCACCATGGATCCAAAGGCTCTTCCAGTCCAGAGTTTTTAGAGCAAATTCAGCCGAAGCTGGCCTTGATATCAGCCGGCCAGAATAATCGTTATCGACATCCGCATCAGGAAACTTTGCAAAGATTTGAGAAATTTAATACTGCTATCTATCGAACTGACCAGCAGGGGGCCATTCGTTTGATTGGTTGGAATTCCTGGAGGATTGAAACGGTACGCTGATATCTAGACTGAAGATGCCAACTGATACTTTTTCTCATGTCCATGTAGCTTCAGTCAGGAAGTCATATTGATTTATTTATGCATTTGTGATAAGATAATGGGTATAAAAAATTATAGAGGAGAATTTTATGTTTGCTGCATATAAAAAATTCTGGACACACTATGCTGATTTTTCAAGCCGGTCTAGCCGGTCAGACTATTGGTGGGTAGTTTTATGCCATGTTATTGTTACTGCACCGCTATTTATCATTTTTTGGGCATCTGCTTTTGGAAGTATTCTTTCAGCAGCAGTTCAAGACTCAACTTATGGATATGAATCAGATCCATCAGCAATCTTGGCTGGAGCAGGATTCGCTGTAATCTTTATTTTCATCTTAATTCTCTATGCTCTGGCAACTTTTGTACCTAATTTAGCTATCATTGTCCGTCGTTTACGTGATGCTGGTTATCATTGGGCATTTCTTTTCTTGTATGTTGGTCCTTTTTTACTATCATTTATTCCAGTTCTAAATATTATTGCAGGAATAGTATCTCTTCCATGTAGTATTGCTTTGATTGTTTTGCTTTGTCAAGGATCTAAGCCTGAAATGGTTGGAAATTCATATGGTCAGCAAAACTTCCAAGGACAACAGTTTGGCCAACAGCCATACAATCAAGGTTTGAACTATGAAAAACAACCACAACAAGGCGGTTTCCAAGGTCAGCAGTTTGGCCAACAGCCACAGCAAGGCGGTTTCCAAGGACAACAGTTTGGTCAGTCACAACAACCTGTTCAAAATCAACAGTTTGGCCAACAGCCACAGCAAGGTGGTTTCCAAGGACAACAATTTGGTCAACAACCACAGCAACCAGTCCAAAACCAATCATTTGGTCAACAACCACAACAACCAGTTCAAAATCAACAGTTTGGTCAACAGCCGCAACAAGGTGGTTTCCAAGGCCAACAGTTTGGTCAACAACCACAGCAACCAGTCCAAAACCAACCATTTGGCCAACAGCCACAGCAAGGTGGCTTCCAAGATCAGCAGTTTGGTCAACAACCACAACAACCTGTTTCTGAACAAAGCCAGGCAGTGGAGCAAGCGGAATCAGTTCAAAATCCATTTACTGCTGAAACACCTGAGCAATCAACACCTCAGGATTTTGGAACTCAAGCACCTGTTCAAGATAATCCTTTTGTTTCATCAGTTCAAGAGGAGCAGACTTCTACTCCAGCTGAAAACAGTGTAGAGGATACAACTGAAAATCATGAATAAACAAAGAAAGAGTTGGAATATTTCCAGCTCTTTTTGCTCTGTCGTTCGCAGAAAAGTTTTAACAGAACGAGGCATTGATTGCTTTTCATAACAAAGAAAAATGAAGCAAATAACAGTTTCTATTTATATAGCAGATCTATTCAAAAATTAGATTTCGTTTGCAAAGAAAAAAGCAGACTTTCCGACTCTTTTTTGTTACAATCAATACATGAATAAAATTGACAAGAAATATAAAGCAGGGGAGACTTTCGGTGTTAGCTATTGAGGAAATTAAAAAAATCACGCCAAGCAATCTTCCTGCTTTGACCATTTTGGCTGGGGATGATTTGGGGCAGTTTGAGTTGTTGAAAGAGCAGTTTCTCCGCCAGATTCAGTTTCAACCGAGTGATTTGAACACTGCTATTTTCGATATGAAAGAAGCAAACTATCAGGATGTGGAATTGGACTTGGTCAGTCTGCCTTTTTTTGCGGATGAAAAAATCGTAATTTTGGACCATTTTGCTGATTTGACAACAGCCAAGAAGCGGTATCTGACTGATGAAGAACTCAAATCTTTTGAAAATTACCTAGAAAATCCAGCGGATACAACTCATCTGGTTATCTTCGCAGAAGGTAAGTTGGATAGCAAGCGCCGTCTGGTCAAGCTACTGAAACGGGACGGGAAAATTTTTGAGGCTGCAGAACTCAAGGAAGCAGATCTACGGGCTTATTTCAGTAAGGAAGCGCAGGCAGAAGGATTACAATTTGCTACGACAGCTTTCGATCAGTTGCTGCTGAAATCAGGTTTTCAGTTCAGTGAAGTTAGTAAAAATCTAGCCTTTCTGAAAGGTTATAAAGAGTCTGGTCAGATTGGTTTAGAAGACATTGCCGAGGCCATTCCCAAGACTCTTCAGGACAATATTTTTGACCTGACCCAGCTGATTTTGCAGCAGAAGATTGATGAGGTCAGAAGTTTGGTACGAGATTTGACTCTTCAAGGTGAGGATGAAATCAAGCTTATTGCCATTATGCTGGGGCAGTTTCGTATCTTTACGCAGGTTAAGGTTTTAGCAGAAAATGGCAGAGCTGAGAGTCAGATTGTGTCTGATTTGTCTGACTATCTAGGCCGCAAGGTCAATCCTTATCAAGTCAAGTTTGCTTTAAAGGATGCTCGCTCACTGAGTTTAGCCTTTCTTAAAAGGACCATGGCCTGTCTGATTGAAACGGATTACCAGATTAAGTCGGGGCTGTATGATAAAGATTACCTGTTTGATTTGGCTCTGCTCAAGATTGCGACGGGTGACTTACAAGCAAAATAGTTGAAAAATTCTAATGATTGCGTTATCATTTTTATAATCATATAGAAAAAGAGGTCTATCAAATGGCAATTATCTTACCTGATCTTCCTTACGCTTACGATGCGTTAGAGCCTTACATTGATGAAGAAACAATGCACTTGCATCATGACAAGCACCATAATACCTATGTAACGAATGTTAATGCTGCGCTTGAAAAACATCCTGAAATTGGTGAAGACTTGGAAAAATTATTGGCTGATGTGGAGTCTATCCCAGCTGATATCCGTCAAGCAGTCATCAACAACGGTGGTGGTCATCTTAACCACGCTCTTTTCTGGGAATTGATGACACCAGCAGAAACATCACCATCTGCAGAGTTGGCAGCGGATATCGAAGCTACTTTTGGATCATTTGAAGACTTTAAAGCAGCTTTCACTGCAGCGGCTACAACTCGTTTTGGTTCTGGCTGGGCTTGGTTGGTTGTCAACAAAGAAGGTAAGTTGGAAGTAACTTCAACAGCAAATCAGGATACTCCTATTTCAGAAGGTAAAACTCCAATCTTGGGACTGGATGTTTGGGAACATGCTTACTATGTGAAATACCGCAATCTTCGTCCGAACTACATCCAAGCTTTCTTCTCAGTTATTAACTGGAAAAAGGTTGACGAACTTTACGCTGCTGCTAAATAAACAGGCAGTTTCAATAGATAAAAAGGCGAATCGATTAATGATTTGCCTTTTTTGATGCTTAAAATGCCTTTTTTCTGGGTTTCACTTGTTATTTTCCTCATAATTTTTTATAATACAAATGCTAGGAGAAATGTTTTGAGTAAAAAAATTGTAACGATTATCGTAGCTGTCCTTTCTTGTCTTTGTCTGCTGGGCTTCATCTTCCTTTTTATAACCCAACGAAATAAGGCTATTGAAAAGAAAGCACAAGAGGCTGCCCAACTTGCAAAGTCTGGCGAGCAAGAACAGAAAGAAGAGAAAGTCAAGCCTGATTCCAAACTAGTTGAAGAAAAGCCGAAGCCTGTTGAGAAAAGTCCAGAGGAGAAGCAGAAGGTCATGGAGGCGGACGGCCCGACTATGGATGCTTTGGGGCTGCGATTTGACTATGCAAATTTGGATTTGACTCAGGTCATTCAGGCTTATATGACTGAAATGGGAATTGAACCCTCCCAGGTTGCATTTTCATATAAGGATTTGACGACTGGCAAGACCTTTGCAATGAATGATACCCAGCCTATGACTGCGGGATCGACCTACAAGCTCCCTCTCAATATGCTGGTAGTAGATGAGGTTGCTGCCGGCAAACTTTCTATGGACGAGCGGTTTGATATTACCAATACAAACTATGAATATAGGGGCGAGCATGATAACTATGTTGGTGCTTTCAACGGTGCTATGAGAATATCAGACATGCAGGAATATTCCTTGGTTTATTCTGAAAATACTCCAGCCTACGCTTTAGCAGAGCGTCTAGGCGGCATGGAAAAGGCCTATGATATGTTTAGTCGCTACGGTCAGTCCAAGGCTGATATTAAGACGATCAGCCGTGAGAATAATAAGACCACGACGGACTACTATATTCAGGTCCTTGAGTATTTGTCTAAAAATCAGGAAAAGTACAAGGATATCCTTTATTATATAGGCGAATCCTTCCCAGGTGAGTATTATAAGCGCTATCTGCGTGACATTACCATTTATCAAAAGCCAGGATATGTTCGTGAAGCGCTCAATGTGGATGCTCTAGTCATGGAAGAGAAGCCCTATATTATAGCTCTCTATACGGCTTATTTAGGTGGTAGCACCGAGGCCAGTGATGAGATCAGTGGTGTCGGAATTGAGCAAGTTGGTCAGTTAGCCTACGTCATCAATGAATGGCATCGGGTTAATATGAACTAATCTAATAGAAATCAGAAAAAATACGCTTTAGATGAAAATCTGGGCGTATTTTTTGTTTTAAAATGCAGTAAAGCTTGATGACTTTTAGATTGAAATCTATTTAGAAAAAAATCAAAATAGATTTGACAGAAAGAAAGGAAAGATGTATAATCTATTTAGAAAAAAATCTAAACAGTTCAGGAGAAAAACGATGATTTCCATTCATATCTTGATTGCCATGCTGCTGATTTTAGGGTCAGTCCTTGTTCCTTTGGTTTATTTTAAAAAGACCAAGCACATTTCTCTGCTAGTTTTCCTTTTAGGGGGAGTTGGCTTTTATCTGTCTAGTCAAGTTCTGGAAAATATTTTGCATCGTATCGTTTTACAGCCTCAGGCTGATGGAACTATCGCTTTGCAGACGGAAAATCCTTGGCTATACGTTCTTTATGCTATTGCTGCGGCAGCTATTTTTGAAGAAACAGCCCGCTGGGTCATCTTTTACTGGCTGCAGAAGAAGCGTCCACTGACCTTTAGGGATGGTGTGGCCTATGGCTTGGGGCATGGTGGTATTGAGGCTTTGTTTGTTGGTATTGTCAGTCTCTTAAACTTTTGGGTTATAGCTCAGGTAGTGACTCAGGGGAATGCTCAGACGCTGGCTCAAATTCCTCAAGCAGTTATTGACAATGTCCGTTCCATGAACGCTGGCAGCATCTATCTTTTGGCTTTTGAACGGATCTTGGCTATTCTCATTCAAATCCTTCTGACCTTCTGGGTTTGGAAAGCGGTCAAGGAGAAGGCTCCAGTGTATTTTTTAGCCGCTCTGGGACTTCACGCCCTGATTGACTTAGCGCCTGCTCTGGCTCAGGTAGGCGTTCTTCCGCCACTGGCTGTTGAGGCTCTGCTCTTAGTAGAAGTAGTGGCACTAGTCTTTCTGACCAAGAAAATTTTGAAAGTTTACCTGAAGGAAAGGTTCAATCATGGGCATCAGTCAAACGCTTAAAGCCCTAGCTGACCCAGTTCGAAGGGGGATTCTGGAAATGCTCAAGCATGGTCCGAAGTCAGCAGGGGAAATTGCTCAAGCTTTTGAGCTGACCCCTGCGACAGTATCCTACCACCTCTCTCAGCTAAAGAAAGCCGGTCTGCTCATAGAAGAAAAGCAGAAGAACTTTATATATTACAGCTTAGATGTCACTGTTTTTGAAGAAATTCTTGTCTGGTTTCAATCTCTTGGAGGAGGAAACGAAAATGAAAAAAAATAGTTTACAAGAATTAGGCTGGGCGCTTGGACTCATGCTCCTGCCAGTTTTATATGCCATCTGGGTCTATCAAACATTACCAGAAAACTTGGCTATTCACTTTGACTTATCTGGAAAAGGAAATGCTTTTTTACCTAAGTTTTTAGTAGTTTCGGCTTTTCCAATTGTCATGATGCTACTAGAAGTTATGATTTACTGGATAACCATTGCCAAAGATATCTTAAATAGAACCTTTAAGCACCTTATTCGCTGGATATTTCCTTTTACCTTTGTTTCGCTGTATCTAGCTACCATTTATCGGGGCTTAAATGAGAGTTTTGATGTGCGTAAAATTGTAACTATGCTAGTTGCTTTGGTTTTCATAATTGTAGGCAATTACTTGCCCAAAAAAGTACAAGCTGACAGAAATTCCATGAATAGAAAATGGGCACACCTCTTTGTTTTGTTAGGATTTCTTACTTTTATAGTCAGCATTTTCTATTTGTAAGCGGATTTATGCTATAATGGTATCAAGTATCAAATAAAAGGGTTATCATGATTACCAAGGAGCATTATCAATTTATCCGGCAGCACCCTGCCTTTGTCAATCTGCCAGTGGAGCTTTTCGATAAATTAGCAGTGGAGATTCAGTATCGCAAGATTCCTAAAGGGCAGATTATCTTTTTTGCGGGGGATCGACGTGAGCGACTTTTTCTCTTGTCTCAAGGCTATGTTCGGATTGAGCAGTATGATTCGACAGACACATTTTCATATATGGATTATGTCAAGAAAAACAGTGTTTTCCCCTATGGAGGTATGTTTTTTGATGAGTGCTACCATTATACAGCCAGCGCTGTCACCAATGTCGAATATTTCTCCATTCCTATTGATTTATTTGAAGAATATTCTAAGAAGAGTGTGGATCAGCTTTTGTTTATTACCAAGCGGCTGTCGCAAATTCTGGAATTTCAGGAACTTCGTTTGCGCAATGTTGTAGCAGCCAGTGCCAGCGAGCGTGTGGTTCAGTCCTTGTCTCTGCTCTGCATGGATTTGTGCAAGGTAGGATATAGCCTGCCCTTTCCTATCAGTATGAAAGAGTTGGCAAAACTAGGAGCCACGACTCGGGAAACGGTCAATCAAGTTCTGAAAAAGCTCTTAGATGNAGGTCGGATTGAATACCAACATAAAAAATTAACTTTTAAAGAGAAAGAGTATTTCATGAAATACCTTGCTGGAAGCTAATCGGTTCTGATTGGCTTCTTTTTTGCTTAATATATTCAAAATATTCTAATATTAACCGTGTATTGATTTTATTTTAAAAAATAAATATTCACAAAAATAATATAATGCATAAAATATTCAAAGAAAACGCTTTAAAGAAGAATATTATAAAAATAAAAATAGAAAAAAGCAAAGGATTTGGCATTTGCAATGTAGACTTTTTCTTGAAAGCGGTAGCATTAAATGCTAGAATAGTACATGTAAACGGGATTAGAAAAACCTAAACCGCAAAGAAAAAGGAGGATAGTAGATGTCTACACATCCAATTCGTGTTTTCTCAGAAATTGGAAAACTGAAAAAAGTTATGTTGCACCGTCCTGGCAAGGAGTTGGAAAACTTGCAGCCGGACTACTTAGAACGTCTTCTTTTTGATGATATTCCTTTCTTGGAAGATGCACAAAAAGAACATGATAACTTTGCTCAAGCGCTTCGTAATGAAGGAGTTGAGGTGCTCTATCTTGAGCAGCTAGCTGCTGAGTCACTGACTTCTCCAGAAATCCGTGAGCAATTCATCGAAGAATATCTGGAAGAAGCCAATATTCGCGGCCGTGAAACCAAGAAAGCTATTCGCGAACTGCTTCGTGGTATCAAAGATAACCGAGAGTTGGTTGAAAAAACGATGGCAGGGGTTCAAAAAGTTGAATTGCCAGAAATTCCTGAAGAAGCAAAAGGCTTGACGGACTTGGTGGAATCTGATTATCCATTCGCTATTGATCCAATGCCAAACCTCTACTTCACACGTGACCCATTTGCTACAATTGGTAATGCTGTATCGCTCAACCACATGTATGCAGATACTCGTAATCGTGAAACTCTCTACGGTAAATACATCTTCAAATATCACCCAGTATACGGTGGAAATGTTGAACTTGTATATAACCGTGAAGAAGATACACGTATCGAAGGTGGGGATGAACTGGTTCTTTCAAAAGATGTGCTGGCGGTTGGTATTTCACAACGTACAGACGCAGCTTCTATCGAAAAACTCTTGGTCAATATCTTCAAGAAAAATGTTGGCTTCAAGAAAGTTTTGGCTTTTGAATTTGCCAACAACCGTAAGTTCATGCACTTGGACACTGTCTTCACTATGGTTGACTATGACAAATTCACGATTCACCCAGAAATCGAAGGCGATCTTCGCGTTTACTCAGTAACTTATGTTGATGACAAACTTAAGATTGTTGAAGAAAAAGGTGATTTGGCAGAAATCTTGGCAGAAAACCTTGGTGTGGAAAAAGTTCACCTGATTCGCTGTGGCGGTGGCAATATTGTAGCTGCTGCGCGTGAGCAGTGGAATGACGGTTCTAACACCTTGACCATCGCACCTGGTGTGGTAGTGGTGTATGACCGCAACACCGTTACTAACAAGATTTTGGAAGAATACGGCTTGCGTTTGATTAAGATCCGCGGAAGTGAATTGGTTCGCGGTCGTGGTGGACCACGCTGTATGTCTATGCCGTTTGAACGTGAAGAAATTTAAGCATACAAGTGCTAACAAATACATAAAGAAAAGAAAGAGGAAATAATAGAATGACACATTCAGTATTCCAAGGACGTAGCTTCTTAGCAGAAAAAGACTTTAGCCGTGCTGAGTTAGAATACCTTATCGGTCTTTCAGCTCACTTGAAAGATTTGAAAAAACGCAATATTCAACACCATTATCTTGCTGGTAAGAATATCGCTCTCTTGTTTGAAAAAACATCTACTCGTACTCGGGCAGCTTTTACAACAGCAGCCATTGACCTGGGAGCACATCCAGAATACCTTGGTGCAAATGATATCCAGCTTGGTAAGAAAGAATCTACAGAAGACACTGCTAAAGTATTGGGCCGTATGTTTGATGGGATTGAATTCCGCGGCTTCAGCCAACGCATGGTAGAAGAATTGGCAGAATTCTCAGGTGTTCCAGTATGGAATGGCCTGACTGACGAATGGCACCCAACTCAAATGTTGGCTGACTACTTGACTGTTCAAGAAAACTTTGGCCGTCTGGAAGGCTTGACATTGGTATACTGTGGTGATGGACGTAACAACGTTGCCAACAGCTTGCTGGTAACAGGAGCTATCCTTGGTGTCAACGTTCACATCTTCTCACCAAAAGAACTCTTCCCAGAAAAAGAAATCGTTGAATTGGCAGAAGGCTTTGCGAAAGAAAGCGGCGCACGTATCCTCATCACTGAAGATGCTGACGAAGCGGTTAAAGGTGCTGATGTTCTTTACACAGACGTTTGGGTATCTATGGGTGAAGAAGACAAGTTTGCAGAACGCGTTGCCCTCCTTAAACCTTACCAAGTAAACATGGATTTGGTGAAGAAAGCTGATAACGAAAACTTGATTTTCTTGCACTGCTTACCAGCATTCCACGATACAAATACTGTTTACGGTAAAGATGTCGCTGAAAAATTCGGCGTAGAGGAAATGGAAGTAACAGACGAAGTCTTCCGCAGCAAATATGCTCGTCATTTCGACCAAGCAGAAAACCGTATGCACACAATTAAAGCGGTTATGGCTGCAACTCTTGGAAACCTCTACATTCCAAAAGTATAATCTTACCTAAGAAACCGTCTACCAACAGCTATGAGGGCTGCGACTAATAGCTTTAGTCCGGCCCTCTTTTATATGATAAGAAATGCTCATTTTCTTATTGAAAATTAAATAATCTACTAAAATAAATTGGAAGCGCATTCATTGAAGCGCATTTAAGGAGAATTTAATGGCAAATCGTAAAATCGTTGTAGCCTTGGGAGGAAATGCCATCCTTTCATCTGACCCATCAGCGAAAGCACAGCAGGAAGCCTTGGCGGAAACTGCTAAACACTTGGTGAAATTGATTAAAAACGGGGATGATCTTATCATTACCCATGGAAATGGTCCGCAAGTAGGGAACTTGCTGCTGCAACAGTTGGCAGCAGACTCTGAAAAGAATCCTGCTTTCCCACTAGACTCTCTTGTGGCTATGACAGAGGGCAGTATTGGCTTCTGGCTGCAGAATGCTTTGCAAAATGCTCTCTTGGATGAAGGTATCGAAAAGAATGTTGCTTCTGTTGTGACGCAAGTAGTAGTTGATAAGAACGATTCAGCCTTTGTCAACCTCAGCAAGCCAATCGGTCCTTTCTACTCAGAGGAAGAAGCAAAAGCGGAAGCTGAAAAGAGCGGAGCGACTTTCAAAGAGGATGCTGGCCGCGGTTGGCGCAAGGTCGTTGCTTCACCAAAACCAGTGGACATCAAGGAAATTGAAACGATTCGTACGCTTTTGAATCAAGGTCAAGTAGTGGTAGCTGCTGGCGGTGGTGGAATTCCTGTCGTCAAAGAAGACAATGGCCATCTTACTGGTGTTGAAGCTGTTATTGACAAGGATTTTGCTTCTCAGCGCTTAGCGGAGTTGGTTGATGCAGACCTCTTCATCGTCTTGACTGGTGTGGACTATGTCTTTGTTAACTACAACAAACCAGACCAAGAAAAATTGGAGCATGTGAATGTTGCTCAATTGGAAGAATACATCAAGCAAGAACAATTTGCACCAGGCAGCATGCTTCCAAAAGTAGAAGCAGCTATTGCCTTTGTCAATGGCCGTCCAGAAGGCAAAGCAGTTATCACATCTCTGGAAAATCTGGGCGCTCTGATTGAGTCTGAGAGCGGTACGATTATTGAAAAAGGCTAGGCATAGAACTGATTGAAAGTCGATAGCAGCTGAACTCTGTCGCTGCTGCAAGTCTTTTCCTGAAAATCTTTGATTATTTTCAAAAATACTGGCTTTTTCAATGTTAATATGGTAAAATAAAAACAAAGTAAGCGTTTTCTTGTTTGCTCATACAGGGAAATGTAGGTTCGTAACCTCGTTAAAAAATTTTTAGGAGGGAATACAAATGAGTGAAAAAACAAAAAAAGGGTTTAAGATGCCTTCATCTTACACCGTATTGTTGATAATCATTGCCATTATGGCAGTGCTGACTTGGATTATCCCAGCAGGGGCTTTTATAGATGGTGTGTATCAAAAACAAGCGCAAAATCCGCAAGGGATTTGGGATGTTCTGATGGCACCGATTCGTGCAATGCTGGGTACGCATCCAGAGGAAGGATCCTTAATCAAGGAAACTACTGCAGCGATAGATGTTGCCTTCTTCATCCTCATGGTCGGTGGTTTCCTTGGCGTTGTCAACGAAACTGGCGCTTTGGATGTGGGAATTGCCTCTATCGTTAAGAAGTACAAGGGTCGCGAAAAGATGCTGATTGTTGTCTTGATGCCTCTCTTTGCCCTCGGTGGTACTACCTATGGTATGGGTGAGGAAACCATGGCCTTCTATCCGCTTTTGGTGCCGGTGATGATGGCGGTTGGTTTTGACAGTCTGACCGGGGTGGCTATTATCCTGCTGGGTTCGCAAATCGGATGTTTGGCTTCCACACTAAATCCATTTGCAACAGGTATCGCTTCAGCGACTGCTGGTGTTAGTACCGGTGAAGGGATTGCTCTCCGTCTCATCTTCTTGTTTGTCATGACAGCTCTCAGTACTTGGTTTGTTTATCGCTATGCAGATAAAATTCAAAAGGATCCGACCAAGTCACTGGTTTACAGCACTCGCGAAGAAGATTTGAAACACTTCAACGTTGAAACTTCTTCATCTGTTGAGTCAACACTGAGCAAAAAGCAAAGAATTGTCTTAGTATTGTTCATTTTGACATTTGTCCTTATGGTATTAAGTTTCATTCCTTGGACAGGTCTCGGTATTACTATCTTTAAGGACATCAATGCCTGGCTGACTGGTCTTCCAGTTGTTGGTAAGATTGTTGGTTCATCTACTTCCGCACTGGGTACTTGGTACTTCCCAGAAGGAGCTATGCTCTTTGCTTTCATGGGAATCTTGATTGGTGCTGTTTACGGTCTCAAGGAAGATAAGATTATCTCAGCCTTTATGAACGGTGCAGCTGACCTGCTTAGCGTAGCCCTAATCGTAGCAATTGCCCGTGGTATCCAAGTTATCATGAATGACGGTATGATTACAGACACTATCCTCAACTGGGGCAAACAAGGACTCAGCGGTCTGTCATCACAAGTATTTATCGTCTTGACCTACATTTTCTACCTGCCAATGTCCTTCCTTATCCCATCATCATCTGGTCTGGCCAGTGCAACTATGGGAATCATGGCTCCTTTGGGAGAATTTGTCAATGTCAAGGCAAGCTTGATCATCACAGCTTACCAGTCTGCTTCAGGTGTGCTGAACCTGGTTGCTCCAACTTCTGGTATTGTTATGGGGGCTTTGGCACTTGGACGTATCAATATTGGTACTTGGTGGAAATTTATCGGTAAGCTGATTGTAGCTATCATTGCGATCAGTATTGGTCTCTTACTCCTAGGAACTTTCTTACCGTTCCTATAAGCTAGAAGCTGAGGTGATTCCATGAAAAATTTTATAACGGAAGAAGTTAAAGAAGATTTTCTTGAATCTTTGAAAAAAATCGTTTCCTATCCTTCAGTACTGAATGAAGGTCAAAATGGAACACCTTTTGGACAAGCTATCCAAGATGTCCTAGAAAAAACTTTAGAAATCTGTCGGGGGCTAGACTTTACAACCTACCTCGACCCTAAAGGTTATTACGGATATGCAGAAATCGGTCATGGAGCTCAGCTCCTGGCCGTTCTCTGTCATTTGGATGTTGTTCCATCAGGTGATGAGTCGGACTGGCAGACGCCGCCTTTTGAAGCCACTGTCAAAGATGGCTGGATTTTTGGTCGTGGGGTTCAGGACGACAAGGGACCTTCCATGGCCGCTCTTTATGCTGTAAAAGCATTGCTGGACAGTGGAGTGGAATTTAAAAAGCGGGTTCGCTTTATCTTTGGTACAGATGAGGAGACACTTTGGCGTTGTATGGGTAGATACAACCAGCTAGAAGAGCAGGCTACACTTGGCTTTGCACCAGACTCTTCCTTCCCTTTGACCTATGCTGAGAAGGGGCTTCTGCAGCTTAAGCTGGAAGGGCCTGGCTCTGACACTATAGAGCTCGAAGCTGGTCAAGCTTTTAATGTTGTTCCTGCCAAGGCTCCCTATTCGGGTGACTTACTGGAGTCCGTCGTTGCAGGACTGGAAGATTTAGGCTATGAATATGAGCGAACGGCAGAAGAAGTAACGGTTATCGGCTTGCCTAAGCACGCCAAGGATGCTGCCCGAGGAATTAACGCCATTATTCGCCTAGCTAAGGTCTTGCAGCCCTTGGATTCGCATCCGGCTCTTGTCTTTCTGGCTCAGGCGGTTGGTGAAGATGCGACAGGCAACCATCTCTTTGGGGCTGTGTCTGACGAACAGTCGGGCTTTCTTTCCTTTAGTGTTGCCGGTCTGACTTTAACCTCTGACCGCTCTGAGATTCGGATTGACATGCGGATTCCGGTCTTGGCAGACAAGGACAAGTTGGTTGAAAAGCTGGCAGAAATAGCCAGTCAATACGAGCTGACCTATCAGGAGTTTGATTACTTGGCTCCGCTCTATGTACCATTGGACAGTGAGTTGGTCAGCACCCTGATGGCAATTTATCAGGAGAAAACAGGAGACAACAGTCCAGCTATGTCTTCTGGCGGAGCGACCTTTGCTCGTACGATGCCTAACTGTGTTGCTTTCGGCGCTCTCTTTCCGGGAGCTGATCAGACAGAGCATCAGGTCAATGAACGATTGCTCTTAGATGATCTGTATCGGGCCATGGATATTTACGCGGAAGCTATTTATCGTTTGGCTACAACACCTTAAATGCTGACTTTTTAAAACCATCTTCAATTCTTATTGGTACTTCTTTACCCTAGTCAAGTATGGCTTGCTGATTTACTAATGGGTTTCATTTGAGGGAAAAATCGTAAATAGAAAAAACTGAGGCAATGTTGTCTCAGCTTTTATTTACTAAAGAAGAATGGTGGGGTGAATTCTTTGAGTTTCTCAAAGCAGTCCAGAGCCCCTTGGTCATCTTCGCAGATAATCAGACAGACGTCATCTCCACAGACAGTAGCTACAATCTGAGGCAGCTCTAGAGCGTCTAAGATTGCACCGAAAGACTGGGCCAATCCAGGCAGGGTTTTCATGACGACTTGATTTTGAACTGGCCGCAGCATGACCAAAGCATCCTCCATATAGAAACGAAGGCGTTTTTCCCAACGGGATGGTGCAATGCTGTTGATGATATAGTAGGAAGTATCGTTTTCACTGACCTTGACCAGATTGAGTGCTTTCATATCTCGTGAAAGAGTGGACTGGGTTACAATGACGCCGTTTGCTTCCAAATGCTCCTGAAGTTCTTGCTGGGTATGGATTTTCTTTTCCATGATTAAGGAGCGAATAAGACGGTGTCTGCTTTCAATTTTATTCATATATTTTCACCTATAGTTATTTGATAAACATAGCATCACCAAAGCTGAAGAAGCGATAGCGCTCAGCAATAGCGTGCTCATAAGCTTTAAGTGTTAAGGAACGTCCGGCAAAGGCAGAGACTAACATGACCAGAGTTGACTTGGGCAGGTGGAAGTTGGTTGAAAAAGCATCAACGACCTTCCAATCGTATCCCGGCTTGATAAAAATATTGGTCCAGCCAGAGTCAGCCTGAATCTGACCCTGAAATTTACTGCCAATTGTCTCCAAGGTGCGGATAGATGTTGTGCCGACTGCAATGACACGTCCGCCATTTGCCTTGACCTGACGGAGTGTCTGGGCAGCTTCCTCGGACAGACTGTAAAATTCGGAGTGCATCTCGTGATCATCTAAGCTGTCTACAGAAACCGGTCGGAAAGTTCCCAGTCCGACATGAAGGGTGAGATAGACCAGCTTGACTCCCTTGGCAGCAATCTGCTCCAATAGCTCTTCTGTGAAATGAAGTCCAGCAGTTGGCGCAGCAGCAGAGCCGTTTTCTTTAGCATAGACAGTCTGGTAGCGTTCGCGGTCTGCTAGTTTCTCGTGAATATAAGGCGGAAGCGGCATTTCTCCCAAACTTTCCAAGACTTCTAGGAAAATCCCTTCATAGCCAAAGCGTACGATTCGACCACCATGGTCAAGCTCCTCTACCACAGTAGCAGTTAAGCGGCCATCGCCAAAGGAAATTTGAGCACCTACTCTGAGGCGCTTGGCTGGCTTGGCTAGCACCTCCCAATCATCGCCCTGGGTATTTTTGAGTAGCAGTAGCTCGACATGGCCCCCTGTCTCAGGTTTGATACCATAAAGGCGGGCAGGCAGGACACGCGTATTATTCATCACTAGGGCATCGCCGGGCTGGAGCTGATCAATAATCTGGTCAAAGTGCTGGTCGGAGAAGGCTCCCGTTTCTTTATCAACCACTAGCAAGCGGGAAGCATCCCTTTTCTCCAAAGGTGTCTGAGCAATCAGCTCTTCGGGTAAGTCAAAATCAAAATCAGCGGTATTCATCGTATCTCCTTATATTGTTTTCATCAGCCAGAGTAGGTAGGCAGCGAGTAGGAAGGGACTGGCTATCAGCAAGCCTCCTAAAATCAAACTTACAATCTGCCAGCCTGGTTGTTTTTTCATGAGGAAACTCAAGCTGCAGAGTAAGACTCCGACTAAAAATAAAATCAATAAAACAATCAGTAAAAACATGTCTCTATTATAACACGATTTGCTGCAAAAGGAAGCGAGCATGACTGAAAAGTAGGTCAATTTTGATACTTTTTCTTGACAAAAATTGGTCTATACCATATAATGAAGTTAAGAAAAGAAGTGGAGGTAAAAAATGAAAATTATTCAAGTGGAAAACCAAGTAGAAGGTGGTAAAGTGGCTCTTGAGCTGCTCAAAGAAAAGCTGGCTCAGGGGGCAAAAACTTTAGGCTTGGCTACAGGTAGCAGCCCAGAAGGATTTTACAAGCAGATCGTTGAGAGTGACCTTGATTTTTCAGAGATGTTCAGTGTCAATCTGGATGAATATGTCGGTTTGCAGGAGGACAATCCTCAATCTTATCGCTATTTCATGAACCAGCACCTCTTTAACCAAAAGCCTTTTAAAGCAAGCTTCCTGCCTAATGGCGCAGCGAAAGATTTAGAAGCGGAAGTGGCGCGCTACAATCAGCTTCTAGCAGAGCATCCAGCTGATTTGCAGATTTTGGGAATCGGTACGAATGGCCATATCGGCTTTAATGAGCCGGGAACTAGTTTTGACAGCCAGACTCACTTAGTGGATTTGACACCGTCCACCATTCAGTCCAATGCTCGATTCTTCGACAAGATGGAAGATGTTCCGACTCAGGCTATTTCCATGGGGATTGGCAACATTCTCAATGCTAAGTCCATCATTCTCTTTGCTTATGGTTCTGCTAAGGCCAAGGCTATAGCAGGAACTGTTGAGGGGGAAGTGACAGAGGAGCTGCCAGGCAGTGCTCTCCAGAAGCATCCGGATGTTGTAATTATCGCTGATAAGGAAGCGCTTAGCTTGTTAAAACACTAAGATTTTGACATTGATGCTATAAAACTGGCTTTGCCAGATAAAAGTCTCTTAATTTCCTATCTATTTTTTAGGTAGGATTTTTAGATTTATGGTTGACTTTGCGTAAAATATGATATACTAGATAGGTATAATTGTTCTTTGGAGGATCCTGTGAAGAAAAAGCTTTTGTTATTGGGAATTGCGTTCCTGACCTCGTTAGCACCATTAGCTGCTAGGGCTGATGAATTGGTGGATATGGCTAAAAAGATGTATCCGCACGATAATGTTCAGGCGATTAATCGTCCCAAGTCTTCTCTCGTTATTGACGGCAGTACAGGTGATGTTGTCTGGGAGGATAATGTCGATGAGGTGCGTGATCCTGCTAGTATGAGTAAGCTCATGACGCTTTACTTGGTCTTTGAAGCGATTAAGGAAGGAAAAATCAGCGAAAAGACGGTCATTACAGCTACACCTCAGGATCAGGCCACCGCTAATATTTATGAAATTTCTAATAATAAAATTGTCGCTGGTGTGGACTATACTGTATCTGAGCTGATTACCATGACAATCGTGCCTTCATCCAATGCGACAACCGTTATGCTAGCCAATTATCTATCGGACAATGATCCAGATGCTTTCTTGGATCGGATGAATGCCAAGGCTCAAGAGCTGGGCATGACGAATACCAAGTGGTTCAATGCCAGCGGTGCAGCGGCTGTTTCTTTTAAGGGCTATTATAACCCTCAAAACTACGATAATTATGCCAGCAATCAGACAACAGCTCGTGATTTGGCGATTCTGGCTTACAATTTTGTCAATCACCATCCTGAGATTCTAAACTACACTAATAAAGCCAAGGTTACGGTTAAAGCTGGAACTCCTTACGAGGAAACCTTTGAAACTTATAATTACTCCCTGCCGGGTGCTAAATACGCACTCAAGGGCGTAGATGGTATGAAGACGGGCTCTAGTCCTAACGGTGCTTTCAACTATATCGCGACCATTAAGCGTGGAGATCAGCGCATGATTGCCGTGATTATGGGAGTCGGTGACTGGTCTGACCAAGACGGTGAGTATTACCGCCATCCTTTTGGTAATGCTTTGATTGAGAAGGCTTATGCGGATTATGAGTACAAAAAACTCTTATCCAAGGGTGAGCAGGAGATTGATGGACAGAAGTATAAGCTGCCTGAAGATTTCTACGCTACTGTTAAAAAGGGAACCAAGCCTAAAGTCAAGGTTGAAAACAATGTTCTCAAGGCTGAAAATGGCTTGAAGACCTTGTCTAGCAAGATCTCTGATGAAATGAAAGTCGAGAAAGTTGAGAATCCAGTTGCTCAGGCTATTGAAAATGTGACTGGCAGCAAGTCGGATAGCAAGCCTTGGTATGGTGTGTTCTTCAGCGATAAGATGTTAATTCTGCTGCCTGTTGGCATCCTGCTAATCATTCTGTACTTTGAATACCGCAGTCGCCAAAAACGCAAGGCTGCAAAGCAGGAACGTCGTAGAAATACAGATGTTGAATAAAGGGAATGTCCTCTGTCACATACGAACGGAATGACTTTCCAAGCTAAAACTCAGTGATTTTGCTGAGTTTTCTTTCTGTTTTAAGGAGATTTTCATGCGAAAAAAGTTTCACAACAGCTATCTGGCTCATTTTTTACTCTTTAATTTTTTCTTTCTAGCCTACTCTCTTTTTTCGACTCTGATATCAGTCTATATGCAGGACTTAGGCTATTCTAATGCTCAAGTATCGCTAGTAGTGTCGTCTTCCTTCTTTGCTTCTATGCTGGCTCAGCCAATCTTTGGAGTACTCAGCGATGCATTGGGCATTAAAAAGATCTTCCTTTTTAGCTTTCTGGTTATGATGGTTGGGGCTGTATTTTTCATGAAAGCGACTCAGCTTTGGCAGTTACTGGTCTGGTATAGCCTAGTTCTCATGTTGGTTAACGGGGCCAATCCAGTCATGGATGTTCTTGCGGCTCAAAGTCCTTATACTTATGGTAAGATTCGGATTTGGGGAACCATTGGCTATGCCTTAGGCTCTCAGCTGGCTGGTCTAATCTATCAAAGAGTCGCACCGCAGGCTATTTTCCCAGTCTTTATTGGTATGATGATTATCAGCAGTCTAGGACTTTTGGGAATCCAGCCCAAGCACGACCGAGCAGCCCTAGATAAAAAAGACATTCACAAGCAGACAGGTCTGGGGAAGCTCTTGACCAACAAAACTTATCTCTTTTACCTCCTTTTGGTCGCCCTATACTCTGGAGTGGGGAATACTGGTCATACCTATATCCCTGCCATGCTACAGCATAATGGTTTAGAAGTGGATATGGCTTCGACTGTCGTTGCCTTATCAGTTCTGGTTGAAGCGCCTTTTATCTTTTATTCCTATCTCTTTATGGACAAGATTTCGATGAAAAAGCTTCTGTATATCTGTCTGGGAATCATCTTTCTCCAGTACAGCGTTTATGCCTTGGACCTAGGTTTAATTTCGAAAATCGGGATGACTCTCCTTTCCAAGCATGTGACGGGCATGGTTTTGATTATGGTGACCCTGAAAATCGTGGCCAGCTTGGTCGATGAAAAATACCTGGTTACAGCCATTGCTTTGATCCAAACAGCCCGCAGTCTGGGCACTATTCTCATTCAAAATCTGGCCGGCCATTTTCTGGACAGTTGGGGTTACGAAGGAATGAACCTCTTTCTAGCAGCTGTTATCTGCCTAGTCTGTCTGCTGGCCCTCTTTCTAAAATTGCCAGAACGAAAAGGAAATCAATTATTTGGATAATGAAAAACGAGTCGGAGAGATGTTCTCTTGACCCGTTTTTTTGTCTAGATAGTTTCTCTTTCTTTTTGCGAATATTTTAGTAAATGAGATAAAATTTAGAGGGGACTAGGATATGTTTGTGGCGCGAAATCATAAGGGGCTTTTGTGTAATGCTCTGGAGGAGAAGATTGAAAAGGGGGCTGATTTCGTCTGCCCGGCTTGTTCAGGGGCAGTCCGTTTTAAAAAAGGGAAAGTTATGCAGCCGCATTTTGCGCATGTTTCGCTAGAGCAGTGTCGTTTTTACAGGGAAAATGAGAGCGCTGAGCACCTGAACCTTAAGGCGGAGCTTTTTCGCTGGGCTGTCCAGACAGAAGAAGTTGAGGTGGAGGCTTTTTTGCCTGCACTGCAGCAGATTGCTGATCTACTGGTTGATGAAAAACTGGCGCTTGAAGTCCAGTGCAGTCCCCTAAGTATAGAACGGTTGCAGGAACGGACGCTTTCTTACCGCCAGCATGGCTATCAGGTTCTCTGGCTTTTGGGACGAAAACTTTGGCTCAAGGATTCCCTAACTCGCCTGCAGAAGGATTTTCTCTATTTTAGTAAAAATATGGGCTTTCATCTTTGGGAGCTGGATCAAGAAAAGCAAGTTCTGCGTCTCAAATACCTGATTCACGAAGATCTGCATGGAAAAGTCCAGCACAAGACCAAGAACTTTCCCTTTGGTCACGGCCGGTTTTTGGATATTTTGCGTTTGCCCTTTCAAAAGCAGGAGATGAACAGCTTTCTGGCCCAGCAAGATCCGCAGATCTGTAATTATATCCGCCGTCAGCTTTATTACCAACAGCCTAGATGGATGCGGCTGCAGGCCAAGCTCTATCAAGCTGGAGATAATCTCCTGACCAAGTCAGCAGAGGATTTCTATCCACAGGTTCGGCCGATACAGGCAACCTCTTTCTGTCAGATAAGTACTGACCTGACAGACTATTATCAGCAGTTTGAGAACTATTATGCCAATCTCCAGCAAAAAAATCTGCAAATTGTTTATTCACCGGCTTTTTATGAGATGACAAGAGAAAATTGCTAAGTATCGTTAGTTTCCCATTGATGAAGCCATAAACTTTTAGTTATCCTTTCAGTTTTAGAATATTTGAGAATCCTGTATAATATAATAAAGTAATAAGTTAGATAGTTAAAAATTCTAAATCGTGCTAATTCAGCTAGCTTTAGCAAAGATGAGAAATGAAAGGAGCCACTATGAAAAAAATTTTTGTAATCTTTCTGAGTATCATCACGCTCAGTTCAGCTATGCTTTTAGGAGGTTGCAGTATGCTAAACAGTCGATCAGAAAAAGAAAAAATGATTCAAATTGCAGAAAGTAAAAAGATGAAGAGTGTTATTGAGGAAGGGCTGAAAAAGATTGACCCTCAAGCATTAACACCTGAAGGGAAAATTAAAAGTTATGAAATTAATAAAAAGTCACTAACTCAGAACCCAATGGGAGGATTAATGTTTGATTTAATCATTAATGGTGACGAGGAAGTAACACTAGGATATGTCATTACAGAGGACGAAAATGGGAAATTTCACAGAGATGGGACTGTGTGGTCACCGAAGCTTACAGAACTAATGGATGAAGAAAATGTAAATGGCAATGAAGAATAAGTTTTTCTAGATAACTTCCTAACAATGGTTGCGCTATTATGTTCTTTGGAAAAATAGTATAATAATTAATATAAAAAATTAATCTAAATTCGCCTTCTCGTTTTTGTTAAGGTATCGGTTTTATCAAAAATGAGAAGCGAAAGGAGCCATTATGAAGAAAATTTTTGTAATTTTTCTGAGTATCATCACGATTAGTTCAGCTATGCTTCTAGGAGGGTGTAGCATACTAAACAGTCGGTCGGAAAAAGAAGAAATGATTCAGATTGCGGAGAGCCAGAAATCTAAAAAGTTAATTGAGGAAATGTTAAGGAAAAAAGATCCTGAAGCATTGACAGAAAAGGGGATAATAAAAAAATATACAATAAATGAAAAAAATCTTAAATATAATCCTATGGGTGGCTTAATAGTTGAGCTTATAATAAACGATGACACGGAATTAACAATTACCACAACATTGATGGAAGACTCTGATGGGAAGCTAGAACATACAGGGTACGTAATTTCTGGCGAGCTTGCAAAGAAGTTGAGGGGAGAATGACATATAATAAAGCATTAAGTGATAACAAAAAAGTTGATATTGCATTGTAAGAATATGAAATTGAGAAAGTAAATCAAGAGGTCAAACTTAAAGATGGAGGTTATGTCAGCACCGTCTTTGTTAAGGCATCCGCTTTAGCAAAGACAAGAAACGAAAGGAGCTGTCATGAAGAAAAGTTTTGTAATATTTCTGAGTATCATCACGATTATTTCAGGCATTATTTTAGGAGGCTGCAGTATGCCAAGCAGTCGTTCAGAGAAAGAAAATGAAAATAGTCAAATGATTAAACTTGTAGAAAGTAAAGAGGCTGAAAAAGCATTTTATCATTGGTTCACTTATGTTGATCCTCAAGCATTTAAAAAAGAAGGCTTTATACAAAGTTATGAAATAGATAGAAACTCAATTTCAAAAAATCCAATGAGCGGGATAGATTTCGATATTATAATAAATGGAGATTCTGATTTTATTATTAGCTGCAATATAAATAAAAATAGTGATGGAGAGATAGAAAGCACAAGTGCCACTTATTCTGATAAGTTATCTCAAGCATTGGAAAGATAGGAGTTTAGCATGGTATTAATAGAGGACGAAAAATTAAATGATAACCAACATGTGGATTTTACATTAAGAAAATACCATATTGATTCGAAAACTAAAGATGAGGTAATTAGGGAAGAGGGGAGTGAAACCTAAGTTGGCACGGTCTCCCAAATTTACGACAATATTAAGGGTGAGAGAGAATGAGTTTTTGTCTTTACAACTCTTTATACGTAGCGTAGTCCTTGGAACTTTTAAAAAAATAGTATAACAATGATAATATAAACTTTGATTCAAATCCATTTTCCCATTTCGTTAAGGCATCAGCTTTAGTAAAAATAACAAGTTAAAGGAGCCACCATGAAGAAAATTTTTGTAATCTTTTTGAGTATCATCACGCTCATTTCTGCTATATTTTTAGGAGGTTGTAGTATGGTAAACAGTCGGTCAGAAAAAGAAGAAATGATTCAGATTGCGGAAAGTACAAAAATGAAGAAGGCGATTGAGAAAGAGTTGAGAGAACTGGATCCTAAAGCTCTGACACCAGAGGGGAAGATTAAAACGTATAAAATTGAAAAGAATAAATTAGATTTCAATCCGATGGGAGGATTAGACATCTATTTAATAATTAATGATGATAAGAAGTTTGAATTAGACATGACTTTTCAAGAAAATTCAACCACTGGCGAATATGAGACGGGTGGCTATGGCATGTCTCCGGAATTTAACGAGCTAATTAGAGGAGAAAAGTAATATGCCTGATTATAAAAACCCTATTGATGGTAGCGAATATAGAGATAAACAACATGTTGAGACTACTTTATATGAGTATAGGAGTATGTATGTTGGTAAACAATATGATGTAAAAAGGGGGAGGGATTATTTAGGCACCGTCTCCCAAATTTACGACAATGTACATGGCAATGAAGAACAATTTTTTATCTTTACAAATTTCTATCAATGATTCCGCTTTCTTATTCTCGATAAAAATAGTATAAAAATGATAATATCAAACATTAATCCAAATCCATTTTCCCATTTTCGTTAAGGCATCCGCTTTAGTAAAGATAACAAGCGAAAGGAGCTATCATGAAGAGAATTTGTGTCATCTTTCTGAGTATCATTACGCTCAGTTCAGCTATGTTCTTAGGAGGTTGCAGTATGCTAAACAGTCGGTCAGAAAAAGAAGAAATTCTTCAGATTTCAGAAAGTAAAAAGATGAAGAAAGCCTTGGAAAATTTTCTCAAAGGTTTAGATCCTAAAGCTTTGACACCAGAAGGAAAGATTAAATCCTATGAAATTCAAAAGGATAAGTTAGATTATAATCCTATGGGTGGACTAAATGTTTATATAATTATTAATGGGAATGAAGTTTTGAATATTGATATGACTGTTCAAGAAGAAGATACTGGAGAATATGAAGTTGTATCATATGGTATTCCACAAGAATTGAGTGAGTTATTAGGAGAGGATTAACATAGCTAATAATGCAGAGTACAATGATAAGCAGAATGTTGCAGTAGCTTTGGTAGAGTATCGTGAATTAGAATTTAGGAAAAATTACTCAATAGCAAGTAAGAATTGATACATTGGTAATCTTTCTCAGGTATACGATAATGTACATGACAATGAAGAACAATTTTTTATCTTCACGAACATCTAGCAATGATTCCGCTTTCATATTCTTTGGGAAAATAGTATAACAATTAATATAAGACGTTAATCTAAATCTAGTTTCCCATTTTTTTTAAGGTATCAGCTTTAGCAAGGATGAGAAACGAAAGGAGCTGTCATGAAGAAAATTTTTGTAATCTTTCTGAGTATCATTACGCTCAGTTCGGCTTTGTTTTTAGGAGGTTGCAGTATGCTAAACAGTCAATCAGAAAAAGAAGAAATGATTCAGATTGCGGAGAGTAAAAAGATGAAGAAAGCTTTAGACGACCTTCTTAAAGAATTAGATCCTAAAGCATTAACTCCAGAAGGAAAGATTAAATTTTATGAGATTCAAAAGGATAAGTTAAAGTATAATCCAATGGGAGGATTGATAATTAAGATTATCATAAACGAAGATGAAAAATTGAACATAAGTATGACTGTGCAAGAGGAAGAGCAAGGTAATTATAGGGTTGCTAGTTATTTTATATCAGAAGACCTAAATAAAATAGTTGAGTAGGTGTGAGTATGGAAGATTATATAAATCCAATTGATCGTACGGCATATAAGGATCGACAGCATGTTGATATTTCATTTTTTTAATTTGATGGGAACATGCATATTGGAGGGCTGGAATAGTTGAAGATGTTGCTTACATCGGCACTATCTCCCAAATTTACGAAACGTACACGTCAATGAAGAATAAGGTTTTTCTTTCACAACTTCCTAACAATAATTGTGCTATCATATTCTTTTGAAAAAACAATGATAATATAAAACATGAATCCAAATCCATTTTCCCATTTTTGATAAAGCATCAGATTTAGCAAAGATGAGAAGCGAAAGGAGCTATCATGAAGAAAATTTTTGTCATCTTTCTGACTATCATTACACTCAGTTCGGCGATGCTTTTAGGAGGATGCAGTATGTTAAACAGTCGTTCAGGACAAGAAGAAATTCTTCAGATTGCAGAGGGGAAGAAAGCGCAGAGAGCAATAGAAGAATTACTAAGACAGGAAGATTCTAAAGCATTGACAGAGGAGGGGATTATAAAAGAATATTCAATTAATAAAGATGAATTAGACTATAATCCCATGGGAGGATTAATCGTTGAACTTATAATTAATGATAATCCAGAACTAACGATTACCACAACATTGATGGAAGAGTCTGATGGGAAGCTAGAACATATGGGGTACGTGATCTCTGGTGAACTTGCAAAGAAATTGAGGGGAGAATGAAATATGATAAAGCATTAAGTGATAAGAAAAAAGTTGATATTGCATTGCAAGAATATTAGATAAAAAATGTTAATCAAGAGGTTGAACTAAGTGACGAAACCTATGTTGGAACTGCTTCCCAAATTTACGACAATGTACATGACAATGAAGAATAAGCTTATATCTTTACGAACTTCTAACAATGATTCCGCTTTCATATTCTTTGGGAAAATAGTATAATAATTAATATAAGACGTTAATCTAAAACTGCTTTCTCATTTTCGTTAAGGTATCAGCTTTAGCAAAGATGAGAAACGAAAGGAGCCACTATGAAGAAAATTTTTGTAATCTTTCTGAGTATCGTCACGCTCAGTTCAGCTATGTTTTTAGGAGGTTGTAGCATGCTAAGCAATCGGTCAGAAAAGGAAGAAATGATTCAGATTGTGGAGAGTGAAAAGATGAAGAGTGTAATTGAAAATTTTTTAAAAAAATTAGATTCTAAAGCTTTGACTTCGGAAGGGAAGATTAAATTCTATGAGATAAAAAAAGACAGGTTGAAATATAATCCAATGGGAGGGATAATGATTCAAATGTTTATTAACGGAGATAAGAATATAAGTTTAAGTGTAACAGTGGTAGAAGATTCAACTACTGGTAACTATGAAATTGCCACAAATTCAAGAAGTCCGAAACTTAGTGAACTATTGGAGGTGAATTGATTTGGCAAATAACGAAAAATATACGGATTATCAGCATGTCGAAACAGCCATGGTTGAATATGATGAAGATATGATGATTGGGACAGAAAAATATATTGATGAAACAGAATACATCGGCACCGTCTCCCAAATTTACGACAATGTACATGGCAATGAAGAGCAGGTTTATGTACTGACAAATAATGGAACGAATCGCGCCGCTGTCCCCTACTCCGCTTCGGATGCTGAGCGTGCTCAGGTGCAGGATGTGACAGTCATGATGCAGGGGTCACAGACTAAGACGCATACTCCTAAGTTAATCCACGATACTGTTACGGATTGGCTGCCTACAGACTTTGTGACGGCATCTCACCGTCTGGGACCTGTAGGTGCAGTAGAATATGCTACCCCTTTTGTTTATCGTCATTCAAAAAATATTATTACTCAAAAAAGCCGAGAAGAACTAGATAAGGCAGATCGAGACGTAAGTAATAAGATAGGAAATGTAGTCGGAATCTTTAATAAAGATGCTGGTCAAGCTGTGAAGCAGAGCCTTAATTCTCTCAATAAAAATCCCTTTAATGAGCTGAGGAAGAATGTTATATCAAATCTTGCAGGTGTTTCTGGCGGAACTTTCACGACAGGAATTGCTGCACCGAATATTTTGGTAGCTGCTAGTTATCTCAAAAAGACACAAGAGTTTCCTCCGGCTCAGTTTAAGGATGCGGCTAAGCATCTTAAGGAAACCATTCGTAAGTACCCTAATGCCAAGATTGATCTTTACGGACACTCTTTGGGTTCTATGGATATCCAGTATGCTCTATCCACCCTGACAGAGGAGGAGATGCGCCATATTGGCACAGTCCATATCTACAATGGCCCTAATATCTATCCTCTCTTGCCCAAGGAACAGCAGGCACGACTGGATAGCGCTAAGTATAAGATCTTTAATCATATCGACCATAAGGACATCGTCAGCTTAGGCTACAGCTTATCTGGCAGTGAAAATGCTGCTGGTATTGTACATCATATTGCGACTGTCGAAAAGGAAATAGGTGCTCAGCATATGATGGAGGGCTATATCTACGATAAAAATAAAAATTTTGTGCTTATGGATGGGACAGGAAAGACGACTATCAAGGATACCATCAAAGCCAATATGATTCCTTACCAGAATATGAAGAAGTATCTGTCTAAGGGTGGATTTAGCAGTAATGAAAAGATTTATCTGGACAGTGTTCAAGCCCAGGCAACTGTTAAAAATTTAGTAAATGTGATCAAACTAGGCTATGACACTTTGCAGCAGGCTAGAGATCGGGTTGTTAGCGAAGCAGAAAAGCTAGCAGAGCAGTTGGAAAAGGTGCCAGAGGGCTTCAGTCTTAGTCCAGATGAGGTGGCTGCAGCCTATCAGGCTGGAGGTGCAGATTATCAATCATTGGTCGCATCTTTGCAAGAGCACTTTTATATTCGATTGTCTAAATTTCAGATACTTCGAATTACCTTTAGCGTTTTGCAAGGTCAGATTGAAGCTGGTATTGAGTTGTTGCTGGCTAGGGATCAAACATTAGCAGGAGATTTTGAGCAATGGAACCAAATCAATCAATGAAGCAGGATATAGCTAAAAAAGAAAAAGAGATGGTGGAACTATACTCAGAACTTCAGAGGGAACGTTTGAAGATTGATAAAGAACGAGATATCATCCTATCTAAGAAAAAAGCTTTTTCCGACATGCTACAAGAAGAGTATGAAATGGCGACTGCTATTTTGCGGAAACAAGAAAGGGACACTAGTATCGAATGGCAGGCTCTAAATCAGTATATAGAATCCTATGATATATTGGCAGAAGGGGCTAGCAGCGAGGAACTGAAAAATCTTGATCTAAAAGATGAGAAAGTTTTGGAAACATTCTCTAAGCAGAGACGCCGTTTAGAATGGGAAATTGAAGATAGCTATTCTCATCTTCGTGATTCTAAATAAATCTGCTGTTTAGAGTAGAGGAAAGGAAAAAGTCTATGTTTATATCAGAAATAGCTTCAACACCAGTAAAAAGTTACTTTTCACCATCTAAAACATCTGATTTGGCAGAAATTAGAAAAGCAATAGAAAAGCAAATTATAACGAATGTTCTAGCTCCTCTTTTGTTAGCTCAAAAAAGCAGCCTTCAAAGCAATTATGATACTCTTTTTACTGATGTCGCAAAGACTGTTCAAGAGAGCGTGAAAGTAGCTGCAGATCAGATAGATAGCTCGATGAAAGGGCAATTTTCTAAAAAAGTTGTAAGCGTTATAGACAACAGCAGTACGAAATTTGAAGAAATTTAGCAATGAACTCTTTGGAATCTAATTTTTGTTTGGTCAGGAATTAGGTTCAAAGAGTTTTTTTATAAACTAAGTCAGTCTGCATAGCTACTAAGAGATTTTGGTACTTGAGTTTTATAAAAAGTGGAATTTTGTGATAGAATAGGGGAGTCGGAGGATTTTTTTATGGCAAAACAAAGAAATGAAATTGAAGAAAAATATACTTGGGATTTGAGTACTATTTTCCCAACAGATGAAGCCTTTGAAGCCGAGTTGGCGCAGGTTTCAGAAGAAGTGAAGAAAGCAGCTGGTCTGGCTGGGCATTTGCTGGATTCAGCGGATAGTCTCTTAACAACGACTGAAGTGCAGCTGGACTTGATGCGTCGTATTGAAAAGCTTTATTCTTATGCTCATATGAAGAATGACCAGGATACACGTGTGGCTAAGTACCAAGAGTATCAGGCCAAAGGCATGACTCTTTACAGCGATTTTGGTCAAAGCTTTGCCTTCTATGAGCCCGAATTTATGGCGATTACAGAAGAGCAGTACCAGGCTTTCTTGGCTGAGCAGCCACCCCTGAAGCTGTATCAGCATTATTTTGACAAGCTTTTGAAAAAGAAAGCCCACATCCTGACACAGCGCGAAGAGGAGCTATTGGCCGGTGCTGGTGAAATCTTTGGCGCAGCGGGCGAAACCTTTGCTATCTTGGATAATGCGGGTATTGTCTTTCCGATGGTGCATGACGAAGATGGAAATGAAGTTCAGCTCAGCCACGGCAACTATATCACCTTGGTCGAGTCTAAAAATCGAGAGGTCCGTAAGGAAGCTTATGAGGCTCTCTACAGCGTCTACGAGCAGTACCAGCATACCTATGCTAAGACTCTGCAGACCAATGTCAAGGTTCACAATTACAATGCGAAAGCCCGCAAGTTTTCATCTGCCCGTGAAGCAGCCTTGTCAGCTGACTTTATTCCAGAAAGTGTTTATGACAGCCTAGTTTCAGCTGTCAATAAGCATTTGCCTCTCTTGCAACGTTATATCGCTTTACGAGCGAAGATTTTAGGCATTTCTGACTTGAAGATGTATGATATGTACACACCTTTGTCAGAGACAGACTACAAGTTCACTTATGAGGAAGCCTTGGCTAAATCTGAGGAAGTTCTGGCTATTCTGGGTGAGGATTATTTGAGCCGAGTGAAGACAGCTTTTTCAGAGCGCTGGATTGATGTTCATGAAAATCAAGGTAAGCGCTCAGGAGCATACTCAGGCGGTTCTTATGATACCAATGCTTTTATGTTGCTTAACTGGCAGGACACACTGGACAATCTCTTTACCTTGGTGCACGAGACAGGCCACAGTATGCACTCCAGCTATACTCGTGAAACCCAGCCTTATGTCTATGGAGACTACTCTATCTTCCTAGCTGAGATTGCTTCGACGACTAACGAAAACATCCTGACAGAGAAGCTCTTGGAAGAAGTAGAAGACGATACGACCCGCTTTGCTATCCTCAATCACTTCTTGGATGGCTTCCGAGGAACGGTCTTCCGTCAAACCCAGTTTGCTGAGTTTGAGCATGCTATCCACAAGGCTGACCAAGAAGGTCAAGTTTTGACCAGCGAGTTTCTCAATGCACTCTACGCTGACTTGAACGAGAAGTACTATGGACTGAAAAAAGAAGATAATCCGCAGATTCAGTATGAGTGGGCTCGGATTCCGCATTTCTACTATGATTACTATGTTTTCCAATATTCGACAGGATTTTCAGCGGCTTCTGCCTTGGCTGAAAAGATTGTCCATGGCAGTCAGGAAGACAAGGATAAGTATCTGGACTATCTGAAAGCTGGTAACTCTGACTATCCGCTCAATGTCATCAAAAAAGCAGGTGTGGATATGGAAAAGGAAGACTACCTAAATGCTGCTTTTTCTGTCTTTGAGCGTCGTCTGGATCAATTTGAAGCCTTGGTAGAAAAGTTGGGACTGGCATAAGATGGTCGAGACTTATAATCAAAACTCTAATCCCAATATGCGTCGGCCAGTGGTCAAAGAGGAAATCGTTGACTTTATGAGACAGCGTCTCCAGCCGGTCGCTGGTGGACTCAAGGTACTAGAGGATTTTGCTAGAGTTGAAAATGTGCCCGTGATTCCTCATGAGACAGTGGCTTACTTCCGCCTGCTACTCGAAAGTCTTCAGCCAGAGAAGATTTTAGAAATCGGTACGGCTATTGGTTTTTCGGCCCTTTTGATGGCGGAGCATGCGCCTCGGGCTCAGATTACAACTATTGACCGCAATCCAGAGATGATTGAGTTGGCCAAGGCTAATTTTGCAAAATATGACAGCCGTCAGCAGATCACTCTGCTGGAAGGTGATGCGATGGATTTGCTTGAGACACTAGAGGATTCCTACGACCTTGTCTTTATGGACTCTGCCAAGTCCAAGTATGTGGTCTTTCTGCCCCAAGTTCTCAAGCGCCTCAATCCTGGTGGCCTAGTCCTCATTGATGATATCTTCCAAGGAGGAGATGTTGCCAAGCCTTTTGAGGATATTAAGCGTGGCCAACGGGCTATTTACCGAGGTCTGCATAGTCTTTTTGACGCAACTTTGGACAGTCCAGATTTAACTTCTAGTCTGCTTCCCTTGGGAGATGGACTGCTTATGATTAGAAAAAAATGACATCTCTGATTTTTTCCTAATTTCCAAAAATTTTTAGTAAAATTTAAGATATCAATTCAAATTTGTGCTACAATAGAAAACGTGAACTTTTAAGAATAAGGAGTCAATATAAAATGAAGAAAAAAATATTTGCAGGAGCTGTGACACTCTTGTCAGTCGCTGTATTAGCAGCATGTTCCAACTCAGAAGGCAAGGACATCGTGACCATGAAAGGAAACACGATTACTGTCAATGAATTCTATGATCAAGTGAAAAATAATGGTGCAGCTCAGCAGGTCTTGCTGCAGATGGCTATCAAAGACATCTTTGAAGAAAAATACGGCAAAGACGTCAAAGACAAGGATGTTAAGGATGCTTTCGAAAAGTCTAAAACGGCTTACGGTACAGCTTTTGCCCAAGTCTTGGCTCAAAACGGATTGACCGAAGATGCCTACAAGGATCAAATCCGCACCAATATGCTGGTAGAGTATGCCGTTAAGAAGGCTGCTGAAAAAGAGCTGACTGACGAAAACTACAAGGCTGCCTTTGAAAACTATACGCCAGAAGTAACAGCTCAAATCATCAAGGTTGACAGCGAAGACAAAGGTAAGGAAGTTCTCGAAAAAGCTAAAGCAGAAGGCGCAGACTTCAGTCAAATCGCTAAGGAAAACTCTACCGATGCTTCCACTAAGGAAAAAGGCGGAGAAATCAAGTTTGACTCTGGTTCTGCCGATGTTCCAGATGCTGTCAAAAAAGCTGCCTTTGCTTTGGAAGAAAATGGCGTTTCAGACCTTGTGACTGTGCCAGATTCACAGTATTCAGCAAGTTACTATATTGTTAAGCTGGTCAAGAAGTCAGAGAAATCTTCTAACTGGAAAGACTACAAAGATAAGCTGAAAAAGATTATCATTGCACAAAAAGAAAAAGATACTAGCTTCATCCAAAGCGTTGTGGCTAAAGAGCTGAAAGATGCCAACATCAAGGTTAAGGATAGTGCTTTCCAATCTGTCTTTGCTCAGTATATCGAAACGACAGGTTCTTCAACTTCTTCATCAAGTGCTGCTAGCAGCTCAAAGACTTCTGAGTCTAGCTCAGCAGCTGAAAGCAGTTCAGCAGAAGCTTCATCATCAGCCGCAGAATAAGGTTGACGAAAAGCGAATAAGCAAGTATAATAAGACTGGTGAGAATTGATTTTTCAAGTTCTTAGTTCAGAGAATTGGCGGTGCTGCGAGCCATCTGAGACGGAGAATCATGCTACTCATCTAGCAAAATAGAATACGAAATGAGAATGACAAGTTCATTGAATGAAGGTGGTACCGCGGTTTTTCGCCCTTCGGACAAGGAACTTGTCTTTTATGTTGGCTCTGGAGGTAATATAATGAAAACCTATCTTGTCAAACAGAAATTTCGCTTAGGCGGCGAACGCTTTGATATCAAGGACGATCGAGGGAATGTGGATTATCAAGTGGAAGGCTCTTTCTTCCAGATTCCTAAGACCTTTACTATCTATGATAATCAGGGTCAAATCGTCAGTCAGATTACCAAGACCCTTATAACCCTCTTGCCCCAGTTTGAAATCAAACTCAACAGCGGGCATAGCTTTTATATCCGTAAGAAATTCTCTTTTTTACGTGATAAATATAAATTTGATAATTTGGGTCTTCGGGTTGAAGGGAACATCTGGGATTTAAACTTTCGTCTGCTGGATGACAGCAATCAAGTCGTTGCAGAGATTACCAAGGAGCTTTTCCATCTAACCTCTACTTATCAGGTGAGTGTCTATGATGAGACTTATTCAGATTTGGTCATTTCCCTCTGTGTCGCTATTGATTATGTCGAAATGCTGGAAAGTTCGTCCTCATAATGCAATTATTTTTAGAAAAAATTTAAGGAGAAAAATAAATGAAACAAATGTCAAGTGCTCAGGTTCGTCAAATGTGGCTGGATTTTTGGGCAACTAAGGGTCATGCAGTAGAACCATCTGTCAGCTTGGTGCCGGTCAACGATCCAACCTTGCTCTGGATTAACTCTGGTGTAGCGACTCTCAAGAAATACTTCGATGGAACCATCATTCCGGAAAATCCTCGGATTACCAATGCTCAAAAGGCCATTCGGACCAACGATATTGAAAATGTCGGAAAGACTGCCCGCCACCATACTATGTTTGAAATGCTGGGTAACTTCTCTATCGGTGATTATTTCCGTGATGAAGCGATTGAGTGGGCTTACGAGCTTTTGACTAGCCCTGAGTGGTTTGATTTCCCTAAAGATAAGCTCTACATGACCTACTATCCAGATGACAAGGACTCTTACAACCGCTGGATTGCTATGGGCGTTGAGCCTAGTCATTTGATTCCGATTGAGGACAACTTCTGGGAAATCGGTGCGGGACCTTCTGGGCCGGATACAGAGATTTTCTTTGACCGGGGTGAGGCTTTTGATCCAGAAAATATTGGAGTTCGTCTCTTAGAAGAAGATATTGAGAACGACCGTTATATCGAAATCTGGAATATCGTCTTGTCACAATTCAATGCTGACCCTGCTGTACCACGTAGCGAGTACAAGGAATTGCCACATAAGAACATTGATACGGGCGCAGGTTTGGAGCGTTTGGTGGCTGTCATCCAAGGGGCTAAGACCAACTTTGAGACCGACCTCTTCATGCCAATCATTCGCGAAGTAGAGAAGCTGTCTGGCAAGGTCTATGACCAAGATGGCGACAATATGAGTTTCAAGGTTATCGCAGACCATATCCGCTCGCTCTCCTTTGCCATTGGTGATGGCGCTCTTCCTGGAAATGAAGGCCGTGGCTATGTCCTTCGCCGTCTGCTTCGTCGTGCTTCAATGCATGGTCAAAAGCTGGGGATCAATGAGCCTTTCCTTTACAAACTCGTACCAACTGTGGGCAAGATTATGGAAAGCTACTATCCAGAAGTTCTTGAAAAGCAAGAATTTATCGAAAAGATTATCAAGAGTGAAGAAGAATCTTTTGCTCGTACTCTGCACTCTGGTCAACATTTTGCAGAAACAATCGTGGCAGATTTGAAAGCTAAGGGACAAACTGTTATTGCTGGTCAAGATGCCTTTAAACTCTACGATACTTACGGTTTCCCGCTGGAGTTGACCGAAGAAATCGCTGAAGAAGCAGGCATGACTGTGGACCGGGCTGGCTTTGAAGCGGCTATGAAAGAGCAGCAAGATCGGGCACGTGCTTCTGTTGTCAAGGGCGGATCAATGGGCATGCAAAATGAAACCCTGCAGGCCATCACTGTAGAGAGTGTCTTTAACTACGAAAAAGAAGAGCTGACTGCTGAACTCCTTGCTATTGTAGCAGATGATGCAGCAGTGGAGTCTGTTGAGACAGGCTCAGCTGCCCTCATCTTTGCAGAAACGCCATTCTACGCAGAAATGGGTGGTCAGGTGGCCGACCGCGGTCAAATCTTTGATGGGGCAGGCAATCTGGTAGCGAAAGTAAGGGATGTACAAAAGGCACCAAATGGTCAGCCGTTGCATACTGTAGAAGTCTTGGCCCCTTTGGCTCTAGGTCAAAGCTATAAACTAGAAATTGACCACAGCCGTCGCCATCGTGTTATGAAGAACCATACGGCGACTCACCTCTTACATGCAGCCCTGCATAATGTTCTTGGTAACCATGCAACCCAGGCTGGTTCTCTGAACGAAGTAGAATTCCTGCGCTTTGACTTTACGCATTTCCAAGCGGTGACAGCAGAAGAGCTGCGTGCTATCGAGCAAGAAGTCAATGAGAAAATCTGGGAAGCCCTTGCCATAGAGACAGTAGAGACAGATATTGACGCGGCTAAGGAAATGGGTGCCATGGCGCTCTTTGGAGAAAAATATGGTAAAGAAGTTCGCGTCGTAACCATCGGCGACTACTCTGTTGAGCTTTGCGGAGGAACCCACGTAGGCAATACTTCTGAAATCGGTATTTTCAAGATTGTCAAAGAAGAAGGTATTGGTTCAGGTACTCGTCGTATCTTGGCAGTGACTGGTAAGGAAGCCTTTGAAGCCTACCGTGAGGAAGAAGAGGCGCTCAAGGCTATCGCTGCGACTCTCAAGGCACCGCAAATCAAGGAAGTACCTCACAAGGTAGAAGCGCTGCAAGAGCAGCTGCGTCAACTGCAAAAAGAGAATGCAGAGCTCAAGGAAAAGGCAGCAGCAGCGGCCTCTGGTGAAGTTTTCAAGAATGTTCAAGAAGCAAATGGACATAGCTTTATTGCTAGTCAGGTCTCTGTTTCTGATGCAGGTGCCCTGCGTACCTTTGCGGACACTTGGAAGCAGAAGGACTATTCAGATGTTCTTATACTGGTCGCAGCAATTGGTGACAAGGTCAATGTTCTTGCAGCCAGCAAGACCAAGGACATCCATGCTGGTAATCTGATTAAGGAATTGGCACCAATTGTAGATGGTCGAGGCGGCGGTAAGCCAGACATGGCTATGGCCGGCGGCGGCAAGCAATCAGCTATTTCAGACTTGCTAGCAGCGGTGGCTGAGAAGTTGTAATATTAGATAAAAGATAGATGAAAAGGTCTCCTCTTTGGGCAGATCTTTTTCTGTGCTCTTAGATTTCTTACTTCTCTATATGAGAAGCAAATAGGCCGCTTTTCGGCAAGAAATTATGAATTGTTTTAGAATAAATAATGATATTTTCAAAAATATTGCATAAAAATACAGAAAATACTTGACAAAGGGAAAATATACGAGTAAAATAAAACGCATATTTATACGGAGGTTTTTTAAAAATATGCGAATTTCGATTGTAGGAATTACTGGTTACTCAGGTATGGAACTCCTTCGTATTTTACTGCAGCATCCGCAGGCAGAAGTCGTTTCCCTTCATGCCAGCCAAGATATTGAGGCTCCTGTGTCAGAGCTTTATCCTCATTTGAAGGGAATTTGCGACCTGAAAATAGAAGCTTTCGACAGTCAGGAAATTATGCGACGAGCAAATCTTGTTTTCTTTGCAACGTCAAGCGGAGTGGCTAAAGATTTGTCAAAAGATTTTGTAGAAGCGGGATTTCCAGTTATTGACCTATCTGGCGATCATCGTTTGCCAGAGAATATTTATAAAAAATGGTATCAGAAAGAGCCGGCTGAAGATCATGTTCAAAAAGAGTTTATTTATGGGCTGTCAGAGTTTACAGATATCAGAGGGAAGCGATTTATTGCCAATCCTGGCTGTTATGCGACGGCTACAGAGTTGGCCTTGATTCCCTTGTTACAGGCTCGGGCTATTGAGCTGGACTCTATTATTGTCGATGCCAAGAGCGGTTTGACAGGGGCAGGGAAAAATCCAGCTGCATCCAGCCATTTTGTCCATGTGCACGACAACTATGTGACTTATAAGCTGAATCAACATCAGCATATTCCTGAGATTGTGCAGCAGTTACAGCGTTTTGATGAGGGATTGCAGCAGATTCAGTTTTCAACTTCCCTCATTCCCGTCAATCGTGGCATCGTAGCAACGGTTTACAGCAAGTTAAAAGAACCTTTGACTAGGGAAAAACTGACTGCTATTTATCAGGAATGCTATCAGGACAAGCCTTTTGTTCGTATCCAAGCTGCTCTGCCGAGTCTGCACCAGGTTGTTGGTACTAATCATACAGATATTGGTTTTGACTATAATCCTGTGACAAATATTTTAACTGTCGTAGCTGTGCTGGATAACCTAATCAAGGGGGCTGCTGGTCAGGCAGTTCAAAATATGAATCTGATGCTGGGCTTTCCTGAAACAGATGGCCTGCTCAGTCAACCGTCCTATGTCTAGATGAGAAAGGGTTAGATATGAAGATTATTGATGGAACAATTGCCAGTCCGCTAGGCTTTTCGGCTGACGGTTTACACGCTGGCTTTAAGAAAAAGAAGTTGGATTTTGGCTGGATTGTCTCAGAAGTACCAGCCAGTGTGGCAGGAGTCTATACGACCAATAAGGTCATTGCTGCTCCGCTTCTAGTGACTAAAGCATCGATCCAAAAGAGCCAGAAATTGCAAGCAATAGTAGTTAATTCTGGTGTTGCCAATTCCTGTACAGGTCAGCAGGGACTGGACGCCGCCTATGAGATGCAGCGATTGACTGCCCAAAAGCTGGAGGTTGAGCCCGAGTTGGTAGGTCTGGCTTCTACAGGAGTCATAGGCGAGCAGCTTCCAATGGATGCTCTGAAAAATGGCCTGTCAAAGATTTTGGTGAGTGGTAAGGCAGAAGATTTTGCTGAGGCTATCTTGACGACGGATACTTGTACCAAGACCTGTGTAGTCACAGAAGAGTTTGGCTCAGATCTGGTGACGATGGCGGGAGTAGCCAAGGGCTCGGGCATGATTCATCCGAATATGGCGACCATGCTGGCCTTTATCACCTGTGATGCTAATATTTCCAGTGCTACCTTGCAAGCGGCTCTCAGCCAGCATGTGGAGACAACTTTCAACCAAATCACGGTGGATGGAGATACATCGACTAATGACATGGTGCTAGTCATGGCGAATGGCTGCCGGCAAAATGAAGAAATTCTGCCAGATACGGAAGAATTTGAAAAGTTTTCTAAGATGCTCCACTATCTTATGGCTGACTTGGCTAAGAAAATTGCCAAGGATGGCGAGGGAGCGACCAAGCTGATTGAAGTCAATGTTCGGCATGCCAAGGATGAACAGAGTGGCCGTATGATTGCCAAGAGTGTTGTTGGCTCTAGCTTGGTTAAAACCGCCATTTTTGGTCAAGATCCCAATTGGGGTCGAATCTTAGCAGCTATCGGCTATGCGGGAGCAGATGTCTCGGTTGATGACATTGATATTTGGATTGAGGGGATTCCAGTTATGCAGACTTCTAGCCCTGTGGCTTTTGACCCAGAGGAGACTAGTGATGCCATGGCTGGGGAGCTGCTGACCTTGACCATTGACCTACACGATGGGGCCGCTGAAGCTCAGGCCTGGGGCTGCGATTTGTCCTATGATTATGTGAAAATCAATGCCCTCTATAGAACCTAAGGAGAAATGCAATGAAAGATGTGATTGTTATAAAAATTGGCGGTGTTGCTGCGCAAAAGCTGTCTACTAAGTTTATCAAGCAAATGCAAGCGTGGGTAGCAGCTGGTAAGAAAATTGTAGTCGTTCACGGGGGCGGTCTGGTCATTAACCAACTTATGAAAGAGCGCCAGCTGCCTACTCGCAAGGTTAAGGGGTTACGGGTGACAGCTAAGTCTGACTTGCCTATCATTGAGCAGGCCTTGCTAGGTCAAGTCGGCCGAACGCTGACACAAGAACTGAACGACTCAGATATTGAAAGTCTTCAGCTGGTTTCACATTTGGGAAAGACAGTTTCGGCAGATTTTATCGATAAAGACCTCTATGGCTATGTCGGTCAGGTGAAGACGATTCAAACTGCCTATCTAGAGCAGCTGCTGGCTGCGGACATGGTACCGGTGCTGGCTTCGCTGGGGGAAAATGATGCTGGTGAGCTCTTAAATATCAATGCAGACTATTTGGCTGCGGCAGTTGCTAGCAGCTTGCAGGCAGAGAAGCTAATCCTGATGACAGATATAGAAGGAGTTCTAGAGGACAAAAAAGTCCTGCCCCAGCTTCTGACCAGTCAGGTTTCCAAGAAGATTCAGACAGGTGTCATCAAGGGCGGCATGATTCCTAAGATCGAGAGTGCTGTTCAGACTGTGCTTTCCGGTGTCGGGCAGGTTTTGATTGGCGATAATCTTTTGACGGGCACCTTGATAGCAGAGGGATAACGATGACTTATTTATTTGAAAACTACAAGAGGGCACCCATTGAGTTTGTTAAAGCAGAGGGCTCCTATCTGATTGACAGTGAGGGAAAGGCTTATTTGGACTTTTCGTCGGGGATTGGCGTAACCAATCTTGGCTTTCAACCGCAGGTCCAGCAGGCTTTGATCCAGCAGGCCGGGCGCATCTGGCACAGTCCCAATCTCTATCTTAGCTCTCTGCAAGAGCAGGTGGCTCAGGAACTGGCTGGTTCTTATGATTATTTGGCATTTTTCTGCAATAGCGGAGCGGAAGCCAATGAAGCAGCTATTAAGCTAGCCCGCAAAGCTACTGGCAAGCAAGGCATTATCACTTTTCAGCAATCCTTTCACGGTCGGACCTTTGGCGCTATGGCCGCAACAGGACAGGATAAGATCAAGGAAGGATTTGGTGATGGGGTTCCCCATTTCAGCTATGCGGTTTACAATGATTTAGCCAGCGTAGAAAAGCTAGTCAATCAGGATACGGCAGCTGTCATGCTGGAATTAGTCCAAGGAGAATCGGGTGTTCGTCCAGCAGAAGATGCCTTTGTCAAAAACTTGGCTGATTTTTGCCAACGAGAGGGGATTTTGCTGATTGTTGATGAGGTCCAGACAGGTATGGGGCGCACGGGTCAGCTTTATTCTTTTGAGCACTATGGGATTATACCGGATATTGTGACCCTGGCTAAGGGTCTGGCCAATGGCCTGCCCGCTGGCGCTCTATTAGGAAAATCTAGCTTGGCTCCGGCTTTTGGACCTGGCAGCCACGGCTCCACCTTTGGTGGCAATAAATTAGCTATGGCAGCCGCCTTGGAGACCTTGCATATCATGAAAGAGGCAGGTTTTCTGGAAGAAGTCAGGTCTAATAGTGCCATCTTGATGGAGGAGCTGCAGCTTGCTTTTCAGAATCATCCAAAAATTTCTGCTGTTCGCGGTTTGGGCATGATGATTGGGATTGAAACAAGTGCCAGTCTGTCAAAGATTGTTGAAGCCGCTCGTCAGAAGGGCTTGATTATCCTGATAGCCGGAGAGAATGTTATCCGTCTCCTGCCGCCTTTGACTATCAACAGGGAGGAAATTCAGCAAGGGATTGCTATTTTAAAAGAAGTATTTTCAGAATTAGATGAATAAAGGAAAAGGATTCAGTTTGAGCTGGATTCTTTTTTGTCTATGATAATAGCACTTTTGACAATGATTATTATTTTTTTGACAAAGATACTTGTCAAAAAGAAAAGAATCTGTTACAATACTTTTGAACAGGAAATGGAGGGACGCTTATGAATGCATTCTTATGGTTCTTGCTTCCGATGACTTTTATGGTTTTTATCTTTGGGATTGATTCTTCCAATAAGCTAAAGCGGATGCAGGGACGGATAAAGTCTTTAGAAAGAAAAAGAAAGGGGAACAAAACAATGTCACAATTTTTAAAAGAAATGATTGGAAAGAAGCCGACAATTATGAGCGAGTCAATTGGAACCAATAACTGGCTGGTAAACTGGCTGGTAGTGGATGTGGATGAAGAATGGGTCAAGCTGAGCATGACAGATAAAAAAGGTCAGACCAAGACCAAGCTGATTCGTATTGAAGACATTCGGTCTATCGAGCTTTAGGAGAAGTGGGGGATTTTAATGAAATTAAGAAATCGACTCAAGGAGTTGAGGGCGCGTGACGGTCTCAACCAGACAGAACTGGCTAGGCTGGCCGGTGTTTCCAGGCAGACAATCAGCCTTATAGAGAGAGGCGAATATACCCCATCGATTGTGATTGCCCTTAAGATTGCCCATATTTTCAATGAAAATGTTGAGAATATCTTTCGGCTAGTGGAGGAAGCAGAATGAAGAACCGATTAAGATTCATTTCAAGAGGAGCTAAAACAGTCCTTCAGCCTCAGCATTCTTGTATCATCTATTGTAAAAAAATAAAGGAGAAGAAGTCGTGAAAGAGCAAAAACGTATATCTACACAGAAAAGAGTTTTATATAATGTCCTTATATTTCTAGCTGGAGCTTTAATAGGTGGTCTGTCTATTTTGTTTTCTGAAACTGGTCTGCTAAAAAACATCAGTTGGTCGACTATTTTTTCTGTTCAACTGCTGCGCCAGCTAGGTAGGGTCAGCCTTATCATCCTCTATCCTTTGGTCTTTTTCTTGATTTATCGGACTCGTAAATACAATGAAGCCTATGAAAAAGAAGCAGATGAGGATAAGAATTATGAATGGTACCGGCTAACCTTTAAAAATCTGGAATATGCGACTATTGTCTTTAATATCAGCAGTGCTATCGTTCTTTTTACGATTTTAGTTGGAGTTGTTTTTATTGGAAATATCACTAATCATAAGAGCCCTCTTCAGTGGAGTCTTATAGATTATGCGATTGCCTTTCTTTATATTATTTTGCAAGTTGTCTTTTTAAAGACAGTTCAGAAGGTACGGCACTATAAGTTATCAGCCTTTCCGACTACTGAGGAAATAAAAGAATTTGTGCTCTCTTATGATGAATCAGAGCTGCAAGCCAATTATGAACAGTGCTATCTTATTCTCTTTAATGTAAATCAGAGACTTCTGCCAGCCCTCTATGTTATTTTAGGGATAGTGGGAACTTTCACACCCCTCAATGTCGTTTCTGGTTTTGTCGTCCTAGTGGTGATCCATATCTATATCAATCTTATGTATTATCCAATGGTAAGAAAATATTTCAAATAAGCTTATTTCCCGATGAAAGGCGGAAATTATGAAACTACTGAAAGAACTTGATTTTATCCATAATAAAAAGGTCATTCTGGCTCTGAATATAACGGCCGTGCTGCTGATCTTCCCTTTTCTAGCCCTCTTTACTTGGATTGCTATTCTGATGTATGGCAAGGGTAGCGAAGTTTTTCATTTCTTTGACTTATTCTACCTCCTTGTTCTAATGGTCATTCATGAGCTGATCCACGGCTTTTTCTTCAAGGTCTTGGGGGATGAAAATACCAAGGTCAAGTTTGGTTTTAAGAGCGGCATGGCCTATGCGACCAGCCCAGGCAGTCGTTACAGTCGGAAAAGAATGCTCGTCATTATTCTGGCACCTTTCTTTCTGATTAGCCTAGCCCTGACCTTGATTTATGGTTTGCATATTCTGACTGCGGCTTCTTATATCGTTCTTGCTAGCTTCCATGCAGCTGGCTGTGCAGGGGATTTTTTCCTCGCTGCCGCTATTCTCCGGCAGAAAGGGGAAATCGCTGTTGAGGATACGGAGGTCGGTATTAATATTTATCAAAAGGAGAGTACAAAATGAACAACTTCAAATCAACTGCTTTAGGACTTGTAAAATGGATAGGCTTAATTGCTCTTAGCCTCCTTATAAATGTTGCTCCGATGCTATTCTTAAGGCTCGGGAAGAGTTTACCTATTTATGCAGAAATCTTATTGGTAGCCTTGTATCTGGTTTTAGTTTTCCTTATTTTTCGTAGCTTATGGCGGCGATACCAAAAGCATGTACCTGAAGAAAAGAAAAAATTTAAACTGTCTGGCAAGGACATCGGTTTTGCTTTTCTATTCTTTTTCCTTGCCAGAGTGGCTGCTATTGTTGGTGTTTATCTTAATCTCATCCTGAGCGGCAATTCCCAGACCAGTAATGACAGTGCCATACAAGGGCTAGGGGGAATGATGTCTTCGCAGCATATCTTCTTTGCCTTGCTCTTTGTTGCAACGATTGCTTTTATCGCTCCTATCATGGAAGAATTAATTTTCCGCGGTTTTGGGACTGCCTTCTTTTTCAAAAATAATCAAAAGGTTTTGCCTGCTATTGTGACTTCTGTGGTCTTCACCCTGCCTCATATCACCCAATTGACTGAGTTCCCAATTTATTTTGCACTTGGACTGGTTCTTTATTTGTCCTATGCTCGTCGGGGGAATATAAAAGATTCCATGTTGGTGCATATCCTGAACAATCTCCCCATGGCTATAATACTGCTGCTAGCTATGTTTCAGTAAAGCAAACTATAAGGAGTCACTATGAAATTAAAAACTTTCTTTACTAATTTTGGCCTTTATATTCTTGTCCTCTTGGCCTATTCCTATATCTTTTCGGCTATAGTTGTCTTCACTATAGGTTCTCTGACAGGGGGAGCTTCTCAACTATTGATTTTGCCGATTTTTGTCATACTTGCAAGTCTCTATTCTTTTGCCATGTGGAAATGGTACCAGAAAGATTTGAAACTGGAAATCAAAAATACCAAGCTGACCAGCTCTATCTGGCTTCCCAGCGTTCTCTTGCTTGCTTTTATCATCTTCCAGCAGCTCGTTCCTATTGAATCTTCTGCCAATCAGAATGCTGCTGTGCAGTTGATTCAGCAGCAGCCAGCCTTTGCCTTCCTATACATGGTAATCTTTGCTCCTATTCTCGAGGAGTTGCTGACGCGAGGATTTTTGGCTAAGTTTCTCTTTCCTGACCAAAATAGCTTGGCGAAAATCCTGCTCTATTTAACTGTATCTGCCAGCTTTTTCTCTCTTCTGCACATGCCGGGCAATCTAGTCCAGTTTCTGGTCTACTTCATCTTGGGAGCAATCTTTGGCTTAGGCTATCTAGCTAAGAAAGACCTGCGCTACTCAATGGGCCTACATTTGGCCAATAACCTCATTGCCTTTGTTCTCATTGTCTTCTTTTAATAGAAAAACGAAATATAAGACAGCACTTCTAAAGTTAGACAGAAAAATCTAACGCAAGAAGTGTTTTTCTGTAAAATTGAGTTTAAATACCAAGCTGCTTTTCTGGTCTTTCGAAAGCCAGCAGTTTCAAATAGTTGTGAAAGTGTTTTCCAGATGGTATAATGAGCTATCAAATGAAAAGAGGTTTCCTTATGTCTAAAGTCCTATTAATTGTCAACCCTAGCTCGGGAGGAGAAAAAGCCAAGTCCTATGAAGACTTGGCAAGAGAAAAGCTGGCAGAATGTTTCGATGAGGTAGTGGTTAAGCATACTGAAAAAGGCGGAGACGCAGCAGCTTTTGCTAAGCAAGCGGCAGAAGACCATTATGATAGCGTCTTTGTCATGGGTGGCGATGGAACGGTTAATGAAGGAATCAGCGGCCTGGCTGAACTAGACTATCGTCCGACCTTTGGTTTCTTTCCGCTTGGTACGGTCAATGACTTGGCGCGTGCTCTCGGCATTCCCCTAGACGCTGAAGAAGCCATCCAGAATCTCGATATCAACAAAGTCAAGCCACTTGATATCGGCAAGATTAATGACCAGTACTTTATGAATGTGGTTGCCATTGGAACTATTCCTGAGTCGATTAACAATGTAGATTCTGAAGACAAGACCAAGTGGGGTAAGTTTGCCTACTTTATCTCTGGCTTCAAGCAGTTGATGGATACTAGTTTTTACGAATTTCACTTGAACATTGATGGAGAAGAGCGTACAATAAAGAGCAGCACACTCTTGATTGGCTCTACCAACTCAATCGGAGGTTTCGAGAGCATTCTCCCTGAAGCTACTGTCAATGACGGCTTGCTGCATCTCTTGTACCTTAAGGATAAAAATCTCTTGGACACCTTGGTTTCTGTGCCGGATTTGATTTCTGGCAATGGAGAAGAAAGTGATAATATCGAGTACTTGACCTTTAAGGAAATCACAGTTGAGTTGGCTGATGCTGATGCTGAGCTTAGTGTCAACGTTGACGGAGATGAGGGCGACCAATTGCCAGTGACGATTCGTGTCCTGCCATCTCATTTGAATGTGTATTGCTAGTTTTTTGTGTTTAGGTTTAAAAAAAAGAATATGGTAGAAGGACTCCAAACTTTTAAGTTTGGGGTCCTTTAATACTTGTAATATACTAATTTTTAGATTTACATCCTTTTCTCAAGTGATGGCGGACGTCAGCGACCTCCTGCAGAGTTCCATGACTAGCTATTGAGCCTAAGGTCTCAATAGCTCCGCTCTACCTAACTGTTGCATCAGTTAGGTAGATTTCATCACTGAGAAAAGGAAGTAATCTTTTTGGAATTTTATTAGTAAAATCTCTCCAGTTATGCTATAATAAATCTAGAATAACATGATAACATAATCAAAAGTTTCCTGATTTATTTGGGAGGGGAATTGGCGATGCAAGGAAAAGAATTTGGACAGCATTTGAAACAGCTTCGATTAAATAAGGGCTGGACTAAGGAACATCTGTGTGGTGATGAGTCAAAGCTTTCTATACGGCAGTTAACGCGTTTGGAGTCAGGCATTTCCCAGCCGACTCTCTCTACTTTAGAATATCTGGCTTCCTGTCTAGAGGTCGATTTGGCAACCTTGATAGGAAACAAAAAAGAAGATGTAGCTCTACCTGCTGATTACCAGCGTTTGAAGTATAAGCTGATTCGGACGACCACTTATGGCAATCCCGAAGTCTTATCTGAATTGGAGCATATCATAGATGAGATCTTTGAAGTTTATTATGATGATTTGCCAGAAGCTGAGCAGAATATAATGGTTATTTTGCAGTCAAAGATTTATACCTATACTTCTGAGAATTTCCAGAAATATGGAATGACTCTCTTTGCCCAACATTTGGATGATTTACAGAGTAAAAAGCATTATGATGTAAATGATTTGCTCTATATTCAGCTCTATCAGATCTATGTGGGAGATGAAGAGGAGATTAGGTCAGCTAAGTTTGATAAGGAATTATATGCAAGAATCGCTCAGCGATTACTGCAGTCAGTTGACTATATTCCAAATGAATATCTCTTTCTCATGCGGGATGCTTTACTGACAATCCCAGGTATTGAGTGCGAGCGAAAAGAGTTCATTTATACAAAAGATACACTCAACAAACTTAATGTAATTATGGAATTGACAGAGGACTATCAAAAGAAACCGCTGATAAGAATGTTAGAGGGAGAATATGAGCTTTTTGTACACAAGGACGAGAAAAAGGCACAACAATACTATGAAGAGGGACTGACGCTGGCAAAATTGTTAGGTCATACTTTCCTATCTAAAAAAATGGCTGAGGAATGGAATAAAGAACTTCGGCTCTATCATCAAGGCTAGCAGGACATGGATGTCCTGTTTTGGCAAAATCTTTCGTGTTATAATTAGGCAAACCTAAAGGAGGTCCTTTTATGAAAAACGCAAAATTAATGTTTCTTGCGACTGCACTCACTTCTTCCATTATCTTGCTTGGTGCTTGCAGTAAACAGCAGGACAAGCAAACATCTCAAAGTAGTAGCTCTAGCCAAACAGTTCAAACTTCTAAATCAGATTCTAAGTCTGAAGCGAAAGCTGTTCCATCAGCTAGCCCAGATGAAACTGATGCAGCGTCAGTATCTTCTGAAGCTCAGCCTAAAAATGAAACAAAGTCTGACACGAAAGACCCAGCCACTCCAGCAGCGGGTATCGATGTCAATGCTTTGGCAGCAGGAGATTTTTCGACTGTAGCCGGTACTTGGCAAAATGATTTGGGGGATGCGATAGTATTGAATAATCAAGGGGTCGTTTCTCATACTCTGAATGGAAAAGAATCCAGCGATTATACTTTACTAAAAGGTCAAGTAAGCGATGGTAGTTATGTATCTACTCTTGCTTATACTGCTGGTAGCAGTAGCGCAACCTTTTTAGTAATTCCAGAAGGAGCTGTTTTGCCTGATACTGGAAACGAGAATCCTAAAGCACAGATTCGAGTTGGACAAGATGCTATCACTGCTTCCCAGCATCCGTATTATCGCGTATCTAATTAGTGACTGCATAAGTGGAGTTAGGGATGATGTTCCTAGCTCCACCTTTATTTGGATAAAAAACATGAAGGGAGGAAAAGATGGCTACTTTAATGATGAAAAAAATAGCTGAGGATTTAAATAAGACTAGAGTATTGGATGAAAATGGAGCTTTGGTAGCTTATTATGCCCTTCTGCCAGCTGACTTTTCTGGTGGTGACAGCAAGCTTTATCTTGAAAATCCAACGAGTCAAAGGCGGATGTATAGAATTTATCAAAATATGAAGCCCTTTTTATTTCCTATTGTCCCAGCTCATGACTGTACCGTGATTTATCTAACATCTGATGTTGGAGTTGAGATTACAGTCGCAGAACATCTGGAAGAATATATCTATGATAGTCAATAGATTAATAGTCAGTCAAAGACCCCCTCTTTCCGTATTTTGGAAAGAGGGGGTCTTTGTCTTATAAACCGTAATTATAGTCGTCATCCTGCATGGCTTCAACTTCGCCTAGCAGGTAGCCGTTACCCACTTGGGAGAAGAAGTCATGGTTGGAAGTACCGGTTGAGATACCGTTCATGACGATAGGATTGACATCGTCTGCTGAGTCAGGGAAGAGCGGATCTTGCCCTAGATTCATCAGAGCCTTGTTGGCATTGTAGCGCAGGAAGGTCTTGACTTCTTCAGTCCAGCCGACTGTGTCATAGAGGCTTTCAGTGTAGCCTTCTTCATTTTCATAGAGGGTGTAGAGCAGGTCGTACATCCATTCTTTGAGTTTTTCTTGCTCGTCTTCTGGCAGCTCGTTAAAGGCTAGCTGGAACTTGTAGCCGATATAGGTTCCATGGACAGACTCGTCACGGATAATCAGCTTGATAATTTCAGCAACGTTGGCCAGTTTGTTATTACCCAGATAGTAGAGCGGAGTGAAGAAACCAGAGTAGAAGAGGAAGGTTTCCAAGAAAACGCTGGCTATTTTCTTTTCCAGAGCTGTACCGTTCAGGTAAATCTCATTGATAATCTCAGCTTTCTTTTGCAGGTATGGATTGGTGTTGGTCCAGTCAAAGATTTCATCGATTTCTGACTTGGTGTTGAGCGTAGAAAAGATAGAAGAGTAGGACTTGGCGTGAACGGACTCCATAAATTGGATGTTGTTGAAGACAGCTTCTTCGTGGGCTGTGCGGACATCCTTGCGCAGGGCATCCACACCAGACTCAGACTGGAGGGTATCCAGCAGGGTCAGGCCACCGAAGACCTTGCCGACTAGGTCTTTTTCCTTGTGGGACAGCTTTCTCCAGTCATCCAGGTCATTGGATAAGGGAATCCGCGTATCCAGCCAAAATTGCTCAGTCAGTTTTTCCCAGGTGGACTTATCGATGACATCTTCGATAGCGTTCCAGTTAATGGCTTTGTAGTAAGTTTGCATTCTTTCTCCTTTAGTAGATGGTACGACCTGATGGGGTATCAGCTATCACTTCTTGGATACTACCCCAATACTCCACGATTTTACCTTCCTGTCAATGATGGGGAAGGTAAAATTGTGACATGGTCGAATTTCCTTTTCTTTTTCTAAAATCTCTTGTTAGATCACACAGCTTTCACAATGGTTGGCACCTACTTCGCCACCATCATCGGTGAAGGTGCGGACGTAGTAGATGGACTTGATACCCTTGTTGAAGGCGTAGTTACGTAGGATAGAAAGGTCGCGGGTTGTTTGCTTGCTTTCTTTTTTCCATTCGTAGAGACCTTTAGGGATATCGCTGCGCATAAAGAGAGTCAGGGAAAGTCCTTGGTCCACGTGCTCAGTTGCGGCTGCATAGACATCGATAACCTTGCGCATGTCCATGTCATAAGCACTGGTGTAGTAAGGGATAGTCTCAGTTGACAGACCAGCAGCGGGATAGTAGATCTTACCGATTTTCTTTTCTTGACGTTCTTCGATCCGTTGAGTAATTGGATGGATTGAAGCAGAAACGTCATTGATGTAGCTGATAGAGCCATTTGGTGCAACAGCCAGGCGGTTTTGGTGGTAGAGACCATCAGCCTTGATCTTGTCACGCAACTCTGCCCAATCCTCTGCAGATGGGACAAAGATGCCTGCGAAGAGTTCTTTGACACGGTCAGACTTAGGTACAAATTCACCTGTCAGGTATTTGTCAAAGTAAGTGCCGTTAGCATAGTCAGATTTTTCAAAGTTATGGAAGGTCACGCCACGCTCGCGAGCGATATTGTTAGACTCAACCAAGGTCCAGTAGTTCATAAGCATGAAGTAGATGCTGGTGAACTCTACAGCTTCCGCAGATCCATAATCGATCAACTGCTGAGCTAAGTAGCTGTGCAGTCCCATAGCTCCCAGACCAAAGGTGTGCGCCAGACTGTTACCATTGTCGATAGAAGGCACAGCTGTGATGTGCGAGCTGTCTGTGACAAAGGTCAAAGCGCGTGTCATGGTCCGGATGGATTTTCCAAAGTCAGGTGAAGTCATCATGTTTACAACGTTGGTAGAGCCTAAGTTACATGATACATCTGTTCCCAAGTGGAGATACTCTTGCGCATCATTCAAAAGGCTAGGCTCTTGTACCTGCAGGATTTCAGAGCAAAGGTTACTCATGACGATTTTACCGTCAATTGGATTTGAACGATTGGCCGTATCAATGTTTACGACATAAGGATAGCCAGATTCTTGTTGGAGTTTAGAGATTTCTGTTTCCAAATCACGGGCCTTGATTTTGGTCTTAGTGATATTTGGATTAGCGACCAACTCATCGTATTTTTCAGTGATATCAAGGTAGGCAAATGGCACACCGTACTCACGTTCAACAGAATACGGGCTGAAGAGGTACATTTCTTCATTTTTACGCGCCAACTCGTAGAACTTATCTGGAATGACGACACCGAGTGAGAGGGTTTTAACCCGAACTTTTTCGTCAGCATTTTCTTTCTTAGTAGAAAGGAAGGCGATGATATCTGGGTGGAAGACATTGAGGTAAACAACCCCAGCTCCCTGACGTTGGCCCAGCTGGTTAGAGTAGGAGAAGCTGTCCTCAAAGAGTTTCATAACAGGCACAACGCCAGATGCAGCTCCTTCATAACCCTTGATAGGTGCTCCAGCTTCCCGCAGATTGCTGAGGGAAATACCGACCCCGCCTCCGATACGAGACAATTGCAGGGCAGAGTTGATGGAGCGGCCGATTGAGTTCATATCATCGGTTACTTGGATGAGGAAGCAGGACACCAATTCGCCGCGACGAGCCCGACCAGCGTTAAGGAAGCTTGGTGTCGCCGGTTGATAGCGCTGGTGGATGATTTCATTAGCAATATCCTTGGCAATAGCTTCATCTCCGTTGGCAAAGTAGAGGGCGTTGAAGAGTACCCGATCTTCCATGCTTTCCAGATAGTATTCACCATCATTGGTCTTCAATGCATACTGGTTGTAGAACTTATAAGCAGCCATGAAAGATTTAAACTTGAAATCTTGAGCATGGATAAAAGCAGTCAGCTCCTCGATGTATTCCGGAGAGTAGAGCTGGATAAATTCCTTCTCCAAATAGTTTTCTTCTATTAAATATTCAATCTTTTCTGTAATAGAAGAAAATTGCTTGGTGTTCGGCTCAACATTTTCCTTAAAGAAAGCCTCCAGAGCTTCTTTGTCCTTGTGGAGCATAATCTGTCCGTTAATCGGACGGTTGATTTCATTGTTGAGTCGGAAGTATGTCACATCCTCTAAATGTTTGAGTCCCATGTTTTCCCTTTTCTATATAAGTAATGATTATTTAGCTGGCAGAAAAAGTTCCGCCTTACAAAAGAAACGGCTCCTATGAGCATAGGAGCTGCAGTTTGCCCTGATAATCTGTCTTTTAGTTTATCTCCCGATCAAGGCGCGCTGCCCTCAAAATAAACTACATTAAGACAGTTTTTTCAATTTACCAGGTTGGAAACCAGAAAATGCCTCAGTTGCTGTCTGAATCACAGGAGCAGCATTGAAACCAAGATCTTTGACATGGTCAATAAATTCTGGCTGCTCGTCCAAATTGATTTCGCGGTATTCTACATGATTAGTGTCTAAGAAGCGCTTGGTCATTTTGCACTGAACGCAGTTGTTTTTTGAGTAAATAGTTACCATTAAAAATTCCTCTAAACTTTCTTTTTTTCTTTTAAATAATACGAAACTAGTATATCTAAAAGAAAATAGAATGTCAATAGTTTTGAACTAAATATTGTGTGATATTTTGTTATAGGATAGATTACAATACAATATATAGTGTTTGTATAAGCGGTGAAAAGAAGTGAAAAATTGCAGAAAAGGAGCAAAATGCTGATGCGGCAATGCTTAAACAAGTCTTAAAATGTTAGAAAAATGACTAGTAGCTTTTCCGCCTAAAAACAAAAATCCAATATCTTGTGTTACAGAATTTAGGGAATCACTAGGAGGAGTGGAGGGAGGAGTTTATATTCTTAATTTATGGAAATTAACTACTATAAAAATAAGAAATTTATGATTAAAAACTTAGTGGAAGCCATTTTTGAATAAAGCTTGGGGAATGTGGGATTTAGCTCGAAAATTCTCTCTTCAATATAATAAGAAGAGTTTTCATTTCCTAAGAAATATTTTGTAAGCGGGCTATAAAATTCTTGAAAAAGATTTCAAAAGGTGATATAATATCAACTTGTAAGGGTTATCACAATAACTCAAAAAGAATTATTTAAAAGGAGAGTCTAACTATGGCTTCTAAAGATTTCCACATTGTAGCAGAAACAGGTATTCACGCACGTCCAGCAACTTTGTTGGTTCAAACTGCTAGCAAATTCGCTTCAGACATTACGCTTGAATACAAAGGTAAATCAGTAAACTTGAAATCTATCATGGGTGTTATGAGTCTCGGTGTTGGCCAAGGAGCTGATGTTAAGATCTCAGCTGAAGGTGCAGATGCAGACGATGCTATCGCTGCAATCTCTGAAACAATGGAAAAAGAAGGATTGGCTTAATATGACAGAAATGCTTAAAGGAATTGCAGCATCTGACGGTGTTGCCGTTGCTAAGGCATATCTATTAGTTCAACCGGATTTATCATTTGAGACTGTTTCAGTCGAAGATACGAATGCAGAAGAGGCTCGTTTGGATGCAGCTCTTGAAGCTTCACAGAACGAGCTTTCTGTTATCCGTGAGAAAGCAGTAGATAGCCTTGGTGAGGAAGCCGCTCAGGTGTTTGACGCTCACTTAATGGTACTTGCTGACCCTGAAATGGTTGGGCAAATCAAAGAAACAATCCGTGCGAAAAAGACCAATGCAGAAGCTGGTCTGAAAGAAGTAACGGACATGTTTATCACTCTCTTTGAAAACATGGACGACAATCCATATATGCAGGAACGTGCAGCAGATATCCGCGACGTGACAAAACGTGTTCTTGCTAACCTTCTGGGCAAGAAATTGCCAAACCCAGCGTCTATCAATGAAGAATCAGTTGTGATTGCTCATGACTTGACTCCTTCTGATACAGCACAGCTGGATAAGAAATTTGTTAAAGCTTTTGTAACTAATATCGGCGGCCGTACAAGCCACTCTGCTATCATGGCACGTACGCTTGAAATCGCAGCAGTATTGGGAACTAATAACATTACTGAGCTTGTAAAAGACGGCGATGTGATTGCAGCTAACGGTATCACTGGTGAAGTGATTATCAACCCAACTGAAGAGCAAATCGCAGCATTTAAAGCAGCTGGTGAGGCTTATGCTAAGCAAAAAGCTGAATGGGAATTGCTTAAAGATGCTCAGACTGTGACTGCAGATGGCAAGCACTTCGAATTGGCAGCTAATATCGGTACACCAAAAGACGTTGAAGGTGTCAATGCTAATGGTGCAGAAGCGGTTGGTCTTTACCGGACTGAGTTCCTTTATATGGACTCTCAAGACTTCCCGACAGAAGATGAGCAGTATGAAGCATACAAGGCTGTGCTTGAAGGAATGAATGGAAAACCAGTAGTTGTTCGTACAATGGACATTGGTGGAGATAAGGAACTTCCTTACTTTGATATGCCACATGAAATGAATCCATTCCTTGGTTTCCGTGCTTTGCGTATCTCTATCTCTGAAACTGGCAATGCTATGTTCCGTACACAAATCCGCGCTCTCTTGCGTGCATCTGTACATGGACAATTGCGCATCATGTTCCCAATGGTAGCCCTTCTGACAGAATTCCGCAAAGCTAAAGCGGTTTATGACGAAGAAAAAGCTAAGCTGCAGGCTGAAGGCGTTGCAGTAGCAGATAATATCCAAGTGGGTATCATGATTGAAATCCCAGCAGCAGCTATGCTGGCGGATCAATTTGCTAAGGAAGTAGACTTCTTCTCTATCGGTACCAACGACTTGATCCAGTACACTATGGCAGCTGACCGGATGAATGAGCAAGTCTCTTACCTCTATCAACCTTACAACCCATCTATCCTTCGCTTGATTAACAATGTTATCAAAGCAGCTCATGCTGAAGGCAAATGGGCAGGTATGTGTGGAGAAATGGCCGGCGATCAAACAGCTGTACCATTGCTCGTAGGTATGGGCTTGGATGAATTCTCTATGAGTGCGACTTCAGTTCTTCGGACTCGTAGCCTCATGAAGAAGCTGGATACGAAGAAGATGGAAGAACTGGCTCAGCGTGCACTGACTGAATGTGCAACGATGGAAGAAGTTCTTGAGCTTGAAAAAGAATATCTGGACTTCGATTAATCTGAAAAATTAAGATCAGGAAAATTTTCCTGGTCTTTTTTAGTTTTCTTCAGGGCATAGTGAAGTTCGTGCAGAAAGTTGAAATCAAAGAAAACAGAAAATAAGCAGACCTAATATGAACAAACTTAGATAATCTATCTTAATTGTGAAAAAATTCTTTAAATTTATAACTTTTGGTTGAAATTTTCAGAAAATTTGGTAAAATAATATTTAATAACATTTTGGAGGGGACACGTGACACAATATAAAAACTATATAAATGGAGAGTGGAAAGTTTCTGAAAATGAAATTACCATCTCATCTCCTATCAACAATGAGATTTTAGGAACTGTACCTGCCATGACTCAGGCAGAGGTCGACTATGCTATGGCGAGCGCTCGTGCGGCTTTGCCAGCTTGGCGAGCTCTTTCAGCAGTTGAACGTGCAGCTTATTTGCATAAGGTTGCGGATATTTTGGAGCGCGATCAGGAGAAGATTGGTGAAATCCTTGCAAAGGAAGTTGCCAAGGGTATCAAAGCGGCAATCGGAGAGGTAGTCCGGACAGCAGACTTGATTCGCTATGCGGCTGAAGAAGGCATTCGTATTCACGGTCAGGTTATGGAAGGTGGCGGCTTTGAAGCTGCCAGCAAGAAAAAATTGGCTGTGGTCCGTCGTGAGCCTGTAGGAGTTGTATTGGCTATTGCGCCATTCAACTATCCAGTTAATCTGTCAGCTTCGAAAATTGCTCCTGCGCTTATCGGCGGAAATGTCGTGATGTTTAAGCCACCTACTCAAGGTTCAATCTCTGGTTTGCTCTTGGCTCAGGCTTTTGCTGAGGCTGGTCTGCCTGCTGGTGTTTTCAATACCATCACAGGACGTGGTTCAGAAATCGGGGATTACATCATTGAGCATAAGGAAGTAAACTACATTAACTTTACTGGCTCCACTCCAATCGGTGAACGCATCGGTAAGTTGGCTGGTATGCGTCCAATTATGCTTGAATTGGGTGGTAAGGATGCTGCAGTTGTACTGGAAGATGCTGACTTGGAGCATGCAGCTAAGCAAATTGTTGGCGGGGCATACAGTTATTCTGGTCAGCGCTGTACGGCTATTAAACGTGTCATTGTCATGGAGAGCGTAGCAGATAAATTAGCGGCGCTGATTAAGGCAGAGGTAGAGAAATTGACGGTTGGTGATCCCTTTGATAATGCGGATATCACACCAGTCATTGATCATGCATCAGCAGATTTCATCTGGGGCTTGATTGAAGATGCTAAAGAAAAGGGAGCGTCAGCCCTGACAGAAATCAAACGTGAAGCAAATCTCATCTGGCCTGCCTTATTTGACCATGTGACACTGGATATGAAATTAGCTTGGGAAGAGCCATTTGGTCCTGTTCTTCCGATTATTCGTGTGACTTCCGTTGAAGAGGCTATTCAGATCTGTAACCAGTCAGAGTTTGGTCTTCAATCTTCAGTCTTTACAAATGATTTCCCGAAAGCATTTGAAATTGCTGAGAAACTGGAAGTGGGTACTGTACACATCAATAATAAGACCCAACGTGGTCCAGATAATTTCCCATTCCTTGGTGTTAAGGGATCTGGAGCAGGAGTGCAAGGGATTCGTTACAGTATCGAAGCGATGACACAAGTGAAATCCATCGTGTTTGATGTGAAATAATGAGAAAGGCGGCTTTGTGCGGCCTTTTTTCTTACCTTGATGAACTTGTAAATCTAACAAGATTAACGCATGATTTGATAAGAATTAATCATTTATATGTTTAATTGCTTATTATTTTAAAATGTAAATTTACATATTGGTCTATATCTTTATGAAAATTTTCATCTTTTTCTTGTTTTGGATAGCTCCTATATTTAGTGAAAAAGGAATTAAAACATATTGAGAGACACAAAATGCAGTGTTTTCTCTCTCATTTATTACTAATTTCAGCTAATGTTCGGTTTTAGTAATTTTCCGTAAGGATATTTGAAATTTACTTGAAAAAGAGATAAAAATAATGTAGAATAGTATTACAGAAAACGCTTACAAATAGAAAGGTGATTGCATGGATAAGAACGAAGCATTAAGAACCTTTACAACAGGTGAAAACTTTCATTTACAGCATTATCTAGGGGCGCATCAGGATGAAGTGGACGGCAAGTCTGGCTATTCTTTCCGCGTTTGGGCGCCTAATGCTCAGAGTGTCCATTTGATTGGAGATTTCACCAATTGGTATGAAGAGCAGATTCCTATGGTCCGAAATGAAGCGGGCGTTTGGGAAGTCTTCACAGAGCTACCTAAGGAAGGAGATATTTACAAGTACAATATCAAGCGTAGCAGTGGTCAGGAAATTTTGAAAATTGATCCGCTGGCTATCTATCTGGAAGAGCGCCCGGGCACGGGAGCAGTTATTCGCACTATTCCTGAGAAGAAGTGGAAAGACGGTCTCTGGCTGGCACGCCGGAAGCGCTGGGGCTTCTTCTCTCGGCCGGTCAATATCTATGAAGTGCATGCCGGATCTTGGAAACGTAATGAAGACGGCAGTCCTTATAGCTTTGCCCAGTTAAAAGAAGACTTGATTCCTTATCTGGTGGAGATGAACTACACACATGTGGAATTCATGCCGCTTATGGCTCATCCGCTAGGACTTAGCTGGGGCTATCAGCTTATGGGCTACTTCGCCTTTGAGCATACCTATGGCACACCTGAGGAATTTCAGGATTTTGTCGAAGAATGTCACTTGAACAATATCGGTGTCATTGTGGACTGGGTGCCAGGTCACTTCACTATTAATGATGATGCTCTGGCCTATTATGATGGGACACCGACTTTCGAGTATCAGGACCACGATCGGGCTCATAACTATGGTTGGGGTGCTCTCAACTTTGATTTGGGCAAGAATCAGGTTCAGTCTTTCTTGATTTCCAGTATTAAATTCTGGATTGATTTCTATCATTTGGACGGGATTCGGGTTGATGCTGTCAGCAATATGCTTTACCTGGACTATGACAGCGGTCCATGGCAGCCAAATAAAGATGGCGGCAATCGCAATTATGAAGGTTATTACTTCCTGCAACGCCTCAATACGGTCATTAAGCTAGCCCATCCTGATGTCATGATGATTGCAGAGGAAAGTTCCTCAGAGACCAAGATTACTGGTATGAGAGAGCTGGGTGGCCTTGGATTTGACTACAAGTGGAATATGGGCTGGATGAATGATATCCTTCGCTTCTACGAGGAAGATCCGATTTATCGTAAGTACGATTTTAATCTAGTGACCTTCAGCTTTATGTACGTATTCTCTGAAAACTTCCTCCTGCCATTCTCGCATGATGAAGTAGTTCACGGCAAGAAGAGTCTCATGCACAAGATGTGGGGTGACCGTTACAATCAATTTGCAGGGCTCCGCAACTTGCTGACCTACCAAATCTGCCATCCGGGCAAGAAACTGCTCTTTATGGGCTCAGAATTTGGTCAGTTCCTAGAATGGAAGTCAGAAGAGCAGCTAGAATGGTCTAATCTGGACGATCAGATGAACAAGAAGATGCAGGGCTTTACTGCTGCACTCAATGCCTTCTATAAAGACAATCGTCCGCTTTGGGAAATTGATCTGAGCTATGATGGCATCGAAATCATTGATGCGGATAATACTGATCAAAGTGTCCTCTCTTTTATCCGTAAGACGGAAAAAGGAGATATGTTAGTTTGTGTATTCAATATGGCGCCGGTAGAGCGGAAGAACTTTACCATTGGTGTTCCAGTGGAAGCCATTTATGAAGAGGTATGGAACACTGAATTAGAAGAATGGGGAGGTGTTTGGAAGGAACATAACGAAACAGTTCAGTCTCAAGAAGGACTTTGGAAAGATTATCCACAGACTTTGACCTTTACACTGCCAGCTCTTGGAGCCAGCATCTGGAAGATCAAGCGTCGGATTGCTCGTAAAAATGTTAAAAAAGATTCCACAAAGGAGTAATAGTCTATGAAGAATGAAATGCTAGCTTTGATTCTTGCCGGCGGGCAAGGAACTCGTCTTGGAAAGCTCACACAGAGTATCGCAAAACCAGCGGTACAGTTTGGCGGCCGCTATCGTATTATTGACTTCGCCTTGTCTAATTGTGCCAACTCCGGTATTCACAATGTCGGTGTCATTACTCAATACCAGCCATTAGCTCTGAACAGTCATATCGGAAATGGTTCTAGCTGGGGTCTCGATGGTATTAACTCAGGCGTGTCCATTCTTCAGCCTTATTCTGCGAGCGAAGGAAATCGTTGGTTTGAAGGTACCAGCCATGCGATTTATCAAAATATTGACTATATCGACAGTATCAATCCTGAGTATGTCCTGATTTTGTCTGGGGACCATATCTACAAGATGGACTATGATGATATGCTTCAATCTCACAAGGACAACAATGCCAGCCTGACAGTTGCTGTTTTGGATGTGCCTCTCAAAGAAGCCAGCCGTTTTGGTATCATGAATACAGATGCTAATAATCGGATTGTTGAATTTGAAGAAAAACCAGAACATCCTAAGTCCACCAAGGCTTCTATGGGGATTTATATCTTTGACTGGCAGCGTCTGCGCAATATGCTGGTAGCTGCTGAAAAGAGCAATGTGGATATGTCTGACTTTGGTAAGAATGTTATCCCTAACTACCTTGAATCTGGCGAAAGCGTTTATGCTTATGACTTTGAAGGCTATTGGAAAGACGTTGGTACAGTAGAGTCTCTCTGGGAAGCCAACATGGAATACATCAGCCCAGAAAATGCTCTGGATAGCCGCAATCGTCGCTGGAAGATTTATTCTCGCAACTTGATTTCTCCGCCAAACTTCATCAGTGAAAATTCCCATGTAGAAGATTCGCTGGTCGTTGATGGCTGTTTCGTTGACGGTACAGTAAAACACTCTATTCTTTCTACTGGTGCTCAAGTCAAAAAGGGCGCAGTCATTGAAGACTCTGTCATCATGAGTGGAGCTGTTATTGGCAAAGACGCTAAGATCAAGCGGGCCATTATCGGTGAAGGGGCTATCATCTCTGATGGTGTAGAGATTGATGGTACAGAGGAAGTATATGTTGTTGGATACAACGAGAAAGTGGGGGTACCAAAAGATGAAGATTGATAAATACTCAGCAATTTTAGGAAATACAGTCGGCTTTCATGATATGTCAACTCTGACAAATCATCGTCCAGTAGCCAGCTTGCCATTCGGTGGGAAATACCGTTTGATTGACTTCCCGCTTTCAAGTCTTGCCAATGCTGGTATCCGCAGTGTCTTTGGTATCTTCCAGCAGGACAATATCAGCTCTGTTTTTGACCATATTCGTTCAGGTCGTGAGTGGGGTCTGTCTACCTTGCTTAGCCACTATTACCTGGGAATCTACAATACTCGTGTAGAAAGCTCTACAGTCGGTGAGGAATACTATAAGCAGCTTTTGACCTACCTCAAACGTTCTGGTTCCAACCAAACTGTTGCACTTAACTGTGATATCTTGGTTAATATTGACCTCAATCAAGTTTTCCACTTGCATAATACAACAGAGCAGCCGATTACAGTTGTCTACAAGAAATTGCACAAGGAAAATATCTCGGATGTGAATGCTGTCCTAGATATTGACGAAACAGACCATGTCAGAGGGCATAAACTCTTTGATGGCCGAGAAGATGCTGAGCTCTTCAATATGTCTACAGATATCTTTGTAGTGGATACTCCTTGGCTGATTGAAAAGCTGGAAGAAGAAGCTAAGAAAGAGCATCCACAAAAACTGCGTTATGTCCTGCGTGATTTAGCAACTCAGGAAGGGGCATTTGCCTACGAATATACAGGCTATCTGGCAAATATCTATTCTGTAGAGACCTACTACAGATCCAACATCGATATGCTTGAAAGCAAAAAATTCTACTCTCTCTTCAGTCCGAACCAAAAGATTTACACAAAGGTTAAGAATGAAGAGCCAACTTACTATGCTGAGTCTTCAAAAGTATCTCGCTCCCAGTTTGCGTCAGGAAGCATTGTGGAAGGTGAGGTCATCAATTCTGTAATTTCACGGAATACCAAGATTAAGACTGGAAGCAGTGTCAAACACAGTGTTCTCTTCCCTCGAGTGAAGGTTGGAGAAAATGCAACTGTCGAGTACGCGATTGTGGACAAGGGTGTTGAAATTGGCGAAGGAGTGGTGATTCGCGGAACAGCAGAAGACCCAATCGTAGTCAAGAAGGGCCAAAAAGTTACAGAGGACATAATTCGATGAAGATTTTATTTGCAGCAGCAGAAGGAGCCCCATTTTCTAAGACAGGTGGTTTGGGAGACGTTATCGGTGCTCTCCCCAAATCACTGGTCAAGGCTGGCCATGAAGTTGGTGTCATTCTGCCATACTATGACATGACCCATGCCAAATTTGGCGACCAGGTGGAAGACCTTTTCTACTTTGAAGTCAGTGTTGGCTGGCGCCGCCAGTACGTTGGGGTCAAGCGACTGGTCTTGAACGGTGTGTCCTTCTATTTTATTGACAATCAGCATTATTTCTTCCGCGGCCATGTTTACGGGGACTTTGATGACGGTGAGCGCTTTGCTTACTTCCAGTTAGCAGCAGTAGAGCTGATGGAGCGGATTGATTTTATTCCAGATGTTCTGCATGTTCACGATTATCATACAGCTATGATTCCTTTCTTGGTTAAGGAAAAATACCATTGGATTCAAGCATATCAGAATATCAAGACTGTCTTGACCATCCATAATCTGGAGTTCCAAGGTCAGTTCCCTGACAGCATGCTTTGGGAACTATTTGGAGTGGGCTATGAGCGCTATGCAGACGGAACCCTGCGTTGGAATGACTGTCTCAACTGGATGAAGGCTGGCATTCTCTATGCGGACCGAGTGACAACTGTATCACCAAGCTATGCAGGTGAAATCCGTACACCAGAATTTGGCTGTAATTTGGATCAGATCCTGCGGATGGAGTCCGGTAAGCTGGTCGGAATTGTCAACGGTATAGATACAGATATCTATAACCCAGAAACGGATCCGCTCTTAGCTCATCACTTTGACAAATCTGACTTATCTGGTAAACTAGAAAACAAGCGAGCTTTGCAAGAGCGAGTTGGTCTGCCTGTGCGTGATGATGTGCCGGTAGTTGGGATTGTTTCCCGTCTGACCCGTCAGAAAGGCTTTGACTTGGTAGTGGAAGAGCTACACAATCTCCTGCAGGAAGATGTGCAGATTATCCTCTTGGGAACAGGGGATCCAGCTTTTGAACAGGCTTTCGCTTGGTTTGGTCATGCCTATCCTAATAAGCTTTCAGCCAACATCCTCTTTGATGTGACCTTGGCTCAGGAGATTTATGCAGCCAGCGATATTTTCCTCATGCCAAGCCGCTTCGAGCCTTGTGGCCTGTCACAAATGATGGCTATGCGCTACGGAACTTTGCCTTTGGTGCATGAAGTGGGCGGTCTGCGTGATACCGTAGAGCCTTACAATGTCTATACAGGACAGGGAACTGGCTTTAGCTTCAATAACTTTTCTGGCTACTGGCTGACTTGGACCTTCAAGGAGGCACTCAAGCTCTATGCCGATGATAAGGAAGCTTGGAAATCTCTGCAAGAGCAGGCGATGGAGAGAGACTTCTCTTGGGATACAGCCAGCAAGGCATACAGTGATTTGTATCAATCACTTCTATAACATTTACTTCGGAATCAGTGTAAACAAATCCTCTCTTGCCCATGGGACAAGGGAGGATTTCCGTGAGAATTACATTTTTATATATTATCATACTGTATTGGAGCCCTGTTTTTAGTTTGTGGCTGAAGCGAGTGCTTCCCATCTTGATTGAAAAAAGTATTCCTGCGTTTAAAAACTGTTTCCCGCTATTAAGAAAGGGAGATAACCACCCACCATGGAACTGACAAAAGAAAGTTTTATTCGAGATTTTAAGGATATTCTACATGAAAGACAGCTGATTAAGGTTGCTGATGCGACTTCAGTGGAGCTTTTTCAGGCTCTGGCCAGCACTGTCCGTAAGTATATCACGCCCCTGTGGCTGGAGCGCCGTAATCAGTTGATTGAGCAGCAGCAAAAGACAGCTTATTACTTTTCTATCGAGTTTCTTCCAGGACGCATGCTGGAAACCAATCTGCTCAACTTAGGTATCCTTGATACGGTCAAGGAAGGCTTTGCCGAGTTGGGCGTTGACTTTGAGGATGTTAAGAATGCTGAGTATGACATGGCCTTGGGGAATGGCGGTCTGGGCCGCTTGGCGGCCGCCTTCATGGACTCGCTGGCAACCACTGGCTATCCAGGATTTGGAAATGGGATTCGTTATCGCTATGGACTCTTTAAGCAACGCATCGTAGATGGCTATCAGGTAGAAATTCCTGATGCTTGGTTTGGCAGTCTGGGCAATGTCTGGGAAACCCGTAAGGACCATGATATTGTTGACGTTAAAATCTTCGGAAATGTTTCCCTCCATGCCAATGAAAAAGGCCGGATTGTGCCTCTTTATGAGAATTCCAAAACCTTGCGGGCCGTTCCTTACGATGTGCCGCAGATTGGCTTTGGCAATGACAATGTCAACAATCTCCGTCTTTGGGATGTTGAAATTCCAGAGGAGTATGAATTGGACTATCCGACCATTGAAGCTCGTCGCCGGGTGCAAGACATCACTGCCATTCTCTATCCAGACGACTCTAGCTACGAAGGAAAAGAGCTGCGCTTGATTCAGGAATACTTCATGACCAGTGCAGGTCTGCAGACCATTATCAAATCCTACCTCAAGCAAGGTCGTCCGCTCAAGGATATTCATGAGAAGGTCTCTGTCCATATTAACGATACTCACCCAGCTGTCGCACCGGCTGAGTTTATGCGCCTCTTGGTGGATGAGTACGACCTGGAATGGGCAGATGCTTGGAATGCTACGGTTAAAACCATGAGCTACACCAACCACACCATTTTGTCTGAAGCCTTGGAAAAATGGGATGCAGAGCTCTTTAAGAATGTCCTACCGCGGGTTTATCAGATTATCCTAGAAATCGACAACCGCTATGTAGCTGAAATGGCTGGACGCAGCCTTGATCCGCAAGTTATCGAAAATACTCGAATCGTCAAGGACAATCAAATTCACATGGCTCACTTGGCTATCATTGGCGGTCATTCAATCAATGGTGTTGCCAAACTCCACACAGAACTGCTCAAAGAAGATACTTTGCGTGATTTCTATAGCATTTACCCAGAGAAGTTTAATAACAAGACCAACGGGATTATCCAGCGCCGCTGGCTGCAGATTGCGGACCAGCCTCTGTCAGCTGAGATTGATAAGCTTATTGGTAAGGGCTGGAGAAGTGATATCCATGAGCTGCGTAAGCTTTTGGAATTCAAGGATGATCCGCAAGTGCTGGGCGATTTTTATCGAGTGAAGCAAGAAGCTAAGGCTCGTCTGGCTGACTTCATCAAGGAATCAACAGGAGCAGAAGTTTCTACAGAAGCCATCTTTGATGTGCAGGTGAAACGTCTCCACGCCTACAAGCGTCAGCTGCTTAACCTGCTTCATATCATCAAGCTCTACTGGGACCTCAAGGACAATCCTAATAAGGATATGGTGCCACGCGTCTTTATCTTCGGTGCCAAGGCTGCTCCAGGCTACCACTTTGCCAAGTCGGTCATTAAGCTGATCAATGAAGTGGCTAATCTGGTCAACAAGGATGAAAGTCTGCAAGGTAAACTCAAGGTTGTTTTCCTAGAAAACTACCGGGTCAGCCTAGCTGAGCTCATCATTCCTGCGGCAGATGTATCAGAGCAGATTTCTCTGGCTTCCAAGGAGGCTTCTGGTACTTCCAACATGAAGTTCATGATGACAGGTGCCATTACTCTGGCTACATTGGACGGAGCCAATATCGAAATCAAGGACGAGATCGGTGACGACAACATTGTTATTTTCGGGATGGACAAGGACCAAGTTTACGAGCACTATGCCCGCCATGATTATTACTCACGAGGTGTCTATGAAAGCAATCCAGATATTCGCCGAGTGGTCGATACCTTTGTCAACGGCACCATTCCAAATGTTCGTGAAGAAGGCTCTGAAATCTACGAAGCCCTCATCACCCACAATGACGAATACTTCCTCTTGGAAGACTTCCACTCCTATGTAGAAGCTCAAGAGAAGATTGATGCTCTCTATCGTGACAAAGAAAAATGGGCTCGCATGAGCTTGATTAATATCGCTACATCTGACAAGTTTACCTCAGACGATACCATTGAGCAATATGCCAAGGAAATCTGGAACTTGGAGAAATAATACTCCTGAGAAAACATAAACAATAAGAGATTGGGGCCTGGGTCTCAGTCTCTTTTGCTATCAAACTACCATCTTGTCTAGAAATATGCTATAGTAGAGAAAGTATGAGTGTCCAATTTTTAGAAAAGCAGGGTAAGCAAGCATGAAAGACTACACGATTTTTTATCAACAATTAACGACTCCCTTTCGCAGTCGCCCTCAGTGGCTGAAAGGGCTGGTTTACTTCAATCGGGGAATGACCCTCTTCATACCTATTGTTTATGGCCTCGTTCTAATCAGCGCCTTTCTGACAGAAGGCTGGAAAGGGCTGCTTGCTTTTTTCTTCCTGCCAGCGATTGGATTTGGTCTGTTGTCAGCTATTCGTAAACGGCTGAATCAAGCACGCCCTTACGAGAAATGGGCTATTCAGCCCTTGCTGGCCAAGGATACATCAGGTAAATCCATGCCCAGCCGCCATGTCTTTTCGGCGACAGTGATTTCCATGGGCTTGCTCTACTTTTTCTGGCTGCCGGGGCTTATCTGCCTCTTACTTTCAGCAGGACTGGCCGTAGTGCGCGTGATTGGCGGCGTGCACTATCCAAAGGATGTGCTGGTAGGTTATCTTTGCGGCATTTGCTGGGGAGCTTTACTTTTTTTATTATAAAGGAATTGCTTTCAGCAGATAGTAGACAAAGTGCCTATGCTATATTATAATGAAAGCAGTAACAACCGTTTCGACACCAAGGGGTATTCCTTGCTGGATGTAAAAAATATTTAAGGAGTCTACTATGTCAGAACCATTATTTCTACAGTCTGTGATGCAGGAGAAGATTTGGGGCGGAACCAAGCTGCGGGATGTCTTTGGCTATGAGATTCCCAGCGACCATGTAGGGGAATACTGGGCTATCTCGGCTCATCCCAATGGTGTGTCAACCGTCAAGAACGGGCGATTTGCCGGCCAGAAGTTAGATGTTCTCTATGCCAAGCACCGTGAGCTTTTTGGCAATCGCCCAGAGCCAGTCTTTCCGCTTTTGACCAAGATTTTAGATGCCAATGACTGGCTCAGTGTTCAGGTCCATCCTGATGATGCTTATGGACTAGAGCACGAAGGGGAGCTTGGTAAGACTGAATGCTGGTATGTCATTGCTGCAGACGAAGGAGCAGAGATTATCTATGGTCACAATGCTAGGAGCAAGGAAGAGCTGCGCCAGCAGATTGAGAGCAAGGACTGGGACCATCTTCTGACCAAAATCCCAGTCAAGGCTGGTGACTTCTTCTATGTACCAAGTGGCACCATGCATGCCATTGGATCGGGGATTCTGATTTTAGAAACTCAGCAGTCCAGTGACACGACCTACCGTGTCTATGACTTTGATCGTAAGGACGATGCTGGTAATCTTCGCGAGCTGCATTTGGAGCAGTCTATTGATGTTTTGACTATCGGTGAGCCAGCCAATAGCCGTCCTGTTACCATTCAGGCAGATAGTTTGACTTCAACTCTTTTGGTGGCCAATGACTTCTTTGCTGTTTACAAGTGGGATATCGCTGGTTCGGTCAATTTTAAAAAGACAGCAGACTATAGCTTGGTCAGTGTCTTGGAAGGTGTCGGTAAGCTAGAAGTTGGTGGGGCAGTTTATCCTCTTGAAAAAGGGGAGCCTTTCATCCTGCCTAGCGATGTTACAGAATGGACCTTGTCTGGAGATTTGCAGCTGATTGTCAGCCATCCATAACTATAGGAAAATCAAGAGCAAATAATCACTTTGCTCTTTTTTCTTTAAAAAATATATGAAATAAGTGAAATTTTAATCACTTTCTTCTTATTTATATAGCAGAATAGTTTGTATATCAATAATAATTCAATTGTTTTGACAGGAAAATTTATAAATCAAAAGAATGAAACAAAAAACGCTTACAATGGTGGCAAAAGATTGACTATTTGATATTTTAGGAGTAAACTAAGGAAGTAAATTTTAAAATATAAAGGAGAAGTCATCATGAATTTAACATATTTAGGACTTTGTTTGGCCTGCTTGGGCGTATCAATTGCTGAAGGTATGATTATGAGTAATCTATTTAAGGCGGCAGCTCGTCAGCCAGAAATTATCGGTCAATTGCGAAGCCTCCTAATCTTGGGAGTAGCCTTTGTTGAAGGTACTTTCTTTGTAACGCTGGCTATGTCCTTTGTTATCAAATAAGAAAGGATTCTCTTTAGAAAAGGGGGTGTCATCTGTTGGAAGAAAGTATCAATCCAACTATCAATATAGGTCCTGTGACCTTTGATTTGACCCTGCTGGCCATGACTCTGCTGACGGTGTTTGTAACTTTTGGACTTGTTTATTGGGCAAGTCGAAAGATGACAATTAAGCCGTCAAGAAAGCAGAATGCTTTGGAATATATCTATGACTTTGTCATAGATTTTACCAAGGGAAACGTTGGCGAGCATTATATGAAGAATTACTCGCTTTTTCTATTCTCCCTCTTTCTTTTCGTAGCTGTGGCGAATAACTTGGGATTAATGGCTAAGGTCCAGACAACCAATGGTTTTAATCTTTGGACATCGCCGACAGCCAATCTCGCTTTTGACTTGGGCTTCTCTCTTTTAGTGACGGTATTCTGTCATGTAGAAGGAATTCGTCGTCAAGGTATAAAAGGATATCTAAAAGGTTTTGTGACTCCAGGTATCATGACACCCATGAATATCTTGGAAGAATTTACCAATTTTGCTTCGCTAGCCTTGCGGATTTATGGAAATATTTTTGCAGGTGAAGTATTGGCTGGTTTGCTCTTGACTTGGGCACATCAAGCAGCGTATTGGTATCCGATTGCCTTTATTATGAACATGGTTTGGACTGGTTTTTCCATCTTTATTTCCTGTATCCAAGCCTATGTTTTTACCATGCTAACATCTATGTATCTTGGTAAGAAAATTAATGGTGAGGAAGAATAAAAAGAAAGGATAGATAAAATGAATATAACCGTAGGTGAAATTATTGGCAACTTTATCCTGATTGCTGGCTCCTTTCTTCTTTTAGTATTTCTCATTAAGAAGTTTGCTTGGGGCAATATTATCGGGATTTTAGATCAGCGTGCTCAAAAGATTTCAGACGATATTGATGGTGCAGAAGCTGCCCGTAAGAAAGCTGAAGACTTGGCGCAAAAGCGTGAGGAAGCTCTGGCAGGCAGTCGGGTCGAAGCAGTTTCTATCGTTGAGACAGCTAAGGAGACAGCTGAGAAGAATAAGGCTGGAATCCTAGCTAATGCAGCAGAAGAAGCAGGGCGCTTGAAGGCTAAAGCCAATCAGGAAATTGCCCAAAACAAGGCAGAGGCTATGAGCAGCATCAAAGGAGAAGTGGCTGACTTGACAGTGGCTCTGGCTAGTAAGATTTTGAGCCAGGAACTGGATAAGGAAGCTCAGAGCGAGCTCATCGACCGCTATATCAAACAGTTAGGAGATGCCTGATGGATAAGAAGCAATATGCAATCATTGAGAAATATGCTTTGCCTTTTGTTCAGACGGTCTTTGAAAAAGGTCAGCAAGAAGATGTTTTTGAAAAACTGAGTCAGATTAAGGCTGTTTTTGCGGAGACCGGCCTTGCTGACTTTTTGTCACATATCGGCATCAGTGACCATGAGAAAGAGAAGAGTCTGAGACTCTTTCAAAACTCTGGTTCGCAATTGCTTGATAATCTGATTGAAATCGTCATTCTCAATCATCGTGAGGACCTCTTTTATGAGATTGTGCTGGAGAGCCAGCACCAGCTTGAAAAGATTAGCAATGAGTTTGAGGTGACGCTACGCTCTGTTCAGCCTTTGACAGCCAGTCAGAAGGAGAAGATTCGGCCGATTATTGAGCAGAAGATGGGCCTAAAAGTCCGTTCGCTCAAGGAAGAATTGGACAGCAGCTTGATTGGTGGCTTTGTCATCTCTGCCAATAACAAAACAATTGATGCAAGCATAAAACGTCAATTACAAGTCGTAAAAGAAAAATTGAAATAGAAAGTGGTGTGAATTTTGGCGATTAACGCACAAGAAATCAGCGCTTTAATTAAGCAACAAATTGAAAATTTCCAGCCAAATTTTGACGTCACAGAAACAGGGGTCGTCACTTATATTGGTGATGGAATTGCGCGTGCTCATGGTCTGGATAAGGCTATGAGCGGAGAGCTGTTAATCTTTGAAAATGGCTCTTATGGTATGGCGCAAAATCTAGAGTCGACCGATGTTGGGATTATCATCTTGGGAGACTTTACAGACATTCGTGAGGGAGATACCATTCGTCGGACTGGTAAAATCATGGAAGTTCCTGTGGGAGAGGCCTTGATTGGACGGGTTGTTGATCCGCTGGGTCGTCCTGTTGATGGACTTGGTGACATTGTCACGGACAAGACACGTCCGGTTGAAACACCGGCTCCTGGTGTTATGCAGCGTAAGTCAGTATCTGAGCCTTTGCAGACAGGTCTCAAGGCTATTGATGCCTTGGTTCCGATTGGCCGCGGCCAGCGGGAGCTGATTATCGGGGACCGTCAGACTGGGAAGACGACCATTGCCATTGATGCCATCCTGAACCAGAAAGGTCAGGATATGATTTGTATCTATGTGGCGATTGGTCAGAAAGAATCTACCGTTCGTACGCAGGTAGAAACGCTCCGTCAGTATGGTGCTTTGGACTATACCATTGTCGTGACAGCCTCTGCTTCACAGCCGTCGCCTTTGCTTTTCCTAGCGCCTTATGCTGGTGTAGCGATGGCAGAAGAGTTCATGTATAATGGCAAGCATGTTTTGATTGTCTATGATGACTTGTCTAAGCAGGCTGTAGCCTACCGTGAACTGTCCCTCTTGCTCCGTCGTCCGCCAGGCCGTGAGGCCTTTCCAGGAGATGTTTTCTATCTACATAGCCGTCTCTTGGAACGTTCAGCCAAGGTTTCTGATGAGCTGGGCGGTGGTTCAATTACAGCTCTGCCATTTATTGAAACGCAGGCAGGAGATATTTCGGCCTATATCGCGACCAACGTGATTTCAATCACTGACGGACAAATTTTCCTCAGCGACAGCTTGTTCAATGCTGGGGTACGTCCGGCCATTGACGCAGGTTCTTCTGTATCACGGGTTGGGGGTTCTGCCCAAATCAAGGCTATGAAGAAAGTAGCTGGAACCCTGCGTATCGACCTGGCTTCTTATCGGGAGCTGGAGGCCTTTACTAAGTTTGGTAGTGATTTGGATGCAGCAACGCAGGCCAAGCTCAATCGTGGCCGCAGGACTGTAGAAGTCTTGAAACAGCCAATTCATGAGCCGCTGCCGGTTGAAAAGCAGGTCGTGATTCTCTATGCTTTGACCCATGGTTTCTTAGACAGTGTGCCAGTAGATGATATTCTGCGCTTTGAGTCAGAATTATTCGCCTACTTTGATGCACATCAAGAAAGCATTTATGAAACCATTCGGACAACGAAAGACCTTCCAAGTGAGGAAGTCTTGGATGCTGCCATTACTGAGTTTATTGACCAGTCTAGCTTCAAATAAGGATCGAGGTGTCAGATGGCAGTTTCATTAAATGATATTAAAAATAAAATTGCATCCACGAAAAACACCAGTCAAATCACCAATGCCATGCAGATGGTTTCTGCTGCCAAGCTGGGAAAATCTGAGGAGGCAGCTAAGAACTTTCAGGTCTATGCCCAGAAAGTGCGTAAGTTAGTTACGGATATGCTACATGGCCACGAGGCAGAAAATGCCCGTCATCACTCGATGTTAATCAGTCGGCCAGTTAAGAAATCAGCCTATATCGTCATTACTTCTGACCGCGGTCTGGTAGGCGGTTATAACGCAACCATTCTCAAGGCTTTGATGGAGCTGAAAGCTGAGTACCATCCGACTGGAGAGGACTTTGAAGTCATCTGTATCGGAAGTGTTGGTGCTGATTTCTTCCGAGCTCGGGGGATTCAGCCAGTTTATGAACTGCGTGGTCTAGCCGACCAGCCTAGCTTTGATGAGGTCCGTAAAATCATTAGCAAGACCATTGAGATGTATCAGAATGAGCTCTTTGATGAGCTCTATGTCTGCTATAACCACCATGTCAACAGTCTGACCAGTCAGATGCGGGTGGAGCAGATGCTGCCAATCATTGACTTGGATCCCAATGAAGCTGATGAAGATTATACGCTGAATCTGGAACTGGAGTCCAGTCGGGATTCTATCTTGGATCAACTGCTGCCCCAGTTTGCAGAGAGCATGATTTACGGTGCCATTATTGATGCTAAGACGGCTGAGAATGCTGCCGGTATGACTGCTATGCAGACAGCAACAGACAATGCTAAAAAGGTCATCAGTGATTTGACTATTCAGTATAACCGCGCTCGGCAAGCTGCCATTACGCAGGAAATTACTGAAATCGTGGCGGGTGCAAGTGCCCTAGAATAAGGCCACAAATGAATTAGAAATTAAACGAGGGAAAAAACATGAGCTCAGGCAAAATTGCTCAGGTTATCGGGCCGGTCGTAGACGTTGCGTTTGCTGCCGGAGACAAACTACCTGAGATAAATAATGCACTTGTAGTCTATAAAAATGATGAGAAAAAATCAAAAATCGTCCTTGAAGTAGCTCTTGAGCTTGGTGACGGTGTGGTGCGGACCATTGCCATGGAGTCGACCGATGGTTTGACACGTGGTTTAGAGGTCTTGGATACTGGTCGTCCGATTTCTGTGCCGGTCGGCAAGGAAACTCTGGGCCGGGTCTTTAATGTCCTAGGAGACACTATCGACTTGGATGCGCCTTTTGCAGAAGATGCAGAGCGCCAGCCGATTCATAAAAAGGCACCGACCTTTGATGAACTATCAACCTCATCAGAAATCTTGGAAACAGGGATCAAGGTTATCGACCTTCTGGCACCTTATCTGAAAGGTGGGAAAGTTGGCCTCTTTGGTGGTGCCGGAGTAGGGAAGACTGTCCTGATTCAGGAATTGATCCACAACATTGCCCAAGAGCATGGAGGGATTTCTGTCTTCACAGGTGTTGGTGAACGGACGCGTGAAGGGAATGACCTCTACTGGGAAATGAAAGAGTCTGGCGTTATCGAAAAGACCGCTATGGTCTTTGGTCAGATGAATGAACCGCCAGGAGCTCGGATGCGGGTTGCTCTTACCGGACTGACTATCGCGGAATATTTCCGTGATGTGGAAGGTCAGGACGTGCTGCTCTTTATTGACAACATCTTCCGCTTTACGCAGGCTGGTTCGGAAGTGTCTGCCCTTTTGGGCCGCATGCCGTCAGCCGTTGGTTACCAACCAACACTTGCAACAGAAATGGGACAGTTACAAGAACGGATTACCTCAACCAAGAAAGGTTCCGTTACTTCCATCCAAGCTATCTATGTTCCAGCCGATGACTATACTGACCCAGCACCAGCGACAGCTTTTGCTCACTTGGACTCTACAACTAACCTAGAACGGAAATTGGTTCAGCTAGGGATTTATCCAGCCGTGGATCCACTCGCTTCCAGCTCTCGTGCCCTTTCACCAGAGATTGTCGGAGAAGAGCACTATGCAGTGGCAGCAGAGGTTAAGCGGGTCTTGCAACGTTATCATGAATTGCAGGACATCATTGCTATCCTTGGTATGGACGAGTTGTCAGATGATGAGAAGACTTTGGTTGCACGTGCGCGGCGGATTCAGTTCTTCCTGTCACAGAACTTCAACGTGGCGGAGCAATTTACCGGCCAGCCAGGTTCCTATGTGCCAGTAGCTGAAACGGTTCGTGGCTTCAAGGAAATCCTAGAAGGTAAACACGATAAGTTGCCAGAAGATGCCTTCCGTGGTGTGGGCTCCATCGAGGATGTATTGGCCAAGGCTGAGAAAATGGGATTCTAAGAGGTGAATGATGGCTCAAATGACAGTACAAATCGTGACACCGGATGGTCTTATTTATGATCACCATGCTGCATTTGTTTCCGTAAAGACCATTGAGGGTGAGCTGGGGATTTTGCCCCGCCACATCAATACCATCGCTGTTTTAGAAGTGGATCAGGTTAAGGTGCGCCGGGTTGATGATGACAAGCATATCGACTGGATTGCGGTTAATGGCGGAATCATTGAAATTGCAGATAATGTCATTACCATTGTGGCGGACTCAGCTGAGCGTGAGCGAGATATCGACATTAGTCGGGCTGAGCGGGCTAAGCTCCGAGCTGAGCAAGAAATCGAAGAAGCACATGATAAGCATTTGATTGACCAAGAACGCCGGGCTAAGATCGCCCTGCAGCGGGCAATCAACCGGATCAATGTCGGAACAAGATTATAAGAAGCTATTTTACATAGATTGATGGAGGTCGTTCATCATCTGGTAATATGCTTTCTTGAATACAAACTGAATACGCAAAACTGAGGCAAATCTGTCTCAGTTTTCTTTTCCAAAGAAAAAGGGCGGGATTGTTTAGTTCGTCCTTGACTGGAGTCTTGTGGTATAATAAAAGTTATGGTAGAAGTTGTTTTTAAATTATGCAGTCATTTGCTCTTTATTTTCTTTGCCTTTCATCTGCTGTCAACGGTTGTTGAGTGGGAGAGGTTTTTCAAGGTTAATGCTGATAATGCGATGAAGATTCGCTTTTTGATTCTCTTGTTCAGTATTGCCTTGGGCTATTTAGTCAGCCTTTTCTTCATTGGTATTTACGATATGAGCCGGGCGATTTTTAACGGTACTTTATAAGGTCATATTTTTGATTTTATGGTATGATAGTATGGATGATTTTAAAAATTTAGAGTAAGGAATCGGTATGGAAAAAATTATTATTCAAGGTGGAGATAATCGCTTGGTCGGAAAGGTCAAGATTGAAGGAGCAAAAAATGCGGTGCTGCCTCTCTTGGCAGCGACAGTCTTGGCTAGTGAAGGCCAGTCTGTTTTGAAAAATGTTCCGGTCTTGTCTGATGTCTTTACCATGAACAATGTGGTCCGCGGTTTAAACACTCAGGTGGATTTTAATCAGGAAGAAAATACAGTTGTTGTGGATGCCACTCAGCCTTTGTCCGAGGAAGCACCTTACAAATACGTCAGCAAAATGCGAGCGTCTATCGTTGTTTTGGGGCCAGTTCTAGCTCGTAATGGTCATGCTAAGGTTTCCATGCCAGGCGGCTGTACGATTGGCAGTCGGCCCATTGACTTGCACCTGAAGGGCTTAGAAGCCATGGGCGCTCAGATTACCCAAACAGCGGGTTATATCGAAGCGAAGGCAGAGCGACTCAAGGGTGCCCACATTTACATGGACTTTCCTAGTGTGGGAGCAACGCAAAATATCATGATGGCTGCGACGCTGGCTCAAGGTACGACAGTGATTGAAAATGCTGCTCGGGAGCCTGAAATCGTTGACCTAGCCCTCTTTTTGAATGAAATGGGAGCCAAGGTCAGAGGAGCAGGTACTGAGACTCTGACTATTGTCGGAGTGGACCAGCTGCGCGGGGCTAAGCATAATGTGGTTCAAGACCGTATCGAAGCAGGAACTTTTATGGTTGCTGCAGCTATGACCAGTGGTGACTTGCTGATTGAGGATGCCATTTGGGAGCACAACCGTCCCCTGCTTTCCAAAATGCAGGAAATGGGAGTGGAAGTGACAGAGGAAGATGAAGGGATTCGGATTCGTTCCGATGTTTCGAAGTTGAGACCAGTTTCGGTCAAGACCCTTCCTTATCCGGGCTTCCCTACCGACATGCAGGCTCAGTTTACGGCGCTCATGGCTATGGCCAAGGGCGAATCTACGATGATTGAGACTGTTTTTGAGAACCGTTTCCAGCATCTGGAGGAAATGCGTCGGATGGGGCTGCACTCTGATATCATGCGTGATACAGCTCGCATCTGGGGCGGTGGCAGTCTTCAGGGGGCTGAAGTCATGTCAACAGACCTCCGAGCCAGTGCGACTTTGATTCTGATGGGCTTGATTGCTGAAGGCGAGACCAAGGTCAGCAAGCTGGTACACTTAGATCGAGGCTACTATAAATTCCATGAAAAATTGGCAGCTTTGGGAGCCAAAGTGAAGCGTGTAAAGGAAGAAGACGATGAGTGAAAATCTTAAATATTTAGGTCGGCAGATTGGCCTTGTTTTACTGGTTCTGTTGGTAGCCGTGATTCTCTTTTTCGTGTCTCTGATGATTGGCTATAACATTATCGGAAACGGTAAGGGCTCAGTTTTTTCACCAGAAACCTGGCAAGAATTAATCGGGAAGTTTACTGGAAACTAGCTCCTAGTCGAACAGACTGGCTGAAATGAATCCAGTTTGCTAAGTTGAAAGAAAGAAGATGAAAAGAAAGACTAGTCAGAAAAGGAATTCTAAGAGCCTGCAAGGCTGGGCTGGGCTGACTCTGGCCTTGATTTTGGCGCTGGCTGGCTATTTCTGGGGACAGGATGGTCAGCAGCCACTTCAGAGTCCAAATTCAGAAATAAGAGTTGGGCAAGTTCAAGATCAGGGCACCCCTAGTCGGGAACTGGCTGAGAGCGTTCTGACGGATGCTGTCCGAGCTCAACTCAAAGGCAGCATTGAATGGAATGGAGCTGGCGCCTTTATTGTGAATGGAAATAAGACAGACTTGGATGCGGGGATTTCTAGTAAGCCCTACGCTGACAATAAGACCAAGCTTGTACAAGGGCAAACCCTTCCGACAGTAGCGAATGCCTTTTTATCCAAGTCTACCCGCCAGTACAAAAAACGGGAAGAAACTGGAAATGCCAACACTTCATGGGTACCGGCAGGCTGGCATCAACTCAAGAACCTCCCTGGTGAGTACAATCATGCTGTGGACAGAGGACATCTCTTGGCCTATTCGCTGATTGGTGGTTTGAAGGGCTTTGATGCTTCTACTAGCAATCCTGCCAATATCGCTGTGCAGACGGCCTGGTCCAACCAAGCCAATGAAGCGGATTCGACAGGGCAGAATTACTATGAGACAAAGATCCGTAAGGCTTTGGATAAGAACAAGCGAGTGCGCTACCGGGTAACCTTGATTTATGCCACGGAGACTGATTTAGTACCGGTTGGGTCACATTTAGAGGCTAAGTCCAGCGATGGCAGTTTGGAATTTAATGTCTTTATCCCGAATGTGCAAAAAGGGATTCGCCTGGACTATAATAGTGGCAGGGTCAGTCAGGAGACGGGTTCTTAATTTTATACTCAAAAATGATTTTGCAAAGAGTATTCAACAGTATGAAAAGAAATGGTTGCAGATTTGTAGTCATTTTCTTTTATACTAATAGATGAAAGAAGGCGAATTTTTCAGTCTTCTTTAAGAAAGCGGTGGTAAAATCAACGTTCTCTTACAATCTAGTAAAGGAGGTTGCGATGAGACTTATTTTTAAAAGCATCCGGTTCCTCATGCGTCTGATTGGGCGCGTGGTTTGGGGACTTGCCTGGTCCTTTGTCCTGAGCTTTATGGTTATTGTCGGAATTTTGTATTTTACCACTTCAACAAAACCAGGTACAGAGGGACTGACGCAGGCTGTTCAGACAGCTGTTGGCAGAGTGGATCAATTTTTAAATCATCAAGGAATTTCCACAGGGCTTCACAGCAGTGAGGAGACACAGACGGATCAGCTGACAGATGAGCATGCAACAACAGGGGCTCGTTGGGATCAGCCAAGCGCCACAATTTACATCGATACAAATAATGAAACCTTCCGTTCAGCCTATAAGGAGGCCATTGATTCTTGGAATCAAACAGGTGCCTTCACCTTTCAAATCATCAATGACAAAGACAAGGCGGACATTGTTGCGACGGAGATGAACGATGGCAACGTCAGTGCAGCTGGTGAAGCTGAGTCGCAGACCAATCTCCTAACCAAGCGGTTTACCCATGTCACGGTTCGCCTTAATAGTTACTACCTGCTGGACAGTCGTTATGCTTATTCTCATGAGCGAATTGTCAATACAGCAGCGCACGAATTGGGCCATGCTATCGGATTAGACCATAATGAGGAGGAATCAGTGATGCAGTCAGCAGGCTCATTTTACAGTATCCAGCCGACAGATATCCAGGCTGTAAAAGACTTGTATCAATCGTAAGCCTATGTTAAAATCTATTTTTTACTTGATTCGACACTTTCCAGAGCAAGTTTTTCTCTTTGTTTTTAACTCAGGAATCTTTGTCTGGTTATGGAAAAGCGGCAATGAGATTGCCAACCAGCTAGGAGTGACAGCGGCTTGGGAAAATCATGTTCCGGCGCCCATTCAGGTCTTCTTCGGCCAGAATATTGAGGCAGTTCAGGGATTTTTTCACAATTCCGCCTTTATGTGGTTAGTTGGATCCATGATTATCCTTTTGGTTATTCGTCTGATCAAGGGAATGATTAAATTTGTTGTCTTTGTGGTTCTGATTCTGCTGGGAATTTATCTGATTTTGCAGAATCAATCCATTCTCAATAGTTTTATGTAAGGCAGTCTGATATGACTGCCTTTTTTCTTTTGGGGAGCTGAGTTCGCTTTCTCTCGAATTCTGATAGCTGTGCTTCTGGAAATCTGCTATAATGGTCTTATGATTATTTTACAAGCAAGCAAGATTGAGCGCTCTTTTGCAGGGGAGCTTCTTTTTGACAATATTAACCTGCAGGTGGATGAGGGCGATCGGATTGCCCTCGTTGGTAAAAATGGAGCTGGGAAGTCAACCCTGCTCAAGATTTTGGTGGGTGAGGAAGAGCCTACTTCTGGTCAGATCAATAAAAAAAGAGACCTGTCTCTGTCCTATCTGGCTCAGGACAGCCGCTTTGAGTCGGAGAATACCATCTACGACGAGATGCTGCTGGTCTTTGATAGTTTACGTCAGCAAGAGAAGCGCTTGCGGCAGATGGAGCTACAAATGGGAGAATTGTCAGGGGAAGACCTGACTGCTCTCATGACCCAGTACGACCAGCTGTCAGAGGACTTTCGCCAGAAAGGTGGTTTTACCTACGAGGCCGATATTCGAGCGATTTTGAATGGCTTCAAGTTTGACCAGTCCATGTGGCAGATGAAGATTTCTGAGCTTTCAGGAGGGCAGAATACCCGGCTGGCTCTGGCTAAGATGCTTTTGGAAAAGCCAGAACTGCTGGTACTGGACGAGCCGACCAACCACTTGGATATCGAGACCATTGCCTGGCTGGAGACTTACTTAATCAACTACAGCGGTGCCCTGATCATCGTCAGCCACGACCGCTATTTCCTAGACAAGGTTGCGACCATCACGCTGGACTTGACCAAGCATTCCTTGGATCGCTATGTGGGCAATTACTCTACCTTCGTGGTCCAAAAGGAGCAAAAGCTGGCCACTGAAGCCAAGAACTATGAAAAGCAACAGAAAGAAATCGCTGCGCTGGAGGACTTTGTCAATCGCAATCTGGTTCGGGCTTCCACTACCAAGCGGGCTCAGTCCCGTCGTAAGCAGCTGGAAAAGATGGAGCGTTTGGACAAGCCGGAGACCGGCAGCCGCTCGGCTAATATGACCTTCAAATCTGATAAAGTTTCGGGCAATGTTGTTCTGACCCTGGAAGATGCGGCTATTGGCTATGGCGAGGAAGTCCTGTCGGAGCCGATTAACCTTGATATTCGCAAGTTCAATGCGGTAGCTATTGTCGGGCCAAATGGGATTGGAAAGACGACCTTGATTAAATCACTAATCGGGCAAGTGCCCTTCATCAGAGGCAAGGAGCAGCTGGGGGCTAATGTGGAAGTGGGCTACTATGACCAGACCCAGAGCAAACTGACTCCCAGCAATACGGTTCTCGATGAGCTATGGAATGACTTCAAGCTGACGCCAGAGGTCGAAATTCGCAATCGCTTAGGCGCTTTCCTCTTCTCGGGGGACGATGTCAAGAAGTCTGTCGGCATGCTATCAGGTGGAGAGCGAGCACGCCTGCTTCTAGCCAAGCTGTCTATGGAAAACAACAACTTCCTCATCCTAGACGAGCCGACCAACCACCTGGACATTGACAGCAAGGAAGTGCTGGAAAATGCCCTGATTGACTTTGACGGCACCCTGCTCTTTGTCAGCCATGACCGTTACTTTATCAATCGCGTGGCCACTCAGATTATCGAGCTCTCTGAGACAGGCTCCACCCTTTATCTGGGTGATTATGACTACTATCTGGAGAAAAAGGCAGAGCAGGAAGCCTTGCGTGAGGAGACGGAGCAGGTTGATTTAGATAAGCCTGCCCCTGCCAATGACTATCAGCTTCAAAAGGAAAACCAGAAAGAACAGCGCCGGCTGGCCCGCCGCCTAGAGCAATTGGAAGCGCAAATCGAGGACTTGGACAGTCAGATTAGTCAGCTTCAGGAAGCCATGCAGGCTACCAACGACGCCAGTGAACTCATGGAGAGCCAGCAGCAAATCGACCAGCTGACCGCCGCCCAAGAAGAAGCCATGCTAGAATGGGAAGAACTGGCGGAGAAGGTGTAGGAGTATGCAGTTTCTGTGAGAAATGAGCTTCTTAGAGCTCAAAATGCTTAATTCACATGTGAAATCAGCCAAAAAAGAGTAAAAAACGAATTTTTACATGTGTTCTGAGATTTTTTCGAGGAAAATAAACTATTCTTCATGCAATCTAAGTTCTTTTAGAGAAAAGTCAGTCCGTCAGATTTTCTGAAAAGCTATTTTGGAGCAAAATGACTCTGTCAGATTTTCTGACGGTTGGTCTGAGAGCAAATCCCGAACTTTCTATTTTCTGACGAGTTCTTTTAGCAGAATCTGCTTTTTCCGATTTTCAGCCAATAAGATTTTGCCGAAAAGAGCCTCGTCTGAAAATAAAATCCGAACAAGGGGCGGTGAAGGTAGTTTTGAAAGAGCGACTAGGGAAGCGAAACAGTAATTAAAGGAATTGAAGTGGTAAACAAATGGAAGATTTAGGCAAAGTTTTTCGTGATTTTCGTTTAAATGGACATTATTCATTGAAGGAAGCGGCTGGTCAGGTTTGCTCGACCTCTCAGCTGTCTCGTTTTGAGCTGGGTGAGTCGGACATGACCCTCTCGAAATTTTTAGATCTCTTGGATAATATTCATGTGACTCTTGAAAATTTTATAGACAAGGCACGGAATTTCCAGCAGCACGAGCACGTGGCCATGATGGGTAAAATTATCCCTCTTTACTACTCAAATGACATCAAGGGATTTCAAGACTTGCAAGCGGAGCAGTTGGAAAAGGCCAAGGTCAGCAGTGCGCCTCTTTACTATGAGCTGAATTGGATTTTGATGCAGGGCTTGATTTGTCAGCGAGACAGCCAGTTTCGCATGAGGCAAGAGGATTTAGATAAGGTGGCTGATTATCTTTTCCAAGTGGAAGACTGGACTATGTATGAGCTGATTCTTTTTGGCAATCTCTATAGCTTCTATGATGTGGACTATGTCTACCGTCTGGGCAAGGAAGTTATGGAGCGGGAGGACTACTACAAAGAAATCGGTCGCCATAAGAGACTAGTCTTGATTTTAGCCCTCAATTGTTACCAGCATTGTTTGGAAAGTTGTTCTTTTGATAAGGCTAGTTATTTTGAGGCTTACGTAGAGAAAATCATTGGCAAGGGCATCAAACTCTATGAACGCAATGTGTTCCTCTATCTCAAGGGTTTTGCGGCTTATCAGAAGGGACAGAAGAAGCAGGGAATCAAGCAAATGCAGGAAGCCATGCACATCTTTGAAGTGCTGAATTTACCTGAGCAAGTCGCCTATTATCAAGAGCATTTCGATAAGTTTGTAAAAGTATAATTTCCCAAATATGGGAAAAATAAAGAACCTCCCTCCATTCCTGATACAATAGTTTCAGAAATGGAAGGAGGTATTTTTATGAATCGACAGGCAGCACAGCTGATTACACGGGCTGCTATTAATAAAATTGGGAATATGCTTTATGACTATGGAAATAGCATCTGGCTTGCTTCTTTGGGAGCTCTGGGACAGACGGTCTTGGGCATTTACCAGATATCGGAGCTAGTCACTTCTATCTTATTTAATCCTTTGGGTGGGGCCATTACGGACCGCTTTTCCAGACGTAAGGTGCTGATGGTAGCAGATTTGATTTGTGCCGGTCTTTGTCTATTGATTTCTTTTATTTCAAATGACCAGCTCATGATTGGAGCGCTGATTTTTGCTAATGTGGTTCAGGCTATAGCCTTTGCTTTTTCTCGGCCAGCTAATAAGTCTTATATTACCGAAATTGTGGACAAGGAAGACATTGTAACCTACAATTCTCATCTGGAATTGGCCTTGCAGGTTATCAGTGTCTCAGCTCCAGTTTTGTCTTTTATCGTGATGCAGTATGCAAATCTGCGCGTGACTCTTCAGCTGGATGCTCTTAGCTTCTTTCTGGCTTTTGCCTTGGTTTACTTTCTGCCTAATCATGAGCCAAGCAAGCAGAAGTCTCCCATCAATTTTGGAAATATCCTGAGAGATATCAAGGAAGGTTTAGTTTATATCCGTCAGCAAAAAGAAATCTTCTTTCTGCTTTTGGTAGCTTCTGCAGTCAACTTTTTCTTTGCGGCCTTTAATTATCTATTGCCTTTCACCAATCAGCTCTACGGTAAGACCGGCTCTTATGCAAGCATTCTGAGTTTGGGTGCTATAGGCTCAATCATCGGAGCCATTCTAGCCAGCAAGGTTAAGGCCACTATGGGAAATCTACTCCTAGCTCTGCTATTGACTGGTGTTGGAGTCGCAGTCATGGGCATCTCTGCCTTGCTACCGGTTCATCCATATTTCTCCTATTCTGGTAATCTTATCTGCGAGCTCTTTATGACTGTTTTCAATATTCATTTCTTCAGCCAGGTTCAGACCAAGGTGGACAAGCAGTATCTAGGCCGCGTTTTCTCAACAATCTACACGCTGGCAATTCTTTTCATGCCTCCTGCGACTTTTCTGATGACTGTTCTGCAGAGTGTCCATACCTTTTCCTTTCTCCTAATTGGTTTTGGAGTGATGGGATTGGCTTTGATTTCCTACCTTTATCAAAAGAAAATACAAAAAAACTAGGCTGGAGTGATTTCCAACCTAGTTTTCTGTATGGGAATTTTTAAGTGCTTCTTTAGTTTTCTTAAGCTCTTTTTTCAGCGAGAAGTTTTTCACCATGCTGATGAGAAAGGTCGTGACGGATCCTAGGAGCACTGAAACCAAAATCAATATGATTAAGGGAAGTTTGAAGCTAAACAAGATAAAGCTAACATTGACACTCTGCATATTGGCCAAGGAAATACCAGCAACCAATAGAATGGTAATTAAAAGTAGGATATAATGCAATTTTTCTTTCATAGTGATTCTCCTTTTTATCTATTCAAACTCAGCCTTGCTCTTGATATCTCCGTATTCTTCTGGGATTTCTTGGACTAGGATATCTTCATAAACGGCCAGTTTAATATCTGAGCCATACTTGTTTTTCAGAGCAGTGGTCACCAGACGGTAGGCCAAGTTCGCATTGCGGGACAAGATAGGACCGTGGAAGTAGGAGCCAAAGACATTTTTATAATGAACGCCTTCGCAACCATCCTCTTGGTTGTTGCCATTTCCATAGACGACTTTGCCCAGAGGTTTTTCATTGTCAGCGAGGAAAGTCCGTCCTTGGTGATTTTCAAAGCCATAGTAGGTTTCATCGAATTCTTCGTTATGAATCTTGATGTCACCGATATAGCGGTTTTTGGTCTGGTTGAGGGTATAGTGACCCATGATGCCCAGACCTTCAATTCGACGGCCAGAAGCCTCGATATAGTATTGGCCTAAAAGTTGGAAGCCACCGCAGATAGCTAGCACTACGCCGTTTTCATTAATAAAGCTTTCCAAAGCTTCTTTTTTAGCTGGCAAGTCACGAGCCACGATCGTTTGCTCATAGTCTTGACCTCCGCCAAAGAAGACGATGTCGTAGCTGTCCTTGTCAAAGTCATCTTCTAGAGAGACGATATCGACTTCAACTCTAGCGCCTAGCTTTTCAGCCACATACTTGAGCATGAGGACATTGCCGTTGTCACCGTAGGTATTCATGAGATTGCCATAGAGATGAGCAATCTTTATATCATAGCAATAGTCCTGGTTTTCAGGAGAAGTGAGGGATCTGTATACCATTAGTTCATCTCCTTTCTGACCACTTGTCGTTCTGCCAGCAACTCGCGGAATTCCAGCATGGCAGTATAAGTTGCTAAGATATAGGCATGCTTGGTTTCTTGCTGTTCAATGGTCTTAAACACTGCTTCCAAATCCTTGACTTCGGTAATCTGATCTGCTGGATAGCCCGTAACCCGCAGTCGACGAGCAATCTCAGAGTGGCGGACACCGCCTGCAATGACATGAGGAATCTCCATGTCTAGAATTTTCTCAAAGTCAGCATCCCAAATCCAGCTGGTATCAATGCCGTCCGCATAGTTGGCATTAAGGAGGACGGACAAACTAAAGTCAAAGGGCGCAAGTCCAATCATATCTAAAGCTTGGGTCGCACCGACTGGATTTTTAATCAAGACCAAGGTACATTCCTTATCGCCAATTTTGAAGGTTTCCTGACGGCCAAAGACAGCTCGGCTCTTGTCAAAGCCAGCCTTGATAGTAGCCGGCTCGACACCAAAGAATTGAGCTACTGATACAGCGGCCAAGGCATTGTAGATATTATAAAGGCCTCCGATATTGATTTGATAGTCTTGACCATCAATGGTAAAGGCCGAGCGGTTATGCTCAAGCGTTTTGAGAGCGGTCAGGCTGTAGTCAAGCTTAGGACGCTTGAAGCCACAGTCCTCACAGGTATAAGCTCCCAGATTGGCATAAGTGTTGAGCTCATACTTGAGGATATGCTCGCACTTGGGACAGAGGATGCCTTCTGTATTGTAATGAGCAAGCTGAGCCTGTCCTTTCTCGGTATCAAATCCATAGTAGCGGACAGGATTCTTCAGGCTGACCGAGTTAAAGAGAGGACTGTCCCCATTCATCAGTACAGTTGCTTCTGGCACTTTAGCTGCAGCATCCAGAATCATCTGGTAGGTCGTGTAAATCTCACCATAGCGGTCCATCTGGTCGCGGAAAATATTGGTAAAGACGAAGAGGCTAGGCTTGATATAATCACAAATCCGAGATAGGCTGGCTTCATCGATTTCCAGCACAGCGATTTTCTTACCAGATTTGCCTTTTTTAGCAGTCAGGAAGGTTGTCGTAATCCCCGTAATCATGTTGGCACCGCTGGGATTGGTCACCACTTCTCCGAAGGCTTCCTTGAGAATGCCTACTGTCAGAGCTGTAGTCAGAGTTTTCCCATTGGTTCCGGTAATAACCACGACCTCATAGTTCTTTGCTAGATTTTGTAAAATATTCTTATCAAATGTCAGGGCAACTTTCCCCGGCAGAGTCGAGCCGCGTCCCATTTTGCTGAGAACAAAGTGGGAGGACTTGCCTGCCAAGAGGCCCAAGGCTGTATTTATCTTCATAAGAAATATTTTATCATAAAAAAGTAAAGAAGGTTACAGAAAAATATTGACAAACGTGATATAATGGGTTGGTAAGTCTTTAAGCATTAAGACCCACTGTAAAATAAAAAGAGAGAAGTTAATTGAGTAAACTCTAATTACAAGATAAAATCAGGCTGTGACTAGATTTAATAAGTTCGATTTGTTGCTACAGCTGTTTGACTTTGCTTGTAGAGGAGTAGGAAGTCTAAGTATGAATTTTCAACAACTAACCAATCTCCAATATTGGGCCAGTTTGTTTTCGGACCCTTGGAGGATTGTAATTAATATTATTGACGTCGCTATCGTCGCATGGATTTTATATTATCTAATCAAGGCCATTGCCGGTACCAAGATTATGATTCTGGTCCGCGGGGTGCTCTTCTTTATCTTGGCACAGTTTTTTGCCAATATCATCGGCTTGACCACCATTTCTTGGTTGATTAATCAGGTCATCACTTACGGGGTTATTGCGGCTGTGGTGATTTTCTCGCCTGAGATTCGGGCAGGATTGGAAAAGCTGGGTCGAGCAACAGATATTTTTTCTACAACGCCCATCAGTAACGAAGAAAAAATGGTTCAAGCCTTTGTCAAGTCTGTTGCCTATATGAGTCCGCGGAAAATCGGGGCTTTGGTGGCCATTCAGGGAACCCGCACCTTGCAGGAGTACATTGCAACAGGAATCCCCTTGGATGCAGATGTATCCGGAGAGCTGCTAATCAACATTTTTATCCCAAATACGCCATTGCACGATGGAGCTGTCATCATAAAAAACAATAAGATTGCGGCTTCCTGTGCCTACCTGCCTCTGACAGAAAGCAGCGGCATCTCTAAAGAGTTTGGAACCCGGCACCGCGCAGCTATTGGCCTGTCTGAAGTATCCGATGCTTTTACTTTTGTCGTTTCAGAAGAAACCGGCGGGATTTCCACTACGCACAATGGGATTTTCAAGCATGATTTGACTTTGGATGAGTTTGAGATAGAGCTGAGAAAGGTCTTCTTATCAGAGCAGGACAAGCCAGCGGATTTGAAAAAACGCTTCATGGGAGGATGGAAGAAATGAAAAAACGTAAAAAAATTCTTTATATCATCTCTTCGTTTTTCTTTGCCCTAGTACTTTTTGTCTATGCAACCTCTAGCAGTTATCAAAACAATACAGGAGTTCGACAGGTCACATCTGAAACTTATACCAATACGGTTTCCAATGTGCCGATTGACATCAAATATGACAGCGAGAATTACTTTATCAGCGGCTTCACTTCTGAAGTTTCTGTCGCCCTGACAGGCTCCAACCGTGTCAATCTAGCCAGTGAAATGCAGGAAAGTACTCGGAAGTTTCGAGTTGTAGCTGATCTTTCCAAGGCTACAGAAGGCACAGTAGAGATTCCGCTAAAAGTGGAAAACCTGCCGAGCGGTCTGACTGCTACAGTGACTCCGCAGAAGATTTCTGTTAAGATTGGTAAAAAGGCCAGCAAGAAAGTTGAGGTCCGCTACCTCATCACAGACAGCCAGGTGGCTGAAAATGTGTCTATCAGCGGTGTGACCTTGGAAAATAAGGAAGCTACTGTAACTAGTGACGAGGAGACCCTGTCTAAGATTGAGTCTGTCGTAGCCATTCTCCCGACCAATGTCATTATCACTGGCAACTACAGCGGGACAGTACCGCTGCAGGCTGTTGATGGGCAGGGAAATGTTATGCCAAGCGTGGTGACACCATTTGAAACGACTATGCGTGTCAACACTAAAACAGCAGACAGCTCTGGCTCGTCCTCCTCTAACAGCAGCTCAAATACGAGTTCATCAAATAAAAACTAAATAAAATTTTGAAAATAAACTTGGATTAAAGCGGTCTGCCTTGCTTGCAGCCTAAATCTTTACATCCAGGTCTTATGAAAGGAAACTATTTATAATGGGTAAATACTTTGGAACCGATGGTGTTCGCGGAGAAGCAAATGTGGAATTAACGCCGGAATTGGCCTTTAAACTCGGCCGCTTTGGTGGTTATGTTCTGAGCCAGCACGAAAGTGAAGTTCCTCGGGTCTTTGTTGGCCGGGATACTCGAATTTCAGGAGAAATGCTGGAAAGCGCCTTGGTTGCAGGACTTTTGTCCGTTGGGATTCATGTCTATAAATTGGGTGTCATTGCAACGCCTGGTGTGGCTTATCTGGTCAAGTCAGAGAAAGCCAGCGCCGGAGTCATGATTTCTGCCAGCCACAATCCAGCTTTGGATAATGGTATCAAATTCTTTGGTGGTGATGGTTACAAGCTGGATGATGAGCGTGAGTTGGAAATCGAGGCTTTGCTGGACGCAGCGGAAGACACCTTGCCACGTCCAAGCGCCGAAGGTTTAGGTGACTTGGTGGACTATCCAGAAGGGCTGCGCAAGTACCAACAATACTTAGTTTCAACTGGCTTAGAACTAGAAGGAATGCATGTGGCCTTAGATACGGCTAACGGTGCGGCTTCAACCAGCGCCCGTCAGATTTTTGCAGACCTTGGAGCACAGCTGACGATTATCGGAGAAAATCCAGACGGCCTTAATATCAATCTGAATGTTGGCTCTACGCATCCAGAAGCTCTGCAGGAAGTTGTCCGTGAGTCTGGTGCAGCGATTGGTCTGGCCTTTGATGGCGATAGTGACCGCCTCATTGCTGTGGATGAAAATGGCGAACTGGTAGATGGTGACAAGATTATGTACATCATCGGTAAGTACCTGTCTGAAAAAGGTGAGCTGGCGCAGAATACCATTGTTACGACTGTCATGTCCAACCTAGGCTTCCATAAGGCTTTAGACCGGGAGGGCATTCAAAAGGCTGTGACAGCAGTTGGTGACCGCTATGTAGTAGAGGAAATGCGCAAGAATGGTTATAATCTAGGTGGCGAGCAGTCTGGACATGTTATCATCATGGACTACAATACAACAGGTGACGGTCAGCTTTCAGCTGTGCAATTGACCAAGGTCATGCAGGAAACAGGTAAGAAACTATCCGAATTGGCTGCTGAAGTAACCATCTATCCGCAGAAACTGGTCAATATCCGTGTGGAAAACAGCATGAAGGATAAGGCGATGGAAGTCCCTGCTATCAAGACGGTGATTGAGAGAATGGAAGCCGAAATGGCTGGTAATGGCCGGATTTTGGTTCGTCCGAGCGGAACTGAGCCTCTGCTGAGGGTCATGGCAGAAGCACCAACTGACGAAGAAGTTAATTACTATGTAGATACCATTGCCAATGTTGTTCGAGATGAAATTGGGATAGACTAATAAATGTAAAGAAACTGAGACATAATGTCTTGGTTTTTTTATATTCGTATGATTTTTTAAACACTTTGAATAAAAATGTTGATAAATTGCAATACTCTTGGTATAATAAGCTACGAAAGGAGTATAAGATGAAAAATAAGAAAACACTTATTCTTAAAATTTTAATCTTGTTAACGGCCATTGTTACAGGTCTTGGTTTGGCTGCTAGGACACAGGCTGCTGAGGTAACAGATTATACCCAGCAAACAAGCATTACCAAAGATGGTGTGCCATTAACAAGTGACTCAACAGTTATGACCAATGAAACTCTGTCTGTAACAACTAGTTTCACATTCCCGTCATCTCAAACTATCGCTGAAGGAGATACCCTGACTTTTAAACTTCCGGAAGAGTTAAGTCTGATTACTGCCTTAAACTTCGATGTCTATGATGTTGTTAATCATACGGGAGAGTTAGTCGGTACAGCTCAAACTGACCCGGCGACTCAGTCAGTTACAGTGACTTTCAGTAACTACTTTACAAACTATACCCAAAAGAAAGAGCTATCTTTGGGCTTTAACGTTCGCATCAATAACGAAAAAGTCAAAGAAACAGGTCCTGTTTCCTTCAAATTTGGCCAGACAAACTTTTCTTTCCAATACCAGAAAGAAGAAGGAACTGCTGGTGAGTATGAAATGAAATATGGCTACCAGGACAGCACTGATCCGAGTATTGTTAAATGGCGTATTATCCTGAATGCAAGACAGGACATGCTTCGTAACATGGTAATTTCAGACACCTTTGGTGATGGTCTGACACTGGTTCCTGGTACGCTGCGTGCTGTCCGCTATGCTCCTGTAGAAGGTGGTATCCGCAATGAAGCTCATATCCTGACTCTGCCTGTAATTGATAACTTTACTAACAAAGCAGTCCTAACCCAAAACGCTAATGGCGATGCTAACGGTTTTACCATCAACTTTGGTGATAACTATAACTGGCCAATGTACATCGAGTACTCTACTCGCGTACCAGAAGGTACAAAAGTGGGAGATGTGGTTAATAACAAGTTATCTTGGACAGCAAAAGGCTTCCCAGAACGCACTATTACTAAGTCAGTCCGCTTGGAAGAGGGCTCTGGTAAAGGAAGCGCTGTGCTAGCAAAAGATGTGAAGATTCAGGCACAGAAAAAACTTGTCAATAAAGTGTTAGAGAAGGGTCAATTTACCTTTGGTCTCTTTGACGAAAACGGTGTTTTACTTCAAACAGCTACCAATGAAGCTGATGGTTCTATCAATTTCAAAGCCTTGAACTATAATGCAGCTGGTGACTACCGCTACAGCATTAAGGAAATTCCGGGCAATGATGCTAACTACATCTATGATGACAAGGAAGCTCAGCTGACAGTTACTGTTAAAGATGTGAATGGTGAGTTTTTGGGCTCTGTTAAATATGATTTGGATCCAGTCTTTACAAATACCTATAGAGGTAATGATCCAGGCAAGGCAGTTCAGCCACCTAACCCTGGAAATAACAACAATCCAAACAATCCAAATAACAACCCTAACAATAACCCAAATAATAATCCAAACAACAACCCAAATAATACCCCAGACAATGGTAACAATACCCCTGGTAACAGTTCCGACAATCCAAAGGGCGGAACAGACAATCCAGGTAATGGAAATAACAATTCAAACAATGGTACCAATGATCCAGGTGCTGCAGGAGGCAACAAAAAAGTTCTGCCTAAGACTGGTCAAGAAACGACGCTTTGGCTGTCAGTTGCAGGTTTGGCAATCTTAGTTGGCTTTGGAAGCTATGTCTTTCTTCAAAAGAAGACTAGATAAGATTCAAAGGTTTTAAGAGTTTTCTCTTAAAGCCTTTTTGCATGCTTTTCCATTTGAAAAAACGGAGCAATCGTGTTAGAATAGACCTAGAAATTTTTATAGGATAGGGGTATTATCGTGGCTTTTGGTGACAATGGACAACGCAAAAAAACAGGATTTGAAAAATTGACGATGCTGGTCGTGATTATCATGCTCATCGTGACAGTTGGAGCTATCTTTGCTTCTGCTCTCAGCGCAATCTTTTAATCCAAACGCTTCAGGGCGTTTTTTTAGACTAGAAAAAGAGAATAGAAAAAATGAGTATGTTTTTAGATACAGCCAAGATTCAAGTTAAGGCTGGCAATGGTGGCGATGGCATGGTGGCCTTTCGCCGTGAAAAATATGTTCCTAACGGCGGTCCTTGGGGCGGTGATGGTGGTCGTGGCGGCAATGTTGTTTTTGTCGTAGACGAGGGTCTTCGTACTCTGATGGATTTTCGCTACAATCGCCACTTCAAGGCTCAGTCTGGTGAAAAGGGTATGACCAAGGGAATGCATGGCCGAGGGGCTGAGGACTTGATTGTTCGAGTGCCGCAGGGGACGACAGTTCGTGATGCAGAGACTGGCAAGGTGCTGACGGACCTGGTAGAAAATGGCCAAGAATTCATCGTAGCGCGTGGTGGCCGAGGCGGTCGCGGAAATATCCGCTTTGCAACGCCTAAAAATCCTGCTCCGGAGATTTCTGAGAACGGAGAACCAGGTCAAGAGCGAGAGCTTCTGCTGGAGCTCAAGGTCCTAGCAGACGTTGGTTTGGTTGGCTTCCCTTCTGTCGGGAAATCCACTTTGCTCAGTGTTATCACAGCAGCTAAGCCTAAGATTGGTGCTTATCATTTTACGACCATCGTGCCTAATCTAGGCATGGTTCGCACTCACTCTGGAGAGTCCTTTGCAGTAGCAGATCTACCAGGTTTGATTGAGGGGGCCAGCCAAGGGGTTGGACTGGGAACCCAGTTTCTCCGTCATATTGAGCGGACACGGGTTATCCTGCATGTCATCGATATGTCAGCAAGTGAGGGACGTGACCCTTATGAGGATTATTTGGCGATCAATAAAGAGTTGGAATCCTATAATCTTCGTCTCATGGAGCGCCCGCAGATTATTGTCGCTAACAAGATGGATATGCCAGATAGTGCTGAAAATCTCAAGGTATTCAAAGAGAAATTAGCGGCTAATTATGACGAATTTGCGGAACTACCGCAAATCTTCCCGATTTCTAGCTTGACCAAGCAGGGACTTGCGACCCTCTTGGATGCGACCGCAGAATTACTGGATAAGACGCCAGAGTTCTTGCTTTACGATGAGTCTGAAATGGAAGAAGAAGCTTACTATGGCTTTGACGAAGAAGCACCAGCTTTTGAAATCTCTCGTGATGATGATGCGACTTGGGTGCTGTCAGGTGACAAGCTTGAGAAGCTCTTTAATATGACCAACTTTGACCGCGATGAAGCAGTCATGAAATTTGCCCGTCAGCTTCGTGGTATGGGAGTTGATGAAGCCCTTCGCGCTCGTGGAGCCAAGGATGGTGACCTGGTCCGCATCGGCAAGTTTGAGTTTGAATTCGTTGACTAAGGAGGCAAGCAATGGGTGATAAACCAATATCCTTTCGCGATGAAAATGGAAATTTTGTCTCTGCAGCTGACGTCTGGAATGCGGAAAAGCTAGAAGAGCTCTTTAATAAACTCAATCCCAAACGCAAGTTGCGTTTAGAAAGAGAAGCATTAGCGAAAGCTGAAGAGCAATAAGATTTTATTTTGAGAATCATAAACGCTGGGAAAGATTTCTCAGCGTTTTTAAATCTTAAAAAGTGGGTTCTGATAGGTAAGAAGATTTCCTTTTAGCTTCTAAGGTCCCATCAATGAAAAAATGGAAAAAGGCAAGGCTTATCAATCTGTCGTGGCCATTGCTTGCTATTTTATGGTATAATGAAAAAAATAAGTAGGAGAAGTGATAATTATGGCAAAAACGATTCATACAGACAAAGCACCAGCAGCGATTGGACCTTATGTTCAAGGAAAAATTGTGGGCAATCTTTTGTTTGCGAGCGGGCAGATTCCTCTGTCTCCTGAAACTGGAGAAATCATTGGGACGACTATTGAAGAGCAGACCCAGCAGGTACTGAAAAATGTTTCAGCCATTTTGGAAGCTGCTGGAACTGACTTTGACCATGTGGTCAAGGCTACTTGCTTCTTGAGTGATATCAATGATTTTGTGGCCTTTAATGAAGTTTACAAAACAGCCTTTACAGAAGCATTTCCAGCTCGTTCAGCAGTCGAAGTGGCTCGCCTGCCTAAAGATGTGAAGATTGAGATCGAGGTTATTGCCGAGATTCTCTAAAAAAGAGCAGGGGAAAACAGCTCTTTGACAGATTCTATCTGATGAAAGGATTATAATGTCTGAGAAGAAAATTCAGCTTGTCATTGTGACTGGAATGAGCGGGGCGGGGAAAACCGTAGCTATCCAGTCCTTTGAAGACTTAGGTTATTTTACCATTGATAACATGCCGCCAACTCTGGTGCCGAAGTTCTTGCAGCTAGTCGAAGGGACTACTGACAATGATAAATTGGCTCTGGTTGTCGATATGCGGAGCCGTTCCTTCTTTTTGCAAATCCAGAACGTTTTGGATGAATTAGAGCAGAATGAGAACATTGATTTCAAGATTCTTTTCCTAGATGCGGCGGATAAGGAGTTAGTGGCTCGTTACAAGGAAACGCGTCGCAGCCATCCGCTGGCAGCTGATGGACGGATTTTAGATGGGATTAAACTGGAGCGTGAACTCTTAGCCCCTCTGAAGAATCTCAGCCAAAATGTTGTGGACACAACAGATTTGACACCACGAGAGCTCAGAAAGACCATCTCTGAGCAATTTTCAAATCAGGCTGACATGCATAGTTTCCGCATTGAGGTCATGAGTTTTGGTTTCAAATACGGTCTGCCTTTGGATGCAGACTTGGTCTTTGATGTGCGCTTTCTGCCCAATCCCTACTATAAACCTGAACTGCGCAATCAAACTGGCTTGGACAAGGATGTCTTTGATTATGTCATGAACCATGCCGAGTCAGAAGAATTTTACCAGCATCTGCTGGGCTTGATTGAGCCCATTTTGCCGGGCTATCAGAAGGAAGGCAAGTCTATCCTGACCATTGCTGTAGGCTGTACGGGCGGTCAGCACCGCAGTGTAGCCTTTGCTCAGCGCTTAGCAGATGATTTGGCTAAAAATTGGCCGGTCAATGCTAGTCACCGCGACAAAAACCGTCGGAAAGAAACGGTGAATCGCTCATGAGAAAGCCACGAATTACAGTCATCGGCGGCGGAACAGGAATTTCAGTTATTTTAGACAGCCTGCGTAAAAAAGACGTAGAAATTACAGCTATTGTCACAGTAGCAGATGATGGAGGCAGTTCTGGTGAGCTGCGGAAAAACATCCAGCAGCTGACTCCGCCAGGTGACTTGCGAAATGTCCTGGTAGCTATGTCTGACATGCCAAAATTCTATGAGAAGGTCTTCCAGTATCGCTTTGCTGAAGGAGACGGTGTTCTAGCGGGGCATCCCTTGGGCAATCTGATTATTGCCGGTATTTCCGAAATGCAGGGCTCAACCTATAATGCCATGCAGCTTTTGACCAAGTTCTTCCATACGACAGGAAAAATCTACCCTTCTAGCGACACTCCCCTAACTCTGCATGCTGTGTTTACAGATGGGACAGAAGTTGTCGGTGAAAGCAATCTGACCAGCAAGAGTGGAATGATTGAGCGGGTCTATGTGACCAATACTTATGATGACAAGAAGCCTGCGGCCAGTAAAAAGGTAGTCGAGAGCATATTGGAGAGCGATATGGTGGTTCTGGGGCCTGGTTCACTATTTACCTCTATCTTGCCTAATCTCGTTATCGAGGAAATCGGCCAGGCTCTTTTGGATACTAAAGCAGAAGTGGCCTATGTTTGCAATATCATGACCCAGCGAGGCGAAACAGAGCATTTTTCAGACAGCGACCACGTCCAAGTCCTACACCGCCATCTAGGCAGGAAGTTTGTAGATACAGTCTTGGTTAATATCGAACCTGTCCCTCATGAGTATATGGACAGCAACCAGTTTGACGAATATCTGGTACAGGTGGAGCATGATTTTCAAGGCTTACAAGAGCAGGTTCCACGCGTTATTTCTTCGAATTTTCTGCGTTTAGAAAATGGCGGAGCTTTCCATGATGGTGAGCTGGTCGTTGATGAATTGATGCAGATTATACAGGTACGTAAATGAGCTTTACAGTAAAAGTAAAAGAAGAACTGCTGAGTCTGGCGAGCAGAGATAAAAATGAGCTGTCAGCCATGATCAAGATGTCTGGCAGTCTGGGCTTGGTCAGTAGTGGTTTGACCCTGTCTATCATAACAGAAAATGCCAAGATTGCCCGCCATCTCTATGAGTTGCTGTTGGACCTTTATCAGGTCAAGTCAGAAATCCGTCACCATCAGAAGACCAACTTGCGCAAGAATCGAGTTTATACAGTATTTCTGGATCAGAAAGTGGAAGAAATCCTTTCTGACCTGCACTTGGCTGACTCCTTTTTTGGTATCGAGGCCGGGATTGACCAGGCCATTTTGTCAGATGATGAGGCCAGCCGAGCCTACCTACGGGGAGCCTTTCTCTCAAATGGCAGCATGCGGGAGCCTGACTCAGGCAAGTACCAGCTGGAAATCCTGTCCGTTTATCTGGATCATGCTGAGGATTTAGCTGCCTTGATGTGTCGTTTCCTACTGGATGCCAAGACCATCGAGCGTAAGAAGGGGGCTGTCACTTATCTGCAGCGTGCTGAAGACATCATGGATTTTCTCATTGTCATCGGGGCTATGGAAGCCATGGCTGAGTTTGAGTCTCTTAAGCTCATGCGGGAAGCGCGTAATGACCTCAATCGCGCTAATAATGCGGAGACAGCGAACATCGCCCGTACGGTCACAGCCAGTATGAAAACCATCAATAATATTGCCAAAATCAGCGATAATATTGGCATTGAGAGTTTACCTGTAGACCTGCAGGAGGTAGCCCAGCTTCGTATTCAGCATCCAGACTACTCCATCCAGCAGCTAGCTGATAGTCTTAGCCGACCTCTAACTAAGAGCGGTGTTAATCATCGCTTGAGAAAAATCAATAAAATCGCAGATGAATTATAAAAGCTGCCGAGCTCAAGCTCGGCAGCTTTTTTTATAGGCTTGTAGAATGTTTGGGTTGGACTTTTTGCTCAGGATAGATATGGTTAATGGCATTGTTGACAGCAGTAGGCGCCTCACCTAGCCCAGTCGCAATCAGGTCAATTTTCCCCTCGTAGCTGCAGCAGTCTCCAGCTGCATAGATACCTAGCATGGAAGTTTCTTGCTTGCTGTTGACCAAAATCTTGTGACGGTTGAGCTCCAAGCCCCAATCTTTGAGATTGCCGACAGAGGATTTAAAACCGTAGTTGACAAAGAGATGATCTAGAGGCAGGTTCTGGCTTTCCTCTCCCTTGACTTGGCTGATTTCCAAGTGGGTTATCTTGCCATTTTCGCCGACCAATCGACTAGGTACAAATGGTGTCTTAATCTCAACGCTAGAAGCCTTGAGTTCTTCCACGCTATGCTCTAAAGCCCGGAAGTTATCCCGACGATGAACCAGACTAGTTTCTGCGATTTTTTCAAAAGCTAACGCCCAGTCAACAGCCGAGTCGCCGCCGCCCAGAACAACAACCTTTTTGCCAGCGTACTGGCTGATATTTGAAACATGATAGTGGAGGTTATTGTAGCTTTCAGCATCGTCTAGTTCCAAAGCTCTCGGTTTGAAAGCACCACCTCCCATGGCGATGATAATGGTTTTGGTCTGATGCTGAGCTTGAGAAGTCGTTATGGTGAAGCCATCATCAGATTTAACGATATCCAGAACCGTTTCATTGAGGCAAATCTCAGTCTGGAAAGTTTCCAGCTGCTCAATCAGACGCTGAGTCAATTCTTCGCCACTTAGATTGGTAAAGCCTGGTACATCCAGAATCTTCTTCTCTGGATAGAGAATGGCCGGCTGACCGCCCAGCTGAGGCAGGGAATCAATGATTTTAACCTTGGCTTGGCGCAAATGAGCGTAAAAAGCTGCGAATAGGCCAACTGGACCGCCGCCGACAATCGTAATATCATACAGTTCAGACATAATCTTCCTCAATCTTTTTAAAATAAACTAGCATTATTGTACCACAAAAAGGGGTTGAAATGTAAGCAAATGTTTTGAAGACATCTTAAAAGCCCCTGCTGGGGCTTAAAATTAGATAGCAAATAAATCATTGAGGTTTTCAGCCAGTGTTGGGTGGGTGAAGATTTGCTTGCTCAAGTAGGTGTAAGGAATCTTATTATCCATGGCTACAGTCAGGATATTGATAATTTCCTGAGCCCCTGCTGAGAAGATTGTTGCCCCAACAATTTCCTTGGTCTCTGTATTGACAACAGCCTTGAAGGCACCGCGTAAGTCAGCATTGACATGTCCGCGAGGCATAGCTGCAACTGGAATCTCCTTAATTGCAATCGGCAATCCTTGCTCTTGGGCTTCCTTTTCAGTCAATCCGATTTGAGCCAAAGGCGGTGTGATGAACATGCTGGTAGGGACGTTTTTACGGTCTTCCAGTGTGTAGCTGCCGTCGCCAGCCAGATAGCTATAAAGGATACGGAAGTCATCCAGTGAGATATAAGTAAACTGCAGACCGCCATTGACATCGCCCACTGCAAATACACCAGGTACAGATGTTTCCAAGTGCTTATCGACCTTGATCGCTCCTCGCTCTGTCAGCTCGATATCTGTATTTTCCAACTGCAGTGGCTCAACATTCGGCTTGCGGCCAGTAGCATAGAGCAGGGCGTCAAAACGAAACTCTCCATCCTCTGTCACAACTACAACTTCAGCACCATCATTTTTAATCTGCTTGGTTTGTACATTTTGCAGGAGCTGGATTCCGTCTTCTTCCATGTACTGCTTAGCTAGAGCAGCGATAGAAGGCTCTACTCGAGGGAGAAAGACAGGAGCAGCATCCAGTACAGTTACCTGACTGCCCATTTTATTGTAAAGTCCAGCAAATTCTAGGCCAATGTTACCGCCACCTAGAACTCCCAAGCGTTTAGGAAGTTCTTTCAGATTTTGGATGCCAGTTGAGTCATAGACATGCTCGGTTTCAGTCAGTCCAGGAATTGGCAGGACATTGGAAACAGCACCAGTATTGATGACAATAGTCTCAGCAGTCAGTTCCTCTTTTTCATCACCAGCTGTGATTTCGATGACTTTATTTGAAAGGAAATGAGCTTCCGCATCGATAATGTCGACACCAGCGCTACTGATTGCTGCGTAGTTCTTTCCATTGAGACGGCTGGTTACAGCGTTCTTCTCAGCCATGACTTGATCGAAAGCCAGGCCTTTTTCAGCTGCGACAAGCAAGGTCTTGGTTGGGATGCAGGCGATATTAATACAGGTTCCCCCGTACATAGCCTTGCTTCGCTCAATCAAAGCAACTTTTTTTCCTTGGGCCGCCATTTTGGCTGCCAATGTTTTACCGGCCTTCCCAAAGCCGATGACAATTAAATCATAGGTTAACATAATTTACCTCCATTTTTCAAAAAAGATTGTATCACATCTAGTCAGAAATTGCTGATTTCTGCTACGCTTTTTTTCTTCAGTATTTTTAGTGTTTGATTTTATACATAATGTCCATTTTTGAGCATGATTTTCGCAGTTCCAGTCAGTCTGTGTTATACTAAGTTTCGTTATTTATTTTAGGAGGGCAAAATGTCTATTATTACACTGATTTTGGCAAGCTTGGTTGCCTTGGAATTTTTCTACATCCTGTACTTGGAGACCATTGCGACGACTTCTGCGGCGACAGCTCGGGTTTTCGGTATGTCACAAGAGGAGTTGGGGCAGCAGTCGGTCAATACTCTTTTCAAAAACCAAGGAGTCTATAACGGATTGATAGCTGTTTTAGTGCTGATTGCGGCCTTTGTGCAGTCTAGTCCGGTTTGGCTGGGAATTTTTATGGTTTATATCATCTTGGTGGCAGCTTACGGTGCGGTGACCAGTGACCCCAAAATCCTGTTCAAGCAGGGAGGGCTGGCTATGCTGACCCTGCTTAGTTTATTTTTCTAAATAGAGTGGGGAAAATTGATTTCCCACTCTTTTTTATATAATGATTGACTTTTTTATTAGACAAGTGTAGAATAAAATTAGAAATAGCATTAATTTAGAAAGCGCGTGGGAACGATGAAAAGATCTATTAAACGTTTACCAGACGGGGAATTTACTATTTTAAAGGTAATTTGGCAGCTGCCTACCCCGACGACCTCTGCCCGTATCATGGAAAAGCTGGGACCAGATAATCACTGGAAGCCCCAGACTTTGCTGACAGTATTGGCTCGCTTGACTGAAAAGGGCTTTTTAGAAAGTGTCCGCAAGGGGCGTGAAAGGCAGTATACAGCCTTGATCTCAGAAGATGAGTATCTGGAAGTTGAGGCTTCGGATTTCTTGAAGCGTCACAGCGGCCGTTCAATGGGCGGTTTTGTCAAAACACTCTTTTCTTCTAACTCCTTTTCGGAAAATGAACTGGATGAGCTGCGTAGTTTGCTCAACCAAGGAAAGTAGGATGGAGGGATAAGCATGAAACAGTTCCTTCTTTCTTTTCTTCTGACCAGTTTGTCGACATCCATTTTGGTGCTTTTGCTTAGTCTGCTTTTTACGGCCTTTAAGACCAAGATTTCGGTCAGAGTGAAGTATTTTATTTGGTTTCTGATATTGCTAAGTTTTCTGTTTCCGTTCCGTCCTCAGTTTGGCTCAGGCCTGATTAGGCTGAATACAGGATCGGTAGTTCAGACAGCAGTGACTGCTACCCAGACAGGTGGAGCTCAGGGTGCTTCTCCAGCAGTTGAAAAAGCTGCTCAGCCAAATCTGTGGGAGGCTTTTCTAGGTCTACCTTGGTTTGAAATTCTCTTTGCCATCTGGCTGATTGGCTTTGTCTTTAGTATTGGAAGATATGCTTATTCTTATATTCGCTTCAGAAAGATGCTGAAGCGCTGGGGCACGGAATTTCAGGACGAAGAAGCGATGGCTCAGCTGCGGGCTGTTCAGCAGGAGATGGGAGTTAAGGGCCGGATTCGTCTGCTCCACTATCCTATGTCCCAAAGCCCCATGCTGCTAGGTTTCAGAGATATTTTAATCGTGCTGCCAGAGTTGGACTACACAGAAGAAGAGCTGCAACTGATTTTTAAGCATGAGCTGACCCACTATAAGCACCGCGATGTTTTAATCAATCTCTTGGGGATTTTTGCCAAGAGTCTGCATTGGTTTAATCCGGTTGTCCGCTTTGCCTGCCGGGAAACCCAGGAAGCAGGAGAAATGTACTGTGACTACGATGTTCTGAGCAGTAGAGATACAGAGTATCGGACTTTCTACGGTGAAACGATTTTGACCATGATAGACCGCAGTAAGAAGACCCCAATTGCTCTGACGACCTGCTTTTACTCTGACAAGTTTAATCTCAAGCGGCGGATTGTCGGGATCATGGATAACCGCCTGCCTAAGAGGTTTCTGTCTGCTGCCTTTGTAGTAGCAGTCCCTCTCCTTTTGCTCTTGACTAGCTCGGTCTTTGCCTTAGAAAGCCCAGCTGCCCAACAAAGCAAGCCTGTGACGGGACAAAAACAGTCTCAAGGGCTCAGTCAGCATCAGGCTCTAGCGTCCGTCTTAAAAGAGCTGTCTCTTTCTGAAAAAGATATTAAAGATTTACAAATTTCGCGTGAGAAAGACAGCTATAAAATTCGCTTCTCGCACGGGCAAACAGCTCATGAAACCATTGTCAATGCTAAGGATGGAAAACTGATCCAATCCAAGCAGCATACCATTGTCGAAAAGACGGTAACGGTTGAAAAAGAAGTCAATCCATCCTCGTCTGCTGCATCAACTCCAGCTGATAACAGCTCTACTGCAGGTACAGGAAATACGGGAGCAGCGGGCTCTACAGGGGCTAATACAGCGACAGTTCAAACTCCGTCTCAGAACAGTTCCTCTCATACGACAGACACTGATGATCCGGACGATGATGATGACCATGATGACGATTAAATAGAGGATTCTGCCAGTTTAAGTTTCTTAAAAGCTTAGACTGGTAGAATTTTATTATCTTCTCAAAGGGGGATTTGACAATCCTCCAAGAGCAGTTTGTCATCAGTTTATCTTTATTTTAGGTCGATTTTGCTTACAGTTTGTACTTCGTTTCCTAATGCTAAAAAAACTGAAAGATTATTTATCTTTTTTCTTGACATTCACAAACGACAATTGTAGAATATGTTTATAAACTACATTTGTAGAATGTTTTTGAAAAATACTGCTTGGAAAGGAGAAGAAAGCAAAGCTTATCCAGACGCTTGTAGGATGCAGAGCGGAAGCTCTATTTCTTTTAAAAGCACAAACTACATTTGTAGAATCAAAGGAGAATTCAAATGAAACAAAAGCAAATCCAAACAAACTTCCAACGAATCGAAACGAAGTATATTCTTGACCGAGCAATGCTAGCTCGTCTTGAAGCTGATATGAGACCTTACCTCACCGCAGATGATTATGCGACATCCACCATTTCTAATGTGTATTTTGATAATGATGAGTTCCAGATGATTCAAGATTCCATTGCCAGAAAAGGCGGTCGTGAAAAGATGCGGATGCGGACTTATGCTGAGCAGCCGAATGATGATAGTCAAGTTTTCTTGGAAATCAAGAAGAAACGCGATGAAGTAGGTTTCAAATACCGTTTGGTTTCGAATCCTCTCTCTGTGACCAACTATATTGTGAACGGTGTGGCAGACCATACTATTTTTGATGATCGGGTCAAGGCAGAAGTGGAGCAGTTGCAGGAGCGCTATATAGATTTGAAGCCAAAAATGGTGATTAGCTATGACCGCTACTCTATGAGAGGATTGGAAGATAAAAAGGTACGTGTGACAGTTGATTCCAACATCCGCTACCGAGATTATGATGTAGACTTGGCTTTAGGCCGCTATGGACTGCCCTTGCTGGAAGACGACAAGGTGATTATGGAAATCAAGGTTCCTGGTCAATATCCTCAGTGGCTGGCCGATATTCTGAACAAATACGGTCTTGAAGATCAATCCTTCTCAAAATACGGCAATGCCTACCTGAAAACTAAAGAAAGGCTGACTCAAACAGTCAAGGCCTAAGGAGGTAGTCTATGCTCAATCAGTTATTTAACAGTATCTACTCTTCTACGGAAGTCAAGATAAATCCTTTAGCATTGATTTTTTCACTAGCAACTAGTGTGGTTTTAGGAATTATATTGGCCAAGGTCTATAAGCGCCAAACCATTTATACCAAGGAATTTGTCGTCACCCTCTCCCTTTTGCCAGCCATTATTTCCATTATCATCTTCTTGGTTAATGGAAATCTGGGTACCAGTGTCGCCGTAGCAGGGACTTTCAGCTTGATTCGCTTCCGGTCGGCCGCAGGTGGCTCCAAGGAGCTTCTAGCCATCTTTATGGCGACAGCTATCGGGATTACAACGGGGATGGGCTTTGTAGCATTGGGAATTGTCTTTACTCTAGCTATTTCAGGCATCTGGATGCTCTTTGAAAAGATGAGCTTTACTTCAGTCAGTCCGACCAGACGTTATGTCCAGGTTCAGGTTCCAGCTGATTTTGACTACGAAGTACTCTTTGATGCTATCTTTGAAACGACTTGTAAATCAGCCGAACTGACATCTCTCAAGTCGGCTGAAAAGAAGTCTATCAAGCTGGACTATGTTGTTGACTTGAATCCTGACATGAGCGACAGAGAGCTCATTCAGCAGTTCCTGTTCTATGATAAGGTACAGGATATTTCCCTTTCCAAAGCCGCTAAGAAGCGTAAAACCCTCTAAGCAAAAGAAGACCAGCTGCATCAGAGCAGTTGGTCTTCTTGTTTGTATCATAAAAAGGGGATACATCATACTTACAGAAAATACTTGACACTCTTTTCTATATGTGGTATGATTATATAGATTTTGGACTTGAAGGGAGTGAAAAAAATGTCAAAAACAGTAGTACGCAAGAATGAATCACTTGATGATGCACTTCGTCGTTTCAAACGTGCGGTTACTAAAGCTGGTACTCTTCAAGAAACACGCAAACGTGAATTCTATGAAAAACCTTCTGTAAAACGCAAACGCAAATCAGAAGCAGCTCGTAAACGTAAAAAATTCTAATTGAACAAAAAAGCAGACTCCGGTCTGTTTTTTGTTTTCACTCTTTGGAGAGAAGGGGATGATTGTGAGCAATAGGCAAGAAAAAAACACTGATTTTCATCAGTGAATTCTCTTTATTTTTTCTCAGCCAACAAAGCTTTGATTTCTTGCAGGACTTCCAATTCAGTTGGTCCAGCTGGCGCTTCTTCAGCTTCTTCCTTCTTCTTAGCAAGGCTTTGTGCTTTTTCAGCAGACTTAACGATGAAGAAGAGAACAGTACCGATTACCAAGAAGTTAATTACAGCGCTCAAGAAGTTACCATAGGCAATCCCGTTCCATTTCAGATCAGCAATTTGATTCAAGTGTGCAGCATCCAAAATTGGTTTGAGGAAGAGAGGAGTGATTACGTCAGTAATNAATGAAGTGACGATTGCTCCAAAAGCGTTGGCGATGATCACACCGACTGCCAAATCAATCACGTTCCCGCGCAGCAAGAATTCTTTAAGATCCTTTAACATTCTTTCTTTCCTTTCAAGAATTTATTAATGAGATTATATTATAGCTTATTTATATGACATCTACAAGATATTTGTTTGTCAAATATTTTACATTTGCTTCATTTTAGTATAAAATATAGAATGATATTCTATGATAAATTGGAGGTATTGTCTCTTGATTGATAAAGAAATCATTTCTGAAATTAAAAACAGCGTCAATATCGTTGATGTCATAGGAGAAACGGTGGCCTTGACCAAGGCTGGGCGGAATTTCCTGGGACTCTGTCCCTTTCACGGTGAAAAGACGCCCTCTTTTAACGTTGTAGAGGACAAGCAGTTTTATCACTGTTTTGGCTGCGGCAAGTCGGGCGATGTCTTCAAATTCATTGAGGATTATCGAGGCGTTTCCTTTATGGATGCTGTGCAGATTGTAGCAGATCGGGCAGGGATTCCCTTGGCTGTAGAGACAGCGGGCAATGACCGACTGAGACAAAGCCATCCGCACCAGGCTCTCTACGATATCCATACCGAGGCAGCGAAATTTTATCATGCGGTTCTGATGACGACCAAGATGGGAGAGGAAGCGCGGGCTTATCTCTACCAGCGGGGTCTGACAGATGATGTTCTTAAGCATTTTCAAATCGGCCTGGCTCCAAATGAAGGCAATTATCTTCATAAGAGTATGGCTGGAAAGTTTGATGAGAATACCATCATGAACTCGGGCCTCTTCAATCTGGCGGAGAATAATCTGGTCTATGATGCTTTTCAGAACCGGATTATGTTTCCCCTGACCAATGACAGCGGGCAGGTTGTGGCCTTTTCCGGGCGGATTTGGCAAGAAGCGACTTCAGACGGTCATCAGGCCAAGTACAAAAACAGTCGTAGCACCGCTATTTTCAATAAAAGCTACGAGCTCTATCATCTGGATAAGGCCAAGCCGGTTATCAAGAAGAGCCATGAGGTTTATCTAATGGAAGGCTTCATGGATGTGATTGCGGCTTATCGGGCCGGGATTGAAAATGCTGTAGCTTCTATGGGAACAGCTCTGACACCTGAGCATGTCCAGCATCTGAGTAAGTATTGTAAGAAGATTATCCTGTCTTACGATGGAGATCGGGCAGGGCAAGCAGCGACTGCTAAGGCTTTGGATGAGCTGAGAGATATGACGGTGGAAATTGTTCGGATTCCTGATAATTTGGACCCCGATGAATTTCTCGCTAAAAATTCTGAGGAAGACTTGCAGCATTTGCTGAGCAAAACGCGAATAAGTAATGTGGAGTTTCTGCTGCATCATCTGAAACCAGATAATATTGAAAATCTGCAGGCTCAGATTGAGTTTGTAGAGAAGATGGCACCGATTATTGCGAAGACCAAGTCCATCACAGCTCAGAACTCCTATATTTACATGCTGGCTGAGTTGCTGCCGGACTTTGACTATCAGCAGGTGGAGCAGACGGTAAATAACAGTCGGCTGGCTGAGCGCTCTAGTCGCAGTCAGGAGGTGCCCACTCAGCAGTCTCAACCAGTCGTCATGCAGTTTTCGCCTTCAAACCGGCTGAGTCGGCTCATGAGGGCGGAAAATCATATCTTCCACCGCATGATACATCATCCTTTGATTTTGAACCAATACCGGCTGAGAGAAGACTTTGCCTTTGACTCGGAAGAATTGCAGATCTTGTATGAGATTTTACTGGCAAATGGCGAAGTGACACCGCAGGATTTGTCCCAGCTGCCAGATCATGTCCAGCAGGCTTGGTACCGAGTCTTGGAAGAAGACTTGCCGGATGAGGTTTTGGAAGATGAGTTGAAAGAAGTGGAAGAAACCAGAGAGCGGGAGATTTTGCGCAAGCATAATCAGTTTATTAGTAAGAAGATTCGAGAAGCTTCTCACAGCGGAGATACGGATACAGCCCTGTCCGAGCTGGAGCGCTTGATTGAGCAAAAAAGAAGAATGGAGTAGGAATGGCTACAAAACAAAAAGAAGTAACAACATTAGACGTTCAAATTGCAGAATTCATCCGCAACCACAAGCAGACAGGGGTTGCGACAGATGATGAAATCAATGACCAACTGGTTATTCCTTTCACTTTGGACGCTGATGGGATTGAGGATTTGCTGCAGCGTATCCAGGATGCTGGTATCTCGATTACAGATAAAGAAGGAAATCCCAGCGCGCGCGTCTTAAATAACGAAGAGGAAGAAGCAGAGCTGACGGATGAAGAGCTCTTGGGCAGCAATTCAGCCAAGGTCAATGACCCAGTCCGCATGTATCTGAAAGAAATCGGGGTTGTGCCCCTTCTCAGCAATGAAGAAGAGCAGGAGCTGGCTATCTTGGTAGAGCAGGGAGACTTGGAAGCCAAGCAGCGTCTGGCTGAGGCCAATCTTCGTCTGGTTGTTTCCATTGCCAAGCGCTATGTCGGCCGTGGTATGCAGTTCCTTGACTTGATTCAAGAAGGAAACATGGGGCTGATGAAGGCTGTTGATAAGTTTGACTACACCAAAGGATTTAAGTTTTCAACTTATGCGACTTGGTGGATTCGTCAGGCCATTACCCGTGCGATTGCTGACCAAGCTCGGACTATTCGGATTCCGGTTCACATGGTGGAAACCATTAACAAGCTGGTTCGCGAGCAACGTAATCTCTTGCAGGAATTGGGTCAAGACCCGACGCCAGAGCAAATCGCTGAGCGTATGGATATGACACCGGATAAGGTTCGTGAGATTCTCAAGATTGCTCAGGAGCCGGTTTCTCTGGAGACCCCTATTGGTGAGGAAGATGATAGCCATCTGGGTGACTTTATCGAAGACGAAGTGATTGAAAATCCAGTTGACTATACAACTCGTGTCGTCCTTCGTGAGCAGCTGGATGAGGTCTTGGATACGCTGACAGACCGCGAGGAAAACGTCTTGCGTCTGCGCTTTGGTCTAGACGATGGGAAAATGCGGACACTGGAAGATGTCGGCAAGGTCTTCAATGTAACCCGCGAGCGGATTCGCCAGATTGAAGCCAAGGCCCTGCGTAAACTCCGCCATCCAAGTCGCAGCAAACCACTCAGAGACTTTATTGAAGATTAAGAACAGAAGAGCGCAACGAGGGGGCAGAGCAGGAAAACGTCAAGCCGGCAATCCTAGCTGAAAACAAAAGCCCCCTCAAGATAACTTGAACTTTTGCCATATCTATAAGGAGGATATTGCATGTCAGAACAAAAATACAGCCCTGAAGAAGTTGAAAAGATTAAAACACGTATTTTAGAGAGCTTGGAGCAGGTCATCGACCCAGAGCTGGGGATTGACATTGTCAACCTGGGCCTAATCTATGAAATCCGTTTTGACGAGACCAATGGAGAAACGGAAATCGATATGACCCTGACAACCATGGGATGCCCTCTGGCGGATCTTCTGACTGACCAGATTTATGATGCCATGTCAGATGTTCCAGAGGTTACCAAGACGGATGTTAAGTTGGTTTGGTACCCAGCTTGGACGGTGGAAAAGATGAGCCGTTATGCTCGGATTGCTTTGGGGATTCGTTAAGAACAGATAGTAAGTGCTGGCCTGCTGCATGCAGGCTTTTGCTTTTTTTGGTGGATTCTGTTATAATATTCCTATTGTCTTGCTATTGTTTTGGGGTCGTTACGGATTCGACAGGCATTATGAGGCACATTTTGCAACCCATCTAGCGGATGTAAAACGCCAGTTAAATATAACTGCAAAAAATAACAATTCTTACGCTGTAGCTGCCTAAAAACCAGCCAGCGTGACCCGATTCGGATTGCTTGTGTCTGATGACAGGTCTTATTATGAGCAAGCTACGGCAAAGTCTAGTCTAGGGATTTTGCAAGAGATTGATAGACTCGCTTGACTTGGGCTTGAGCTATGTGTCAAAGTGAAGTTAAATCAATACATAGCCTATGGTTGTAGACAAATGTGTTAGCAGGTGTTTGGACGTGGGTTCGACTCCCACCGGCTCCATTATTATTTCTTAAAACTTCTTAAACCGTTGAATTATCAACGGTTTTTATTTTATATTTTTTATTATTTTCTAAACCTTTTTGAAAAAAGGAGTTATAAAAGGAGTTACAAAAAGGAGGTGTCCCTCCTAAAAGTCTATATAGTTCGCAAATCTTTCGCCGATGTCGTCTTTTGCTTGCTTGGTGATGTGAGTATATATGTTCATGGTCGTTTTTAAATCAGAGTGACCGAGCCTATGCTGTACCTGTTTCAAGGTCATGCCTGCTTCAAAACATAGACTGGCATGCGTATGTCTAAAGCCATGTATCTTGATTGGCCTGACCTTGCTATCCTTGACTATGTCTAACAGCCATTTTCTTGGTAGTGTGCTAGGGATTGGCTTGTTTAATTCGTTACCGAAAATATAATCTGAGCCAGTCGAACTTTTCTTGTACTCAGATAGCAGTTTTTGAGTTTTTGGATCAAGACTTATCAATCGCTTGCTGATAGCTGTCTTTGTAGAGCCTATTTCTTCGCCCGCAAAACCTCTTGTGACAGCTTTGTTTATGTCTAGGGTATATCCGTCCAGTCTTCCCATTTAAGAGCTAAAATCTCGCCTTTTCGTGCCCCTGTGAATGACAGAAGACGAAACAGAGTAATCTTTCTAATGTCCCCCGTCTTATCTACTAGCTTTAGAAACGATTTCAGCTCTTTCTTGTCATAAATTTCACTAGTGCTATCATGTTGCTTCTTGATTGTAGTTACTACGCTATCTATTGGCTTGCTGCTTGTGTAGCCGTGCCGAAAGCATACTTAAAAATATTGTTCATCACCCCTTTTAACTTGAGGCTATTTACGAGCTTTTTCGGCCAAACGTTGACTTGCTCTTGAATTCTATAGGGCTTATACTTGCTATCTTCTGGCTGCCTAATTCTGGGTAGATATGGTTCTTAATATTTCTATAGGTCTTAATATGTGTGCTTTCTTGCACAGTATCATAGTATTCTTTGAGCCATTCTTCAGATATTTTATAGACCGTTTTTTCTGTCTTGTTTTCCTCTGCCTTTTCTAGTTCCTTTTGCTTTTCCAATGTAGACATGGATCATATAAGCCTTGTCGCCATTTTTCTTCTTGTAAGACTTAATTTCCATTGATTTTGCCTTCATTATTTGGTAGAATGAGCACAAGAAAACGACCTTTTGAATGGTTGTTTCTTATACAAGTTTCTTCATGCTCTAAGTATTGCGATAGCGAGCATGGGGATTTTTATTGTCTTGGCGGAGTATTATGCCAATCATCAGGAAAGCCTAATGACTGATTGATAACATTAATGTCTATAGAATGTAGTTTTTCCTCTAGTTTTTTAACTTTTTTCCTAAGAGTATCCAATAAAATGCTGAATTTAGCTCCACTGATGAAGCATTGAAGGCTAATAATCGTTGAATATACAGTTTTTCTACTGTCATCCCCCATCAAAATTTCTTCATTATGGATTATCTCCCAAAATGTACTATTAGAACGACATTTGAAGTTTAGCAAACGATTATTATGAGCGCATTTGTTTCGTACTTCATTGATATTTTTTAGAAACGATATCAACGTTTCAGGCGGGAAAACATTGTTGAAGTCAGGTACGTTTGATTTTATAAAACTCGCTAACTCCCTTGCTATATCATTTTGAAGGGAAGTCGGTAGATTTTCTATAATCATTCGTAAATCCCCAAAGTCTAGATAATCAGTCAATACCCAGATAGGCACATCGGAATGAGTGCGTGCATAGTGATAAATAGAAGTCCCTGAGTATTTTTTGTTCTTGTTTATAATTTTAGATAGCTTCGACACAATAAATCCTACATCTAATATTTTGTTGTTGGCATAAGAATTTGTATTTAGATAAGCATATCTTTGGTTGGGATAGGTCTTTGAAAATATATGAGCAGTGATTGATTTGATATGGTGTTCAGCTTCAAGAATAGCCTGTAGTATTGCTTGTTTTACATCTTTATCAAATATATAGAGAGTTGAAACTTCGTTAAATGTGACTCCGTCAATATAAGTGTCTGTATTAGGAAGTTGAAAAAATTTACTGTATCCATTGATAATGTTGTAGTAATTGTTGCTTAACAGATATTTAGCTGCCTTTGACTCATCTCTAATGATTAGACCTCTATCTTTTAGTATCACAATCTGTTCTTCAATTGTTTTAAAAGTCTTCAAAAAAACTCCCCCATTCTATTTAGAATGAAGGAGTTTCTCCGTATCGGTCCCCGTAGAGATACCGACTCTTTTTTCTCTAATGACATCATTCTAAATTATTTTTTAAAAAAAGTCAATATCTTTTTTGGCGTTTTTTACGCTTTGTCAACTTTTTTTTGCACTCATACGTGATTCTGTGCAAAAGTTTACAAGGATTAATCAACCAATCAACTCAAAATATTCATCAATAACCATCATTTCATCTGTTACTGTTTTTAGCTTATGCTTTTGCATAAAGCGCAAGAAGTTAAATGATTGATGGTCGTCTGATGATGCGAGTTCTTCTAATAGCTTATGGATCATGTGCCTATTAGCTTCATTCTCGCAGCGCATGGCAGAGTGACGATAGATAGAGCAGATATGCTCTAAGTGCCCTAATTCGTGTAGCAATACTCTGTGGCGCTCTGCAGGCGATAAGGAGCTGTTCAAGAAAATAGTCCTTGTCTCTGCGTCATAGAAACCACGCCCAGCCCATTGGTCAGGCTCAAAAGTTTGGAGTGATACCTGGTATTGCTCCAAGAGTTCTTTTTCTTTATTCATAATCTCCCCTACCTAAACTTATTTCTTGCTATTGAGATAACCCTCTATGATGCCTTTTATGGCTCGCTTGTCGTCATCAGACAAAGGCTTGCCGTCAAACAGCATGATGCGGCCGTCCAAGTCGTCGAGTTCTATTTCGTGCTCTGGAGCTTTTTCTCCTGCGATAGCTGGGTTATCTGTCCGACCTAGTAGATAGTCGGTAGATACTCCGAAATAGTCTGCGATTTCTTGAAGACGGTCAGATTTTAAAGTTTTTTCTTTTAGTGAATAAAAATAATTTACACTATAACCTAAGTCTTCGGCAACTTTTTGTAGATTTATGTGCCGTTTATAGGATAGTTCTTTTATTTTTTCAAGTGTAGAAAACATTGTTGCAAAGCCCTTTCTTGGGTATGATAAAAAATATTTTATAAAAAGGTATTATTTTCTGTTAAAAAACAATGCTCTAGCGCAAAATAGTTTTTGCAAGTTTAAGATTTAGTAAAAATTTATCTAAAAATTAAATAGCTTTGACGAGCGCTTTTAATTGATAGATGTATTGTTTTATCAAGTCTTTTAATTATGCTTACATTTTATGCCTTAGTGTAAAAACTGTCAAGCGATATAACAAAAAAATTTTCTATTTCTTTAATTTTTAAATTAAGAAAGGAGAAAGTCCATGAGACCAAAACATTATTCGTCTAGCCAAAAGACTACACAGAGAGTAGAAAGAACAACAGTCGCTGAAGCTGTAGAAGCCGTCAAAAAAGCCCTGACATTGGTAGAAGTGGGGCTTTACTTACCTACTGGAGCAATGAGCGATCGAAATTTAATCGAGGAAGAGTTAGAAGACATGTGTGTTAAAGGAATATGTGAATAACTTCCTGAACCGCTACCTTATCATTCTCAAAAACCGAGTCTTTCCAAGCATTCAGAAAGGCACGAAAGTCTTTTAAGCCGTATAAATTTCTTAATTTCGGCAAAGTTTGGAAAAGATTAGGTTTTTGAGAAAGATAGGGAAAAGCAGCGAAGCTAAAAATCTATTTTTCTCACGATCGATTGAATTGTTCTTCATGTAGAGAGTAATGTCTGAGTCATAGAAAATCAATTTTTTGTAATCGAAAGCCTCGCTATGGTTTTTAAACATCATAGCACTGTATGCGTCGTATCGCATTGTTTGATTATCAGTCGGCCAAACGGTATGAAGATTATATTGATGCAGAAAATAATGTGAAGACACTTCGCAGAGCACCTCTTCAAACCAAAACATATCATTGTTGATTTGATTGGCTTTGATATAGAAATGGCAAAGTTCGTGACCTATCTGAAAAACTGTTTGGGCAAGGCATTGATCTCCGCCAGTCGATAGAAAAATGATATGATTTTCCGGGAAAACCATTGGGACGCCGGATAGTGGGCCGTTTACTATGATCAGTTTTTCCTTGGAAATATCCGGAAAAACTAAGTCGGCAATTGCAGCTGACTTCTTCGCTACTAGAGGAGTTGGTTTTTCATCAACGCCGTAAAAATAGAGCCAATCATTGCTATCTGGAATATTAAAACGGTACATATTAAAAACCTCGTTTTTATTTAATTATACCACGAAAAGAAAAGAGAATATATGAGCCAACAACACAAAAAATGAATCGAGTTGGTTAAGTAGCGGTTTAATGAAAAAGGTTGAAGTCATTCAGGCTCCATTATTTTAAAGTCTTTCTAAAACGTTGAGAAATCAGCGTTTTTTGCTTTTGCGATGTTCAGGAAATCTTGATTTCTGTCTGAAAAAGTAATACAATGATGTTAGTGATGACAAAGGAAATATTTGTATTTCTATTGGGTTGGTTTCATAAGTATTAAGGGAAGTTTGATATGAGTTTTTTTAAGAATCTGTTTGGTAAGAAGCAAGAGGAAGAGAAAGTAGAAAAGGTTGAAGAAGCAGTGCTTGATGTGCCTTCTGAAGATCCTTTTCCTAGTGAGTGGGGCTCTTTCTCAACCTATATAGATGACAAGTTGGCTAGTATCCGTCTGAATCTTGCTTTGGCTGATGAGGCACCCTATCCTCTATACGCCTATGCTATGAGGCTCAAGGTAACGCTCCTCCAGTACGATGGGGAGACAGGTTTTCCATCTAGTGATGAGTTTAAAGAGCTGAATGTGATTGAGGACCGGCTTTCTGAGGCTTTAGGGCAGGTCGGTGGCATTCATGTTGGTGTGATTACGACAGATGGAAATATTGAGTTTTACTATTATCTGCAAGACAAGAAAAGCCATCTAGAGCCAATTGCGAACGTGATGCGCGACTTTCCAGATCGCCGCTATGACTCGGCAACCCTAGAAGACGAGGAATGGAATCAGTACTTTGACTTTCTCTATCCTAATGAATACGAGTATCAGACCATTCTTAACCAGAGGGTCTGGTACAAACTGGAGCAGGACGGCGATGATCATAGTCAGGAGCGCGAGATTGACCATTGGGCCTATTTTGCGTCTGAGGAAGATCGAGATGGTTTCCTAAAGGAAGTCGAAGAACTGGGCTATAGCCTCGTATCAGCTGAAAAGATAGAAGATGCTGACAAACCATATCAGCTGCATGTGATTCGTATGGATACGACAGAAATCTTTGATTTGAACCAGAATGTTTGGACTTTAGTCGAATTTGTGAAAAAATTTAACGGAAACTATGGCGGTTGGGGCTGTAATGTGGTATAATGGTTAAAGTTTTGAGAAAGCTGGGCTTTCTCTTTTGTGGAAGATTACTCAAGAGGCTTAAGAGGCTGTGTTGGAAACGCAGTAGGCGTGTAAAAGCGTGCGTGGGTTCGAATCCCATGTCTTCCGTCATAAGATGCAAGAAACGCTGTTTGGCGTTTTTTCTATTTGTAAAAGAGGCATGAAAGTAAGGCGATTCTTTTTGAATATGAATATCTTTGGAAATACTTGAAAACAATTTCAGCAAAAAAAATAAGTATTTTATTGTTCATTTTATATAATAGTGTGGTAAAATGGGATTAATGGATTTTTAAAAAGGATATAAATTAAAGGGAGAATTATGTTTTTTAAACGTCAAAAAGGTAAGTACCACGAAGTAGAGCGTGTGACTCGTTTTAAGCTGATTAAATCGGGCAAGCATTGGCTGCGTGCTGCGACATCACAGTTCGGCCTTTTTAGATCAATGAGAGGGGGAGGCCTTTCATCGATCGAGCTCAAGGTAACGGAAGAACAAGTTACCGATAAGAAGAGCGGCATAGACTTTTTGAGGGGCATTATCGCCACGGGAGCCGTGCTGGGCGGAGCTGTTGTGACAAACACAATCGTCCATGCGGAAGAAGAGCAGGCTCTGGAAAAAGTCATCGACACGACAGACGTTTTAGCGACACGTGGTGAAACAGTTTTAGGAGAAGAAAGCAGTGCTGCTGAAGCAGCGACCGCAACAGCAAGCTCACATACTGAGTCAGAGTCTGTATCAGATACATCCTCAGCCAGTGCCAGTGCTTCTGTCAGTGCGTCTATCTCTGCCAGCATTTCAGCTTCAGAGTCAATGTCACAGTCTAGCTCTGCTTCTATCAGTGCCAGCACATCTCAAGCAGTCTCAGATTCCTTAAGTGTATCTGAGTCTCTTTCAGTGTCTTCAAGTACATCTGATTCAGTCAGTGCATCTCAGCCAGCATCTACCTCAGCTAGCTCCAAGTCAGAATCTACTGTAAATAGTCAAAGTGCATCATCTGAAACCAATAGATCTTCGACTAATAATGCCTCAACCAGTACCTCAAGTGAAACTGCTCGTGTTCGGAAACGTCGTGATGTAGCAAATGCAGTTGATACAGAGAGACCTGTTGTTAATGTTCCAAGTGAAATTACAGTTTATAGAGGAGAGTCATTCGAATATTATGCGACTGTTACAGATAATTCGAATGCTTTTGATATATCCAGAACACGATATCGTTGGCTATATAATAATGGCGATGATAGAGCTACTAATTGGGTGCAACATTCAGTTCAACAAGAGGGTAATCAGCTAAGGATACGAATTTATGGAAATGTTCCTGTTGATACAGCTATTGGTGACTATACGCGTTATATTGTTGCTACCGATGCTGCAGGTAACGTGAATGTGACGCAACAAGAAATGAACGCTGCGGTTAGAAAAAGAGAAGTTAATGGTCAGTTTATGTTAATTATTCGATACAGACCAAATCTTCCTGAGAATACTGTATTAGTCAACAATCCTAATCAATTATCTGAAACTGAAAAAAATCAGGTCAGAGAAGCGATTAAGCAGAGTAATCCAAACTTAAGAGCGATAGATGTAGAAAATAAAAACTTAAATACAGCTATTTCGGTTTCTAATAATGGTGATGCTACTATCACATTCAGAGATGGCAGAACGGCCACAGTTGATGGTGGCAAGTTAGTAGATACAAGAGAAGGAAGTACTTCTAAATCTGCAAGCACCTCCGCATCCGTCAGCGCCTCTACCTCAACAATCGCATCTATTGCTGAAAGTAAGTCAGCCTCTGCTAGTGCCTCAACTTCAGCAAGTAGTTCCGCATCTATAAGTACTTCTGTGTCAATTAAGACCTCTGCGTCCACTAGCGCATCGGTAAGTGCAAGTACGTCCGCGTCGACAAGTGCATCAGTTTCAGCAGGTACATCTGCTTCCTCGAGTGCCTCAGTGAGTGCCAGCACGTCAGCGTCGACAAGTGCATCAGTATCTGCAAGTACGTCAGCTTCAACGAGTGCGTCAGTATCCGCAAGTACGTCAGCGTCTACGAGTGCGTCAGTGTCTGCCAGCACGTCAGCCTCGACCAGCGCGTCCGTATCAGCAAGCACGTCAGCCTCGACTAGCGCATCAGTGTCTGCCAGCACGTCCGCGTCCACTAGTGCGTCTGCGTCCACCAGCGCCTCTGTAAGTGCAAGTACGTCTGCGTCCACCAGTGCCTCAGTATCCGCAAGTACGTCAGCATCGACTAGTGCATCTGTATCAGCAAGTACGTCAGCATCGACTAGTGCATCAGTTTCTGCAAGCACGTCAGCATCGACTAGTGCGTCAGTGAGTGCAAGTACATCTGCATCAACGAGTGCGTCCGTATCCGCAAGTACGTCTGCATCGACGAGTGCATCGGTAAGTGCAAGCACCTCAGCTTCAACCAGCGCATCCGTATCAGCAAGTACCTCAGCCTCGACTAGCGCATCAGTGTCTGCCAGCACGTCCGCCTCAACGAGCGCGTCAGTGTCAGCAAGCACGTCGGCATCGACCAGCGCGTCCGTAAGCGCAAGTACGTCAGCGTCCACAAGCGCATCAGTATCCGCAAGTACGTCAGCTTCAACGAGTGCGTCAGTATCCGCAAGTACGTCAGCGTCTACGAGTGCGTCAGTGTCTGCCAGCACGTCAGCCTCGACCAGCGCGTCCGTATCAGCAAGCACGTCAGCCTCGACTAGCGCATCAGTGTCTGCCAGCACGTCAGCGTCCACTAGTGCGTCCGTATCCGCAAGTACGTCTGCGTCCACCAGCGCCTCTGTAAGTGCAAGTACGTCAGCCTCGACTAGTGCATCTGTATCAGCAAGTACGTCTGCATCGACGAGTGCATCAGTTTCTGCAAGCACGTCAGCCTCGACTAGTGCGTCCGTATCAGCAAGTACGTCAGCATCAACAAGTGCATCAGTAAGTGCCAGCACGTCCGCGTCAACCAGTGCATCAGTAAGCGCAAGCACGTCAGCGTCGACGAGTGCATCAGTAAGCGCAAGCACGTCAGCATCGACGAGTGCGTCAGTGAGTGCAAGTACATCTGCATCAACGAGTGCGTCCGTATCGGCAAGTACGTCTGCATCGACGAGTGCATCGGTAAGTGCAAGCACCTCAGCTTCAACCAGCGCATCCGTATCGGCAAGTACCTCAGCCTCGACTAGCGCATCAGTGTCTGCCAGCACGTCCGCCTCAACGAGCGCGTCAGTGTCAGCAAGCACGTCGGCATCGACCAGCGCGTCCGTATCAGCAAGTACCTCAGCCTCGACTAGCGCATCAGTGTCTGCCAGCACGTCCGCCTCAACGAGCGCGTCAGTGTCAGCAAGCACGTCGGCATCGACCAGCGCGTCCGTAAGCGCAAGTACGTCAGCGTCCACAAGCGCATCAGTATCCGCAAGTGAATCAGCGTCAACCAGTGCGTCAGTGTCTGCCAGCACGTCCGCCTCAACGAGTGCGTCAGTGTCTGCCAGCACGTCAGCGTCGACCAGCGCGTCCGTATCAGCAAGTACCTCAGCCTCGACTAGCGCATCAGTGTCTGCCAGCACGTCCGCGTCAACAAGTGCGTCAGTAAGTGCAAGTACGTCAGCGTCCACCAGCGCCTCCGTAAGTGCAAGTACGTCTGCGTCAACGAGCGCATCAGTAAGTGCAAGCACCTCAGCATCCATGAGCGCATCCGTAAGTGCAAGCACCTCGGCCTCAACGAGTGCATCAGTCAGCGCAAGTACCTCAGCTTCAACTAGTGCTTCAGTGAGCGCAAGCACATCAGCATCGACAAGTGCGTCAGTTTCAGCAGGCACATCAGCCTCCACGAGTGCGTCAGTGAGTGCAAGTACATCTGCCTCCACGAGTGCCTCAGTGAGTGCAAGTACATCAGCCTCCACGAGTGCGTCTGTATCTGCAAGCACCTCGGCTTCAACGAGTGCATCGGTAAGCGCCAGCACGTCCGCTTCAACAAGTGCGTCAGTGAGTGCAAGTACATCTGCCTCGACGAGTGCGTCGGTATCTGCAAGTACCTCAGCCTCAACAAGTGCATCTGTATCTGCAAGTACGTCCGCGTCAACAAGTGCTTCAGTCAGCGCTAGCACGTCCGCGTCGACGAGTGCATCAGTCAGCGCAAGTACCTCAGCCTCGACTAGCGCATCAGTGTCTGCCAGCACGTCCGCCTCAACGAGCGCGTCAGTGTCAGCAAGCACGTCGGCATCGACCAGCGCGTCCGTAAGCGCAAGTACGTCAGCGTCCACAAGCGCATCAGTATCCGCAAGTGAATCAGCGTCAACCAGTGCGTCAGTGTCTGCCAGCACGTCCGCCTCAACGAGTGCGTCAGTGTCTGCCAGCACGTCCGCGTCGACCAGCGCGTCCGTATCAGCAAGTACCTCAGCCTCGACTAGCGCATCAGTGTCTGCCAGCACGTCCGCCTCAACGAGCGCGTCAGTGTCAGCAAGTACGTCAGCATCAACCAGCGCCTCAGTTTCCGCAAGTACGTCAGCGTCCACAAGCGCATCAGTATCCGCAAGTGAATCAGCGTCAACCAGTGCGTCAGTGAGTGCAAGTACATCAGCCTCCACGAGTGCGTCAGTATCAGCAAGTACCTCAGCCTCAACTAGCGCGTCGGTAAGCGCAAGTACCTCAGCATCGACGAGTGCGTCGGTATCCGCAAGTACCTCAGCGTCCACGAGTGCATCAGTTTCAGCAAGCACCTCAGCGTCTACTAGCGCGTCAGTCAGCGCAAGCACCTCAGCCTCCACGAGCGCGTCGGTAAGTGCAAGTACCTCAGCATCGACGAGTGCGTCGGTAAGCGCAAGCATGTCCGCGTCCACGAGTGCATCAGTAAGTGCAAGTACGTCTGCTTCGACGAGTGCGTCAGTATCTGCAAGCACCTCAGCCTCGACGAGCGCCGACGAGCGC